>JAJDYE010000012.1 GCA_022822905.1 Acidimicrobiia bacterium | reverse complement strand
GCGGATGATATGGACATGATGCCTGGTGAGGGTGTCAGTGTCACCATGGCTCGGGCGAACTGGAGCACTGGCTATATGCAGGCGGCGATCTATGCTCAGCTGCTTGAGGAGTTGGGCTTTGAGGTGAGCGAGCCTGCCGATCTTGAGCTGGCTCCGTCCAATGCGTATCTCTCCATGGCCCAAGGCGAGTTCGACTTCTGGGCCAACTCTTGGTATCCCAACCACGATCCGTTTGTCGCGGGCGAGATGCCCGACGGCACTCTCGTGGGCGATCATGTGTCGAAAGTCGGTTTGGAGGCGGAACGCGGCGGCATTGAGGGCTTTTTGACCAACAAGTCGCTGGTCGACGAGCACGGCATCGCCACACTCGAGCAGCTCGTGAACGACGACGATCTGTTCAATATCTATGAGTCCGCTGATCAAGAGCCTGGTGACGGAGTGCTGCAGATCTTCGGATGCCCTGAGGGCTGGGGATGCAACATTGTCATCAACGACGTGATCGCTGATCGCGGCTGGAGCGGCAAGGTGGAGCAGATTGAAGTGGGCGGCTATGACGCCACGATCGCCGAAGCGGTCGCTCGTGCGGGCAACGGGACCCCGTTCATTGCCTATACGTGGAGTCCGAGCTTCTACACGAACCATCTGGGCCCTGGTGACCAGGCCATGTGGCTGGCCCAGGAAACGGGTGCGGGCACGCTGCTCGGCACCGATGTCTGCACCAATGATCCGTGCAATCTCCTCATCACCGCGGACATCACGGTGACAGCCAACAACGACTTCCTCGTAGCCAATCCGTCGGCGGCGAGGCTGTTTGAGCTGGTGAAGATCAGCGTGGTCGACATTGCCTTGCAGAATGCGCGCTACGACACCGGCGGGGAGAACACCACCGAAGACGTGAACCGCCACGCCGCCGAATGGATCGCCGCCAACCGCGACACCGTCGACGCCTGGCTAGCAGAAGCCCGCAGTGCCACCGAGTACACGATTACGCCCGCGGCTGCGCCCGCGCCCGCTGAGCCGTTCCGCGTCGCGGTGGTGGCACCGAGCGCGAGCAACGACCTGGCGTTCACCCAGAGCATGTTCGATGCCGTGAACGCCCTGCTCGATGCTGGGCACATCAGCGAGTTCGCCATCACCGACGGCACCTTCATCGTGGAGGATGCTGGTGCGGCGATCCGGGGCTATGCCGAGGACGGTTACGACCTGGTCATCGCTCACGGCTCCCAGTACGGCGGCCCGCTCCAGGAGATCGCCCCGGACTTCCCCGACGTGTCGTTCGCTTGGGGCACCGCGGTTGACACCTTCGGCCTTCCCAACGTGAACTCCTATTCGGTTCGCTCCGATCTCGGCGGCTATGTCAACGGGACAGTGGCCGCACAGCTCACTGAAAGCGGCGTGATCGGCGTGATCGGCCCGATTGAGGTGGGCGACGCCAAGCTCTACGTCGACGGGTTCGCAGCCGGCGCCACGGCCCAGAACCCCGATGTCGAGGTCAACATCGTCTACACCGGGTCGTTTGCCGACGTGGCACTGGCCGCCGAAGCCGCCCAATCGCACATCTCCGCAGGCGCGGACGTGCTGACTGGTTCAGCCCAGATGGTGGTGGGCGCCACCGGTGTTGCCCAAGAGAACGGCGTTTTGTGGTTCGGCACCCAAGCCAACCAGACCGCCCTCGGCGAAGACATCGTGGTGGCCTCGCAGGTCTATCGCTGGGAGGTCATCCTGTCTGAGGTGGTCGCTCAGGTGAAGTCCGGCACCCTGGGTGGCACGACCTTCATCATGACCTTCGAAGGCGGAGGGCTGGAGATCCAGTTCAACGACGCCATGGACATACCAGCCGCAGTGCTGGACTCAGCCCAGGCGACCATTGACGGTCTGTCCGACGGATCAATCTCCACAGGGCAGTAACGCTCAACCGAAAAGCCGAATATGAACTCTGACTCGGCAGCGCCGACGTCGGCGCCGATGCTGGAGATGCGCGGGATTACCAAGCGCTTCCCCGGTGTCGTGGCCAACGAAGATGTTGACTTCACGGTGCTGCCGGGTCAGGTTCACACCCTTCTCGGAGAAAACGGGGCCGGCAAGAGCACGCTGGTGAAAATCCTCTACGGGCTCTACCAGCCCGACGAGGGATCGATTGCCTTCGACGGCGCCCCGGTGTACATCGACTCGCCTTCGGTGGCCATCCGCACCGGCATCGGCATGATCCACCAGCACTTTATGCTGGTGGACACCCTGACTGTGGCCGAGAACGTGGCTTTGGGGCTGGGCAAATCCCTCGGACTGACCAACTTGGCGCCCATCCGGCGCCGCATTAGAGAAGTCTCCGAAGAGTACGGCTTGCACGTCGATCCGGATGCCTACATCTGGCAAATGGCGGTGGGGGAGCGGCAGCGCGCCGAGATCCTCAAGGCGCTGTACCGCAACGTGAAGCTGCTGGTGCTAGACGAGCCCACCGCCGTGCTCACCCCGCCCGAGGTCACCGACCTGTTCGTCACCCTCCGACAGCTCACCGCCGGCGGTCGGGGGCTGGTGTTCATCTCTCACAAACTGAACGAGGTGATGGAGATCTCTGACGAGATCACCGTGCTGCGGGATGGCCGGGTATCGGGGCGCACCACTCCCGGGGAGTCCAGCCGGGAGTCGCTGGCCATGATGATGGTGGGACGCCCAGTGGAGTTCACCCGCACCCTGGCTGAGCAGGAAGCAGGCGATCCCAAACTGGAGGTGAAGAACCTACGGGTGCGGGGTGACCGCGACGAGCTGGCGGTACGCGATGTGAACATCGACGTGCGGGCCGGCGAGATTGTGGGCATCGTTGGCGTCTCGGGCAACGGGCAACGCGAGCTGGCCGAGGCAATTGTGGGACTGCGGGAGATCGAGGCGGGCGAAATATCCATCGACGGCAAACCGGTGAAGGCTCCCACCCCCAAGCGGGTTCGGTCGATGGGGTTGGCCTACGTTCCCGAGGAGCGCATGAAATACGGCAGCATCGGCGACTTCACCGTGGCCGAGAACCTGGTCTTGGTGGACTACGACCAGGCACCGTACGCGCGGGGCGGATTATTGAGCCTCAGCTCCATCGAGTCTCGTAGCAAGCAGTTGGTGGGCGACTACTCCATTCGCACGCCGAGCACCGAGACCCTTACCCGCAAGCTGTCAGGGGGAAACATCCAGAAGGTTGTGATTGCCCGGGAATTCAGCGGAGACGCCGACATGCTGCTGGTGGCCCAGCCCACCCGGGGAGTCGACATCGGCGCCGCCGAGTACATCCACGAGCAGTTGCTTCTCCAGCGATCTCAGGGCCGGGCCATCTTGTTGATCAGCGAGGATTTGGACGAGGTGATGGCGTTGTCCGACCGGCTGGTGGTGATGTACGAGGGCTCGGTGATGGGCCGAGTTAACCGGGCCGATGCCACCATTGAGCAGGTCGGCCTGTTGATGAGCGGTGTAGGCGAGCCGGAGAGCGCAGCAGTAGGCTGACCTCCCCTGGGAGGTGTCTGAGTACCTGGTGGGCTCCCCCGCCTTCAAAGCGGGTGGGACGGGCGATCCCCGTCCGGCGGGTTCGATTCCCGTCCACCTCCGCAACGCGGGTTGATCAAATCGGATGGGTCAATATGCTCCATCCCTTTTCGGTGCCTGCTCGGCGGCCTGCTTTCTTGCGCCCGGCGGCGATGTCGGTTTCGTGCTGGCTTTTGCGCTCGACGCTGCGCAGGTCGTGGACTTCCCAGACTCGATCGTCGCTTAGCAACTCGCTGTCACCAGTCCAAAGTGGCACGTACTCAGCTGGATGTCCTTCAGAGGCCGCTCGGGTATTGCTGAGCCACAACCCAGAGCTCCGGGAGATGGCCGTTGCTTCGGCAAAGCTGTCGCTGAGGCTCATGTGGTAGCAGTGCTTAAGCAATGCGGCCAGCTTCGCGACCTCCGCGGATGGCTCGTCAATGGTGACTACTCCCTTGAGGCTCTCTACAAATCTCATGGCCACGGTGAAATCGCGGGCATTGCTTGCCATTGCGCTATAGACCTCAGCGAAGTTCACCGAGCACATCACCGCTTCGGTGGTCTTTCCGGACAACAGCCTGTCCACCTCGCTGGCGGAAGGGTCATTTCCGTCGTAGTACTCGACGACCGGCCAGGCGTCGAGCACTACCAACGCTTTAGAGCTCAATCAGCATGGTTGCTCTGAGGCTTATCGAGACCCTCGAAAGAGGCTCCCTGCTGGCGCTGTGCTTCAAGGACGTCGGTTGTGCGCGTGCCTGCGCCAGCTCCCCGAAACTTTCGGAATTGCAAATAGGCACGCCGACGCTGCTCTGAATTCTGATCTTTGGTAGAGCCGCGACCGACCATCAACAGATCTTACCGAGCAAAAAGTTGAATCAAACTGCCAATAGGTCGCGGGCGCCGGTGTCGCTGCTGGGGTGGCGGAGTTTGGACATGGCCCGGGCCTCGATTTGGCGGATGCGCTCGCGGGTGAGGTTGAAGTGCTCGCCTACTTCTTCGAGGGTGCGGGGCTCGCCGCGGTCGAGTCCGAAGCGGAGCTTGAGGATTTCCCGCTCACGCTCGTCAAGGGGACCGAGCAGTCGGGTGATCTCTTCGGGCAACAGCGCGGTGGCGGCCACTTCGAAGGGGGACTCGGCGGAGCGGTCCTCCACCACGTCGCCCAACTCGGCGTCGCCGTCTTCCCGAAGCGGTTCGCTCAACGAGAGCGGCTCGGCGGCGAAGCGCAGCGCCTCGGTCACCTTTTCCTCGGAGAGGTCTACCTCAACGGCCAACTCAGCCAGGGTGGCCGGGCGGCCCAGCTTCTTCTCCAGGTTGGCCCGGGCCTTCTGGAGGCGGGCCAGGGTGTCGCCGGCGTGGACCGGCAGGCGAATGGTGCGGCCGGTGTTGGCGATTCCCCGGGTGATGGCCTGACGGATCCACCAAGTGGCATAGGTAGAGAACTTGAAGCCCTTGCGCCAGTCAAACTTCTCCACCGCGTGCATCAGGCCGAGGTTGCCCTCCTGGATCAGATCCAGCAGAGGAAGGCCGGACGCCTGGTACTTCTTGGCAATGGACACCACCAGGCGGAGGTTGGACTGCACGAATCGTCGCTCAGCCGCCTCGCCGACTTTGACCTGGCGGCGCAGAATGCGGCGGCGGGCGGGCGAGAGCCGTTCCGAACTGTCGGAATCGCCTTCTTTGTCCTGGTCAAGGAGGGCTTGCGCTTCGTTGCCTTCCTCGATTTTCTGGGCTAGCTCAACCTCGTCGTCTTTGGTGAGCAGCGGGTATTGGCCGATGTCGGTCAGATAGAGGCGGACAAGATCTTCGTCGTCTCGCTCAACACGCTCTTTCGGCACAGTCACACCTTCCCGAAAATCCTTTGGCCCGATAATCCGTGGACTCGATGATCCGTGGGCTTACCGATGCCGCTGTCGAATCGGTCGACGCTGACCGAGCAGAGACACGGACAATGCTTAGCCAATAACGATACCTGCTTCATCGTGGAAACGTCACCAGCGGAGGCCATCTTTTTTCGCGATAGTCGCCAGCAAAGCCGATGATGAGCTCTTCGATGTCTCCACCAGAGGGGATATTGGGGGGATTCCACACTTCCTTGGAGTCATATCGCTCCTCGGCCAAATCGGCGGCCACCATGCGGGCGGTGCGGATCGCAGCTCCGTCGCATACCGGCGACAACTCCTGACCCAAATGATCGATCACCAAGTCCAACTGGGGCAGAGCAACCTCGTAGAGCGCGGCGACGGTGCCTGTCGGCGCTGCATCCTCGATGTAGCCCAACAAGTGCTCCCATGCTTCCGTAGGACAGCCAATCCGATCGGCTCCGGCCAGTGCCGGCGAGTCAGGCAGTAGGCTCCGCCACCACTGGGCGTGCTGTCCATGACGACGGCTGGAGCGGGCCAGAAGTGCCCGGGTGCGGGCGTCCAGAGACTCGTTCTCGGCCGATTCAACGGCCAGATGGCCTTCGATCTCGAACAGCCGCTCAGAAATCCAGGCCAAACCGCCGCAGGCGTCGGCCGACTGCTCGATGTCCATCCTCAGTACCCACCCCGGTAGCGGCTAAAGCACCTAGCTCGCGTTTCTTGGAGTCCGATAGCCATCAGTCCCCACCCCGGTAGCGATTGGTGATGGGCAAGCGGCGGTCGCGGCCGAAGGCCTTGGCGGTGATGCGCACGCCGGGGGGGTTCTGGCGGCGCTTGTACTCGGCACGGTCCACCAAGCCGGTGATGCGGCTCACCAACTCGGGGTTATAGCCCTGGCCGCACAGGTCGGCGGGGGTGAGGTCGCCCTCCACATAGGCCTCCAACAGCGGATCGAGCACGTCGTAGGGGGGCAGGCTCTGGTCGTCTCGCTGATCGGGGCGCAACTCGGCCGACGGCGGTTTGACCAGCACATTCTCGGGGATCAAGTCGCGACCGGCCCGCTGGTTGCGGTAGTGGGCGAAGGCGTACACCTGGAGCTTCCACAGATCTTTGATCACGGCGTAGGCCCCGGCGGTGTCGCCATACAGGGTGGAATAGCCCACCGCGCTCTCGCTCTTGTTCCCGGTGGTCAAGATGAGCCAGCCGAACTTGTTGGACAAGGCCATGAGCAGCGTCCCCCGAATGCGGGACTGCACGTTCTCCTCGGCCAGGTCGGGGTCGAGCCCGTCGAACGACGGTGCCAGCATGTTCAGGAAGGCCTGATGGCCGGACTCCACTGGTATGACCCGATGGTCGATGCCCAGGTTCTGGCACAGTGCCTCGGCGTCGGCCACCGAGTGATCGCTGGAATAGCGAGAGGGCATCAACACGCCGTGCACATGGTCGGCACCCAGAGCGTCGGTGGCAATAGCCGCCACCAGCGAGGAGTCGATTCCCCCCGACACGCCGATGCCCACATCGGTGAAGCCGTTCTTGTGTACATAGTCCCGGGTGGCCAGCACGAGGGCCTCGTACTGCTCGTCGAGCTCGTCCAATCCAGGATCCACCTGGTTGATCTCCTGGGGGATGGCCGGCGGGGACGACAGTTCAGGCCGGTCGGCCACTTCTACCTCGGCAATCAGCAGATGCTCTCGGAAGGGGGGTGCCTGGGCAATGACGCGACCGCCGGCGTCCAGCATCAGCGAGGCGCCGTCGAAGACCAGCTCGTCTTGACCCCCCACCAAGTTGGCATAAGCAACGGGGCACCCCGTCTCCGAAACCCGCTGGCGGAGGACCCCCAAACGCTGGTCCAGCTTGCCCACGTGATAGGGCGAGGCGTTCAGGTTGAAGATCACCTCGGCGCCCGCTCTGGCCATCTGGCTCATCGGACCCCCCGGCACCCACGCGTCCTCGCAGATCGACACGCCGATGGCGACGCCGGCCACGTCGTGCAGCACGGGATCACCAGTGCCGGGATGGAAGTAGCGGCGCTCATCGAACACCCCGTAGTTGGGCAGCTCCCGCTTGTGGTAGACGCCCTCAAGTCGGCCATTGGCTGCGACGCCGGCTGCGTTCTGGCAGCCGTCGGCACCGTCCACAAATCCCACCACCGCGGCACACGATTCCGACTGGGCCGCAATGTGCTCCATCGCATCGCGGCTGTCCTGCACAAATCGCCGTTTGAGCACCAAGTCTTCCGGGGGATAACCGGTTATTGCCAGCTCCGGGAAAACCGCAGCATGGCACCCGGCCTCTTCGGCGGCAGCCAGCGCAGAGAGAATTCGTTTGGTGTTGGCGTCGATATCGCCAACCACTGAGTTGATCTGGCACAGGGCCACCCGCAGCTTGGCCACGAGAACAGGCTAGAAGGGCCGCAGCCCGAACACAGATTGGAGCTGAAGAGGTGTCAGATTAGACGGAGTAGTACATCTCGTACTCGAGGGGGTGGGGTCGCAAGTTGATGGCGTCCACCTCCTCCTGCTTGACCTCGATGTACGACTCGATCAGCGCGCTGTTGAACACGTCGCCGGCCAGCAGGAAGTCGTGGTCAGCCTCGAGAGCGCTGAGTGCCTCGGCCAGTGAACCAGGCACGGTCTCGATGCCGGCGGCCTCTTCAGGTGGCAGGTCGTAGATGTTCTTGTCCAGCGGATCACCCGGATCCATCTGGTTCTGGATGCCGTCGATCCCGGCCATCAGCATGGCGGCGAACGCCAGGTAGGGGTTGGCGCTCGGGTCGGGACAGCGGAACTCCAAGCGCTTGGCCTTGGGGTTGTCGGAGATCAGCGGGATGCGGATGGCTGCCGAGCGGTTCCGCTGGGAGTAGGCCAGGTTCACCGGGGCCTCGTAGCCCGGCACCAAACGCTTGTAGGAGTTGGTGGTGGGGGCGGCGAAGGCCAAGATCGCAGGAGCGTGGGCCAGCAGCCCGCCGATGTACCAGCGGGAGATGTCGGACAGGCCGGCATAGCCCCGCTCGTCGTACATCAGCGTGTCTCCGTCCATCCACAGCGACATGTGGGTGTGCATCCCCGAGCCGTTGTCGCCGTAAATCGGCTTGGGCATGAACGTGACGGTGCGGCCATGCTCGCGGGCCACGTTCTTCACGACGTACTTGTAGAGCTGCACCTTGTCGGCCATCGACAGCATCTCGTCGAACACCATGTCGATCTCGGCCTGGCCGGCGGTGCCCACCTCATGGTGCTGGACCTCGATGGGGATGCCCACCGATTCGAGGGCTACCACCATCTCCGAGCGCAGATCCTGGAAGGTGTCCATGGGCGACAGTGGGAAATACCCCCCCTTGTAGGGGATGCGATGGCCGGGACTGGGCGCGCCGTTCACCGAGGGGCGACCGCTCTCGAAGATGCCCTCAGCCGAGCGAATCTGATAGCCGGAAACGTCGGGCTGGTTCTGGAAGGCCACGCTGTCGAAGATGAAGAACTCGGCTTCGGGTCCGAAGTAGGCGGAATCGGCGATGCCGGTGCTGGCCAGATAGGACAGGGAGCGGCGCACCACGCCCCGGGGATCTTTGCCGTACATCTCGCCGGTGACGGGGTCCTTCACGTCGCACAGCAGCACCAAAGTCTTGCGCTTGGTGAACGGGTCGAAGATCGCGGTGTCGGGATCGGGGATGAGAAGCATGTCGGAGGCGTCGATGGTCTGGAACCCGCTCACCGACGATCCGTCGAAGCCGAGGCCCTCTTCAAATACTGCTTCGGTCAGCTCTCGGATGGGCAACGAGAAGTGGTGCTGCACACCGGGAACGTCGGTGAAGCGCATATCCACGAACTCCGCACCCTCTGATGCGGCCTGAGCAATGACTTCTTGGGGAGTTGACACAGTGAGTTCCTCCTTTTTGGCTCCCTTACCTTCCCACAAGCGACAAGGGCGCTTCGCATCGTGCCAGAGCCGTGTTTCCAGAGATTTTCCCGATTGTGAAGGGTTTGTGAACGCCGCCAATGGGCTGGCGTTGACAACCGGCGGCAGGGCACTCTGGTGGTCTCCTATGGAACCGCAAGAGTCTCTCTCCGGTACAAGCCGGTAATTCGCCATGGAACCGCAAAAGGACTATGTGCTTCGCACCGTGGAGGAGCGGGGGGTGCGCCTCATCCGACTCTGGTTCACCGACGTGCTGGGCCAGCTCAAGTCGGTGGCCATCTCTCCGGCGGAGTTGGCCGACGCCTTCGATGAGGGGCTGCAATTCGACGGCTCGGCCATCGATGGCTTCTCCCGGGTGCAGGAGAGCGATGTGCTGGCCGTGCCCGACGCGTCCACATTCGAGTTGCTGCCGTGGGCCGACCCCGAAGAGCCCTCCGGACGCGTGTTCTGCGACATCCGCAACCCCGACGGCACCCCCTTTGAGGGCGATCCCCGCTGGGTGATGCGCCGCAGCCTGGCCAAGGCGGCCGAGATGGGCTACACGTTCTACACCGCTCCCGAAGTGGAGTTCTTCTACTTCCGACATAGCGATCCCGACCAGCCGCTGACGCCGCTGGACAACGCCTCCTACTTCGATTTGACCACCGCGGATGTGGCCAGCCCGCTGCGCAAACGCACCATCACCATGCTGGAGGCCATGGGCATCCCGGTGGAGTACTCCTTCCACGAGGACAGCCCCAGCCAGCATGAGATCGACCTGCGCTACACCGAGGCGCTGAACATGGCCGACAACGTGATGACACTGAGGCTGGTGGTGCGCAAGCTGGCGCTCGACCGGGATCTGCACGCCACGTTCATGCCCAAGCCGCTCAACGGCGTACAGGGATCGGGCATGCACACCCACATGTCGCTGTTCGAAAACGACATCAACGCCTTCCACGACGCCGGAGACGACTACGGCCTGTCGAAAACGGCCAAGGCCTTCATTGCCGGCCTGCTGCACCACGCCCGGGAGATCACCGCGGTCACCAACCAGCTGGTGAACAGCTACAAGCGGCTGGTGGCCGGCGATGAGGCGCCCACCTTCGTGTCGTGGGCCCGCAACAACCGATCGGCGCTGGTGCGGGTGCCGGTGGTGAAGCCGGGCAAGGAGTCGTCCACTCGAATCGAATACCGGGCGCTCGACTCGGCGGCCAACCCCTATTTGGCGTTCTCCGCGGTGTTGGCCGCCGGCTTGAAAGGAGTGCAGGAGGGCTATGAGCTGCCTCCTGAGGCAGCCTCCGACCTCTACACCATGACCAGGGGCCAAGCTCGGACCAAGGGTTTCGAGGAGCTGCCCATGTCGCTGTCGGAGGCCCTGGACGTGCTGGAAGAATCGCCGCTGATGGTTGACGTGTTGGGCGAGCACATCCACGAGTGGTTCTTGCGCAACAAGCGGGCCGAGTTCGCCGAGTACCGCCGGGAGGTCACGCCCTTCGAGCTCCGCCGGTACTTGAACACCTGGTAGTTGCTGTGACAGAGCCGCTGCTCGTTTTTCCCGATCCGCCGCCGCCGGAGCTGGTGCGCACGCTGGACTTGGGGGGCTACAACTGGAAGGCGGTGGGCAGCGCCCAAGAGCCGGAGGGCCGGTGGCTGGGCGCGGTGGTGGCGGTGGATGAGAACCCCGAAGACGCATTCGGATTCTGTCGTGTACTGAACCGAAGGGGCTTGGACATCCCGGTTCTGCTGCTTATCTCCGGTGCTCGCCTAGACGAACTGGAGATGCGCGACGACCTCTACACCGACTTCTGCCTCACCCCATTCCACCAGCGGGAATTGGAAGCCCGGCTGGCCCACCTGGTGTGGCGATCGGGCACCGCGCTGCGCCCGGAGCTCATCGAATACGGCCCGCTGGTGCTGAACGTGGAGACCTATCAGGCCACCATCACCGGCCGGCCGCTCGGCCTGACCTACATGGAGTACGAATTGCTGAAGTTCCTGGCCAGTTCGCCCGGCAAGGTATTCACCCGCGAGACGCTGCTCAGCCGGGTGTGGGGCTACGACTACTTCGGCGGCGCCCGCACTGTGGACGTCCACGTTCGGCGCCTGCGGGCCAAGCTCGGCGAAGAGCACGCCGGCCTCATCACCACCGTCCGCTCCGTCGGCTACCGCTTCGGCCTCTCCCGCTGGGAGCGCTGACTCCGTCGTCTATCTCGTGGCAAGATCAGGGTCATCAGACAGTGACTCCACAAAGGCTGCGTGTTCGTCACGGCTGAGGAGTTCGCTCAGCGAACGACTGCCCCCCTTTGGAACCCAGGACAAATAGTCGGTGTGATCGCGGACCAGATCGAACCGGCTCCTGTCGAGGTAGTGGTTCCAAATCCGGCGGCCAGGAACCCGCAGCGGGCCGCGGGGAGACTTTGGAACCCACCAAGTTGCAGTCTCTACGCGCTTGCCCACGCTGACGGCATCCTCCAGAGCGGGAAGAAGATCGGTATCAGCGGAGACGACAATTGCCACGTCATAGCTGTTGCTTCGAGCACCAATGGAGATGTCCAGCGCCATCATTACGTCTACGCCCTTCTCCTGCGCGACCCACTTGGCTTTACGGCCAGGGTTTGAAACCCGGTGGTACTTCAATGGACGTGTATGCACTGACACCCCGGGTGTCTCCCTCCAGGTAGCCACCTGCCGATCAAATGCTCGGCTGAGTTTGGCTCCGCTACGGCTATCAGGCTGCCCTCGGTAAACCCGGACACCGGCCAAACTGCGATGGGGATCTACCGCTTTGCCGAGATCACAGAGAAGCTCACCGAGGTGACGGGGATGAACGCTTCCCAGCACGGATGGAGATTTGTCAGGATCTCCGAACAGATCGCGAGCACAGTGGTAGACGTTCTGGTAGTCGATGAAGACGACGACTCTCGTGTCAGGCATAGGCCACCAAGCGGTTAAAAGATAAACCCCCGCCATGCCCTGCAATGCAGGCCAGACGGGGAAGATTGGTCACAAGATAACAGCGGACAGGACGACAAACAACCTCATTACAACAATTGCCGCAGAATGCTAGGTCATGTCGAAAGTCGCTACCGCTGGGAGCGGCGGCGGCCAACTACCTGTCCTGGTCTCCGTGATGTTGGGTCAACCCGCGTAGGCCCAGAGTTCGATTTCTACTAGGGCGCCGAGGGGGAGGGCGGCGACGCCTACTGCGGAGCGGGCGGGGCGGTTGTCGCCGAAGCATTCGATGTAGGCCTGGTTCATGGTGCCGAAGTCGTCCATGTGCAGCAGGAACACGGTGGCCTTCACCACGTCGTCGAGCGTGGCCCCCTCGGTGGCCAGCACCGCCTCGGCATTGGCCATCGCTTGGCGGAATTGCGCAATGAGCCCACCGGGCACCAGTGATCCGTCGGCGATACCGATCTGACCGGAGCAGATGAGAAAATCACCGGCGCGAACGATTGGGGAATACGGACCGACTGGAGTGCTCATAGCATGGGATCATATGAAAGCTGAAGGCCTCGGTCACCAGAACCAGGACATTGAGCAATTGATCGCCTCCTGTCCGTGGCCGGAGGACGCTCGCTCCCTCATCGACGATCTGGGCATCACCGACGAGCGCCGAGCTCGGGCGGCGGCCATGCTGGCCGGAGCTTCTCGCAGCATGAGCAAGGCGGTGCGGCGCGATCCCAGTCTGCTCGGAGTGCTCGACCCGCCCGCCGACTTCGCCGCCGAGAAAATCTCGCTGACCGCCCCCGACGACGATGATGCCCTCGACGGCCTGCGGCGATGGAAGCGGCGCCAGCTTCTGCGCATCGCGCTGCGCGATCTGCTGGGCGAGGCCGACCTGGCCACCGTGGGCCGGGAACTGTCGCTGTTGGCCGACGCTTGTTTCGTCCGTGCCTTGGAGATCGCCGACGAAGGACCGCCGTTGGCCATCATCGGGATGGGCAAGCTGGGCGGCAACGAGCTGAACTACGCCAGCGATGTCGATATCGTCTTCGCCCACGAGGGCGACTCCACCGCAGCCGCCCGTCGAGCCCGGAAAGTGCTGGACATCCTGACCGCATTCACCCCCGAGGGGCAGGTGTACAGGGTGGACATCGAGTTGCGGCCCGAAGGAGGCGCTGGAGCGCTGAGCCGCACCCCGGCGGCGTTCGGAACCTACTTCGATCGCTGGGCGGTGCCCTGGGAGCGCCAGGCCTACATCAAGACTCGGCTGTCAGCCGGCGATCCTGAATTGGGCAACGCCTTTTTCGATGCCATCAAGCCAGGTGTGTGGGGCGAGAACCTCGAAGCCGACACGGTGCCCCACCTGCGAGCCCTGAAACTGCGGGTGGAGGAGTCGGCCAAGCTGAAGGGCGACCGGGAGCTCAAGAAGGGCCCTGGGGGTCTGCGAGACATCGAGTTCACCGTGCAGCTCCTGCAGTTGATTCACGGCCGCACCGATCCCACCATCCGCTCCCCCAACACCCTCACTGCCCTTCGGCAGCTGAGTTGGGGGGAGTACATCGACCAGGCCGACGCCGTCCACTTCACCACCGCCTATATCCATCTGCGCACGGTGGAGCATCGCGTGCAGCTCCGCGACGAGCGCCAGACCCACGAGCTGCCCACCGCCGATGCCGACCGGGAATGGGCGGCCCGAGCATCCGGCTTCGAAAGCCTGGAGGCATTCCAGGACTCCCACACTCGCCATCAGACCTCGGTTCGGGAGATCCACCAGCGGATCTTCTACCGTCAAACCCTCGACCGGATGCACGAGACCGGACTGGTGAGCGAGCTGCTTCCCGCTCACCTCGGGCAGCTGGGTTTCGCCGATCCCGATCGGGCCGCCGCCACTATCGAGCGCCTTACCGAGAACCTCGGCCGTCGGGCCAACGTGATGCAACAGGTTCTGGTCATCATGGTGGAGGCTCTGGCCACTACCCCCGATCCCGACCTAGGACTCGTCCGCCTGGCCTGGCTCTTAGACGGCTCCTTTCGAGTCGGCACCATTCTCCCGGTTTTGCGCGACTCCCCCATTGCCATCAGCGACATCGCCCGATTGCTGGGTTCCAGCCGAGTGGCCGCGGGGTGGATGCGCAACCACCCGGAGTTCGCCCGCTCGCTGATGAACCCCGAGGAGCTGGCCCATGCCCGCACTGCGGAGGCCCTGGTTGCCGAGGCCACCGAGGCCATGCAGTCAGCCGCTGGCGATCACGACCTCCAGATGGCCGAGCTGCGGCGGTTCGTGCGGCGCGAGCAGCTTCGGGTGGCGGCCCGAGACATCCTGGGGCTGGCCTCGATCATCGAGATTCCCGAGGAGCTGACTCTCATCGCCGACGCCGCGGTGGCGGCCGCCGTCGATTCGCTGGCCCCAGAGGTGCCCTTTGCTGTCATCGGAATGGGGCGCTATGGGGGCCTCGACCTTTCCTATGCCTCTGATCTGGATGTGATCTTCGTGTACGAGGGGGCGGGCTCTGATGACGCCAGGGCGGCCAACCGCACCGCCCGGGGCCTGCTCAAAGAAATCGGGGCTCAAACCGCCGAGGGCCGAGCCTGGGAGATCGACGCCCGGTTGCGCCCTGAGGGCGAGAACGGACAGCTCGCCCGATCGCTGGAGGGGTACCAGCGGTATTACGAGGAACGGGGTCAGCTATGGGAGCGCCAGTCTCTGCTCAAACGCCGCTTCGTGGCGGGAGACGCCGATCTGGGAAACCGATTTCTCCAGTTGGCCGACAAGTGGTGCTATCAGCCCGAGTTCAGCGAGGCCGAGGCTGAAGAGATCCGAGTGATGAAGCGCCGCATCGAAGCTGAGCGGCTGGGCACCGGCAGCAAGGCCCGGGACGTGAAGCTCGGCGCGGGCGGGCTCAGCGACATCGAGTTCACCGTGCAGCTCATGCAGCTTCAGCACGGATTCGGAAGGACTTCGATCCGCGACAATCGCACGCTGCCCGCGCTGGCCGGTCTGTCGGAGCACAACCTGCTGGACATCGGCGACCGGGCCACCCTGGATGTGGGCTATCGCTTCTGCCAGCGGTTCCGCAACGCCCGCTACCACCTCTCAGGACTCTCTTCAGACGTGTTCCCCGATGACGACCATGAGGAGCTGTTGCTGGCCCGACGACTCGGCTATCCCAGCAACCGGGACTTAGAAGCCGACTACCAGGAGATCACCGACGCCGTTCGAGAAGTGACCGACCGTTTGCTCTACGGAGAGTCTGACTGAGCATCCAGCCGACCTGTTGGCCAGTCGGGGGGATGGCCGGCGGCCCGCCAGGTGGCTGCGGCCACGGCGGCGAACACGGCGTCGGAGCAGTTGACCGGCGGGCCGTCTGACAGCTCGATCTCCACCTGCACCGGGGGCATCCGAGATGCGGGCACGACGCCGAAAGAGCGGATAGTGAGGTCGTGGACCTCGCCGTCGGGGCCGACGGTGAGCGCCTCGGAGGTCACCCAGCTATAGGCCATATGCGCGGCGCCGATGCAATAGGAGCGCAGCACGACCTCATCCAGCGGGTCGCCGCCGTGTACCTGAATCCGCAGGCTGCCTCCATGCCATTCGGCTCGGGCCGAGCCCCCGCCCGGAGACGTGATCGTCTGAAAGTCGTCGCCCAACGCACTCAGTGCTACGGCGGCCTCAACCCATCCTGCACCCCGAATGGCGACCGAGGTGGGAGGTCCGGCGATGTCTACTTCTTCTACCGTCAGGGCAGAGGAAACCGACGCGACGGCATCGACCACCCCCGGTGTGCGCACTACCCGAACCACCCCTTGGCCATCGGCGTTGATCCCAATGGCCACCGGCGGGCGTTTGGGACCGTGCCGAACGGAGTCCTCACGAGACCACAGCACCCGCACCGGACGACCGTGCTCATCGGCCAACCGGCGGGCCGCCTCCGGCAGCGGAGACGCAAGCTTGGCGCCGAATGCGCCGCCGTTGGCCAGTGGACTAGCCGGCTCGCCGCCGGGCGCACACCACGAAGCGTCGGTTTCCAGATAGGCGGGCTCCACCCACGAGGTCCGAAGGCGCACTGCCCAGTCGCCTTCAGGGAATTCCAACGGCATAGGCCGCTCTGTCGGCGTGCGTCGGCCCTGCACCTTTCCCGCTGCGGCCCGGGCCTCAGCCACTGTCTCTCCCAGCACCCAACCGCCTCGGCCATCGGACAGCGCCACCAGCGCCCCGTTGGGCCCGGTGTCGTCGGCAAAACCGCCCTCCCCCAAGGCCACCTCCGGCCCCACGGCCTGGGCAACGCCGCCCTCGATTTCGGCTCGCCGTGCCGCCGCGGCCCAATCCCGGCCGGGGGCGTCGGCGCCGAAGTGCTCCCACGCTTCCAAGATGGTCTGCCACCCCGTGCAGCGGCACAGATGGGCCGCGAGCGCGGTGGCCGCAGACGAGCGGGGGCGATCTTGGTCCAGTCGGGCATCCAGACCGGCGAGGCGCATGATGATGCCAGGGGTGCAGAAGCCGCATTGGCTGGCGCCGGCCGCGCAAAACGCCTCCCCCCAAGCGGCGCAGGTGTCGGATGGCAGCCCGGCCAGCGTGGTGATCTCCCGGCCGGCCACCCGGCGGGCGGGGGTCACGCAGGACACTCGAGGCTTCCCATCAACCCACACGGTGCAGCAACCGCATTGTCCTTGCGGGCTGCATCCGTCTTTCACCGTGCGGATGCCAAGCCGGTCGCGCAACACCTCCATGAGCGAAGCGCCGTCGTCGGGTACCTCGATTCGGCGGCCGTCTACGGTGAATTCCAATGCGGCCGCCATGCGCGGCGATGGGGGTTAGCTGAAGCTCTGGCCGCAGCCGCAGGTGCGCTGGGCATTGGGGTTGGTGATGGAAAACCCCGCGTCGGTCAGGCCGTCTTTGTAGTCGAGAACCGCACCTTCCAGCAGAGCTGCGCTGGAGGAGTCGACCACTACCTTGACGTCGCCGAAGAGAACTTCTTGGTCTTCAGCGCCGACATCGGCGTCGAAGTACATCTCATAGCTGAACCCAGAGCAACCGCCAGGGCGAACTGCCACCCGCAGGGCCAGCTCTTCGTCGTCGGCCTGCTCCTGGCGAACCAAGTCTCCGACCTTGCTGGTTGCTGTGTCTGTGAGCGTGATCACAAAACTCTCCCTATTCGGTGCTGCGAAGCACACTCAGTCTACCCGCAGGCTTGGGGAACTTACATACCCGATAGCATGACCAGGGTGAGCGACGGCGCAGTCGCGGCTTTGCCGACGATTGATGATGTGATGAATGTCCTGCGCGGGGTTATCGACCCTGAATTGGGCAGCGACATCGTTGAGTTGGGCATGGCGCGAGGCGCGGTGGTCAATCCCGACGGCCTCGTCGAGGTGACGGTGGCGCTCACCACCGCGGGATGCCCGCTGCGGGCCCAGATCCAGCGAGATGTCCGCAGCCGGGTAGGCGGGTTGCCCGGGGTGGAGAAGGTCAAGATCCACTGGAGCGAGCTGACCCAGGAGGAGAAGGCCGCGGCCATGGCCAAAGCCCGCTTCAACGTGGCCCAGAACGCTCCCGACACCGCAGTGCCCCCCACCGCCAAAGTGGTGATGGTGGCATCGGGCAAAGGCGGGGTGGGCAAATCCACCGTGACAGTGAATCTGGCTGCCGAACTGGCCCGAAGAGGCATGCGGGTCGGGGTGATGGACGCCGATATCTGGGGCTACTCGGTGCCCCGAATGCTGGGAGTGGAAGGCCGTTTGGCGGGGGCGGAAGACGAGAAGAAGATCGTTCCCAATGAGAAACAAGTGGGCGATGGCACCTTGGAAGTGGTGTCGATGGGCTTCCTTGTCGACCGGGAGGAGACCGCTCTGATGTGGCGGGGCCTCATTCTGAACCGGGCGGTCCAGCATTTTCTCGAGGACGTGCGCTGGGGTCCGGTGGACTATCTGTTGATCGACATGCCGCCGGGCACCGGCGACGTGCAGATGGGCATTGCCAAAATGCTCCCTCAAGCCGAGATGGTGGTGGTGACCACCCCGGCTCGCAGTGCCCAGAAAGTGGCTACCCGGGTGGCCTCAATGGGGCGTTCCAACTATCTCCGGATCGCCGGGGTGATCGAGAACATGAGCGCGTTCGTGACTCCCGATGGGGCGTCGTACGAGATATTCGGCCAAGGAGGCGGACAAGAGCTCGCCGACGAACTCGGTGTGCCCCTGCTCGGTCAGGTGCCCATCGACGGAGCCGTGGCTCCCGGCGGGGACGAGGGGGCGCCGGTGGTGCTGGAAGACGCCCCTGGTCCCGCGGGCGATGCGTTGCGAACCATTGCCGATCGGCTGTTGGAAGAGATCCCCCCCGTGGATATGGCCTCTTGTACCGCTCGGATTTTCGAGGCCGCTGAAGAGGCCCTGGCCAAACTCGACATCGTCTCGTCGTAGGACTCAGCAAAGGAACTCGCCGTGGTCGTCTGGTTGGTGCTCCTGTTCATTGCGGTGCCACTGGTGGAGCTGTATGCGATTGTGGAGACCGCCCGAAGCATCGGAACGCTGGAGACCATCGGCCTGTTGATCGTGGTGAGCGTGGTGGGAGCGTGGATGGTGAAGGCCCAGGGGCTGGCGGTGCTCTGGCGGGTCAGGAGCAAGCTGGCCGAGGGCGTGATGCCCGGCCGGGAGTTGGTGGACGGTGCCTTGGTGCTGCTGGCTGGGGCACTCATGCTCACCCCTGGATTCGTGACCGACGCGGTGGGCCTGCTCTTGTTGTTCCCCCCCACCCGAATGGCGATCCGCCCGTTCATTATCCGCCGTTTTCGCCATCGCGTGACCTACATCGGTCCCGAGGGCACTCGGCCGGGAACCATCCACGACACCGATCTGGCCGATGGGGATTGACCGGCTACAGATGACGGCATACCGCTAGCGCCATACGCTGAGACCCGTGAGACCCCCTTCGGTGGATGCCCTGGCCCGGTCTTTGACCGACACCGGGCTTCCCCATCCCCTGCTGGTGGACGCCGCCCGGGCGGCTATCGCCGACGGCGACACAGAAGGGGTGGAGGAGCGGGCCCGTGCCCACGCTCACGCCGCGGCTCGGTCGCTGCTTCAGCCGGTGGTGAACGCCACCGGGGTCCTGCTGCACACCAACCTGGGACGGGCGCCGCTGGCCATCGCTGCCGACGCGGCCTATACCAACCTGGAACTGGATCTGTCCTCGGGCCGAAGGGGATCCCGCCACGCCCGTGCCGCGGCGCTGCTCGCCCGGCTGTGCGGCGCCGACGACGCCATCGTGGTGAACAATGGGGCGTCGGCAGTGCTGTTGGTGCTGGCCGCGTTAGCCGCCGGACGAGGAGCGGCGGTGTCGCGGGGCGAGTTGGTGGAGATCGGCGGCGGGTTCCGGGTTCCAGAGGTCATGGAGCAGTCGGGGGCGCGGCTTGTGGAGGTGGGCACCACCAACCGCACACGCATGGCCGACTTCGCATCGGCCGTGGAGAATCCGGCCAACGACACTGCGCTCGCTCTCAAGGTGCACCAGTCGAACTACCGCATCGTGGGGTTCACCGAACATGTGACCGTGGCCGAGATGGCCTCTCTCTCCGTCCCGGTAGTGGCCGACATCGGATCGGGATTGGTGGATGCCGCCTGCCCGTGGCTGGCCGACGGCCCCCCAGCGTGGCTGGCCGGCGAGCCCGCGGCCCGCCAGACCCTGGCCGACGGGGCGGCGCTGGTGGTTTTTTCCGGCGACAAGCTGTTCGGCGGTCCCCAAGCAGGGATCATCGCCGGGCGAGCCGACCTGGTGAGCCAATGCGCTCGACACCCCCTGGCCCGCGCGCTGCGACCGGGAAGCCTGGTGCTGAACGCCCTCCAACAGGTGGCCTTGGCCTATCTGCGGCGAGACGGACAGGCCATCGAATTCTGGCGAATGGCGTCGCTGACCACCGCCGAGCTGGAGGCTCGGGCTCACGCGGTGGTGGCCGAGTCGGGGGCGGGCGAGGTGGCCGAGATGGCATCAGTGCCCGGCGGCGGGACGCTTCCCGGCACCGAGATCGACTCGCTCGGTGTGGTGTTGGACGGCGATCACACGGCTCTCCTGCGCGCCGGGTCACCCCCGATCATCGCCCGAGTGAGCGACCACCGCACTTGGCTCGACCTGAGGACGGTGGCTTCTGACGACGACCAGTACGTGATCGCCGCCCTGAAAGCCCTTGGGTGAGCATCGCCATCTCCACCGCCGGCCATGTGGACCACGGGAAGTCCACGCTGGTGGAGGCGCTCACCGGGGTTGACCCCGACCGGTTTGCCGAGGAGAAGGCTCGAGGGTTGACCATCGACCTGGGCTTCGGCTCCGCGCCGCTGCCTTCGGGCCGGTCGGTATCGATCATCGACGTTCCCGGCCATGAGCGGTTCATCCGCAACATGCTGGCCGGGGTGGGCGCAGTGGATGCCTGCCTGTTTGTGATCGCGGCCAACGAAGGGTGGATGCCCCAGTCGGAGGAGCACCTCCGCATCCTGGAACTGCTGGGGGTGTCGCACGGATTGATTGCCCTGACCAAGGTGGGATTGTGCGATCCCGACATCGCCGAGCTGGCTCGTTTGGAGGTGGAAGAGCGAGTCGAGGACACATTCTTGGCCGGTGCGCCGGTGGTGGAAACCGACGTGGTGGATGGTTTGGGCATTGATGAGCTCCGCGCCGAGTTGGACGATTTGGTGGATCGAACCCCCGCGGCTGCCGACCAGCGCCGTCCCCGGCTGTGGGTGGATCGGGCGTTCGCTGCCCGAGGGGCAGGCACGGTGGTGACTGGCACCCTCACCGGCGGGCAAATCCGAGTGGACGACGAATTGGAACTTCGGCCCAAGGGCGCGGCGGTGCGAATCCGGGCGTTGCAGAGCCACCACAGCCAGCGCACCAAAATCGGTCCGGGCAACCGGGTGGCGGTCAACTTGTCGGGCGTCAGCCACCAAGAGGTCGCCCGTGGCGATGTACTCGTCCGGGCCGGACAGTGGCATCTCACCAATCGGTTCGACGCTTCTTTGACGGTGTTGAGCACCCTGGACCACGAAGTATCCCGCCGAGGGGCCCACGCCGTTTATGTGGGCGCGTGCGAGCTGCCGGCCCGAATGCGCATCCTCGGGCTTGAGGCG
This sequence comes from Acidimicrobiia bacterium, assembly GCA_022822905.1. Classification (GTDB taxonomy): domain Bacteria; phylum Actinomycetota; class Acidimicrobiia; order Acidimicrobiales; family Bin134; genus Poriferisocius. Next base: position 113,981 of record JAJDYE010000012.1, on the reverse strand, counting down.
CTGTCGCCGGGCGAAACCGGACTGGTGCGGTTGCACCTCCCCCGCTGGCTGCCGCTTCTACCCGGAGACCGCTTCGTCTTGCGGGAGAGCGGCCGGGCCGAGACCATCGGGGGCGGCACCGTTCTCGATGTCGACCCGGTGCTACCTGCTTCGAAGGCCAAGCCCGACCTGTCTGTTGACCGAGTGGTGGCCGAGCGGGGATGGGTAGAGGCTGATCAACTGGCTCTGCTGACCGGGCAGCGGCGAGAGCCCGATGTCGAACGGTGGGTGGTGAGCGGGACCGTGCTGGAGGATGCGCTGACTCGGCTTCGGAAAGCGGTGAAAGACGCTGGTCCGCTCGGGTTGGACATCGCCGGATTGGATGAACGAGATCGAGCGGCGCTCAGTCTCATGGAGGACGTGGCGACTGAGGGAGGCCGAGTACGCCTCGTCGGCCAGTCGGACCCGTTCGAGAATCACCGGTACACCGCGGCACTGGAAGCGGCGCCGTTCACCCCGCCCGACCCCGAAGCCGTGGGCGTGGACCGAAGCGAAGTGCGGGAGTTGGTGAAGCGAGGCTTGATCGTGGAACAAGACGGGGTGTTCTTTGCCGCCGCAGCAGTGCAGGAGGCTCAATCGGTGCTGGCCGAGATGTTGGCATCCCAGCCTGACGGGGTCACGGTGGCCGAAGTGCGAGAACGCTTGGCCACCACGCGCAAGTACGCCCTGCCGCTGCTGGCATGGATGGACGGGCATGGTGTGACCCGCCGAAGAGGTGATGTGAGAATCCCCGGCCCCCGCCTATGAGGATGTGATCAGATCAACGGTGTGATCAGTTCCGGCGGCCGTTGAGGATCTCCCGGCGCTCCAACTCGTTCAGGCCGCCCCAGATGCCGTGTTGCTCGCGAATTTCCAGGGCATATTCGCGACATTCGTCAATGACACTGCATTCCTCGCAGATGGCCTTCGCCCGACCTTCCCGCTCGAGCTTCTCTTCTTTGCGCTCAAAAGAGGGGGGCGGGAAAAACACAGCCGCGTGCGGTCCACGACAGGCTGCCTTGACTTGCCAGGCCCTCTCACTGGTAACAGCGCTCACTCTTGCCTACCCCCTTTTGGCGGACCTTATAGGCGAAGTTGGCCGCGCACAAGATGAGGACAAAGCAATCGAAGATCACTTTTGGCTGATTTTCGGGCTTCAGGACGGCTCGGAGTCCTTTCGGCGGGGTTCTCGGTAGTCACGAGCGGCGCCCTCCAAAGGCTCCACTTCCAGCCACAAACCGTCTATTTCAGCCACTCTGACCTCGTCACCAGCGGTTACCGGCGTTGCCCGGTTGGCTCGAGCCCGCCACAGGGCACCGCGAATTCGCACCACCCCGTCGGGGGAGACGTCTTCGACGACCTCTCCCCGTTCACCGATCATCCATTCCCGGCCAATGGTGGGCGTTGAAAAGCGGGTGCGCACCATCGACGGCATCCCCGAGAACATGGCCACCGCCACCGCCCCGGTCATCACCACCATGGGAATCCACGACATGGACACGCTGTCGTAGAGCCACCATGTTCCCGCCGCGAACATGACCAGTCCAGCGCCGGTCCAAAACCGGGGAACCGAGGTTTGGATGTCGATGCCGAACGCCACCATCGATAACCCCAACAGGGCCAATGCCCAAGTGTTGTGGGGCAGCACGGAGAGTCCGTAGCCGGCCAAGATGAACAGCACTGCGCCCACCACTCCGGCAACTCCGATGCCCGCGGTGAAGAACTCGAACAGCATCAGGCCCATGCCGATGCTCAGCAGCAGATAGGCCACCGGGGGACTGGCCACGGTGTGGAACAACTGGTGGGCGAGCGACAAACCTCGGAACTGAACCTGGGTAATCGGCTCCAGGCGAGGCTGGCCGTCCACATTGACCAAGTTGGACACGAAGCCGAGATGGTCGAGGTCAACCAGGAAGTCGCCGATGAGCGGTGCCACGCACTGTTCTTCTTGGGGGGGAACCCGCACGGTTTGGGGGTCGAAGGGGATGTCGGCCTCGTTGTACCGATCTCGAAGATCATCGATGGTGAGGGGTTCACAGGCGATCACCCCCTCGGAGATGAGCTGTCGCCAACCGAGTTTCTGGTCTCGGATCAGGTCTTGGTCGGCCCAGGCGACGGGATAGTCGGCCAGCATCGGAAGCGGGGGGCCAAGATCTCCCACGCTGGTGCCGGGGGCGATGCCCACCTCATCGGAAATGGCAAAGAGCTGGGCGACTCTGCCTTCCAGAGAAGCACCGTTCGGGCCGACCCAAACCGCGATGGGCACCGGCGAGGTGGCAATGGCATCAGCCAGTTTTTCCAGGCGCTCGTCAGAAACCACCGAGCGGTTGCTGTCGACCCTGAAGACCAGAAGTGTGGCACCCGCGTCGGCAGCATCGGCCACCGTGTTCTCAATGAGCTCGGCCATGACCGGGTCCAATAGGCCGGTGACCTCGACTACCACGGCCACGCCGGGATCAGCAGGATCGCTGGAAACCGCCGCACTGGCCGTCGAGCCGAACTGAACCAACACTGCGCCTCCGACGAGACAGGCAGCAGCCAACTTCAACCGCGAGATTCGCACTGTTGGATCTACAACGCCTCAGGTGATTCGTCGCTGAGCAGTGAGGCCAGCGCTTCTTCAGGGGTCTCAGCCACGGGGACAATCCGGTCGAAGCCGGTGGTATGCAGCAGCCGGGCCAAGGCCCCTTCACCGCAGGCCACTACAACCTCACCGTCGGAATCGCGGATCCGACGGATGCCGCCGATCAGCGCCCCCAATCCAGCGGAGTCCATGAACGGGACCGACCCCAAGTCGATGAGCAGGCGGGGTTCAAGGGCCAAGTCGCCGATCCGCTCCCGAAATTGGGCCACGGTGTAGGCGTCGATCTCACCACTGGGGCGAAGCACCGTATGAGTGTCTAGATTTTCGACGTCGATCTCGAGCAATGCGCCTCCCCTTGACCGCCCCTGATGCTAACGCGACACAGCCCCAATGCCATCGCCAAGCCTCGCAGGCCCACGCCATGGTCCGACAGTCCCCAGCCACATTTCCCCAGCACGCTGTGGCGATATCGATTTGGATACCATCGTGGTGTGACCCATGTGCTCTTGGCCACTGACAGCGATTCCGTGTTCAACGCGGTAGATGCTGCTTTGGGCAGTGATGCCTCCGAGATCAGCCGGGTGCGGGCGGGGGTGGAAGTGCTGGACGCGGTGCGGGAGCAACGGCCGGACGTGGTGATCTGCGATCTTCAGATCGGGAATATGGGGGGGATGGCGACTTGCCTGGATCTGCGTTTGGAGGCGGAGATGGGGCGGGCGCCGGAGACGCGAGTCTTGATGTTGCTGGATCGTGAGGCTGATGTTTATTTGGCTCGGCAGGCGCGGTCTGATGGGTGGTTGGTGAAGCCGTTGGATGCGGTGAGTGTCCAGCGGGCTGTTTCGGCGCTTCTGAGTTAAACCATCCCCCGGCAGGCTGGCGGGTCCTGTCTCGGCCCAGCCCGCCGTCCTCGACAAGCTCCGGGCGGCGGGCGCCCTGAGCCGAGCCACCCCCCAGCCTGCCTATGTTGTTCGCCCACCCCAATATGTAGGATGAGATTTACGGGCAGTGGCGCAGCTTGGTAGCGCGCTTCGTTCGGGACGAAGAGGTCGTGGGTTCAAATCCCGCCTGCCCGACCCAGGGTTTTCGCCCCTTGGCTAGTGTTTTGCCAAAGGGGGCGTCATGAGTAAGCGCTATTTGGTTATTTCCTCGGACTGCCATGCGGGGCTGCCGAATCTGGAGTATCGGGGCTATTTGGAATCGAAGCACCACGCTGCTTTCGACGACTTCCTGGCGCGGCGGGAGGCGATCCGCAACCAGGGCAACATCATGGGTAACGCCGAATTCGAAGAAGAGTGGTTCGGCGAGAACGAGGAGGGGTTGCGAGGGGCTTGGAACGCAGCCCGACGGGATGCCGAATTGGACGGAGACGGCGTCGCCGGCGAGGTGATCTTTCCCGATGCTGATGCAGTGACCGGGGGTGCTTCGGCGCCGTTTGGAGCCGGGCTGGGCATGTCGTTTGCCGAAGACCCCGAGCTGTTGATGGCGGGGGCTCGGGCCCACAACCGGTGGTTGGCCGAACTGTGTGCCGACAGCCCTGAGCGTCGGGCCGGAGTGGCGGTGGTGCCGATCATCGACGACGTAGACGCTGCGGTCGGCGAGATCTCCCGAGCCCGGGAATCGGGGCTTCGGGGTGGAATTCTCATCGCCTCCATGTGGAACGAGGGCCCGGGCTACCACGAGCGCCGCTACGACCCGGTGTGGGCTGCCTGCCAGGACCTGGAGATGCCGGTTCACACCCACTCAGGGGCCGCCCCTCGCAGCGACTACGGCACGGGTCCGGGTTTCATTGGCATGTACGTGGCCGAAGTGCGGTGGTGGACCACCCGTCCGCTGTGGTTCTTGCTGTATTCCGGCGTGTTCGAACGGTATCCAGGGTTGCGCTATGCAGTCACTGAGTGCGGCTGTTTCTGGGCCGCCGACATGCTGTGGACGATGGACGCCACCTATTCCCGGGAGCACGGCGGTGCGCAAAAGCTGGCCGCCGATGCCTACGGTCATCTGAGTCTGCGGCCCAGCGATTACTTCGATCGCAACTGCGCCATCGGGGCGGCCAGCACCAAGCGGCGGGAGCTGGCTAGGCGGTTCGAGATCGGCGTGGGCAACATCATGTGGGGCAACGATTTTCCCCACCCCGAGGGCACCTGGCCGCACACTCGCAAGGCCCTGGCCGAGACGTTCTGGGACATTCCGGCTGACGACTCCGCGGCCATCCTGGGCTTGAACGCCGCAGAGTTCTACGGCTTCGACACCGAGGCGCTGGCACCGCTGGTCGAGCAGATCGGCCCGACTCCCGAGGAGTTGGGGCAATCCGATCCCGCCGAGGCTGAAGAAAAATGGGAGGCGCTCGCCAGGGCGGGACGGCCGTGGATTACTGGGGTTGAGGCGGTGCCTCTGTCGATGGACTAAGGCGTTCGTACGCCAGCATCACCGTATTGCGCATGTGGTCGTTGGTTGAGGTCGGGACGGTGAAGTTTGTCAGGTCGATGATTTCATCCCAGTGGTCGCGATAGGACTCGGGGGTGGGGGCTAGGTCGGTGTGGCCCTCGCTGGCGACCCAGCCCAGGCGGGCCATGCGGCCCCCGTCCACGGTGAACGACTCGCCGGTGGTCGGGCAGTCTTCGTGGGCCAGCCAAACAACCGCCGGGGCGACATTCTCGGGGCGCATGTGGGCATCGATGATGGCCCCGAACTCGTCGCCGGAGCGGTCGGGGCTTGGATCGGTAACCGCCCAGGGGAGAGCGCAATTGACCTGTACGCCGTGGTAGCGGCCCTCTCGGGCCAGCGTGCGGGTCAGCCCCATCACCCCGGCCTTGCAGGCGGCATAGGCCGATTGGCCCCGCAAACCCCACACCGCCCCTGAGGCGATGTTCACCACCCGGCCATAGCCCTGCTCCACCATGGCGGGCCACAAGGGCCACAGCACATGGCACGGCCCCAGCAGGTGGATGGCGATCATCTCGCTGAACAACTCTGGGCCGGACTCCGTTGTCATGTCGACAAACTCGGCGGCTCGATTCACGCCTGCGTTGTTGATCACGATGTGTACCGCGCCGAACGCATCTTGGGCCTGCTCCGCCAATCCAACACCACCACCGGCGGTGGCCACACTGTGGTGGTCGGCAATGGCGGTGCCGCCCGAAGCGATGATCTCTTCAGCGACCCGGTCAGCAGCTTCGGCCACAATGTCGTTGACCACCAACTGTGCGCCACGGTCGGCCAGCAAGAGTGCGTAGGCCCGGCCCAACCCCTGGCCCGCGCCGGTGACCACCGCGGTGCGCTTGTCGAAGCGAAGCGACGCAGAGGTCATCAGCCGATGACGCCGTCAGACCGGAGCTCGGCGATTGCTTCTTCGCCCAGACCGAGTTCAGCAGCCAACACCTCGTCGGTGTGCTCGCCCAACCACGGCGGCCGGGTGTCGGGTCCCTCGCTGACCGCTGACATCTTCACCGGATTGCCAGGGGTCAGCACCGGGGTGTCGGCGTCGGCGCGGGGAATCTCCACCATCATGTGGCGGGCAGCCACATGGGGATCGTCGATCACGTCGGGGGCCTCGAACACCGGGGCGGCCGCCAATCCGGCGGCAGCCAGGTCGTTGGCCGCTGCCACGGTGGTGCGGTTACCGGCCCACGCCCGGACCGCAGCGCGAATCTCGTCGAGATGATCCCGCCATCCGTCGCGGGTGGAGAACTTCTCGTCTTCTAGCCACTCGGGGCGACCGATGAGATGGCACAGGCGCTCGAACTGGTGCTCTCGGCCAATCTGCATTACCAACTCGCCGGAGTCGATGGGAAAGCCGTCGTTGATGATGGCGGTGGGGAGCCGGGGGTCGGCACCCAGCGACCAGTAGTTGGGCACCATGTCGCCAAAAGCCACCATGGCGTCGAACATGGCGATGTCCACGTGCTGGCCATGGCCGTGCCGCTCTCGTTGTCGCAGGGCCATGAGAACCCCGATCACCGCGTAGAGACCCGAGCCGGTGTCGCCCAGCGCTCCCACCGGGGACACTTTCACATGCTCACCTTCGGCGCGATTGATGGAGTAAAGGCCGCCCATGGCCTCGGCGATGGGGGCATAGGCCGGCCAATGGCCATAGGGCGACTCGTTCAAGTTCCCGAAGCCCGACACCGACAGATAAATGAGGCCGGGGTGCAGTTCAGATAAGTCCTCGTAGCCCAAGCCGCTCCTGTCCAGGGTTCCGGGCTTTAGATTCTCGGCCAGCACATCGAAGTTGGTGATCATCTGGCGGATGAGGTCGATGGCTTTGGGGTTCTTCAGGTCCATCCCCACCGAGCGCTTGTTGAGGTTGTTCCGCAGGTAGGTGTTGCCCACCTGCCGGCCGTCGGGATCGGCAATGCCGGGTGTCGAGCCCCGGCCCAGGTCACCTCGCACCGGGTGCTCGATCTTGACCACCTCTGCGCCCATGCGAGCCATGAGCTGGGTGGCGTAAGGGAGCGACTGCATCTGCTCGATGGCCAGGATGCGGACGCCATCGAGAGGCTTGCCGTGGGCGGTGTGCTCGGGAGCAGTGATGTCGCCAACTCTCATGGGCTCACTTCCTGTCCGTAAATCCTGAGAGCGTTGCCCGCCAGGATGGAGTGCCGCTCGTCGTCGGGCACCCCCTCGAAGTGGCTGTCTATGGTTTGACGGGAATCCGGCCAATCCGAACCGCCGTGGGGAAAGTCGCTGGACCACATCATCTGGGTGACTCCGATGTGGTGGCGATTGACGATGCCGTAGTAGTCGGTGATGAACGTGGAGGCGATGTTGGTGTCGAAGTACTCGCCGGGCGACCGCTGTATGGGCGCCCGGGTGGCCGGGTTGGCGCGCCGGAAGCGATCGTCCATCTGCTCTCGCAGGTAGGGGAACCAAGAGCTGTCGGTCTCAACCGCCAAGAACTGGAGTTCGGGGAATCGGTCGAACACGCCGCCCTCGATGAGCTGGGTGATCCGCACCGGCATGTCGAAGAAGCGCATCGACCCGGTGAGCTTCATCTTGGCCACATCCCCTTGAGCGTGGGTGGCGAATGCCACGTGGATGGACAGGGGCAGTCCGGCCTCGGCCGCGGCGGCGAACACCGGGTCATCGTCGGCTGTGAGCACCTCATCGCCGCTGGGCCAACGCCCGAGCATCACCCCTCTGATCCCCGAATGGGTCGCGACCCGGCGCAGCTCAGCTACCGCTTCGTCCACTCCTACGTTGGGCAGCAGGGCAACCCCCCACAAACGGTCTGGGTTGTGGGAACAGAACTCGGCTAGCCAGTCGTTGTAGGCCCGGATGCAGGCGATGTGGAATTCAGCGTCGTCGCGGTGCCACACCAGCTGGTTGCCGATCCGCGGGGTCGGATACAGAATCTCCAGGTCCACGCCATCCTGGTCTTGCTCGCCGATTCGAGCTGCTGGGTCGTAGCCGCCAGCCCGGACGTCTTCCCAGCGCACCCACCCCGAACGCTGGTCAATCGGCAGTCCTGCCGAGCAGTTGCCGCCGAAGTTGATGGGATCATGAGCCCCTTCCAGCACCCAGGCATCGCCCTGCTCGAAGCTCTCCATGCGAGGGGCTCGATCCTTGTAGCGAGCAGGCACCCGGTCGGTCCAAAGGTCGGGCGGCTCATTCACATGGGAGTCGGCTGATACCAACTGGTACTGCGTCACGCCGACACCGTACCCGCCCTGCTAGGGGCGTTCTAAGGGATCAGTTGAGACCAAGTGGGGGGAACTTGTCAGTGAGCAGGGCCCAATAGGCATTGGTCCGGATGCTGAAGCGGTTGACTCCGACAATGAAATTGAGCAGTCCCTTGGGCCAGCGGCCGAGGATCAGCACGGCGAAAAAGCCGACGATAGAAACAAGCCACGCCATTAGCCCCCAGATCATCCCCATAATCACGATCGGAATGAGCAGGATAAAGCGAAAAAACACGCTCAAACGGCTGCGTCCCTCGTACTCAGGCGCGAAGTTCACAACCACCTCTGGGTCTTGGCCGTTGTCTTGTGTCGAGGTGTCAAAGTCAAATGGCGGATAAGACCCGCGCAGGAAGTTCTGATACGTGGCCACCCTGGCGGCGTAGCGAAGCATCATGCAGTTGACCCCGGCCAGCCCGGCGGGCAGCTTCCCGGTGAACACGATGGCAAACCAGGAAAAGACATCGACAACCAGCGAAAAGAGCCCCAGAGCGTAGAGCACAATGAAGTGGGGAATCGACAAGATGATGTTGCCGATGACCCTCCAGCGAGCCACCCTCTCCGGTGCGTTGAACTCAAACGTGGCGGGATAATCCATGACCGTCTCCTCTCAGCCGGTGCCAGTCTTACAGATTCGCCAATTCCCGGACCGCGACTCTCCGATCAGCGTCTGATAGAAGGGCGGCGGGGGAGGGATAGGGCGACGAGTACGCCCATTACTGACAGCACCACCAGCACGGTCCAGATCTGCTGGAAGCGGTCGAATAGCTCGGCGTCGGACACGTTCCCCAACAGGCCGAAGGCGACGGCCAAGCCGGTCAGCGCTCCCACTTGGCGGGCGGTGGACAGCACGCCCATGCCCAGGCTGTAGGTCTCGTTGTCGAGGTCTCGGGCCCCGATGGCGTTGATCATGGGCAGTCCCATTCCCCAACCGCCGATGCCACCCAACATGATGGGTACAAAGAACGCGGTCCAATAGGCCGGATCGGGACCGGGTACCAGCCGCAGCCACACCACCGCCACGGTGGTGGTGGCCATGGCGGCCACCGCGATGGTGCGTTCGTCGAATCGGCGACTCAGTCGTCCGGCCAGCACGCTGGCCAGGGTGGCCGCGGCGGGGAAGGGCAGCAGGGCCAGCCCCGCTCGCAGGGGCCGGTAGTCCCAGACTTGCTCGAGGTACTGCACCATCATCACGAAATAGGGGAACAAGAAGCTGGGAATGGCGATGGCGATGAACAACGCCCGCCGATAGGTCCGTAGTTTCAGCAATCGCGGCTCCACAATGGGTGCCGGATGGCCCAGGATGCGGTGCCGGATCAGCGGCACCAGCACGAAAGCCAAGGCGAAGGCAACGATGATGCGGCTGTCGGTCCAGCCCCATGTCCGGCCTTGCACCAGGCTCAGGGTCAACAGGCCGAGGCTGGCTGCGACCATGAGCGCCCCGACAAAGTCGGGCAGCCGAGAAGCAACCTTGCGCTCGGTTTCGGTGAGCAGGGCGCGGGCGGCGACAAATGATGGCACCCCGATAACCACGCTCAGCCCATAGGCCGCCCGCCAGCCCCAGATGTCGATGAGCAATCCGCCCAAGGTTGGGGCCAGGGCTCCGGCAACTCCTCCCACCGCGGTCCACGCGGTGATGGCCCGGGTCTGGTCGTGCTCGGGCCATACCGCTAGGATCAAACCGAGTGATGCCGGCATCACGAACGCCGCCCCTGCCCCTTGAAGCGCCCGGCACAGAACCAGCACCCACAATTCGGGTGCCAGCCAACCCCCCACTGAGCCGAGAACATACAAGGCCAAGCCGACAAGGAAACTCTGTCGACGACCGGTCCGATCGGCGAGGCGTCCGGCGGCTACAACAAACGTGGCCAGCGAGATGGAGAAGGCGCTCAGCACCCAGGCTGTCGACGGACGGCTGGCCCCAAAGCTCTCACCGATGCTCGCCAGGGCCAGCGGTTGCAGGGTGGCGTCCAGTGTGACCAGGAACACCGCCCCCATGCACACCCAGAAGACCGCCCAGTGACGCGCCAGCACGGCCCAACCGTACGCGTCCTACGTTGTCAGCTAATCAACTGTCCCGGGTGAACGGCCGGGTTAGGGCGGCTGGTTGGCCGATGCGACGGCTCACCACCACCAGCACGATCACGGTCAAGACTGCGGGTGCCATGTTGGCGATGGATGCCACTGATCCGGAGATCACGTCTTGCACCTGGAGTTGCAGCACGGTGGAAGACACGATGCCGAACAGCAGAGAGCCGGCCATCACTCCAACCGGCCGCCACGCCCCGAAGTACACCAGGGCGATGGCGATGAACCCGCGGCCGGCGGTGAGGTTCTGCTGGAAGATCCCGATCTCCAGGGCCAGAGCCGCCCCGGCCAGCCCGGCCATGGTGTTGCCGATGACGATGGCGGCAGTGCGAATGCCGTTCACGCTCACGCCCAGAGTGTCGGCCGCTTGCGGGTTCTCCCCCACGGCCCTCACGTTGAGGCCGAAGGTGGTTCGGGTGATGAGGAAATAGATCACGGGCACCAGCAAGAAAGCGACATAGGTCAAGATGGTGTGGCTGAACAGCAGCTCGCCCGCCCGCCCGGTGTCGTCGGCCAGCCAGTCGAAGGGCTTGGTTTGCAACCCGCTGATGGGCCTCGGGGTGCCTACCTGCTTCTGGAACAACAGATCGGTGAAGCCCAATCCGAACAGATAGATCCCGATTCCGCTGATGCCCTGTTCGGCGTGCATCACCACGGTGATGAAGGCGTAGATGAGGCCCATCACCATTCCCACCACGAGCCCCATAAGCAGCCCGAAAGCAGCACTGCCTGATTCCAGTGCGGTGTAGTAGGCCGCGAACGCGCCGATGAGCATCACGCCCTCCACGCCCAGGTTCAGCACGCCAGCCCTCTGGCCCACCGCCTCACCGAGCGCGGCCAGCAGGAAGGGCACCGCCAGTCGGATACCCGACGCCAGGGTGGCGGTGATGATGGCGACGGTGAAGAAATCGTTCATGCCCGATCCTCCATCTGGATATCGCCCTCAGCCCATCGCTGTACTCGGGTTCGCAGTTTGAGGCTCCCCACCACGAACACCACCACCACGCCGTTGAGGGCGATCACCAAGGCCTGGGGCACCTGCACCGCTCGCTGGAGAGAGATGCCTCCGGCCAGCATTCCGCCGAACAGATAGGACGACAGCACGGTGAACAGCGGGTGCAGCCCGCCGAACAACGCGGTCACAATGCCGTTGAACCCCGCGCTCTGGGTGAAGGCCAACGGGCCTCCCTCGCCGATCAGCCGGTGCGACTCACTCCCGAACACCAGCACCGCGCCGGCGATGCCGGCGCAGGCGCCGCTGAAGGCCAATGCCTGGGTGATGCTGAGCTCCACCTTCATGCCCGCGGCGCGCGACGCGTGGGGGTTGTGGCCCACCGCCCGCAAGCGCATGCCCAAGCTGCTGCGGAACAACAGCAGGTAGCCCAGAAAGGCCACGATCAGCGCCACCACGATGCCCAGGTGCAAGCGCGTCCCTCCTGGCAGAATGGGCAGGTCGGCGTTGTGGCTCAGGCGCTTGGTCTGCTGGATTCTGATGGCGCCGGGTTCGATGAGCCAGTCTTCGAGCAAGAAGCTCATGAAGAACCCGGCGATGATGTTCATCATGATGGTGCTGAGGATCTCGTTGACCCCGCTGTAGGCCTTCAGTGCACCGGGGATCGCCCCCCAGATGCCCCCGCCGATGCCTCCGGCGATCATCACCAGCGGCACCAGGATCGGGCGGGGGACATCGGGCAGGGCCAGCGCCACCAGCGTGGCCAAAATGGCCCCCATGATGATCTGCCCTTCGCCCCCGATGTTGATGACGCCGGTGCGAAAGGCGATGCAGATGCCAACGCCCACCAGCATGAGGGGTATGGATTTCAAGGCGGTAGCGGCCAGTTCGTCTGGGCCTCCGAATGCCCCGGTGAACAGTTCCCGATAACCGGTGAGCGGGTTGGCCCCGAACACCCCCAACAGGATGGCCCCCACCGCCAGAGCGGCAATCACCGCCCCCGCAGGCACTGCCAGCCCGGCGAAAGGCCGTAGCAAACGGCCAATATCGAACCCAGAGGAGAATCTCTGTTGATTATCGGTCATTTTCAACATAGATTGTTCTGAGTTCCCCTCTGTTCGCCGAAGCGATCAACTCGCGGAGGTTTTCATGCTGGTGACCTGTTGGTCAACCAAGGGGGGTTCGGGCACAACGGTGATCGCGGCTCTTGTTAGCTTACATGCCGCCCAAGATCGCGACCGGCCCGTTCTGCTCGTCGACCTGTGCGGTGATCTGCCCGCGGTGTTCGGCAGCGCCGAGCCCGTGTCGGGTCTGGCTCAGTGGCTGAGCAGCGACCTCGCCCCCTGTTCGCTGGAGCGGGTGCTTGAGGAGCTGACCCCCAACCTGTCGTTGCTTCCCCGGGGCCAGGGGCCGCTGAGCGCTCGAAGGGCCGACGAGCTCGTGGATTGGCTGGCCTCCGGTGCCGTAGTGGTGGTGGACGCGGGGGTGTTGACGGCCAAAGGGGAGGCGTCTGACCTTGGTTCAGACCACGAGCTTCGCTGGCGGTTGGCCGCTGAGGCCGATCGGTCGGTGCTGGTTACCCGGGCGTGTTATCTGGCTCTGCGCCGCACGGTGTCGCTCTCGGTCCGGCCCAGTGGGGTGGTGCTAGTGGCCGAGGCTGGCCGGGCCCTGACCCGATCTGATTGCGAGCGGGCCATCGGCGCGCCGGTGCTCGCCACCGTGGCCGTCGACCCCGACATCGCTCGAGCGGTGGATGCCGGGATGTTGAGGACACGGGTGCCCAAGGGTGCGATCAAGGTGCTCGGCCGTATCACCGAGGAGCTCTGAACGGTGGTCTGGAGTCGCAGTGGGGGCGGCAAGGAGGCCATTGAGCCGTTCCTGCGAGATCCGTCGGTGTCGGAGATCATGGTGAACGGCCCTGGACCGGTGTGGATCGAGCGTCGCGGCCGCTTGGAGACCACCAACACGATCTTGGACACCGAGACCATCGAACTGCTCATCGAGCAGACGGTGGCACCGTTGGGCCGTCGAATCGACCGCAGCTCACCGATGGTGGACGCTCGACTCCCCGACGGCTCTCGCCTCAACGCCGTGGTCCCGCCGGTGGCGGTGGACGGCCCCTATGTGACCATTCGCCGCTTCTCGGTCCGCCCGGTTCCCCTGGAGGAGTTCGCCCCTCCGGGAGTGGTGGCGGCGCTGCGGTGGGCCGTGGCCGCTCGCTGCAATCTGGTGGTTTCGGGCGGCGCGGGGGCGGGCAAAACCACCCTGTTGAATGCGCTGGCCGTATCCATCCCCCCGGGCGAACGCGTGGTCACGGTGGAGGATGCCGCCGAACTGGCTCTGGGCAGCGACCACGTCGTGCGCCTTGAGGCTCGGCCGGTGGATGTCGACGGTGTGGCGCCGGTCTCCATCCGCCAACTGGTGCGCAACGCCCTGCGGATGAGGCCCGACCGCATCATCGTGGGAGAAGTCCGGGGAGCGGAAACCCTCGACATGCTCCAGGCCATGAACACCGGCCACGAGGGGTCGCTTTCCACCTGCCATGCCAACAGCCCGGCCGACGCCGTCAGCCGGCTGGAGACCATGGTGCTCCTCGATGGCGGGGCTGTGCCCCTAGGCGCAGTGCGAGAGCAGATCACTGCGGCGGTGGATCTGGTGGTCCATGTTGCCCGTCGCCCGCAAGGCCAGCGCCGCATCACTTCGCTGGCCGAAATCGACCGCTCTGGCGACGGCAGCCGGCCCCGGTTGTGCCCGATCGCCGACGAGTTTCAATTGCACAGCCTGCCCTCGGTCAGAGCCCGAGTGCCTGACGCTGCCGATCCCGATCCCCAGTGGCTTGACCAATGACCGAGGCTCGAGCAGGTCTGGCCGGGGTGGCCGAGCGGGTGCAAGCCATGGCGGTCCAAGCTGGTCTGAGCCTGACCTCGACCCAAGTCTGGAGGGGATTGGGAGCGGTGGCCCTCCTGGGTGCCGGTTTCGGTGCGATCCAGGCGGGTGTTGTCGGTGCGTGCATTGGTGTTGTTGTGGGCATCGCCGTCGCTTTGGGGGCGCTGAGGGCCAATCGCCATCGTCGCCACCGGATGATCGAAGCGCAACTCCCCGGCTTCTTGGAGGCCATCGCTCGGGGGTTGCGGACCGGATTGCAGCTCGGTCCCGCCGCGGTGGAAGCCGCCACCAGCACTCCGCCCCCGCTGCACCAAGAGGTGGTGCCGCTGGCCGATGAGCTTCGCCGAGGGCTTCGCAGCGCCGACGTATTCGACCGCTGGGCCAGTCGGCGGCCCGACAGCGGTGCGGGCCTGGCCGCGGCGGCAATGGCGTTCGCTGCCACCGCGGGCGGGGCCCGGGCTCGGGCTATCGACGGAGTGGCGGCCACTCTCCGGGATCGGGCGGCGCTTGAGTTGGAGGTGCGCTCGCTCACGTCGCAGGCCCGGGTGTCGGCCATGATGATCGCCGCTCTGCCCCTCGGGTTCATGCTCTTGTCGGCTGGCGTGGGCGACCATACGGCCGGTTTCTTGTTCACCACCCGCCTCGGCCTGGCAATCCTCGCCCTCGGTTTGGGCCTCGATGCAGTCGGCGCGCTGTGGATGCGCCGGATTGTCAACGCCCGGGAGTGAGATGGCGCTACTGGCTGTTCTGGGGTTCGCGAGCGAAGTGGCGCTACCGATCGCTCTGGGGTTGCTGTGGACGGCCGTGGTGGTGCTGTGGGGTTGGCACCGGCGGCCTCGACAAGTCCGGTCTCCCTCTCCGAGCCGACCGCGGGCCCACTCGGTGCTCGCCGCTCCCACTGTCGGGTTCGCACTGGCCGCCGTGATCGCATTGGCCGTCCATCCGGTGCTGGGGGTGGGTATGGGATTGCTGGTATGGATCACTCCTCACCGCCGACGGGCCCAACGGCATCGCCGGAAGCAGGCTGAGATCATCGAAGAGCTTCCCGAAGCCATCGACCTGCTCCGTCTGGCCGTCTCCTCGGGGCTCAATGTCCATCTTGCGGTGGCCGCGGTGGGGGAGCGTCTCCGCGGTCCAGTGGGACTCGGACTGGCCGAGGCCGTTCAGCGGGCCCACAGCGGGATGCGCCTGGCCGATGCCCTGGAGCCGCTTCCCGACCGCGTGGGCGAGCCGGTGCGCCCATTGGCCAGGGTGCTGATCGACGGCGATCGCTACGGCACCGAGTTGGAGCCCGCCCTGGAGCAACTGGCCGTCGACAGCCGCCTCCTGCGCCGCCGCCGGGCTGAAGAGCAAGCTCGTCGACTGCCCCTGCGGCTGCTGCTGCCTTTGGTGTCTTGCATTCTGCCCGCGTTCATCCTCCTCACCTTGGCTCCGGTGCTGGCCGAGACCTTGACCGTGTTGCGTCGATGACCAGAGCACCCACTTCCCCCACCGCGTCCATCCCGAACAGGTACTCCGAATGACTTTGCTTCGATGGCTGCTCGCCCTGCAATCGTGGCTGGCCCGACTGCGGCCCGACCGTGGTCAGGCCACGGCCGAGTATGCCCTCATCCTTTTGGGGGCTGCCGCGGTGGCCATGCTCCTCGTGTCCTGGGTCACCAAAACCAACCGCATCGGAAACCTTCTCGACGCCGTATTTCGCCACATCACCGGCCTCGTTGGCTGATCGGTGGCGGCAAACGCCCGGTTGGATGCGGGTTTGCCGCCTCGCGACCGGGGTCAGGCCGCGGTGGAGACCGCGCTGGTACTGCCCCTGATCTTGGCGGTGGCATTGGTGTTGGTGCAGGTCGGCTTGCTGGTGCGCGACCACGTTCTGGTGGTCCACGCCGCCCGGGAAGCAGCCCGAGCTGCGGCGGTCGATCCCACCACCGAGGTGGCTCGGGCCGCCGCGGTGGCCGCCACCGGGCTGGATGCGAGCCGATTGCAAGTGGAAACTGCTGGGAGTCGCACTACTGGCGGCCTGATTCGGGTGACGGTGGCCTATCGCCCCGAACCCGCCGTGCCCATCGTTGGCCGCCTGTTTCCCTCCGTGACCATCCAAGAGACCTTGACCGTCCGGGTGGAATAAATGCCGCTGACAGAAACGGGATCTGCATCCAACTAGTCTGATATTTCGTGGAATTTGGTGTCACCGTTGCCTCACACGGGCCATGGGAAGTTCTGACGGTCACCGGCGAGATCGACATGGCCACTGCGCCTCGCTTCCGCCAACGGCTGTTGGCGGTGATCGGCGCCGGGGCGCAGAACGTGGTGATCGATCTCTCCGGGGTGGACTTCATCGATTCCACCGGGCTGGGCGTGCTCATGGGCGGGGCCAAGCGAGTGCGAAGTGCCGGGGGAGACATTCGGCTGGTGATGGCGGGCACCCGGCTCGCCGACCTGATCGAGCTCACTCGACTCGACCGCGTTCTGGATGTGTTCGACTCGGTCTCGGCGGCCATTGAGGACTCCAGCTCATGACATCCGATCCGGCCCGCTTCGACTTCGAGATTCCAGCTCGCCCCGAATACCTTTCGCTGGTTCGATCGTTGGTGGTGGAGGCGGCCGAGATGGACTCAACCCTAAGTCGGGAGCGCATCGAAGACTTCAAGGTGGCTGTCTCCGAGGCCACCACCAACGCCATTGAAGCCCATGCCCGAGCCTGTCGTGACGATTCCATTCACATTCGCTGCACGATCACCGATGACCGGCTTGAGTTCCATATCACTGATCGGGGCTTTGGCTTCTACCCCGATCAGATTCAGGTTCTCCCCGAGCCCGACGATCCCAGCCGCTTGAATTTCGAGCGGGGTTTGGGCATCTATCTCATGCGGGTGCTCTCCGACGATGTCGAGATTCACAGCGGGCCCGATGGAACCGAGGTCTCTTTGGCTATCCACCTCTCCTCCAACAACTCCGATGGCTGAGAAAAACCCTCTCAGCGATCTGACCTTCCTGGGTGGCCAAAGTCGGTTGGCTCGATTCATCGGCCGTCCCATTCTCCATTTCGCGGCCATCGAAGCCGCCGGCGGCGTTCTCATGCTCATCGCCACCGTGGTCGCCCTCGTCTGGGTCAACTCACCATGGCAGGACTCCTACTACGACTTCTGGCACACCTACGTGACGTTCTCGGTAGGCGACTACCACTTTGCGCAGAACCTCGAGCACATCGTTCAAGACGGCCTGATGGCCGTGTTCTTCTTCGTGATCGGGCTGGAGATCAAACGGGAGCTGGTAACCGGCCAGCTCCGGGATCCCCGCTTCGCCGCGCTGCCCGCGGTGGCCGCGCTCGGCGGCATGGTGGTGCCTGCCCTCGTCTACTTCGCCTTCAATGCCGGAGGACCGGGTCAAGACGGCTGGGGAATCCCAATGGCCACCGACATCGCCTTTGCCATAGGCGTCCTATCGCTGCTGGGCAATCGCATTTCTCGACAGATGAAGGTGTTCCTGCTGACGCTGGCCATCGTGGACGACATCGGCGCGATTCTGGTGATCGCCATCTTCTACACCAGTGATCTCTCGAGCAACTGGCTGCTCACCGCCGCCATACTGCTGGCGGGCATTCTCGTCCTCCGCCGACTCCATGTTTGGTATCTGCCGGTGTACATCGTGATCGGGGTGGCCTTCTGGCTGGCCGTATATGAATCAGGCGTTCACGCCACCATTGCCGGAGTGATCCTCGGTCTGGTCACGCCGGCCAAGCCCCTCCAGTCGGAAGACGAGGCTCGCCGCTGGGCGAATTGGCTCCAGATGCAAGATCACATACACACCGACGATGTGCGCCGGGTGGGATTCCACATCCGAGAGTCTCAGCCCGTCAGTCTGCGGATTGAAGAGCTGCTCCATCCCATCGCCGGCTACATCATCATTCCTCTCTTTGCTCTGTCCGCCGCCGGGGTTGAGCTTTCTGGAGAAGTGCTCTCCGATGCGGTTACCTCACCGGTGACACTGGGAGTGGTGATCGGGCTGGTGGTGGGCAAGACCGCGGGCATCTCGTTGTTCTCATGGATCGCCCACCGGTTGGGATGGGTCACCATTCCCAAGTCGCTGGCTGGTAGCCACATGGTGGGGCTGGCCATGGTGGCCGGCATCGGCTTCACCGTGTCGCTCTTCATCTCTCGCTTGGCCTTCACCGATGATTCCATCGCCGATGAGTCCAGGATCGGCATTCTGGTGGGATCGCTGATCGCCGCGGTTGTCGGCCTGGTGATTTTGTCCCGTACTGAGCCCCGCCCGAAGTACGCAGACAAGACCTGATCCCCAGAACTGTGCCCGATTGGGTTTAGGGTCTGTTTGACAACCACTCCCTCCCACCCCCTACTTTCTCCCCGTGTCCAACGCCCTCGTCATCGTCGAGTCTCCGGCCAAGGCCAAGACGATCGCGGGCTATTTGGGTACCGGCTACGTGGTGGAGTCGTCAATCGGACACATCAGAGATCTGCCCAGCAACGCCAGCGAGGTGCCGGCGGCCTATCGGAATGAGTCGTGGTCCCGCTTGGGAATCGACGTCGACAACGACTTCAAGCCGCTGTATGTGGTGCCCTCCGACAAGAAGTCTCAGATTCGCAAGCTGAAGCAGCTGCTCAAGGAGGCCGACGAGCTGTACCTCGCCACCGACGAAGACCGCGAGGGAGAGGCAATCGCCTGGCACCTGCTCGAAGTGCTGTCCCCCAAGGCCGACGTCAACGTGAAGCGGATGGTGT
This sequence comes from Acidimicrobiia bacterium, assembly GCA_022822905.1. GTDB lineage: Bacteria > Actinomycetota > Acidimicrobiia > Acidimicrobiales > Bin134 > Poriferisocius. The sequence continues at coordinate 95,036 of JAJDYE010000012.1, read as the reverse complement.
TCCACGAGATAACCCCGTCGGCCATCCAGGAGGCCATCGAATCCCCCCGGGATCTGGACCGCCGCCTGGTGGATGCCCAAGAGGCCCGCCGGCTGTTAGACCGGCTGTACGGCTACGAAGTGTCGCCTGTGCTGTGGAAGAAGGTGCTGCCCCGCCTCTCGGCTGGCCGGGTGCAGAGCGTGGCCACCCGCATCGTGGTTGAGCGGGAGCGGGAGCGCATGGCCTTCACCGCGGCCGACTACTGGAGCCTTAGCGCGGAATTCCGAGTGCTGGGCGAACTGGATCCCGGTGATCCCCCAACGTTCAACGCCACGCTCACCGCGGTGGACGGAGCCAAAGTGGCCACTGGCAAGGACTTTGCCAGCGACGGCCAACTCCGCAGTCCCGACACCGTCCATCTCGACGAGGAGGCGGCTCACGGATTGGCCCGGGGGCTGGCCGACGCCGAGATAAGCGTGCGAGCCGTAGAGGTCAAGCCCTACCGCCGCCGGCCCGCGGCGCCGTTCATGACCTCCACCTTCCAGCAGGAGGCCGGACGCAAGCTGCGCCTGTCGGCGGCCATGGCCATGAGGGCGGCCCAGTCGCTGTACGAGAAGGGCTACATCACCTATATGCGCACCGACAGCACCACCCTGTCGGACACTGCCTTGCGGGGGGCGCGAGCCGTGGTCTCGGATCGCTACGGCGCTTCCTTTTTGCCCGACGAGCCCCGCCGCTATGCCAAGAAGGTCAAGAACGCCCAAGAGGCCCATGAGGCCATCCGCCCTTCCGGCGACCAGTTCCGCTCGCCTGAGGCAGTGCGGGCCGAGGTGCCCAAGTTGGAGGCCCAGGTCTACGAGCTGATCTGGCAGCGCACGGTGGCCTCCCAGATGACCGACACGGTAGGCGAGACCGTCCACGTCGACCTCGGTGGAACAGCCCGCGACGGACGCGACGCCGCATTCTCGGCAGCCGGGACGGTGATCACCCACGAAGGCTTCCGCCGGGTGTACACCGAGGGCACCGACGACGAGGCCGACCAGGAGGAAGCAGAGCGGCGGATGCCGTCGCTGACGGCTGGTGATCCGCTGGCCATCGAGGAACTGGCGCCCTCCGGCCACGCCACGCAGCCCCCGGCTCGCTATACCGAGGCATCACTGGTGCGGAGGCTGGAGGAGCTGGGGGTCGGCCGCCCGTCCACCTACGCCAGCATCATGAACACCATTGTCGATCGTGGCTACGTGTGGAAGAAAGGCTCGGCGCTGGTGCCGTCGTTCACCGCGTTTTCGGTGGTCAGCCTGCTGGAGCAGCATTTTCCCAACCTGGTGGACTACGCCTTCACCGCTCGCATGGAGGATGACCTCGACGGCATCGCCTCAGGCGACCGGGAGTCCATTCCCTGGTTGAGCAGGTTCTATTTCGGGCCTGGCGATGGCGAGCTTGACGACAAGTCTGCCCACGGTGTGGCCAAGTACGGGCTTCGCACCGCGGTGTCTGATCGCCTGGGCGACATCGACGCCCGGGCGGTGAACTCCATTCCCATCGGCGCCGACGAAAGCGGCGAGCCGGTGGTGGTAAGGGTCGGGCGCTATGGGCCCTATGTGCAGCGCGGCGACGACCGGGCCAGCCTTCCCGACGACCTGCCTCCCGACGAGCTGACCTTGGATCGGGCGCTGGACTTCATCGCGGCGCCGTCCGGCGATCGCACCCTGGGCGACGACCCCGAAACCGGCCTGCCGGTGGTTGTGCGCACCGGCCGGTTCGGCCCCTATGTCCAAGTTGGCGAAGATCCAGCCAACGGCGGGGAAAAGCCCAAGCGGGCATCGCTGCTGGCCGACATGCAGCCCGACACGGTCACCCTGGAAGAGGCCCTCAAGGTGCTTTCGCTGCCTCGGGTGGTGGGCATCGATCCCGCCGACGACACCGAGGTTGTGGTTCAGAACGGGCGCTACGGGCCGTACCTCAGCAAGGGCAAGGAGAATCGGAGCCTCGAATCCGAAGACCAGCTGTTCACCATCACCCTGGAGCAGTGCCTGGAGCTGTTGGCCCAGCCCCGCCGGCGGCGAGGCCAGACGGCCAAGCCACCCCTTCGCGACCTGGGCCCCGATCCGGCCACCGACAAGCCGATGGTGGTCAAGGACGGCCGCTATGGCCCCTATGTGACCGACGGCGAAGTGAACGCCTCGCTGGGCAAGGGCGACTCGGTGGAAGCCCTCACCGTGGAGCGGGCCGCGGAGCTGCTCCAGATCCGGCGGGACAAAGTGGCTGCCGGTGGCGGCAAACCCGCGGCTCGTCGCAAGTCCACGGCCAAGAAGAAGACCACGGCAAAGTCAGGGACGGCCAAGAAGAAGACTGCGGCCAAGTCGGGGGCGGCCAAGAAGAAGACTGCGGCCAAGTCGGGGGCGGCAAAGAAAAAGCCGTCGCCTGGGTCGGAATCGTAGGCCAGTAGCTACCCTGAGCGGGTGGAGGCGGCCCGGCATGGCTTTTGACGAGTCCTCTGCGGTTGCCTCTGCTCGAGTCGACCGGATTTTCGGCAGCGCCCAGTACTTCAGGTTGTGGATTGCCCAGATTTTCTCCTCCGGCGGCGACTGGCTGGCCTTGTTCGCCATCCTCATCACCGCCAACCGCGTCGGCGGCGGCACCCCGGAGGCCTCGGTGGCCTATGTGATGATCGCCCGCTTCCTGCCCGGTCTCATCTTCGGCTCGGCCGCCGGAGTGCTGGTAGACCGATGGGACCGCAAGCGGACGATGGTCGTGTGCGATCTGGGACGAGCCGCCACTTTGCTCTGGCTGCCGTTTGTGGACTTCGTATGGCAGCTCGTGCTGGCCTCGCTGATCCTCGAGGGGTTCGCCCTGCTGTGGGCCCCGGCCAAAGAAGCCTCGGTACCCAATCTGGTACCCCGGGAGAAGCTGACCGCGGTCAACTCCCTCTCCCTGGTTGCCGCCTATGGCACGTTCCCGATTGCCGCGGGCATCTTCATCGGCCTCGCTGATTTGGCCAACGTCATCGATGACATCGGCGCGGTCGACTTCTTGCGCATCGACACAGAGTCGATTGCGTTCTACCTCGACGCCGCGTCATTTGCGGTGGCCGCGGCGATTGTCTCTCGACTCGCCTTGCCTCGGGGCCCTCAATCAACCGTTGCTCAGCCCGACGACTCAACCCGGCTGTGGGCTCCCGAACAGGTCTTTCAAGACTTGCGGGAGGGCTGGAGCTTCATCTTCGTGAACCCCACCGTTCGGACGGTAAACGTCGCCCTCGCGGTGGGTTTGATCGGTGGGGGAATGATCATTCCGCTGGGTCCGGTGTTCGCTGAAGATGTGCTCAACGTGGATGGCGGTGACGGGTTCCTTACCTTCATGGTGGCTCTGGGAATCGGCGTGGCTCTGGGAATTGCCGGGTTGGCCGCGGGGCAGAGCAAGTTGCACAAAGAGCGGGTCTTCGTGGCCGCGGTATTCGGGGCCGGCATCTGCCTCTTTGTCGCCACGTCGATGTGGACGCTGCTCGGGTCAGCCCTGCTCGTCGGCGGGCTCGGGGTGTGCGCGGGAACGGTCTACGTCTTGGGAATCACCCTGCTCCAGGAGAACGCCACCGAGGAGCTGCGGGCTCGGGTGTTTGCCGGGCTCTTCACGCTGGTGCGGTCGTCGGTGATGCTCGCCCTGCTGCTCGGCCCCGCGCTGGCCCTGTTCCTGAACGGGCTGTCGGACAAGTTCTTCGACAAAGATGTGAACATCCTCGGCTTTGACGTGATCATCCCCGGCGTCCGCCTCACGTTGTGGCTAGCCGCACTCATCATGGTGGCTGCTGGTTTTCTGACCCTGGTTTCTAGGCGCGGGGCCAAGTCATGACCGGCCGCCTGATTGCCTTCGAAGGCGGCGAGGCCGTGGGCAAAAGCACGCAGGCCAAGCTGCTGGCTGAGCGGCTGAGGGCCAAGCTGACGTATGAGCCCGGCGCCACTGATTCAGGGGCTCGGATTCGCTCGCTGGTGTTGGATTCGCCCGAGCTGGCGCTGTCGCCCCATACCGAGGCCCTGCTGATGGCCGCCGACCGGGCCCAGCACGTCGCCGATGTGATCCGCCCCGCTTTGGACGCGGGGATTCATGTGGTCACCGACCGGTTCATCGGGTCATCGCTGGCCTATCAGGGCTTCGGACGCCACTTGGGGATGGACGACGTCCTGGCCCTGTCGCTTTTTGCCACCGGCGGCCTCCAAAGCGACCTGAACGTGCTGCTGGTGGTGTCCGAGGAGGTGGCCCGGTCCCGCCGGTCATCGCCCGGCGACCGAATTGAAGCCGAGGATGCCGATTTCCACCAGCGGGTGCTCGACGGGTTCCGGACCCTGGCCCAGCAGAACCCCGAGCAGTGGGTGGTGGTCGACGGAGGTCGACCGGTCGGCGAAGTGGCTGAGGCGGTGTACGCCGCGGTTCGGGATCGACTCGGTGTCTGACCTGCTGAGCCAGGATGAGCGGCACTCCGATTCGCCGGGCGACTCGCTGCCCGGCATCGATGACGCCGTAGACGACGTCTGGGCTGCCTTGGAAGGACAGCCCCGGGTAGCCGAGCTCTTGGCCTCAGCTGCGGCCCAGCCGGTGCACGCCTATCTGTTCTGCGGCCCGCGGGGTACCGGCAAGCGCACCGCCGCCCTGGCCTTTGCCGCCGCGTTGATCGGAGACGATTCGCGAAGCCGTCGCTTGGCTTTGGCCGGTCGCCACCCTGACGTGGCCATCCACGAGCCCGAGGGCCGGACCCTGAGGGTGGCCGAGGCCGACGAGATCATCTTTGAGGCGTCCCGCAGCCCGGTGGAAGGCCGCCTCAAGGTGATCGTCTGCGACCGGTTCCAAACCGCCGAGCCCGAAGCCGTGGCCAGTCTGCTCAAGACCATCGAAGAGCCGCCCCCCACCGCGGTAATCGTGCTGTTGAGCGAGGAGATCCCCCCCGATCACACCACCGTGGCCTCCCGCTGCGTCATCGTGGAGTTCGACCCGGTGCCCGACGACGATGTGCGCCGCATTCTCGAGCGCGAGGGGGTGAGCTCCGAGGGCCTGGACGACATCGTGGCCGCCGCGGCTGGCGACGTGAGTCGGGCTCGGCTGTTGGCCACCGACGAAGGCCTCGGTGCCCGCCGCCAGGCATGGGCCGCTGCGCCGTCCCGGCTAGACGGCACCGGTACCACCGTGTCGGCCCTGGTCGACGAACTGCGATCACTCATCGATGAAGCCCAAGCCCCTCTGACCGCTCGCCAGCAGGCCGAGTCCGAAGACCTCGCCCGAATCGAAGCCGACGTGGGCGCCCAAGCCCGACTGCGCCGGGAAATGGACGCCCGCCACCGCCGAGAACAACGCCTCCTGCGAGCCGACGAACTCCGCTTCGGCCTAGCCACCCTGGCCGCCTTCTACCGCAAACAAATGGCCGACGATCGCCACGCCCCCGAAGCTGTCGCCGCCATAACCCGCATACGCGACACCCACGCCTGCCTAGTCAGAAACCCCAACGAACCCCTCCTCCTCCAGTCCCTTTTCCTATCTCTCCCCCGCCAATAGGGCTGGTAGCCTGACCCCTGCGCCCGAGTAGCTCAGTCGGTAGAGCAATTCATTCGTAATGAATAGGTCAGGAGTTCGATTCTCCTCTCGGGCTCTGCGGATGAATCACAGGTTCACCTATACCGAAGACACCCCTCAATGCAGTTGTTCCCCAATTGGGGAACAGATAGGCTCAAGACAGGAGGTGCAGTCGTGGCTAAGACCGAGATGATTCGGGCCCGAGTGGAGCCGGAACTGAAGCGTGAGGCTGAAGAGGTTCTTGGAGAGCTTGGCATGTCCACAACAGAGGCCATCACCTTGTTCTATACGCAGGTGGCCATGCAGCGGGGGTTGCCGTTCGACGTGAGACTTCCCAACGCCGAAACTGTCGAGGCTCTTCAGCAGGCCCAAGACGGGACCGATCTTGTGGAGTACCTGACGCTAGAGGATCTCAAGGCCAAGGCGTAGACGCCGGTGCGCCTGCTTACAACAACCCGCTTCGAAAGAGACCTCAAGCGGGCCAACAGGCGAGGCAAGGACCTAGACAGGCTCTGGGCCGTCGTCCAGACACTTCAATCGGGTCAAGATCTCCATATCCGCTACCGACCCCATCGCCTTTCCGGCCAGTGGTCGTCACATTGGGAATGCCACATAGAGCCGGATTGGCTGCTGATCTGGGGATACCGAGACGGTGAGCTGGTGTTGGTGAGAACCGGGACGCACACTGACTTATTCGGCTAGAAGCTGGTGTCGGGCATAGAGCCACAGAGATTTGGGCAAAAAATAGTCCCGCCATGCCCTGCAAAGCAGGCCAGACGGGGAAGATTGATCGCAGGTTACCGGCGGTGGCGTGGAGACACAACAGCGCCCTTTTCCTCTCGCTCCCCCGCCAATAGAGCTGGTTGCCCGACCTCCGCACCCGAGTAGCTCTGTCGGTAAAGCAGTTCACTCGTAACGGATGGGTCAAGAACTCAATTCTCCTCTCGGGCTCTCAGGGGTTTCTCCGGGCTTGTCGGGTCAGCCGATTGAGAGGAATTCAAGGTCGAGCCGGGACGAAGCCAAGTATTCGCCTGCGGTCAAGTCAGCGGTGCCGAGAAGTTGGAATTCGACTGTCTCGATCACACCGGTCGGTTCACACTTTTGCGCCCATTCGTCTTGGAGCCGGTTGCACATCAGCGCTCCCAGTCGCATGTCGATCTCCCCGCTCAGCAGTTGTTCGGCTATGTCGGTGGCCGAGAGCCTGTTAACGCTGTCCACCTCTCCAACCTCGGGGTCGGCATCGGGATCGGTTGGGGGCAGAATGTCTGCGGGAAGCAAGACGGTGATTGTCACTCGTATGCGCTCGGCCTCCCACGATGGATCTGCCGTTACCAGTACATCGAGGGCTGACCGGTATAGCTCGCCTTCTTGGCTGTGTTGGCGTCCGTGCTTGGAGATGACGTGATTTCGCCATTTTTGTATCGAATTGACCAGATCGTCGGGGAAGGCGAACCGGTCGAACTTGCGTGCCACAGCTCGGGAGAACGCGAGTCTCTGCTGGTCTGTTTCCAGGCTACTGGCCCGGTCACACATCAGCAGCACCCCTGTCTCGATGGTGGTGATCCGGTCGAGGTCTGCGCAGAACGCGCCGTCCCGATAAGTGGGGACGTGGGCGAAGCGGGTCAAGCGCCCTCGGGCTGCTAAATCGGTTAGCTCACCATCCAACTGGACCAGCGGAGCGACTGCAACGAACGGCCGGTCCCGCCCGGTGCGGGACATGAGATCGCATGTTTGAGTTAGGACCGCGTGGCCGTCGGGCGCGCTCTCGTGTATTGCAAAGAGTTTTCCGGCGGCGGCACTCTGCTCCGAAGCCGCTGTTGCTGGCAGACTTCCGTGCGCGAGCCACACCTGCTGGCGGAGCTCGACAACATCGCCTTGTCGCCACTGGCCGAGTTGAGCAAGTTGCGGTTCATTGGGCAGACCTGGCTGCGGCAAGGGATCGGTCACCGATCAACGGTCTTCCTCGCTGCCGCCAATCTCCTCAGCAAAAAGGAAGTCGCCGTGGATGGTGGGGCCGGCTCCTGAAGACTCGGTCAGTGCCTCTATGTCGACGGGTGCTGGTTGGCTGGCGGAGCCTACTAGCCGTTGGAAGATCGAGCGGCCGCCCCCTGCCGGAGATCGCAGCAGGATGTCTCGGCGCTGCTGGGGGGTGGCGAGGCCCAAGGCGTTGACCACCTGCTCGATGTCGGCGAGGCGCTCTTCGTTTCGTGCGCTCATCCGCGCACCGCTAGCCCAAAGATGCACGGAGCGCTGGCTCACGCCGAACAGTCGTCGGAACTGGTCCCATGTTAGACCTGTGTCTTCTTTGACTCGCCGAACACGTGACACGGCCGCTGGCTGTGGATGAGGGTTGCTCCCTATGCCCTTGATGGGAGCGCTCTGCGATGAAGTCGATAGATCGGATGCGACTCGGGTCGCCAACTCATTCCAGGAGCCACCGAAGGCCAAGCCAGCCAGACAAACCAGATACGTCGCCTCGCGGGCAGGTTCTTGCTGCGGGCTGCCGACTCCCCAAATGAGTGCTCCGCCCGTCGGGCCGTCCCCTGGCTGCGGGAACTGGCCAGCGGGCCAAAGATCGCTGGTCAGCAAGCGGGTGACGCTCAGGGCATATGGATCCTCCCCATGGCCAAAAGCGTCAGGCTCGGCCGCAGCCGGTGCCACAGCCGTGCTCACAGCTCCGCTCCATGGGCTCTCAAGAACTCGTCCGACACCGCCCATCGGAAGAAACCGTAGACGATGCTGGCGTACTGCTCCGCTTCATCCGCGCACAAGGCAGCGTCGAAAGGGGCTGTCACAGCGGTGTAAGCATCCAAGTCGAGAACCCAGCTGGGCCCGTCCACGGGTTCGATCAACGGGTCATGGGTGGTGTTCGGTGGGAGGTGCCCCCATCGGCCAAGCAGGCTGACTCGGCCTATCGCAAACTCGGCGTGGGTCATCTCGCTTGCTGTGTGCCCCCCGCTGAGCCCAGCGCTGCCCAGACCGAGCATCTCTGGGCGAATAAATTCTTGGAGCCGTTCCAGCTTGGCGGGATCGGCGAGACGGTCCGTGTACCTCACGCCCACCCTATTGGTGAGCACGGGCCGGATGTGTTCTGCGACGGCGGTGAGCGCTTGGCTCAGCCTGGCTATGAAGTCAGGTCGGTTCGTGTAATTGCCGCAGTCGAGAGAGACGAAGTCCTCGGACAGAGTCACCTTCCAGTTGGACTCAGTATCGGAAAACCGCCACAGCACCGACTCGTCAAGCGTGGGAGCGCCCTGCACCCCCAACGCGACCTGCTGCTGCAAATCCCTTCTGGCCAGCGGATAATCGTGTCGGATCGCTTCTTGGAACGGCGCGACGAAACTCGGATCCCGGACGCTGAGGACGGGTGCGAACCGAACCTGCGCAATCACATTGACCAGAGGATCCGGATCAAGTTGGATGCGCTGGGCAACCGCGCCGAACGGTGTGGGTGGAGCTTTCGACCAACTCGTCATACTTCACTATATACTTCACAATGACAAGAACGTCATTCACGACTGCCTGGGAGACGGAACTTGCAAGGCCCTGACAGTCGCAGACCTGCTGCCGCTCAACATCTGTCGAGCCCCTTCGGAACAAGCAGCCCTACGAGCAAGAGGGGGCGGGATGAGGGTCCAGGCCGGGCCCGCATCGCGTCCCTTTCTGGCCAGTAGTGTTGCCCTTCGTGAGTTAGCCAGCATCCCGTTGTGATCGACGGATCGTTAACCCGCGTTCCAGCCGCCAAACAGCAGACTGCAATCTGACGACCGCCTGCGAGGGCACAGGGTGACCGACCCCGGGTTTGCCGATCTGCAAGTAGGCGGACTCGAGCGCGGCCAAAGGGTCAGGCTACCGGGCGGTACCGGCATCGAGACGGTAGAAGCGGCTATTCCAAGACCCGGCGTCGGATTGGATCTGTTCCTCGTAGATGCCTCCATTCCAGGGGGATACCGAAAAGAGAGCTTTACAGCACAAGAAGTCGAGCAAGTTGAGGTGATCTTCGAGGATGGCGGAGCGGACCCAGACAGGGTGATCGCCGGTTTGTGGGCTGAGTGGATGATGGACTCCGCCCGGTCGGCCCGGTCGACGGTACTGGCGTCTGTGCCGCTGCGCCCGTTCCCGCATCAGATGGATGCTGTGTACAGCCGGATGCTCCCGCAGCCGCTCCTGAGGTTCCTGCTGGCCGACGAGCCGGGGACGGGCAAGACGATCATGTCGGGCTTGTGGCTACGCGAGTCGCAAAGGCTCGGACGGGTCAAGCGCTGCCTGGTGGTCTGTCCCGCCCATCTGGTCATCAAATGGCAGGCCGACTTTGAGCGGTTCTTCGGCGGCGGTCTGCGGGAGGTCACAGCAGAGACGATCCGCCAGCAAGCCCTCGCCGGGTCCGCTGATGACACCTGGGTGGTTTCGTTGAACTTGGCCGCCGTAAACCCTGCTGTACGCGAAGCGCTGCGGCCGGACAATGCGGGATGGGATGCGGTCATCTTTGACGAGGCGCATCGGATGACTCCCACTGCTGAGACGTTCCACCGAGTGGGCCGAGAGCTTTCCACAGGCGTCCCGAACGCCGTGTTCTTGACAGCGACGCCTCACCGCGGCGACGAATGGTACTTCCGCGAACTACTCCACTTGGTCGATCCGGACGTGTTCCCCTCTATGCCCCGGCCAGCCGCAGGGGGTCCCGGGCAGCGCCGCGCTGACGGCGGGGGTGGGCAACTCGCTCGCACCTTGTCGCCGGGACCGCTCCATTTCTTGCGCCGGATGAAGGAAGAGTTGGTCGACTACGACACCAGGAGCCGACTGTTCAAAGAGCGCGAGGCCCGGAACATCAAAGTGCAGATGAGCCCGGTCGAACAACAGTTCTACGATGCAGCCCAGGATCTGGTCCACGAGTTCTTCGAGCCGATGGGCCGACAGCAGGCGGCGATGGTGTATGGCAAACGGGCCGCTTCATCGCTGCACGCGCTGGCCGAGACACTCCGCCGACGGGCCGACAGGATGGGCACCGGCAGCGGCCCTGTCGCCGACGGGGAGGACGATGTGGACGAGGACGCCCGCGAAGAGCAGATCGCAGCGGCTGGTTCGCTCGATGCCCGCGCCGAGAAGCGTGCGATCAATGGGCTGTTGGCACAAATGGAGAGGGTAGGCCTCGGTTCAGGGCAGCTGGAGTTGGGATCTGCTCCGTCGAAGTGGGCGCCGATGATGGGATGCCTTTCTGAGAACGGGATCGCCCCCGGGTCAGGCCAGCAGCTAGTGGTGTTCACCGAGTACGCCGACACCGCCAACTGGCTGGTCGGCGAGTTCCGCAAGACAGGTTTCACTGCCGAACGCTACTCAGGTGCCGACGACCACGAGCAGCGGGCGAAGCTACAGGCCGACTTCATGGGTGGTCGCTTCGAGGTGATTGTCTCCACCGACGCGGGCAATGAGGGCATCGACTTACAGGCAGCGCATGTGCTGGTGAACTGGGACATCCCATGGTCGCTTGTCCGGCTGGAGCAGCGAATGGGCCGCATTCATCGCATTGGCCAGGAGCACAAGGTTCTGCTCTACAACTTGGTCGCTCAGGGAACACGCGAGGGGGACGCCCACTGGCGGCTGCTGGAGAGGCTCGTAGAAGCGGCCAACGAACTCGGCGGCAAGATGTTCGACAGCCTTGCCGCGATCATGGAGCTTGCCCGTTTCGAAGTCGGCGGCCACGAAAGGCTCATGCATCTCTTGTACGGTCCCGGCACGGTCGCTGAGTCAGAATTCGGCATTCCCACTGTCGACGAGATCAGGCGCGCCCGCGACGAGTATTACGACGAACTCCGGTCCTTGAGCAGCCAGATCGATGTAGACGCAGCCAACACCGCCCGCCACGAAGACCGTATCGCCCGGGTTAACCCGGTTATCGTCGAGCGCTTCTTGTCCCGCGCCGAAGATGGGTCGCTGATCACCCTGGAAAAAGTGCCGATCCGCGACGAGGGTTTCTACTACATCTCAGAACCGCCCGGCAGGCGCAGGTACGGCATCGCCGAAGCGCTCGGTGCATCCGGGGACAAGGCGTTGGTCGCCACCCGGGCCGACCTACGCCAGCAAGCCGTCGAGGACGGCAATCCCCGGGCTGCCCAATCGGCCATGCTCGGCCCGAGCGACCCGGCGTTTACTGCCCTCGTCGAAACCATGCGGGACTGCGTGTCACCAGAAATGTGGCAGGGAGCAGTACTTTGCGACCGTACCGTCCAACATGACTACACCCTGTTCGTCTTTGAATGCGACATCACCGAGGGGGCAGACAGCTCCCAGCGGCGGCCCCGCCCAGCCGCCCGGTCCTGGCTGGTCCTCGTCGACCAGTCAGGGCAAGCCCACAGGGTCTCATGGGAGATACTGCCCAACCTCACACCCGCAGAGAACGCAACGCCGGTACCGCTGAATCCCGAAGCCGACCAGGCGTCAATGAAGAGGGCCGACCAAGAAGCCGAAACCGAACGCGGTCGCAGATCCGAGCAGCTCGCCAGCTGGCGATCCGAACTATCGAGACAGCTGGACTGGCTTCCAAATGCGCTTACCAAAGACATTGACGATCAAAAACTCCGACAAAGCGAACGTCGCCGCATCCTAGAGGCAATCAAGGCTCGTCTTCGAGACGCCGAAGATGCCGCAAAGGTGGCCAGGAGAGAGGTCCGCAGAATCGGATGGGCGCACGTTCTTGCCGCACCTGAACCGCCCCGACCAGAGGACACCGACGACAAAGAGGCGGACAGCGAAGCGGTATCGATGCGCTTCGTAACCCACATGCTCGAAAGCGACAAGTGGACAGTGCGAGATGTGCATACCGAGGGGCGAGGCTACGACCTCCATGCGGTCCGAGGTGCCGAGCAGCGATGCGTCGAAGTCAAAGGCCGGGCGGGGAAAGCCTCGAGCGACGGGATCAGCCTCACCGGAGGAGAGCTCATCCAGGCCGCTCAGCTGGGCGACCAGTACTGGCTGTACGTCGTTGACAACTGCATCGACGGGCAGGGCAGGCTTTACGGGAAGTGGAAGAATCTCGTCCAGGTATTCCATGAGTGGCTTGAAGACAAGTCGGTTTACCGGCTGGCCGGTAGCAGGCTCAAAGAAGCCTTAGACCAGCAAGGAGATGGCTGATGGCACCCCGGATGATCGAGCGGTGGTTCCCCTGCGAGGAAGTGTCAAGGGAATCCGCTAGCGGTTGGGGAACCGGGTCGGCGGAAAAGAGCCTGTTCACCTGGTTCGCTTCGCGCCCGCTTGCCCAGGCTAAGGCCGCGGTGATCTGCTCGCTCATCCCTTGGCCCGACGACCCGGGCGAACAGCATCGGCTCAAGGAACTTGTCAAACAGGCAATGGAGGGCTACGACGCGGCCAACACCAAGCTCCGCGACGAACTCGCCCGTTACTATCCGAACGGCGCCCGGATGTGCGACCCGTTCTCCGGCCGGGCAATGATCCCCGCTGCCGCCGCCCGGCTCGGCATTCAATCATGGGGCATCGACTATTCGCCGGTCGCCACCCTCGCAGGCCTGCTCTTGGCCGACTACCCGATGCGCGACTGGGAATCAGAGCCTGACCTGCCATTCTCGCCGATCCGTCGCGACCACCGATAGAGTTCACCGTCCGACCGATTCGCAGAACCGAGACTCCTGAAAGACGTCCGCTTAATCCTTCACCTGATTGAGAATCGCTACGAAGAAGAGATGGGCGAGTTTTATCCAGTAGTGGAAGGCAAGCGCCCCTGGGGATACGTGGGTGCCGTCACGCTGCCCTGCGTGAACTGCGGAACCCGATTTCCGTTCACAGGAAGCCTCGCTCTCAGGAACCCCAACCCCAAGAAAGATGATCCGGGCCAGTCATACAGAATCATCCCTGAAAAAACAGTTGGAACGTTCCAAACACAAGTTCACGACGGCCCGCCGGATGCGCAACCGACGCTTGTGAAAATCAAAGGACGTAAAGGCAAGACCGCTGTCTGCAGCTTTTGTGGGCATGCCCACCCGCTCGATACACAAAAGAGACTGATGCGCGACGGCTTTAGAGGCGACGCGATGCTTGTCGTAGCCGACCTCGACGAAGAGGTCGGTAAGCGTTATAGAGAGCCGACGGCCGTTGAGCAAGAGGCAGTTGACTCTGCCAGCAAGACTCTCGCATCTGAACCAGCTTTCGGACCAGGACTCCCGGCCGTTCCAGACGAGCCAATAGATCCCGGCTTGTCTCGATTCATCGGCCCTGTCGGTTTTGGATACCGCAGTTGGGGAGAACTGTGCAACGATCGCCAGACCCTCGGGTTCGTGCGGTTAGCCCGCATCATCGACACAATGTCTCGCGAAATGCTCGCTGCCGGCAACAGCACCGACTACACCGCGGCGCTAGCAGGCTTCGCGGCATCCAATCTTGTGCGTCGTATGAAGCGGAGCACACGAAGCGCAACTCTTGGAATCTCACGGCAAGACACTGGGCACATCTATTTCAACGACTCTGGCATCTCTCATAGCTTCGACTACTTCGAGACTGGGTGTGGGAAGGGTCCTGGCACTTGGGGTTCGCTGGCGACTCATACGATCCGAAACCTCGGCAAGCAAATTGAAGGCAGAGTCCATGGGCTCCCAGCTGTAATCCAGCGCGGCTCGGCGATGGAACTGCCGTTGCCAGACGGCCTGTTGGATGCGGTAGTGACCGACCCTCCTTACGATGCGATGATCAACTACTGCGACTCATCTGACCTTATGTACGTCTGGTTGAAACGAGCACTCAACACCGCATTGTCATGGTTCGGAACCACCGCCGATCCCGGTGGACTGCAAGAAAAGACAAACGAAGCGGTCATCAAATTCACCACGATTGATGACGACGATCACCGCGACGAGGCCCACTATAAATCCAGTATCACCAAGGCTTTCGAACAGGCCCGCCGAAAAACGACCCCGGAGGGAGTAGTGACCATCGTATTCGGCCACGGTGATCCAGACGCTTGGGTCAGAGTCCTTACTGCCATAGCCGATGCTGGTCTCGTGCTCACGGGTTCTTGGCCGTGCAGCACCGAGAAGGGCGGCAAGCAGACCGGTGAGTACATCGACAACACGATCACGATTGTCATGGCCTGCTGGCCTGTGCCCTCGGGCCGACCTGTTGGTGATGTACGGGCGGTGGATGATGAGATCCGGGCAGAAATCGCCCGGCGCGTGCCTGAATGGACGGCTGATGGTCTCGCCGACTCCGACCAGCGCATGGCGGCAATAGCACCGGCGATGGAAGTAGCTGGCCGATATGACGAAGTGCGCGATTTTGCTGGCCGACCAGTGGAGATCGAGCACTTCTTGGGCCTGGCCCACAAGGCAGTGGAGGAAGCGGCTGATGTGCGCATCAGCGCCTTCCGGCTCGCTGATTTCGACGCCCGCACCCGCTTTGCCCTGGCGTGGGCTCGCCAGCACGGCCGGGACAAAGCCGCCGCGTCCGAAGCCCGATGGCAGCGCCTCTCCTATGACATGTCCGAATCCGACGTCCAAGGACTGACGGTGACAGAAGGTGGCGGGGTGCGGCTGGCGCTCGGATCAGAGGCGGCAGCCGGAATCGACTTGCATCCGGGCAGCGATGTCATTGACATCGCCCTCGCAGTTGCCGCTGAGGGCCGCTCACTGGAAGACACCGCCAACGCGCTGCACCGCTTGGACAGGGAAAACGACCAAATGCTGTGGGCCGCGATGGCAGAACTGGCCCGTCTTGTGGGTGAAGGCGACCCCGACGGACAAACATGGACATGGACGGTCCGCAACCGCGACCTGATACTCCAACGGGCAACCCGAACTCGCTCGGAGAAGGAACGCGAGCAGCGGCAAGAAGCGGCCAGAGATAAAGAAGCAACTCTTTTCTAGGGAGACGAAAGGCAGGCGACATGAGTTCAGATGCAACCGTCACTCCGTGGTGGGAGGCTGTGCAACTTCGCTCCGAGGTCGTCAGCAGTGACGGAGCGGTCGACGACGTGCAGATGTCGCTGCACAACGCAGTCTTTGGCAAAGAAGGGGTCGGTGCGGGCCGCACCCCTTATGCGTCGCCCGAGTACTTCGGAGAGATCACCCACCCGACCGGCGGCCTGGTGGGGATCATGGGACGGGTAGCCGTGCGGCTCGGCGTCCCGGAATCGACTCAAACGGGCGCAGTCTGGCGATTGGATCAGGCGATGGGCGGCGGTAAGTCCCACGGGCTGATCGGCCTGTGGCATCTCGCCGCCCATCCCAGCGAGCTTGCCGCTACCGAACTTGGCCGCATGGTGATAGCCGAAGCGGACGAAATCGCCGGAAGAGGCAAGGTTCAAGATGACCTAGGCAATCCGGTCTGTGTCGTCTTGGACTGCGACAACACGACCGCCACAGAAGAAGACTTTGGCCCAGCTGACCGGCTTGGCGAGAGATTCTTGTGGCGGCTGTTCGACAAGGACTACGACCGCTACACCGAGTTCAAGGACCACACTGTGAACAAGGCCAAGCTCGCCGAGGCGCTCAGATCAACCGGACGACCGGTGCTGGTCCTGATCGACGAGGTCATGGACTACTTACGGGTCGCGGCTGCGGCCGATCATGCCGGGGCGGTGCTTGACATGGCCTTTATGAGGGCGTTGCTCGATGTCGTGAATGACGTCTCGAATTGCGCTGCCGTCGTGGTGATGATCGCATCTGAGAACGACGACATGGCCTTGACCGACGAGGGCAAAGAGCTTCGAAACGAGCTCGAAGCTCTGCTGGAGCGAAATGCCCGCACAACCGCCGTTACATCTGGCGGAGACTTTGCTGAGATCATCCAGAGGCGGCTGTTCGACGGACGGCCTTCTGACCATGCCGTCGATCAAGTCTCTAGGCATTACCTCGACGCGATGGGTGGAACTTGGCGGAGCAAGGTCTTCAACAAGCTCGACGGCGTCTACGCAGATCGGGAGTTCGCAAAGCAGGTTTCCCGCTGCTATCCGTTCCACCCAGCGCTCATTGCTCTTGCCGAGAACGAGTGGTCCCACCAGGCCGGTTTCCAGCGGGTGCGGTCCACGATCAGGGTGTTCGCTGCTGCGGCTTACGAGCAGGCCCGCCGAGCCCAGCACGGGCAGTGGGCGCCACTTCTAATCGACAGCGGCGACCTTACCCTCCGATCTCCCTTGCTTCGGGACTCGCTTTTGCATTCCGGCCTCGTGGCTGACGACCGAACCCAGGCCAATCTGCGTGAGGTCGCTGGAACTGACATAGCCGATCCTCACAATCCCGACCGCGGCTCAGCCCGCCTCCTCGACGAGACCCGTGACCCGAACCTTGGATGGACCGAGAACAATCCGTCTGCTGCTGAGCGGATGGCCACAGCCCTGTTCGTGCGGTCGTTGTGCCCGCGTCCCGCCGGTACGAGAGGAGCGACGGAGGCCGAACTCCACGCCGCTTCTTTCGTGCCCAGCAACGCCTACGGGCCAGGCGACGCCGAAGCAGTGGCTGAATCGTTGTTCGACCCCGATGAAGGTCTCGCCTCGGTTGACCACAGCCCTGGTCAAGGCAAATCGGTTCCGAAGCGATGGTTCTTCGCGACTCGCAAGACCTTGGCCATGCTCACCCGAGCCGAGAAGAAGGCCGTGAGCGATGCCGACCGCGATAGAGCCATTACCGAGCGAGCTTTCGAACTCGCCACCGATGGCCCGTTCAGCGAGATCATCCGAGCAGAAGGCGACGCAGTGCCCCTTGAGGGTGTGACCGCGCACGGGTGCCTCGGAGCTATCGAGAGGGCAGGCATTGACCGCAAGCACAAGACCCGGTTGGTTATCTTGGACTCGCGTTGGTTTTCGCTGCTCAATGGCGACGACACCGCCGCACGCGAGGCAATAACCGCAGCAATGGGTCTTGGCCCGGACGCAATGAGTGTTCAATGGGCGTCATCGGCAGTGTTCGCATGCGCCAATACCGCACTTCACTCCCAGGCCCGCGGACTCGCCGCCGAATGGCTTGCCCGCGAACGAGTAGCCGACCTGCCCGCAGTGCAAGCCGACGAGGACACCAGCAAGCGGGCACGCCAAGAAGCACGGGACGCCAAAGACCAACTCGACCGCAAAGTACGGCTCTGCTACAAGCACATCGTCTTTCTCGCCCCCAAGGGAGACCACGACCGCGAGGCGAAGTTCATTCGGGTGAACAGCGACACTCAGACCGCCCTCAACGGTGCCGATGTCTGGGGCTGTCTGCGCGAGGAATCCAAGGCCTACCGCCCGTCGGAATTCGACAAGAATGCCCTGCTGCACAACCTCCGCGACAACGACTACGGGCGCCCTCTTTCGGAAATACGTGACAGCTTCTGGTCCGACCCGCACAAGCCACTCCTGCCGACCGGGACGGGCGAGCTCGCAGCTGCCATCTACACCGCCATCACATCGGGCGATGTTGAGCTGGCCAATGCCGACGGCGAGGTCTACATGGTCGGGCATGTTGGCGACGTCAATCTTGGATCTCAAAGTATCCGCATTCAACGAGCGCCTGCCCAACCTGCGGCGAACGGAAACGTAAGTGCCAATGCCAACCTTCGGACGGTGCCCCAACCGAGCCAGCACAGCAGCCAGGAAACCCAATCCGGCTCCTCGACAGGAACACCCCAGCCAGAGCCGACGACCTCCACCGAGGATGAGCCGCGAGCCGGACATATGCAGATCACCATCAGTTTGAACACCAACGTCGGCCCCCAAGAGGCAGACCGCCTCTTCCAACTCCTCAGCGACCTCGCTGAACGCGTAGACGACGGTGACGTCACTCACATCAACCAGACCACCCTGATCACAATCGCCAGCAGTGACGAGGTCGAAGGACGGCTCCGAGAGCTTGCCGATATGGCAAACGCATCAATCAACGTCCTGCGCATTTGAAACCACCATCCGTCTATTGACGAAAGATCCCGTTACGGGTCTTCTGGAAATGGAATGCTGTGGTTTGGCTGGCAGGTGTTTGATTAGTTCAGAAGTCCTCATCTGACATTCGGGCGAGCATCTGCAACGCCAGTCCTGGAAACGAAGTCTCTGAGTCCAACAGGGGATGAGTGGTATATATATCTATTCAGATATATTCTGGCTATGAACCCCGTACAGTCCATCCGGGCGGTGGTTGGCATGACTCAGCGTCAGTTGGCTGATGCTGCTGGGACCTCACAACCCACGGTTGCTGCCTACGAAGCTGGCGCAAAGAGTCCGACGTGGTGCACTGTAGAGCGGATGGCTCGTTCTGTGGGGCTCGCCTGTTATCCGACAGTTGGAACACCGCTCACTCGCGATCAGGCGAGAAGCCTGGTTCTCCACACCGCGATCTCCCGAGAATTGAGGAAACGGGAAGACGAGGTCATAGGCAATGCTCGCCGCAATATCTCCCGGATGCGTTCGCTCAATCCCCATGCCACTTGGCTGCTGGATGAGTGGGAGCGAATTCTTGATGGGACTACCGATCAGATCGTTGCCCGAATGCTCGACCCCAGTGAGCACGGGCGAGATCTCCGTCAGGTCACGCCGTTTGCCGGAGTGCTCACTCCAACACAACGCGCCGCCGCTTATGAGTCGTTTGAGGACTGACTGGATGCGATGAGAACTCGGTTACGAACCGTCCACCAGTCGCATGGGGAGCATGGTTAGGGCGGAGAGGCTGCCGTCTGCAGCGGAGTTATCGAAGCCGGTCAAGGTTGCCCAGTCGCCGGAGGCGGGGCGCTCGTTGAAAGGCAGCTGGGTCTCGAACGGGAGGTTTTGGCCGAGTGCTCCACCCTGGGCCAGGGCCAGGCCCAAAAGACCGTCCTGGTCCTCGATTTGGAACACGATCGTGCCTTCGAAGCCGTTGCCCTCACCCACAACCACGGTGCCGCCAGCGAGCAGGTCGCCCACCATGGGGGAGTCCACCACGATGTCGTCCGACTGGGCGCTGATCACCACCCAGGCCAGCGATCCGTCGTCAAGTTGAACTTGCTGCATATGGATTCTTGTGGCCATCCCGAACGGCGAGCCGTCCTCGCCCAGCCTGGGCAGCTCGGCGGTGGCGCTCGTGCCGGATTGGGCAGCCGGACGAGGCTCGGCGGCCCTTTCTCCCCGAGCCACCTGCTGAGCGAAGCCCGCCGCTGCCTCATCAGGGGTGCGCGGCCACGCCTCCGGCTCGAATCTGGGCCACACCAGCAGCTCTGGGAAGGGGATAGCGGTTGGTTCAGGAGTTGGGGTCGGAGTGGCGGGCATCGGGGTCGGTGTCGCCGTCGGGGCGGTGACCGTTGGAATCTCGTCCAAGTCCACGGTCTCCACCACGGCCGCCTCAGGCTCCTCTGCGTCGTTGCCGCAGGCAGCTATCACAAGAACCGCCACAAGCAACAGAGCCCACATTCGGCTAATCACACCTGAACACTATCCTGGGGCGTCCATGCTTCCGCCCGACGTCAAGCCCATATCGGTTGACGACCACATCATCGAGCCGCCCCACCTGTGGCAGAGCCGCCTGCCTGCGGCGTACCGCGACCGCGGCCCCCGAGTCGTCGAGTTGGAAAACGGCACCGAGGCGTGGCTGTACGAAGACCAGGTGGTCCAAACGGTGCGGGGCAACACCCGCACCCTTCCGGGATTCGACGACGACCCGCTGGGCGTGGCCCGGTTCAGCGAGATGCGCCCCGGCTGCTACGACCCCTCGGCTCGCCTCGACGACATGGACCTCGACGGCATCTGGGCCCAGGTCAACTTCCCCGACTTCAGCCGATTCGCCGGCCACCGTTTCGTGGTCAGCCAAGACTTCGAACTCGCCGCGCTGTGCGTGCGGGCCTACAACGACTTCATTTTGGAGGAGTGGTGTGCCACCGACCCCCAGCGGCTCATTCCCCTGATTGTGGTGCCGCTGTGGGATCCGGCGGCCGCTGCCGAGGAGGTACGGCGCACCGCGGCCATGGGCGCCCGGGCGGTGGCCTTCTCGGAGAATCCCACCTCGCTGGGCCTGCCGTCGGTGTTCACCGACCATTGGGAGCCGCTGTGGGCCGCGGTGGACGAGACCGGCCTGGTGGTGTGCCTGCACATAGGCTCATCGTCCAAGCTCATCAAGTCGTCCGACGACGCCCCGCCGTGCACGGTGCTGCCCTATGTGGGCGCCAACTCCATGATCGCCTGCTCTGATTGGCTGTTCTCCGGCATCTTGGACCGCCACCGGTCCATTCAGGTCGCCTTCTCCGAGGGCGGGGCCGGATGGGCCCCCTACCTCTTGGAGCAGTCGAGCGACGTGTTCGACAACTTCCGGGTGCAGCTTCCCGCTGAGCGCCCCCCTCGGGAGACCTTCGCCGAGCACATGACGGTGTGCATGCTGCGCGACGACACCGCTATCGCCGCCCTCGACGCGATCGGCGAGGACAACATCACCTGGGAGTCCGACTACCCCCACGAGTCCACCCTTTTCCCCAACAGCATGGAGTCCCTCAAACACACCACCGCTCCTATGGCCGAGCACGTTGCCCGCAAATTGGCCGAGACCAACGCCCGGCGGTTGTTCAAGATTTAGGCGTTCTCGTCCTTGTCGTACCCGAACTTCTCCATCGAGGCTTCGAACGCCGCCTGCGTGGAGTAAACCGTCACGCGGTCGAACTGCCGTTGGATGTTCCGGTCGGTCACGTCGGCGTGTACGTCCACTGCCATCTTGGCCAGCCCCACCGCTTCAGTGGGCAGAGACATCAGGTGGCGGCAGAACGCGTACACCTCGTCCATCAGTGATTCCGCCGGGTACACCTCGTGTACCAGGCCGATCGACTTAGCCTGCTCCGCATCCACCTCCATGGTGGCCATAGCCATCCACTTGGCCCAGCTCGGGCCAATGAGCCGGGTCAGCCTGCTGGTGCCCCCGCTGCCGGCGATGCCTCCCAGCTTCACTTCCGGCAGCAGGAACGATGCCTCGGGGGTGCAGAACCGGAAGTCCACCGACCCGGCCATCTCCACCCCGGCCCCCAAACACCGCGCTTGGATGGCCATGATCACCGGCTTTTCCACCGCCTCCATCTCGTCATACAGCAGATGGTGGCTGCGGTAGTCCCGGCGAAAGTTCCAGCCGGGGTGCTGATGCATGGTCTCGGGGTCGCCGGGCCGGTTGCCCGCCGGGCTGGAGATGTCTTGTCCGGCGGTGAAATAGCGGCCCTTGGCCGTGATCACCAGGCATTTCAGATCGTCGCGGTCGCCCAGCGCCAGCACGGCCTCCCATAGAGCCGCGGTCATATCGTGGCTGATGGCGTTCAGCTTGTCGGGCCGGTCGAGGGTGACCGTGATGATCCCGTCGTCTACGTCGATGACGGCGTTGGGATGTCCTTTGAGCTCTCCTGCCACCTAGCCAGCTTCGCGCAGGCGGGTGGTGCGGTGCACCGGGTCGGTGTCGATCTTCGGGATCACGTGCTCGCCCATGAGCTGGATCATCTTGAGGTCGTCGGCCCGATCAGCCGAGCCCAATCCGAACACCAGTTGGTCGGCTCCCGCGTCGGCCCAAGCCTGAGCGCCCTTCAGCGCCTGGTCGGGGTTGCCCATCACGGCACCCGGTTGGCCGATCATCCCCTGGGCCTCCTCGATAGTGGGCATGGGAAGAGTCTGGGGCCACGGCGGCACCCACTCGGGGCGGGGGAAGGTGTCGTGGTAGCGGAACACGTTGGACTGGAGGTAGGCCATCGACGACCGCATGATGGCGTCAACCGCTTCCTCGGTGGTCTCGGCCACGAACGCCCCGCTGGTCACCATGATGTTGTCGTTCACGTACGCCCCCACCGGCTCGGCGTTGCCGATCTCGTTCTTGTACGCCTCCAGCACCGGGGCCAACTCCGCGAGCTCTCCCACCGAGAAGCCGAGCACGCCGAGGCCCTTGCGGGCGGCCATGGCATAGCTGGTGGTGTTGCCCGCGGCGTACCACATGGCCGGATGGCCTTTGCCCCATGGCTTGGGCAGTACTTTGCGGGGTGGCAGCGACCAGAACTTGCCCTCGTAGCCCTCGTAGGTGTCCTGGGTCCACATCTTGGCGAATTCGCCGATCACGTCCTCCCAGATCTCCTTGGTGGCGGTGGTGTCGGTGATGCCCTCCCGGTGCAAGAAGCCGAGGATTTCGTGGCTGCCCGCGCCCCGTCCGGTGCCGAACTCGAAGCGGCCTCCGGAGAGGTGGTCGAGCATGGCCACCCGCTCGGCCACCTTGGCCGGGTGGTTCACCTGGGGGAGAGGGTTGAAGATGCCCGACCCGATGTGGATGCGCTCGGTGGCATGGGCCAGATAGCCAGCTACCGCGTCGTTGGCCGACAGGTGGGAGTACTCGTCGAGGAAGTGGTGCTCGGTGAGCCACACGTACTTGAACCCGGCCTTGTCGGCCGCAATCACCAGCTCAAGCTCCTCCATCAGCGCCTTGTGCTCGGCTTCGGGATCGCCCTCCCGGCGAAACTGGGGCACATACCCCTGGATGAAGACTCCAAATTCCATGTCAGCCTCTTTTCTGGGTGCTTTCGGGTGTTCTTTCTCAGTGGCGCTAGGCAGCAGCCTCGCGCAGGCGGGTGGTGCGGTGTACCGGATCGGTGTCGATTTTGGGGATCACGTGCTTGCCTAGCAGCTCGATGGTCTTCAGGTCGTCGGCCCGTTCGCTGGAGCCCATGCCGAACACCAGCTGGTCGGCCCCCGCGTCGGCCCATTGCTGGCAGGCCTTGAGCGCCTGGTCGGGGTCGCCCATCACGCTGCCCGGCTGGCCCACGGTCTCCCACAGGTCATCGGCGCTGGGCATCGGGATGGTCTGAGGCCACGGCGGCACCCATTCGGGGCGGGGGAAGGTGTCGTGGTAGCGGAACACGTTGGACTGGAGGTAGGTCATCGACGACCGCAGCGCGTGGTCCACCGCCCCTTGGTCGGATTCGGCCACGAACGCCCCGGTGGTCACCATTAGGTTGTCGTTCACGAACGCCCCCACCGGCTCGGCGTTGACGATGTCGCGCTTGTAGGCCTCCAGCACCGGGGCCAGTTCGTCGAGCGCCCCCACCGAGAAGCCGAGCACGCCGAGGCCCTTGCGGGCGGCCATGGCGTAACTGGTCACGTTGCCCGCCGCGTACCACATGGCCGGGTGGCCCTTGCCCCACGGCTTGGGCAGCACCTTGCGGGGCGGCAGCGACCAGAACTTGCCCTCGTAGCCCTCGTAGGTGTCCTGGGTCCACATCTTGGCGAACTCGCCGATCACGTCCTCCCAGATCTCCTTGGTGGCGGTGGTGTCGGTGATGCCCTCGCGGTGCAGGAAACCCAGAATCTCGTGGCTGCCCGCGCCCCGGCCAGTGCCGAACTCGAAGCGCCCACCGGTGAGGTGATCGAGCATGGCCACCCGCTCGGCCACCTTGGCCGGGTGGTTCACCTGGGGCAGCGGATTGAAGATGCCCGATCCGATGTGGATGCGCTCGGTGGCGTGCGCCAGATACCCGGCGATGGCGTCGTTGGCCGACATGTGGGAGTACTCGTCGAGGAAGTGGTGCTCGGGCAGCCACACGTACTTGAACCCCGCTTTGTCGGCCGCGATCACCAGGTCGAGCTCCTCCATGAACGCGGTGTGCTCGGCGTCGGGATCGACGTCCCGGCGGTGCTGGGGGACGTATCCCTGGATGAAAAGTCCAAACTCCATGTCGGCCTCTCTGTCGATTTTCGGCTGATATTTCCTAACATCCCGCCCGCCTCAGGGCATAAGTGCGGGAGCGAATAGGCTGCCGGGCCGTGCCTCCCATTCGCCCCGAGCAACCGCCAACCCCGCCCCGAGATGCCTTCGCCATCCACCGGGCCCCGGTCGACGGCGACCTGTCGCTGGCTTACATCCGCGAGGGAGAGGGCGGCTACCCCCTGGTGCTGGTCCACGGCTATCCCGAGACCAAGCGCATCTGGTGGCGCAACATCATCCCGCTGGCCGAGGCCGGCTACGAGGTGATCGTTCCCGACCTGCGGGGCTACGGCGACTCCGACCTTTCTGAAAACGACCAGTACGACCTGGTGCTGTACTCCCGCGACATCCACACCCTGGTTCACGACGTGCTCGGCCACCAGCGGGTCGGGCTGCTGGGCGGTGACGTGGGCGGCGCGGTGATCGTGGACATGGCCAACCGCTGGCCCGAGTTCGCAGAGCGGATGGTGTTCTTCAACACCGTGGCCCCCTTCATCGTCGACCAGGTCGACTGGTACACCGAGCGGGGACTGTCGCTGAACCCGCTGCCCCACGGGCCCACCGGCGACTATCGCATCCGCCAAGGCCGCGACCCCGACAAATTGCGAGCCGAGCTCGACACCCCCGAGCGCTGCCGTCGCTACGTGAAAGACTTCTATGAGCATCGGCTATTGGCCTCCCAGTACTCCTTCGAAGAGGACGACTACGACTTCATGACCGAGCCGTTTGCCGACTTGGAGCGGCTGGCCTCGGGCTGGTCGGTGTACCAGCTGGAGTACGGCCGGCCGATGACCGAGCCGCCCATGATGGGCACTCAGGTGCAGGCCCCCACGCTCATCCTGTACGGCCCCGACGACCAGATCGTGCCCAAGGACTTCCCCAAACGCTGCGAGATCTCCTTCGCCAACCGGGTGGGGCCAGTGGTGATCCCCGAATGCGGCCACTTCCTCCAGTGGGAGCGGGCCGACGTGTTCAACGAGCTGGTGAAGTACTTCTACGCCGATCTGAGGGAAGGGAAGGGCTGATGCACTTCAACGAGTTCGCCGACACCGTCGAGCCGCTGGACATGACGGCCAACGCCGAGTTCGAGAGCCTGTGTACCAGCGCCGCCGACCTGGGCATCGCCCACGGCTCAAACATCTCTTATGTGTCCCGCAACATCGTGGCCCGCCATCATCGATTCCACTTCTCCGAGTGGGGCAGCCCCGACGCCCCCACAGTGCTGCTGCTCCACGGCGGCAATCAGTCGTGCCACTCCTGGGACTTGGTGAGCCTGGCGCTGGCCGACCGCTACCACGTGTTGGCCCTCGACCAGCGGGGCCACGGCGACAGTGAATGGGCCCGCGACGCCGACTACTCCTCGGGGGCCATGGCCGCCGACGCCGCCGCCTTCTGCGAGGCGCTCGGGGTGACCGACCCCATCGTGATGGGCCACTCCATGGGGGGCATGAACACCATGCGCCTCACCCTCGACCACCCGGAGCTGGCCAAGGCCATCGTGTTGGTGGACATCGGCCCGGAGATCTCCGAGGTCGGCACCCAAGTGATCCGCACCTTTGTCACCGAGAACCGGGAGTTCCAAGACTTGGACGACTTCGTGGCCGCGGTGCAGAAGTACGACCCCTATCGAAGCCGGGAGCACATCGAGCGAACGGTCAAGTACAACCTGCTCCAACGGGTCGACGGCACCTACATCTCCAAAGTGGACCACGGCCCCCGGCTGGCCCACGGTGCCGAGCACCGCCGGGCCGGCGACCGCTTCACCCTGGAGGACGCCGAGCGAATTGCCCAGCCGGTGCTGCTGGTGCGGGGAGCCGACTCCTGGGTGCTCACCGAAGAGGCCGCCGAGCGGTTCGCCGATGCCCTGCCCAACGGCCAACTGGTGACCGTGCCCGATTGCAGCCACAACGTCCACGGCCAGAACACCCCCGGCTTTCTGGCCGCGGTGGAGCCCTTCTTGGCAAGCTTCACGCCATGAGCGACATCAGTGCCGCGGTAGAAGCCTGGGATGAGTGGTGCGACCTGCTCAAGCGGATGGGCCATGAGGTGGTCGCCCCGCCCTATCCAACGGACGACGGCGGCGACATGGAGATGCTCGAGCACCTGGCTGACAACGTGGAGGCGTTCTTGGGCTGGGAGGTATTCCACGCCGACCCCACCCGCCCGTTCTTCAACCGCCAGAACGACCTGACCGTCCAGTGGGGCGGACCCAACGCCGACAACGTGTACCGCCACGCCCGCATCGAGCCCGGTCGCCGCTACCGCATCACCGGCAACATGCACGGGTGCGACGATTTCATCATCGCCCTGCGGGCCGGGTTCATGCACAACGACATCTGGGGCACCAAGGCCACCATCACCGCCCACGACCTGGGCCTCGCCCGCCACGACGACTTCGAGATCCTGCTGGGCGGCGATGAGCCCGGCGCGGTGGCCATTCCCGAGGGGGTGCTGTCGGCGTCGATCCGGGAGTACTACTTCGACTGGACCGCCGATGAGCCCGCCTTCTTCACCATCGAGTGCCTCGACCCTGAGCCCGCTCCCGTGCTCGACGGCCCCACCTTCGCCAACCGGGTGCGCCGGGCCATGATGCAGATGACCGACTCCATCGAGCGGTGGAACGCCTACATGGTGATGAACCGGGCCGAGCGCATCGACAACACCTTCACTAACCGCACTCTGGAGGTGTCCAAGGGGCTGTCCATGGCCCGCTACGAGTTCTGCTTTTGGGATCTAGAGCCCGACCAGGCCCTGATCGTGACCGCCGAGGTGCCCGAGGCTCACTACTGGGGCGCCCAGATCTACATGATGGGCACGTTCGAGCTGGTCGACACCTACGCCCACATCTCCTGTCGCAACCAGACCCAGACCACGGTTTCCTCCGACGGCAAGGTGCGCTACGTGGTGTGCGGCACCGACCCCCGCGTGGCCAACTGGCTCGACAACGCCAACCGCCGCAACGGCCTGTGCACCCTCCGCTGGTTCTGGCCCACCGGCGACCAACCCATGGCCCCCACCACCGAGGTCGTCCCCCTCGCCGACGTGGCCGCCGCCCTCCCCGATGACCACCCCGCCGTCACCCCCCAAGAGCACGCCGCCGACCTAGCCACCCGCCAAGCCCACCTCAGGCACCGATTCAGGACCTGAGAAGCAGTACCAAGTCGCAACCCAGCGCGGTATCTTCTGGGTGTGAGTTCTTTCAGGCCGCGGGAGCGTCAGTGATGCCGAAGCAGTACAAGCTGCCCTACACGCTGAAGGCACCCTCCGAGGAAACCGAGGATATGTACCTTGCGGAAGTGCCTGTGCTTCCGGGTTGCCGAGCATGGGGTAAGACCGCCGAAGAGGCTCTGTTCAATTTGGAAGGCGTTACGGCGGACTTTATTGCGTCTTGCGAACACCACGGTGATCCACTTCCCGCTGCCATTACGGCTGCTGGCGAGCTTGTAATAGCGGTTTGACCTATCGGGAACTCACCCGAAAGTTGCGTGCCCTTGGCTGCGAGTTCGACCGCCAGTCACGTGGCTCTCATGAAATCTGGCGGAACCCTGCCAGCGGCACACGGACCACGATCCCAAATTGGGGCGGAAAAGACCTGCGGTCCGGAACCATTCGGGCCATCGTGCGAGATCTTCAAGTCGATCGGAGTGCGTTCGACCGGGCGTAGAGTTTGCGTCGTTCGTGGCTTATGGGGAGATATCGGGATCGTCGGGTCGAATGATGACCTGGTGTTCAAGCAGGCGGGTGTAGGTGATGACGATGCGGTTGCCTGCGGAGTTCACAAGAACGACTGTGGCTGGTCGTAGCTGCACGATTATCAGTTCTTCGTCTTCGATGAGCAGAATTTGGCCTTCTGCTAGGTCGGGCTTGAGCACCCGCCCTGCCGCTATGGAGGAAGCCACGTCGCGGCCTCCGAGGCCGGCGAGAAGGCCTATGGCCAGAGCTGCGGTTGCTGCCGCGCCACCGGTCAGCACGATGAGGATTGTGGTTTCGACGCCGAGTTGGCCGAGGGCGACGATCACCGACCCGGCGATGACGGCGCTTCGCATCGTTCGCTCTGCGAGTCGGCTTCGCTGGCCGGTGGCTCGCAGGAAGCCGCGGCTCAACGACCCGGAAACGGCGATGGCCAGCGCATAGCCGGCCAACAGGATGAGGCCGGCGGCCAGCACGTTGGGCATCCAGCTCAAGATGTCGCTGGGGATGGGGCGGAGCGTGTCGGGGCTGGTGGCGGCCATGGCGACGATTGCCCCGGTCGCGGTGGCCAGCCAGAACACGAAAACGCTGGCCGCTCCGGCGATTTCTTGGAGCATCGGTCGGCGGGTATCTCGGGACAGCCATCGGCGCAATACCGAGCCGATCAAAGCCCCCAGCACAAGGCCGCCCCCTACTGCGGCTGCCGCGATGATCCAGCGCTCATTGATCATGGTGACCATCCTCTATTTCCAGCTCGAAGACTGCCTTTGCAGTCTGCCAACCCAGATTGACCAGGTCGATCAATAGCCAGGCTTCCTCGCGGGCGTGCAAGCGCTCGCGGACCTTTGTCTCGATGCGGTTTTCCAGGCCCGGCTCCGGTGTCCACAACCCGGCAAGCACCTCCGGAGATTCTTCTTCGGCGATGACCAGCTGCCGGTCCAGCTCGCCCAAGGAGATGCCGAGCGCCTCTATCTCGGCGTCGACGTCGAGCTGGTCGGTTACGTATGCGTCGTGGGTTCTCAACTCGGTCATGGGTTGCCTCGCTCTACTGCGGCAGCCAATGACCGCCGTGCTCGCAACAGGCGGATCTTCACCTGTCCCAGTGATATTCCCAGTGTGTCTGCGATCTCTTGGTAGGGCATCTCCAGGCCTACCCGGAGCGCCAAGATGCTCCGAGACAGCTCGTCGAGTCCGTCTAGGTGGGCGGTGGCGGCCTCCAGATCGCGGCGGTCGATCACGCTTCGCTCCGGGCCGACGACAGGGCGGTCGGGAAGTTTTTGCGGATCCCATGGCTCCTCGCGCGATCGGCGCAGCACCGAGACCGCCTTGTTGTGGGTGATTCGCAAGAGCCAATTGCGAATCGGACCCTCCCCCCGGTACGTGTCCAGGTTGTCCCACGCGCTGATGATCGATTCCTGCACCACGTCTTCTGCCAACGAGGCGTCTCGCACGATCGCGGCCGCCACCCGGTACATGGCTGAAGCGTGCTCGCGCACCAGTTCCTCGAAACCATCGACTGCCCGCTCTGAGACCGAGCCAGGTGCCGCTGATGGTGATCGCGAAGCCACTAGTTAGGGACGCAGACAAGGCCCAAGAGTTACAGCATATTTTCCCTGTAACTTTCGCCCGCCTGCTGCGTCTCTCATTCAACGGGCCGAGGAATGGACAAGGCCTTGTCGAAAGGAGCCTGCAATGGGTGCTGTATTGGCTGAGATCGAGTGGCGCGAGGGGGTGGAGGAGGCCTGGAACGATCTTGTCGGGTTCGCTCCACGCCTCATCGCCGCTCTAGCCGTGCTCCTGGCGGGCTGGATCGTTGCGTCGCTCATTCGCCGCGTCCTCCAGCGAGTGTTGGACAAGATCAGGTTCCCCGATCTAATGGAGCGCTCCGGTCTGCAAGCCCCGCTCGCTCGAGTGGGGCTCAAAGAGCCCTCTCGGCTGCTCGCTACCGTCATCTTCTGGGCGGCGATGCTGCTTGTGCTCCAACTCGCCATTGACACATTCGGCGAATCGGCCATTCAAGACGCTCTCGACGACCTTGTCGGGTTCCTTCCCAGTCTGTTCATCTCAATCGTGATCGTGGTGGTCACCGGCGCCATTGCAACCCGAGTCGCAGACCTGGTTCGCACGACATTGAGCGAGCAGTCTTACGGTAGGAACTTGTCTCGCATAGCAGGTGGTGCGATCTGGGTGGTCGGCGTCTTCGCTGCCTTGAACCAGATCGAGATCGCCGAGGACATCCTCACCGTCTTGTTCATCGCCGTGGTCGGCACCATCGGCCTCGTCATCGTCGTGATGTTCGGCGTCAGCGGCATCCAAGCTGCCCGCGAGAGATTCTGGCCCAGCGTCTTCAACCTCTTCGGAAACGACGACGCCGAGGACCAGCAAACTCATTCCGGCTGACTTAAGCAAGCCTCACCCCTCCCCACCCCTCCTCAGAAAAGCGCCCGGGGAGGGGTGAGGCGCGCCACCCCATCAAGCAGCCGTTTGTCAGGTCAATACTGCTGCACAAAACAAGTTGAGAATCGGAGACCGTAGATTGGAGCCACGTGAAAATAGCCATCGTGTACAACCGTGACAGCAAGAACGTCATCAATCTCTTTGGCGCGCCCAATCAAGAGAAAATCGGAATGCGCACCATCAAGCGACTGTCGACGGCGCTGACCAATGGCGGGCACCAGGTCAAGGCCTTTGAGGCCGACAAGGAGCTAATCAGTCGGCTTGAGGAGTTCATGCCAAGAGTCGTCAAGGGCGAACAGCCTGGCATGGTGTTCAACGTTTCCTACGGGCTACAGGGTCAGGCTCGCTACACCCATGTGCCGAGCATCCTGGAAATGGTCGGCATTCCCTATGTTGCTTCTGGACCCTTGGGCCATTCGCTGGCATTGGACAAGGTGGTCACCAAGATGATCTTGCGCCAGCACGGCATACCAACTCCGGAGTTCGCGGTCTTGGAAACGCCCGAAGCTCCCATACCCCCCGATGTTGTGTATCCCGCCATCGTGAAGCCAAAGAACGAGGCCGTGTCGTTCGGCCTGAAAGTGGTCCACAACGACCATGAGCTGCGCGACGGAGCGGGAGTCATCTTCGACGCCTACCATCAGCCGGTCCTCGTTGAGCGGTTCATCGAGGGCCGCGAGATCAATGTCGGCATCCTGGGAAACAGCCCCCCCGAGGCGTTTCCGCCGGTTGAGTTGTCGTTCGGCGCCGATGGTCCCCAGATCTATACCTATGAGGACAAGACGGGCCGCAGCGGGCGCAGCATAGAACCTATCTGTCCGGCCCCGATCAGCGACGGCCTCACTGACACGGCCAAAGACATCGCCGTGCGATCCTTCCGCGCCCTCGGCCTCTACGACTGCGCCCGCGTCGACCTTCGGCTCGACGACCAGGACAACCTCTATGTGCTGGAGGTGAACAGCCTGCCCAGTCTCGGCGAACACGGCTCATACCTCGTGGGGGCGGCCTATGTTGGGCTCGATTTTGAGAAGTTCGTGAATCAACTGGTGGAAGTAGCCCAGGCCCGGTATTTCGGCACTCCCAATCCGCCGGTGATCGATGGCGAAAAAGCCGATCCCCGCCAGCACGCCGTGGCATACATAACGCAGCGACGCGACCGCATTGAACGGCGCATCAAGGACTGGGTGGCGCTCTCCAGTCCCTACGACGACCCCGTTGGTCTTCGGCGGGCGCTGACTCGGGCCGATGACTTGTTCGAAGAACTGGCCATGAAGCCTGTGTCCGAGCTGACGAGCAAACCCCATGCGGCTACTTGGCAAACAAAGGAGGGCCTCGATGGGGGCACGCTGTTTCTGGCCAGCCTTGATACGCCCCGAAGCCCCCTTTCGCCTGCTCAGCCCTTCCGCCGGGACCCCGAACGGTTGTACGGAGAGGCCATCGGCCAACGCGCCGGCCTGGTATGCCTGGAGTACGCCCTGCGCAGCCTGCGCAGCATTCGTCGGCTGAGACGACTGCCGCTGGGAGTCGCGCTGTGCACCGACGAAGTGCTGGGGTGCCAGCAGAGCGCCGAGCTGATCCAGGCGGCTGCCGCCCGCGCCGAACGGGTCATTGTGCTGGCCCCGTCCATTGAGCCGAACAGCATCGTGGTTCGCCGACGGGGAAACCGCCAGTACACGCTGGCGGTCACCGGCAAGCCCATCAGGCCCACCCAGACCACTCCCAAGCAGTCCACCACCCGGTGGACCATCGCGAAGCTCGAGAATATCGCCCAACTCACCTCCCGCAGCAGAGCGGTGTCGGTTTCGATTCTCGATCTATCTACCCAGGGGTACAGTCTTCACTTGCCTCATCAGGTGAAGACGAGCATCTCCATCACTTACCGCCAACAAGAGCGGGCGCAAGAGATCGAAAAGGAGATCCGAGCAATCCTGGGACGCGGGAAGAACCGCTGGGAGTTGACGATGGATTGGGATCGCCCGCCTATGGCCGAGACCGCCGAGAATGTGGCCATGTTCGACCAGCTCAATCAGGTTGCCGTTCACCATGGGATAAGCCTCCAGCCCACAACCTCCAGCATCGCCTCGCTCGCCGGCTTGGTCGGCCCCTCCACCCCTTGCCTGTGCGGTGTCGGCCCCGAGGCCCTTGGTTGGGGAATGCCAGGAGAGAGCATCGAGCGGATCAGCCTCATTGAGCGGACCCTTGTTCTCGCTGAATTCCTGGCCCAGGATCTTCCCCGGTGACCGCTCCTGGGGACGGTGCGCTCCTTCACAGCTCAAATCCACGCCGACGGCGCCGTGAGACCGAAGACGAGAAATTCAACCGCCGCACCTTGGAGCCGCAGCGGGTGGCCAGTGCCAGCGGGGGAATGGTCTCTACCGCGCATCCCGGTGCCACCGCCGCGGGTGTGGCCGCGCTGGAAGCTGGCGGAAACGCAGTCGACGCCGCCGTCTGGGCCGCGCTGGCCCTCGGAGTGTGCGAGCCGGCCGCTTCAGGATTAGGCGGCCAGACGATGATGCTGGTCCATCTTGCCGACGAGAGCCGCACGTTCGCATTGGACGGTTCTTCCCGTGCGCCCAGCCTGGCCACCATCGACGCCTTCGACAACTTTCCCCGCGAGCGGCGCCGGGGGCATCGCGCCACAACGGTGGCCAGTTCGCCCGCGGTGTACGACTACGCGCTCGAGCGGTATGGCCGCCTGGGTGTCTCGGAAGCTCTGCAACCGGCCATTCACCTCGCAGAGGAGGGCTACAAGGTCAGCGAGCTTCAGGGGCAGCTGAATCGTAGAGAGCGCAAGCATTTGCTCAAGTCATCGGGGGCTGCCTCTCTCTTCTTGCGCCAGGGAAGGCTCGCTTACCGAGAGGGCGACACATTCTGCCAACCGGTTCTGGCCGCAACGCTGCGAAGGCTGGCCGATGTCGGATTCGAAGACTTCTACCTGGGAAAAATCGCCCAGCTCATCGTCGAAGACATGGAGCAAAACGGCGGCTTCGTCCGAGCCGACGATCTCGCCCTGATACCTCAGCCCATCGAGCGCGAGCCCCTCAAGGGACGCTTCTACGGGAATCAAGTGCGCACCATGCCACCTCCCAGCGCCGGACGCACCCTCATCGAGATGATGAACATTTACAAGGCCCTTCCCGCCGAGTTTCGCAATCTCGACACCCCCGGTGGCGCGGTCTTGTTCGCCAAAGCTGTCCAACAGGCCTTCTGGGATCGTCAAGACCGGCCGTTCGACCCCGCCTTCTACCCGCAGGTCGACCAAGAGAAGATGCTCAGCCCCAGCTACGGCCGAGCGCTGGCTGCCAGAATGCTCCAGGAGTACTTGGGCAACGGCGAAACCACCCACCTCTCGGTAATGGACGCCGACGGAAACGCAGTGGCGTTGACCCAGTCAATTGAGAATGTGTACGGCGCCTGCGCGGCCAGCCCTCAACTCGGCTTCTTGTACAACAACTATCTGAGCGCATTCGACCACCACGACCCCTCCAACCCCTTCTATCTGCGACCCAACGCCGTTCCGTGGGCCAGCGTGGCCCCCACGCTGGTCTTCCAAGAAGGCCAGTGCCGACTGGCGATCGGCTCGCCGGGAAGCGAGCGAATCGCCCCCTCCGTCCTCCAGGTCATGATCCGGCTCCGCAAGCTCTCGCCGCTGGCCGCAGTGGAAGCCCCCCGGCTCCACTGCTCGATAGACGGGGTGGTCTCCCTGGAAGCCCCCCGGATGAGCAGCGAAATCCAGGCGGCGCTGGCCCGCGAAGGGTTCGAAATGGACCAACGCGAGGCCTATTCCTTCTACATGGGCTGCGTGCAGATGGTGATGCGGCGGAACGGCTCCTTTGTAGGGGTGGCCGATCCCCGCCGCGACGGGTCCGCCGCAGGACCAAGCTGGTGAATCTTCCCCTGCTCCTGTCGGTACCCCATGCCGGCACCGAGATTCCCGAAGAAGCCGAGCCCTACTGCATACTGACTCCTTCTCAGATCGCGGCCGACGGCGACGAGGGGGCGGCCGAGATCTACGCGCTGGCCGACCACGTCGAAGGCCATGTCACCACGACTGTGGCCCGGGCAATCGTCGACCTGAACCGAGCTCCCGATGACTTCCAGCCCGACGGCGTAGTGAAGACGCACACATGCTGGCAGGAACCGGTGTACTCGCCCTTCCCGCCCGAAGAGACCGTGCAAGCGCTCATCGACCGCTATTGGAAGCCCTACCACCGGCAGCTCTGTGAGCTCGGCGCCAGCGGGAGGTTTCTGCTGGGGGTAGACGGCCACACCATGGCGGCCCACGGTCCCCCAGTAGGCCCCGACGCCGGCAAGCCCCGACCACGGGCTTGCATCAGCAATGACGACCGTACCTGCCCACCGGCCTGGCTGGAAGCGCTGCAGTCAGCGCTGGCCCGCCACCTGGGCGGCGAGGTCACCATCAACACGCCATTTCGAGGCGGCTACATAACCCGAACCCACGCCACCGAAATGCCCTGGCTCCAAATCGAACTGTCACGAGCACCATTCATGGCCAATCAGCAGAAACGCCAATCTGTGCTGGAAGCCCTTACCGAACTCAGCTCCCTGATCGAGAAGTCAACGACCTAGCCACCCGCCAAGCCCATCTCCGCCACCGCTTCCGGACTTAGCTCTAGGGCCGCATCAAGCCGCCGCCGTCCACTTGGAAGGTCTCGCCGGTGACGTATTGGCTGGCGTCGGATAGCAGGAATCCGATCACCGGGGCGATGTCGGTTACCGGGTCGCCGTCGCGGCCCATGGGGTGGTTGTCGAACAGGGCCTTGTATGACGCCAGACGATCGGGGTCGTCGTCGGGCGGGGCCCGGTGGGCCACCGATGCCGGGTTCACGCAGTTCACGGTGATGCCGTCGCGGCCCCACTCCCGGGCCGCAGTGCGGGTGAGCGAGCGAATGGCTTCTTTGGCCGCCCCATACGGGCCATAGCCCGGCCCGCCGGTGATCCCCATGTTGGTTCCGAAGGTGATGATCCGCCCCCGGCCCTTGGCCGCCATGTGGGGGTGAACCGCCTGCATGAACCACAGCGTGCCCTTGGGACCGGTATTGAGCAGTAGGTCCATGTCGGATTCGTCCACCTCCATAAGCGGCATGGTGGGGCGAAACGACTGGGCGTTGGCCACCAGCCCGTCCACCGTGCCCCACCGCTCCACTGTGCGATCCACCACCTCGTTGGTGTGGTCCCGGTCGCCCACCGACCCGGCCACCGCCAGCACATCGCCGCCCCGCTCCCGCAATTCCGCCGCGGTGGCTTCGATCCGCTCGGGCTTGCGGCTGGTCACCGTCAGCTTCACGCCCTCGTCCACCAAGTACTCCGCGATACCCCGGCCAATCCCCTTCGAGGCTCCGGTGAGGATCACGACCAGACCTTCCAGCATCGCCTGAGCGTACTGTTCTAGGCAGTGCAAACTCGCTTCAGCCTGCAATGCGTCGGCCATGAGCTGGTCCCCTGATCCCCGGCCCGACTGGGTAGCCGCCGTGAACCGGGGCGACACCGGCCCGGTGGTCGACGAGGCCCGTCGCCCGTTCGACCCCCACTTGCTGATGGCCGAGGCATTAGTGCGCCAAGGCCGAGCCCCCGATGACCGGGGCGCGCTCGGGAACGACGCCTTCGTCGAACCCCTCACCCTGTTCTGCCACGGGCTGGAGCACGAGGCCGACCTCACCGTCATGGGCCGGTGGATGTCCCGCCGCATGATTCTCCGGCTCCTAGAGGTCCGCATCCAGATCAACGACTATCTGGCCACCGACCCCGGCACGCAGGAAGAGCCCATCGAACAGCCCATCTTCGTGATCGGCGCGCCCCGCACCGGCACCACCGTCATGCATGGCCTGCTGGCCCAAGATCCGGCCCACCGGGCTCCGGAGGGCTGGGAGTTGCTGCGCCCCGTGCCCCCTCCCGATCCCGATCCCGACATCCGCGCCGCCGACCCCCGCATCGCCCTGGCCGGCGCCGAGCTGGTTATGCCCCAGACGGTGGCCAGCGGAATGCTCTCTATCCACGAGTACTCCGGGCGAATGTTCAAAGAGTGCCTGTCGGCCATGTCGTTCGAATTCCGCTCCGAGGAGATGGTCAGCCGCACCGACGTGCCCACCTACCAGGCCTGGTACGACACCGCCGATCTGCGCCCCGCCTATCGCACCTACCGCCAGGTGCTCCAGGTTTTGCAACGGCGCATGCCCACCCGCCGCTGGGTGCTCAAGTCGCCCGCCCACCTCCAAGGGCTGCCCGCCCTGATGGAGGTGTTCGACGACGCCCGCTTCGTGATCACCCACCGCGATCCCACTGCCATCCTGCCCTCGGTCACCAGCCTGATCGCCACCATGCGCTGGGCCCATTCCGACCGGGTCGATTTCGCCGCCATCGGCCGGTACCACCTGGAGCTCTACGCCCGCAGCCTCGACAACCTCATAAACCTGATCGATTCCGGCCGCCTGCCCGCCGAGCGCACTGCCCAGGTGCCCCATCGCCAGGTGAGCACCGAGAAGCTGGCCGCCGCCCGATCGGTGTACGAGCAGCTCGGCATGGAGCTGAGCGCCGACGCAGAGGCCGCCATGGCCGCCTACGTAGATGCCACCCCGCCCGGCAAGCACGGCGAGCACCGCTACGAGTTTGAGGACCTCGGCCTCACCCGAGCCGAGGTCCGGGCCCGCTTCGCCCGCTACATCGATCGCTTCGACATCCCGGTGGCTGGCGATGGCTGACCAAGAGCACCCCGAAACGGCGTCGGCCTACCGGCTGGCCGAGATGCTCGGCGACCTGCCCCACCCCGACGACTTCGGCCCCGAGGCCTACGAACTGGTGGAGCGCACCCGCGACCTGGTGGCCGCGGTGTCGGCCAACGACGCCGACCCCGCCACCCGAGCTGAGATCGCCGCCGCCCTGGCCGACATCACCGA
The DNA here is from genome assembly GCA_022822905.1 of Acidimicrobiia bacterium. Taxonomy (GTDB): domain Bacteria; phylum Actinomycetota; class Acidimicrobiia; order Acidimicrobiales; family Bin134; genus Poriferisocius. Next base: position 57,796 of record JAJDYE010000012.1, on the reverse strand, counting down.
GCGGCTTCGGGCCTTTGCTCGCGACCCCCACATCGTGGTGGCCAAAGACCACGAGGGCACCATCTACAACCTCACCCAAGCCGGATCAGGCCTGCTCAACCCCCACGCCCCCCGCCTCATCTTCGACCCGGTGCCCCCGCCCGACCCCGACGCCGAGCCCCGCCCTGTGGAGATGCGGGCCACCGTCACCCTCACCGAGGCCCACTCCGGCCCACCCCACCGGGCCCACGGCGGCGTGGTGGCCACCATCCTCGACGAGGCCCTGGGCACCGCCGCCACCCGAGCCGGCGCCACCGGCCTAACCGCTGGCATCAACATCCGCTACAAGACCGGCGTCCCTCTCCACACCCCCCTAGAAGTCACTTGTCGCTACTCCCACACCGAAGGCCGCAAACACATAGCCACCGGCGAGCTAAGAGCCGGAGAAACCATCTGCGCCACCGCCGAAGCGATCTTCATCACTGAATCGCCCTCTTAGCTCCCCGAAAGACCGTGTGCCACGATTGTTCGCATGGTTGACGTCGCACCCCCGGACGAGGCCGAGATTCTGGGCACCGCGGTCACTGCTTCGGGCTTGGCCGCCGAAGCCCCGGTGAAGATCCCCGTCCAGCGCTACCTCTCCGCCGAGTTCGCCGAGCTGGAGTACGAGCGCATGTGGCCCAAGGTATGGCATGTGGCCTGCACCGTCGACCACATTGCCAACCCCGGCGACTGGTTCGAGCACCGCCTCGGCAAATATTCGATCATCCTGGTGCGGGGCGACGACGGCGTGCTCCGGGGCTTCCAGAACGTCTGCCGCCACCGAGGCAACTCCATATGCCAGGGATCGGGCACCGGCATCACCGAGCTGCGCTGTCCCTACCACCGCTGGGCCTGGGACCTAACCGGCCGGCTCCGGGAGATCCCCTCCCGCCGGGGTTTCGGCCCCATCAGCAACGACGATCTCCCCTTGGTGCCCGTACAGGTGGACACCTGGGCCCGCCTGGTATTCGTGAACCTCGATCTCGATGCCGAGCCGCTGGCCCAGTGGCTGGAGGGCATCCCCGACGACATCTCCTGGGCCAACCTCGACGAGTTCCGGGGCACCTACTCCACCGCCACCCCGGTGAACTGCAACTGGAAGGTGGTCAACGAGGGCTTCTCCGAGACCTATCACGTGCAGGGTCTTCACCGGGAAATGCTGGGCAGCATCAACGACGTCAACTCCCCCCAGCGCATCTGGGACCGCCACGGCGTGTCGTATCAGCCCTACGGCGTGCCCAGCCCCCGCCTGGGCCGCAACGTCGACGACCAGACGGTGTGGGAGTCGTTCGTGGTCACCCAGGGCGGCCGCATGGGGCCGGACTATGCCGAGCCCGGCAGTCCCGTCCCCGACGTGCCCGATGGCCAGACCCTCCAAGACGTGATCGCCCAGAAGATCAGGGACCACCAGGCCACCATGGGCGTCGACCTGTCGGGCTATGACACCGCCCAGATCACCCACCTCAGCCAGTACAACCTCTTCCCCAACACCACTGTGCTGATCAGCGCCGACATCTTCACCGTGCTCACCGCCCGGCCCGGTCCCAACCCCGACGAGGGCGAGCTGGCCACCATCCACCTCAGCCGGATGCCGTCGGCCGACGCCCCGTCCTCGTCGCCGGTCCACGTCACCGTGCCCATGGACCAGGCCGACTTCGGATTCGTGCTCAACCAAGACTTCAGCGTCATCCGCACCATGCAGTCCGGCCTCCACCAGCCCGGCTTCACCCACGTGTGGCTGTCGGGCGAGGAGTGCCGCATCATCAACATGCACCGCAACCTGGAGCAGTACTTGGGCTTGGAGCCCGGCGGTTGGATACCCGCCGACCAGGCCCGGTGAGCCTGCCTGAACACCCCGAGGCCATCACCGCTGACTGGCTCACCGAGAACCTGGCCGAGCGCTACCCCGGCACGGTGGTCACCGCCGTGGAGGTGCTGGCCATCCATGCCGGCACCAACGCCAACGCCCGCCTGGCCGTCACCTACGACGGCGACACCGACATGCCCGCCACCATGTTCGCCAAGCTCCCCCCGCTGGACCCCGACCGCCGGGCCCAGATCAACCAAACCGGCATGGGCCGCCGGGAAGCGCTGTTCTACCAACAACTGGCCCATCGGGTGCCCATGCGCACCCTCACTCCCTATGTGGCCGCCTTCGACCCCGACACCGGGGCGTTCGTGCTTCTGTTGGAAGACCTGGATAACTCAGCCAAGTCATTGCCCGACTACCAGAGCGGAGTCCCGGTGGCCTACGCCGCCGAGGCCATGGACCATTTTGCCGAGCTGCACGCCCGCTACGAGGATCCCGACTGTCGGACCGCCGAGGCAAGCTGGGTGCCGCTGGCCACCATGGGAAGCGACTACGGCGCCCGGCTGCTGCGCTACGGGCTCGACAACCACCGAGACAAGCTCACCGACGCCTTCGCCGAGATTGCCGAGCTCTACATCGCCCACACTGCCGAGCTCCACAAGGCGTGGGCCGCCGGTCCCATCGGCGGTCCGGCCACCGTGCTCCAAGGCGACGGCCACATCGGCAACCTGTTCGTGACCGAAACCGGCGGGCCGGGCTTCTTGGACTGGGGCCTCATCAACGTAGGCGCCCCCATGCGCGACGTGAGCTACTTCCTCAACATGTCCATGGCCCCCGAGGACCGCCTGGCCCACGACCAAGCCCTCATTCAGCGCTACCTCGACGCCCGCATAGCCCACGGCGCCCAGCCCATCTCCTTCGATGATGCCTGGCTGGCCCACCGCATCCACGCCGCCTACACCGTTCCCGCCAGCTGCCAAGTGGTCACCTTCCCCGAAGACGCCTCCCCCGGCCGCCAAGCCTTCGCCGCCGCCTTCCTGGCCCGCTCCGAAGCCGCCCTAGCCCACCTAAACCCCCGCCCCGCCCTCCGCAAGTCTTTGGGCATCTGAGCGAGGATAAGCCACACATTCTTATTGCATTATTTGTAATTAGAGGCAAATAACTATTTCTCCGTGAGGCTTATTTGATACAATAACATTCACGCGGAAGGGAATTTATTGCTTGTGGCCGCATTGTGGTCGGAAGACCTCCAACGAGTCGTGGAGGAGCAAAACCCATGGCGGCGCATCGGTCAAGTGCCGCGTCCATTGGCCCCACCGGTAGAGCGACCCTTAGCGCGCCATCTGTGGCAACGACTCCTCACTGACGAACTTCATCGCTACCAGCTCATCCTGGGACCTCGCCGGGTAGGTAAGACCACCGTTCTGTATCAGACCGTCGCCCGGCTCTTGGACAACGGGGTGGATTCTTCTCAGATCTGGTGGCTCCGGCTGGACCACCCAGTTCTACTCAGGGAAGACCTCGGTGACCTCGTTCGACTGGCGGTGCACTCAAGCGGTGCCACTCGAGACCGTCCGGTCTACCTGATGCTCGATGAGCTGGTTTATGCCGAGTCTTGGGATGTTTGGCTCAAGACGTTCTTCGACGAGCAGTGGCCAGTGCAGATCGCGGCTACGTCCAGCGCGACTGCCGCCCTGCATCGCGGTCGCTTGGAGAGCGGCGTGGGCCGATGGGAGGAGCAGTATCTGACGCCCTACTCGTTCACGGAGTTCCTCGACCTGGTTATCAGTACCAATTCCACTGTGTGGGAGGCTCTGGCTGGAGAGACTCTGGCCGACGCAATCCGGCTGGCGCCCACAGATGCCGACCTCTTTGAGGGATTCGCGGATGTGCGCCGACGTCTCCTGATGAGTGGTGGCTTTCCCGAACTGCTCCGGTTTGCCGCCGCCCAGTCGGATGACCAATACGAAAACTCAGAAGCAGACCTGTTGCTGTATTCCCAGCAGGTTCTGCGTCCTGACGCAGTCGAACGGGCCCTATACAAGGACATCCCACAGTCCTTCGGAGTGGACAATCCAATGATGCTGGAACGACTGCTGTACGTCCTTGCTGATCGGGTAGCTGGTTTGTTGTCTTCAACAAATATCAGCAGCGACTTGGGCCTGGCGGTACCGACCATCGAGCGGTACATGAGCTATCTGGAGCACGCGTTCCTGATTTTCACGCTGCCCAACTACTCAGGTACCGAATCGGCAACACAGCGCCGGGGTCGAAAGCTGTATTTCATTAATGGCGCGGTCCGGAATGCAGCCTTGCAGCGAGGTTTGTCCGCACTGGATGACCCACATGAGATGGGGCTGCTATTGGAGAACTTAGTAGCAGGGAGTCTTAGAACCCTTGCCACCCATGCTGGTGTTCGCCTACATCACTGGCGTGAGGGCAGGAAAGAAGTAGACCTCATATACGACGATCCCCGGGCGCCCTTGGCGTTCGAGGTGGCTTCATCCCCTGACCATGGCCGCGCCGGGTTGGAAGCCTTCGTCGACCGGTACAGCCAATTCCGAGGCAGCAGCTACTTGATCGCACCCGACGCTCCGATGATTTCTGCACCATCGAGTGATCTAGGAATCGGCTCTCTCCCGCTAGACGCCTTTCTCATTGCAGTCGGCGCTCAAGCCCATCGAGCGATGATGAACCGGCTGGGAGCCAGAGATTGATGACGGTGCCGTACCATGGCGGGCATGGCTTTGGCCCAGATGCAGCCGCACGTTGAATTGCCGTTTCTGGTCAACGATGCCGACAACCACTTTGTGGAGCCCCGCGACCTGTATGTGAAATACGTCGATCCCAAGTGGCGGCACAAGGCGGTCACCTTCGAAGCCGACGAGCAAGGCCGCTGGGTGGGAGTGTTCGGCGGGCGGCCGTCCCGGCTCAACCAGGCGGTGGCCCTGGTGGCTGCGGATGACGATACGGCCGCTGAGGTGGCTGCTCGGGCGGTGCCCACCGCTGGCGACGAGAACCAGATGAAGACCGGCCAGTCCAACATCCACTCTCCGGGGATGACTCTGTCCCGCCTCAACCCCTACCGCAACCTCTCTATGGACGAGCGCATCGAGCTCATCGCCTACTTCCGCGATCAGGAGGAGTCGTGGGGCAACCGCGACCTGCGCTTGGCCCTCATGGACTCACAGGGCATCGGCGCCGCCCTCATGTTCTCCAACCAGGTGCTGTCGCTGGAGTACGAGTTCGCCGACGACGTCGACGGCATCTACGCCAACACCCGGGCGTACAACCGCTGGATCAACGAGGAGATCGGCTGGGGCTACCTGAACCGCCTGTTCCTGCCCGCCTACGTGTCGCTGGCCGACCCCGACGAGGCCGCCGCCGAGGTGGAGTTGGTGCTGAACCAAGGGGCCGCCGTCGTCCAGATCATCAGCGGCCACGCCCACGGCGGCCGCCACAACCCGCGGGGCGGGCGCTCCATGGCCGACCCCATCTACGACGGATTCTGGGTCCGCATCAACGAGGCCGAGGCCCGGGTGGTGACCCACCTGGGGGCCACCGACTACCAGAAGAACGGCGCCGACTGGAGCGAGGACCCCGAAGACGGGCTGGGCGAGTTCGACGCCCTTCAATGGGTGCTCTACTGGGGCGACCGCCCCGCCATGGAGACGGTCGCCGCCATGGTGCTGCACAACCTATTCGGCCGATTCCCCAACGTCAGGGTGTGCCTGTCGGAGCAGGGCACGGTGTGGCTGCCCTACATCCTCCGCAAGATGGACCACGCCTATCTGATGGGCCGCGGGGCCAGGTGGGGTCCCAAGCTCGACCGCCGCCCCAGCGACATCTTCAGGGAGCACTTCATCGTGGCCCCCTTCCCCGAGGAGAACGTGGCCCGGGTGGTAGAGGCAGTGGGGATCGAGCCCGTCGTGTTCGGCTCCGACTTCCCCCACAGCGAGGGACTGCCCTTCCCCGCCCTCTACGCCACCACCCAGCTCAAAGACATGAGCGACGCCGACATCAAAACCATCATGTGCGACAACCTGGCCCGATTCCTCAACATCGAGCCGGTGCCGGTCCCCGCAGAGAGCTAGCCCCTAGGCCACCTTCATCAGGGCGGCCATGTTGCCGCCCATCACCTTGCGGATCTGGTCGTCGGGCAGCCCTTCCAGTTGGTCCACGAATGAGATCGGGTCGGACATGCCCTCCACATGGGGATAGTCCGAGCCGAACACCACGTTGTCCACCCCGACCACGTCGATGAGCCCCACCGGGTCGTCCTCGTGGAAGGGGTGGATCCAGATATTGCGCCTGATGGCGTCCACCGGATGCTCCTCCCAGGCGTGGGGGAACCGCTGGTAGCACGTCTCCAGATGGGCCAGCAGCGGGCGCACCCATGAGCTGCCGTTCTCGATGATGGCTACCTTCAGCTTGGGATGCCGGGTGAGCGCGCCGTGGGCCACCCACGAGGTCACCGCGTCTTCGATAGCCCGGTTGTGCATAACCGACATCTGGAACAGCGACTGGTTGAACGCCATCATCTCCCCGCTGGCGCCCTCCCACTCGTTGGTGAACCGGGTGTAGCCGCTGTCGGAGGCGTGCATGGCCACCAGCACGTCCAGTTCCACCACCCGCTCCCAGAACGGGTCGAATTCAGGAAGGGCAAACGAGCGCGGCCCCCGCAGGCCAGGAGGCGCCGCGGGGCGGATCAATACCGCCCGGGCCCCCCGCTCCACGCACCACTCCAGTTCCTCGATGGCCTTGTTCACGATGGGCAGGGTCACGATGGGCACCGGGAAGATGCGGCCCTCGTAGTTGAAGGTCCAGTGCTCCAGCATCCACTGGTTGAGGGCGTGGATCACGATGTGGCACTCGTCGGGAGCGTCCCGGAAGCGCTCCTCCACCAGCGATGCCAAGGTGGGGTACATCATGGCGTAGTCCAGGCCCAGCTCGTCCATCAGCTCCAGCCGGGGTTCTGGGGAGAAAAACCCCGGCAGGGCGTCGATCGGCTTCATGATCTCTCGGCGCGACTTCCCCTCCGGATTGCCGTGCTTGAAGTACTCCTCCTGGGCCCCGGGCGAGCCCACCCGCTGGAAGGTGGGGTTGGGGATGTACTCGCTGATCTTGCCCCTCACCATGATCTTGGTGCGGCCGTTGTGGTCGATGTAGTCGATGAGTCCGCGGTGGGAGTCGGGCAGGTGCTTGGTGAGCGCTTCGGTGGTCTCATACATGTGGTTGTCGGCGTCGAAAACTGGGAAATCAAGCTGGCGAGAAGGCATACCAATAATCATATTGCTGGTGTACTCTGAAGGCGATGGCGGGACCGCTCACGCCTGACTTCTATCGTTACGAGTGGCATCCGCTGAGCGGCGTTCGTCTCGACGACGAGTTCGTGGTGGCCCAATGGGCCGACGGCGCCGAACTCCGCTGCTACCGGTGGTGGCTGGCCGAGCAACGCGATGTAGAGATCTCCTCCCGGGAAGGCCTGCTCGACCCCTGCGACCTGGGCGACCATTGGCGGGTGGCCGAGGCCTGGGCGGAGGCCGACGGGGCGCTGGCCGTGCGATGGGCGCACGACGATGTGGTCTCCCACTACCACCCCGGCTGGCTCCGCCATGTGGCCGACGGCCAGCATCGCCCCGAGAGCTTTCTCCCGGAACCCATCGCGTGGGACTCCTCGGTGCTTCCCGAACCGGTCACCTACCACGGTCCGACGGTGCTGGCCGACCCCGAGACGTTGCGGCTCTGGCTCAACGACTTGGCGGCCTACGGCCTGACCCGGCTCACCTCGCTTTCCGTTGAACCTAGCCAAGTGGAGGAGGTGGCCCGTCGAGTCGGCGTGCTGCGCGACTCCCACTTCGGCCCGGTATGGGACATTGAGGCGGTGCCCGATCCGACCTCCACCGCCTACATGAGCATCGGGCTGGGCCCTCACACCGACCTCCCCTCGCTGGAGATACCGCCGGGATTCCAGTTCTTCCACTGCATCGAGAACTCCTGTGTCGGCGGGGCCAGCCAGATGAGCGACGGTTTGGCCATCGCCCGCTACCTGGAGCAGCACGATCCCGAGGTCTACGACGCCCTCACCACGCTGCGGTGGGTGTTCCACGGTCGGGGCGCCGAGGTCGACTGGCGCTGGTCGGGGCCGCTCATCGATTTGGGAGTGGCCGGTACACCCCTCACCCTGCGGACTTTCTATCCGGTGCGGACCTTCCCCGACATGGCCGCAGACGACATCCCCCGGGCTTATCGGGCAGTGCAGAAGCTGGGCGAGCTGTCCCGCGACCCCCGATTCCTGATCACCTACAGATTGGAGCCCGGCGACATTGCGGTATTCGACAACCGGCGAGTGCAACATGCCCGGGAGCCGTTCGAAACCGCCACCGGTCGCCGCTTGTTCCGGGGGTGCTATATGAACAGCGACGACATCTACTCCAAGCTGCGGGTGTTGAACCGTAGGGCTCAAGAGAGCAAGCTGGCTCCCGCATGAGCGGAGTATTCATCACCTGCGCCATCACCGGCAGTGGCGACACCACGTCCAAGTCCGACCTGGTGCCCATCACTCCCCAGCAGATCGCCGACGCGGCCATCGACGCCGCTAAAGCGGGTGCGGCCATCGTCCACATCCACGTTCGCGATCCCGACACCGGCGAGCCAGCCCGCGACGTGGAGCTGTACGCCGAGGTGGTGGAGCGGATCCGGGCGTCCAGCACCGATGTGGTGCTCAACCTCACCTCCGGGATGGGCGGTGACCTCACCCTCGGGTCGGCCGAGCAGCCCCTGCCCCCCGCCACCGACGGCACCGACATGGCCGGAGCCACCGAGCGGCTGGCCCACGTGCGCGAGCTGATGCCCGAGATCACCACTCTCGACTGCGGCACCATGAACTTCGGCGAGGGCGATTACATCATGGTCAACAGCCCGTCGGTGCTTGATGAGATGGCCCGCCAAGTGCAGAAGCTGGGCGTTCGCCCTGAGATCGAGATCTTCGACACCGGCCACCTGTGGCTGGCCAAGCGCCTGGTGGAACAAGGGCTCATCGACGATCCGGTCATGGTGCAGCTGTGCATGGGCATCCCCTGGGGCGCCCCCGACGACCTCAACACCTTCATGGCCATGGTCAACAACCTGCCCGACGACTGGGTCTTCTCCGCTTTCTCGTTGGGCCGCAGCCAGCTCCCCTACGTCGGACTGGCCGCTATCGCCGGAGGCAACGTACGGGTCGGCCTCGAAGACAACATCTACCTCAGCCGAGGCCAACTAGCCACCAACGCCGCCCTGGTAACCCGGGCCGCAACCATCCTCGAATCCATGAACTACGAAGTCCTCGGCCCCGAAGCGGTGCGCGACAAGCTGCACCTGACGAAGCACTGACACTCGCCGCCCTACCAAGCTTGGGCATAGATTGATGGCGTGAGCGCGGAGATTGCTATCCGGGGCGGCATGGTTGTCGACGGCACCGGTGGTCCTGCCCGAAGGGCCGATTTGGGCATTGCCGACGGCCGCATCGTCGAAATCGACCAAACCGTCAAGGCCCCCCAAGAGATAGACGCCTCCGGCCGCCTAGTCTGCCCCGGGTTCATCGACTGCCACACCCACTACGACCCCCAGGTGCTGTGGGACCCCTGGCTGTCGTCGTCGTGCTGGCACGGGGTCACATCGGTGGTGGCCGGTAGCTGCGGCTACAGCATCGCCCCCACCAAAGCCGCCGACCGGGCCTCGCTCATCCGCACCCTCGACAAAGTGGAGGACATGCGGGTGGCCACCCTCGAGGCCGGGGTCAATTGGGACTTCGAGACCTACGGCGAATACCTCGATGTGATCCAGCGCCGGGGACTGGCCGTGAACTTCGGCGGCTACGTGGGCCATACCGCGGTGCGGCTCTACGTCATGGGCCAAGACGCCTACGAGCGGGAGGCCACCCCCGAGGAGATCGACCGCATGAAGGCCGCGGTGGCCGAGGCCATCCAAGGTGGCGCTCTGGGGTTCTCCACCGACCGGGCCGGGTTCCACCTGGGCGACGGCGGCCGCCCGGTGCCGTCCATCGCCGCCTCCCAGGAAGAGACCGAGGCCCTCATCGGCGTCACCGCCGAGATCGGCCGGGGCGTGGTACACGTGGCGCCGGGGGAGAACTACCGCTGGGTGTACGACCTCCAGCCCAAGCTGGGCCGCCGTCTCAACTGGTCGTCCATCCTCACCTATCCCGCCGCGGCCTCCTCCCGTGCCGACTACCGCACCAAGCTGGCCGACCACCTGGCCGGCCGGGCCGCCGGGGCCGACGTGTGGGTGCAGGTCACCTGCCGTCCCATCACCCAGCACGTCACCATGATCGAGCCCACCTCCTTCTACACCATGGGCTCGTTCAAAGAGCTGGTGGCGCTGGCCCACGAAGACCGCCCCACCCTGTACGCCGACCCCGACTGGCGGGCCCGAGTGCAGTCCGACCTCGACGCCAACGGCCTGCTGGCCTCCCGCTGGAACACCCTGGCCATCGTGGAGTCGCCCAACCAGCCCGAGCTGGTGGGCAACACCGTCGGGGGAGTGGCCGCCGAGCGGGGCTGCTCCCCGTGGGACGCCATGTGCGACATCTCTTTGGCCGACGGGCTGCTGACCCGTTTCGAGATCACCTTCGCCAACGACGAGGTCGACGGCGTGACGTCCCTCATGCAGGCCGAGGGGGCGGTGATGGGCCTGTCTGACGCCGGCGCCCACGTCGGTCAGATCTGCGACGCGGTGATGCCCACCGACTTCTTGTCCCGCTGGGTGCGCGACCGCCAGGTGATGAGCCCCGAGGCTGGTATCCACAAGCTCACCGGGGAGCTGGCCGAGATGCTCGGCCTGGCCCCCGACCGGGGCTACCTGCGCCCCGGCGCGGTGGCCGATGTCACCGTGGTCGATTGGGACAGCCTCGACGTCGGCCCCATCCGCCGAGTACACGACATGCCCGCCCGCGGCGAGCGCCTCATCGCCGACCAACCAACCGGCGTCGACCACATCCTCGTGGCTGGCACGCCCACCCGCCTCGACGGCAAGTCCCTCCTCGACCAGCTGGAAACCCTCCCCGCCACCACATTGCGCTCAGCCTGAGCAGCCTGCGGGGCTGGTCCCCACAGTCGACCTAGCCCGGGGGCACCACCGGGTCGATGCCCAGGTCGGTGTAGGTGAGGGCGGGGAAGTAGGGCACGCCCAGTGCCTCAAAGCGGCGACGGGCGGTATCACCCCGGTCGATCACCGTGGCCACCGCCACCACTTCGGCCCCGGTGTCGCGTATCACCTCGTAGGCCTTCTCCGTCGAGCCTCCCGTGGTGGTTGCGTCCTCCAGGAGCAAGACCCGGTAGCCCGGTCCCAGCGGGGTGCCCTCGATCTGCTGTTTCGTCCCCCGCTTCTTCGGCTCCTTTCGAACCGAGAACCACTGGCCGCTGGTCTCGGCGGCGATGCCCACCGCCAGCGAGTCGGCGCCCATGGTCATCCCGCCAGCCGCGTCAAACTCGATGCCGGCCTCTCGAACCTGCTGAACAATCGCCCGGCACGCCACCTGAAGGTCGGCCCATCGGCAGAGGGCCACCTTGACGTCGACGAAGTCGTTCGACATGGCCCCACTGGCCAGCTCTATCGGCTGGTCCAACTTCCGCAGTCCCTGTCGCTTGATGATGTCAATGAGCGCCGCGTCAGCCACGGTCTCAGACTAGCGGTCGCCGCTGACCTCGCTCGGTCCCTTGAAATAAATTGAAATAAAAGAGAAATAATTAGATTTCCACAAGCGATCCCCAACCCAACCCCGCTACGGTCGTCCCAAACTTCCCCCATTCAACATAAGAATGAGGGGAGGAGCCTGTGTCTGCTCCGCCTGTTTCCTGCGCCTGGGCTCCGTGGTGGACCCCAGAGCAACTCCGCAGCTTCTTGAGCCACGTGGAGAGCGTCGTTCAAGCCCGATTCGGCGAGTGCGCCTTTGATGAGGTCGAGGGCACCGTATCCGTCGAGAAGATGGACTGCGTCCTGGGCCTGTCCAACTTGGCCCAAACTTGCCGGGCGGCCGATCTCGAGGATTGGCGGCTGATCGTCTACAACCACGTCGCCCGGCTCGACGATTTCGCCCCCGATGTCTTGGCTGAGCGCCTAGCCGACTACCAGAAGCTCCGACCCGACCTGCGGGTGAGGGTGGTCGGTCCCCATCATCTGAACCAGATCGACCCGGTCTGCGACCCTTTGCCCCTGGGCCTCTCTGCCTGCCTTTCGGTGGACCTGGATGGTGCCGCCTGCCCGGTAGACCGCAGCTACTTCGAGGAATGGGACATCGAGCAGGGCGAGGTGATGGCGGTTGCGCTGGCCAACACCTTGATGGACGAGCCGTTGACTGCATTGGAGGGGAGCGAGTTGCCCGGCAAGATCCGGGTCTTCACCGGCGATTCCCTGTTCGTAACCGGCCACCTGCTCGACTTCGCCCGCACAGTTCCCGACATCAGTCCGCAGGGCGCGGTGGTCACCGTGCCCGCGGCCCACACCGTGATGGTCTGCCCCATCGAGCTTGATGAACAGTTCGTGGAGGATTCCGCCACCATGCTGGCCGCCAGCTACATCCGCTACCTAGCCGGTCCCAACTCCGTCAGCCCCAACGCCCTCTGGTGGCGCCCCGGTAGGCCCCTAGAAGGCTTCGCCCGCCTCGACAACCAATCCTTCGAGCTCGTAGCCCCCGAACCTCTCCGCTCGAAGTTGTGGGAGGGCCTCAGAAACGGGAGCACTTAGAGCCCACCCACGCCGCTCTGCCAATATGTCTCTGCAAGCAAGGCGTGGGGGAGCAGCGCATGACCATGACAGACACCAGGGCACTATCGCTCGACGAGATCGACATTCACTCCACTCACCTCTACCAAGACCGCGGCTACCCGTGGGCGGCGTGGGATCTGCTGCGAGCCGAGGCCCCGGTGCACTGGTATGAGCGCCCCGACATCGAGCCGTTCTGGGCCATCACCCGCCACGAGGACATCCACTGGGTGTCGTCCAACGACAAGCTGTTCATCAACGGCGGCCCCCGCCTCCGCCTGGCCTCCATCGAAGAGGACAAGGGCATGTGGGAGCGCCGGGAACGGCGGCTCACCGAACTGGGCTGGGACCTCGACGAGCCCATGGACATGGTGTTCCTGGACCGTCCCCGCCACACCCGATTCCGACTGCTCACCGCCCGTCGCTTCACCCCCCGGGCCATGCGGGAGCACGAGGGGCACCTCGCCCAGTACGCCGCCCGCTTCACCGGCGAGTTCGTAGAGATTCTGGAGCGCGACGGCGAAGCCGATTTGGTGCTGGACTACGCCGTGAAGCTGCCGCTGGCCACCATCTGCGATCTCATGGGCCTCGACATCGAGGACTGGTCGAAGGTCCACAAGTTCACCGAGATGGCGTTCAACGACGAGGAGAACATGCGGTGGGCCGAGCCGGGCGAGACCTTCGACGACCTGAGGTTCCGGATGGGCAAAGACTTCAGCGCCTATATCGGCACGATCATCGAAGACTGCCAGGCCGAGCCCCGCGACGACCTCACCGGCGCCGTGGTCCGGGGCGAGGTAGACGGCTGCCCGCTCAACACCCAGCAGCTCACCGGCTATATCACCCTGCTGCTGGGCGCCGGCAACGAGACCACTCGCAACGCCACCACCTCGGGCGTCACCGCTCTGCTCCAGAACCGCGACCAGATCGACCGCCTCCTGGCCGATGAGTCTCTGATAGAGCCCGCGGTGGAGGAGATCCTGCGGTGGACCTCTCCGGTGATCCAGTTCGCCCGCACCGCCACCGCCGACGTGGAGCGCCACGGCCAAACGATCAGAGAGGGCGACACCATAGGCGTGTTCTACCCGTCGGCCAACCGAGACGATGCTGTGTTCGACGATCCCTACCGCTTCGACGTGGGCCGCAATCCCAACCAGCACATGGCCTTCGGCCACGGCGTCCATTTTTGCTTGGGCGCCAATCTGGCCCGCTGGGAGCTCCGGGCCATGCTCAAAGCCATCCTGCCCATCCTCCCCCGCTTGGAGCTGGCCGATGAGCCCGATCGCCACGGCCACCTCCACCTCGGCGCCGTCAAGCACCAACAAGTCCGCCTAGTGGCATAACAACAAGGAGAAATCAACATGGGACGACTAGCAGGCAGGGTGGCGTGGGTCACCGGGGCAGCATCGGGCATCGGCCTGGCCTCCGCAGAACGGTTCGCCGAGGAGGGGGCCGTGGTGATCGGCTCCGACATTGCCGAAAGCGATGGCTGGAAGGCAGTGGCCGAAACGGCACCGGCGTCAAGCTTCCACTTGGTCGACGTGCGCGACGCCGACGCCCAAGAAGAGCTGGTCGGCCAGATCGTCCAAGACCACGGCCGCCTCGACGTGCTGGTCACCGCCGCCGGGGTGGCCGGCGGCGGCCAGGTTCATGAGCTCGACGTCGAGGAGTGGGACCGGGTGCAGGACATCAACCTCAAGGGCACCATGCTGTCGTGCCGGGCCGCCCTCAAACCCATGGTGGAGGTCCGCTCGGGGAGCATCATCACCATCGCCAGCGTGGAAGGCCTCGAAGGCTGCGAGGGGGGCAGCACCTACAACGCCTCCAAGGGCGGGGTGATCCTGCTCACCAAGAACATTGCCAACGACTACGGGCCGGCCAACATCAGGGCCAACGCCATCTGCCCCGGCTTCATCGACACCCCTATGTTCCAGTCGGTCATCCCCCATCTCGGTCCCATCGCCGACAGCATCCGCGACCAGCACAAGCTCAAGCGGTGGGGGCTCCCCTCGGAGATCGCCGGAGCGGCCTTCTTTTTGGCCTCCGATGACTCCTCGTTCGTCACCGGCGTCGCCTTGCCGGTCGACGGGGGCTACACCGCTGGCCACGCCCACGGCATGACCACCATCTAGCCAGCCCACCATCTAGAGCAAGCCCTCAAACGGGGCGGAACTTGATGAGGGTGATCTCGTCGGTGGCGTCCTCGAACACGGCCTCAACAGGCAGGCCGCAGGCAACGTCGGCGTTGTCGATGTCGATGAGGTTGGAGTACACCATCGGCCCCTCCTCCAACTCCACCAGCACCACGTTGTAGGGGAGCTCCGGTTCGAACGACGGGATATAGGGCTGCCTCATGATGGTGAAGCCCCACACCGTGCCCCGGCCCGACGCCTCGGTCCATCCCCGGTCGAACGACAGACACGCGGGACAAGAGGCATAAGGGGGAAACCACACGTGCCCGCACGCTTGGCACTTCGGCAGAACGAAGCGGTGCTCGCGGGCCGCGGCCCAGAACTCCCGATCCTCGGCCGTGACCGTGGGCAACGGCTTCAGATACCCGGTGCCGCCGCTCACAACAGACCGTCTCGGCACAAGAGCGTCGCGCCCGGCAGAGCCGACAGGCACCAGTACAACGACCAGTCGCAATCGGGGATCTGGCGCTCCCCGGCCTGGCCCCGCAGTTGTCGCACCGCCTCGGCGTGCTGGTTCCACCCCTGGAGGTACGACTCGCTCAACATCCCCCCGCTGGTGTTCACCGGCAGTTCCCCGCCTAAGGCGATGCGCCCGTTCTGCACCCAGTCCAAACCCTGGCCCTTGGGGGCGAAACCGAACCCCTCCAGCCCCCACAGCACCGACACGCTGAAGTTGTCGTACACCTGAAGGCAGTCGATGTCGTCGGTGGTCACCCCCAAAGGGTCGAACAGGTCGGCCTTCATCGACCGGCAGGCCTCGTCCCAGAATCCCAGGTCCACATACCACTCCCGGAAGTTGGCCCGTCCCGCGGTGCCGGCAATCAACACCGGAGGATGGGCCAGGTCCCGGGCCCGCTCCGCAGTGGTCACCACATAGGCCACCGCGCCGTCGTTCACCAGGCAGTAGTCGAACAGCCGCAGCGGCTCGGCGATGTACCGGGAGGCCAGATAGTCGTCGATGGACATCTCGGCCTGCATGATGGCCCCCGGGGTCATCCGGGCATGCGAGCGGATGGCCACCGGGATGGCTCCCAGCTGCTCCTCGGTGCCGCCGTACTCGGCCTGATAGCGGGTGAACCCCATCGAATACTGCGCCCCCGGCGAGGCCATCCCGTAGATCGTGTCGTACAGCAGCCCTTGGGGCTGGGCGCCGAACTTGACGCCCTGGCTGCGGAACACCACTGAGTTGAACAGCACTACGTAGTCGGCCAGCCCGTGGTGTACCGCGGTGGCGGCGTGCATCAGCGCCATGGCGCACATCCGCCCGGCCTGGGGATAGTCCACCACGAAGCGCACATCGGTGAGCCCGGTGCGGTAAGCCACCGGCTCATAGTGCGGCAGCCCCCCGGTAATGAGCCCGTCGATCTGTGACTTCTCCAGCCCGGCATCAGCAATGGCCGCCGCAATGGCCTCCGTAGCCAGCGCCTCCCCGGTCCGCTCCGGGTCCGGCGTGCGATATAGCCGGGCAAAATCGCTGCCCCCAATGCCGACAATAGCCGTCTGCCCCGCAAACTCCCGGTCGCTCATCGCTCAGCGACACTACCGGCCGTTTGTCGCCACTCCCTGCTTGTGACGTAGCCCGCCCTCAGCCTCTATCGTCAGGGGAGGCAACAAACGGGAGGGGAACCCGATGAAGATGAATCCCAACAAGACGTGGCAGCTGGTCGCCGAGAAACTGGAGGCTGAGACCAACCCCCGGCGGCGCCATGTGCTGGAGCTGGTGCTGGCCCACATGAAGTGCGAGGCCCAGGCCGACATCGAAGGGGTGGTGGCCACCCTCAGCGAGAAGCCCCAGTACATCATCTGGTCGAACCCCGACGATCCCATCGCCAGCCCCGGCGGTGACCGCGACGCCATCCGGGGCTTCTACGACCGCAGCATCGTGCAGACCGGCGCCCACCGACTCGAATTCGACTGCGACCGAGTCATCGCCGACGACGATGCGGTGTTCACCGAGGGCGTGATGAGCATGGCCTATCCCGGCCGCACCTTGGAGGCCATGGGCATCGAGGTTCCCGACGTGGACTCGTACTACCTCGCCCAAGCCCGCATGGGCATCGTGTGGCCGGTTGATCTCGACGATCCCGAGGCCCGCCTGCGGGGCGAAGAGGTCTACTCCGCCAACGAAGCCTTCGAAGGCATCGCCGACCGCCCCATCAGCCTCGAAGAAATCGCCCCCCTAGAACTCGCCACCGTCTGATCAGCTACGAAAAGGGCTTCTCGATTCCCGAATGACTTTGAGTTCTTCGAGCCGCGAGGTCTCAGTCTCCTCGGCAAGTTTGGCCAAGTCATCCGTCAAACCTGGGTCGGCCTGGTGGGGGAGAACCTGACGTAAGAATTCGTCTCGACTCATCCATCTTGGTCGGTTGTCCAAAAAAGCCACACAACTAATTTACCGACCAGGTTTTGGTGCGGAGGTAGGTGTAGACGCCTTCGAAGTCGGTGCGGGCTTTTTCGGGGAGGTCGACGGGGTCGCCGAGCCGGCTGGCGCCCCACACGATGCGGGCGGTGTGCTCGGCTACCAGGGCGGCGTGCAGGGCGTGCTCGGGCGACTCGCCGATGCACAGCATTCCGTGGTTGGCCATCAGCACGGCTGAGCGGCCGGCCAGGTGGCGCACCACCTCTTCGCCCAGCTCATCGGAGCCGGTGGGCCGGTAGTCGGACACCGGCACATCTCCGCCCAGGTACACGATGACCTCCTCGATCACCGCGGGGATGCTCTTGTGGGCCACCGCGAACATGGAGGCGTGAATCGGGTGGCAGTGCACTACCCCGCCCACCTCGGGGAATGCCCGGTAGCAGGCCAGGTGCATGGCTTTCTCGGTAGACGGCCGGGAAGAGCCGTCCACCGGGTTCCCGTCCAGGTCTACCGCCGCCAGGTTGTCCATGCTCACCTGGTCGTAGGGGAGCGACGACGGGGTCAGCCAGATCATCCCGTCGTCGGCCCGCCCTGAGACGTTTCCTGCGGTGCCCACCACCAGACCGGCCGCGTCCATGGCCTGGGCGGCGGCCACCACTTGGGCTCGAATGTCGGCGCTGTCGGTCATTGCCACACCTCCGGGTTGGCCAGGCGGTGAGGGCGCTCTCCGGCCAGGAGTCGGCAGATGTCCTCCACCACCATGTCGGTTTGATTCACCTCGGTGTCGTAGGTGGCGCCGCCCACATGGGGGGTGAGCACCACGTTGTCGAGCGTGGTCAGCGGATGATCGGGCGGGAGGATCTCGCCCTGCACGTGGTCGAGCCCCGCGCCCCCTAGATGGCCCGATGCCAGGGCCTCCACCAGGGCGTCGGTGTCGTGCAGTGCGGCCCGAGCGGTGTTCACGTAGATGACCCCCGGCCGCATGGCCGCGAACTGCTTGGCTCCGATCATCCCCATCGTCTCCAGGGTGACCGGGGCGTGCATCGACACCACGTCGGCGGTGGCCAGCAGCTCGTCTAGCTCGCAGTCGGCGTCGGGCTGATAGGGGTCGTAGGCCATCACCCTCATCCCTAGGCCCTCGAAGCGCCATTTGGCCGCTCGCCCCACCGCTCCCAGTCCTACCAGCCCCACCGTGCGGCCGGCCATCTGCCAGGCCCGATACCGCTGATAGGGGATGGAGTCGGCGAACACCGTGCCCGCCCGCATGTCCCGGTCGCCCATCACCACATGGCGGCTGACGGCAAACATCAGCGCCACCGCCATCTCTGCCACCCCGTCGGCGTTGCGCCCCGGGGCGTGCAGCACGGGAATCCCCGCCGCGGTGGCGCCGGCGACGTCCACATTGGTGGGGTCTCCCCGGGTCGAGGCCACCGCCCGCAGCGGCTGCTCGAACACCGGCCCCCGGCACTCGTCGGCCTCGCACACCAGCAAATCGGCCGACACCGCTGCCAGCCGAGCGGCCAAGTCATCGGCGCCATAAAGACGGAAGGGCCGGTGCTCGATCCACGGGTCGAATACCACGTCGGCCACATCCCGCAGCCGGTCCAAGCCCGGCCCCCGCAGCGGAGCGGTCACCAGCGCTCTCGGTCTGCTCACGCTATGAGCGTAGGGTTCGAAGCCGCGGTTCACTCCATCGACACCGCGCCATTTCGCAAGCCGACCACTACGGTTGACGGCTGTGGCTGAGACAGTCGAGGTGGCGGTGGGCATCGACATCGGCACCACCTCGGTAAAGGCGATAGCGGTCGACGCCCACGGAGAAGTCTGCGCCCGGACTCGCATCCCCCACGCCATCAACGCCCCCACCCCGGCGGTGCTCGAGCACGATGCCGCTGCGGTGTGGCATACCGGCGTTATCGAAGCCTGCGATTCGGTGTCGGCCGATCACCGAGTGGCGGGCATCGGCCTGGCCGCCATGGTTCCGTCGCTGGCCGCGGTCGACCGCAACGGGATGCCGGTCTCGCCGGGAATCCTGTACGGCGACCACCGAGGACACCACCCCGACGGCGAGTTCGTCGGCTTCTTGCGCTCGCTGGAGCAGGCTGTGCCCGACGCCCACGCCTACTGGCCGGCCCAAGCGGTGGCCAGCCATGCCTTGTGCGGCGCGGCCGCCATCGACGGGGTCACCGCCATGACCTGCCTGCCCGTGTTCGGCGCTGACGGCTGGGACCCGCAGTGGTGCGATCCCGGCAAGCTCCCCCCTCTAGTGATGGATTCCACCCCTATCGGAGAGCGGGGCGATGCCCCGGTGGCCGCTGGCACCGTGGACGCCCTGGCCGAGCAGCTCGTGGCCGGGGCCGACTCGCCGGGCGATGTGCTGGTGATCTGCGGCACCACCCTCATCACCTGGGCAGTGGGCGAGGGATGGCCCGAGGCCGAGGGGCTGTGGACCATCCCCCATCTCCAACCCGGCCTGTCCGCCATCGGCGGTCCGAGCAACGCCGGCGGCCTGTTCCTGGAGCGGGTCCGGGCTCTCACCGGCGATCCGACCGCTGAGCCGGACCACCCCGACCGCGTGCCGTTATGGGTGCCCTACATCCGGGGCGAACGCACCCCCCGCCACGACCCCGACCTGCGGGCCGCACTGGTCGGCCTCGATGTGGGCCACACCCCCGCCGATGTGCTGGCCGCGGCCTATGAGGCCGCCGGATTCGTCGTTCGCCACCACCTCGATCTGGCCGGCACCACCCCCCAGCGCATTGTGGCCGTGGGCGGGGGCACTCAGGTCGAGCGCTGGATGCAGGCCCTGGCCGACGCCACCAACCTGCCGGTAGACGTCACCGCCGTGCCCGAGGGGGCCGCTAGAGGAGCGGCCTGGCTGGCCCGCATCACCGCCGGCCGGGAGTCCAGCGACTGGGCCGAGGCTCGCCGCTGGGCCCGCACCGGCCACCGGGTTGAGCCCCGACCCGACTGGGCCGAGGCCTGCAACCGCCGCTACCCCCAATGGCGCGCCGCTTGCGATTCTCAAAGCGAGGCTGCACAGTAAGGCGCGCGCAAAAGAGGAGATCCATGAAGTTCGCAGTGACGTTTCCGATGGTGGCCCCCCCGTGGGACCAGAGGCTGATCACCAAGCAGGGCGTGGTGGACTTCGCCCGCACCGCCGAGGAGTCCGGGTTCCACGGGCTGGGTTTCACCGACCATCCCGCTCCCACCGACCGCTGGCTCAACGCCGGCGGCCACGACGCCGTGGACCCCTTTGCCGCCCTGGCCTTCTGCGCCGCGGTCACCGACCGCATCAAGCTCATCCCCAACATCGTGGTAGTGCCCTACCGGAACCCGTTCATCATGGCCAAGGCCATCGCCACCATCGACGCCTTCTCCGGCGGGCGGTTCATCTTCGCCACCGGCTCTGGCTACCTCAAGGGCGAGTTCAAGGCCCTCGGCGTCGATTTCAACAACCGCAACCAGATCTTCGACGAGGCCATCGAGGCCATGATCGGCATCTGGACCACCAACGATTTCACCTACGAGGGCAGCAATTTCACCGCCCTGGGCCAAACCGCCAACCCCAAGCCGGTCCAGCAGCCCCATCCGCCCATCTGGATCGGCGGCAACTCCAAGCGGGCCCGCCGGCGGGTGGCCACCGTGGCCAACGGCTGGACCCCGTTCCCCGCTCCCCGGGTGTTGGCCACCACGGCCCGGACCCCGCCGCTGGAGACTCTGGACGACTTGGCGGCCCTGCTCGACGAGCTGTGGACCTATGTGGACGAGGCCGGCCGAGACCCCGCCGACATCGACGTCAGCTATCTGAACCACGTCGGAGGCCGACCGGCCGACCCCGACTTTGACGCCGACGCCCACATCGCCGCGCTGGCCGACCTGGAAGCGCTGGGAGTGACCTGGATCACGGTCAACCTCCCCGGCGACGACATCGAAGCCACCCTCGACACCATGCGCCGCTACGGCGAAACCGTCATCGCCCCGTCCCAGAGCACCTAAATGCCTGACCCCGGCCCGACCGGCCCCGTCGTCCTGCCGATTCCCGCCCCGGCCGATCCGATCGAGTTCCCGCCCTACGAGCCGACCATTCCCGCGATGATCCGGGCCGCGGTGCATGCCCACGGCCAGCGGCTGCTGGGCGTGCTGGAAGACCAGCGCATGACCTATGCCGACGCCGATGCCGCCTCGGCCGCCATAGCCAAGGGGCTGTTGGCCATCGGCGTGGGCAAGGGCACCCGGGTGGGGCTGCTGGCCCCCAACGGCCCCGATTGGATCGCCGCCTGGCTGGCCATCGGCCGCATCGGCGCCCTCGGCGTGATGCTCAACACCTACTACAAGGCCCGAGAGCTTGACTGGGCTATGCGCCACGCCGACGTGCAGGTGCTGCTGTGCGCCCCCCGCCATCTTGGCCACGACTACCTCGACCGCATCGAGGAGATCGCCAGCCCCGGCGACGATCCCGCCATCCGCTCGCTGTCGCACCCCTATCTGCGATCGGTGTGGGTCTGGGGCCAGCCGGAGCGGCCCTGGGCCAGGTCGATGGACGATCTGCTGGCCGCCGGCCAAGAGGTGAGCGACGAGCTCTTGGCCGCCGCCGAAGCCCAGGTGACCCCGGCCGACGAGTTCGTGGTGGTGTACACCTCGGGCAGCACCGCCGCGCCCAAGGGCGCCATCCATGCCCAGGGGCCGATGGTGCGCCACGCCCACAACCTGGGGCAATACCGCGACCTCACCCCCGACGACCGCCTCTACACCCCCATGCCCCTGTTCTGGGTGGGGGGCATGTCGTTCACCCTGGTGGCCGCCATCCACGTGGGCGCCGCCATGGTGTTCGAGGAGCGGTTCGACCCCGGCGAGACTCTGGCCCTCATCGAGCGGGAGCGGGTGACCATTGTGGCCGGCTGGCCCCACATGTCGAGGATGCTCACCGACCACCCCGATTTCGAAAAGCGCGACCTGTCCTTGGTGCGGGGCGGCAGCCTCGACGTGCTCCTGCCCCCCGAGATGCGCATCGGCGATGTCGAGCTGCGGGTCAACTCGCTGGGCATGACCGAGACCCTCGGCCCCCACACCCTGGGCGTGATGGGCAACCAGCTTCCCGAGGAGAAGCGGGGCTCCTTCGGCTGGACCGTGCCGGGCATGGAGCACCGCATCGTCGATCCGGCTACCGGCGAAGACTGCCCGACGGGGGAGCAGGGCGAGGTGTGGGTTCGGGGCTACGCCCTCATGAGCGGGCTGTACAAGGTAGAGCGGGCCGACGCCTTCACCCCCGACGGCTGGTACCGCACCGGCGACGGCGGCTACTTCGACGAGCACGGCTATTTCTTCTTCACCGGCCGGATGGGCGACCTCATCAAGTCGGCGGGCATGAACATCGCCCCCCGAGAAGTGGAGCTGGTGCTGGAGGAACCCGAAGAGGTCATGCACGCCTTCGTGTGCGGCGTGCCCCATCCCGACCGGCTGGAGGACGTGGCCGCCGCGGTGGTGCTGCGCCCCGGTCAGCTGCTGACCGCTGAACAGCTCATCGCCTACACCGCCGAGCGGGTGGCGTCGTACAAGGTTCCCCGCCATCTTGCCGTCTATGACACCCCCGACGAGCTCCCCTGGCTCGACTCGGGCAAGATCGACCGCATCGGCGTCCAACAGATCCTCACCGAGCGCTTCCCCGGATGACCTTCATCCACGACCTTCTCACCGTCGTGCCCCGACGGGACGACTTCATCGTCGCCGGAGACCGTTGTTTGTCCACCGAGGAGGTGATCGACTGGGCCGACCGGGCATCGGCTGATCTCGAACCGGGCCAGCCCACTGCCTTCCAGCTTCCCACCAGCCCTGAGGGCGTAGTCGCCTACCGGGCCTGCTGGCGAGCCGGCGCAGTGCCCGTCCCCCTGCTCCACGCCGACGGCGGTCGCCAAAGGGATCATGCGTTCACCCTGCTCGGCCTCAACCGGCTCTTCGATCCCGCCGACCACGCTGCCGGCGACCCCTCTCCCCATCCCCCCGCCCCAACCAACCCCGACGACCGGGCCCTCATCATGTTCACCTCCGGCTCATCGGGCGTCCCCAAGGGGGTGGTCCACACCCAGGCTTCCATTGCCTACAAGGTCCGCCAGTACATCCACATCAGCGGCCTCACCGCCGACGACACCGTGCTGTTCCCGGCCTCGCTGGCCCACGTGGCCGGACTCCTGCACGGCGTGCTCATCCCTGGAGCGCTCTCCATGAAGACCGTGCTCATGGCTCGATGGGACCCGGGCGAGGCCCTTCGGCTCATCGAGCAGGAGCAGGCCACCTACATGATCGGACCGCCCACCTTCTTCAACGACCTCATGGACCACCCCGACTTCAGCCCCAGCCGAACCGCCTCCTTCCGGTTCCTCTCCATCGGCGGCTCCAGCGTCACCCCCGCCTTCGTGCATCGGGCCCGAGAGGCCTTCGGCTGCATCGTCAAGCGGGCCTACGGCTCCACCGAGGCCCCCACCGTCACCACCTGCACCAACCACGACGATCCCGAGCGCATGGCCAACACCGATGGCCGCCCGTTCTCGCCCACCCAGATCAGGATCGACGAGCACGGCGAGATCCAGGTGTACGGCCCCGAGGTGACCGTCGGCTACCTCGACCCCGCCCACACTGCCGCTGCCTTCACCGACGATGGCTGGTTCCGCACCGGCGACCTGGGCCAGATCGATGAAGGCGGCTTTCTTACCGTCGTCGGACGGCTGGGCGACAAGATCATCCGGGGTGGCGAGAACATCGATGCCAACGAGGTGGAGGCCATCCTCGAGGCTCACCCGGCGGTTGGCCAGGCCGTGGTGCTGGGGGAGCCCGACGACCGCCTCGGCGAACGGGTGGCCGCCTTCGTGGTGGCCGACGGAGCATTCGACCTCGAAGAGTGCCGCCGCTGGTTCTCCGAGTCCGGCGCGGCCCGCTTCATGACCCCCGAGCGCATCATTCCGATCGACGACATGCCCACGATGCCCTCGGGAAAACCCGACCGTACCCAGTTGGCCGAAAAACTCCGGCCCCCAACCCGATAAACTCCCAGTCGTGGCCCAGTACCAGACCCCCGAGTGGCACCCGGCGTTCGAAGAGTATTGCGAGACCATCTTCGAGCTGGCCGAAGACGACGTCGACGTCATCCAGGCCCGGGTAGCCGAGCGGCTGGAGGTGTCCCGTCCCGCTGTATCCGAGATGATCCATCGCCTGGAGGCAGAGGGCCTGGTCACCCTCAAGGGCCGGTCGATCGAACTGTCTCCCGACGGAATGGACCTGGCCGAGAGGGTGGTGCGCCGCCACCGTCTGGCCGAGGTGTTCCTCACCCAGGTGTTGGGCCTGTCGTGGGCCGACGCCCACGCCGAGGCTGGCAAGTGGGAGCACGTCATCTCCCCCCTGGTGGAGCAGGCCATGATGCGGGTGCTCGACGATCCCACCACCTGCCCCCACGGCAACCCCATCCCCGGTTCCGCCTACCAGGCCCCTCCTACCCAAGCACTGGCCAAGATCGAGGTGGGCCAGCGGTTCGTAGTCACCCGCATCACCGAAGAGCTGGAGTTCACCGAGGGTCTGCTCGACTTCCTTGAGGGCTCCTCGGTAGTCCCCGGCGCCCAGGGGATCATCACTGCCTCCTCCCCCGACGGCACCACCACGGTGGAGATCGACGGCAACCACGTCGGCATCGGCGGCTTCGCCAGCGAGCGCATCTTCGTCACCGCCGCCTAAACCGCCGCCCGGATAGATGTGGACCTAACTCCCACACCAGACCAGGAGGCGCTGCGACACGAGTGCCGTCAGTGGCTCCAGCAGAATCTTCCCTGGGAGTACGGCAAGGGCTTGCCGCCGCTGTTCGACGATTTGGCCGAAGAGGTCGCCTTTCTCCGCAAGTGGCAGGCTGCACTGGCCGAAGCCCGCTTCGTGGGCGTCTCCTGGCCGGTTGAGTTCGGCGGGCGGGGGGCCGGTCCGCTTCATCACTACATCGTCCAAGAGGAGCTGGCCCGGGCTCGGGCTCCCGAACTGGTCGGCCGCCTCGGCGTGAACCTGATCGGTCCGACCCTGCTGGCCCACGGCACCGACGAGCAGAAGCAGCGCTGGCTCCCCTCGATCCTCCCCGCCGAGCAGCTCTTCTGCCAGCTGTTCAGCGAGCCCGACGCGGGCAGCGATTTGGCGTCGCTGTCCACCCGGGCCGTTCCCGCTGACGGCGGATGGCGGCTCAGCGGCCAGAAGGTGTGGACCTCCTACGCCCAGTTCGCCGACTGGGGCCTGTGCCTGGCCCGCTCCCATCCCGACGAGCCCAAGCACCGGGGCATCACCGTCTTCATGGTGAACATGCACGCTCCCGGGGTGGACATCCGCCCCCTGCGCCAGATCACCGACGATTCCGACTTCAACGAGGTCTTCCTCAACGACGTGTTCGTGGCCCACGACCAGGTGATCGGCGAGCCCGGCGACGGCTGGCGGGTGTCGCAGTCCACCCTCACCGTGGAGCGGGGCACCAACCCCCGCCAGCTCGTCATCCACCTCCAGCTGCTCGAAGAGCTGTTCCGCCTGGCCGCCGACACCGGCCGCAACCAAGACCCCGTGATCCGCCAGGCCCTGGCTCGCTCCTACATCGAGGTTCGCCTGTTCCAGCTCCAGAACTGGCGGGTGCTGTCCCGGCTGGCCCACGGCCGCGACCACGGCCCGGAGTCGGCCACCGCCAAGCTCTTCTGGAGCGATATGAGCCAGCGCCTGCACCGCACGGCCATGGACGTGCTGGGCGCCGCCGCCCCCCTGTGGCGGGGCGACCCCCACAACCCCGGCGAGGGCCGCTGGCAGCGCTCCTGGCTGTACTATCAAGCTGCGACGATCTTCGCCGGAACCAGCGAAATCCAGCGAAACATCATCGCCGAGCGCACCCTGGGCCTCCCCCGAGAGCCCCGTTAGGAGCACCCATGAGCACCGCCTTCGACACCATCGAATACAGCGTCGATGAGGCCGTGGCCACCATCACCTTGAACCGGCCCGATGTGGCCAACGCCCAGGACACCCAGCTCATTGACGAGCTCGACGCCGCCTTCGACCTGGCCGAGGCCGACGACGAGGTGCGGGTGGTGGTGATGGCCGCCAACGGCCGCCACTTCTCCGCCGGCCACGACCTCAAGGCGCTGGTTGGCGATGTGGAGCCCGACAAGTGGCGGCTCATGCGGGACACCCCCGAGGGCAAGTTCCTCCACGAGAAGACCATGTACTTCGACCGCTGTCTGCGCATCCGCGACTTCCCCAAGCCCACCATCGCCGCCGTCCACGGCAAGTGCATTGCCGCCGGGGTGATGCTGGCGGCCATGTGCGACTTGATCGTGGCTTCCGACGACGCCTCCTTCCAGAACCCGGTGCTGCGCATGACCGGCGCCGCGGTGGAAATCCTCATAGAGCCCTGGGAGATGCCGCCCCGCAAGGCCAAGGAGTTCCTGCTCACCGCCCAGACCATCTCCGCAGCCGACGCCGAGCGCCTGGGCATGGTCAACCGGGTGGTGCCCCGCGACGAGTTGGCCGCCACCACCAAGGAGATGGCCGAGGCCATCGCCCTGGTGCCCCCGGCCACCGCCGCCGTGGTGAAGCGGTCCATCAACAAGACGCTCGAGCTGATGGGCCAGAAAGACTCCTGGGACTACCACTTCATGGCCCACCACTGGATGCACAACACCGACACCGCCCTGGGCGCGCTGGAGCGGCGCATGCAGAAGTCGTCGATGAAGGAAGTCTTTGCCGAGCACCGCGATGAGTAAGCCGCCCACCGGCACACTGGAGCTCGACGTGGGGCGGCTGCGGCGGGAGCGGTACGCCAAGCTCCAGGCCCAGATGGGCGCCGATGGGCTCGACGCCCTCGTGCTGCTGCACGGTCCCCACGTGGCCTACGCCACCGATTGCCTGCCCATAGCTGCCGACGCCACCCACGTCTCGGCCAACCGCCCGGTGGCCGTGGTCTTGGCCGACCAATCCCAGCCCTGCCTGCTGGGCGGCGACCCCGACGGCCTCGACGTCGACCCCCATCCCACAGCGTGGCCCGACATCGACGAAGGCGCCGCCGACCTTGGTGCCCAACTTGATGCCATCCTGGGCCGCATCGCACACGGCGGGCGTGTCGGCATCGACCTGATGACCGGGGCCATGCGCCGCACCGGCGTGCTGTCGGCCGCGCACATCACCGACGCGGCCAACACCATGGGCGCGGTCAAGCTCCACAAGACCGTCGACGAGCTGGCCTGCATCCACCAGGCCCAAGCCCGCACCAACCGGGCCATGGCCACCGTCCAAGAGGCTCTCGTCCCCGGCGTGCGCCGCAGCGAGCTGGCCGCCGTGTTCCTCCGCCGCCTGCGGGAGGAGGGCATCGACGCCAACATGATCGACGTCATCTTCCAGCCCATGGCCCGCCGCATGGCCGACGGCCCCCGCACCACCACCGGCCACCTCGCCTTCCCCGCCTGGTCGGGCGACCCCGTCTACGCCGAGGGCGACCTCATCTGGGTGGACGCCGGCAGCGACTACCACGGCTACGCCTCCGACTTCGGCCGCACCTGGGTGGCCGGCCGCCCGCCCACCTCCGGAGAGCAGCGCTGCTTCGAGCGGTGGCTGGCTGTGATGGACGCTTCCTACGAGGCCATCGTCCCCGGCGCCACCTTCGCCGAGGTGTGCGCCGCTGCCACTGCCGCCGACGCCGCCCACCAGCCCGACGGCGAGCGCCCCTGGATGCCCCACTTCTACCTCGTCCACGGGGTGGGCATCGAGAGCGCCGAGATGCCCTTCCTGGGCACCGACAACGGCCCCGACTTCGACGCCGCCCACACCCTGGAGCCCGGCATGGTGCTGGTGCTGGAGCCCGCCATCTGGGACGACGGAACCGGCGGTTACCGGGCCGAGGAGATCGTGGCCGTCACCGAAGACGGCTGGATCCCTCTGGGGGGCGGCCATCCCTATGACCCATTCGAGGTGCCGACGTGAGCCTGCACCTCCAACGCCGGACCCGAGCCGTCGATGCCCTGGCTGCCGCCGGGATCGACATTCTGGTGGCCGGACGCCAAGACCACATCAACTACATCACCGGCGCCCACCAGCTCTGGACCGCCGGCGCCCGCCCGTTCGGCCCGGTATGCACCCTCAATGTCGCCACCGGCGAGATCTTCCTGCTGTCCACCTGGGACGAAGGTGTCCCCGACGACATCGATCTCGACCACCTCCACGGCATCACCTGGAACGGGGCCATCATCTACCAGCGCCTGGCCGCCAACCCGGGCATGGCCAATGCCACGACAGTGGGGGTTGACGCCTGGTCGCCGGGCATGGCCGGGCTGCTCAGCGCAGTGGCGCCCAACGCTGAGATCGTCCCCGTCGACGACGTCTTGCTCAGGGCCCGTCGCACCAAGCTCCCCTCGGAGGTCGACGCCATCCGGGCCGCCTGCGCGGTGGCCGCCGAAGCCGCCGAAGCCGCCCTCGCCCATCCCGGCACCGATGCCAAGCGTCTGGCCGCCGCCGTTGAGGCCATGGCTCTGGCCGGATCGTCCACCCCCGCCGCCGAGCCCCGAGTACACGGACCCGTCGTCGATTTCAGCTGCATCCGGTCCCACTACGAGGGCGGCCTGGGCCGCACTGCGGGCGGGGCACCCCCCGAGGTCCGCCCCCACGCTGCCCTCATTGCCGCCTGCGTCCCCGGTGCCACCGGTCAAGACCTCCGCCAAGCCGCCCCCGAAGGCGATTGGCTCATTCGAGGTAACGGTATGGGTTTCGAGCCCCCGGTGATCAACCCCCACTACGGCAAGAGCGAAGTCCTTGAAGAACACATGGTGCTCAGCGTGAGCGCGAGCACCGGCGAGGAATATGCTCGCGACACGGTTCTCGTCACCGAATCAACACCCGAAATCCTCTCCTCGGAGGAGCCATGAACCTCGACTACCACGCCTACGACGCCGACAACCACCTCTACGAGCCCATCGACGCGTTCACCCGGCACCTCCCCGAGCGCTATCGAAGCGCCATCCGCTATGTAGACGTGGACGGCCGCACCAAGATCGCCATCAACAACAAGATCAGCGAGTACATCCCCAACCCCACCTTCGAGGTGGTGGCCGCCCCCGGCGCGTGGGAAGAGTACTACCGGGGCAACAACCCCGACGGCATGACTCTGCGGGAGTTCACCGGCAAGCCCATCCGCTGCCTGCCGGCGTTCCGCAATCCCGAAGACCGCGTCAAGCTGCTCGATGAGCAGGGGGTGTACGCCACCCTGCTGTTCCCCACCCTGGCCTCGCTGCTCGAAGAGCGGATGAAAGACGACGTCAACCTGACGCACGCCGCCATCACCGCCTTCAACCGGTGGATGCTGGATGAGTGGACTTTCAACTACCACGACCGCATCTTCCCCACCCCGATCATCACCCTGCCCGATCCCCGCCGGGCCATCGAAGAACTGGAGTGGTGCGTGGAAAACGGCGCCCGAGCCGTGCTGATCCGCCCCGCCCCGGTGCCGGGGGTGAGGGGCTCCCGCTCCATGGGCCTGCCGGAGTTCGACGATTTCTGGAATGCGGTGGAACAGACCGGGATCCTGGTTACCTGCCACGCCTCCGACTCCGGCTACGACGCCTACGCCAGCGACTGGGAGGGCGGGCGTGACGAGTTCCTGCCGTTCAAACCCGGTGCCTTCCGCACCGTCATCAGCCACGGCCGTCCCATCTTCGACACCATGGCCGCCATGATCTGCCACGGCCTGTTCGAGCGTCACCCCAGCGTGCGGGTGGCCTGCATCGAGAACGGCTCCACGTGGGTGGCCCCGCTGCTGCTCGAGCTGTCGCACGCCTACGGCAAGATGCCCCAGGAATTCGCCGAAGACCCGGTGGAAACGTTCCGCCGCCACATCTCGGTGAGCCCCTTCTATGAGGAGGACATCCCCGGCCTGATCGATCACATCGGCATCGACCGGGTGCTGTTCGGCTCCGACTTCCCCCACCCCGAGGGCTTGGGCAAGCCTCTCGACTTCATCAAGGAAGTGGCCCACCGCAGTCCCGAAGACCAGAGAAAGGTCATGTCCGAGAACCTCAAAGAGCTCCTCACTTTGAGGCCGGCAGCATGACCAACCTCAAAGAGCTCCTCACGCTTCGACCTGCTGCATGAGCGAACAACCAAAGCAAACCACGGACTCCAGCGTCTTCTCGCGTTCCGACACCGACGAGGCCTCCGAGGCCGAGCGCACCAAGGGGCTGATCGAGCCGGTCGCGCTGGGGGAGTGGATGGACGCCCAGGGCCTGCCCGGCCAGGGCGAGCCCATCACCAGCCGGTTCATCTCCGGCGGCGCATCCAACGAGATTTTCGAGATCTGCCGGGGCGAGCACCGCTGGGCCCTGCGCCGCCCACCCCGCAAGGTCCCCGAAGGCCGCAACGAGACCATGATGCGTGAGTACCGCATCCTCTCCGCCCTGGCCGACACCGACGTCCCCCACGCCCGGGCCGCCGGCGGCACCGACGACACCAGCATTATCGGCGCGGCCTTCTACCTCATGGACTTCGTCGACGGCTGGTCGCCCATCAGCGAGCCCGGATGGCCCGAGCCATTCGGGTCCGACATCAACGCCCGCCCCGGTTTGGCCTACGAGCTGGTCGATGCCATCGCCCGGCTGTCCAAGGTGGATTGGCAGGCCAATGGCCTTGAGGGCCTCGGCCGCCCCGACGGTTTCCACGAGCGCCAGGTCGACCGCTGGTACGCTCACCTCGAACGCTTCAAGTTCCGCGACATCCCCGGCCTCGACACCGCGGGCGACTGGCTCCGGGGCCGCACCCCCCGCAGCTATACCCCCGGCATCATGCACGGCGACTACCAGTTTGCCAATGTCATGTTCCACCACGGCGCCCCCGCCCGGATGGCCGCCATCGTCGACTGGGAGATGGGCACCGTGGGCGACCCGCTGCTGGATTTGGCCTGGGTGGTGATGAACTGGCCCGAAGACGAGGCCGGTCGCCCCACGGTGGGCTACGTCGACTACGAGGGCCTGCCCTTCCGCGACGACCTGCTGGAGCGCTATGCCACCATGTCGGGGCGCGACGTCGACGAGATCGACTACTACGTGATCCTGGCCCGCTTCAAACTGGCCATCGTGCTCGAGGGCGGCTACGCCCGCTTCGTCGCCGGAGGCGCCGACAACCCGAGAATGGAAGCCTTCGGCCGCGTCGTCTTAGACCTGGCCCGCGACGCCGCCGCCCTGGCCCAAACCACCACCCTCTAGCGGCCGCCCAACTAACCGTTCAGGCGTCCCAAACCACCGGGAGCGCCGCGGGGGCGCGGAAGGCGAGCCCGGCGATGTCCGGGGCCTCGGCGTCGGGGTCGAGGCGCAGGCCGGGCAGACGGTCGAGCAGATGTTCCAGCACCACCCGCATCTCCATGCGGGCCAAATGAATGCCCAAACACAGGTGCGGCCCGGTGGCGAAGGCCATGTGGCCCTTGGGCTGGCGGAAGATGTCGAACCGCTCGGGATCGTCCCAGCGGGAAGAGTCGTGATTGGCCGAGCCCAGAGAGGCATTCACCGCCGTCCCGGCTTGGATCTCAATACCGTCCACCACCGCGTCGGCGGTCGCGGTGCGGGAGATTCCGGTTAGCGGCGCCTCCCACCGCAGCGCCTCCTCCACCGCGGCGGTCACCAGCGACCGGTCGGCCCGCACCGCCTCCAACTGCGCCGGATCCGACAGCAGCCCCACCATCATGTTGCTGGCCGCCCGATAGGTGGTCTCGGCCCCCGCGGGCAGCAGCAGCCGGCAGAAGGCGATGATCTCGTCGTTGGTCAGACGCTGCCCGTCCAGCTCGGCATGGGCCAGGATGCTGATCAGGTCCTCTTGCGGATCGGCCCGGCGGCCCTCCACCACCGGCTCCAAGAAGTCGTACAGCCATTGCGATGCCGCAAATCCCCGCTCGATCTGGGTGGCCATGTTGGTGATCTCCACGGCTCGCCGGTAGAAGGCAGGCAGGTCGGCTTCCGGCAGGCCCAGCGCAATGGCGATCACATGTACCGGGAACACGAACATCAGCTCGTGTACCAGATCGGCCCGCCCCCGGTCTACGAAGGCGTTGATGTAGTGGTCCAAAACCGGGTTCACAATGTCGTGCTCCCACCGCTCCATCTCCCGGCGGGTGAACGCCTGCTGGATCAGCTTGCGGTATTGCCCGTGCTCGGGCTCGTCCATCTCCAAGATGGTGTGGCCCATCACCAGGCCCATCGATTCGGCGTACCCCGCCGACGAGAAAGTGGCCCCGTCCCGCAGCACCGCCTCCACGCCGTCGTACGACAGCACGTTCACGATCTGCCGCTCCCCGGCCATCAGGTCGCTCACGCTCACCGCCCCCAGCATCTCCGACACGCTGCCCCGGTGGACCGGGCACTGGGCCAGCAGCTCGGTGTACACCTCATAGGGATTGATGGAGTGCTCGGCCCCCTGGGCTTGGTCGAAGGCGTCAAACGGGTCGTAGCCTTCGTCTCCAGGCTCGGGTGCACGGGCGGCCGCTAAAATCTCGCCCGGCGTCATCTCGAACTTCATAGGCAGCCACTTTAAGTCCAACCCAGAGAGTGCGGTAGTCCCATGGCCATTGATTTTTCTGTAGAGCCCGAATTCCAAGAGAAGCTCGACTGGATGGACACCTTCGTCACCACCGAGATCGAGCCCATCGATCTCTATTTCCGGGGCGAGGTCAACCCCTTCGACCGCACCAACGAGACGGCCAACGCCCTCATCCGCCCGCTCCAGAAGCAGGTGCAGGACAACGGCCTGTGGGCCTGCCACATGGGCCCCCATCTCGGCGGCTTGGGCTATGGCCAGGTGAAGCTGGCCCTGATGAACGAGATCCTGGGCCGGGCGCTGTGGGCCCAGGTGGTGTTCGGCTGCCAGGCCCCCGACTCCGGCAACGCCGAGATCATCGCCCACTACGGCACCGACGAGCAGAAGGAGCTCTACCTCCAGCCCCTGCTCGACGGCAAGATCTCCTCCACCTACGCCATGACCGAGCCCCAGGGCGGCTCCGATCCCAACTACTTCACCTGCCGGGCCCACCGCGACGGCGACGAGTGGGTGATCAACGGCGAGAAGTGGTTCGCCTCCAACTTCAAATATGCCAAGTTCATGATCGTCATGCTCATCACCAACCCCGACGTGCCGGTGTACCGGGGCTCGTCCATGATGCTGGTGCCCACCGACACCCCCGGAATCGAGGTGGTGGCCAACGTGGGTCTCGGCACCGAGGACCTGGAAGACGGCGACCACGCCTATCTGCGGTTCAACGATGTGCGGGTGCCGGCCGAGAACCTGCTGGGCGACGAGGGCTCGGGCTTCAAGATTGCCCAAACCCGCCTCGGCGGCGGCCGGGTCCACCACGGCATGCGCTCTGTGGGCGTGGCCCAGCGAGCCCTCGACATGATGTGCGAGCGGGTGCTGTCGCGGGAGACCAAGGGATCGCTCATCGGTGAGAAGCAGTCCATTCAGCACTGGATCGCCGACTCGTGGATCCAGATCCAGCAGTTCCGCCTCCAGGTGCTCCACACCGCCTGGCTCATTGACAACGAGGGCGACTACGCCAAGGTCCGCCAGCACATCGCCGGCGTCAAGGTGGCCACCCCCAAAGTGCTGATCGACGTTGTGTACCGGGCCATGCACGCCCACGGCTCCCTCGGCGTGTCCAACCTCATGCCCCTCACCTCAATGTGGATGAGCGGCCCGGTAATGGGCATCGCCGACGGCCCCACCGAGGTCCACAAAGACACCATCGCCAAGCAGATCCTCAAGAGCTACAAGCCCTCCGACGGCCTCTTCCCCTCCATGCACCTCCCCACCCGCATAGCCAACGCCCGCCAATACATCGAATCCCGCATAGAACACGAAATCGCCAATCTCTAACAAAAAGGCGTTTCACCTGATCCGCACATTGCGGTAGGCTGATAAGTGAAGCCGGGGTGGGGGCCAGAGCGGACGAATGCTTTTTTACCCCACCCCGGCTCCAGCTCTAGGATACCTGAAATCCATCAGAAGTGGCTGAAATTATTTGACAGCTGGTTTTGATGTCGGCACCCGCCCGAAGATGTAGGCCAGTCCCACGATCCCCAACCCGATCACGACGCCTCGCCACGTCCACGAACCGATCGCCAGCCCGGAACTCAGCCCCACTGCGACCACGATCATGGTCCCGGCGATGACCTTCGCCCGCCAGGGCATCCCCAATCCCGATCGGTAGTCGGCCACCAGCTTGCCTACGCCGGGCAGGTTCAGCACCCAGCGTTCCATTCGCTCACTCGACCGGCTGAACGCGGCGGCGGCCATGATGAAGAACACGGTCGACGGCAACCCTGGCACGATCACCCCGATTGCCCCTACCGCCACACACACCAGCCCGCCGACAACCCACAAGCCCCGCACCAGCGGGTTGCGGGCCACTTTGGAGTGGCTCAGAGCAGCGGGATCGCCGGGCTCAGCCGGCGAGCTCGGCGATGTCACCGACGGTGAGGTAGCACAGCAACCCGATCACCAGAACGTTTACCGTGCTCACTGGCCACTTCAGCCGGTGGTCGGCCCGCCAGAACCGCCGGATGCTCAGCCCGTTGAACACAATGGCCACCAGCCCGATGGGCACGCTTATGGCGGGCCCCACCGAGTCGGCCAACCCCAGCACCGGCAGCAGATACGGGAACACCAAGTAGGTCAGCAGGCACCGGGTTCCCGACACCACCATCGACTGGCTGAACCGGCGCTCAGCCGTATTGGGAACCTCGACTTCGGCCGGAGCGGTGTCAACGGTCATTCACCCTCAGTCTCCCACCCAGAGTCCATCGCCGTCTCACCGGATAGTGGGTTTCATTAGCATCGTCCCACTATGAGTCGGCTACCGCGCCTCACCGTCCTCTGTCTGGCCCTCTCCCTCATCGCGATCGCCTGTGGAGGAGACGACGACCAGCCCGCGACCCCTGCCCCTACCGCGACCCCGGCCGCTACCGTCCAGCCCACCGAGCCAGCAGCGACCGCCGCCCCCGCTCAGCCCACTGCCCCCGCTCCCACCGGCCCCACCTGCGACTGGCCCATGTGGGGCCACGGCATCGATCGCACCTTCTCCTACCCGTGCGACAGCGGCATCAGCCCCGACACCGCCGGCGACCTGCGCCGCATCTGGTACTTCAACACCAGCGACGTGGTCACCGCCGCCCCGGTGGTGGTGGATGGCGTGCTGTATGTAGGCGACTGGGCCGGCCGGTTCTACGCCCTGAACGCAGCCGACGGCACCGAGCTGTGGCACTTCGACGCCGAGTACCACGACAACGTCTACGCCGGGCAGATCACCTCGTCGGCCTCCTACACCGTCATCGAAGGCACCCCCGCGGTGGTGTTTAACGCCGGGCGCACCATCCACGCCCTCAACGCCGCCGACGGCACCGTGATCTGGACCCACGCCCTGGGCGAGCCTGGCTGGCCCACCGAGCTGGAGACCTCCCCCATCGTGGTGGAAGACCGCGTCATCGCCACCTTCGACACCCACAACGCCCCCTTCCCCGCCGGAGTCGTGGCCGTGAGCCTGGCCACCGGCGAGCTGCTGTGGCACTTCGACCTTGAAGGCGGCGACCACCGGGGCTGCGGGGGGGTGTGGGGATCGCCCTCGGTCGACCTCGAGCGCCGGCTCATGTTCGCCGGTAGCGCCAACTGCCCCACCTCCCCCGACGGATGGGGCCCCTACACCGAGGCCCTTTTCGCAGTGAACATCGACACCGGGGAGCCCGCGTGGAGCTTCCAGCCCCATCCCCCCAACAACGACGACTCCGACTTCTCGGGCGTCCCGGTGCTGTTCACTGCCGACGGCCAAGACCTCGTCGGCCTCGGCAACAAAGACGCCGTGTTCTACGTGGTGAACCGCGATACCGGCGAGCTGGTGTGGAAAACCCGGGCCACCGCCGACAACGTGATCCGCCCCAACTTCTCCAGCGGCGGATTCATCGGCCCGGCCGCCTACGCCGACGGGATCATCGCCGGCGGCACCGGGGTGGCCGACTGTCCCTGCATGCACGCCTTCGACGCCACCACCGGCGAGATCGTCTGGCAGCAGCACGCCGTCGGCCCCACCTACTCGCCTACCACCGAGGTGAACGGGGTGGTGTTCGTGGGCTCGCTCGACTTCACCCTGCGAGCCCTGCGCCTGGACAACGGCAAGGTGCTGTGGTCCGACGAGCTCACCGGGCTCATCTCCGGGGGAGTGGCCATCGTGGGCGACGACATGTGGGCCGTGGCCGGCTTCCGCGAGCCGGGCTCAGCCGGCCCGTCGGAGACGTCCGGGGTGTTCCGCTACACCGTCACACCCGACGTGGAGGCCGCCGCCCAGACCGCCCCCGAAGAAGAGCCGGAGCCCGAAGCGGGCCAGGTCCGCCTGGTGGGGGCGTCGGGCCGCTGCATCGACGCCCCTTGCGACGTGGGCTTCGACTTCAAGACCCCGCCGCCGGGCACCGACCCCATGCTCACCCTGTCGATTGAAACCGACCCCTTCGAGCTCACCGTCACCTCCAGCGGCCTGGGCGACCCCGCCGCCTGGCTCCGGGAGGGGAGCGCGGCCGCCGAAGTGGGGGCGTCGGCCTTCGGCGTGTTGGTGTCCGAGCGCGACGACCGCCCCTCGGGCGGCTACCTGTGCGTGCTGGAAGACGATGGCGGCTGCGTCGCCCGCACCGTGCCCCGCCCCGGCGCCTCTTACAACCGCATCAGCCTGCTCGCCCTTGCCGACACCACCATCGTCCCCGGCCCCGCCGACGGCTTCGACCGCCTGGTGGCCAGCATCGGCTTCAACCCGCCGCTGCAAACCGAGCCCCTAAGCCCGCCCACCTACCTGGTGTTCAGCCCTCAGGGCAACAACCTGGTGGTATACGGCGACAACGGCGGAACCCAGCGGCTCATCACCAACGCCCGTGAGGATCCCGACGGACGCGACATCAACGGCCAGGTGTGCTTCACCGGCGACGGCCGATTCATCGCTGGAGAGGACACCGGCCAGCCCGCCGTTCCCGCCGGGTTCGGCATCTTCCAACTCGAAGGCGACACCCTCGGCAACCTCACCGCCACCCAGGTGGGCAAGCTCACCCCCGACTTCGAGTCGGCCGACAGCCAGCCCGAGCCCTACGGCTGCGCATTCCTGCCCGACGGTCGCCTGCTCACCACCGACGTGGGCAACCAGGCCTCCGGCCCCGGCACCGGCCAGCTCACCGTGTGGTTCCCCCCGTACGACGGTGCCCGGTGCGTGGTGGCCGACGACATCGCCACCGCCCAGCAGCTGGCCGCCGACGGCGACGACGTGCTGGTGGCCTCGGCCCGCCCGCCCACCATCGGAGTACAGCGCTACTCCAACCTGCCCCGCACCGCTGAGGAGTGCGACCCCGGCGCGGTCGCCGTTGAGCTGTTCATCGGGGTCGGCAACGGCCTCAGCCTCACCACCGGCGTCGCCGCCGACGGCCGCGGCGGCTGGTACGTGTCCGACACGCTCGGCGGCTTCATCAACCAGTACGACGGCAACGGCGACTACGTCCGCACCGTGCTGGCCCCGCCCGAAGGCGAGACGCTGGCCCTCGAGCCCATGAGCACCGGATCGCCGCTGGGCATCGCCGTGGGCCTCGACGGCACCCTCTACTACGCCGACCTGGCCCTGGTCTTCAACGACTCGGGCATCGGACCCGCCTCCCAACAGGGCACCGTGCGCCGCATCCGCTTCGACGAAGACAGCCAGCCCCTGCCCCCCGAGACCATCGACTACGGCCTCTCGTTCCCCGACGGCCTCGGCGTCCTGCCCCTCCCGTGAACCCCGCCGTGAGCCGCACCGGCCGCTTGGCCTACCATTCCCGCTGATGCGCATCCGGGTGGACACCGAACTCTGCCAAGGGCACGGGCGCTGCTACATGCTGGCCCCCGACCTGTTCGATGCCGACGACGACGGCTACTGCCAGCCCACCGACGAGCGGGCAGTGCCCGCTGAGTTGGCCGACCAAGCCCGCCGCGCATCCATGAACTGCCCCGAAGACGCCATCATCCTGACCGAGGAGACCTGATGACCGACGCCGACACCAAGAAGTACTCGCTGGAACCCCCCGAGGTCGCCCGCAACCCCCACGACACCTATCGGGAGCTGCGCGACAACGCCCCGGTCACCGAACTGGGTGGGCGAAGCCAATCCGGAGCCATCACCCTGAGCCGCCACGAAGACGTGATGCGGGCCTTCCAGACCCCCGAGGTGTTCTCCTCCGACCCCGACGCCGTGGAAATCGGCAACACCCGCCCCCTGGTGCCCCTCCAGATCGACCCGCCCCACCACCGCAAGCACCGCAAGGCGCTCGACCCGCTGTTCGCCCCCAAGCAGATGGTCAAGCACGAGCCCCGGGTGCGGGAGCTGATCCGCGAGCTCATCGACAAGGTGGCCGATCAGGGCCACTGCAATTTCCACAACGACATCGCCGAGCCCATGCCCTCCACCATCTTCCTGGAGCTGTTGGGCCTGCCGGTGAGCCGGGTGGATGAGTTCCTGGCCCTCAAAGACGGCATCATCCGCCCGCCGGCCCGCTCCATGGAAGAGCGCCGGGAGAAGGTGAGGGCCACCGGCCAGAAGATCTACGCCGCCCTCGAAGAGGTGGTGGACGCCCGCATGGCCGAGCGCCAAGACGACTTCTTGTCCACCATCCTCGACGCCGAGGTCGACGGCCAGCCCCTCAGCCGCGACGACGTGGTGGACATCGGCTACCTGTTCTTCTTGGCCGGGCTCGACACTGTGTCGGCCTCGCTGGAGTGCATGGTGGCGTTTCTGGCCCAGAATCCCGACCACCGCCAGCGCCTGGTGGACGAGCCCGAGATGATCCCCCACGCGGTGGAGGAGATGCTGCGCTACGAGAGCCCGGTGGCCAGCTCAGCCCGCATCACCGCGGTGGACACCGAGGTCAACGGCTGCCCCATCTCGGCGGGTACCCGTATCCACCTGTTGATCGGCTCGGCCAACACCGACGAGCGGTCTTGGCCCGATCCCGACGATGTGGACTTCGACCGGGAGTCCAAAAAGCACATCGCCTTCGGTGCTGGCGTCCACCGCTGCCTGGGCTCGCACCTCGCTCGCATGGAGCTGCGGGTGGCCCTCGAGGAGTGGCACGCCCGGGTGCCCCACTACCGCCTGGCCGACGGCATCGAGCTGGAGTTCAGCCAGGGCATCCGCCAGATCGACAACTTAGAGCTGGTCTGGTGAGCGACAGTCCCGCCCCGCCCAGCCGCCCACTCGAGGGCATCCGGGTGGTCGAGGTCGCAAGCTGGATGTTCATCCCCTCCGGTGGGTCGGTGCTGGTCGACTGGGGTGCCGACGTGATCAAGGTGGAGCACCCGGTGACCGGCGACCCCCAGCGGGGCCTCATCACCTCCGGCCTCGTGCCCGGCGGCGCTGGCGGCGTCAACTTCATGATCGAGCAGCCCAACCGGGGCAAGCGCTCCATCGGCTTGAACCTGGCCCATCCCGACGGCCGGGAGATGCTGCTCAAGCTGGTGGAGACCGCCGATGTGTTCCTCACCAACTACATGCCCCCGGTGCGCCGCAAGCTCCGCATCGACACCGAGGATCTCCGGGAGCGCAACCCCCAGCTCATCATCGCCCGGGGATCGGGCCAGGGCCCCCACGGCCCCGACGCCGAAAAGGGCGGCTACGACGGCGCCTCGTTCTGGGCCCGGGGCGGCATGGGCGCCACCCTCCCGGCCCGGCCCGACGGCTGGCCCATGAGCCAGCCCGCCCCCGCCTTCGGCGACGTCATGGGCGGCATGGCCACCGCCGGGGCTATCGCGGCGGCCCTCTACCAGCGGGCCGCCACCGGCGAGCCGTCGGTCATCGACGTGTCGCTGCTGGCCACCGCCATGTGGCAGCTCTCGCCCTTGGTGATCGCAGCCAAGCTCTTCGGCATGGACCGGCTCCCCGCCGGCGACCGCACCAAGATGGTCAACCCCGTGGTCAACGCCTACCGCACCTCCGATGATCGCTACCTCAGCTTCATCCTGCTCCAAGCCGACAAGCACTGGCCCCAGCTCTGCGAGTGCATCGGCCGCCCCGAGCTGGCCACCGATCCTCGATTCGTCGACATGGCCGCCCGAGCCGAGAACAACGAGGCCTGCATCGCCATCCTCGACGAGGTGTTCGAATCCCAGCCCCTGTCCTACTGGAAAGAGGCCTTAGCCGACTTCAAAGGCGTGTGGGTGCCATTCCAGACCCTCAACGAGCTCTACGACGATCCCCAGGTCATCGCCAACGGCTACCTCCCCGCCATGACCACCGGCACCGGCCAAGAAGTCCAGCTCGTAGCCAACCCCGCCATGTTCAACGAGCAGCCCGTGTCCGTGGACCGCGCCCCCGAGCACGGCGAACACACCGAAACCCTCCTCCTAGAAGCCGGAATCCCCTGGGAAGAAATAGCCGCCATGAAAGAATCCGGCGCCATCCTTTAGCTCCAATTGGAGTTGACATTGTCGGATTAACCAAGAAGTGTTCTGTATTCTTGTGTTCAAGAACACAGAACATCGGTAGGCTGGCACCATGTCACGGAAAACCAGCGCTGAGGTCGAACAAGAAGCCCTCGATAGTCTGATCACGGCTCTTGGGGGCCTCGGAGTCAGTGCCGATGTTGTCTCGACAGAGACCTTGATAGCCGATGTCAGCCCTGATGCGGTGGTGGATGTGGCTGGCCATCGACTTGAAATCGAGGTTAAGTCGGTAATCACGGCTGCGCACGGAGAGCGAATAGCGCAAACAGTTGGGCATCGTCCGCCGTTGGTGGTCGTTGCTGATCGGATCGCCTCGGATGCCAAGCAGGCGTTTCGGAAGGCAGGAATCAACTACTTCGATCGTCGTGGTGAACTGCGTATCGTCGAGCCGCCGGTAGTCATCGACACGGTTGTCGAGTCCGAGGCCGCCAGCAGCCCGCGTTTGAGCGGATCGCTCAATAGCGAAGTAGCCAAGGAGGTGGCCATCGCGTGTCTACTGACGCCCGATCAGGCGCACGGCGTCCGTGAGACTGCCCGCTATGTCAACCGAGCCCCAAGCGCTGTTTCGACTGCCATGGCGGGTCTACGAGACGTCGGTCTCCTTACCTCTTCTGGCGAGGCCGTAGTGCCGGATCTCTTCCTCGAACTCATGGGCAGATGGCGAAGACGAGCTGTTCCGCTAGCAACCGTGCCCGACGCTGGTACCCGAAACGCAATGCGGTTCGGGCTCGGCCTCGACCAACCCGAGGACACGATGGGATGGGCTCTCACGGACACCCTCGCTGCTGCGTCGTGGGGTATGCCTATCGTCGCACGCGGCGACCATCCTGCCGACTTCTACGTGCCTTCCGAGTCGGTACTTCGCGCTGCACGGTCGATTCTCGGGGACGCACTCGACCCCGCGGTCCGCGCCTGCACCGTTGCTGTGGCGCCAGTTCGGCTCGCCTGCCTCCGACGTGTCGACCAGTCGAGCACAACGGGGGAGAGTTGGCCGGTGGCCAACCACGTAGTCGTGGCTCTCGACATTGCCCAGGACCGTGCGCGCGGCCTCGAAATCCTCGAGCAGTGGGAGCCCGAAGGGATCGTGCGTGCCTGGTGACGCCATCATCCTCGTAAGCGACCGAGGCGGCCGTATTCGATCATTTGTTGACGCGTTAACACGCTTCCCGTCAGAACCCCAGTGGTCGGTAGTCGGCGGCTTCGCCGTCAACGTCCGCATCACACATGTCCATCGCCTGACCAACGACCTCGACACGTTGAGTAGAGACCAAACGTCTCTCGTCGAGGTCCTCGTCACCGAACTAGGTGCTGATCGCCTCGACGCGGCCAAACTCCAACTCGACCAAGGCGGCACCACTGTTGTCATTGATGTGATGACTGATGCAGCCAACGTCTCGTTGCCGAGCGAGCCCAGCGAGCGGGCCTTCGCACTCGCGCGACGCATGGCTCTGGCTACCAGTGAGTGGACCAGGCTCAAAGTCGTTGAGGATCGAGACGTCATTGCGGAGGCCTGCGCTCCGATCGCAACTGTCCCAGCCCTCATTGTGCTCAAGACCGTGGCTATCCCACGACGCTCGCAAGGCAGCAGCCCAGAGAAGGTCGGCTCCGACATACACGACCTTGTTCGCCTCGTCCAGGGATGCGACTTCGACGCCGTCGACCACGCAATCTCCGTGGCTGGCGACGAACTGTGCGAGTGGGTTGGGAACACCTTGGTGAAGTGGTTCTCTCCTGTACAGGACCTCCGGTACACCTACGCTCGACTCCGGAGACTGGCTCGCTCAATCGATGCTGAAGCGCTCACTGAAGACGATCTGGCGGCCGTCGCCGAACTCGGTCGTGTGCTCCTGGACTAGCTGGCCGCCCGGAGGAGAGTCAGGTCCAAACCGCCAGCACGATCCCGATCACGGCGTAGGAGACCATGCCCCCATCATGCCTCAGCCTTCGAACAGGGCGTCGGCGATGGTGGCGGCGATGCGGGGTGGGTCTTGCAGGGGGCCGAAGTGGGTTAGATCGTCGTATTGCACCAGGGTGGCGTTGGGGAGCCGCTCGGCCACTAGGGGGGCGGCCATGGCCGGCGGGTCGGTGTCGGTGCCCACCGCCACCGTGACCGCGGTGGCCACCTCGCCCAGCCGGGCAAACCCCTCCAAGTCGGGGTTCTCGAAGATCCTCGCCTCGGTGTCGGGCTCGCACTTGAGCGTCACCCCGCCGCCGGGCAGGTCCCGAAGCCCGTGGTCCACATAGGCCCGAAGCGCCTCGGGGGCGAACAGGCTCAGCGGCGGCTTGGCGGCGTAGCGGTCATAGGCTGCTTGGCGAGACTCGAATTCCGCCCGCCGCATCCGGGCGATGGCCGCCAGCATGTTCACGCCGTCTTGGGGAACAGTCCGGCCCGGAATGGTCACCGGCTCGAACACCCAGGCCCGGTCGAAGGTCCCCGGCCGGGCCTGCTCAGCCTTCAGGATCGACGCCCCGCCCAGCGAGTGGCCCGCCGCCAGCCGAGGAGCGGGATCGAGCGCGTCCACCGCGGCCAGCACGTCGTCGGCCATGCCGTTCCAGTGGTAGTCCTCATCGGTGCCCGACACGCTGTCGCCGTGGCCCCGGAAGTCCAGCGCCCAGCAGTGGGCCACCGACGCCAATTCCCGAGCCACCGGCTGCCACATCGGCCCGCAGAACCCGTTGGCGTGGCACAACAGCACCGTCGGCCCGGCGCCCCCCAAGTCGTGCAGCGCCACCCGGGCGCCCTTGGTCGAGGGGATCAGCATCGGGCCGCTCATGGCCCAAGAACTGTGGCCGCTGCGGTAGGAGCACACATCGGCCCGCAGGTTACGGTTGGCGGCCATGAGCGACAACATCGTCCTGATCGACAACCCCCGCCCCCATGTGCGGCGCGTCACCATGAACCGCCCCGAAAAGCGCAACAGCCTCATCCACCCGCTGCGAGGGGCCGTTCTCGAAGCGCTGGAAGAGGCCGACCGAGACGACGATGTCAAGGTGAGCATCGTCTGCGGCGCCGGCCCGTCTTTCTCCGCCGGCTACGACCTGAGCGGGGGCAACGAGGGCTACGAGCTGCCCTTCTACACCCCCGGCGGCGAGGGCCAGTGGCCCCGCCACGTGACCGAGGGCTGGATGAGCATCTGGGATCTGGCCAAGCCGGTCATCGCCCAGGTCCACGGCTACTGCCTGGCCGGGGGCAGCGAGCTGGCCACCGGCTGCGATCTGGTCTACATGGCCGAAGACGCCAAGATGGGCTATCCCGCCGTGCGCTTCGGCGTGCCCGACATGCACTTCCACCCTTGGTTCCTGGGCATGCGCAAGGCCATGGAGATGATGCTCACCGGCGACTACGTGACCGGCGTAGAAGCGGTGGAGCGGGGCTGGGCC
Source organism: Acidimicrobiia bacterium (assembly GCA_022822905.1). GTDB lineage: Bacteria > Actinomycetota > Acidimicrobiia > Acidimicrobiales > Bin134 > Poriferisocius. The sequence continues at coordinate 13,758 of JAJDYE010000012.1, read as the reverse complement.
AACGCCTGCTACCCCGAAGACGAGCTGGAGGATGCCGTGCTGGAGGTGGCCGAGCGCATCGCCCAGGTGCCCGCCGAGCTGCTCCAGATGAACAAGCGGGTGGTCCACCGCCAAATGGAGCACATGGGCATGCGGGCCGGCATCCGGGCTGGCACTGAGCTGTGCGCCCTGGGCACCCACACCCAGGCCATGGCCGATTTCGTGGGCTCCATCAAGAAGAAGGGCCTCACCACCACGCTGTCTGAGCGCGACTCCAAGTTCGGCGACTACCGCACCAGCCACTAGCCCCTACTGCACCGGCCTCTCGTGGAGCCCGCTCAATTGGGCTAACTTGACCGGGACATGCGACAAGGGGGGACCTGATGACTGCTCGTTTGTGGAAGCTGTTGCTTGCCGCGCTCGCCGTGCTGGCCTTGGTGGCCACGGCCTGCGGCAACGCCGGGAACGACGACGAGGGCGCCCCCGCGCCCACCGCCGCGCCCGCCCCGGCCGATGAGCCCGACGACGAGCCCGCGCCCGCCCCCGAAGAGGCCCCCGACGACGAGCCCGCCCCGGCCGATGAGCCCGACGACGAGCCCGCGCCCGCCCCCGAGGAAGCCCCCGACGACGAGCCGGGCGATGACTCCGCACCTGAGCCGGAACCAGAGCCCGAGGAGCCGAAGGACCCCGAGCACCGCCACACCTTCGTGCCTATCGAAGGCGTTCCCGGGGTGAACGACGACGAGATCAATGTCACCTCCATCGTCACCATCAGCAACAACTCGCTGGGCACCAACATCGCCTCCTACAACGACGGCATCGAGGCCTACTTCAACTTCATCAACGACACCGGCGGCCTATATGGCCGCGAGCTGGTGCTGGCCAACAAGCGCGACGACCAGCTGTTCCAGAACCAGCCCCAGGCGCTGGCCATGGTGGAGGAGGACGACTCGCTGGCTGCTTTCGTGGCCACCCTCTTGTTCTTCGGGGCCGACACTCTCAACGACGCCGGGGTGCCCACCTTCGGCTGGGGAATCCACAACGAGTTCGCCGACCGGCGCAACATCTTCGGCCATGTCGCCCCGAACTGCATCGGCTGCATCCACCAGCTGTGGCCCTATGTGGCCAGCCGGGTGGGGGCCACCAAGGCCGGCATCTTCGGCTACGGCAACAGCGAGAACTCCAAGATCTGCGCCGAGGGCACCCGCGACTCCCTCGAGCGCTACAGCGCCGAGGCCGGCGGCTTGACCGTGGAGTTCTTCGACACCTCCATCGAGTTCGGCCTGGCCGGCGGCGTCGCGCCCCAAGTGTCGGAGATGAAGGACAAGGGCGTCGACATCATCTTCACCTGCCTCGACCTCAACGGTATGCGCACCATCGCCCAAGAGCTGGTGAAGCAGGACTACCGCGACGAGGTGGTCATGTATCACCCGAACACCTACAACCACGACTTTGTGGCCGCCAACGCCGACCTCTTCGAGGGCGACTTGGTGTTCACCCAGTTCGTCCCGTTCGAGGCCAACATCGACAGCAGCCTCCAAGAGGCGTTCTTCGAGTACACCGCCGATATCAAGGTGGAGGAGCAAACCATGGTCGGCTGGCTCAACGCCCACCTCTTCTACGAGGGTCTGCTGGCCGTCGGCCCCGAATTCGACCGGTCCTCGCTTGTCGACGCGTTGCGCACCTTCGACGACTACAGCCACGACGGGCTCACCAATCCCGTCGACTGGAGCCGCCAGATCACCCTGCCCAACAACGATCCCAATGCTGACTACCAGTACCGCTGCTTGACCGGCGTCCAGATAGTGGACGGCGACTTCGAGCAGTGGACCGGTGAGCCCGGCAAGCCGTGGCTGTGCTGGGAGACCGTCCGAGAAGACTGGCACGAACCCGAGGCCCTCACGTTCGCAGGCTGACGGTCCGCTGAGCGGAGGCTGAGCCGACGATGACCGCGAGCGTCCTCGCCGCCGGGGTTCTGGAAGACACCATCCGGGCGTTCTTCCAGGGGCTGCCCATCGGCGCGGGGTTCGCCCTGGTGGCCATGAGCTTCGTGCTCACCTACAAGACCTCCGGGGTGTTCAACCTGGCCTTCGGGGCGCAGGCCTTCATCAGCGCCGCCACCTATTTCGAGCTGCACGTGCGGCGCGACTGGCCCATCTGGTCGGCGGTGCTGGTGGCGGTGGTGCTGGTGGCCCCGGTGCTCGGGCTGCTCTTGGAGCGGCTGATATTCCGCCACGTCCACGCCTCCTCCGCGGTGGCCAAGCTGGTGATCTCGCTCGGCCTGCTCGTCGCATTGCCCGAGCTGTTCAAGCTCATCGTCGACTACAACCGCGAGCAGCCCTTCGGCGCGGTGGGCATCATCCCCGACGGCACCACCGTCTACCGGCTGTTCGGCCGCTACCCGGTGACCCGCGACGAGATCGCCGCCTTCGTCATCGTGGTGGCCGCCGCGCTGGCCCTGGCCGCCCTGTTCCGCTACACCCGCCTGGGCCTGCGCATCCGGGCGGTGGTGCAGAGCCCCCGCATGACCGAGCTCAACGGGGTCAACGCCGACTGGGTGTCGTCGGGCTCGTGGATGCTGTCCAGCTTCTTCGCCGGTCTGGCCGGGGTGCTTTTGGTGCCCACCACGTCGTCGCTGGGCACGGTGCTGGAGCCAACCGGCTACTTCCCGATCGTTATCTCCGCGCTGGCCGCCGCCGCGCTGGGCCGACTGGTGAGCCTGCCCGCAGCGATGTTCGGCGGCCTCTTGCTGGGGGTGGTCACCACCCAGATGCGCACGCACGTGCCCCGGGACAACGTCATCCTGGCCGAGTTGCAGGGCCCCGCGCTGCCCTACGTGATGCTGTTCGCCATCATCGTGTTCTGGCCTGCCATCCGCCGCCAGGTGGCCGGGGCCGACCCGCTGCTGGGGGTGTCGCCGCCGCCGCCCGCGCTGGCCGCCACCAGCCGCAGCAAGGGCATGACCATCTACACCCGGATCATGGCCCTGGCCTTTTTCACCGCGGTGGGCATCTGGACCTTCGGCTACGCCAACAACTTCTGGATTTCCCGCATCACCCACTCGGTGATCTTCTCCATCATCTTTCTGTCCATCGTGGTGTTCACCGGCCTCGGCGGCCAGATCGCCCTGTGCCAGGTGACCTTCGCCGCCATCGGGGCGTTCGGCGCCATGCAGTTCGCCCAGCGCTGGGACATCTCGGTGATCGTCGGCATGCTGGCCGGCGCAGCCATAGCCGCCGCGGTGGGGGCGGTGCTCAGCATTCCGGTGATGCGCTTGGGGGGCATCTGGCTGGCCATCGCCACCTTGGCCTTCGCGCTGTTCTTCCACGACGTATTGGTTAAGTACAGCTGGGTGGGCGGCTCGTTGTTCCACGGCCGCGGCGTGCCCCGGCCCGAGTTTTTGGGCGTCGACTTTTCCAGCCGCGAGAACTTCCTCATCCTGTGCGTCGCCATCTTGGTGCTGGTAGGGGTGCTGGTGATCCTCATCCGCGAGTCCAGCACCGGTATGGCCCTGCGGGCGCTGCGGGGCTCGGAGACCGCGGCCGAGTCCATCGGGGTGATCTCGTGGCGGTCCCGGGTCATCGTGTTCTCGGTGTCGGCCGGCATCGCCGCCATCGGCGGGGGGCTGTTGGCCATGGAGGAGAGGCTGGTGGGATACGAGGCCAACTTCGACCCCCAGACCGGGCTGTTTTGGCTGGTGATCGTGGTGGTGCTGGGCGCCCGCACCGTGGAGGGCGGCATCCAGGCCGGCGTGGCCTTCGTGATCTTCCCCGAGCTGGTGCTCCACCGCTGGCTCGGGCTCGACGGGGCGTGGCGGTTCGTGCTGTTCGGCTTCGCCGCCATCTCTTTCGCCCGCCATCCCGAGGGCTTGCTCGAGCACGGCAAGCGCCGCTCGCAGGCCATGATGCAGCGCATGTTCGCCCGCCGACAGCCGACTATGGCCACTGCCGGGGCCGCGGCCGGTGCCGGGCCGCCGACCGACGCCGGGGCCGAAACAGGGGATGAGCCATGAGCCTGCTGGTGGCCGACGGCATCACCAAGAGGTTCGCCGGCATCACCGCGGTGAACGACGTGCACATCGCGCTCGACGCGGGGGAGCGAGTGGGGCTAATCGGCCCCAACGGTGCAGGCAAGACCACCCTGTTCAACTGCCTGCTGGGCCTGTTGCGCCCCGACGCCGGCTCGGTGAGCTTCGACGGCCAGAACATCACCCGCCTGCCCGTCTACCGCCGAGCCCGCCTCGGCATCGGGCGCACCTTCCAGCGGGTGGAGCTGTTCAGCGGCTCGTCGGTGCGAGATCACCTGCTCTTCGCCCACCGCATCCGCAGCGGCACCGGCGCCCTGTGGAAAGACGTGCTCGGCCTGGGCCTGCCCAAGCCCGACGAGATCGAGCGCTGCGACGCCCTGCTGGAGAGCCTCGGGCTGGGCGGCATGGGCGACGAGCCCATCGAGGCCCTCAGCCTGGGCCAGAGCCGTCTGGTGGAGGTGGCCCGGGCGCTTATGACCCAGCCCCGGGTGGTGCTGCTCGACGAGCCCTCCTCGGGCCTCGACCGGGCCGAGACCACCGCTTTGGCCGAAACCCTGGCCCGCATCCAATCCGAGCAGGATTTCGGCATGCTGCTGGTGGAGCACGACGTGGAATTGGTGGCGTCGTTCACCGAGCGCACCTACGTGCTCAACTTCGGGAAGCTCATAACCCACGGCCCCACCCCCGAGGTGATGGGCGACCCCGAGGTGCGGGCCGCCTACCTGGGCGATTTTGTGGCGGGCACATCATGAACGGCCCCGCTGGGACCGACGCCGCCCCCCCCACCCCGGTTGAGAGAGCCGCCCCCGCCCCGCTCGACATCCCGGTGCTGGAGCTGCGCCACGTGAACGCCGCCTACGGGCCGTTTCGAGCCCTGTTCGACGTGTCCCTCACGGTGGGAGAGGGCGAGACCGTGGCCCTGTTGGGCCGCAACGGTGCGGGCAAGACCACCGTGGCCCGGGTGGCCAGCGGCCTCGTGGGGCCCACCGAGGGCGAGGTGATGGTAGACGGCAATGACTTCACCAAAGTGCGGGCCTATCGCTATGCCAAAGCTGGAGTCGTCCATGTGCCCGAAGGCCGAGCGGTCTTCTCCGACTTCACGGTGGAGGAGAACCTGACCCTGGCCTTCTCCCGCACCCACGACCGCTCCGGGGTGCGCGACGCCCTAGACCGGGCTTTCGAGCTGTTCCCTCCCATCGCCCAGCGCCGCCGCCAGATCGCCGGCACCCTGTCGGGCGGCGAACAGCGCATGCTGGCCATGGCCCGGGTGCTGGTGGAGAGCCCCCGGCTGCTCATCGCCGACGAGCTGTCTTTGGGCCTGGCCCCCATCGTCACCGACGAGGTGTACGCCGTGCTGGGCCGCATCCGCGACACCGGCACCTCCCTGCTCATCGTCGAGCAGCACATGGGCCACGCCCTAGCCCTGTGCGACCGGGCCGTTCTCCTCGACCACGGCGCCATCGCCTGGCAAGGACCCACCGAAGAAGCCGCCGAGGCCATCGGCGCCGCCCTGTTTGACATCGGCGGTCGATAGTCAATAATTGGATCCATGAGCACGAAGACCGTTGAGTTCGATCCGTTCAGCCGGGACTTTTTCGACGATCCCTACGACACCTACGCCGACCTGCGGGAACACGCCCCCTGCTACTACAGCGAGCAGTACGACTTCTACGCCCTGAGCCGCTTCGACGATGTGGTGAACGCCCACCGCGACCACGCCACGTTCAGCTCCACCCATGGCCAGACCTACGAGCAGCTGAAGTCGGGCGAACCGGCGCAGCTGGGTTCGATCATCTCCATGGACCCGCCCGAGCACACCCGCTACCGCAAGCTGGTGTCGCGTTCGTTCACTCCCCGCTCCATCGGCAACTACGAGGGGCTGGTGCGAGAGATCATCAGCGGCTATCTCGATCCGCTCATGGGCCGCCGCCAGTTCGACATCCTCGAGGAGTTCGCCGCGCCGTTCCCGGTCGAGATCATCTCCACCATCTTGGGCGTGCCCCCCGAAGACCGCCAGCAGATCAGGCATTGGACCGACGCCATGCTCCACCGTGAGGAGGGCTCGGCCATGGGCAACCAGGCCGCGGCTGAGGCGGGCATGGCCCAAGGGGTGTACCTGTTTCAGCTCTCCCAGCAGAAGCGCGCCGAACCGGCAAACGACATGCTCACCGCGCTGATCGATGCCGAGGTGGAAACCGAGGATGGCGAGCTCACCCATCTCGACGACGCCGAGATCGCCGGGTTGGGCACGCTTTTGGCCGCCGCCGGATCGGAGACCGTCACCAAGCTGGTGGGCAACGCCGTGGTGCTGTTCCACCGCTTCCCCGACCAGTGGGCCAAGGTGCTTGACGATCCCAGCGTCCTCGCCACCGCGGTGGAGGAGATCCTCCGCTACTGGGCGCCCTCGCAGTACCAGGGCCGCTACTCCATGGTCGACTCAGAGTGGCACGGGGAAACCATCCCCAAGCACAAGCCGGTGTTCCTGATCACCGGAGCGGCCAACCGCGATCCCCGCCGCTACGACGATCCCGACAAATTCGACATCACCCGCGACCCCGGCCTGGCCGTAGGCCTAGGCCACGGCCTCCACGTCTGCTTGGGCGCGGCCCTGGCCCGCCTGGAGAGCCGGGTGGCCATCGAGGAGATCGCCCGCCGCTGGCCCGCCTTCGAGGTCAACGAAGAGGGCCTGCGCCGGGTGCAGATGTCGAACGTGGCCGGCTACTCCTCAGTGCCGATCACCGTTTCCTAGTTGCCGAAGGTGCCGGTCTCGCCTTCGTAGTCGATCACGTCGCTGATGGGCACCCAGCGGGCGCCGTCGGCGTCCACCACCAGCTCCTCGATGCGCCCGGCCTCCACCATGTAGGAGTCGTTGGCCCCGTCCATGGCCCGCGGCGAGTTGCCGATCGCGCCGCGAGAATCGAAGTCCATTTGCCACATGGCCCGCATCAAATTGGTGCGGTTGATGCCGCCGTCCATGCTCGCCGCGTCCAGTAGAACCTCGTGCAGGATCTCGCCGAAGATGTAGCCCAGGGCGTGGGAGGCGGCTTCGGGGTCGACGCCCTGGCTCTCCAGCGCCCCCCGTACGAACTGCACCCACTCGTCGTCGGCTAGCGACGAGTCGGCCATATCCTTCTGGGTGTTCACCAGCCGCACACCGTTGGCCAGCGGCCCGATGGGCACCCAGAACAGAGAAATGCTTTGGCACCCGTTGGCCACCAGAACCATTGGCTCCCACGGCAAGCTGGCAACAGTGGCCACCGCCTGCGGGCAGAACGCCCCCGACGATGCCACCACCAGCACGTCGGCGTCGCTGGCGGCCAGGTTGATCACATCGGCGCCCACCGAGTCGGCCTGCGGGTCGTGCTGGATCTCCTCCACCACGTCCAGTCCCAACCCGGTAGCGCACTCGTTGAACGCCACCCGCCAGGCCTCACCGGCGTCGTTGCCCAGCGACAGGATGGCCACGGTGGCCCCGGAGCCGAGCTCGTCGGCCACGTGCTGGCACCAGACCCGAGACTCCGTCTCGTACGACATCAGCGCCCCGGTGGTCCACGGGTAGTTGCCCGGGTCGCCCCACTCGGGCAGGCCGGTCAGGTTCAGAAGCTGCGGGATGCAGTTCTCGTTCAATAGGTCGTGGACGGCCAGGTTGTTGGGGCTGCCCAGAATCCCGGCGAACCCCAGCAGGTTCTCAACGTCGATCATCTCCTCCACGTTGGTCAGCGTGCGGGCCGGCACGTAGCCGTCGTCCCGGCTCACCATCACCACTTCGCGTCCGTCGATCGGGCCCACATGGTCGAAGTAGAGCTGGACACCGTCGCTGATGGTGCCGAATCCGGCCAGCGCGCCCGATCGGGGCAAGCTGCTGCCGAAACGGATCTCGCTGTCGGTCACTCCTTGGTAGTTGTCCCATTCACTGGGGCACTCGGTGATGTCGATCACCGCGCCGCCGCCCAACTCCACGATGTTGGGATCGGAGGGCTCCTCCGGCTCGGGCTCCGGTGCAGGCTCGTCCTCATCCTCCGGCTCCGGCGCAGGGGCAGGCTCGTCCTCATCCTCCGGCTCCGGCGCAGGCTCGTCCTCATCCTCCGGCTCCGGCGCGGGCGCAGGCTCGTCGGGTGCCTCTTCTGGAGCCAACGGCGCATCGGCCACCGGCGCATCATCGTCGTCGTTTCCGCAGGCGCTGGCCACCAGCGCGAACACAACAAACAGCCCGAACAAGATTCGCAGGAGTTTCGACATTGAGGAGTCCCTTCCCAGAGTGGCTTCCGAACAAAAGCGGTGCGGTAACCCTACGCGGCCAAAGCGACAATTACCGCCTCAAGATGCCCTTGAGCCAAGATGCCCTTGAATCAGTCAGCCTCCGGGCGGCTGGGGAGCCACCGGCATGAGCCGGGCCTTGATGCGCCGGAACCCGTGGGCCGCCCCGCCGGGCAGCGCAAAGATGATGGCAATCAGCAACCCGCCGAGGATGGCCGTGCCATACGGCCCCTCCAGGGCCACGTCGGTGCCCGGCAGGGTCTGGGTTTGGCTCGACCACACCGGCACGAACTGGATGGCCAGGCCCCCCACCACCGCGCCGTGCAGCGTTCCCGCGCCGCCCACAATCAACCCCACAATCAGCAGAATGGCCATCGAGAAGCCGAACTCGTCGGGCCCCACGAACCCCGAGTGCATGGCCAGCATGGTCCCGGCCACCCCGCCCACCGCCGCGCTGATGCCAAAGCTCAGCGTCTTGTAGGCGGCCAGGTTCACCCCGTTGGCCGCCGCTCCCAGCGGATTGTCCCTAATGGCCACCAGGGCCCGCCCCACCCGGCCCACCAGAATGTTGCGCACCAGCCAGAAGCACACCAGCGCCACAATCACCAGCAGGAAGTACTTGTACACCGCCTCCTCCTGGCGTCCGGTCAAACCGTCGGGCACCCGGGCGCCCACCCCGGGTATGGCGTGCAGCCACTCGGTCACCGTGCCCAGCGGCGCCCACGTCGGCGCCTCCAGGTCGCTGTCGATCAGCAGCCCGTTGCTGCCCCCAGTGCGGTCTTTCACCTCGTCGAGGCGGATGATCGACGGGAACACCGCCGCCACCGCAAACGTCAACAGCCCCAGATACAGCCCCTGAATGCGCAGCGCGGGGATCCCAAACAGCACCCCGAACACGAACAGCCCCGGCACCACCACCCCGAGGGTCGACAGGTACGACCAGTGGAACTCGTTCACCAGCACCGCGGTTAGATACGCCCCCGACCCCACAAAGAAGCTGTGGCCCAAAGAGAGCTGGCCGCTGTAGCCGGTGGCGATGTTCAGCCCCAAGATGGCCACCATCATCCCGATGGCCTGGCTGAGGTTGCCCAGCCCGAACGTGTAGCGGTTGCCGAAGATGGTCGGGCTGTAGGTGTCGGCGATCAGGAAGGGAATTAGCGCCACCACTAGGGCGAACAGCACCCATCCGATGATCTGGCGCTGCCGGTGCTGACGGCTGCCCGCGGCAACCGCGGCCTTCATACCCGCTCCCCAAGCACCGAAACGGCCCGCGCCGGCCTCATACCCGCTCCACCGTGGTCGATCCGAACAGGCCCGTCGGCCGCACCAGGAGCACCACCAAGATCACCGCCACCGCGGTGGCCAGGGCCAGCTCGCTCAAGTCCAAGAACGTCACCAGCAGGTTGCGGGCCAAGCCCACCACCAAGCCGCCGATCACCGCCCCCACCAAGCTGTCCAACCCGCCCAGAGCAGCCGCGGCCAGCGAGAAGATCAGCACCCGCAGCATGATGGAGGGCTCCAGCAGCAGGTCGGGCACCACCAGCGCCCCGCCCAGGGTGCCGATGGCCGCGGCCAGGGCCCATCCGAACCCCAGCGTGGGCCCCACCCGGATGCCCACCAGGCGGGCCGACTCCAGATTCGACGACACCGCCCTAAACGCCAAGCCCACCTTGGTGCGCGACAACAGCAGATACAGCAGCCCCACCACCGCGAACACCGTGCCCAGGTTGCCGATGGTGCGCCAGGTGAGCTGGGCGATGCCCCACTCGATGGGCGCCCCGCTGGGGAACATGCTGGGCAGGCTGCGGGTGCGGAACCCCCACACGATCCCCACCGCCGAGTCGATGATCAATAGCAGCCCGAGCGTCACAATCACCAGCGGCAGCACATGGTCGGGCGGGAACGGCCGGATGAACACCCGCTCCACAAACATCGCCACCGCCGAGCTGGCCACCATGGCGCACACCACCGCCACCGCCACCGGCAGGCCCTGCTCCACGCTGAAGATGTAGGCCAGGTACACCCCCAAAAGGGCCAGCGAGCCCTGGGCGAAGTTGATGAACCCGGTGGACTTGTAGATCATCACCAGCGCCAGCGCCACCGACGCGTAGGTGGCCCCGTCGCTCAACCCCCTAAAGAACTGGGCCAGCCACAGCTCCCCGTTGCTCAGCTTGTCGAGGGAGATGTCGAACACCCCCAACAGCGACGTCAACCCGTTCATGCCCATCGCTCAGTACCCCAGATACGCCCGGCGGACGTTGTCGTCGGCGGCCAGCTCGTGGGCGGGGCCCGAAAGCGCCACCTCCCCGGCCTCCAGCACGTAGGCCACGTCGGCCACCCCTAGCGCCAGGGCGGCGTTCTGCTCCACCACCAGCATGGTGGTGCCGGCATCGGCGTTGATGGCCACCAATTGCTCGAACAGCGAGCGGGTGATCATCGGCGCCAGCCCCAGCGAGGGCTCGTCCAGCAGCAGCAACGACGGCCTCAGCATCAGCGCCCGGGCAATGGCCAGCATCTGCTGCTCGCCCCCGCTCAGGCTCCCCGCCGTCTGGTTGCGCCGCTCACCCAGAACCGGGAAGGTCTGGTACCACTGCTCCACGTCAGCCCGAACCTCGGCGTCGTTGCGCACGAACGCCCCCGCCATCAGGTTCTCCTCCACCGAGAGATCGGGAAACGTCCCCCGGCCCTGGGGCACATGGGCCACCCCCCGGCGCACGATGTCGGCGGTGCGCTGGCCAGCCAGCTCCTCGCCCGCCAGCTTGATCGAGCCCTCGGTGCTCACCATGGCGCAAAGCGCCCGCAGCGTTGTGGTCTTGCCCGCCCCGTTGGCCCCCAGGATCACCGCAATCTGCCCCTCGTCCACCGAGAAGTCGATGCCGTGCAGCACCTGGATGTCGCCATAGGCCGCCTTCAGCCCGGCCACCTCCAGATACGCTGGGCTCACTGCTGGGCTCGCTGCTGGGCTCACTGCTCGGCCCCCAGGTAGGCCTCCACCACCGCCGGGTCGTTTTGCACCTCGGCGGGGGAGCCCTCGGCGATCTTGGCCCCGAAGTCCAGCACCACCACTTTGTTTGAAACCCCCATCACCATCCCCATGTGGTGTTCCACCAGCAGCAGCGTCAGCCGGTGCCGCTCAGCCAGCGCCACCAGCAGGTCGCCCAGCTCGCCCACCTCGGTCTGGGTCAGCCCGGTGGCCGGCTCGTCCAGCAGCAACAGCCGGGGCCGGCCCACCAGCGCCCGGGCCAGCTCCACCCGCTTCAGGGTGCCAAACGGCAACCCAGCGGCCGGGTGGAAGGCCACGTCGGTCAAAGACAGCTCGTCCAGCGCATCCCAGGCCGTTCGGCCCAGCTCTGCCTCCTCCCGGCCCGACCCCCAGCGCAGCGCGGCCCGCAGCGCGCCGATATTGGAGCGGTGGTGGGCGCCCACCATCACGTTCTGAAGCACGGTCATGCCTGGCCACAGCGCCAGGTTCTGGAACGTGCGGCCGATGCCCAAACCGCTGATGGCGTGGGCCGGGCGAGCTAACAGATCGGCCCCGTCAAAGCCCACCGCCCCCTCCTGGGCGTCGTATACCCGGCTCACCACGTTGAACAAGGTGGTCTTGCCCGCCCCGTTGGGCCCGATCAGCCCGCAGATGCTGCCCTCGTCCACGGTGAACGACAGTTCCCGCAGGGCGGTAACCCCCCCGAACCGCACCGTGACCCCCGCCACATCCAACAAGGCCATAACCCCCCGACCCTACCCCGTTCTCTCTAGGCGTTTTGTGGGCTGCCTATTAGCGGCTGAAGCGCACAATCGATATACCCAAGTGGTTCTCGATGATCTTCGCCACCGGCAAACCGGTGAAGGTGTGCATCGTGGCATGGTGGGTGCTCAGTACGGCATCTTGAAGTGCCTGTGAACTCTCTAGGTCATCTACAACGACACCTTGCAATCTGGCATCGTCGCGGTGGATACCACGACCGTGCGAGAGATGGGTGTTGTAGTTGGCGAACCACTGAGACACTGATGCCGCCAGAGGTTGGTTGCCATTGAGCATCCACTGTTGTAGCCACCGCTGCACCAGCGTCTTGGCCAGCGTTTCCAGTGACTGGCACTCAGTTAGCAGCGAGGACCCGTATTGCTGGAGGATTGGCGCCCACACTGCCAGCGCGTTGGGGTCCTGCATAATGTCCTGTCGAGCCATGTCGAACTGTTCGAGGATGGCCTTTGTAGGCGCATAGCGAATTAGCCCTCCAGATATCTGAAGGATTTGGGGGTCGATGGGGCCGAGTTGAGAATGCGCTCCCATGACGATTCGATCGCATCCCAGGGCCAGCATTGTTCCCGCTGACATTGCAGCCATCGGAACGAACACCCGGATTTCGCCCTTAAACTTGGTTCGGAGATAGTTCAGGATGCTTTCTGCCGCGTGCGGGTCGCCGCCAGGAAGATGCAAAATTAGGTCCAAATTTGGACCGTTCAGGCCTCGGACTGTTTCCATGAAGCCCTGCATGTCTGCCAATGTCATGGAACTGTCGGGGCTACCACCGTCATCCTCATCGAACCAGTTGCTGTAGTAGAGAATCACTGGACGTTCGGTAACCGCGTGAAGACTCTGAAGGTATCGGCGTCGCACCCCGTCATAGTCTGGTTGGCCGCCTCTTAGAGCGGTTGAGTTTAACTGATCAAGAATCTCACCCCACGTAGGCATAGTGGTTGTTCACTCCCTGTTGTGCGATGGTCGGTTGTAGTGGGGGAAGTTAGCGTTGCAAAAGCATGAGTCAGCGTGGCTGGGCCAAGAGTTCATTTGCTCCACGTGCAAGGCGTCTAGCTCGTTCCTTGGGACGCTGGTTGTCGCTGGGAAGGTGCTTCCTAGTGGTTTCCCAGAGCTGTAGGGCCTCAAGCACGCCAGGCTTGGCTTTCGCCTCCTCCAGTAGTTTCTCGTGCTCTTGCTCACGAGTGTTTTCGTCAGCCATGGCAGCCCCTCTCGACATATCTCCACTCTATCGGTTCCTACGACACGATCTACTGTGGCTCACCCCCCGATGAGGCTGGCGATGGCCCAGATCACGATCACCAGGCCCACCACGATCATCGCCACGCTGCGTCCCACCTTGGGCTTGGCCGGCTCGTCGGGGGCGCCCGGTGGGGGAGGTATGGCGTTGCGGCGCTGGCGGGGGCCGTCGGGGTTGATCAGCGCGGCGATGTTCCCCACCGCCAGCGCACCCCCAAGCGCCAGCAGCAAGAAGGTGATGATCTCCGGCCCTCCCAGCACCCGCTCATTCTCGCACCCCGTCGTCAGCGGCCCCTATCTGCACCTCCGCGGCGAGCTATTCATGGGACAGCAGCGGATTGTGGACGATGTCGAAGCAATTGACGGGGGACCCTGTTTTCGGTCCGTGTTTTGTGGGTCTGATTCCTGGAGGATGGGAGGATGACCGAGATGAAGCGAAGGCGTCATACGCCGGAGGAGGCGATCCGCTAGGTCCGTGAGGGTGAGCGGTTGCTCAATG
>JAJDYE010000041.1 GCA_022822905.1 Acidimicrobiia bacterium | reverse complement strand
TGTGATGTGTCAGGACATGTGGAACGGGTGAACCTGCGCGGGCGGGTGTTTTTCATGTTTTGTTTCGGGGTTGGTAGTCGCGGGTGGGGTCGAGGGTGAGGGTGCGGAGGAGTTCGCCGGTGGTGTGGTCGATGACGCGGATGTGGGTGCCGGCGACCAGCAGGGTGACGGGGGTGTGTTTGTGGGCCCTGCCGATGCCGATGTGGTGGAGTCTGCCGTTGTGTCGCAGGGTGACGGTTCCTGATTTGTCGGCGCGGTCTTTGCGGACTCGGAAGTGGGTTCTGTCGCGGTTGTGTTCGGGGGTTGCTTTGGGCAGCCGGGTGTAGGCGGCCTCCGGGGTGGTCCGGTTGAGCGCTCGGTGGGGGCGGTTGTGGTTGTAGGTGTGGGTGAAGCTGTTGATGCGGGCTTGGAGCTGGGCGAGGGTGGTGGCGGGGGGTTGGGCTCTGAGCCATTTCTTGAGGGTCTGCTGGAACCGCTCGACTTTTCCGCAGGTGGTGGGCCGGTTGGGGGCGGAGTTCTTCTGTTCGATGTCGTGGTCTGCCAGGAGTGCCTCCAGGGCGTTGCGCCCGCCTTTCCCGCCGGAGAGGCGGGTGGTTTAGGCCATGGCGTTGTCGGTCAGCACCGAGGCGGGGAACCCGTGCTGGTCTGCGGTTTCAGCGAAGGTGTCGGCGGCGATGGGGCCGGTTATGCGCCGGTGGGCGCTCACCGGCAGGGCAAAGCGGGAATGGTCGTCGAGCCAGGTGATGATCTCGGTTGTGGACCCGTCGGCGGGGCGCCAGTGCGTGAAGTCCGACTGCCGCATCTCGTTGGGCAGGTCGGCGGCGAACCGGACATAGGACGACTTCGGGCGCTTCTTCGGGTTGGGCTCGACTAGGCCCAGCTCTGCGAGCCGGCGGCGGATGGTGGAGGGCGACACCGTGATGTGGTGGCGCTGGCGGAGGTGCCAGCAGATGGTGTGGGGCCCCGCGTCGAGGCCCTCCGACTCCAGCTCTGAGCGCAGGTTCACCGCCAGATCGACTGTGTCGGCGGGGATCGCCGCCGGGGTGGTGCGAGGACGTCTGGACCGGGGCTCGAAAGCGGCGTCGCCCTCTGAGCGGTATCGGGCGACCCACCGCGACACCGTGGCCCTGGACACCTGGTAATCCCCGGCTGTTTGGGCCTGGGTGCGGCCCTCCAACACAACTGACAACACCACCGACCGGCGCAAGCTCATCCACCCACATCAGCGGACCCCGGCGTTTCACATGTCTCGACTCATGCGTTGCACATGTCCTGAACCAACACAGAGCGGGCGAGCTGAACGCCCGGATCGCACCGCTTAGGGCGGGCTGCCCAGCGGGCTGGGGCGGCGAGAATCGGCTCTGCGAGGCGGCTGTGGGCGTGGCCCTCGATGCCGGCCCCCGTGCAAGTGTCGCCGGCACCGGGATAATGGGGCTGTGGTCGAAGGCAGGCCGTTTCAGATACCCGACGGGAGCTGGGCTGTAATAGCAGAAGACGCCGCCGCAGACATGGGTGACGCCCTGGAAGTGGTGGTGGTCATCCGCTCCGGCAAGTCGTGGCCGGAGCGGGTCCGCATCATCTGGGCGGCCTGCGGTATGGCGCTGGGCGTGGGGATCGACCAACGCGAGGAGCTGCCCGGCGATGATCGACACCGGGATTGACACCAGCTCCAGCGCCTCCACCGGCTCCGGTCCACTGGCCTCCCGGCCCGCTGGCCTGGGGGAACGCCGCCGGTGTAGGAGAATCCCCGTTATGTAAACCCAAACCTCCAAACCCGCTCCCACCAGCATAAACACCCTTCAAACCACCAGTCGCACTTGAGGTTCCCCCCGTTGTCCGGTCACTTGGTTTATGCGGCTTGTTCTAGTGGTTGTCGGTGGTGGTCCTCCCATTCTGTGGGGGTCAGGTATTCGAGTGTGGAGTGGATTCGCCGGTTGTTGTAGCGGCCGATCCAGGCGAAGATCTCCTGGCGGGCCTGGTTTCGGGTCGCGAACCGGGTCTGTGTGACGAGCTCGCGCTTCAAGGTGGCGAAGAACGACTCGACGACGCTGTTGTCCCAGCAGTTGCCGACCCGCCCTGCGGATTGGCGCATGTTGTGGCGGCGCAGCGCCGAGGCGAAATCCCTGGAGAGGTATTGCGGGCCGCGGTCGGAGTGGAATGTCACCCCGGCGGTGCGGTGGCCTCTGGACGCGGCGGCGGTGTCGAGGGCGTCGATGACCAGTGGGGCGGCCATGTGGGGGGCCATGGAGTAGCCGACGATCCGCCTGGACCCGATGTCGAGCACGACTGCGAGGTGCAGCCAGCCCTGTCCGGTGGGGATGTAGGTGATGTCGCCGGCCCACACCCGATCCGGCCGGCCGGGGCGGAACCGCCGGCGCACCAGGTCCTCAGGCGCCGATCTGGTGCCAGCCGAGCCGGTGAAGCGGGGAGTGCGCCTTTTGTGGATGCCGCAGATGCCGTTGAGGCGCATGAGCCTCTCGACGCGCTTGTGGTTGACTCTGCGGCCCTGTCGGCGCAGCTGCGCGGTGACCCTGGGCGACCCGTAGGCCCCGCCCGACTCCGCGTGGACGGCGCGTATCGCACCCACCAGCTCGGCGTCGGCCAGCTCAGCTGGGGAGGGCCCCTCCTTCAGGCGGGCGACCCAGTCGTAGAACGCCTGGCGGCTCACGCCGGCGACCCGGCACGACACCGCAGTCGGGAACCCCTCGGCCCTCCGGGCAGCGACCCACCGATAGCGGGTCACTGTCCCGACTCCTGCACCCAGAAGGCCGTCGCTCGTTTGAGCAGCTCACGCTCCATTCGCAGCTTCGAGTTCTCCCGGCGCAACCGCACCAGCTCTGAGCGCTCCTCGGTCGTCAAACCCGGCTTGTCGCCCCGGTCGATGCGGGCCTGGCGGACCCAGTTGCCCAGACTCGTCGCCCCGATCCCCAGATCATGGGCCACGTGGGCCACCGGCCTGCCCCCGTCCAACACCAACGCCACCGCGTCAGCCTTGAACTCCTTAGTGAACCGCCGCCTGGTCCTGCCCGGCGGCCCGTTCCTTTCCATCAATGACATGGTTACCTCCTAATCGAGGTGACCGGCCAAAGGGGGGATACTCACACTCTCTTTACGTTGTTGTGCGGCTCTGGCCGTGGGAGTGTTGGAACTGGCTGCTCGCCGTGGTGGGTAGGGCTTTGTATATCTCACCCTCTTTGTGTTCGCCCCGTGGTTCGCTGGCCTGCTGAACATCCACCGCATGATCGTGGTAATGGCAATCGAGGCTATTGGGGTCTTGATGATTGTGTCTCCATCAATCATTAGACATGTCAGGGCGCTCTCTGCGCCAGTGCTGAGCGATCAAGCCTGATTTTTTCCAGCGGCCGCCCGCGCCGCGGCAACTTCTAACCCTCCCCGCATAGGCGGCTGTTGCCCGCTGTTCTCTCTTTGCTGTAAGTTCCCTGCCAAGGCAAGAGATCTGGAACGGTTACCCCCGTAGGCCAGACATGCTGTCTTCTCGTTGCTGTTGTCGTTTTCTTCGGGGAAGCCACCAGCGGAACAGGACGAGTTTACCGAGAAAATAGGAAAGCACTATCAATGCAGTAGCCAACCAAAATGAGAAGTCCAATCTTCCATCGCTGCTGAATACCGCCCAAACCCAACACGGGGAAAATGCAAATATGCAAAGCAGAAAATTTTCTATTTTGTTCGGTTGGAGCTTGCCGTTGTCGTCGTAATTTCGTGGCAGTGGGCGGTGTTTGAGCCAAAACACTGCATAGCGCGCTATGAAGATCAGACAATAGGCCATAAGCAGACTAACGAGGGCTATGGTCAGCTCCGGTGCTATCGGCAATAGCGCCCCACCTAGAGCCAAAACCACCGCCACCATGATGACCAAATGGCGACTTTTAGGCGGCGAGATGACCGACGGCGTTTGGAGTGGCGTGGTTGGCGGTGTGGTCATGGCTGCCTTTCGGTTGTGTTGGTGGTTTGCCGCTACCGCTCGACTCGGCGTTGGGCGGTAGCGCGGTTCAAGGGGGCATGACGGGCGATCTAGTGCCATGAGCAACCGACGCTGTTGGCGTGGCTCATGGCGGTTGTCAGCGCTTCTGTGTCGGCATCGAGCTGGCGGCCTATGGCGGCAACAGCCACCAGCGCTTCGGCCCTTTGCTGGCGCACAGTCGGTGACAAACGCGACATCAATCGGGTTCCAGAGCGGGAGCCATGCAGCCAAATTAGCACTCGTATAGACATATGCAAAGCCACTAGGGAGAGGTCGGGCTTGCGGCGCCTGCGGCCTGCTCAGAGGCCGGGTTAGGTTCGGCCCCGACTACAGAGATCCGTGAGATTTCCCCTGCGGTCAGGTGCGATGGCGAGTCGGGTGCTTGCCCATTCCCCTCCGAGGTGGGTCGGGCTTCGTCTTGGTCCCCTTCGGGCCTGACAGCGGATTTCTGTAGTCGGAATTACCCGACCGTCCGAAGGGGACCGCCCGACGTTCCGACGTTTCCTTGTTCTGTTCGCTGTTTTTTGTGTTGTGACAACCCTGCTGCCCGCTGCGGCCAGTGCTCACGATCCGACCAGAACCGAGATCACCAGACAAGAGCCCTACCAAGCCCAGGAGCAGGACGGCACCAAAACGATTCCCGATTACAACTACAAAGACGTTCCCGCCTACAACTATGTAGACGTTCCCCAGTATGAGGACGTGGTGACCAAGAAGTTCGTGGGGAACAAAAAGGTCAGGATACCGCCCTACACCAAAAAAGAGCGGGTTGAGCTTCCCCCCTAATCGTGGAGAGGTTGGTGATTGGGAGTGGGGGTGTCGGTGCTGGGTCTTTGGCGGGATGGCGGGTTGGGGCTGGTGCTCGTGGCAATCTGTCGAGGTGAGCTACTCGCTTCACGATTTTCGCGAAGACGCCTTCGGGGGCATCACTGCGGCGGTTGTCGGTCTCCCTACGGCATTGGCGTTCGGGGTGGCGTCGGGGTTGGGGGCGGTGGCCGGGATGTACGGGGCGATCGCCTTGGGGCTGTTCGCCGCGGTTTTCGGCGGGACTCGGGCACAGATATCGGGGCCTACCGGCCCCATGGCTCTGGCCATGGCGGTGGTGGTCACCAGCCATGCCGAGAGCCTCGAAGAGGCGTTCACCATCGTAGTGATGGCGGGCTTGCTCCAGATCTGCCTGGGGATGCTGCAAATCGGCCGGTTCGTGGTGTACACGCCGTACTCGGTGGTGTCGGGGTTCATGTCGGGCATCGGGGTGATCATCATCTTGGTGCAGACCCTGCCGTTTCTGGGGGCGCCGGTGGAGCTGGGCGGGCCGATCGACGCGGTCCGCTCCTGGCCCGACGTGTTCGGCGACGCCAACTACAGCTCGTTGGCCATTGCGGCCACTTCGCTGGGCGTCTGCATCTTCTGGCCCCCTCGCCTGCGAGCCTTCGTTCCCCCGATGCTTATGGCGCTGATCGTCGGGACGCTGCTGAGCGTTCTGTGGCTGGACGACACCCCCGTCATCGGAGACGTGCCGACTGGTCTGCCGGATTTCAAATTGCCCGAGCTATCCGGAGATGTGCTGGCTGGGGCCGTTCAGCCGGCACTGACCATCGCCCTGCTGGGCGCCATAGACAGCCTGCTCACCTCGCTGGTAGCCGATTCGATGACCCGCACCAGCCATCAGCCCAATCGGGAGCTGATCGGCCAGGGCCTCGGCAACATGATGGTTGGATTCATCGGCGGGACGCCCGGTGCTGGGGCGACCATGGGCACAGTGGTGAACATTCGGGCTGGAGGCCACAGCCGAGTCTCTGGCGTGCTGCGGGCGCTCATCTTGCTGGCTTTGGTTCTGGGCCTGGGCGCATACGTGGAGGACATTCCCCACGCCGCTCTGGCCGGCATCTTGATGAAGGTGGGCTGGGACATCATGGACTGGCGGTTCTTGACCAAGGTCACCCGGCTCCACCGCGAGCACCTGTTCGTGATGTTCGCCACGTTCGGCCTGACGGTGTTCGTCGATCTGATAACCGCGGTGGCCATTGGCCTGATCATCGCCGGTATGACCCGTGCCCGGCAGTTCGAGCGCCTGGAAATGGACAACGTGGTGTCTGTGCCGATCCTCGACCAGGTCTTCTTCGCAGGCGAGGTGGCTGCCCCCGAGGAGGGGGCCGACCCCCATGCCGCCCGGGTCGGCATGGTGGCCTTCAAGGGCAGCTTCTCGGTGGCGTCGTCCAACAAGATCATCAACACCGTGAGCGTGGACATCAGCGAGCATGAGGTGGTGATCTTCGATTTCACCGACACCGTCTACATGGACGAGAGCGCGGCACTGGTGTTGGAGCAGCTCATCGACGCCGCCATCGATCAAGACACCGAGTGCATAGTGATGGCGCTCACCGGGCTGCCCGCCCGCACCTTGCAGTCCCTCGACGTGCTCCAGCGGGTTCCCGAGGATCAGATCGTCGGAACCCAGGATGAAGCCCGAGCGGTGGCCAGGCGGCTGCTCGAGGACTAGGAATTCAGTAGATCAAGAGTTCGGGCAATGAGCTCCGACTGCTCCTGGGCGTGAATGGCGCCGCTGCCGGTGGCCGGGCTAGACGACTCGTTGCGGCTGGCCCGAAGGATCTCGCAATGGTCTCCGAACGCCTCATGGAGATGGCCCTTCACGTAGTTCCACGGTCCCATGTTCTGGGGCTCCTCTTGGAGCCAGACGATTTTGTCGATTTGGGGGTAGTGGCCGAGTGCTTCGGCCAGGGCGCTGGCCGGCCAGGGGTAGAGCTGTTCCACTCGCACAACCGCCGCGGGGGTGCCCACCCGGTTTCGCTCTGCGATGGCCTCATGGCTGATCTTGCCGCTGGCCAGCACAACACCGGTGACCTGCCGGGGATCGAAATCGCCGGGATCGGGCAGCACCGGGGAGAACCAGCCATCGGTCAAATCGCCCACCGGCGATCTTGCGTCGCGGTGGCGCAACAGCGATTTGGGCGTGAACAGCACCAGCGGCTTGCGCTTCGACCGCCTCGCTTGGTCTCGGAGCAGGTGGAAGTACTGAGCCGCAGTAGACAGGTTGGCCACTCGGATGTTGTTCTCGGCCACCGATTGCAAGAACCGCTCGATCCGCCCCGAAGAGTGCTCTGGCCCCTGACCCTCGAAACCATGGGGAAGAAGCATCACCAGTCCAGAGCGTTGGCTCCACTTGTCCTCGGCCGACATGACGAATTGGTCGATGATGATCTGCGCACCATTGACGAAGTCGCCGAATTGGGCCTCCCAGAGGACCATCGCATTGGTGTCGCCTACGGAGTAGCCGTATTCGAAGCCTAGGGCTGCATATTCCGAGAGCAGCGAGTCGTACACCCACAACTTGGTACCACTGCGGGCCAGTTCGGCCAGCGGGCAGTGCTCCCGGGCCGTTTGGTTGCACACCAGGGTGCTGTGGCGATGGGAGAACGTTCCCCGGCGGGAGTCCTGGCCGGCCAGGCGGATCGATGTTCCCTCATCAAGCAGGGTGCCGAAGGCCAACGCCTCGGCTAGCCCCCAGTCCACCATGCCCTCGGCCATCATCTTGTCTCGGGCCTCGAACTGGCGGGCCAGTTTGGGGTGGAGCACAAACCCGTCGGGCACCGAGGTGAGCACGTCGAACACCCGCCTGATCTGCCTTTCCGACACGCCGGTGTCCACGGGGGGCGCAACGTGGGGAGTGGGGTCGGCCAGCCCTTCCGAAATCGACAGCTGAAGATCTCTGCTGGCGGCATTCGCAGATCCAACGGTTTCCCCCAGCGATTCGTCGGAGGTGTGGTCCCGGGTTTCCTCCAGCGCCTTCTGGAGTTTGGCCCGGAATTCGTCCATGGCCTGTTCGGCCTCGTCCAGGGTGATGTCCCCCCGCTTCACCAGCGATTCCACGTACCGCTTTCGCACCGAGCGGTGGCTCTCGATCCGCCGGTACATCTCCGGCTGGGTGTAGCTGGGGTCGTCGGCCTCGTTGTGCCCCTGGCGGCGGTAGCACCACATGTCGATCACTACGTCTTTGTGGAAGTGATTGCGGTAGGCCAGCGCCAAAAGGGCCACTCGGGCGCAGGCCTCGGGATCGTCGCCGTTCACGTGGAAGATGGGCGCTTGGATCATCTTGGCCACATCCGTGCAGTAATAGCTGGAGCGAGCCGACTCAGCCGTCGTGGTGAACCCCACCTGGTTGTTGATCACCAAATGCACGGTGCCCCCGGTGCGATATCCCTCGATCAGCGACAGGTTCAAGGTCTCGCTCACCACCCCCTGACCGGCAAAGGCGGCGTCGCCGTGGACCAGCACGGGAAGCACCGGACAGCGGTCATCCTCGTCGGCCACCTGGCCCCTCACCAGCCCGCTGACCGGGCTGTGTTCGCCTTGGTCGTGGCTGAGGTCGTCCAAGCGGGCCCGGACCATGCCCTCCACTACCGGGTTCACCGCCTCCAAGTGCGACGGGTTGGCGGCCAGCTCCACTGGGATGCGGTTGCCCGCCATGCTCTCGAACTCCGAGGTCATTCCCAGGTGGTATTTCACGTCACCCGACCCCTGGGTAGACGACTCATCCAGGTTCCCTTCGAACTCACCGAAGAGCTGTCCGTAGTCCTTGCCCACGATGTTCACCAGCACGTTGAGCCGTCCCCGGTGGGCCATGCCCATGATCGCCGAGGCCATGCCCAGGTCGGCGGCCTTTCCCAGCACCGAATCCAGCACCACGATGGCGCTCTCGGCGCCCTCGATCCCGAAGCGCTTCTGGCCTACGTACTTTGTGTCCAAGAATCGTTCCAGCGCCTCGGCCGCGTTCAGCCGATCCAAGATGTGCAGCTTCTCTTCCAGCCCCGCCGGAGCGCCCAGTCCCTCCACCTGCTCTTGGATCCACTGCTTCTCGTCGGGATCCTGGATGTGCATGTACTCCACCCCGACGGTGCGGCAGTAGGCATTGCGGAGCACGTGCAGGATCTCGCCCAGCGGCATCTTGCCGTCGGGCTGGCCCATGTCGATGCCGCCTAGCCCGGTGGTGAGGAACTCCCGGTCGAGGTCCCAGATGGTGAGGCCGTAGGTGGCTGGATCGAGCTCGGCGTGCATCTCGGGTTCGTTGGCCGACAGAGGGTCGAGGTCGGCGATGAGGTGCCCTCGCACTCGGTGCATGTTGATGAGCGCGTTCACCTGCACTTGCTTGGTGATCACGGCCTGCTCTCGGTCGAGGGGCAAGATGTCGGGCCGCCAGCGAACTGCTTCATAAGGCACGCCCACCGCACGGAATATGTCGTCGTAGAAGTTGTGCTTGCCCAGCAGCAGTTCGTGAACCGCGCCCAGGAACATCCCCGACTCGGCACCCTGGATGATGCGGTGGTCGTAGGTGGACGACAGGGTGATCACCTTCGACACCCCCAGGTCGGCCAGCGTTCGGGAGTCGGCGGCCTGATAGGCCGTGGGATAGTCAATCGTGCCCACGCCGACGATGACCCCTTGGCCGGGCATGAGCCGGGGCACCGACTGCACCGTGCCCAGGGTGCCGGGGTTGGTGATGCTGACGGTGACGCCCGCAAAGTCGTCGGGGCTCAGATCATTGCTCCGCACTTTGCGGATCATGGTGTCGTAGAGCTCGACGAAGTTGGGGAAGTCCAGCGTGTCGGCTTCGGGCAAGCACGGCACCAGAAGTGAGCGGGACCCGTCGGCCTTCTCCACGTCTACGGCGATGCCCAGGCCGATGTGGGGATGGCGCACTACCCGAGGGCCGTTGTCGCCATCGACGAAGGTGGAGTTCATCACCGGCATGTGGCGGGCGATGGCCTGCACCACGGCGTAGGCGATCAGATGGGTGTACGACACCTTGCGGCCGTCGGTGCGTCCCAGATAGCCGTTGACGATCCGGCGGTTCACGTCGAGCAGCTTGGCCGGGACTTCCCGGAAGCTGGTGGCAGTGGGGACGGCCAGGCTGGCCTCCATGTTGCGGGCAATGCGGGCCGCCGCCCCCCGCAGCGGGTCCCCTGGAGGAGGCTCAGGGGCCTCATCGGGCTCGGGCGCCGGCGGGGGCGGGGTCTCAGGGGCGTCCGAGTCGGGGAGAACCCGGTCGGGTCGGTAGTCGGAGAAGAAGTCCTGCCAGCTCTCGCTGACCGACTTTGGGTCGTCCAGGTACTGACGGTGCATCTCGTCCACCAGCCAGGCGTTCTGGCCGACCATCGACTCCGGGTCTGGGGCCATGGGGAGAGTCTATGAACTTCGGGACCACTAAGGTTCTGGGAGTGCGGCTGGCCACCTGGAATGTGAACTCCCTGAACGCCCGCATGCCCCGAGTGGAAGAGTGGCTGGAGCTGGCCGAACCCGATGTGCTGTGCATGCAGGAGACCAAGATGGCCGACGATGCCTTTCCCGGCCTGGCCTTTGAGGCAATGGGCTACGAGTGGGCTCACCACGGACAGGGAAGGTGGAACGGGGTGGCCATACTGAGCCGGGTGGGGCTGGCCGATCCCGGCAACGGGTTCGCCGACGGCGGCGACGCCGATCCCGATGCCCGCATCGTGTGGGCCACCTGCGGGGGAGTGCGAGTGGCCAGCGCCTACATCCCCAACGGGCGAGAGCTGGGCCACGACCACTATCACTACAAGCTCCACTGGCTGGGCCGGCTCCGGTCTCATCTCGAGGCCAACGCCGATGCCAACGCGCCGGTGGTGGTGGCCGGCGACTTCAACGTGGCCCCGGCCGACAACGACGTATGGGACATCGCCGACTTCGAAGGGCTCACCCATGTGAGTGAGCCCGAACGCGAGGCGTTTGGCGCGGTGGCCGACTGGGGACTGGTGGATGTGTTCCGCCAGCGGTGGCCCGACGACGGCTTGTACACCTTTTGGGACTACCAGGCGGGACGGTTCCACAAGCGCCAGGGCATGCGCATCGACATGGTGATGGCCACCGAGCCGCTGGCCCAACAGGTGACCACGGTGCTCATGGACCGCAACGCCCGCAAAGGGGAGAAGCCGTCGGACCACGCCCCGGTGGTGGTCGACTTCGACTGGGACGAAGCTGCCAGGGGCGCCTGAGGCCGCGATGGTATTTGCCGCCGAAACGGGAGGGTTCGACCTCCTGGTCTTTTGGGTCAACATCCTGGTGCTGGTGGCTGCGTCCCATCTCTTCGGCCTGGTGATGAGAAGAGTGGGGTTGCCCTCGGTGGTGGGAGCGCTCCTGGCTGGTCTGGTGCTGGGGCCGTCGGTGTTCGGGGTGGTGTGGGAGTCGGGCTTCGAGTGGTTCTTGCCGGAGATCGGCCAGGGCGCGCAATGGACCTTGCTGGCCGCCGTTAGCTGGGTGGGGGTGGCACTGCTGTTGGTGGTGACCGGTTTCGAGACCGACTTGGGGCTCATCACCAAGCTGGGGCGGTCTGCGCTGCTGGTTACCGCGGGCAGCCTTGTGGTGCCGCTGATCGGCGGCATTGTGGTCGGCCTGCTGCTGCCCTCCCTGTTCTTGGGCGAGGATGCCGAACGGCTCACGTTCACGCTGTTCGTGGCCCTGGCGCTCGCCGTGTCTTCATTGGCGGTGGTTGCCAAGATTCTGAGCGAACTGGGCCTGATGCGGCGGGACTTCGGCCAGATCACCGTGGCCGCGGGCATGGCCAACGATGTGATCGGCTGGATCTTGTTGGGCGTGTTCACCGGCTTGGCCACCTCAGGCGGAGTGTCGGCCGGGCAGGTGTTGGTCACACTGGGGGGGATTGCGGCATTCGGGGTGTTGGCACTGACAGTGGGCCAGCGCTTGGTGGACCTGCTGCTGCGGCAGGTGCGGCGCACTGGGGGCAGCCTGGCCGCGGCACTGGGCGTGGCCATAGTGACCATGCTGGGATTCGGAGTGGCCACTGAGTGGCTGAAGGTGGAAGCGGTGTTGGGGGCGTTTGTCGCCGGGGTGGTGCTGCACCGGTCCCGATTCCAGCACGAGGACGTGATCCACCACCTCGAAGGCCTGACCAACGCCTTGTTCGCACCGGTTTTCTTCGCCACCGCCGGCTTGCAGGTAGATCTCCGCTTGTTGAACAATGCCGAGGCCCTTTGGTGGGCCTTGATCGTGCTTGCGGTGGCGATCGTCTTCAAGTTTGCCGGGGCCTACGGCGGCGCCCGCCTCGCGGGCCGCACCCACCGGGCGGGACTGGCCTTGGGCGCAGGACTGAACGCCCGGGGGACCCTCGAGATCGTCATTGCCACCGTGGGGTTGAGCGTCGGAGTGTTCAGCCCCACTGCCTTCTCGGTGATCGTGCTGGTGCCGGTGCTCACTTCGCTGTTCGCCTCGGCCACCCTGCGGGGAGTGGTGAACAACTGGCAGGGAACCCCCGACGAGCAGGAGCGGCTGGGCCGGGAGCAGGCGCTGAGCCGCAATCTGGTGGTGCGGACGTCAAGGCTGCTGCTGCCCAGCCGCGGCGGCCCTGAGTCGATTGCCGCGGCCCAAATACTGCACTTCGCTTGGCCGATCGAGGCCGGGGCCACCGTGCTCACCGTGGGCGACCGAGACGCTGAAGTGGACATCACGCCGCTGCGCAACGTGCTGCACGACCGGGCTTTGGAGCACCGCCGGGTGCGCCATGACGACCCGGTTCGAGCCATCATCGATGAGAGTCGGCTGGGGTTCGGCGTTATCGGGCTGGGTGCTCAGGACTACGCCGACACCATGCAGGTGATCTCGCCCCTGGTAGACGGGGTTCTGTCGGAGAGCCCCATCCCGGTGGTGGTGGTGCGCCGGGCAAGGAACCAAGACCGCCCACTGCCGGGGGCGTACAGCCGGGCGGTGGTGCCGGTAACCGGCAGCCCGGTGTCACGGGCCGCCCAGGAGGTGGCCTTCAACCTCAGCGCCCAACTCGGCACCGAACTGCACCTCACCCACGTCAACACGGTGAGGAGCGAGCCTGCCGGTCTGCCGTCGCTGTTCAGCCGCCGGATGATTGCCCGCAGCGGCTCTATCGTCGGCGTGCAAGTGGTGGCCCAAGCCGAGACGCTCGCCCATGAACTCGGGGCAACAACCCAGACGGCGGTCATGGACGGCACCTCGCCGGCCGATGAGATATTGAAGCTGTCACGAGACATAGAAGCTGATCTGGTGGTCATGGGCGCCAACCTCCGCCGCGTCGGCGACCGCCCGTTCTTGGGCCACCGCGTGGAACAGGTGCTCCGGGACTGCGACGCCACCGTGGTGGTGGTGCTCATCCCCTTCGATCTCTAGACCGCGCTGAGGATGTTGTTGAGATACGGCGAGGGGGAGCGATTTGCGATCCGGTCCCCAAATGCCCGCTGCGAAGCCCAGTGGCAGTGCAGCTCGCGCTCGGCTCGGGTGATTGCCACGTAGAGCAGCCGCCGTTCTTCGGCGACCTCGGCTGGTGTCTGGGCCCGGCTGATGGGCACCAGACCCTGCTCGAGGCCGGCCAAATGGACAATGGGCCATTCCAGCCCCTTGGCGGCGTGGAAAGTGGCCACATCCACCGCGTCGGCGCTGACTGGGGGGCTGGCGCCGTCGGGGAGGCTGGCACCGTCGTCGGTTTCGGTGCGATGGGTGTCGATTCGAACCCGATAGGGAATTCCGGCCTGGCGCAGAGCGGTCGCCAGTTTGGCGGTCTGGGCATTGGTGCGGGCCAGCACAGCCATCGACGACCAGGCCGTCTCGGGCCCCTTGGCGTCGCGCAGAGCACGGGCGATGGTGGCCGCCTCGTCGAAGTCGTCGGCGTGGGTGCTGACGGTCGGCCGGGGTCCGTCGAGACGGTGGGAAACCAGCGACGCTGCCCCCGAGGGCAATACTGCTCGGCCCGCGGCCAGGATCTGGGGGGTAGAACGATAGTTGTCCAACAGTTCGAGCACCTCTGCTCCCGCGAACCATTCGCCAAACCGCTCGATGTATTGGGAGTCAGCGCCGTTCCAGCTGTAAATGGCCTGGTTGGGGTCGCCCACCGCACAGAGGTCGGTGCGATCTCCCAGCCAGGCCCGCAGTAAGTCGAATTGGAGCTTGTTCACGTCCTGGAACTCGTCGACGAAGAGGTGCCGGTAACTCCAGCGGCGGGCCTCCGCGTAGTCAGCGTCGTCGGACAGGTCCCGCAGCGCCAGAATCAGCAGGTCGTCGAAATCCACGACCCGCCGCCTGGTTTTCTCGGCCTCGTATCGCTGGTAGAGATCAACGATCATTGCGTGGTCCAAAGCTGACCAGCGGTTAAGGCTGGCTGCGGCGGCGGGGTAGCCATCGGGGGTGATGCGGCGGGCCTTGGCCCATTCGATCTCGGTCACCGCGTCCTGCACCTCTGCCTTGGCCAGCCGCATTCCGGCCTGCTTCGCCGCCCTGGCCGCTAGGCCTCGCTTGTCTTGGAGCAGTTCTGGGGGTCGAACCCCCTGCTCGGCCCAGCGGGTGCGCAACTGGGAAAACGCTGCGCTGTGGAAGGTGCCCGCGCTCACCGATCCCCTCAGCCCCATCCCAGCCAGGCGGCTTCGCAGCTCATCGGCCGCTTTGCGGGTGAACGTGAGGGCCAGCGTGCGTTTGGGGTCGATGGCCCCAATCTCAGATTGGTGGGCAATCCGGCGGGTGAGCACCCTGGTCTTGCCGGTGCCTGCCCCCGCCCGGATGCACAGCGGAGTCTCCGGTGCTTCCACCGCTGCCTGCTGCCGCTCGTTCAGCCCCTCCAAGAGCCCCTCCAACCCGGTCACCCCACCAAGGTACCGAGGCCAGTGACAGTTCAGACCGCACAGTCATCCGGGTTGATGGCATGCCCTGGGAATAGTGGGAGGATGGAGGGGATGGTTGCGGTGTCGCGGGAGCGGTTTGAGGAATTGGTGGGACGGGCGCTGGACTCCATTCCCGATGACCTTGGCCAGATGATGGAGAACGTGGTGGTGCTGGTGGAGGAGGAGGGGGAGGACCCGGATATCTGGGGGCTGTACGACGGAATCCCGCTCACCGATCGGGTCGACTACGGCGGGGGAGAGATGGTTCTGCCCGACCGCATCTACATCTATCGGCTGCCGATCTGCGAGGGGTGCATTAGCGAGGCCGAGGTGGTGGAGGAGGTCCGCGTTACCGTCATCCACGAGGTGGCCCACCACTTCGGCATTGAAGACGACCGCCTACACGAGTTGGGCTGGGCCTGATCAGGGCAGTCAGGGAAAACGCGGGTACTGTCCGAGCGGTGGAGAGCTCAGGAGGCAGCATGGGACCGCTCAAAGGCATTCGCGTGGTGGAGATCGCCGGCATTGGGCCGGGTCCGTTTGCCGCCATGATGCTGGCCGACCTGGGGGCCGATGTGGTGAGGATCGATCGCGCCGATCGGGTCCGAGACGAGATTCCCGACACGCCCCATTTCGACGTGTTGAACCGAGGGCGCCGCAGTGTGGGCGTCGACCTCAAGCATCCTGACGGAGTGGAGACGGTGTTGAAGATGGTGGAGAGCGCCGACGGGCTGATCGAGGGATTTCGCCCCGGCGTGGCCGAGCGTTTGGGCATCGGTCCCGAGGAATGCCTGGCCCGCAATCCCCGGCTGATTTACGGGCGGATGACCGGTTGGGGCCAAGACGGCCCGTATGCGTCCATGGCCGGCCACGACATCAACTACATCGCCCTGTCGGGCGTGCTGGGGGCCATCGGGCGGGAGGGCGAGGCGCCGGTGCCGCCGGTGAATCTGGCCGGCGACTTCGGCGGGGGAGGGATGCTGCTGGCTCTCGGTATGGTGGCCGGGATGCTGGAGGCCCGCACCTCGGGTCAGGGCCAGGTGGTGGATGCCTCGATGGTGGAGGGCTCTGCCCTGCTCATCACCATGATCTACGGCATGCACGGCCTGGGAGCGTGGGGGCCCCGAGGCACCAACCTGCTGGATACCGGAGCTTGGTTCTACGACGTCTACGAGTGCGCCGACGGCGAGTACATCTCACTGGGCTCGCTGGAGCCGCAGTTCTTCGCCGAGATGGTGGAGAAGCTGGGAATCGATGCCCAAGGGATCGACCAGAACGACCGTTCCACCTGGCCGGAGATGCGGGTCCGGCTGACCGAGGCAGTCAAGGCCAAGACCCGGGACGAGTGGTGTCAGATACTCGATGGCTCCGACGTCTGCTTCGCACCGGTGCTCAGCCTGGCCGAGGCTCCGGAGCATCCCCACAACGCCGCCCGGGGCACATTCGTCGATGTGGGGGGAGTTCCCCAGCCCGGCCCGGCACCCCGGTTCAGCCGCACTCCGCCCCAGGTTGTCCGTCCTGCCCCCCATCCTGGTGAACACACTGCCGAGGCGCTTGCCGATTGGGGTTTCGATGCCGCTGGGGTGGCTGCGCTACAAGAATCGGGGGCCGTCAAATAGTGGGAACGATGGTGAACTTCCACGCCCATCCCGACGATGAGGCCATCGCCACTTCGGGCACCATGATGAAGGCGGCCGACGAGGGCCACCGGGTGGTGCTGGTGGTGGCCACCAAAGGGGAGCAGGGCGAGGTTGCTCCCGACGCGCTGAGCCCGGGCGAAACACTGGGCGAGCGGCGAGCAGCAGAGACCCATGACGCGGCCGAGATCATCGGTGCCCACCGGGTGGAGTTCTTGGGCTACGAGGACTCGGGCATGGCTGGCGACGAGGCCAACGACAACCCAGCCTGCTTCTGGCAAGCCGATTTCGACGAGGCGGTAGAGCGGGTGGCCGGGATCTTGGCCGAGGAGTCCGCCGACGTGCTCACCGTGTACGACGACCACGGCGGCTACGGCCACCCCGACCACATCCAAGTCCACCGGGTGGGGGTGGAGGCCGCCCGCCAGGCCGGGGTTGAAAGAGTGTTCTACGTCACCATGAACCGCACTCAGATCAAGCGCCAGATGGCCGAGGTGGAGTCGTTTGCCGAAGCGTTGGAGGAGATGGACGCCGAGCAGGTGGAGCGGTTCGAGGGCGACGATTTCGGCACCGAGGAAGCCGACATCACCCACGCGGTAGACGTGAGCGCCTATCTGGAGCGCAAGCGAGTCGCAATGTTGGCCCACACCAGCCAGATCACCGCCGAGTCCTTCTTCGGCACCATGACCGACGAGCAGTTCGCCGACGCGTTCAGCACCGAGTGGTTCGTGGCTCCTGGACCGCCCCGGACAGGCGACTTCGCCACCGACTTGTTCAGGTGAGCACCGCGTCGGTTCTCGCTGCCACGCAACTGGCCGGCTTCCACGACTGGTTCTCCTGGGTGGTGATGTTGGCCAACGCCGCTGCCGGGGGGTGGGCTCTGGGCGCCCACTTTCGACCACGGATGCGCGGCTGGCTGCTGTGGGCTTTCATCGCCGCAGCCCAATGCACCGTCTTCGCCCAGGTGATTGTCGGCGTGGTGCTGGAGAACCGCTCGGGCATAGATCCGGGCGACCTGCACCGCCTCTATGGCTTTGCGGCCATCGCCGCAGTAGCCATCATCTACGCCTATCGAATCCAGCTCTCCCATCGGCGCGAACTGCTCTACGCCGGCGGCAGCTTCTTTCTGGCCGGACTAGCCATTCGGGCCATGATCCTCAGCTAAAGCGTGTTGACGGTAGGGAGACGGATCCTCGATTACGAAAACGCTTGGACTTACTTTTGGGTCAATCGACCTAAGGTGAGTTCTCATATTCAAGTTGGCGCTACCCTAGGGGAGCAGGCTCGAAGCTTCTCCGGTCGAGGACGTAGGTCTCTTCGGTATCATTCCTGTCAATGACACTCAGCTCCCAGCTAGGGAGGATCGCCTCAAATTCGTCAACTCTCTTGGGGTCTGCAGTTAGCTTCAAGGTGCCTGACCAACTCCCGTCATCATTCCTGATTCTGACCATCTTTCCCTTGGTGAGTGGCTTAGTCAGATAGTCCCCAACATCAACGGAATTGAGGCGATCCAGAAGGTTCAAGAGTTGTGTGTCCGGAGCAGGTGGACCCAGTGGTTTGCGGAGCGCGTCGCTTTGTTTTCTGGCGCACTCGATCCACTCGAAGAGGTTCTGTTCCCAATGGTCAGTGACATAACCGTGTCCGCCAAGCTCGTACCCCGCTGCTGAAGCGAATTTCCCGAAGGCTAGGAGCAGGTTTGACTGATAGGCGAAGCGAGCATCCTCTAGCCCGCCGGAATTGATCGCCTGTTCAGCCGCTTCCTTGCTGCGGGCGAGGTCCGCCCTGAACGCGTCAGGAACGTCAAAGAGGTCGTCGAGGGGGCTCGGTGGGAAATGGGGAAGGGCCGAGGTCGCAATGTAGATGGTTGCCAGCGCTTCGGTTCGGGCTCCAGCGCGACCAGTGCTTCCGGAATAAACGAGAGAGGCGCTACTGGCCATCAGCATGACCTGCTTGATGTGGGCGAGGTGAGTTTTTCGGATTCGCCTGGGGAGGAGAAGGTAGTTCAGCCTGGGATACAGAACAACGAGTCCAATCACTATCGCAATGGAAGCTGAAATGCCCCCGGCGATATCGGCAGCTTGGACAGAAGGCGACCTAAACGAAGCTGACAGCCACGAGACTGCCCCCAGTGACACCAAAACGATGCTCAGCTTCTTGATTCTGGTTCTCAAGTGCAATCGACTCTCTCTCTTGGCTCATGGGGCGAGCGGCATTAGCTGTAGTGCCCATAGAGGCTGATAGCTCGTCGGCCAGTCTCACTACGGGGTGAGGCCCTGATGCCAAGGTAATGGTTGTGAACTACCGCATCTAGCTTTACTGCCCACAGGGGTTAGTCATGAGGGGCCAGCTTCATCGTATGCGAAACTGTGGGGCTATAGGGTCGGGGCTCCTGCTTGATGGAGCAGGAACCCGACTGTCTTCTCGATTTCTTGGCCTAGTTCATTCTCAGCCAGTTGTTTGCGAATTCTTGCCCGCATCGTACCGTGGGCTTTCGAGGGCTTGATTTCCAGGCCTTCCACGAACTGCTCGGCTTGGTCTCCAAGGTGAGCGAGGCTTTTGTGGAGTTCGTCTCCGGTGTTGTAGAGCGGTATGGGCAATCTCCAGAGATAGGAGTTGATGTGACGTCCGCCTCCCTTGCCTGAGGTCATAAAAGGTTCTACGGCTTTCGTTACGGCCACGCTGTTGAGGACAGCGCAAAGGTATTGGGCCTCTTCGATTGTTCGTGCAGCAGCCCAGTTGAGCTGATGTTCCACGATCGCCTGCTCGTCCATCACACGGCAGGCTGTTACGTGCATTCCAGAAGCACCGTAAACCACGCGGATTGGAGCGAGAGGGAACTGGGAGGTCAACTTGCGATAGTGGTTGATGTTCTCGTCGAGAGTCTGGTCGCCTTTGCCGTGCTGGTCCCACAACGGCCGGGCCTCTTGCCACCAGCGCTTCAGTCCTTGATGGTCATCGATTTCTTCATTCCGCATGATTTTGCCCCTACGCAGCGGAAGGATTGCTTCGAGGGGTCTACGCTGCCAGAAGGGCATGACCGATTCGCCGAGCAGCACTTGGTGGATAAATTGTGATTCGATGACCCCTTTTAGATCGTCCATTGATTTCCAAGGGTCATTCTCGTAGATGCCCCTAGAAGAGCGCACTGGTCTTCGACCCTCGCCGACACCGAGCGGTGGCTCCTTATCAAATTCCACCATGATCAACATTCGCGGGGTGAGGTTGGCACCATTAGCGAAGCGCTCCTTGTAGGGCGATTCAATTTCGTTGTCACTTTCGATGCTGACCCGTTTAGCTCTCTGTCGCTCAATGGTTTTCTGCACCTCGGCCCACGGGGCGCCTGGGTCTGTAAGGTTACCCGACCACCGCTCCACTTCTTCGGGAAGGGCGGCGTGCCTGTCTGAGCGCCTGCCGAAGGCCACGCAAGCGGTGCGGGGGAAGAACCGGTGGCTGATTGGCGAGATGTCCCAGGCGGGGTCGAACTCTACAAGGGTGCGACCTTCCCTGCTGAGCGGGAACACCCCAGATCGAAATCCTGCTGACTGTCCGCGGGTCAACACGCCCGCGGGCATCAGAAACGCGAACCGGCCACCAGGTGCGAGGTACTGCTCCACAGATCGTGCAACAAACAGATCGGCAAGATCTTGGTGAGTAGCAACGTTTCCGCCAGCCCAAAGCTTGCGCTCTTTGGCCATCAGCTGGAATACGGCCTTCATGGCATCTGTCATGTACCGATACGCGAGCCATGGAGGATTCCCAACCAGAACAGTTCGCCGATTCTCCTTGCGGGCCAGCCAAGCGGGTCGGGCCAGATTTCTCACGTAGTAGCCCCAAATGTGGTCACGGTGCTCGTCATGCAGTCGGCACATCGTCTTGAACGTCGCCTCAACGGTCTCCAGGTCAGTTCCAGAAAGACCGTGGCGCCTTGCTAGCCCAGCAATCGACGGCGCGTCCTGGCCCCGCTCCCGGTCTGTGGCCAGTTCGGCCATATCGGCCACCAGAGCATCGAAGGTGTCAGCGTCGTCTAGTAGCCGCTGCGGGAATCGGAGTTGGTCGGCAAACATCTCCGCTCCATCATCAGTACTGACGTTGAGCGTTTCAGACGCGAAGATGTCACCGCGCTGGCCCCACTGAATGCTGTCGCCCAAGAACACCGGAATCCGCAGCGGCCGCCTGTCCGGTGCCGCCAATCGTTCTGTGCCGATTGCCAGCAGATAGGTCACACGGGCCAGGGTCACAGCAACGGGGTGGACATCCACACCAAAGACGTGCGAAGAGACGCCGGCGACAGCATCACCGTTAGACATGTCGGCCCGATCAGCCGCCTCCAGATAGCGCCGGACAGCGTGGAACAGAAACGTGCCCGATCCGCAGGCTGGATCCATGACCGTTTCGATGAGGGGTTCGGCCACAGCCTCCTCAGTGATGGCTTCTGCCAGGAAATCCGGCGTGTAGTACTCACCTAGGCGTCTTCGGGTCTCGACGGTGATGACGGACTCGTAGATGGTCTTCATCACATCGTGGGTGACGGTACCCCAGTCGAACTGCTCAAGCCTGCGAGCGAGGGAGGTGACCCATCGCCGTCCCGGGTCTCCGCAGTCCAGCGGCCAGTCGAAGAAATCCTGCTCGACAACCCCGTGAATCTGAGACTCGTTGGACAGAAGCTCGCCCCGTAGCAGAGTTGCCGACGGAAGCTGGGAGATCGAATAGCCCAGGACAGCATGTGCGACGCACTCCGCAGTGGCAACCAGCAGGGTGTGCTCGATAAACAAGTCCTCCTCATCGGCACTGAATTGGGTTCCCAGCGCCGTGGTTAGTAGCTTCGCCCATAGCTCACGCTTGATCGCGATCTCGGGGTTGCTGTGGTGGGCATCGTAAAGAGAGCGCAACGTTGCGCGTTCAAGTTCATGGCCGGGGCTGGCTGCCCCGATCCGATCTGCTATCGCTTGTCTGGTCGGTTCAATTAACTCTTCTGTTGTAAGCACCGAAGAAAGCCAGGTCACCAGCGCTTCTACGTTGGGCGCTGCCGAATCCACGTGATGCTCCGCTACAGCCACTAACCCACTATCGGTGTGGTGGAACAGGTGCCAGTCACACCCATCAGTGATGATGCCCACATACTGCTGCGCGAGACTCTGGCTTCGCATCTCCACGTATCCAGCAAGCTGGCCAGCCGCGTCGTCCAGCGAGCCTCTTGAAGTCAGGTTCCGCTTAACTTCGATGACAGTGCGGCCCATCTCGATGTCGATGCGTCGCCGGTCCGCGAGCGGCGCCTCCAAATCAACATCCAGCACGTCGTCCTCAGTGAGGTTCAACCTTGCAGCCAAGAGCAGCATACGAATATCTGCCTGGAGCGTTGCCTCTGTGCGACCACGGCGGGAACGGTTTGCCAACCGCGAGATTAGCTCGCTGAGATCGATATGGCCTTCTAAACCCATGAATCGACTCTAGGCGAAGGTTTGCGGGTGTATGGGTTGACCTGCTCTGGGCCTGGAATGTTCAAGAATTTGGGTGCGGCGATACCGGTAGATTGGCTTCCTAAAGGGTCGTTCAAGCGTGAGTTGTGAGTCAATAGTATGCAGATGGGCAAGTCTTGAATGAAATGAGAGCAACGTTGGGTTGGGCGGTCAAACATTTCCACGCCATAAGCAATCCAACTCCATGGGAGAGTGGTCGCTAGCTAGACCAGATCACTAGCCGGAGTTCACTGTCATCGATCAACGTGTACTCCGGGGTTTGACCGGACAATTGGATGCTTTCTTCCAGAATAATTGGGACACCGTCTCCTCGCTTCTCCATCATGTGAGAACGTTCCAGCAGGCCAGATGGGTCCACCGGGCATCGAGAGAGTAAGGAGACTACGAGCTCGTTCCTGCTGTACTGCCTTAGGTGCAGACTATCGGGTGTCAGCGTGTTGACTAGTGGGCCAGGAACATAGAGCTCTAGTCGGTTACGGAACATGTGGAGGCGAATTCGGGCACCTGCCATCGAATAGTCGCGGTGGGCGACCGCATTGACCAACGCCTCGAACACGGCTCGTTCACTGAATTGAGGACGGGTGACCCGAGCTATCTGCTTGTCTGCCTCGACAAACATATTTCTGCGCACAAAGCCGAGAGCTTCCATGACTTGAGAGTCAAGAGGTCCAGTAAAGTCTCGAGCGTCATTTTGATAGTTCACATCGGAGCGTTCACCGGTGTAGCTGATAGCTTGAATATACGCATGGGGCATCCACTGGATTGGTTCGGTGACGCACAGCAGCACGCCTGCAACCGTAAGACGCGCAATCCCCTCGTCATCATCTGCAACAATCCGAAGCTTTCGTAGCACGCTGTCGTCGTCGGAGTCTCCTCCGCGGACGAATCGGGTAGTCAAGGGTCCATCCAAGTCATCCTGAGAAGAGGTAGGGACTATCGACTCATCGAATCGGATGACTCTGCTTTGGCTCCGCTCTTGGAATAGACGGGAAAGAATCTCAGGCGCCATCTCGCGTTTCGAACTTCCAATCCTTGTGAAGTAGCCACCGGAACTCATGTGTACAAACAGACTACGGGGCACATCTATCCGAATGATAGGGGAGCTCCTATCTGAACTCAACGGCAATTCGATCTTTCTTATAGTCACATCCAAGGGGGGTTTGATCGAATCGTTACAGATTTCCCGAATCCATGTCTCTACCAAATCTAATCGATCCACTGGAATTCCAATAATGTCACGGGTCTTGTCGTCGACGCCTAGCAAAATAGTGCCACCGACGCTATTGGCCATTCCAGCGAGTTCGTCAGAAAAGGATTTCCGGCTTGGGTCCGTCACCTTATTTCCTGAGAAAAGCACTCTCTTGAGTTCCAGCGTCGAATCTTCTCCAAGCAAGATACGTCTGTACAACTCATTAGCGCTTACCACGGTTACACACCTGCCGAAGTCATAATACGTTGATAACGGCGTTCAAATGCTTCGCGGCCGCCTTCCATCACACGGCAGATCTCTTCCCGAACATCCTCTTCCTGCAGTCCTCCTTGACGAGTGATTTTTGTTCGACCGCTGACACTTGCAAGGGAAATCAGCAATTCGGCATCACCATGTACTACGATATTCGGGTTGTGAGTAATGACAATGACCTGCCGGTCAAACTTGGCTTCACGCAAACGGCTGACCAGAAGTTCATAAATGAGGGTATTGTCTAGATCATCTTCTGGCTGGTCCAAAATGATGGGTTCAGAGCCATACCCAAGAACGAATGCCAGTAATGCAGCTGTTTGCTGGCCTGGAGATCCTTGAGATAAGTCCTTCCACTTCTTACTGTTCTGATCCTGGTATTCTACCGTAACCGTGTCTTGGGGGAGGTAAAGTGCCAAACGATCAATTGCTTCTGGAGTTGCTTTCTTGACGGCGTTCAAGAACCGACGATCTTTGAGGGTCCATGCAGGTTCTTTACCAGAACGAATTGCCATCAAATCTGAAAGGACGGAGTCCAGCCTCTGCCAGTCCCATTCCTGGTCAGAAGAAGGGCTTATTCTTTCGAATAATGTTTCGCGGTCGCTCTCGAAACTATCAAATCCAAATGCTGTCGCAAGTGCAGTTCGGAGAGCAGCACAACTCCCATTGGGTGTTATCGTTACACGAATTATTTCTCCACTTGTTTCGGTAGCAATGAACTGCAGTCGTCTGGTGCTTAGTTCCTCGCGTAGTTCGCGATGCTTGGACAGAACGATTTGAGCCTCGATGTCTAGTTCTTCTGATCGGCGAGTCTCGCCTTCAATTCGTGAGATTTCCTGTTTGAGAGAGGCAGCTTGGTGCAAAAGACTATCGTATTCGTCAATGCTGGCAACCCCTTCTTTTGCAAGTGTGGCTGATAGAGCCTCAAATTTTGCATCACTGTCGGCTTTTGCGGCGTTCCACACGCTGGCATCTGGGCTTGATTGGATCTCATCAATCTCGAGTTTTGCTTCAGCTATAAGGTTCAATATCTCTTGCTTCAGTTCGTCTACCACTTTCTTAACATTAGCATGTGTGTTGGTGAGACTTTCTGATGCTTCGTCAGGTTTATCATTAGAAATTATTTCAAGATCCGCAACGGTGAGGTCACGTGTAGACAGCTCAATTGTATCAATCTTGCTGATAGCAGTGTTTAGAATTACTTGCCAGGTATCATCTTGTTGGCGCCGAAGTCGGTATTCGCTCAGAGTGATTGCATTTTCTCCATCCTGAAGAATATTCAATTTCCGCTCGACGTCGCGAAGCGCGGCTTGCCTATCTGGCAAGTCTTCGGAAGAAGAGCGAGCTGCCCGCGCTTGCGCGCGCAGAGACAAATATTGTTCAAGATGTTGTTTGGCAGTACGCTGTATTTCTGCTTCATTGACACGATTACTTTGGTCGATGACTGTCAAAAGGGCATTAGGATGTTGTGCGAGGGCAAAAAGTTGCTTTTGACTATAAATTCTTACAGGAAAGAGTTCACTTATGTTGCCATCTTCTGGAACTTTATTTTCACCATCGATACGGGAGATAGCTTGTGCACTACCATCAATACTCCAAGAGACGATAAAACGCTCCCCGTTCTTCCGATAAATTGCTTCGACAATGGTTTTTCCTGTAGCTAATCCGTCGCCTTGTTGAGAGGAGTCGCTCATTCTACGGTCAAAGACACTCCTGAGAGACCCTTCGTCGCCAGTGCTGCTTCGATCCAATTCAAAGTCTCGTCGGAATGTCTTTCGGCAGAAGTCGACTATCGTGGATTTCCCGGTTCCTCGACCCCCGATGATTGTATTGAGCCAAGGATTGAAGTTTACAATGACAGGTTCTTTTCTCCCGATATATTTTGCGTCCGCAATGCTTATGCTCTCGATAGCTAAGGTAGCGTGGTTGTTGTTTGGATTGTCCTGATTCGATTCTTCGGAAGGCTGCAGCGAATCGTCACCATCAAGGAGTGCTAGGCGGAGACCCTCGTAGCATGGTGTGGTCATCTTTACCCAAGTAAATCGGCATCCAAGGTCATTGGAAGAATGACCATCGGATGCCCATATTCTTGGTACTCGTCGAAGTCCAGTACGACGTCCAGTAAGTTGTTGTTCGGCTGTTGAAAGGTCTATCTCAGCATTGGGGGTTGGAACCACCTCTACGGCATGGAGATGTTGGTCGTTTAGAATCCTTTGCAGGGGCAGGCCTTTGTATTGCGTCAGTATTCCCTTTTTGTCGTTCACATGAGCACCGACGATTAGCACATCTCTTCCCACAGCTTCGAAGACGTCCTGGACACTTAGGGTGGACTGGCCTTCAGTTGTTCCTTGCTCATCGACAGAGATGTTCAATTGCGACAAGACGGCTTCAATGTGTTGTTGAGTGTGCGCAGGGTCCATGAGAAGCAGTAGGTGGACGCCGTCGCTGACGGTGGCTTCTACGGCAGGGAAGAGGACTGGAGCATGGGGAAGCTGGGAAGCGGCAGTCTGAAGATGTTGTATTCCCGTGGCGGTGTTGTGGTCAGTAATTGCGACAGCATGGATTCCGGCGTCACGTACTGCGTCAATCCAAGCTGTCCAGTCTGGGTTGTCGCGGTCTGCCTTGGTCCCGAAGTCGTAGGAGGCTGGGGAATGGGCGTGGAGGTCGACGCGCCACCAACGAGAGCCGGGCCAATCCCATGAGTTGCTCATCTGGACCTCCAGAAATGCACCTTGACGCGCTATAGCCTATTGCGGAGTGTGGGCGTTCCCATGCATCTTTAGATTGTGCCCGGCAGGGGGGCCAGGCCGCCGGCGAGATTGGCAGCCTGTTCAGGCTGAACTCTCCCAAGGGGAGGTCAGAGGTTTACTACGGGGCAGGTGAGGGTTCTGGTGATGCCGTCCACCATCTGGATCTGGCTCACCACCAGGCGGCCCAACTGGTCCATGGACTCAGCCTCGGCCTTGGCGATCACGTCGTAGGGGCCGGTCATGATCTCAGAGATCACCACGCCATCGATCTCGCGGATGGCCTCGGCCACCTGACGGGCCTTGTCCATTTCGGTTTGGATCAAAACATATGAGCTGACACCCACGTGACTACACCTCCAGTTGGCTATCCCGCATCGTAACCAAAGATCGGCTCCGGTGGGATGGCGGGCTGGACGCAGCGCAATGATGTAAGGATATGAACCGCGCTCCGGACAACCCGTTTCTCGCCGCATCTTCTTATGGCATCGCCCACGGACGGTGCGACCAGCAGGACAACGTTCCCTGGCGGGGGCCCGAAGGCCCCACCGAAGTGCTCGACGAGGCGGTCGATCTGCAATACGCGTGGCTCGGCCCGGGCCACTTCGGCCACCTGACGTCGGGGCCCTACCCCGACGGCCGCCGGGTGGTGTGGAGCAACGGCCGGCAGAACATCGCCAAGCTCGACTACGAGACCCTTGAGTTGCTGGCCGACCATGAAATCGTCGGCGGGGAGGGGCGCACACCCGTAGTCGAGC
The DNA here is from genome assembly GCA_022822905.1 of Acidimicrobiia bacterium. Classification (GTDB taxonomy): domain Bacteria; phylum Actinomycetota; class Acidimicrobiia; order Acidimicrobiales; family Bin134; genus Poriferisocius. The sequence continues at coordinate 211,488 of JAJDYE010000041.1, read as the reverse complement.
TGGAGGAATATCTCCGGGGCTTTGACGAGAAGGACGGCTGGGAAGCCGTCGAACACGCCATCGAGATGTCGATGAAGTTCATGACCGGAATCGACGGGGTCTATGCGCTGCTGGACCGCGACCACACCCTGTTCCTGGGCCGCAAGGACCACGCGGTGGCCTATGTGGAGACCGATCCGTCTGACCCGGCGTCGCCCATTGTGGAGCGGAACCGGTGGAACAAGCCCGACCACATCGAGGGCTTCTTCGTGGGGATGAACATGACCTTCGACGGCAAGCTGGTGATGTCTACCGACCATGGATGGGTCGTCGTGCTTGAGCGCGACTTCAGCGCCTACCACGCGCTCCAGGTCGCCGGAGGGGCCGAGGTAGCCGCCGAGTACTGTGCTCGGCAGGCGGCAGAGAAGGGCCATACGGGATACGGCTGGATGCGCACCAGCATCTGCATCGACTCCGACAACGGGATCTACGTGTCATCCAATAGCCATCACCACAAGCTGCGCTGGACCGGTGATGAGCTCACCGACGATCCCGCCCACGGCTGCTGGACGGTGCCCTATCGCAACGGCGGCGGCTACGGCTCGGGCACCACGCCCTCGCTGATGGGATTCGGCCCCGACGAGGACAAGTTCGTGGTTATCGGCGACGGCGACGAAGTGGTCAACATCACCCTGTTGTGGCGAGACGAGATCCCCGACGACTGGGAGCAGCTGCCCAACGCGCCCGACCGGCGAATCGCCGGAATCGGGCCGGCCAACATGGGCAATCCCGACCTGGCCGAGATCAAGACCGAGCAGTCCATCACCGTGGCGGGATACGGCGCCATGACGGTGAACAACGAGCCGGCCTCCATCCCCGAAGGCTTCCCCGCACAGGGCGCCCGGATGCTGTGCTTCATGCTCGGCCACAAACCCGAGTACCAGCCCCACGGCCTCCACAAGTACGAGTGGGATCCAGTGGCCCGGGAGCTGAAGGAGGCCTGGGTAAACCTCGACATCTCCTCGCCCAACTCGGTTCCCTTTGTGGCTGAGGAGAGCGGCCTGGTGTACACGTGCGGGGTCCGCGATAAGAAGTGGACCATTGAGGCCGCCGACTGGGCTACCGGGGAGTCCCGGTTCCACTACGTGCTGGGAGGCTCAAAGTTCAACACCATCGGCGCGGGGGTGACCGTGGACGACGACGGCCGGCTGCTGTTCGGCTCCATGTACGGCAAGACCCGCGTCCTGCGGGGTCCGGGCTAGCCGCAGTCTGCTGCTCTGCCCCAACAACACGCCGCTAACGTGCCCAACATGGCGACGGTGCTGGTGACCGGGGGGGCGGGCTATATCGGTAGCCACACCTGCGTCGCTCTGCTCGAGGCCGGCTACGAGGTGGCGGTGCTGGACAGCCTGGTCAACTCCTCCTCCGCCGCCATCGACGCGGTGGGGGAGATCGCCGGCCGCGGCCCCCGTCTCGAAGTAGCCGACTGTCGGGACGAATCCGCGCTGGAGAAGGTCATGGCCGACGTCCGCCCCGACGCGGTGTTGCACTTCGCAGGGCTCAAGTCCGTGCCCGACTCAGTGGCCGATCCGCTGCGGTACTACCGCCACAATCTGGACTCGGCTGCCGTTCTCTTGGCAGTGATGGAGCGCAATGGGGTTCGCCGGATCGTGTTCTCTTCCTCGGCCACGGTTTATGGGCTGCCTGACGAGCTGCCGGTACCCGAGACGGCCACAACCCGCCCGGCCAATCCCTATGGCTGGACCAAGCTCCTCATCGAGCAGATGATCGCTGATGTGGTTCGGGCCGACCCCCGTTGGTCGGCGACCTTGCTTCGCTATTTCAACCCGGTGGGCGCCCACCCCAGCGGGCTGATCGGGGAGGATCCCGAGGGCATTCCCGGCAACTTGATGCCCTACCTGCTCCAAGTGGCCGTAGGGCGCCACCCCCAACTGCCGCTCTACGGCACCGACTATGCCACTCCCGACGGCACTGCCTTGCGCGACTACATCCACGTGATGGACTTGGCCGGTGGCCATGTGGCCGCCTTGGAGCAATTGGAGGCCTCTTCCAGGCAAGCGCACACCTACAACCTGGGCACTGGCCAGGGAGCTTCAGTGCTGGAGGTCGTCGCCGCCATGCGGGAGGCCACCGGCCACCCCCTGCCCTATGAGGAGCTAGACCGCCGCCCGGGCGACGTGCCCGAGTTGTGGGCCGACCCGGGCAAGGCACTCAAGGAACTGGGCTGGTCGGCTAGCCGGACATTGGCAGAAATGTGTCGAGATGCCTGGGCCTGGCAGTCAACCCATCCCCAGGGATTCCGGTCTCGGACATAGGGAGATCGCGCATAACGCCAGGGAACGGTCAGGTGCGGGGCTCTGAACCGGTGGATGCCGGTGGAGGGCTCTAGGGTGTGGCGCTGATGGCTGACTACGGGTTCCGGCGGAAGTTGATCGAGGTGGCGTTGCCGCTGGATGCGATCAATGCGGCGTCGGCTCGGGAGAAGTCGATTCGCCATGGCCATCCTTCCACTCTGCATTTGTGGTGGGCTCGGCGGCCGTTGGCGGCGTGTCGGGCGGTGTTGTTCGCGTCTTTGGTGGATGATCCGTCGGCCCGGCCTGATCTGTTCCCCACCGAGGAGGCGCAGGGCGCGGAGCGGGAGCGCCTGTTCGGTCTGGTGGAGCGGTTGGTGCAGTGGGAGAACAGCGGCGATGCCGGGGTGCTGGGCGAGGCTCGGGCGGAGATCGCCAAGTGCTGCGATGGCGGGCTTCCCTCAGTGTTGGATCCGTTCGCGGGCGGGGGGAGTATTCCTTTGGAGGCTCAGCGTTTGGGGTTGGAGGCACATGGGTCGGATTTGAATCCGGTGGCGGTGTTGATCAACAAGGCTTTGGTGGAGATTCCGCCGGTGTTCGCCGGGCGGGCGCCAGTGAACCCCGGTGACCGTCAGAGCGCTGGTTTGGGGTCGTGGCCGGGCGCGTCGGGTTTGGCCTGCGATGTGCGCTGGTACGGGTCTTGGATGCGCCAGCGGGCTGGGGAGCGGATCGGGCATCTGTACCCGGAGGTGGAGTTGCCCGCCGAGCACGGCGGCGGCAAGGCGCCGGTGATCGCGTGGTTGTGGACCCGCACGGCGCGCTGTCCGAATCCGGTGTGCGGGGCCGAGGCGCCCTTGGCGTCGTCGTGGTGGCTGTCGAAGAAGAAGGGCCGCCAGGCGTGGATCGAGCCGGTGGCAGACCACGCGGCCAAGACCGTCCGGTATGAGATCGGCGGCGGTGAGGGCGGGCCGTCGGAGGCACCAAAGCAGGGCCGAGCCCAGTTCCGCTACGTGTTCTGCTCTTCGGCCATGCCCACAGACCACGTTCGGGCCCAGGCCCAAGGGGATGGGCTCGGCGCCCGGCTCATGGCCGTCGTCGCCCAAGGTGACAGCCGACGCGTCTACCTGCCGTCCGACCCGTTCCACGAGCAGGCCGCTTGCATCCCGCCGCCCCCTGACCCGCCTGCCGGCCGTCTGCCCGATGAGGCGCTGGGTTTCCGGGTGCAGCGCTATGGCATGGGGGAGTGGGCCGATCTGTTCACGCCCCGCCAGCTCACCGTCCTGTGCTGTTTCGCCGATCTGGTGGGCGAGGCCCGAGAGCAGGCCCGCGCCGACGCGCTGGCCGCCGGGATGGGCGACGACCCCACCCCGCTAAGGGACGGCGGCACCGGCGCGGCGGCCTACACCGAGGCCGTGTCGGTGTACTTGGGGTTCGCGGTGTCGAAGCTGGCCGATCGGGGCTCGCAGATGTGTACCTGGGACATAACCCGCGGCCTGAGAAGCACCTTTGCCCGGCAGGCGATTCCGATGAACTGGGACTTTGTGGAGGCAAACCCGTTCTCTGATTCGACGGGGAACTGGTCGGCGATGGTGGATTTCGTGCAGAAGGCGCTGGCGGCTGTTCCTGCCAAAGGGCGGGGTGTGGTTGTGCAGAGGGATGCGTCGGCTTTGGTTGGGGGTCCGGTGGTGGTGTCGACGGATCCGCCGTATTACGACAATATCGGCTATGCGGATTTGTCGGATTTCTTCTATGTGTGGCTGCGCCGCACGGTGGGCAGGGTGTTCCCGGATGTGTGCTCGACTTTGCTGGCGCCCAAGGCTCAGGAGTTGATCGCGGCGCCGTATCGCCACGGCGGCGACAGGGGGGGCCGAGGAGTTCTTCGAGGATGGGCTGGGCGGTGTGTTCGCCCGTCTGCGGCAGGCGCAGGATCCGGGGTTCCCGTTGAGCGTGTATTACGCGTTCAAGCAGTCCGAAACCGTGGAGGGGGCGACGGCGTCGACGGGGTGGGAGACCATGCTCACCGGGCTGCTGCGCGCGGGCTTCCAGATAACCGGGACGTGGCCGGTGCGCTCGGAGCTGGCCAACCGGATGCGCTCGCAGCAGTCCAACGCGCTGGCGTCGTCGATTGTTCTGGTGTGCCGGCCCCGGCCCGAGGGCGCGCCGTTGGCGTCGCGCCGCGAGTTCTTGGACGCGCTGGCCGCGGAGCTGCCCGCCGCGCTGGGCGATCTCCAGGCGGCCAGCATCGCGCCGGTGGATGTGGCGCAAGCCGCGATCGGGCCGGGCATGGCGGTGTTCTCCCGTTACAGCCGGGTGATCGAGGCCGACGGCGCCCGAATGGGGGTGCGGGCCGCTTTGGCCGCCATCAACCGGGTGCTCGATGAGACCCTGGAGGCGACCGAGGCCGAACTCGACTCCGACACCCGCTGGGCGCTCACCTGGCACGCCCAAAACGGTTTCGAGCCCGGCGACTACGGCCAGGCCGAGCAGCTCTCCAAATCCCGAAACACCTCAGTGCAGGGCCTCGTGCAGGCCGGCATCGTCGAGTCCCGGGCCGGCCGAGTGCGCCTCATCCCCCGCCACGAGCTCGACGAGGACTGGTCTCCCGCCTCTGACGAGCGCCTCACCGTCTGGGAGATCACCAACCACCTCGCCCGCCGCCTCGAAACCCGAGGCGAACAAGCCGCCGCCCGACTCCTCGCCCAGGTCGGCGGCCTCGCCGACGCGGCCCGCCACCTCGCCTATCGCCTCCACCACATTTGCGACCGCAACGGATGGGCCGCCGACGCCCTCGCCTACAACAGCCTCGCCGCCGCCTGGCCCGACCTCACCCAACAAGCCCAAAAACCCCCCGACAACCAAACCAACCTAGACCTCATCTGACCCGCCCATGCCGGTTACAAAATATTATGGTTATGAGTAAATTTGCTCATAGATGTAACTCTTGCAGTTAAGCTGGTTGTATGGCCGAGTTTCGTCGGGCGCAGGTGAGCGCTCTTATTCATAGGCTGTCGGAGCGGCCCGAGTTCATCATCGCGATCTTCGGTCCCCGCCAAACTGGTAAGACGACGGCGGTGCTTCAAGCGCTTTCAGCCATTGAGCAGGAATCTCGCTATGAGGCGATGGAAGCGTCTCTTGATGCACCGAAGGCACCCTTGCCTCAGGGGGGATTTGAGTCCCCTGCGGTGGATTCAGGTGCTCGGATCCCCGCCGTATCCCGGCCAGATGCCCGCTACTTAACCGACGTCTGGCAATACTGCCGTCACCAGGCAATGCGCTCGCCAGGAGGTTTCGTTCTCGTCCTGGATGAGATTCAGCGGATCGACCGCTGGTCGGAGGTGGTGAAAGGGCTCTGGGACGCCGACCGTCTCGCAGGCTGTCCCTTGCATGTAGTCGTCCTCGGGTCAGCGCCCCTGCTGATGCAGGAGGGCCTCCGCGAAAGCCTGGCCGGGCGGTTTGAGCCGATCCAATTCCCACACTGGTCATTTCCAGAGATGTCGGAGGCATTCGGCCTCAGCTTGGAAGAGTACATCTACTTTGGCGGCTACCCAGGCGCGTCCGCCAGGATCGGCGACCCCGATCGTTGGGGCCAATATGTGCGCAGCTCTCTCATCGGGCCGGTTGTGGAGCGCGATGTGCTGTCGATGGCCAGGGTGGACAAGCCCGAGCTGCTCAAGCGGCTATTCGATCTTGCGGCGCGCTACTCCGGCCAGCAGGTCTCGTACAGCAAGTTGCAAGGCCATTTGCAAGACGCGGGCAACACGACCACCCTGACCCGGTACCTGGAGCTTCTAAATCAGGTGGGCATGGTCGCGGGGCTGCCCAAGCTCACCAATCGCCCGGCGTCGGCCAAGATGCCCACCCCGAAGTTGAACGTGCTCAACACCGCTCTCATGTCTGCGGTCTGCGGATACAGTTTCGACGAGGCCCGGGCTGACCGCTCCCACTGGGGCCGCTTGGTCGAAAGCTGCGTCGGTGCCCACCTTCTGAATACCGTCTCGCCGAGGACCGAGGTCAAGTACTGGCGAGACAAAGCCTACGAGGTCGATTTCGTGCTCCAGCGCGGGCCGCATCTCGTCGGCATTGAGGCAAAGAGCGGACAAGGCACCACGACAACTCGGGGCATGGCGGAGTTCGAAGGCCGATTCCAACCCCGCAACACAGTCTTGGTTGGAGGTTCCGGCGTGCCTCTCCAAGAGTTTCTGGCTCTGCCTCCCGACCACTGGTTCGATTCGAGATGAGCGATTATGTCGCCCGCACATGTACCGAAGTGGACACCGGAAGAGCTGCCGATGCCTCCGCGCCGCTCAGCCACTTCCGAGAGCGGTCTGCCTATGTGCTGCTCGGCGATCCTGGCTCAGGGAAGACGACTGAGTTCAAGCGGGAGCAGGCGGTACTGGGCGACGTTGCCGTCTATATGAGCGCCAGGGACTTCATTGCCTTCTCGGTGGATTCCCACCCCGAGTGGCGGGGCAAGACCCTCTTCATCGATGGACTCGACGAGGTGCGAGCCGGCGTTGTCGACCGGCGGTCTCCCCTGGATCAGGTCCGCAGCCGGCTCGACCAGCTTGGACGCCCGAGTTTTCGCATTTCGTGCCGAGAGGCTGACTGGCTCGGCGGAAACGACTGCCGCAGCCTGGAAGCTGTCTCCCCTGATTTGCTGGTCGCTGTTCTGCGCCTCGATCCCCTGCGCGATGACGGCATCGCCGAACTGCTGGGCACGCTGCCAGGCTCCGCTGGCGCGCAGGAGTTCAAGCGCCAAGCTGTGCAGCAAGGTCTCAGCGTCTTGCTTGGCAACCCGCAAACGCTGATGCTGCTGGCCGATGCGGTGGCGCACAGCGGCGAGTGGCCGGAAAGCCGCCTGGAGACCTTCGAGATGGCCTGTCAGAAGATGGCCTCAGAGCAGAATGAAGAGCACCGCGCTGGCGCTGGGGTCTCATCTAATGGCGCTGTCTTGGACGCCGCCGGTTACCTGAGTGCCTTGCATCTGATCGCGGATGTCTCAGGATTCTCCGCTGCGCTCGACACTGACACCGGTGGGTCGGTGCCGATCCACTCGTTCGACATGCTTCCCGCCTTGCCGGCCGGGGAAGACTGCGAGCGAGCGCTGAGGACAAGGCTGTTCGCCGCTGAAAACGAATACGGTCATCGCCCTGCCCACCGCCACCTGGCAGAGTTCCTGGCTGGCCGCTATCTCGCCAAGCTGATTGACAAGGAACTCCCGGCCTCAAGGGTGGTGGCGTTGATGACCAGGCCGACAGATGATCGGGTGGTCACCGCGCTGCGGGGCTTGTCCGCTTGGCTTGCGGCCCATTCTTCCAGCGCACGGAATCTGCTGATCAACGCTGATCCCGTGGGGGTGGGCCTGTACGGGGACATCGGCAGATTTTCCGCTAACGAGAAGAAACGCCTGCTGAAGTCGCTGGCCCGATTCGCCGCCGTTGGCCAATTGCTCGGCCACGAGCAGCGCGACGGGAGGATCGACGGATTCCGAGACAACACAGCCTGGGCTTTCCTTCCGCTCGTATCGACAGACACAGCGACTGCCATCAGAGACTTGCTAATCGACCCCGACCCTTCAGGTGGCACACACCGGATCGTGGAGTTTGTTTTGACCGTGCTAACGGCCGTCGACAGCTCCAGCTTGCATTTGCTTGACGATCTCGAGTCGGACACTGAGGCAATTGTTCGCAACCCTGAGCAGCCTCCGTTCACAAGGCGGCTGGCGCTTGATGTGTGGCTTCGCCTAGTTGCCGAACGCGACTCCCAAGCCCGTTCCGCGCTCCGACTTCTCGGTGATATCCGCACGCGAGCACTGTCCGATCCCGAAGATGACCTTTGCGGAACCCTGCTGCGACACCTGTACCCAGCCCATCTGCCCCCTTCGCAGGTATGGGGCTATGTCTTGCCTAGGAATAACCGTGAATTGCTCGGCCGTTTTGCACTGTTCTGGTACCAGGATCTTATTGAGCAGTCCGACGGCGACCACGTTGCCGCCCTACTGGATTCCCTGGGCGAAGACCGATCTCAGATTCTCTCGGCGTTGGAGCAGGCCGGTTTCGGTGATCTGCCCCTTGAACTGCTGAGCCGAGGGTTGGAGGCGTGGGGCGACGGACTTGAGCCATCCCGTCTATTCGACAGGCTGGATGCACCGAAGCGCTCACAAGAGGACATGCATCGGTTCTCTGAGAAGAATCACCATCAACGAATCAAAGAGTGGCTGGAAGAGCGCCCTGAAACCCAGAAATCCATGTTTTTGACATGGATAAGGCGATGCGAGGCCAGCGAGCGCTTCGAGGTTCTCTGGCCCTGGGGCTGCAACGCCCTGCATTGGAGCCGGCTTCCGGGCGACTTCGGCCATTGGTGCCTCGACACGGCGCTTCACCTGGCAGATTCCGAGCCGCTCGTCTCCGAAAAGCTGCTCCAGCAGGCATACCGCTCTCTGGAAGACCCATCCATCAGCGACGGTCTCACGCTTGAAGACTTGCAGAATCGGACGAAGGGCAACAGCCGGCTAGCAGCGCTGCTGGGGGAGCTGTGCAGCCCTCCGCCTCCCAGCGAAGAGCAAAGAGAATGGGAGCAAGCACTGCAAAAACGCAGAGAAGAACACGAACGAAGCAAGCGCCAGCAGCAATCTGAATGGGCGGAAATGGTGCGTATACGGGAAGCTGAGCTGAAGGAAAATCAGGCTGTCCCGCAGTTTCTGCATACTCTGGCCGGGGTCTACTTCGCCCTGTTCCATGACGTCGACCAGCACGCGCTCCCGCAAGACCGCATCAGGGATTTCTTGGGAGGCGAATCCGAACTGGTGTCTGTGGTTCTCACTGCACTGCGCGAGACAGCGTTTCGAGACGACCTGCCCGAGGTCGATAGAACACTCTCGCTTTACTCCGAATCCCGCCATCACTTCCTGGCCTACCCCGTGTTTGCCAGCCTCGACATTCTCCTAGCGGGATCGCCTTCGCGTTTGGACCAGCTCAGCGACGACCAGAGGCGCAAGATCCTCGCCATCCGCTATTGCGTTCCCGACACCCTTCGCCATGTTTCAACAGCCCCGAGCCACGACCGCTGGCTGTATCAGGATCCCGATCTGGTGTTCGATATTCTCTACCGGTGCGCTGTCGCTGCTCTCAAGTCCGGAGACGAATACCCGCCGGGGCTCTATGACCTCGACCGGGTCGAAGGCCAGGCCAAACGGGTCAACGAAACCAGGGCTCGGCTTCTCCGAGCGTTTCCGGTACGAGCCCCCAGCACGCAGCTGCCCTTGCTCGACCGGCTGCTGGGCCGAGCCTTGCGATTCCCTGACCGGGCCTCGCTGGTGTCTGTCGTCGAGAAAAAGCTAGGGGCCAAGAGCGCCACTGATGCACAAAAGGTGCGGTGGCTGATCGCTGGCGCCCTCCTCTCACCAGACCATCATCGACAAGCGCTCAAAGATTTCATCGGCAACAACGATGACCGAACCAGGCTCTTGGCCGAGTTCCTGCGCAACAGCTCCGAGGGCGGGGCGCTCGGCCCTGGGATCATGGCCATATGCTCTGACCCTGCCCTACTGCACGATGCGATTCAAACGTTGGGTCGCCTCTATGAGCCGCTGATGTTGTCGAGCGGCTCGGTAACCCTGGAATACCACGCATCAGAGCGCGTCTACGGAATGATCTCACAGCTTGGCGCTATGCCGAGCAAAGAAGCCCATGAGGCGCTGACCAGCCTGGCCGATGCCCCACAACTCGCTGCCTGGCATGGCTATATCCAGGGCGCTTTGGAGAGCCAGAGTATTCTCTTTGGTGACGCCTCCTACGTCCACCCCGACATCGACCAGGTCCAAAGCACTCTCAGCAACACCCTGCCCGCCAACGCGGCGGATCTGGCTGCATTGGTAAAGGTAAAGCTGCATGAGATATCGGATCGCCTCCGGGGCGACAGCAGCAATCTGTGGCGCCAGTTCTGGAACGAAGACTCAAATGGCATCCCCACCGATCCGAAGCCCGAAAACTCCTGTCGAGACGCAATACTCGAACTCCTGCGAAATGCCCTTCCCGCCGAGGTGGATACCGTGCCGGAAGGCCACTACGCCGCAGGCACCCGCGCCGACATCCGTGTGAGCTATGGCGGCCACAACATCCCCATCGAACTGAAGAAAGACACCCACCCCGACCTTTGGACTGCGCCCCGCAACCAACTCGTCAGCCGGTACACCACCGATCCCACCACCAGCGGCTATGGCATCTACATGCCGATCTGGTTCGGACGCGAAAACAGCAAGCCCACCTCCCCGCCCCACGGTCATCGGCCTGCAACAGCCGAGGAGCTACAGCAGCGCCTCGAGCAAGACCTGGCCCCCGAGGAAGCCCGCAGAATATCCATGGTCGTCCTCGACGCCACCAAACCCGGCTGCTAGCAGCCGCTGAATTCCCCAGCCGGCCGACCATATCGAGTGCTTCGGCTCCCTGTATGAGCGAGATGGCAGTGAGCTGCCTGACGCTGAAGCTGGTGACCGACAGCGGCATCCTGGCGGTGCCGTGGGTGAGGAGCAGGGTTATCTATGTTTATCCTGGTCAAAGGGTGTTATACGGGGAGTAGTTGTCACTGCCGTCGGTAGAATACATATATGGAGTTTTCGCCTTCTTCGAACTCGGAGACCGGGACCGCCGGTGGCGGTTGCGGGGCTACGGTGTGCGTTGATCGCGTGGATGTGGCCGGGTTGTCTGATGCCGGTTTGCGCAAGCGGTTGGGGCTTTTGGGAGAGGCTGAGTCGCAGTTGGAGGCGTTGAAGGCTCAGACGATGGCCGAGATGGCTCGCCGCCATGACACATCGGGGGCCAAGAAGATGGCCCGTGAGGTGCTGCGGTCGTCTCCCTCCAAAGCCCACCACGACGTGAAGGCGGCTGAGCGGCTGGCCGGTTTGGCCGCGACTTGTGAGGCTTTGGCTTCGGGCGAGGTGCCTGCGGACCATGCGCGGTTGATCGCCCGGGCATCGTCTGAGGGGCCGATCGACGAACGCGAACTCGTGGAGGCGGCCAAGACCCAGACCTACGACGAGTTGGCCAAGACCGTCAAGCGCCAGCAGCACGAGTTGTCGGGCGACGGCGGGCAGTCGATCCACGACCGGCGAAAGCAGAAGCGCTCGGCCCGGCTGTTCCAAAACGGCGACACGGGTATGTATGTGCTCAACGCGGAGTTCGACCCGGTTACCGGCAGCCACATCGCTGGGGTGCTTGCCCACAAGGAGAAAGAGCTGTGGCGCGCAGAGGATCCCAAGGCTCGGCGCACCCACGCCCAGCGCTCCGCTGACGCTTTGGCGGAGCTGGTTTTGCATCCTGAGAGGGGGAAGGCCGCAGGCGTCGCGCTGGTGCTGGTGGCCGACTACGACGCCGCCCACAAGGAACTGGTTAACGCCAGAGTTTGTGACGGCACGCCGCTTCCCGCCAAGGAGCTGGTCAAGCTGGCGCGCGAGGCAGACATCTTTCCGGCGGTGTTCAATGCCAGAACCCAGGACTTGTGGCTGGGACGGCGGCGCCGCTGCGCCTCAGACGCCCAGAGAGTCGCCCTGATGGTGCGCGACAAAGCGTGTGTGGGCTGCGGGGCCGACGCCAATCGCAGCTTCGCCCACCACATCCAACACTGGAAGAACAACGGCAAAACCGACTACCCCAACCTCGTGCTGGTATGCAACGACTGCCACCACGACATCCACGAACGACAGCACGAAGTAGAACAAGACAGCCAAACCGGCAGGCACAGAGTCGTCCCACCCCCCGAAGCATTCCCCGACACCGGGACAACCCGCTGGCAACCCAAGCAGTTGAACCCTGTTCTCAGAAACTGAGGCAGGCCTGTTCCACCATCGGCAACAGGGGCGGCGGCCTCTGCGGTTTCAGGGGTTTCAGGCAGTCCCAGCGTAGAGAAACTGAGATTTATCTCGTGGTTCCCGGCTAGACGCTGCCCACAGTGCTAGAGCTTCGCCTGGCCTCGCAACGGCTTATCGCCCCGCGGCACTGCGGGATGCTGCCGGCAGCCCTAGAGCATCGCCTTTATGCCCAGCGACGCGTAGCCCTGTTCCTCGAAGTTCTGCCGAAAAAGGTCTCGCAGCCGTACGGCGGCTTCGTCGTAGGCGTCGGGGTCGCTCCAGGTGTTCCGGGGGTTCAACACCTCATCGGGGACACCCGGGCACGAGACGGGGATTCGCAGCCCCAAGATGGGGAGCCTGACAGTGTCCATGGTGTCGAGGTCGCCGTTGAGGGCCGCGTTGAGCAGCGCCCGGGTGTAAGAGATGGACATGCGGTTCCCCACCCCGTAGGGCCCTCCCGACCAGCCGGTGTTCAACAGGATGCAGCGGGCCGAGTGGGCATCCATGCGATGGGCCAGCAGCTCGGCGTACACCGATGGCTTGTGCGACATGAACGGCGCTCCGAAGCAGGCGCTGAACGTGGCCTGCGGCTCCACCACGCCCACTTCCGTGCCGGCCAGCTTGGCGGTGAACCCCATCACGAAGTGGTACATCACCTCGTCCCGATCGAGGATCGACACCGGGGGGAGCACGCCGAAAGCATCGGCGGTCAACAGCACGATGGTGCGGGGGTGAGGCCCTTTGGCGCCAGGGGCCACGTGGGGGTTGCACGAGAGCGGATAAGCGAACCGGGTGTTCTCGGTGATCGAGTCGTCGGCGAGGTCGAGCTCTTGGGGGTCGGTGTCGGCCAGATCCCGGCCGGGCAGGGCGGGAACGTTCTCGATGAGGGTTCCTCCCCTCGACAATGCGGCGGCAATGATGGGCTCGGCCTCTTTGTCCAAGTCGATGAGCTTGGCGTAGCACCCGTCCTCGAAGTTGGAGACTCCTGTCTCGGTCCACACATGCTCGTCGTCGCCGATCAGGCTGCGGTCGGGATCGGCTGACAACGTGGTCTTCCCGGTGCCGGACAAGCCGAACAGGATGGCGCTGTTGCCGCTGTCGTCCACGTTGGCCGAGCAGTGCATGGTTAGCTGCTTGGCATCGGGCAGCACGAAGTTCATCACCGTGAACATGGTCTTCTTGACCACTCCGCAGTAGTCGGCCCGCCCGAGAACCAGCCCCAGCCGGTTGCGCAGGTCCATGATGACCGCCCGGTCGGTGCGGGTGCCGTCGCGGTGGGGATCGCAGCGGAAGCTGGGGACGTTGATCATGGTCCAGCCCACGGCATCGCGGTCGGCGTCGTCGCGCACGCCTTTGGGGAACATGATGTTGGCGAAGTAGGCGTGGGTGGCGTACTCGCTCACCAGTCGGTAGGGGATGGCGAACTCCGGGTCCCAGCCGCAGAACACGTCGGCGGTGTACAGCACAGCCTGCCGCTCGTTCAGATGGGCCAGCACTCGCTCCAGCAATCCCGAGTAGTGGTCGCCGTCCAGCTGGTTGAAGTCCGCCTTCCACCACACGTCGTCCACCAACTCGGGCCAGGCCACCGCAAAGGTGTCCTGAACGGGACGGCCGGTACACGTGGGATCGGAGTAGAAGATCAGCGGCCCGTCGGTGCCCAAAGCGGTGGCGAACGCCTTCTGGTCGTGCTCGCCTCCATCGACGCGGGTGCGGCCCCGGTCTCCGGCGATGGCGGCGGTGAACAGCTCGTCTTGGGTCAGCCCGGCCCGGACGTCTACCGAGTCCAAGCCGAAGCGAGCGCCAAGCTGGTCGGCAACCGAAGGGCTCACGCGGGCTCCGGGTCGCCGGCGGCGGTGAGGAACGATGGGGTGCCCATGTCTACCTCTGAGCCCAACCGAAGACGGGTGGCTTGCCCTTCATCCAGATCGAACAGCACTCGCTGGCCTTGGCGCAGCATCCGGAACACCGATCCCTCTAGCGCATCGGCAGCCAAGTCGAACTCGGCCAGGTCGGTGTCTCGCACCACAACGCCAAGACCGGTTGTGGGATCGTATGCCTTGATCACACCCTGCACAGGGACTCTTTCTGACAGTGATCGGGGATTATGGCAGGGTAATGGCTGGTCCAGACGGTTCGCGAGTCGGGCAGGCTCGACTAGGTAGCATCGCGGAGCATGACGGCAAACCGGCTGGGCGCCGATGGATTGCGGGCGGCGATGGAGCGGTACCGAGACGTCCTCGGCATGCACCGGGACGTCATCAACCAGCTCAATGTCTACCCGGTTCCCGATGGCGATACCGGCACCAACATGGCGCTCACCCTGGAAACGGTGGTGGCCGAGGTGACCGGCGCTGGTGAGGGGATGGCCGAGGTGTGCCACGCCATCAGCCACGGATCGCTCATGGGGGCTCGGGGCAACTCTGGAGTGATCCTGTCGCAGATCTTGCGCGGCTTGGCCGACACGGTGGCCGCTGCCGGCCATATGGATCCCCCTGTGCTGGCCGGTGCGCTGAAACGGGCTTCGGTCGCGGCCGACGAAGCGGTATCCACCCCGGTGGAGGGAACCATCCTGACTGTGGTGCGGGATGTGGCGACCGCCGCCTCCGAGGCGGTAGAGGTGGGCGTCGACGGTCTCGTCCAAATGGTGGAGGAATGCCAGCGGGCGGGGCGGGCCTCACTGGACCGCACCCCGGAGCTGTTGCCGCAACTCGCCCGGGCCAATGTGGTTGACGCCGGGGGAGCAGGGTTTCTGCTCTTTCTGGATGCGCTGATCACCGCGATGGACGGCCGGCCGCTGCCCGACCCGCCGCCGGTGGACCCAACCGCGGGGGTGGGCGCGGCGGTAGCCGGGGCCGATGACCCCCATGGCGCCGTAGACCCTCATTACTCCGGTGACGAAGGCGACGGCACGCGCTACGAGGTGATGTTCTTCTTGGAGGCCGAAGACGAACGCATCGGCGACTTCCGGTCCGCCTGGGAGGCCTTGGGTGATTCCATCGTGGTGGTGGGTGGCGATGGCCTGTGGAATTGCCACATCCACAGCAACGACATCGGGGGGAGCATCGAAGCGGGCATCGGCGTCGGCCGCCCGTTCGACATAAGGGTGACCGACTTGTTCGAGCAGGTTGAGCACATCGAGTCGATGGCCGAGGCTGAGATCGGCGGCACGGTCACCACGGTGGCCGGCGAGCCGGTGCGTACCGCGGTTGTTGCGGTATCGGTGGGAACAGGAGTGCGCCGAATCTTCGAATCGCTGGGGGTCCGAGCGGTCATTGCCGGAGGCCAGACCATGAATCCCTCCACAGAGCATTTCATGCAGGCTGTCGAGCAGCTCGACGCTTCCGAGATCGTGTTGCTGCCCAACAACAAGAACATCGTCCCGGTGGCCGAACGGGTAGACGAGTGCACCGACGCCACCGTGCGAGTGGTGCCCACCCGGGGCATCGCCGAAGGCCTGGCCGCCTTGATGGCCTACGACCCATCGGCCGATGCTGAACAGAATCTGTCGGCCATGGGCGAAGCCGCCGCCGACGTGGTGACCGGGGAGGTCACTCAAGCGGTGCGCGACACCGAAAGCGAGCTGGGACCCATTGCCGCGGGCCAGTGGCTGGGACTGGATCGAAGCGGGCTGCGGGTGGTGGCCCCAAGCGCGGCTCAGGCGGCCACCGGGCTCTTGGACGAGCTCATTGATGACAGCCATGAGCTGGTCACGGTCATCTCCGGCGCCGATGCCACGACCGAGGAGGTCGACGAAGTGGCCGCTTGGCTGGCCGAGCACCATCCCGCGGTGGAAGTGGAGGTCCACGAGGGCAGCCAGCCGCTCTATCCGTTCTATTTCGGGGTGGAGTGACCCTGTCATCGGTGGTCAGCTCTGACCAGCAGGTGGCCGATCGGCCTCCGCTGACGATGGCCGATTTCAAGGCCATGAACGTCGAAGTACTGAGCGGTGTGGGTCAAGCCAAAGCCAAGGCGCTGGCCGCGGTCGAGGTGGAATCGGTGCTGGATCTTCTGACCTATTACCCCCGTCGCTACATCGATCGGACGAACCGAGCCGCCATCTCCGACCTGGAAGACGGGGTGGAGGCCATGGTGATGGCCCGGGTGGACAGCGTGTTCTCCAAGAGGCTTCGAGGCAGCCGAACGATGGTCAGAGTGACGGTCAGCGATGACACTGGCCGTTTGGGTTTAATCTTCTTCAATCAGCCTTGGCGGGATCGCCAGTTGTCCGAGGGCCAAGAGGTGGTGGTGTTCGGGAAACTGGACCGGTATCGAGGTCAGAACCAGATGACCAATCCCATAGTCGATCTGGTGGGAGACGAGACCGGGCGCATCGTGCCGGTTTACCCCCAGTCGGGCAAAGCCGGACTCCAGACCCGCGAGATCAGGCGGTGGGTGGACGAGGCCTTGCGCCGATCCGAACAGCGGGGGATCAGCGATCCGGTTCCCGAGTCCCTGCGGAAGCATCACGGATTGATCGACCGCCACCAGGCCATCGACAGCATCCATCGCCCAGAGACCATGGATGTCCACTACGCCGCCCGGAATCGGCTGGTGTTCGACGAGCTGCTCCGGCTCCAACTCAAGCTGATCATGCGCAAGCGGGCAGTGGAGCAGTCGGCCGTGGGCATCAGCCATGACACCAGCGGAGAGCTTGTCGATCGGTTCACCAGCTCGTTGGGGTTTCCCCTGACCGGCGCCCAGCGGCAGGTGATCGGCGAAGTGACGGCAGACTTGGCTCGCCCGGTGCCCATGCACCGCCTTTTGCAGGGAGATGTGGGGGCGGGCAAGACCGTGGTGGCAGTGGTGGCCATGCTCACCGCGGTGCAAGGCGGCCACCAAGGGGCTTTGATGGCGCCCACCGAGGTGCTGGCCACCCAGCACTACTTGGGAGTTCGGACTCTGCTTGACGGGCTGGTGGTGCCCGCGTCCGATTCGCTGTTGGCCGATCGGCCCTTGCGGGTGGCGCTGCTTACCAATCAGACCGCGGGCGCCGAACGGACCCGCATCCAGGAGTCCTTGGCCTCAGGAGCAATTGACATCGTGATCGGCACCCACTCCCTCATTCAAGAAGGGGTGGACTTCTCCTCGCTCGGCGTCGTGGTGGTTGATGAGCAGCACCGGTTCGGAGTGGAGCAACGGGCCGCGTTGCGGGCCAAAGGCGCCCAAGCGGCCTCTCCCGATGTGCTGGTGATGACGGCCACCCCCATTCCCCGAACCGCAGCCATGACCGTGTACGGCGACCTGGACGTGTCCACGCTGGATGAGATGCCCCCGGGGCGAACCCCGATTGCCACCCGATGGGCCCGAACCGCGCCCGAGGAAGCCGGGGTGTGGGAGCAGGTCAGAGCCGAAGTCGGGCTGGGCCGACAGGCCTATGTGGTGTGTCCGCTGATCGAGGAGTCCGACAGCATCGAAGCCCGGTCGGTTACCGAGACCTACGAGCGTCTTCAGGCCGATGAGCTGGCCGGACTGCGGGTTGGGCTGCTTCACGGCCGGCTCACCCCGGCGGAGAAGGAATCGGTGATGGATCTATTCCGAAGCGGGGGCATCGACGTGTTGGTGGCCACCACCGTGATCGAGGTGGGGGTGGATGTGCCCAACGCCACCATCATGGTGATCGTGGACGCCGACCGTTTCGGGATCGCGCAGCTTCACCAGCTCAGAGGTCGAGTTGGTCGGGGTACCCACGAGTCGTGGTGCTGCCTATTGGCTGCCGACGCGGTGGGGATTGCCGCTGAGCGGCTCCGGGCTCTGGTGGAGACCACCAACGGGTTCGATCTGGCCGAGGCCGATTTGGAATTGCGGGGGGAGGGCACCATCTTGGGCGAGCGCCAAAAGGGCCGAAGCGACTTGCAGCTGGCCTCGTTGCGCCGGGACAAGGATTGGGTGATGTGGGCTCGTCAAGCAGCCGGGGAGATGTTGGACGACGACCCCGACCTCCAACGGCACGCCGAGCTGCACGCCGAGGTGGAGCTGTTGCTGGTGGACGACGACGCCGACTACCTGATGAAGAGCTGACGCCCTGGGAGGCACTGTGTTGGAAATTGTGCGGATGGGCTTAGAGAGGCGGGAGCAGATCGCGGCTATCTGGGCCGATGCCTTCGAGCAGGACCCGCTGATGAAATGGGTGTTTCCCGATAATGCCACTCGGGTGAAGTCGCTGCGGCGCTGGTGGGCGTTCTCCCTCGACCATCAGCCACCCGGCTCCGAGCTGCACGGCACCCGGATCGATGGCTGCGTGGCCTACTGGCAGCCACCTCGGAGGGAGAATGACTCGTCAGCAGAGCCAGATGCGGCTGATCTCGGGGAGTCAGATGGCCATAGGGCGTTTGTCGCCATGATGACCGAGCTCTTGGGGGAGCTGGCCCCGTCTCGAATGGAGGCTCTGGGCCAGATGCACCAGGCCCGCCTGTCTGAGTCCCACTGGTATTTGGCCGTGCTGGGTACGTCTCCCGACCAGCAGAGCCAGGGACACGGAGGCAGGGTTCTGGCCCCAATGCTGAATCGCTGCGACCGGACCGGCGAATTGGCATATCTGGAGTCCAGCAATCCGGCCAACGTGGGCTTCTATCGCCGCCACGGTTTCGAGCCGGTCGGCGAGTTCCTGCTGGGCGACGGGGTGCTCATCACTCCCATGGCCCGAGAACCCCGTCCCCCCGAATAGCCATGACGCTGCGCATCATCGCCGGGGAGGCCAGGGGCCGTCGATTGAGCACCCCAGAGGGCATAGACGTGCGTCCCTCCACCAGTCGGGTTCGCGAAGCCGTGTTCAATTCCTTGCACAGCATGGGATACCTGCAAGGTGCTGTTGTTCTGGACCTCTTTGCCGGATCAGGGGCTCTGGGACTGGAAGCCGTATCGAGGGGCGCGGCCTCGGCAACATTTGTGGAGTGTGCACCGGCGGCGTTGGCCGCGTTGCGGGCGAACATCGAGGCCACGGGGTTCGACGATCGCTGCCGAGTGGTGCCCGGAGATGTATGGGAGGAGCTTCCCCGACTCGGTGATGGCTATGACGTGGCCCTCTGCGATCCTCCCTATCAATTCGACGCCTGGCCAGAACTGCTGTCCCAGATTCCCGCCGATGTGGTGATGGCTGAGTCTGATCAGGCTGTGGTTCCAGGATCCGGCTGGGATGTCATCAAACAGCGCCGCTACGCGGGTACCGTTGTGGTGATTGCAAGCCAGCAATAGCAACGACAGACCCCAGGAGAACCCTTCGTGACGCGCGTCCTGTTTCCCGGATCGTTCGACCCGATACACAACGGGCACATGGAAATCGTGGAGACCGCGGCGCGTCTGTTCGAGGAGGTGATTGTGGCCGCAGTTCACAATCCGCAGAAGACTCCTCTGTTCGAGTTGGAAGAGCGTCAATCGATGTTGGATGAGTGCTTCGCCCACTTGCCCAATGTGCGGACCACCCTGTTCGCCAGCCTGGTGGTGGATCTGGCCCGAGAAGAAGGGGTCGACTTCATTGTGAAGGGCCTCAGAGCGGTTTCCGACTTCGAGAACGAGCTTCAGATGGCCCAGATGAACCAGGCCATTTCCGGGGTTCACACGCTGTTCATCCCCTCAGCCAGCAAGCATTCGTTCCTGGCATCCAAGCTCATCCGCGAGCTTGCTCGCTTCGGAGAACACATTGACTCCATGGTCCCGGCACCAGTGGCCAAGCGTCTGATGGAGAGATATCGAGATGGCTGACGTGATTCCATTCCGGTGGCCAAACGTTTGATCGAGAGGTACCAAGATGGCTGACATCGATCCCAATACATCTGCAACCCACCAGGCAGTGGCCGGGACATTTGTGGACCCCGAGTTCGACTTGCTGCTGCGACGGGCAATTGAGCTGGTGGATACCGCCCGCCCTATGCCGCTGTCGGCTTCTTCCATGATCAACAAGGACGAAGTCCTCGAGCTGCTTCAGAGCTGCTTGAACCGTCTTCCCGAGGAGATGCGGGCAGCTCGCTGGCTGCTGAAGGAGCGTGAGGACTTTTTGAAGAGGGTCCACCGGGAAGGCGACGAGATCTTGGTGGCTGCCCGGTCGCAGGCTGAGGCCATGGTGCAGCGCACGGAGGTGGTCAAGGCGGCTGAACAACGGGCCCGAAGAATGGTAGAGGAGGCCGAGGCCACCGCCCGCAGACTGCGCTTGGAGACCGAGGACTATTGCGATACCAAATTGGGTAGTTTCGAGAACGCCCTCGAGCGCATCTTGAATACCGTCAAGGAAGCCCGGTCCCGGCTGCAAGGCGACCCGCTTGCCGATTTGGTTCGGGCCTACGATTCCGAGCCGGAACCAGAGCCCGACGACGGCTTTTTCGATCAAGACACCGTGGGCTGAACCGCGGGAGGAGGCACCATGTCGAGGCAGCTGGTCGTGCCGGTGGCAGAATTGCTGCGCCGTCCCGGCTCGCAACGGGAGATCTCCCTCCAGGCCCACTTCGACGACCTGTCCAACTCCGATGCCGTGGTACACGGGCCGGTTGATCTCCACCTCCATCTGGAGTCGGCCATTAGCGGTCTGGAAGTGAGCGGCTCGCTTCATGCTGGATGGCGCGGGTCATGTCGGCGGTGTCTGGAACCCATTGAGCAGACAGTGCAACAGGATCTGCGGGAGATGTACGCCAGCGCCCCGACCGATGAAGAGACGTATCCGATTCACGATGGAGAAGTGGACTTGACCCCGATGGTGCGCGACAGCCTTGTTCTCGCTCTGCCCATCGCCCCACTCTGCTCAGACGACTGCCTCGGGCCGGCCCCCGATGCCTATCCGATGAACCAGCCCGAGCCCACCGGCGATGACCGCCCCAAGGATCCCCGATGGGCTGCGTTAGACGCGCTGCAAACGGGCCAGTAGATTTATTAGTCGCATCAGCGCCGGTTTCATCCGCGGCGCGGCATTCTTTCTCCACACCTAGGACCGTTCGATGGCTGTACCCAAGAAGAAAACTTCCAAGGCCAAAGGCCGAAGCCGCCGGGCCGCGGCTTGGCGAGTATCGGCACCAGCGCAGAGCACGTGTCCCCGCTGTGGAGCGGTCAAGCGGCCGCACCGGGTGTGCGGGGTGTGCGGGTGGTACGCCGGCCGCGAAGCCATGGAAGTGGCCTGAGCCCTTCCATTCCGCCTATTGGCCATATCGCAATTTGCCATGTCGCAATTTGCCATATCGCAATTTAGGAGCGTCCTTTGACATCGCTTCCCGTTGCCGTTGACGCAATGGGGGGCGACAATGCCCCTCAGTCGGTGTTGGCTGGTGTCCGAATCGCGGCTGAGCAGGGCATTCCCGTGTTGCTGGTGGGTCAACCCGAGCAATTGCCCGATGACGGCGAGTTCGAGGTGGTTCCCGCGTCGCAAGTGATCTCCATGGGGGCCGAAGCGGCGTCCAGCGTGCGAAAGATGAAGGACTCTTCTGTGGTGCGGGCAGCCGAGGCGGTTCGCGACGGCCGCGCCTCTGCCATGGTCAGCGGTGGCAATACCGGAGCGGCCATGGCGGCGTCCCTGTTGAGGATGGGGCGTATCCGGGGTGTGTCCCGTCCCGCTATCGCCACGCCGATCGTCGTTCCCGGCCGTGCTTGGCCAAACGTGATGCTGGATTCGGGCGCCAACACCGAGTGCAGCGCGGAATGGCTGGTGCAGTTTGCCCAGATGGGTGCGGTGTACTGCCGCGACCGCTGGGAGGTTGCAGAGCCCAGAGTCGGGCTCTTGTCCAACGGGGAGGAGGCCGGCAAAGGATCGCCCTTGGTCAAGGAGGCCTTTGAGTTGTTGGAGGACAAAACCTGGCAAGCCAGAACGGGTGCGGTGTTCGCCGGCAATGTCGAAGGACGTGACCTGCTGGAGGATCTGGTGGATGTGATCGTCACGGACGGTTTCACCGGGAACGTCGCCCTCAAGACCGCTGAGGGCGTGGCCAAGCAGTTGATCGGCGCACTCCTGGATGCGTTCGACTCCTCTGACGAAGCCAGGCAGGGGGCCGAGCTGCTGGCACCCGCGCTGACCCCGCTCTACGACGAGTTCAACCCCGATTCGGTGGGTGGTGCCATCCTCCTCGGGGTGAGGGGCGTCACGATCATCAGCCATGGGGCGTCGTCCCCAAGGGCATTGGCCAATGCCATAGAAGTGGCCCATGAACTGGCCGAACGCGACACTGTGGGGTCATTGCGCCGGATTTTGTCCTCCGAATAGGGATTCCCTCAGTCCTTGGTGGGTAAGGAGGGGGACAAGCTAACGTATACTTGTCGGGCGCCGAGTTGCTGAACCGCCCCGGAGATGCCGTGCCATCCGAAACCCATGTCGAACAGAGCCCGCTGGATCGCGACGGGGTTTTGACCCTCGTCACTGAATGCCTGGCCGACATCTTGGAGATTTCCCCGGACCGGATCACCGAAGGACAGGCATTTGCCGACGATCTCGACGCCGATTCACTTGCTCTCATCGAGCTCGTGGAAACCCTGGAAGAGGAGTTGAGCGAGAGGACTGTTGGCTTCAGCATCGATGACGAAGACCTGGAGGATCTCAAGACGGTGCGAGACGCCGTCGACTATGTCCACGGCCGCCTGAGCCGAAGCTCCTGACCGCTGAATCCGACATCGCTGCTCTAGCCGATCGCCTCGGCTACCAATTCGCCCGGCCCAGCTTGCTGGTCGAGGCGTTGACCCACCGATCCTGGTGCGCCGACCATGCCGGTACTTCCTCCAACGAGCGTCTGGAGTTCTTGGGTGATGCCGTCTTGGCTTTGGTGGTGACCGACCACATTTACACCGCCTATCCCGAAATGGCCGAGGGCCAACTAGCGCCGCTGCGAGCCGAGGTTGTCCGGGCCGAAGCCCTGGCCGATCTCGCGGTCGAGTTGCAGTTGGGGAAGGTGCTACGCCTGGGTCGCGGTGAAGAGGCGTCCGGAGGGCGGGAAAAGCTGTCGATCCTCTCCGATGCCATGGAAGCGGTGATCGGCGCGGTCTATCTGGATGCCCCGTGGGAGAAACTGATCGAGTTGGTTCGGGGATGGCTGGATGATCGCATTGCCGCGGCGTCTGAATGCCCGGGCATCAGGGACTTCAAGACGAGGTTGCAGGAGTACTGCGCCCGCATCGGCCAAAATGCCCCGGAGTACCGCCTGACGGAGAAGGGGCCTGACCATGCCAAGCAGTTCCTCGCCGTTGTGCATGTGGGAGGCGAAGAACGAGGTCGAGGCCGAGGTCGGTCCAAAAAGCAAGCCGAGCAGGCCGCTGCTGCCTCGGTCTGGCAAACCCTGAACCATGATGAGGTTGCCGTTGCGTCTGGAGCAGCCCCGTGATCTCGGCAGGAGCAGAAGTGGTAGAAGGAGAAGGACTACGAGGAGTGATCCGATGATCGCACTACCGGAAATCGAGACTATCCGCCGCGACTTGGACAGAGAACTGTCTGGTCTTCGCATCAAGTCTGTGGAGGCCTTCGAGACCGGGCACGCCAAGCGGTCCGGAGGGGCAAAGAAGCTTGCGGCCCGGCTGGAGAAGATGAAGATCACCAATGTCCGCCGTCGGGGGCTGTACTTGATTATGGGTCTGGACAGCGAGGATGTGGTGGTTGCACATCTGGGCAGTGGAGGCCAGCTCCGACGCCACGCCAACCGAGACAGCATTGAGCCCAATACCGCGGTGGTGATCACCTTCACCAAGAGCGGGCAGCTTCGACTGGTAGACGGAACTGGCGATGCCACACTGTTCTTGGCCAATGCCGAAAAGCTGATTGAGGAAGTCCCCGAGTTGGGGGGACTGGGGATTGATCCCCTCGAACAGCCGGTGCCGTGGCGGATGTTCGGCGAGATCCTTTTGGCCCAAGACGCCAAGCTGAAAGCCGTGCTGACCGATGACCGCGTGGTGGTTGGACTGGGAGAGCTGTACTCAGACGAGATCTTGTTTGCAGCTGGTCTTAGGTTCGACCGTCTGCCGAACTCTTTGGGGCCTCAAGAGGTCAGGCGACTGCACCGGGCGATGGTGGAAACTTTGCATGATGCGGCCAAACACCGGGGTGCCACTTTGGAGGATGGCTTCTACGTGGACGTGCACGGAAAGCCGGGCGGCTACGAGGAGTACCTCAACGTGTTCAAGCAGGCCGGCAAGGGCGGACGGCCTTGCCCCCGCTGTCATCGCCCGATCCAGAAGTACCGCTTCCGCCGCCGGTGGACGTACTACTGCGAGCAGTGCCAGATCTGACCCGCCATGTCTATCCAGCCAACTCGGCGTAGTTCCACAAATCGCGCCCTTCGGCTGGGTAGGGTCGCTTAGGTGTTCTTGAAGGCGCTGACGCTCAAGGGGTTCAAGTCTTTCGCTGATACAACCACGCTGGTATTCGAGCCCGGCGTGACGGCAATCGTCGGGCCCAACGGCAGCGGCAAGTCCAACGTGGTCGACGCGGTGGCCTGGACTCTGGGAGCCCAAGCCCCGACGTCGGTGCGCTCGGCCAAGATGGAAGACGTCATCTTCGCGGGAACTGCCTCTCGAGCGGCGTTGGGTCGGGCGGAGGTGTCGCTGAGCATCGACAACTCTTCGCGTCTGCTGCCTATCGAATTCGAAGAGGTCACCATCACTCGGACGCTGTTCCGGAGTGGGGACAGCACGTATGCCATCAACGGAGTGCCCTGTCGGCTGCTCGACATTCAGGAACTGCTGAGCGACTCCGGCGTTGGCCGCCAGCAGCATGTGATCGTCTCCCAGCGCCAGATCGAAGGGGTTCTGAGCGCCCGGCCTGAAGACCGTCGGGTCGTCATCGAGGAGGCCGCGGGCGTGTTGAAGTATCGTCGCCGCAAGGAGAAGTCGGAACGGCGGCTAGCCGCGTCTGAGGCCAACCTCACCCGGCTATCCGACGTGGTGCGGGAGATTCGACGCCAGTTGCGGCCGTTGGAGCGTCAAGCCGAGGCCGCCCGGCGGCACGGCGGCCTTCTGGCAGAACTGGGCGGTCTACGCCGCCATCTCGCGGGGCAGGAGATCGACCAGCTTCGCCGACGGGTTCGCCAGCTGACTCAGGACCAGGCGGCCGATCGCCGGGAGATGGAGCAACTGGCGGTGCAGGTGGAGGCCGTAGACCGAGACTTGGCCGCGGCCGAAGCCCAATTGTCAGCGGCCGACGGGCAGGACATCAGCGACGCGCTTATGCGCTTTGAGGGGCTCACCGAACGGCTTCGAGGGATGGAGGCCCTGTTGTCGGAGCGCCGTCTGCGCTTGCAGCGGGAGCGAAATGCCGGAGTGGACGAGGATGTGGTGGCCACATTGGAGGCCGAGTCAAACCGACTGGGCAGAGAGCTGCGCGAAGTTGAGGACGCCGCGACGGCATTGGCACCCGATGAGGCTGTAGTGGCTGATGCCGAACAGCAGCTGGAACAGCTTCGTCTGTTGTTCGACGAGCGGTGGGGCGACCAGAGCCTGCCGTTATCGGCACCGGATGCCCCTCGGATCAAAGGCGAGTTGAGAATCTTGGAGGCGTCGATCCAACGGGATCAAGCGGAATCAGACCGCCTGGGCCGGAACCTTGAGGAGTTGGAAGGACGTCAACAGGCATTGGTGGAGGAGTTGGACCGATGCTGGGCCGAGGCCACGAGCATGGAAGAGGCTGAGCAGTCCCAGCGACACGAGCTCGACGGTGCCGATCGGTTGGTAGACGAGGCCCGAGCGGCGAGCGAGCATCAGAGAGCCGTGCTTGCCGAAGCGGTTGGCGAACGCCATGCGTGGGAGGCAAGGCGAGAGGCCCTCTCCCTCGCCTTGGACGAGGCACGCGATCAGTCTGGTGCCCAGCGTCTGGCCGGCATCGATGGTGTGGTGGGCACGCTACTCGAGGTTGTCGACATCGATCGGGGGTGGGAGGCGGCCTTTGAAGCTGCGGCGGGCGAAGCGGTGGCCGCGGTGGTTGCCACCGACACCGAGGTCGCCATGCGAGCCATAGCCACCCTGGAAGCAGACAATGTGAGCGGGGCGGTCTTGGCCCTGAGCGGATCGGGTCTAGCCGCGGCGACCCCGGCGGTCGGCGTTCCTCTGCGCTCCCACGTGCATTCCTCGGTAGCGGGCATGGACCAGCTGCTCGACGCCTTGGTTGGCTCGGTTGGGGTGGTGGAGAGCAGTGAGCAGGCGGCTGCGGCGGCAGTCGCCGATCCCTCCGCGGTGGTGGTAACCCGCCGGGGCGACCGGTTCTCCCCGTCGGGATGGAGAGTGGGCGTTCGGCGCTCAGGGGCCACCAGAGGTTTGCTGGAAGAAGCCGAGCAGTCATTGGCGCGGGCATCTGAAGCAGAGGACGCTGCCAAGCAAGATCTTGCGATTGTCGACCGCCGGCGAGAGGAGGCCGAGGAGCGAGCAGCCCAGGCTCGGCAGACGGCATCGATCCGGTCGGAGGCTCTGGAGACTGCCCGGGGGCGAGCCGCCGCGGTGGAACGGGAGCTGCGCGACGTGGAAGTGGGAATTGCTGCGTTCGGTCCCCGTCGTGGAGAACTGGATGCCAGGATTGCCGAGGATCGGCGCCGGGCTGGCGAGCTGCAAGAGGAGCTGCCCGAACACGAGGCCCGAGAAGCCGAGCATCAGGCGCGTGTGGAGAGCATGAACCGAGAACGCGATGAGTTGTCTTACAAGTCACAGACCGTGAGCACCCTTCGCTCCGACTACCGAATACGGGCCGCAGGGTTGGAAGAGCGCCGCCGCCTGCTATCGACACAGCGAGACGACATTGAGCGGCGGTTGAGCGAGATGGCTCAAGCTCGCGCCGAAGTTGCATCTCGACGGGAGGCCGTCGACTTGCGGCTAGCTGTCGTCGACCTACTCGCAGACCTATTGGCTCACAGGGTCCAAGAGGCAGACCACCAGCTTGAAGACCTTCGCCGCCGAAGGGCGCAGGAATCAGAGGCAGCCCGGGACGCGGCCCGAAGGCTTGAGGAACTGCGAAGCCAGCGGGCCCAGGCCGAGGCTCGGCTGGGACAGTGCCGAGAACGAGACCGCAGCGCCGAGATTGAGTTGGCCGAGGCGGGGATAAGGCTGGAGGCGGCGGTCGACCGCTGCCGCCGGGAGCTGGACTGCGAACCCGGCGAGGCTGTGGCTGCGGAATGCCCTCCCTTGGAGCCGGGCGTTGCTCCCTCCGACCGGATCAGGGCTCTGGAGCAGGAGCTGCGCATTATGGGGCCTGTGAACCCGTTGGCGCTGGAAGAATACGAGGCACTCTCGGAGCGCTATGAGTTCACCCAGGGCCAGATTGACGATATTCGACAAAGCCGCCGGGAGCTCCGCAAGATCATTCGCAAGATCGACGAGGAGATCGTCAGCGTGTTCTCGTCGGCCTATGCCGATGTGGAGCGCAACTTCTCCGAGCTGTTCCAGACGCTGTTTCCCGGCGGTGAGGGCAAGCTGCGGCTCACCCAGCCCGACGCCCTGCTGGACACCGGGGTGGAGATCGAGGCCCGACCGTCGGGCAAGAACATCCGCCGCCTGAGCCTGCTTTCGGGAGGGGAGCGCTCGCTTACCGCGCTGGCTTTTCTGTTTGCGGTGTTCCGCAGCCGTCCTTCGCCGTTCTATGTCATGGACGAAGTGGAGGCGGCCCTCGATGATGTCAATTTGCACCGCTTCCTTCAGCTCATCGACGAGTTCCGAGCTGATGCCCAGCTGCTGATAGTCAGCCACCAAAAGCGCACAATGGAAGCAGCCGATTGCCTCTACGGCGTATCCATGAAGCCGGGGGGCAGCTCGAAGGTGCTTTCCGAAAAAGTGGTGGTAGCCTCAAAACCGAAGGTACTTCTCGAACAAGGCTGAGGACTCACCACCCAAGATGAGTAGCGAGCCGCTGGAAAATCGCCACACAAAATGAGCAACGAGCCCGACGATCCCCGGTCGGAGTGGGATCCCTTGGGATGGGAACTGGAAGGCCCAGCCGAGCAGCCCAGAAACTTGCCAGCCCCCCGCACCGTGGAGGTCGTGTCCTGGGGGCCGACAGGAGATCGGTCGAGCCAACCCCGCAATCCCGCAGTGGTCATGCTGGTGGCGTCGGTGGCCTTGGCCGTACTGGGGCTGGTGGGCATCGGGATCGGCGTCGGCAGCGTCTTCTTCAATCAGGATGCCCCTCCTCCTGAGATAGTCGTGGTCTCCGGGCCGCAGGTGGTGAGTGCCTCGCCACAGCAATCGCCGCCGCTCCAGACACCGATGGTCGTGGCACCCTCCGACTCGCCGCCGCCCGGCGAGCCCTCTGACTCGGGCCAATCGGAGGCGCCCTTGGCGCTCGGCGATCCGGTGGTGGCGGTGGCCCGGGCGGTCATTCCCTCGGTAGTGCTCATTGAAGTGAACGTGGATGCATTGGATCAAGAATCCCCAGTGCCTCCTGATCTGAACCCGGATAGCCCTGACCTTGAGTCGGAGATCCCCGAGGATGCTCCGACCTACGGACAGGGCTCGGGGATCATCTACGACGCGTCCGGCCTCATTCTCACCAACGCCCACGTTCTGGGTGAGGCTGAGACGGTGAGGGTTCAATTTGCCGACGGGGTCCGGGCGGAGGGCGTGGTGGTGGGCACAGCACCGGCCATTGATGTGGGCTTGGTGAGGGTGGATACCGACATGACGCTGACCCCCGCGGTCTTTGCCGACCGGTCAACCGTCGAAGTAGGACAGCTGGCCGTGGCGGTGGGAAGCCCGTTCGGGTTGCAGCAGTCGGTGACTTCCGGGATTGTGAGCGCGGTGGGAAGAGCGGTAAGAGAGGGAACCGGCGACAGTGCCTTTGTGGAGATGATTCAGACCGATGCTCCCATAAACCGGGGCAATTCGGGGGGTGCCCTGGCCAATAGCAACGGTCAGGTCATCGGAATGAACACTCTTATCCAGACCGACGGTTCGTTTGGGAACATCGGGTTGGGGTTTGCCATCCCCTCTGACATCGCCCTCAACATCGCGCAGCGCATATTGAGCGGAGAGAGCACCGAACTGGGATTCCTGGGCGTATACGGGGCTGATCCGGAGATCGGCCTTCCCGGTGCCCTGGTGGTGGAAGTGTCGCCCGACACTCCCGCCGAGCAAGCCGGGTTGATGGCTGGGGATTTGATAGTGCTGATCGACGGTGAGGTGGTTTCAACGTTCACCGAGCTGGCGGCCAAGGTTCAGTTCCGCGTTCCGGGAACCGAAGTGGAGCTGGAGGTGGTCCGCGACGGCGAGCACATCAATCTCACCGTGGTCATCGGCTCTCGGCCATCCTTCGAAGAGCCCGACGAGGAGTAAGGGTACGGGTGCGACTTCGGGATCGGTTGACCACCGCTCGGGGGACGTTTTCAGGATTCTTGACTTCGGTGGTCTCCCGAGGGGTAGACGACGACACTTGGGAGGAGCTGGAGGACGCGTTGATCCTGGCCGACGCCGGTGTTGGCACTACCACTGCACTGCTGGATCGGCTGAAGGAGCAGGCCAAGGCCGAGAAGGTCACCGATGCTGAGGAGCTCGTGGCCCTGCTCAAGGCCCAGATGGCCGAGAGCTTGGGGGGCCATGATCTCGAGCTGGGCATCGATGGCAGCCCCGCGGTGTGGTTGTTTGTGGGAGTGAACGGAGTGGGCAAGACCACGACCATTGGCAAGTTGGCTGCTCGAGAGGCGCAAAGCGGTCGCAAAGCGGTGCTTGCTGCCGGGGACACTTTTCGAGCGGCAGCCGCCGAGCAGCTGGGCCAATGGGCCGACCGATCGGGTGCTCAACTGGTGCGGGGAGCGGAGGGGGCTGATCCCAGCTCGGTTATCTTTGACGCCATCGAACACGCCTCGGCGGCCGGCGTGCCACTGGTTCTGGCCGATACAGCTGGCCGTCTGCATACCCGCACCAACTTGATGGAGGAACTGTCCAAGATCTACCGAGTGGCTGGCAAGGGGCCGGGAACGGTTACCGAGGTGCTGTTGGTGATCGACGCCAGCACCGGCCAGAACGGTCTAGCCCAGGCTCGCCGCTTCACCGAGTCGGCTGAGCTGACCGGCGTGGTGCTCACCAAGCTTGACGGGTCAGCCAAGGGCGGCATCGTTTTGGCGGTTCAAGACGAATTGGAGATCCCGGTGAAGCTGGTCGGTCTGGGGGAGGGAATCGACGATTTGGTGGAATTCGACGCCGACGAGTTTGTCGAGGCCCTGTTTTCCTAGCGCTTCCCTTTCTGGTCAAGGTCCTGACTTCCTAGCGCTTCCCTTCCCGTCGGATGTCCAACCCGCACCGCTAGCGCGTAGTCTGGGCAGCCCATGTTCGACACGCTGAGCAACCGGTTCGAGGGCATTTTCAAGCGCATGCGGGGTCTGGGGACCCTGCGGGAGAGCGATGTCGACGAGGTGCTGCGCGAGATCCGCTTGGCTCTGTTGGACGCCGATGTCAACCTCCACGTGGTCCGCGGCTTCCAAGACCGGGTCCGCGAGCGGTGCGTGGGGGCCGAGGTTCACAAGGCCCTCAACCCGGTTCAGCAGGTGATCAAGTTCGTCCATGAGGAGCTGATCGCTGCCTTGGGTGGTGAGACGCTGGAGATCTCCCATCCGGCCAAACCCCCCACGGTGGTGCTGTTGGCCGGGCTTCAGGGCTCGGGCAAAACCACCAACGCGGCCAAATTGGCCTCTTGGTTCAAACAGCAGGGCCGCAACCCCATGTTGGTGGGGGCCGACTTGCAGCGGCCTGCCGCGGTTGAGCAGCTCCGCACCTTGGGGGCTTCCATCGAGGTTCCGGTGTACAGCGAGCCCTCCGATCCGATTGCTGTGGCCCGGCAAGGCGTGGCTGAGGCCGTGGCTTCCAGCCGGGACGTGGTGATCTGCGACACCGCCGGTCGGCTGGCCATCGATGACGAGATGATGGACCAGATCGGGCGGATATCCGACGTCATTGATCCCCACTACACCTTCCTCGTGGTCGACGCCATGACCGGCCAGGACGCGGTGGCTACTGCCGAGTCGTTCCACGCTGCTCTCGAGCTCGACGGGGTGATCCTCACCAAAGTGGACGGCGATGCTCGCGGGGGCGCGGCGCTGTCGGTGAAGGAAGTAGTCGGCCGGCCCATCGCCTTCTCCTCCACTGGGGAGAAGATCGACGAGTTCGAGCTGTTCCATCCTGACCGGGTGGCCAGCCGGATTCTCGGCATGGGCGATGTGCTCACCCTGGTCGAGAAGGCCGAACAGGTATATGAGGAGGCCGAAGCCGAGACGGCTGCCGCCAAACTGCTGGAGGGAGAGTTCACCCTGGAGGACTTCTTGGAGCAGATGCGCCAGCTCAAGAAGATGGGCTCGCTCCAGAACCTGGTGGGGATGCTTCCCGGTGCGCCCCAGGAATTGCGCAAAGCCGAGATCGAGGATGATCGAATCGCCCAAGTTGAAGCCATCATCTGCTCGATGACCCCTGAGGAGCGGGCCGCGCCCCGGATGATCGACGGTTCACGCCGTCAGAGGATCGCCGCTGGTTCAGGTACCCGCCCCTCGGAGGTCTCCCAGCTCTTGCGGCAGTTCAGCGAGGTGCAGCGGATGATGAAGCGGATGGGGAACAAAGGCCCCGGTTCGGGCCGAAAGAAGCCCAAGAAGGGCCGAAAGGGGAGTCGTGTGACGCCGCCGGGCGGCCAGCAGAAGAAGACGGGCAAGTCCAAGTTGACCTTACCGGGCTTGGAAGACGGGGAATTCGATCTCTCCTCCCTGAGGTAGCCCATAGAGATTTTCGGCGGGTAGAGTTCTCCCATTCCGGCGGTCGGCGCCGGTTCGTGCTTGCACTGGCACTGATGACGGGACGATCGGGCTCAGGACGCCCAATGGACCCAGGAAGACAGAAGGGCTGACCGGCTTGTGGCAGTAAGACTCCGGCTGATGCGGATGGGCAAGAAGAAGCAGCCCACGTACCGTGTGGTGGCCGCCGATTCCCGCAAAGCCCGCAATGGGCGATTTATCGAGATTGTGGGCACCTATAACCCCCGCCAAGAGCCGTCCTTGGTTGAGATCGACAATGAGCGGGCGTTGCACTGGCTTCGCCATGGCGCTCAACCCAGCGAGCGGGTGCAGAAGCTGCTGGTCATCTCCGGCGCATGGGAAGAGTTCACCGGTGAAGCCGGACCGCCGAAGATTGCTCCTACGACAGTGACGAAGGCCGCATCGGCGGAGGATTCTGAAGCCGCACCCGCTGAGGCCGAGCCCGCTGAAGCTGCATCGGAGGTCGAGCCAGTGGAGGCGGCTGAGGATTCTGAGACCGAATCGGTGGATGCAGCTGACACTGCATCGGAGGCCGAATCAGCCGAAGACTCTGAACAGGACGCCGAAAAAACCGAGGACGGCGAATCGTGAGCGACACCGACTTTGGAGCCGAAGACCAGGACTACGAGGACGACGACTACCGCGACGAATACGAGGATGACGATTTCGATGACGATGGCGACATCAACACCATCGAAGTCCCCACTGCTCGAACCGTTCTGGAATTCCTGGTCAAGTCGGTGGTGGAGAACCCCGACGATGTTGAAGTGGAAGTAGTCGAACGACAGGGTTCGGTCTCGCTGGAGGTCACAGTGGCCGAGGGGGACATGGGCCGGGTCATCGGCCGCAGGGGCCGGGTGGCCAACTCCATTCGAACCATCGTGCGGGCCGCGGCCAGCAAAGATGGCAGTCCCATCGACGTCGAGTTCGTCGACTGATCAACCTTCCGCACGACTGCAGAGTGGTGCGGACGCAGTTCCATCGACGTCGAGTTCGTCGACTGATCAATCCGAGGCGCTCCTTCTGCTGGAGATCGGCCGCGTCGACCGGGCTCATGGAATCCGGGGAGAGGTCGTGGTCTCGTTGTGGACCAACCGCCTTGAGCGACTGGAAGTCGGGGCCGTGCTCTGCGCTGACCTTGGTGAGCTCACCGTGGCAGAGGCCCGGCCCTTTCAGCAGCGCTGGATTGTGCAGTTCTCCGAGATCAGCGACCGGAGTACCGCTGAGGCCTTGCGAGGCCTACTGCTGAAGGCGGAGCCCTTATCCGATCCCGATGAGCTGTGGGTCCATGAGCTGATTGGCATGACAGTGTGCGAAACCGACGGTACAGAGCGAGGCCGGGTTGAAGCAGTGCAAGCCAACCCGGCCAGCGACCTGCTGGTTTTGGAGTCCGGTGCTTTGGTACCCCTTACCTTCTTGCTGGAGCAAACAGGGGATCGATTGATTGTGGATGGGCCAGACGGTTTGTTCGACGAGATATGAGAGTCGACGTTTTCACCATCTTCCCGTCAATGTTCGAGGTGTTCTTGGGCTATGGAGTGATCGGGAGGGCGGTGGATCAGGGCCGGCTTGAAGTGCGTGTTCATGACCTCAGAGCGGGCGCGGGCGATCCCCACCGCTCGGTTGACGATTCCCCCTTCGGCGGCGGTGCGGGGATGGTGATGATGCCGGAGCCCCTGTTCAACTCGGTAGAGCAGGCCAGCCCGCCTAGACCCTTGTTCCTTCTGGGGCCTGCTGGACGGCAGTTTGACCAGGTCGTCGCCCAGGAGCTGGTCTCCGGGGGCGGTTTCTCGCTGCTGTGTGGTCGCTATGAGGGGGTAGACCAGAGAGTTCGAGACCACCTCGTGGACGGGGAGCTGTCCTTGGGAGACTTCGTGCTGGCTGGCGGCGAGGTCGGGGCGATGGCGGTCATCGAGGCAGTGGGCCGGCTGATTCCCGGCGTTCTGGGCAACGAGATGTCGGCCGCTGACGAGTCGTTCAGCGATGGTCTGTTGGAGTACCCCCACTACACCCGGCCTGCTGAGTTTCGGGGCTGGACGGTGCCCGAAGTGCTGCGGTCGGGAGATCACGGTCGCGTGGACCGCTGGCGGAAAGCGCAGTCTCTGGCCCGAACGGTGGCCATGCGGCCAGACCTGATTGATGCCCGTGGTGGTTTGACCGACGCGGAGCAGGCGCTTTTGGAAGAGTTCGGCCTCGCTTGATCAAGGCGGGTATGATTTCCTCTTGCGCCCCAAAGCTTGAGATGGGCGCTGAAGTACTCACAAGAGGCGTGCCATGAATCCCACCGACATCGTCGATCGCGACACAAGACGCTCCGACATTCCCGAATTCAGTGCCGGCGACACAGTCAAAGTGCATGTCCGGGTGGTGGAGGGCAACCGCGAGCGGGTCCAGATATTCGAGGGAGTGGTCATCCGGCGACAGGGCAGCGGAATCCGGGAGACCTTCACCGTTCGAAAAGTGAGCTTCGGTGTGGGAGTGGAGCGCACATTCCCCGTTCACTCACCCATCATCGCCAAGATCGAGATCGGCACCCGGGGCGATGTGCGCCGGGCCAAGCTCTACTACCTGCGCGATCGCATCGGCCGGGCCGCCCGGGTCAAGGAGAAGCGCTTCTAGCCTCCCTCCGATCCAACTGTCACACCTGCCTCCTAGCGTGGGGGCATGGCATACCGACAGGCGCTGGGTCGCTGGGGCGAAGACCGCGTGGCTCGATGGTATCGCCGCCATGGGTTCGAGGTTCTCGAGCGCAACTGGCGGTGTCGGCACGGAGAGTTGGATGTGATCGTGAGGCGGGGGCCGATTGTTGCCGTGTGCGAGGTCAAGACCCGGTCGTCGCTGGCCTTCGGCTCTCCCGCCGAGGCTGTCGGATGGCAGAAGCAGCGGCGGATACGCCGGTTGGCTGTCCAGTGGTTGGCCGAGCAGGAGCGCTCGGGACCGGTGCAGCTTCGATTCGACGTTGCCGAAGTTATGGGCCGCGAGCTGCGGGTGATCGAAGGGGCGTTCTAATCCAGCCTCATCCCAGCACGGCCCACAAAATCAGCCCGATGCAAACCAACAGCCCGACGGCCACATACCAGTAGTCGAACCGGGTGCGTCGCTGCTTTCGTGTGGGGTCGAAGCCCATGGCCCTCAGTATCGTCCCCGGGGTGGAAGACAGGGAAGTTCGTGGTTTCCGGTTGGCTGCACTATCGCTGTGCATTGCCATTGCCGCGGGCTGCGTGTCGGGCACTTCACCTGAAGTAGAGGCGGGGCCAGATGGAACTCCCGAACCTGTCTTGGTTGAGGGCCGTTCGGTGTACAGCGATCGCTGCTCGTCATGTCATGGCGCCTCTGGGGGCGGCACTCGCAATGGTCCGCGGTTGAGCGGAGGCCGGCTGTTGCAGGCGTATCCCGATCCAGGCGACGCGGTCGCAGTGGTGTCGGAGGGCCGCGATCGCATGCCCGCCTTCGGCGGGCTCTTGACTGCTGGCGAGATCGACGCGGTGCTCCGCTACATCAATGAGGTGCTCTGAAGGGATCGCTCCCCTTCGACATCAACGAAGTCCTCTGAGAGGCTTTCGACCCCTCTCCCCTGTCGAGAGGGAGCAGTTGTCACCCCAAGCCGGTATGGTCGTGGGAGCGCGTGTGGCCAGCGCTTCGGGCCACCTTCCCGGCACGAGGAATCGTCCTCGAGAAAGCACCGAATGTGCTTGCCACCATTCCCGCCTCTGTCCTCGCCGGAATCACCGGACATCCGGTTTCGGTGGAGGTCCATGTCTCCGTGGGCCTCCCAACGTTCACCGTGGTGGGCCTGCCCGATGCCGCTTGTCGGGAGGCTCGTGATCGGGTTCGAGCTGCCCTGCTCTCCAGCGGGGTCAATTGGCCACCGGGGCGGATAACCGTCAACTTGGCCCCTTCGGGGATCCGCAAAGAAGGTCCTGGGCTTGATCTGGCCATCGCCATGGGGGTGTTGGTGGCCGATGAACAGCTTTCTGCTGAAAGCTTGGCCGACACGGCCTTCCTGGCCGAACTGGGGCTCGATGGCAGGCTTCGAGCGGTACCCGGGGTGCTGCCCCAAGTTCGCTGTTTGAATACTGCCAAAGTGGTAGTCGCTCCCGAGAGCGCCGCAGAGGCTGCCTTGGCCAAAGGTCCGGTGATCCGGTCGCCGGCCACCCTTAGCGAGCTCATCTCGGCAATCCGAGGAGAAGAAGCATGGCCTGATCCACCCGAGCCGGGGTCGGCGAATCCGCTGGATGAAATCGCAGACCTGGCTGACGTGAGAGGTCAGCACATGGCGCGCTTGGGCTTGGAAGTGGCCGCGGCAGGCGGACATCACCTGTTGATGATCGGTCCTCCGGGCGCAGGCAAGACGATGTTGGCCCGGCGGCTTCCCGGACTTCTGCCGCCGTTAGACGAGGCCACTGCCATCGAAGCCACCATGGTGCACTCGGCCGTCGGATTGAACCTGCCCTCCTCGGGACTGATACGGCGAGCTCCCTGGCAAGCGCCCCATCACTCTGCTTCGATGATCGCCTTGGTAGGGGGCGGGAGCAGGATGCTTCGCCCCGGTGCCATCAGCTGCGCCCATGGCGGCGTGCTGTTCTTGGATGAGATGGGAGAGTTCGGTCCCCAGGCTCTGGATGCGCTGCGCCAGCCCCTCGAAGAAGGAGTCATCCGAGTCAACCGCGCTTCGGCGGTGGCGTCGTTTCCTGCTCGATTCCTTCTAGTGGGGGCGATGAACCCGTGCCCGTGCGGGGAACTGGGACAGCCCGGCATGTGCCGGTGTACGCCCCTGGCCCGATTGCGCTATGCCCGGCGGTTGAGCGGGCCGTTGCTGGACCGCTTCGACCTGAGAATCCATGTCGGCCGGCCGGAGGTCAGCGACCTGTTCGACGCGCCGCCAGGGGAGTCTTCGGCCGAGGTGAGGGCCAGGGTGGACCGGGTCCGAGTGGTTGCGCGCGACCGCGGGGTGGCATCCAACAGCGAATTGCCCGACGACGCCTTGGAAGAGTTCGCTCCGCTCGACCCAGAGGCCAAAGGCCTGTTCAGCAACGCCATCGCAGATGGCCGTCTCACCGCTCGAGGGTTCCAGCGGGTCCGGCGGGTCGCCCTGACTATGGCCGACTTGGCTGGGCAGGAACCCCCGCTCACTGGGGGCATCGTGGCGCAGGCGCTGTTCATGCGCACCGAACCGGTCACCGTGGCCCACGATCCCTGGAGTCTTGCCAATGCCCGGTGACCGAGCCTTGTCGAGCATTGGGCCGGTGACCCCTGGTGACTCGCCGATGCCCACCAGTGGGCACCTGGCCGCGGAGGACTTCGCCGCGGAGGACATTGCCGAAGGTGCCGGAGAGTTGCCGGTAGAGGCATGGCTTGTGGCCTTGGCCTCTCTGCCCGCAGTGGGACCGGCCCGACTGCGGGCGCTGCTGTCTGCGGGAAGCCCGGCCGAGGTGTGGGCCCGACTGCTGGGATCGCCACCTCCTGAGCTGTTGCGGGTGGCCGGCAAACGGGAACTGTACGAGCAGTGGCACCGCACCGCTGCTGGTCTCGATGTGGCCCAGTTGTGGGCAC
This sequence comes from Acidimicrobiia bacterium, assembly GCA_022822905.1. Lineage (GTDB taxonomy): Bacteria > Actinomycetota > Acidimicrobiia > Acidimicrobiales > Bin134 > Poriferisocius. The sequence continues at coordinate 174,142 of JAJDYE010000041.1, read as the reverse complement.
AACACCGAAAGCACGGCGTGGGAGTGGCTGCCTTGGGCACTCCCGGATATCCGTCTGCTTTGTCTTGTGACATAGACCCGCCCGCGGTCGTGTTCCACACTGGCGATCCCCAGGTGGTTGACGGTCCCCGCGTGGCCATCGTCGGCACTCGCCGATGTACCCGCTATGGCAGCGATGTGGCGTTTGAATTGGGCCGAGACTTGGCCTCAGCCGGTGTGGGCGTCGTCTCCGGTTTGGCCTTGGGCATCGATGCTGCCGCCCATGCCGGCGTTCTGGAGGCCAAAGCTGCTCCACCCATCGCGGTGGTGGGAAACGGCCTCGACAGGGTATATCCCGAGCGCAACCGAGCCCTCTGGCGGGCGGTGGCCGAGCAGGGTGTGCTGTTGGGGGAGGCTCCAGTGGGAGCACCGCCCGAACGATGGCGGTTTCCGGCTCGCAATCGCATCATCGCTGCCCTCGCCGATGTGGTTGTGGTGGTGGAGTCCCATGCCTCTGGAGGAGCCATGCACACGGTGACCGAAGCCGCAGCCCGGGATCGGGCTGTCTTGGTCGTTCCCGGACCGGTTCGCAGTTCCGCATCAGGGGGATGTCTAGAGCTGTTGGCCGACGGCTGCGCTCCTTGCCGCGACGCCGACGATGTTCTGCTGGCCTTGGGTTTGTCCGGTGCGGAGACATCCCGCTTGGACTCCCGCCCCGAACCCGGTCCCATCGGCCGGCAGGTGCTGGATGCACTGGGCTGGCAGCCCGCGGATGCCGAGCAGATCAAGAGCCGGACCGCTTTGCCCATGGTGCAAGTGGCCGGAGCGGTGGAGGAGTTGCGGGCGGCAGGTTGGATAGCAGTCTCAGGACGTTGGATTGAGCGGGTGGGCATTCCCCGGTGAGATGGCAAAGAACCCGTAGTCTTGAGAGTTGATGGGGTGGGATCTGGACGCCTTTGCCGCGTCGACCGCTTCGGTCAACGAAGACACCGCGGCGATGTACCGCCGTGAAGTCGCCGCGTTCTCCAATTGGCTGGCAAACACCGAAGTCAGCTCCAGCACGGCTGCTGGGGGGGATATAGGTCCTGAAAGTGTCGACCTCCGCATGATCCGCAGGTATCTGGCCTACCTGAGCACGGAGGGCTACGCCCGGAAAACAGTGGCCCGAAAGGCCAGCGCCCTACGCCGCTATTTCCGATGGGCGGAACGCACTGGCCGGGTGGCCGCCGACCCCACGATCGGTGCGATGACACCATCTCAAGAGCGATATCTGCCGCGGGTGCTGCGCTCTGAGGAATTGGGTGCCTTGTTGGACAAGCCACGAGCAGCATTGGCCGACGACAGCAGCGCTCGACGCCAACGCGACGTCGCGGTCTTGGAGCTTCTCTATGGCAGCGGCCTCCGGGTCAGCGAGGTGTGCGCTATCCGAGTCGGCGATGTCGATTTGGATCGTCAGCGCCTCACCGTGAACGGCAAGGGATCGAAGCAGCGGATCGTGCCGCTGAGCGAGCCAGCGTCCCTTGCTTTGGCGGAGTGGCTGGCCAATGGCCGGGGGGAAATGGCTGATCCCTCCACAGCCGGTGATGCCGTGTTCGTGAACCTGTCTGGGCGGCCGCTGAACACCCAAGGAGTGCGCCGGCTGGTCAATCGGGCAGCCAGCACGCAGACCAACCCCCATGCACTGCGCCACACCTTCGCCACCCACCTCCTTGACGGGGGGGCCGACCTCCGGCAAGTGCAGGAACTATTGGGTCACTCGGATCTGGGATCTACTCAGATCTACACCCATGTCAGCCGGGACCGGCTCCGCAGAGTGGTGGAGGACAGCCACCCGAGAGCCTGACTGCCGCTGTTTGCCGATAGCCTGAGCTCGCCTCCCCCCGACCTCAGAAGACCGAGGGGATGTCATGGTGCTGGGAATGCGCATCGGCGGGTTGGCGGCCGCCGCGGTATCGGCCTGGCTGACGTTGCAACCCGGCCCACTAGTCGTTCAGAGCCCACCGCACGTTGCTCAGGAATCTGTTGTTCAGAGCCAGGAGGCGGTGGAGCCCTCCTTGGTGTATCGGTCTCCGGTGGACGCAGAAGTGATCGATCCGTTCCGACCTCCGGCGCATGTGGGGGCACCGGGCAACAGGGGCTTGGAATACGACCCCGAGCCCGGATTGCCGGTTCGGGCGTCGGCGGAGGGGGAGGTGGTGTTCGCCGGATCGGTGGTTCACAACCGGTTTGTGACCGTGCTGCACCGAGACGGGCTACGCACCTCCTACGGGTACCTGGGTTGGATTGCCGTCGAAGAGGGCGACTGGGTGGCGCTCGGCCAGCAGCTGGGCACCACCTCTGAGCGGTTCTTTTTCAGCATCCGACACGGAGACCGCTATCTCGACCCGGCGTTGGTGTTGACCGCCGGAAGGGTGCGGCTGGTGCCGCACCTTGAGCCCCGCGGTCGAAGTCGGCTTCCTGCTTATGGATAAGTCTTGTGGCTCGGCTATCGTGTACCCCGGCCTGGAAGCAGTTCCCGGCCGAAGAAATTACCGCCCGGGGCATCCCACGGTCGCCAATTGGTGCTGACCCCGGGTTTCGCTGAACCGCTGGGAGAGGAGAAAAGCCATGGCGCCAGTCGTGACGATGCGCCAACTGCTGGATGCCGGAGTCCACTTCGGGCACCAGACTCGCCGTTGGAATCCCAAGATGCAGCGCTTCATTTTCGGTGAGCGCAACGGCATCTACATCATCGACCTGACACAGACGCTTGCCCGCATTGAGGCTGCCTACACATATGTACGCGACCTCGTGGCCGGAGGGGGTCAAGTCCTGTTTGTGGGCACCAAGAAGCAGGCCCAAGACAGCGTGCAGAGTTACGCAGAGCGTGTGGGGATGCCTTATGTGAACGAGCGGTGGCTAGGTGGTCTCCTGACCAATTTCGAGACCATCTCCAAGCGCATGGGCAAGATGAAGGAGTTCCAGCGCATGCGCAGCTCGGGCGAACTGGACGTTATGCCCAAGAAGGAGGCCCTTCTGATTTCCCGGGAACTGGCGAAATTGGAGCGGAACCTCAACGGCATCCGAGATCTGACCCGGCCCCCCGATGCGGTGTTCGTTCTGGATACCAAAAAGGAGCACATCGCCGTGGCCGAGGCGAACAAGTTGAAGCTCCCGGTGATCGCAGTGGTGGACACCAATTGCGATCCCGATGTGATCCAGTACGTCATTCCCGGCAATGACGACGCCATCCGCTCCGGCGAGCTGATGTGTCGGATTATCAGCGACGCCGTTCTTGAGGGTCGCTTCATCGCCCAGGGAAACAACGTTGCCAAAACCCGGCCTGATACTGATGCTCCTCAGCCCGAGGCCGTAGTCGAAGACAAGCCAACCGCCGAGGCTGCCCCTGAGGCGGCGGAGGCTGAGGTCCAAGAGGCTGCCCCCGAGGCGGCGGAGGCAACTGTCGAAGCCGAGCAAACCGATCTTCAGGAGCAAGCGTGAGTTCGTTTACCGCCCAAGACGTCAAGGCGCTGCGCGAGGCCACTGGCGCGGGAATGATGGATTGCAAGCGCGCCCTCACCGAAAGCGACGGCGACATGGAGGCCGCCACCCAATGGCTGCGCGAGAAAGGCATCGCCAAGGCAGCCGCTCGGGCCGAGCGGGTCAGCGATCAGGGCACGGTGGCCTTGGCGGTGGACGGCAATGCCGCTGCCATTGTCGAACTTCGCTGTGAGACCGACTTCTCGGCCAAGGCCGATGACTTCACCGCCCTGGCCGACGAGCTGGCTCAGTTGGTACTGGCCTCGGGCGAAGAATCGGTGGAGACTCGCCAAGCCGCACTCGAAGATCTCAGTCTGGCCAAGAAGGAGAACGTCCGGTTGGGCAAGGTTGTCAAGGTCGAAGCTGCCGATGGCAACATTCTGGACACCTACCTCCACACTCAAGATGGCAGAGGGACCAGCGCTGTCGTGGTAGAGGCCCGCGCCATGAGCCAAGACCTGGCCCACGAGGTGGCTCTTCACATTGCCTTTGCCAAGCCCTCGGTGCTGCATCGCGACGACGTTGACCCCGACGAAGTAGAGCGGGAGCGGATCGCGCTCACCGAGATGACCAAAGCTGAGGGCAAGCCCGAGCAAGCTTGGGAGAAGATCGTCAGCGGCCGCTTGCGGGCATGGTTTGCCGAGCGCGTCTTGCTGGAACAGGGCATGTTTGGTGAGAAGGAGACCGTAGAATCTCGTTTGGGTGACGGTGAGATTGTCCGTTTCGAGTTGGCGTCCATCGGCAGTTAGTGCTGCACGATGACCACCGACGGCGCCAAGCGATCAGGCCGGTGGGACCGGATTGTTCTGAAGCTCTCCGGCGAGGCATTTGCCGGTGAGTCCGGATATGGCATTGATGGCGAGATCGCGGCGCAAATCGCCGACGAAATCGTCAAAGTCAGGGCTGAGTTCGACGTGGACGTGGCGGTCGTGGTCGGAGGGGGGAACATCTGGCGGGGGATGACCGGGGCGGGCGCAGGCATGGACCGGGCTCAGGCCGACTACATGGGGATGTTGGCCACGGTTATCAACGCCCTTGCCCTCCAGGACACGCTTGAGCGACTCAATCAGCCCACTCGGGTACAAACGGCCATCGGTATGGCCCAAGTGGCCGAGCCGTATATCCGCCGCAGGGCCATTCGCCACCTAGAGAAGGGCCGGGTAGTGATTTTTGCGGCCGGGACCGGCAACCCGTTCTTCACCACCGACACCGCGGCTGCTCTGCGGGCAGTGGAGATAGAGGCCGGCGTGTTGTTGAAGGGAACTCACAGTGGCACCGATGGGGTCTATACCGCCGATCCCCGGATCGACCCGGATGCCGAGAAGCTCGATGAGGTGCAGTACTTGGATGTGCTGTCCCAGGGTCTCAGGGCCATGGACAGCACCGCTGTCTCGTTGTGCATGGACAACAAGTTGCCCATCGTCGTCTTCGACCTCATGAAGCCGGGAAACGTACGCGCCATACTCGACGGCCAGCCGATAGGTACTCTGGTGTCGTGAGGGGTTATCCGACGACCTCGAAGTCATGACGACCGGTTCTGATGTCTTCCTGCCGCGCGGCCGGAGTCACTGAAGGATGCGAGTGGGATGACCACCGGCAATGAGCTGACCGACTTGGTGTTGGAGGAGGCCGGGGGGCGAATGGACTCTGCGGTGCACCACACCCGACAGCAGTTCGCCTCCGTCCGGACCGGGCGGGCATCTCCGGCACTGTTTGAGAGGTTTCTCGTGGACTACTACGGCACTGAAGTGCCGCTCCAGCAGCTTGCCAGTTTCAGTGTTCCCGAGGCGCAGCTTCTGGTGATCTCCCCATTCGACAAAGGCTCGATTGCTGCAATTGAGCGGGCCATCATCCAAGCTGATCTTGGGCTCAACCCCAGCAATGACGGCAACGTGGTGCGACTGACATTCCCACCGCTAACCGAGGAGCGCCGCCGCGAGCTGGTACGGCTGGTCAAACAGATGGCAGAAGAGGGTCGGGTGGCGATTCGCAACACCCGCCGCAGCGGGCGCCATGAGGTTGATCAACTCAGCAAAGCCGGCGACGTTTCCGAGGACATTGCGGCTCGGGCCGAGAAAGACCTTGACCAGCTAACCCACGACCATGAGCAGCTCATCAATGATGCCTTGAGCGTCAAAGAACAAGAGCTGCTGGAAATCTAAACTGTCTGAATAACTGGAGGGGCAGTGGCCGAAGACAATCCTTTCCAAAAACCCAACGACCCGTCTGGAGAGCCGCCCGACGACGAGCAGGCCGGCTTCTTGGATGATCTGACATCTCTCTTCGACGAAGAAGAAGATGACGCTGATCTGCCTCGCTGGGATGAGCCCGCCGATGCGGAATCAGAGCCGGAGGAGGATTGGGACAGTCTCACCGATGCTGCTCCCCGCTGGCGCGACGATGCGGCAGAGGACTCCTTTGCCGACCTGTCCGGTCCAGAAGACGTCAGCCACGCTCCGGAAGAGGCGAGCGTTTTCGAAGACCCAGTGCCCACTGAGGCAGTGGAGTTCCCCTCGGTAGACCGGGTAGACGAGGTCTTGTCCTTGGATGTTTCTGAATCTCCGATTGCCTCGGCGATGGTCGAGACCCGGGACTCTCCGTTGATGCCGCCATCTCCGGCAATGGCTGATGGCCGGACATCTTCTCGAAATGGCAACACCATGACCGCTTTCGTGGTTGGTCTGGTGCTTGGCGGAATCGTCTTGGGCGCCATTGCCCTAGGCGAGGAGGTCACGCTCGCGGTGCTTGTCATTGCGCTCTTGATTGCTGCCGCGGAGTGGTTCACCACCATGCGCCATGCGGGCTATCAACCTCCGGCGCTGGTGGGGTTTGCCGCAGTGGCGGCCATGCCGCTGGCTGCCTACTGGCGAGGTACCGACGGCATCGTGCTGGTGTTGGTATTCGCCCTGTTCGGCTCGGGGCTGTGGTACCTGGGCGGAGTGGGCGGCAACCGGATCCTGGCCAACCTAGGGGTAACCCTGCTGGGGATCACCTACATCGGGGTGACCGGGGCCTTCGGCGGACTCCTGCTGGACATGCCCGACGGCGCCGAACTGGTGCTGAGCGCACTGATTTTGACCGTGGCCCACGATGTGGGCGCATACGCCGTTGGGCGGGCCGCAGGTCGCACACCGCTGTCGAAGGCCAGTCCCAACAAGACGGTGGAGGGTCTGATCGGCGGCACCATCCTCACCATCGCTGCCGCGTTGGTGTTCATCTCCATCCTGGAGATCGGTCCATTCGGAGATGGGACGGGGTCGCGTTCCGACGGGGTGATTCTGGGAATCGTGGTCGCCGTGGTGGCGCCGCTGGCCGACCTCATGGAGTCGGCCATCAAGCGAGATATCGGCATCAAGGACATGGGCTCGCTGCTGCCCGGCCACGGAGGGATGTTGGACCGGATCGACGCTCTCCTGTTTGTGCTGCCGGCCACCTACTTCACCGCCCTGATGCTGGATGTGATCTGAGCCACCGGGCGATACCGGCGCGATTCGCTCATGACCTCTCTGTCCCTGCTTGGTTCCACCGGCTCGATCGGAGTCCAGACACTGGAGGTGGTGCGGGCCGAACCCGGCGCCTGGGACGTAGTGGCATTGGGTGCCGGCCGCTCCGTCGACCAGTTGGTGGCCCAAGCCCAGGAGTTTCAACCCCGATTGGTGGTGGTGGGCGACTTCGAACGGGTGCCTGAGGTGCAAGAGGCGCTGCCGGGGATTTCCGTGGCGAGCGGTGCTTCTGCCCTGGCCGAAGCGGCCGCGATGGGAGAAGTGGTAGTGAACGGGGTTGTCGGATTCGCCGGTTTGCCGGTGACCCTGGCCGCCCTCGAGGCGGGCCGGCGCTTGGCTCTGGCCAACAAAGAGTCGCTGATTGCCGCCGGCCCAGTTGTCCAGAGGGCCCGACAGACTCCGGGTGCCGAACTGCTTCCGGTGGACAGCGAGCACTGCGCTGTCCACCAGTGTTTACGGGCCAACGATGTGTTCACCTCCGACACGGGAATGGCCTCTGAAACGGGAATGAAACGCGTGCACCGCATCGTGCTCACCGCCAGCGGCGGACCTTTCAGGGGTCGCAGTCGCAGTGAGTTGGCCGATGTGACGGTGGAGCACGCATTGGCCCATCCCACATGGAGCATGGGGCCCAAGATCACGGTGGACTCCTCCACGCTGATGAACAAGGGCTTGGAGGTGATCGAGGCCAACGAGCTGTTCGGGTTGGGCTACGACCGCATCGAGGTCGTCGTCCATCCTCAGTCGGTGGTCCACTCGATGGTGGAGTACACCGATGGCGCCACCATCGCCCAGCTCTCGCTGCCCGATATGCGGTTGTGCATCGGCTATGCCATCGCCTATCCCGACCGCATCGCAACCCCGTTTGGCCGCATCGACTGGGCCGAGCTGCGCCGGCTGGACTTCGAGCCCCCTGATACCGAGGCATTTCCCTGCCTGAATCTGGCCTACGCCGCCGGGCGCATGGGCGAGACCGCGCCTGCGTTGCTGAATGCGGCCAACGAGGTGGCCGTGCAGGCTTTTCTCGATCAGCGGATACGATGGACGGCAATTCCCGAAGTTTTGGAGACGGTCTTAGGCGACCACGACGGCACTGAGGCCGACTCCCTGGAGGCGGTCATGGAGATCGACGGCAAAGCCCGAGCCGCGGCCGAGCACGTTGTCGTCCGCCAGTTCGACCGCAGCTAGGCGATGGGCTTTCATCTACCTGGCTCCTGGCGGGGCGGCCAGTCTCGACCGTCTCCGCTCGCCACCTTGAAGGCGTCTCGCGAGAGTTGGCAGGGGTTGGTGCTGGTTGCGGGATTGCTCGCGGTTGTATCGGCGATTTGGGGTGTCCCAATGCTGGTGGCGCTGATGCTCATTCTCGTCATGCTGTTCCTTCACGAAATGGGGCACTACCTGACGGCGCGGTGGGCGGGCATGAAGGTCACCGAGTTCTTCCTGGGATTCGGGCCCCGGCTCTGGTCGTTCCGTCGGGGGGAGACAGTCTTCGGCCTTAAGGCGATTCCGTTTGGGGCGTATGTCCGGATTATCGGGATGAACAACCTTGAGGAAGTTCCTCCTGCTGAAGAGTCCCGAACGTACCGAAGCAAGCCCTATTGGCGGCGAATGTCTGTGGCAGTGGCGGGCTCAACCATGCATTTTCTGCTGGCCCTGGTGCTGCTCTTCACCTTTCTCGTCATTGGCGGGAGGACGGAGAGCGTTCCCTCTTCGGATTGGTCCGTGACCCAGGTAGCCAACGATTCACCTGCCGCGGAAGCCGGATTGCAGCCCGGCGATCGGATCGTGTCGGTGAATGGGGATTCGGTGGCCACCATGGACGACTTGGTGGTGGCTCTACCCGAACCGGGGACGCCGGTCAGCCTGGGCATTCTTCGAGATGGCGATCTCCTCACCCGCTGGCTGACACTCGGTACCTATCCTTTCGATGCCGATCGGGGCTACTTGGGGGTCCGTTCTTTGAACGCCCGGGAAAGCCGGCCGATAGAGGTCGGGTTTGTCGAGGCCGTTCCCGAGTCCCTGGAGGAATTCGGCTTCCTGACCAAGGAGTCCGCCGTTGCCATCGGGAAGCTCTTCTCACCCGGTGGACTCAGCGGTTTCTTCCAAAGGGTTACCGAGGAGCCTGCAAGCCAAGAAGTCTCCTCGGTGAGCGGAGGGACGTTCTCCAGTACCGCAGTGGAAGATGAAGAACGAGTGATCTCCATCCTCGGAGTACTCAGGATTTTTGCCGACTTCATTTCCGACATCACCGAGAATTACGGCAGCCTTTTGCTGCTTTTCGCCCTGGTGAACATCTTTATAGGGGTCTTCAACATGATCCCGCTCCTTCCCTTTGATGGCGGCCACGTGGCGATCGCCACCTATGAGCGCCTTCGCTCTCGCCGAGGCCGCCGCTATACCGCCGACGTGGCCAAGATGATCCCCGTCGCCTACGCGGTGGTGGTGGTCCTGCTCTTCGTAGGCCTCGGGGCGCTCTATCTCGATGCCTCCGATCCGGTGCGGCTTCCGAGTTGAGGAGTGGGATGATCACGGGCAATTGCGGATACCGCGGGCCGGGCGTGTCAAGCTGAGGGCATGGAAGTCGAGGCTGCTTTCGAGCGACGCCCCACCCGTCGGATCCATGTGGGGGATGTGGCCGTCGGCGGTGGCGCGCCCATCACTGTCCAGTCCATGACCACCACCCGCACCGCTGATGTGGAGGGCACCCTTCAGCAGATATACGCCCTGGCCGCGGCGGGGGCCGACATCGTGCGCTGCACTTGCAATGAGATCGAGGCGGCCGAGGGACTGGCCCAGATTGTGCCCCGGTCTCCGGTGCCCATCGTGGCCGACATTCACCACCAGTACCGCATGGCGCTGGCCGCATTGGACGCCGGCGTCCAATGCCTGAGGCTGAACCCCGGCAACATCCGCAAACCCGAGCACATCCGAACGGTGGCCTCAGAGTGCCGGGACCGAGGGGTTCCCATCCGCATCGGAGTGAACGGGGGGTCGCTGCACCCTGATCTCTACCGCAAGTACGGCGACCGGGTGACCCCGGAGGCCATGGTGGAGTCAGCCCAGATGGAACTCGACTACTTCGCCGATGTGGACTTCGAAGACGTCAAGATCTCGGTCAAGGCCTCCAGCGTGCCCCTCATGATCGAGTCCTACCGACAGCTGGCCGAGGTCACCGATCACCCCTTGCACTTGGGGGTGACCGAAGCAGGGCCGCCCCCGGTGGGGTTGATCAAGTCCACCGTCGGCATTGGCACCCTCTTGGCCGAGGGAATCGGCGACACCATCCGGTACAGCCTCACCGCCGACCCAGTGCAAGAGGCGAAAGCCGGTCGCCAGCTTCTCGAATCCATGGGACTGCGGGAGCGCAAGAACGTGGACCTCATCGCCTGTCCGAGCTGCGGTCGGGCGGAGATCGACGTGTATGCCGTGGCGGAGCAGGCCTTGGAGGCGTTCGGCGACCGGGAGATTCCCCTTCAGGTGGCGGTCATGGGCTGTGTGGTGAATGGTCCCGGCGAGGCCCGCGACGCTGATATCGGAATCGCGGCGGGCAACAAGCGGGGCCACCTGTTCGTCAAGGGCCGCAACGTGGCCGTGGTGGCCGAGGAGGAAATGGTGTCGGCGCTCGTGGAGTGGGCCGAGTTGATCCACGAGCACGGGCCTGAGGCCGCACTGGAAAGGGCCGACACGGTGGCCGCGGCCCGTGAAGCGGAGCGGGACCGGAGTCGCCTGCTGGCCGAGCAGGGCGACGACGCCAATCAGGCCGGCGAAAAGATCGATCTGATCCGCAGGAGAGCGTGAGGATGGCCAAAAAAGGGGTGCTCACATCACAGCAGGAAGACTTCCCCCGCTGGTATCAGGACATTCTCAACAAGGCGGAACTGGCCGACAACGGGCCGGTGCGGGGAACCATGGTGATCCGACCCTACGGCTATGCCCTGTGGGAGCGGATGCAGGCCGAGGTGGATCAGCGCATCAAAGGCGCCGGGGCCGACAACGCCTACTTCCCGCTGTTCATCCCCGAGAGCTACCTGAACCGGGAGTCCGACCACATGGAGGGCTTCAGTCCCGAATTGGCAGTGGTTACCCAAGGCGGAGGCCGAGAGCTGGCCGAGCCGGTGGTGGTGCGACCCACCAGCGAGACCATCATCAATGCCTACTTCTCCAAATGGATACAGAGCCACCGCGACCTGCCCCTGCTGATCAACCAGTGGGCCAATGTGGTCCGCTGGGAGATGCGCCCCCGGATATTCCTGCGAACCACGGAGTTCTTATGGCAGGAAGGCCACACCGCTCACGCCACCCGCCAGGAAGCCCGTGACTACGCGGCCATGATCCTCCACGAGGTGTATCGAGACTTCATGGAGTCGGTGCTGGCCATCCCGGTCCTCATCGGGTACAAGACCGAGGCGGAGCGGTTCCCCGGGGCCATCAACTCCATGTGCCTCGAGGGGATGATGCGAGACGGCAAGGCCCTTCAGATGGGAACATCCCATGAACTGGGCCAGAGCTTCGCCACCATGTTCGACATCACCTATCTGGATGCCGAAGGGAGTCAGGCCCACGTGTGGCAGACCTCCTGGGGGGTGTCGTCTCGGATGGTCGGGGGGCTGATCATGGCCCACGGTGACGACCAAGGGCTCGTTGTCCCTCCCCGGTTGGCGCCCACTCAAGCCGTTGTCGTTGCAGTTCGCGACGCCGAAGGAGTTGTGGGCGCTTGCCACCAATTGGCCGGATCTTTGGCTGCTGCCGGGATACGGGCGAAGGTTGACGACCGGACGGGTACGGGGTTTGGCCGAAGAGCCACCGACTGGGAGCTGAAAGGGGTACCCGTACGGGTGGAGATCGGACCCCGGGATCTGGAAAACGGTCAGGCAACGCTGGTGTCTCGGATTGACGGCGACAAGCAGACAGTCGATCTCTCCGCTGCACCCAAGCAAGTGGAGTCGCTGCTTGACGACATCCAGCAGCAGATTTTCAACGATGCCATGGCGTGGCGGGACTCTCGGATAGTGGAGGCGGCCACCGTGGCCGAGGTGCAAGAGGCGGCGGCAACGGGATTCGCCCGGATTCCGTGGGCTGAACTCGGCCCCGAGGGCGAAGCGGCCTTGGCCGAATACGCGGTTACCGTGAGGTGCTTGCAACTCCCTGATGGGTCCCTTCCCCACAGCGGCGACGAGAGTGATCTTGTGGCTGTCTGCGGCCGCAGCTACTGAGAGAGGCCGATCTTGTGGCTGTCTGCGGCCGTAGCTGCTGAAAAAGGCCCAACGACACACCGCTAAGCGGCGACATGGGCGGTTTCACCGGGTAAGATTGCCGGTGAATCGTCGATCTCTTCAGTCGAGTGAGGCGTGGGCTGGGGCCCACGCCTTCTGACTTTGGGGACCGCACCAGTCAGGAAAGGGGCGAGATGCCAGTAACCGACAGCGTGCGCGACCTGCTCGCGCCCCTCTTCCATGGGCGGGGTTTGGAGATCTACGACCTCACCTATGGAGGCGGGATTCTGCGCATCATCGTGGACAAACCCGGAGGAGTGAGCTTGGACGAGGTGGCCGGCGCCTCCAAGGTCGCCTCTCGCCTGTTGGATGACAACGATCTCATTCCCGGTCGGTACACCCTGGAGCTCACCAGCCCCGGTTTGGAGCGTCCGCTGCGCTGTCCCGAGCACTATGCCCGGGCAGTGGGCGAGACCATAAGCGTGAAGCTCGGCCCCCATGTCGAAGGGAACCGTCGGATTCAAGGTTCGCTGATGGAATACGACGATGACGGAATTACCATTGAAAAGGACGGAGTTCCTCAACGCGTGTCATTCAACGACATCGCCAAGGCCAGGACCGTCTTTGAATGGGGTCCGATGCCAAAGAAGCAGATCAAGGAGAAGAGCAGCCGATGAATCCTGACATGCTTGAAGCCCTCCAAGCCCTGGCCGCAGACAAGGGGATTTCGGTGGAGGCCCTGTTGGCGGCCCTGGCCGATGCCCTTGAATCGGCCTACAAGCGGATGCCCGATAGCGAGGAATATGCCTGGGTAACCATCAACCCCGAGACGGCCGACATCCAGGTATTCGCGCAAAAGCTGGATGAGGACGGCGAGCCCATTGGGGAGCCATTTGACGTGACTCCCGATGGTTTCGGCCGTATCGCCGCGCAGACGGCCAAGCAGGTCATGATGCAGCGGATTCGCGAGGTGGAGAGGGAGCTCAAATACGAGGAATACGCTGGTCGGGAAGGCGACATCGTCACCGGGATCATTCAGCAGAATGATGCCCGCTACACCTTGTTGGACTTGGGCCGAGTGGAGGCCCTTTTGCCCCAGGCCGAGCAGGTGCCCTTTGAGCGCCCTGATGCCAACAGCCGCCTCAAGGCCTACATCGTGGAAGTCCGGAAGACGGCCAAGGGCCCGCAAATCGTGGTCAGCCGCACCCACCCTGGGCTGATCAAGCGGCTGTTTGAGCTGGAAGTGCCCGAGATCGCCGATGGGGTGGTGGAGATCAGGGCGTGTGCTCGGGAGCCGGGTCATCGCACCAAGATCGCGGTGTCGTCCAACGACACCAACGTAGATCCGGTAGGGGCCTGTGTGGGGGCCCGGGGGGCCCGGGTTCGCATGGTGGTCAACGAGTTGCGGGGGGAGAAGATCGACATCGTTCCCTTCGCCGATGATCCGGCCGACTTCGTGGCCAAGGCGCTGTCACCGGCCAAGATCAAGGAGGTCACCGTCGACGAGGAGTCCGGGGCGGCCGAGGTGGTGGTGCCCGACTATCAGCTCTCCCTGGCCATCGGCAAAGAAGGCCAGAATGCCCGGCTCTCTGCTCGGTTGACCGGATGGCGGATCGACATCAAAAGCGAGACCCAGCTCGCCCAAGAAGCTGCCTATGAGGACATGGATTGGGCTGAGGGAGAATGGGTGGTGGACGAGGCAACCGGTGAGCAGGTATGGCGGCCAGCAGAGGGAGGACCAGCGCTGTCAGCTGAGGATTGGGCCGCAGAGGGCACCGACGACACCCCTTCTGAGGATTGGGCCGCAGAGGGCAGCGACGACACCCCTTCTGAGGAAGGGGCTGCCGCAGGAAGTGAGAACGTTCCCGTTGAGGAGGTGGGGGACGCTGCGGAGGGCGGTCCTCCCCCGGGGTAGTAGCCGGCGCTTCGGATTGACTTCGAAATCTGAAGGGCAGGCGTGAGACAATAAATTCCCGACCCAAATGGGTCGGCCGCGCACTGCGGACGGACTAAGAAAGAGCTTTTTGCCAGCAAAAATTCGGGTCTACGAGCTTGCCCGCGAGCTCGGCCTCACGAACAAGGAAACGCTTGACCTCTGCGTCACGCTGGGGATCGGCGTCAACAGCCACTCCTCAAGCATCGTGGATGCCCAAGCGGACCGCGTCCGCCGGCGAGCGCATCGCGATGGACTGGTTCGCCCCCCTGAGCCCGAACCTGAGCCGGAGCCAGAACCCGAGCCGGAACCTGAGCCTGAGCCCGAGCCAGAACCCGAGCCAGAACCCGAGCCGGAACCTGAACCTGTCGAGCCCGAGCCGGCCGCGGCCGAAGTAGAGCCGGAGCCTGTCGAGCCTGAGCCCGAGCCGCCCAAGCCGACGCGGGTGGTTACCTCGAGTGGGGGAGTGCCGCCACGCTCCCGTCCAGCAGAACCGTCGATTGAGCCTCCTCCCGATGCTCCACCGGCACCGCCGCGATCGGTGCCGAGGCCTGCCTCCGAACCGCCGGCTGCTCAGCCAGTCGCCTCTGCTCGGACCAGCCCCCCGCTCTCGCGTTCGGGCAAGCCGATTCCGCCACCCCCCGGGCGGCCGCCGACGTCTTCTTCGGGCAAGCCGATTCCGCCGCCCCCCGGCCGGGGTGGGAGGGGCCCGGCACCGAGCCCCCGAAGAGGTCCTCGAGGTCCAATGCGGCCGTCGGTTGGCACCCAAGGGCCAGGGGCCGGTTCACCAGGACGGTCTCCTGCGCCTCTAGCTGCCCGCGGTCCCGCTGGTGCGCTCGGTGCGCCCCCCAGTGGAACGGGAGCTCCAGGCGGCCGAGGTCGAGGCGGCCCCCAGCGTCCTCAACAGAGGCGGCGCAAGAGTCGGCGGCGTCGGCGGGTGGCCGAAGACCTCCAGCCCATGAACATCCCCGACTACACCCCAACGGACGCGGCTGCGCCCACTGGGGTGGTAGTGATCGAGCGAGCCTCGACGCCGTTGGAGGTGGGTCCGAAGCTGAATCAGACGGCCGCCGATGTGGTTCGCTTCCTGATGCAGCAGGGTGAGATGGTCACCGCCACCCAATCTCTGACCGACGACATGATCGAGCTGTTTGCTGCAGAGATCGGTGCCGAAGTCCGATTGGTGGATCCCGGTGAAGAACAGGAGAACGAGCTGCTCAAGCTGCTCGAAGCCGACTTCGAAGAAGAAGAGCCCGATGATGGCAACCCGGTTCGGCCTCCGGTGATCACCGTTATGGGCCATGTGGACCACGGCAAGACCAAGCTGCTCGACCAGATTCGCAGCGCCAACGTGGCCGAGGGCGAAGCCGGCGGCATTACCCAGCACATCGGTGCCTACCAGGTGGAAAAAGACGGGCGGACGCTGACCTTCATCGACACTCCCGGCCACGCGGCATTCACGGCAATGCGGGCCCGGGGCGCCGGCGCCACCGACATCGTGGTGCTGGTGGTGGCAGCCGACGATGGTGTGATGCCCCAGACCCTGGAGGCCATCAACCACGCTCGGGCCGCCGATGTGCCCATCGTGGTCGCCGTGAACAAGATCGATCGCAACAATGCCGACCCCAATCGGACCATGCAGCAGCTCTCCGAGCATGAATTGGTGCCTGAGCAGTGGGGAGGCGAAACCATCGTGGTTGAGGTCTCCGCCCTTCAGAACCTGGGGATCGACGACTTACTCGAACAACTGGCCGTGGTGGCCGAAGTGGAGGATCTGCGGGCCAACGCAGACGGTAGGGCTCGCGGCGTGGTGCTGGAGTCCAACTTGGACATCGGGCGTGGCCCGGTTGCCACCCTGTTGGTTCAGAACGGAACTCTGAGGCGAGGGGATCCAGTGGTTGCCGGAGCTTCCTGGGGACGGGCCCGGGCCCTGCTCGACGATCGCGGCAACCAGATTCAAGAGGCGCTGCCTTCAAAACCGGTGCAGGTGCTCGGGCTTTCCGACGTGGCCAACGCCGGCGACTCCTTTGTGGTAGCCCCCAACGAGAAGGTGGCGGCCAAGGTCGCCCAGACACGTGAGCACTCTCAGCGCATTGCCAGCTTGGGCCGGGATGCCGCAGCCACTTCGGGCGGCGCCCGCCTTGAGGACATCTTCAGCCAGATCCAGGCGGGGGAGACTGCGACGCTGAACCTCATCGTCAAAGCCGACGTGAACGGATCGCTGGAAGCAGTGGTGGACAGTCTCCAGCGCCTCGGCCGCGACGAGGTGAAGCTGGCCTTTGTCCATCGGGGTGTGGGTGGAGTAACCGCCAACGACATTCAACTGGCTGCCGCGTCCAACGCCACCATCATCGGCTTCAACGTCAGACCTGATCGCAAGGCGAGGGAGCTGGCCGAGCTTGAGAAGGTGGAGATCCGCACCTACGAGATCATCTACAACCTGATAGAGGATGTGGAGAACGCCATGGTGGGGATGCTGGCGCCGGAGTTCGAAGAGGTCGTCACCGGCGATGCCGAGGTGCGGGAAGTGTTCCGGATTCCCCGGGTGGGCACGGTGGCCGGCTGCTACGTGCTCAACGGGGCCATCACCAGGGGCTCCAAAGTCCGGTTCCTGCGAGACGGTGCGGTCATCTGGCGGGGCACGGTGTCCTCTCTCAAGCGTTTCAAAGATGATGTGCGAGAAGTGCAGTCGGGATTTGAGTGCGGCATCGGCCTGTCCGACTTCCAAGACCTCAAGCAGGGTGACGTCATCGAGACGTTTGAGGAGCGAGAAGTCGCCCGAGTCTGACGATGCATGTGCTCGCCGTGGTCTACGACTTGCACATACCAGGCTGTCGTTCGCTGAAGGAGCGGCGGTCGGTGCTGCGCCCTGTCCTGTCGGGCGTAACCCGAAAATTCGGCGTCTCGGTGGCAGAGACCGGGCACACCGACCTCTGGCAGCGGGCTGAGGTGGGCGTGGCGGTGGTATCGGGGCAACCCAGCCAGTGCCGAACGCTCGCCGATGAGCTGGATCGCTATATGTGGTCGATTCCCGATATCGAAGTGGTGAGCTCCTCCTCCCACTGGCTGAACACAGACGAATAGCCGTGGCTCGCAATCGGCCATCGCGCCCCTCCCGCTACTCACGGTCAGCCCGGCTCGGTGAGCTGCTGCGAGAGATCGTGGCTTCTGAGCTGGCCCGCTTGGACGACGACCGCTTGGAGCTGGCCAGCATCACCGGTGTGGAAACCAGCGTCGAGTTGAGCCGGGCAACCGTATTCATCAGCGCTCTAGACGAAGAGGCGGCCTCTGCGGCCCTCGAAGCCTTGGAGGAGCATCGTCTCCAACTCAAACAGGCGGTGGCCCGCTCAGCAGCGATGCGGAGAGTTCCCGACCTGGCGTTCGCCCTTGATCCATCGATCTCGGCTGGCGAGCGAGTCGACCGAATTCTCCGCGACCTGGCTGATGAGGACGAAAGGTGAGCGCTTCCGACGGACTGGCGGTTTTCGACAAATGAGTGGGAGTGCCGTCGGCGGTTTGGCGGTCATCGACAAAGAGGCTGGGTGGACGTCCCACGACGTGGTGGCCAAGGCCCGGGGTGTCTTCGGCACCCGCAAAGTGGGGCACGCGGGCACGCTGGATCCCGATGCCACGGGGGTGCTGCTGTTGGGAGTAGGCCGTGCCACAAGGCTGTTGCGGTTTCTCACCCCGCTGCCCAAACAGTATGTGGGTGAACTGGTGCTTGGTGCCGAGACCACCACGCTGGATGCCGCCGGTGAAGTCACCGCGGTCCACGACATGTCTGGTGTGACCCCGGAGCAGGTGGCCGAAGCTGCATCAGGCTTCGTCGGCGACATATTGCAGATTCCACCGATGGTCTCCGCGGTGAGAGTCGGGGGCCGTCGGCTGCACGAGTTGGCCCGCGAAGGAGTCGAGGTCGAGCGGGAAGCCCGGCCGGTGACCGTCCATGAACTAACGGTTGCCCCGATGGATGCTGACACCGGGGTTTACCGGATAGAGGTCAGCTGCTCCTCGGGGACGTATATCCGCTCGTTGGCCGCCGACATCGGCACTGCCTTAGGCGGCGGCGGGCATCTTCGGGCGTTGCGGCGCACAGCCATCGGCTCGTTCGCAGTCGATGAAGCCCGGCCGGTGGACGCGCCGGTGCTCTTGTCCATGGCGGAGGCCTTGCGGGATTACCCCGCGGTGTCGATCGACGAGGCTCTCGGCCAGAGAGTGGGGAGCGGACAGGTGTTGGCAGCCGATGAGCTGTCGGCGGAGGGAGAAGGTCCGTGGGCTGTGCTCGGACCAGGAGGCCACCTCCTGGCCGTCTATGAGGCCCATCTCCCTGGCTTGGTCAAACCGGCAGTGGTAATCCCCCAGTGAGAGCCGGTGCGCTTGCCATTGCCGTGATCGGGATTGTCCACTCTGAGGCTTCGCCCGCTACCGTGCAGAGCGGTGCAGGTCATCGAGGACTTTGGCCGCTTCGAAGGCATTGAGGAAACCGCGGCCAGTATCGGGGTGTACGACGGTGTCCATGTCGGACATCAGGCGGTGATCAATCAGCTTCTTTCCGAAGCGAATCGATTGGGTGTAGCCCCCGCAGTGGTCACGTTCGACCGCCATCCAGCGCTGGTGTTGCGGCCGGAGAACGCCCCCAAGCTCCTGAACTCCCTCGATCAGAAGCTGGAGCTGCTTGATGCGGCCGGCATCGAATACGTGTACCTGATTGAGTTCTCTCCCGACCGAGCCCACACGATGCCGGAAGAATTTGTGCGCGAGGTGTTTGTGAAGAGGCTGAGGGTTCGGAGCGTAGTGGTGGGGGAAGACTTCCACTTCGGCCGGGCGCGTCTGGGAAACATAGACACGTTGCGGAAATTCGGCATGGAGATGGGCTTTGAGGTTAACGCGGTGAAGCTTCTTCATCATGATGAGAAGTGGCCCGAGCCGGTGTCCTCCACCGCCGTGCGCCGGGCGCTGGCTGGCGGGGATGTCCGCACGGCGGCGGCCATGCTCGGGCGGTACCACGAGATCAGGGGCAAGGTGGTGCTGGGGGATCGGCGGGGGATGACCATCGGATTTCCCACCGCCAACATCCCGGTGTCCATGGCTATGGCCTGGCCCGCCGACGCGGTTTACGCCGGCTGGTACACCCGTCCCGACGGGTCCCGGTACATGGCAGCCATCAACATCGGCCGGCGGCCCACGTTCTACGAGCACGCCCAGCAGTCGCTGCTGGAGGCGCATCTTCTGGATTTTGAGGGAGACCTCTACGGCGAGGAGGCCAGAGTGGAGTTTGTGGAGTTGCTGAGAAGCGAGCACCGTTTCGACGGCATCGAACCCCTGGTGAAACAGCTCCGCATCGACGTTGCCCTCTCCCGGGAGATCTTGATGGCGGAACCTTCCCGCTGACTCGTATGGAGTTAGCTCTTTTCTCGGAAATTCCCGTACCTCGGCCGTGGTACCACGAAAGCGAGCAGCTTCGGTATAAGGAGCTCATCCAGCAGGCCGTGCTGGCCGACCAACTCGGCTATCACAGCTTTTGGACGGTAGAGCACCATTTTCTGGAGGAGATGTCCCATAGCTCCAATCCCGAGGTGCTCTACGGGGCGGTGGCTGCACTCACCGAGCAGATTCGATTGGGCTATGGCGTGCGCTTGACGCCCAAGCCCTACAACCACCCGGTTCGCAGCGCCGAGTCGGCCGCCTCGCTGGATGTGATCAGCGGGGGACGGGTGGAGTTTGGCACCGGCCGCTCCACTACCCGAGCTGAGCTCGAGGGATTCGGGATCGATCCCCGGGAGACTAGGGCCATGTGGGCTGAGGCGGTCGAGCACATCGCCGGCTGCTGGCTGAACGACGAGCATGAGTTCCAGGGTCAATATTGGTCAATGCCCCGCCGCCGGGTTGTGCCCAAGCCAGTGCAGAAACCCCATCCTCCACTGTGGGCCGCCACCGGCAGCCGAGAGACCCACCAACTGGTGGGGGAGATGGGAATGGGCTTGCTGTCATTCAGTGCGGGAGTATCGCTGGAGGAGTTGGCCCTGCGGGTTGATCTGTACCGCGAGGCGGTGGAGGCATGCCAGAATCCGGTGGGTGGCTATGTGAACGACCGGGTGGCCACCTTCGCCATGTTTCACTGCGCACCCACCACGGCTGAGGCCTACGAGAACGCCCGGGAATCGTTCTGGTGGTATCCCACGGTGGCATTCAAGCTTGTGGGCAGCGTGGCCGAGATGCTCCAGGAAGAGGGCGCCGATCTCGGCGATTGGAACTACTTGCGGTATCTCCCTGGAATGACTGCGGAAGCCGACTGGGATACCACATTCAGCATCGAGGACTTAGTGGAACAGGGCGTGGCCATCGCCGGCGACCCCGATCAGTGCATTGAGCTATGCCAGGGCTTTGCCGACCTCGGCGTCGACCTGCTGTTGTGCATGATGAACCCCTATGCCATCCCCCACGACAAGGTCATGGAGAGCCTCCGCCTCACCGCCACCCACGTGATGCCCGCCCTCAGTCGCTGACTCGCGTCGATGTGTTAGCGTCAAATTGCTCTCCAGAAAGGGAGAAAAATGAACGATTCGCTGCAAACCAGAAAATTGTTGTTCTCATCTTTGGTTTTTGCCTTGCTGTCCTTTGCGGCCAGTTTTCTTGTATGGCCGATGCAAGTAATGCTGTCAGCAGACAGGTTTGGTCCTCCTGGAACTGAGCCATTCGCCGCACTTCTTGCCGTAATTTGTCTATTGGTATTTGCATCATGGGTTTCATTATTTGTTGCGTTTACCGGACGTAATTCCGAATCAGATAGTGTCAGCTTTTCTGGCTGGTCGGCATCTATATTGATCATCAATGGATTGACCTGCGCCTTTCTCATTCTCCTAGTTGCGACCGTTTGGCGGGATTTGGACAACATCGGCGCGGCTAGAGTATCCAGGGCCTTGATTGTGATTGCGTCCGTGCAGTTCTTTGTGGCACTAGTTACCGTCGTAAATCAGTTGAGCATCCGAACTCAGCCAGTTACTCCCAGTGCAATCGATGATCCTGGAGACCAAGTAGAACCTGAATAGCTACAAAGCCGATACCTAAGTGAGGATGGGCAGCCCCCGACGTCAGTGTTGGCCACCGAGTAGGGCGTTAACTGCGGCCCTCGTAGGCATGGAGGGTTGAGCGCCGGGGGTGGCCACGGCGAGGGCGCCGGCGGCATTGGCGAAGCGGACGGCTTCGATAAGGGGGCGCTCTTCAGCCAGGGCAACGCCCAAGGCTCCGCAGAAGGCATCTCCTGCGCCAGTGGGGTCCACCACGTCTGCGGGGTAGGGAGGAACCACAACCTCGCCCACTTGAGCTCCTCGGCTGCCCAAGGTGATGACCGTGTCGCATTGGCCTGTTTCCGGACCGATGGCGTCGATCTGGACTTGTTCTGCTCGGTTCATCACCAAGACGTCGGTGAGCGGCACCACAGCCTCGACCAGAAATGGGTCTACTGGAGCAGGGTTGAACACCACCGCGGTTCCCCCCCGCCGGGCAGCCTGGGCGGCCCGCCGGGCCCCAGCCGCCCCTACCTCGCCTTGCAACAGGAGCACATCGGCGGCGGCAATAACTGCTGTGGCAGCGTCAGCATCGGCGACTCCGGTACTGGCGTTGGCCCCGGCCACAATGACGATGGAGACATCGGCCGGGGCGATGAGCGGCACCGCCGTGCCGGTGGGTTCCTCAGAGATGCGAACGAGACTGGTGTCCACTCCGCTGCTGTTGAGCACCGACAGCAACCAGCGGCCCCGATCATCGTCGCCCACACAGCCCACCATGTGCGCCTCGGCCCCAAGGCAGGCCGCAGCCGTTGCCTGATTGGCCCCCTTGCCTCCGGAGAACGCTTCCATTCGCTGGGCCCTCAACGTCTCGTCTGGACCCGGAAGCCGGTCCAACCAAATCGACAGGTCGTAGTTGAGGCTTCCGAAGGACACCACCTTCATGGCTCCAGTATCCCTCACAACGCTCAGGTAGGTGTTTTGGTCCTTGGGGTGGTAGCTTGAACGGGTCCCCCGGGCATAGGCACAGCCTCAAATGACATGGAGCAGTGCAATCGCCCTCTTTCCGACCGACGGACACACTGAGTAGGGATGGCCGAGAAGCTACCGTCAAAGACCGCGACAATCGAGAAGCGTCGCCTGCACGACACCGATACAGGCTCGCCTGAGGTTCAGATCGCATTGCTCACTGAGCGGATCGACCACCTCACCGAACACCTGAAGGTTCACGTCAAGGACCACCACAGCAGGCGGGGCTTGCTGATGATGGTGGGCCGACGGCGCCGGCTGCTCGACTACGTCAAGGACAACGATGTTGAGCGGTACCGAGGCATCATCGCCGATCTCGGCCTTCGACGCTGAGTGTGTTGCGCCGCTGAGAAGTGGGTGTCGCCCGGGCGACCGACAGAAAACAGATAAGCGGGCCTAGAGAGAGGCCAGCTGCCAGTTGAAGGGGCCGAGTCAGGCTGGGCCTCTCCAACTGGGAACTGGCTCCGTCCGGCCCGCTCGGACCACGCGTGGTCCGGAGAGGAGCAAAAATGGCGGAAGCCATCACCGTCTCGGCCGTAGTCAGCGGTGCCGAGAACAAAACCCTGTCTTTTGAGGCAGGTCGTCTGGCCGGACAGGCCGACGGTGCCGTAGTCGCTCGCATGGGCGACACCACCATCCTGGTGACCGCGACGGCTGCCCGTCGTGTTCGCGAGGGGGTCGACTTCTTCCCCCTCACCGTCGACATCGAAGAGCGGATGTATGCCGCGGGCAAGATCCCGGGCTCGTTCTTCCGCCGGGAGGGTCGGGCCCCCGAGTCGGCCATCCTGACGTGTCGCCTCATCGATCGACCGCTGCGGCCCTCGTTTCCCGACGGGTTCCGCAACGAGATCCACATCGTCGGAACCGTTCTGGGCGCCGACCAGGAGAACCCCTATGACGTGATTGCCATCAACGGGGCATCGGCTGCGCTGAGCATCTCGGGCATCCCGTTCGCCGGCCCGATCGGGGCGGTGCGGGTGGCCCACAGTGCCGATGGGGAGTGGATTCCCCACCCCACCTATGCCGAGGGTGCCGAGTCCACCTTCGAGATGGTGGTTGCCGGACGGGTCCTGGACGACGGCGACGTGGCCATCATGATGGTGGAGGCCAACGGCACCGAGGCCGGCTGGGAGCACTACTGCAATGGCGCCCCCAAGGTGGATGAGGCCGCGTTGGCCGAGGGCTTGGAGCGATCCAAGGAGTGGATCAAAGAGGCAGTGGGTCTCCAGCGCCGTCTCATTGCCACTGCCGGGGTGAAGCCCCCCATGGAATACGACCTCCAGGTGGACTACGCCCCCGAGGTGGAAGCGGCGGTGGCCGAGGTCGGCGCCGAGAAGCTGGCCGCGGCCATGTCGATTGCCGACAAGACCGAGCGCCAGGAGGCCGAGTCGCAGGCCAAAGAGGAGATCGCTTCCACCCTCGCCGACCGGTTCGCCGAGTTGGAGGGCGCCGACAAGCAGATCTCGGCCGCCGTCCGCTCGCTCACCAAGAGCATCGTGCGCAACCGCATCGTGCACGACGGCGTGCGAATCGACGGCCGGGCCGCGGCCGATCTCCGGCCGCTGGGCTCCGATGTGGGGGTGGTGGAGACCGCCCACGGCTCAGGGCTGTTCGAGCGGGGCGAGACCCAGGTGTTGAACATCACCACGCTGGGCACGGCCCGGATGGACCAGATGATCGACGGGATCGATCCCATCGACAAGAAGCGCTACATACACCACTACAACTTCCCGCCCTACTCCACTGGGGAGACCGGCTTCATGCGGGGCCCCAAGCGCCGGGAGATCGGTCACGGTGCCCTGGCGGAGAAGGCGCTGGTGCCGGTGATCCCCAGCATGGACGAGTTCCCCTACACGCTGCGCCTGGTGTCGGAGGTGCTCTCGTCCAACGGCTCAACTTCAATGGGCTCGGTGTGCTCGTCCACGCTGTCGCTCATGGACGCGGGCGTGCCCATAAAGGCGCCGGTGGCGGGCATCGCCATGGGTTTGGTCTTCCATGAAGGTCGGTACACCACGCTCACCGACATTCTGGGCGCCGAAGACGCCTTCGGCGACATGGACTTCAAGGTGGCGGGCACCGCCGACTTCGTAACCGCCTTGCAGCTCGATACCAAGATCGATGGGCTGCCCGCCGATGTGCTGGCCGGAGCGCTCAACCAGGCTCGAGACGCCCGGCTCAAGATCTTGGAGGTAATGGCCGGGGCCATCGACGCTCCCCGCGATGACGTTCGGCCCACCGCCCCCAAGATCATCAAGTTCGAGATCCCGCTGGACAAGATCGGCGAGGTGATCGGGCCCAAGGGCAAGGTCATCAACACGATCCAGGCTGAGACCGGGGCTGAGGTGAACGTGGACGACGCCCAAGACGCCGGTATTGTCACCATCTCCTCACCCGATCGGGACAAGGTCGACGAGGCCGAGCGCCAAATCCGCTTGATCTTGGACCCGCCGACCGCCGACGTGGGCGAGGTCTACAACGGAAAGGTGGTGAACATCACCGCTTTCGGGGCGTTTGTGAACATCCTTCCCGGCCGCGATGGCTTGGTCCATATATCCAAGCTCGGTCGAGGTCGCCGCGTGGAGCGGGTTGAGGACGTGGTGGCCTTGGGGGACGACCTCGAGGTTGTCGTGGAGGACATCGATCCCAACGGCAAGATCAGCCTCAAGTTGACCGGCGACGACAGCAGCGACGACCGCGATTCTGGGGGTCGTTCGGATGACCGGGGTGGCCGGGATCGCGATGATCGCCGGGGCCGCCGGGATGACCGTCGCGACGACCGCCGGGACGACCGTCGGGATCGCGGCGACCGCCGCGACAACCGCCGTTCCGATGATCGGGGTGGCCGGGATCGCGATGATCGCCGGGGCCGTCGGGATGACCGTCGCGACGACCGCCGGGATCGCGGCGACCGCCGGTCGAGCGACCGGGGTGGCCGAGACCGAGGTGACTGGGAAGGCCCGTCCCAAGCGGCCTCCTTCGAAGACGACTTCGAGTCTCAGCTACGCGACGAGTTCGGTGACCTCGGGCCCAGCGGAGGCTCACATCGCCGAGGCGGCGGTCGGGGCCGCGACCGGGACCGCGCTCCTCGATAAGCCAGCCCGAGGCTTCATTTTTCCAGCCGGTTTGCCACCGCTCTGCCCTATAACGTCTCATCCATGCTTCGGGTAGGGGTGTTCGGCGCGGGGGGCAGAATGGGCGCCACCGTCTGTGAGGCGGTGGCAGCTGACCCGGATTTGGAATTGGTGGCCGCCGTGGACCCCATCCAGGCGGGTGGTTCCGCAGGCGGTATGGTCGCGGTTGCCCACCGGGAGGCAATGGTGGAAGCCGATGCCGACGTGGTGGTGGACTTCACCATTGCCGAGGCAGCCCGCGACAACCTGATCTGGCTGGCGGATCAGCAGATCCACGCCGTGGTGGGCACGACGGGATTCACCGACGGCGACCTCGAGCGATTCCAAGCCGCGTTCACCGCTGCGGAGCGGGTATGCATCATTGCACCCAATTTCGCCATCAGCGCCGTGCTGATGATGCGCTTTGCCGAACTCGCGGCGCCCTATTTCGATACCGCTGAAGTGATCGAACTGCACCACGATGCCAAGATCGACGCTCCATCGGGAACCGCCCGGCTCACGGTGGACAAGATGGCGGCGGCGTCGGGCGACTGGGCCCCCGATCCCACTGAACACGAGATGCTGTCCGGCGTGCGGGGGGCTGAAGGCCCTACCGGCATCCGGGTCCACGCCGTGCGAATGAGGGGGATGGTGGCCCACCACGAGGTGATCCTGGGTGCTGAGGGCCAGACCCTTGTCATCCGCCAGGACTCCACTGATCGGTCCTCGTTCATGCCCGGCGTATTGGCCGCGGTGAAAGCGGCCCCGAACCGCTCTGGGCTCATCGTGGGCCTCGATACCCTGCTGGACATCTAGCGACGACCCAATCGTGTCATTCCGGCGCCTGTTGCTGAACATCGCGGTGCTCCTGGCAGTGATGGCCATGATCGCCGCTGGGTTCTGGCAGCTCCACCGGCTGTCTGAGCGCCGGGAGCACAACAGCACCATCACCAGTCGCAGCGAACTCCCAGTTGTGCAGATTCAAGACCTGGCCGGCATCGACGATGACTACGACATAGGGGACAACATCGAGTTTCGCTCGGTCCGGGCTGTCGGTGTCTACCAGGTGGAAGATCAGGTTTTGATCCGCAACCGGACCTTCCAGGGTTCTGCCGGGTTTTGGGTTCTCACCCCGCTGCGGCCCCCAACCGGCGAGGCCGTCGCGGTCAACCGGGGCTGGATCCCTCACGGGGCTGGCACCGGCACTTCCCCCGCCGATTTCGCCCCTGCCAGTGGTGAGGTGGAGGTGATCGGGCTTGTTCGGGCTACGGTCACCGCCGCTGGGCTACAGCAGTCAGACCCGTCTGGCGGGGTGCTCACAGAGATGGCCCGCCCCGATCTGGCCCGCCTTTCCCAACAGCTCGATACCGCCCTGCTGCCGGTCTACCTGCAACTCCAAACTCAAGCACCGCCTGCTGGCGACTGGCCCGTCCCCGTGCCTCCTCCCGACCTCGGGGAGGGATCCCATCTGGCCTACGCCGTCCAATGGTTCGTCTTCGCCACCATCACCCTGGTGGGCTACCCCCTCATACTGAGACGCCTAGGCCGCCCCGGAGACCGGGATCGAGAAGCGGAAGTAGTCTGATCTGGTGCCGTATTCGTCTGGGATGGAGGGGCGCGTCCTCTATGCGCTGCGCACCAAGGGCATGGCTGACGCCGAATCTGTGGCCCTGGCCACCGGCTTGTCGGCGACACAGGCCGCGGGCGTCCTGAGCGAATTGGGGGAGAGGGGCTGGGTGCGCTACCGGGACGGGAAGCGAGCCCAGGGGTGGCTGCTGCTCGGAGAGGGCAGGGCCGAGGCCGAGCGCCTAGTGGCCGCCGAAATCGAGAGTTCCGGCACCAGACTCCTCATCCAGGAGCAATATCAGTCGTTTCGGGTGCTGGATCCTCAGTTGAAGGAGGTCTGCACCGATTTCCAAGTACGCGGCGACCAGACGCTCAACGACCACACCGATCCCGACTACGACGCCGCGGTCATAGTCCGACTGGCCGAGATCAACCAGCGGGTCCAGCCGATTATCGCCCGCTTAGCCGATGCCCTTGACCGATTCGGCCACTATGGAGGGCGGCTCGACAACGCGCTGCTTCGTGTGCAGGGCGGCGAACTTAACTGGTTTACGAAACCCTCCATGGATTCCTACCATGAGGTGTGGTTCGAGTTGCACGAGGATCTCCTGGTGACCCTGGGGATCGATCGGGCAACCGAGATGGCCGACGACGCCGCTGAAGCGTAAGGAGAACCCATGGCTCGATTTGGAAAGGTGCTCACCGCCATGGTCACACCGTTTGCCGACGACGGCTCGCTCGACCTGGAGACCGCAGCGTCGCTGGCCCAATGGCTGGTTGACAACGGGAGCGACGGACTGGTGGTGGCGGGCACCACGGGAGAGGCGCCGACGCTGACCCACGACGAGCAAATCGACCTCATCGGCACGGTCGTCTCTGCGGTGGATGCGCCGGTGGTGGCCGGAGCGGGCAGCAATGACACTGCCGCGGCCGTTGAGCTCACCGAGCGGGCTCAAGAGGCGGGGGCTGATGGCATCTTGTCGGTGACCCCGTACTACAACCGGCCTTCGCAAGCCAGCCTGGCCAAGCACTTTGCCACGGTGGCCGGGGCCACCGATCTACCGGTGCTCATCTACGACATCCCTGTGCGCACCGGGCGAAAGGTGGACACTGCCACGCTGCTGGAGTTGGCCCATGGTGTCGCCAACATCGTCGGCATCAAGGACGCGGCTGGCGACCCTGCCGAGACCGCCGCGCTCATCGCCCAGGCTCCCGAGGGCTTTGAGGTGTACAGCGGCGACGACAGCCTCACCCTGCCGCTGCTCGCGGTGGGGGCGGTGGGGGTTATCGGGGTGGCCACCCACTGGGCCGGTACCGAGCACGCCGACATGATCGCCGCTTTCGAGGGGGGCGACGTTGGGGCCGCGGCCAAGATCAACGCCAGCCTCATGCCGTCGTTTGACTATGAGACGGGGTTGACAGCGCCCAACCCCATTCCGGCCAAGGCGATGATGCGCCTTATCGGCATCCCGGTCGGCCGCTGCCGCCCGCCCCTGGACGTCGAGCCTGAGGGTTTGGCCGAGGCCGCTGCCGAGGTGCTGGCCGGCACAAGACTCGGTGCCGATGGCTGATCCGGTTCAGATCACCTTTCTGGGCGGGTTGGGCGATATCGGGAGGAACTGCGCGGCCATCGAATCCAGGGGCGAGGTTCTCCTGCTGGACTGCGGGATCCTGTTTCCCGACGAGGACATGCCCGGCGCTGAATTCGTGCTCCCTGATTTGGAGTACCTGCGCGATCGCGCCGATCGCATCGTTGGCTGTATATGCACCCACGGCCATGAGGATCACATCGGCTCGCTGCCCCATGCCCTGGAATGGCTGTCGTTTCCGATCTATGCCTCGCCCTTCACCCTGGGATTGATCCGCAACCGCCTGGAGGAGCGGGGTGTTATCGACCGCACAACCCTCAACTCCATCGGCGACCACGACCGGCTCCGCATCGGCTCGTTCGACTGCGAGTTCATCCCCGTCACCCACTCGGTTCCCTCGGGGCTGATCTCGGCCATCCGCACTTCCCAAGGGGTCGTCTTGCACTCCAGCGATTTCAAACTGGATCTGAACCCAGTGGACGGTCGGCGCACGGACCTCGCCCGGATCGGGGCCATCTCTCGAACCGACGGAGTGCGGCTGCTGCTGTGCGATTCCACCAACTCGGAGATTCCCGGCAGCTCCCGGTCGGAAACCGAGGTTGGAGAGGTGCTTCGAGGGGTGTTTTCCGCCCATCCCGGCCGGCGCCTGGTAGTGGCCGCCTTCTCCAGCCATGTTCACCGGGTTCAGCAGGTGGTGGATGCCGCGGTGGAGTCGGGGCGCAAAGTGGCCACGCTGGGGCTGTCTATGAAGCGCAACTTCGCCCTGGCCCGGGGGCTGGGCTTGCTCACGATGCCCGACCATGCGGTGATCGACGTGGCCGATGTCGATCGGTATTCCCCCGGGCAGGTGTGCGTGGTGTCCACCGGCTCGCAGGGGGAGACCCGCTCTGCCCTGGCCATGGCCGCCACCGGGGACAGCCGCTGGATCGATATCGGACCCGACGACACCGTGGTGTTGAGCTCGACCCCCATCCCCGGCAACGAGGCCCGGGTGGCCCGGATGATCAACAACCTGGTGGATCGGGGGGCCCAAGTGGTCCACAGCGGGCAACTAGACGTCCATACCAGCGGCCACGGCAAGCAGGACGAGCTCCGCACCCTGCACACGGTGGCCGACCCTGAGTTCTTTGTGCCGGTTCACGGCGAGGTTCGCCACCTCGTTGCCCACGCCGATCTGGCGATCAAGATGGGCATGGCCGCGGATCGAGTGGTCCTCGCTCGCGACGGCGAGCAGATCGAGTTGAGCGACAGCGGTTTGGCCAACCGGGGGAAGGTAACTTCGGGGGACTACTTCTTTGTGAACGGGCAGTTGATCGAGAACGACCGGGACCTCTTCGGCGAGCGGTCCATTCTCGGCAGCCACGGAGTGGTCAACGTGGTGGTGGTGGTGAACCGCGCTGAAGGCCGTTTGCTGGCCCGGCCCCGGTTCGAGAGCAAGGGCTGGGTGGGGGGCGATGCGGCGAGGGATCTGGAATCGCTCGGCGCCGACGAGGTGGCGGCCGCTGTGGAGGAGGGCCTGGCTTCAGGAGAGGATGGCGACCTGGAGCGGCTGGTGCGCCGGGCCGCCGGACAGTTTGTCAACCACAACACCGGACGGCGCCCGATGATCGTCCCTGTCATCATCGAGTTCTGAACAAACCGGCCGCTATCCGGCCAAACCATTGGTTACTGGTGTTGTCAATGGTACGTTTGTTGTTGTTGTGGCTACGAAAACCGCTCGAAAGCCCCCTACAAAGCCCAGCGCAAAGTCCAAATCCAATACCGGAGCCTCTCCCGATAGTCGGCTGAAGCAGGCTGCGGCCGCGGTTTGGGCTCGACACCGCGCCGACATCATCGCCGTGGGGTTCATCCTCGCCGGCTTGGTGGCGGCCTGCGGCCTATGGGCCGATGTGGCCGGACCGTTCGGCTCGGGGCTCAGGACCGTCCTCGGTGCCTTGATCGGCACCGCCAGGGCCGCCATACCGATCGCCCTATTGGTCATCGGGGTCGTGCTGTTGCGGGGTCCTCGTCCCGATGAGGAGTTCCAGGAGAGCACACCAGGCGATTTCGACAAGAACCCCTACACCGACCCGGCTCGGGCCGATCTGGTGCTGGCTGTTCGCCTCGGCATCGGCACCGCGTTGACGCTCCTCTCGGTAACCGGCCTGCTCCACATCGCCATCGACCGGCCGGGCATCGAAGACCTCGACGGGCTGATGGGGGCGGGTGGAGCGCTGGGCCTGGCCTTCGGGGGCACGCTGGCCGCGATTATGGGCGTCTGGGGGGCGAGTCTGGTGGTGGGCGCGTTCGGGCTCTTGGGGTCGGTGATACTCACTCGGGTGTCGTTGCGAGCGTGGGCCCGCAAGGTGAACGGAGCCAAACTCAAGACCGCCTTTACCCAGTTCCTCGATCTCCTGACCGGTACCGCACCGCGGCCACAAGATCCCGAACCATCCGCCGAAGATGGCCAACCGGACGAACCGGAAGCGGCCTCCGCTGAACCCGAGGTCGTTCTCATTCCCTCTCCACCCCCTGAGCCTGAACCCGCTCTGGCCATGCCCGAAGCCGAGCCGAGGAGTGAGCCTGAGCCCGCCCCGGCGCCCGAGCCTTCCAACGAGCCGCAGTGGGAGGCGCCGACCATCATCGGCGACAAGAAGTCCAAGTCTTCGAAGTCCAAGTCTTCGAAATGGAAGCTCCCCTCACTCAAGCTGCTGAGCGGATCTGATCCCCAGAAGGGCAGCCAGGAAGAAGCCACCCGGAAGGGCGCGGCCTTGGAGCAGGCCTTGGCCGCCCATGACGTGGAAACCAAGCTGGTTGGGATGGTGGTCGGTCCCACCGTGACCCGCTACGAGCTGGAACTGGCGCCGGGGGTCAAGGTCAGCCGGGTCACCAGCTTGAGCAAGGACATCGCCTATGCCCTGGCTTCGCCCGACGTCCGCATCCTGGCCCCGATCCCCGGGCGCCAAGCCATCGGCGTGGAGGTGCCCAACCGCGACCGCCAGGTGGTGTCGCTGGGCGGGATCTTGGCATCGGCCGAGGCCCGCAAGGCCAGCCACCCCCTCGAGGTGGCCATCGGCCGGGACATCAACGCCAAGCCGGTCATGATGGACCTGTCCCGGATGCCCCACATCCTTATTGCGGGGGCCACCGGAGCGGGCAAGTCGTCGTGCATCAACTCCATGATCACCTCGGTGCTCATGCGCTCCACCCCCGATCAGGTGCGCATGATCCTGGTCGATCCCAAGATGGTGGAGATGGCCCAGTATGAGCATGTTCCCCACCTGCTCACCCAGCCGGTGACCGATCCAAAGAAGGCGGCCAACGCCCTGGCCTGGGCGTGCCGGGAGATGGACCGCCGCTATGAGATCTTGGCTTCGGTGGGCGTCCGCGATATCGACGGATACAACGAAGCCTGCGATCGGGGAGTTTTCGACAACGAACGCGAATTGGGGATCAAGGACACCGAGCCCAAGGAGCGGATGCCGCTCATCCTGGTGGTGGTAGACGAGCTGTCGGATCTGATGATGGTGGCCCCCCGCGACGTGGAGGACTCCATCTGCCGCATTGCCCAGAAGGCCCGGGCGGTGGGAATCCATCTGGTGATCGCCACCCAGCGGCCGTCCATCAACGTGATCACCGGCGTCATCAAAGCCAACATCCCGGCCCGGCTGGCCTTCGCCGTGTCCAGTCAAACCGACAGCCGGGTGATCCTCGACCAACAGGGCGCCGAGCGCCTGGTGGGCCGGGGCGACATGCTGCTGCTGAGTCCCACCTCCACGTCCGCCCAGCGCATCCAAGGGGCGTGGGTGACCGAGTCGGAGGTTCGCAGCGTGGTGGGCGCATGGCGCCGTCAGGCCGCGGCGATGGAGCCTCCGAGCCTGGCCAATTCGGTGACCACCGACGGCGGCGACGGCGACGACGATCCGCTGGCCCCAGCGCCTTCGAACGCCGCGAACGGGGCTGGCGACGATGACGATGAACTCTTGGTTCAGGCCATGAGGTTGGTGGTGGAGAGCCAGCTTGGCTCCACATCGATGCTCCAGCGCAAGCTCCGGGTGGGATTCGCCCGGGCTGGCCGGCTTATGGACCTGCTGGAGCAGCGGGGCGTGGTCGGACCCTCGGAGGGGTCGAAGGCTCGCGAGGTGCTGATGGCCCCCGACGAGCTCCCTTCATGAATGCCGACTGAGCGTCGGTAGTCTCCTCCTGTGGCTTTAGCGGCAGTGCTTCTGGCGGGGGGTCTCCTCGTGCTGGCCTTGGGTGCCGACCAATTGGTGATCGGCGCGTCTCGCTTGGCCTTTGCCCGGGGCATCTCGCCCATCGTGATCGGGGCGTTGGTTATCGGCTTTGGTACCAGCGCCCCCGAGATGCTGGTGTCAGGCCTGGCTGCCGCCGACGGCAACGTCGATTTGGGGGTGGGCAACATCGTCGGCTCCAACGTGGCCAACTTGAGCCTGGTGCTGGGTTTTTCCGCTCTGGTGGCGGTGGTGGCCGTGGGGGGCCGCTACATCCGGGTGGCCAACAGCACCCTGTGGTGGGAGGGCGTGGTGTCGCTGGGCGCGGCCCTCCTGTTCTGGGTGCTGGTTCAGGATGGGTTCGAGAGGTGGGAAGGTTTCGTTCTACTGGCCGCTTTCGTGGTGGCCATGGGCATCATTTTGAAGCGGCCAGGCCATGACGCCAGCGCAGCCGGTGTGGTCCATACTGACAAGCCGATCAAGCAGTCCACAGAGCTGGTTCGCACCGTGGTGGGGCTGGCGGCCACGGTGGCGGGCGCGCAGCTTGCTGTTACTGGCGCGTTGGACATCGCCGAGGAGGTTGGACTGGGCTCGGGATTCGTGGGGCTGTCGCTGGTGGCGTTCGGCACCTCGCTGCCTGAGCTGATCACCGGAGTACAGGCTGCCCGCCGCGGGGAGGCCGATCTCCTGGTCGGCAACATCTTGGGCTCCAACACGTTCAACAGCCTGCTGGTGAGCGCGGTGGTGGCATTGGTCGGCCCTGGGCCGCTGGTCGACGGAAACCTCTCCGGGCTGGCGGTATGGATCATGGTGGGCATCTCTGTTGCCGCCTGGGTGTTGATGTTCCAAGGCGACGGCTTGGAGCGGTGGTGGGAGGGTGCCCTGCTGCTGGCGGTGTATCTGGTGTCGCTGCCGTTTCTGATCTCCGACCATGAGGAAGAGGCAGTCGATGCCCCACCGGCGGTTGAGATAGCCGAGGCGGCAGTCGGCGCTGATGGCGGCGGGCCCGATTAAGCGTAATCTCCGTACGGTGCGCCGGTTTTGGGTTGAGACGCTGGGGTGTCCCAAGAACCAGGTGGACTCCGACAAGATCACGGGGTTGCTGGTCCGAGACGGGATGGCCGCGGCCCCCGCGCCAGAAGAAGCCGATCTGGTGGTGGTGAACACCTGCGCCTTCATCGAGGAGGCTCGCCAGGAGTCGGTGGACGCGGTGCTGGCGCTGCGCTCTTCGGCGGCCGAGGCCGAACTGGTAGTTACTGGGTGTATGGCCGAGCGCTACGGCGCTGAGCTGGCCGAGGCCCTGCCCGAGGTCGACCGGGTAGCCGGGTTCGGGGTGTCGGTGAGCATCGGGGCGAAGCCCTCTTCGGCGCCTGTGACCGAGCTGCCCTCATTCGACCTGCTGAACCTGCCCCGGCCGCCCGCTGAAGCGCCGTGGGCCTACGTGAAGATCGCCGAGGGATGTGACCGGCGCTGCGGGTACTGCGCCATTCCCAGCTTCCGGGGTCCGCAGCGCTCTCGGTCGTCCGAGGCCATCGTGGCCGAGGTGGAGGCGCTTGGGGTGCGAGAGGCGGTGCTGGTGGCCCAAGACCTGGCCTCCTACGGCCGCGACCAGGGCCAAGGGGAGCGCAGCATCATCCCGCTGGTGGAGTCTCTCTGTCAGCGGGTCGATTGGGTGCGCCTGCTGTATCTGTATCCGTCCGACCTCACCGATTCGTTCATCGACGCCATCTGCGCCACCGAGGTGCCTTACTTCGATCTGTCGCTGCAGCACGTGTCCCGGCCGCTGTTGGCCCGGATGCGGCGGTGGGGCGACGGCGACCGCTTTGCCGCTCGCATCGCCGATATCCGCCATCGCCGGCCCGAGGCGGTGTTCCGGTCCAACTTCATCGTGGGCTACCCCGGTGAGACCGAGGCCGACCACGACGCCCTGCTGGACTTTGTGGCCGAGGTGGGCTTGGACTGGTGCGGGTTCTTCACCTACTCCGCCGAGGCGGGTACCTATGCCACCACCCTCGACGGGCAGGTGCCGGCCGAATTGGCCGCCGAGCGTCGCCGGGAGCTGGCCGAGATCCAAGACAGGATCACCGCAACCAAGCGTGACCAACTCATCGGCCGCGAAGTCGAAGTTCTGGTGGACACGCCTGGAATTGCCCGCAGCTATCGAGAAGCCCCGGAGATCGACGGGGTCGTTTCGGTGCCAGACCATCTGGCCGTCGGGCAGTTCCACACTGTGCGGGTGGTTGATGCCCTGGGTCCCGACCTGGTGGCCGAGGCGGTGTCGCCATGAGCCAGGTAGAGGCCTATTCCTGGGCCGATCTGCGGTTGACCGCCAACCTGATCACGTTGGGGCGCATTCTGCTGTCGCCCGTGCTCTTCGTGCTGATCTTGGCTGCCTCCGACAGCGCAGGGACGTCGTGGGCGGTGGTGGCGATGGGCTGGGTGCTGGGCGCCAGCGACTACTACGACGGCTGGGTGGCCCGGTCTTCCGGCAGCGAGAGCCGCTGGGGGGCCTTCTTGGACCCGCTGGCCGACAAGGTGATGATCCTGGGGGCGGCCTGGTGCTTTGTGGCCGTGGACCGTTTGTTCTGGGTGCCGGTGCTGATCATC
Organism: Acidimicrobiia bacterium; assembly: GCA_022822905.1. Taxonomy (GTDB): domain Bacteria; phylum Actinomycetota; class Acidimicrobiia; order Acidimicrobiales; family Bin134; genus Poriferisocius. The sequence continues at coordinate 138,877 of JAJDYE010000041.1, read as the reverse complement.
ACGGCGCGGGAGCTCTTGATGAGCGCGGCCCGCACCCGATGGGCCCGAGACGGCCTCTCGCTGCCGGCCCGCCATTCGGCCAAGCTCAAGACGCTGATGCAGGGGGTGGCGCTTACCGTGGCCGCGCTGCCTCCGCTGGAGAACGTCGACTGGGCGGTGTCGCTGGCCATCTGGGCGGCGGTGGCCATCACCCTCTACTCCGGCTGGCGCTACTGGGCCGAAGGGCGAGCCGGAGCCATTGCCGCCTCGGGCCAATAGCCGAGGCCATTGCAACCTCGGGCCAGTAGCCGGCGGTATAGCCTCCCTGCGTGAATTGTGAAGTAATCGCAGTTGGAACCGAGCTGCTGCTGGGCCAGATCGTCGACACCAACTCGTCTTGGATCGGCGAGCAACTGGCCATGGCCGGCATCGACTCGCACCACCAGGTCAAGGTGGGCGACAACTTCGGGCGCATGCAAGCGGTACTGAACCAGGCTCTAGAGCGCAGCGACTCAGTGATCATGTGCGGCGGGCTCGGTCCTACCCAAGACGACATCACCCGTGACGTGATCGCCGCCGCTCTCGGGGTGGAGCTGGAGCGGCGAGACGACATCGTGGAGCGTATCTCTCGGGTGTTCGGAGGCCGGGGCCGGTCCATGCCCGAGAACAACCTGCGCCAGGCCGACGTGCCCGACGGGGCCGAGGTTTTGCCGGTGATGCCCGGCACCGCTCCCGGCTTCAAGGTGGAGGCTGGCGGCAAAGCGATTTACGCCGTGCCCGGTGTGCCCTGGGAGATGCAGCAGATGGTGGGGGAGTGCGTGCTGCCCGACCTCAAGCAACGGGCGGGCATTACCGCGGTGATCAAGAGCCGCACCCTGCGCACTTGGGGCGACTCCGAGTCGGGGTTGGCCGAGAAGCTGCACGAAGAGATCGAGCGCTTGGACGAAACCGGCGAGTGCACCATCGCCTTTTTGGCCTCCGGCATGGAGGGTCTCAAGGTGCGGCTCACCGCCAAAGCCCCCAGCGAGGCCGAGGTGGACGAGATCTTGGCCAACGAGGAGCAGATCGTGCGGGGCATCATCGGCGACATCGTGTTCGGAGTAGACGACGAGACCATGGAGTCGGCCGTGCTCGACGCCCTGAGGAGCCGGGGCTGGACCCTGGCGCTGGCCGAGTCGCTCACTGGCGGCCTGATCGGCTCCCGGCTCACCGCCGTGCCCGGCGCCAGCGACGTATTCCGGGGCGGCCTGGTGTCCTACGCCAGCGATGTGAAGTTCGACCTGCTGGACGTGCCCGAGGGTCCAGTGGTGAGCGAAGAGGCCGTAACCGCCATGGCCCACGGCGCCGCCAAGCTATTGAACGCCGACTGCGCCATCGCCGTCACCGGCGTGGCCGGCCCCGACCCTCTCGACGGGGAGGACCCCGGCACCGTATGGATGGCCACCTTGGTGAACGGCCAGGTCGAGGCCACCAAGGTCAAGTTCCCCTTCGACCGCGAGCGCACCCGCCAGTTCACCACCGTCTCCATCCTCAACAACCTCCGCACCCGAGTTATCGCCGGGCAGTAGACGCCCTCTCGCAACGGGAGAAGCAGATCGGTTGGTCTAGATCTCGGGGTTCACGACCCCGGCGAGCATTCCTCCGTCGGCGATGAACTCGGCGCCGGTGCTGTAGGACGACTCGTCGGAGGCCAGGTAGACGGCTAGGCGGGCGATCTCTTCGGGCTGGCCCACCCGGCCTAGGGGGAGCATGGCGTAGACTGCCTCGCGGTCCTCGTCGGAAATGGCGTCTCCCAAGGTGTCGGGGGCGGTCATGGCGGTGTCCACGCCGCCGGGGTGGATGGAGTTGGCCCGGATGCCGAATTGGCCCAGTTCCAGGGCAGCGTTCTTGGTCATGCCCCGCACTGCGAACTTGGAGGCGGTGTAGGCCACGGTGCCGCCGTAGCCGGCCATGCCGTTGGTAGAGCTGATGTTTACGATCGACCCGCCGCCGGCCTCGATCATGGCGGGCACGGTGTACTTCATGCCCAAGAAAACGCCCACCTGGTTGACGTTGATCACCCGCATGTAGTCATCCAGAGAGGTGTCCACCATGGACACCCCGAACAGGAGGATTCCGGCGTTGTTCACCAGCACGTTGGGCGGTCCGTAGCGGTTGATGGTTTCATCCACCGCCTTCTGCCATGCCCCCTCGTCGGTCACGTCCAAGGGGATGTAGTGGACATTGGGGCCTACATCGGCGGCCACCGCCTCGCCTTCATCGTGGAGCACGTCGCCGAACACCACCTTGGCGCCCTCGGCCGCGAACAGCCGCACCTCGGCTTCGCCCTGGCCCCGGGCGCCCCCGGAAATGAGGGCCACTTTGCCGTCCAGTCTTCCCATTTCAGTTCTCCTCTTCGGTGAGATCGCGGTCGAGCCTAAGCGAAGCCGAGTTCATGCAGTAGCGCTCGCCGGTGGGATGGGGGCCGTCGGGAAAGATGTGGCCCAAGTGGGCGCCGCATTGTGCGCACACCGCCTCGGTGCGAATCATGCCGTGGCTCTTGTCGACGTGGCGGATTACCTTGCCCTCGCCGGCCTCCTCGTAGAACGACGGCCATCCGGTTCCCGAGTCGTATTTGGCCTCCGAGGAGAAGAGCACCGCGTCGCACACCCGGCAGCGGTACACGCCCTCGTCTTTGCAGTCCCAGTACATACCGGTGAAGGCCCGCTCGGTGCCGGCTTGCTGGGTGATGTGGTACTGCTCGGCGGTCAGCCGCTGGCGCAGTTCCTCGTCGGTGAACGTTAGTTCTGACATGTGCTCACCGTATCGGATTTTTGCGGGAAACAGGCAGGTTGGGAGGGCAGGGTGCTTGTCAAATTCAGCCCCTGTAACTACGCTCATGTCAGTAACTGGGGACAAACTGTCACTGGTCGTCTTTAGAGTGTGCCTCGACATTCCCCCGATTAACTCGCAGCCGCGATACCACGACCTGAAGGAGGAGATGTGGAGCGAGACAAGGCACTAGAGATGGCCCTCGGCCAAATCGAGAAGCAATTCGGCCAAGGCGCCGTTATGAAGATGGGCGAGAAGGGCACAATGGCCATCGAGACCATCCCCACCGGGGCGCTGGCCCTTGATCTGGCGCTGGGCGTCGGGGGGCTCCCCCGGGGCCGGGTGGTAGAGATCTACGGCCCGGAGTCCTCGGGCAAGACCACCTTGGCGCTGCATGCTGTGGCCGAGGCCCAGCGGAACGGGGGGATCTGCGCGTTCGTCGACGCCGAGCACGCCCTCGACCCGATCTACGCCAAGGCCATTGGCGTAGACGTGGACGAGCTGTTGATCTCGCAGCCCGACACTGGCGAGCAGGCCCTGGAGATCGCCGACATGCTGATCCGCTCGAGTGCGCTCGACGTGATCGTCATCGACTCGGTGGCCGCCCTCACCCCCCGGGCCGAGATTGAGGGGGATATGGGCGACACCCACGTGGGCCTGCAAGCCCGCCTCATGTCGCAGGCGCTGCGCAAGCTCACCGCCAACTTGAACAAGTCCAAGACGGTGTGCATCTTCATCAATCAGCTGCGGGAGAAGATCGGCGTGATGTTCGGCTCTCCCGAGACCACGCCGGGTGGCCGGGCGCTGAAGTTCTACTCGTCGGTACGCCTCGACATCCGCCGCATCGAGTCCCTCAAGCAGGGGGTTGATGTGGTGGGCAACCGCACCCGGGTGAAGGTGGTCAAGAACAAGGTGGCCCCGCCATTCCGGCAGGCCGAGTTCGACATCATGTATTCCAAGGGCATCAGCCGGGAAGGCTCGCTGCTCGATGTGGGTGTCGACTTGGACATCATCGACAAGTCCGGGGCCTGGTTCACCTACGAGGGCGAGCATCTCGGCCAGGGCCGGGACAAGGCCAAGGCGTTTCTGGGCGAGCACCCCGAGATCATGGTGGAGATCACCGAGCGGGTGTGGAAGGCGGTGAACCCCCCTGCCGAGGAAGACGCCGAGGTTGCCGAGGCCACCGAGGACGCCGCGGCCCAAACCGGTTAGGGCACAGGCGAATCCGGCAGGGATGCTGGCGAAACCGGCTAGGAGACTGCCGGCAGCGGACAGGTAGCCTGACGGGGTGAGCCGCAGCTATTTCATCCGCACCTACGGGTGCCAGATGAACGAGCACGACACCGAGCGCATCGCCGGGCTGCTGGAAGCCGACGGGATGACATCGGCCGACGCCATGGAGTCGGCCGACGTCATCGTGCTCAACACCTGCTGCATCCGCGAGAACGCCGACAACAAGCTCTACGGCCAGCTCGGTCACCTCAAGCGGCTCAAGCAGGCCCGCCCCGACATGCAGATTGCGGTGGCGGGCTGTCTGGCCCAGAAAGACCGTGATCTGATCCGGGAGCGGGCCGACCATGTCGACGTGGTGTTCGGCACCCACAACGTGCATCGGGCCGCCGATCTGATCGGCGCCGCCGCCAACGGGCCCGTTGTGGAGATCCTCGAAGAGGCCGCCGACGACGACCGCGACAGCTTTCCCTCCGCACTGCCGGTGCGCCGCGACGCCCCCTACGCGGCGTGGATGACCATCCAGGTGGGCTGCGACAACTCGTGCGCCTTCTGCATCGTGCCTGCGGTGCGGGGGGCGGAGATCAGCCGCCCGCTGGAGCTCTTGGTGGCCGAAGCTGCCGATCTGGTGGCCGGCGGGGTTACCGAGATCACGCTGTTGGGCCAGAACGTGAATTCCTACGGCCGCGATCTCCAGCGGGACCGCCGCCAGGCCGGAGAACGGGTATCGCTTCGCCCGCTGTTCGCCGATTTGCTCCGGGCGGTGGGCGCGGTGGAGGGCATCGAGCGGATCCGATTCACCAGCCCCCATCCCAAGGATTTGCGGCCCGAGACTATTGAGGCCATGGCCGAGGTTCCCTCGGTGTGCGAGCACCTGCACCTGCCCCTGCAATCGGGCAGCAACCGTGTGCTGGCGGCCATGCACCGGGGCTACACCGCCGAGCGCTATCTGGAGCGGCTGCGGGCCGCCCGGGAGGCGGTGGACGATTTGGCCGTGTCCACTGACATCATCGTGGGTTTTCCCGGCGAGACCGAGGACGACTTCGAGCAGACCCTGTTGGTGGCCGCCGAGGCGGAATACGATTCGGCGTTCACCTTTGTGTTCTCTCCCCGCCCGGGCACTGAGGCCGCCGAGATGGCCGACCAGTTCTGCGACCCCGAAGAGGTGCGGGACCGCTTCGAGCGGCTCCGGGCGGTGGTGGACCGCTCCAGCCGCCGAGGCAACCAGGCCCGGGTTGGCCGTCGCGAAGAGGTAGTGGTGGAGGGGCCGTCGAAGAAAGACCCTAGTGTTCTCACTGGCCGGACCCGCCAGAACCGCCTGGTCCACTTCCCCTCACTCCAGAAGCTGAAGCCGGGCACCTTCGCCACCGTGAACGTGACCGAGGCCGGGGCCCACCACCTGCGGGGAGAGCTGGCCGAGGTGACCGCTCCACCCCGGTGGCGCACCCGAATTCCGGTGGCCGCGCTCTGAGCAGTTTTCCGCCTTCCGGTGCTAGTGGCGCGCCAGGCGCGCTGGCTGTCGTCGGAGTCACCGCTACCGGCAAGTCGGCTGTGGGGGTGGCCATCGCCCGCCGTCTTCGAGATGCCGAGATCATCTCGGTGGACTCCATGCAGGTGTATCGGGAAATGGACATCGGCACCGACAAGCCTTCCGCCGCGGTGCAAGCCGCGGTGCCCCACCACTTGATCGATGTGGCCGACCCGTCCGAGGACTACTCCCTGACGAGGTTCCAAGCCGCAGCCCGCGAGGCCCGGGCCGACATCGCCGACCGATGCCGGACTGCGGTGCTGGTGGGGGGCACCGGGCTCTACCACCGGGCGGTGGTCGACCAACTGGAGATTCCCGGCCGCTATCCCGAGACGGCGGCCTCTCTGGAGAGCGAGCCCGACACCGAAGCCCTTCACCGCCGCTTGGCCGAACTCGATCCTTTGGCCGCCTCTCGCATGGAGCCAACCAACCGCCGGAGGATCATGCGGGCACTGGAGGTGACGCTGGGAAGCGGCCGCCCGTTCTCCTCCTATGGGCCGGGCCTGGGCCAGTATCCGCCCTGTGACATTGCCCAGATCGGCCTCTCGCTATCGAGGGCCGAGATCGACCGCCGCATCGAGCAGCGCTACCACCATCAGATGGAGGCCGGGTTTTTGGCCGAAGTCGAGGCGCTGGCCAACCGACGGCCGCCGCTGTCGCGCACCGCGTCGCAGGCCCTGGGCTACAAAGAGCTCCTAGGGCATCTCAACGGCGAGATGCCGCTGGACGAGGCGGTGGCCCTCGCCGTTGCCCGCACCCGGAAATTCGCCCGCCGCCAAGAGCGCTGGTTTCGACGCGACCCGCGCATCGTTTGGCTGAACGCCGACGACGATGCCGAGTCGCTGGCTGGCGAAGCGCTCTCCCGCGTGTCAACGCACTTTGTTCAGGAGTGAAGGTGCAAATGGTGCGCGGAAAAGCGGGCAGAACTTGACAGACTGAGACGATGGAACTGTCCAAGCACCACGGCCTGGGAAACGACTTCCTGATCGCGTTTGTGAACTTCTTGCCCGAAGACGCCTCTGCCATGGCCGAGGCGCTGTGCCACCGCAACTACGGTATCGGCGCGGACGGCATGATTTTCGCGCTGCCCGGCAGCAACGTCGCGAACACCGACGTCGCGATGGTGCTGTTCAACGCCGATGGCAGCCGGGCCGAGATGAGCGGCAACGGCATCCGCTGTCTGGCCCAGGCGTGTATCTGGAAGAACGGCCTTCACCTGGAGAATTCCTACGAATTGGAAATACGGGTTGGAACCGATAACGGCGTACGAGAGTTGCATGTCGAGTCCACCGACGATCCTCATGTGCTCAAGGCCAGCGTTGACATGGGGTCGATTGGCCCAGGCCCGAAGTTGGACAGCATCGATTACCCGGGGGCACTGCGGTTCACTACCGCCGATGTGGGCAATCCCCACCTGGTGGTGCTGGTGTCCGATGTGGATGACGTGGACGTGGCCGTCGACGGAGCTCGTTTGTCGGATGCCGCGGGACGGGTCAACGTGGAGTTCATCAGCCCGCTGCCCGACCGTATAGGGGTCGAAATGCGGGTGTGGGAACGGGGCGTGGGTGTGACCGAGTCGTGCGGAACCGGGGCATGCGCCGCGGCTCAAGCGGCCCATGATTGGGGGATGGTCGATTCGGTGGTCTTGGTGGAGATGCCCGGGGGCCCTGTGGTGGTACAGGTGGGGGATCCTGCGGTGCTGATTGGCCCCGCGATCTACGTCGCGACTTTGACCTATGGCTGAGACCGGTAACCGCCCCCAGAGCCCCGCTGGCAGGGATGCTGAGGCAGAGACCCACCGAGGCGGGTTCGGCACCCACGGCGGCGAGTCGGAGGCATTCATCGAGCGGACCTTCCGAGAGAAGATCGTGCTAGTGGGCGTCACTCTCGACGGCGCCGACCCGGCCCGCACCGATGCAGCACTCGACGAATTGGCCCAGCTCATCGACACCGCCGGGGCCGACGAGATGGGTCGCCTGGTCCAGCGCCGCCGAGCCCCCGATCCCTCCACCTACATCGGAAAAGGCAAGGTTGACGAGATCCTCGAATTGTGCGAAGAGGTGGACGCCGACACCGTGGTGTTCGACGACGAGTTGAGCCCGGCCCAGCAGTTCAACCTGGAGAAGATCCTCGGCCGAACCGCCATCGACCGCACCGCGGTGATCCTCGACATCTTCGCCCAGAACGCCAGCAGCCAAGAGGGAAAGGCCCAAGTGGAGCTGGCTCAGCTCCGCTACCGGCTGCCCCGCCTGCGCCGGGGCCGGGCATTCAGCCAGCAAGCCGGTGGGATCGGTACCAGGGGACCGGGCGAAACCCAGCTGGAGGTGGACCGACGGCGCATCCAGCGGCGCATCCACAAGCTGGAGGCCCAACTCCGCGACATCGCCAAGAACCGCAGCGTGCAGAGCCGCAGCCGCCGCCGCTCGGCCCAGAGCACGGTGGCCATCGTGGGCTACACCAACGCGGGCAAGTCCCGGCTGCTCAACTTGCTCACCGACTCCGAAGTGCTGGTGCAAAACCGTCTGTTCGCCACCCTCGACGCCGCCACCCGCCGACTCGAGCTACCGGGCGGGGAGCGGGTGCTGCTCACCGACACCGTCGGATTCATCCAAAAGCTGCCCCACCAACTAGTGGAGGCGTTCCGCTCCACGCTCAATGTCGTTGCTGAGGCCGATCTGCTGCTGCACGTGGTGGACGCCTCCGGCCCCGACCCTGATGCCCACATTGCCGCGGTGCGCCAAGTGCTGCGGGAGATCGGCGCGGGTGCGGTTCCCGAGCTGCTGGTGTACAACAAGTGCGACCTGCTGGCCGGGCGGGACATTCCGCTGGGCGCCGACAAGGACGCCATCGTGGTCTCGGCTGCCACCGGCGAGGGGACCGACAAGCTGCTGGCCGCGATGGCCGATGAGCTGCGCTCCAGCGGACTCATCGTGGAGCTGGTGGTGCCCTACGCCCGAGGCGAGGTGCTTGCCGCCATTCAGCGGGCCGGCCATGTGCTGGCCACCGACTCCGACGAAAACGGCTACCGGATCCAGGCTCGCCTCGATGAGGCATCGGCGGCCCGGCTCTCAGAGTGGGTGGTGGGGTAGTGGACGGATTCGTTCCCCCGCCATACCCCTACGACCGTCTCGATGAGTTGCGAGCGGTGGCCGACGGCTTCGACGGCGGATGCGTGAACTTGTCGGTGGGCGCACCTTCCGATCCACCTTCGGCGGAAGTGGTGGCTGCGCTCTCGGCCTCCGACAGCGAGCGGGGCTATCCGGCCTCCATAGGGTCGCTTGCCTACCGGGAGGCCGCGCTTCACTGGCTGGCCCGACGGTTCGGCGTCGACGCCGCCGGTGCGGCGGTGGCGGCCTGCGTGGGCACCAAGGAGTTGGTGGCCTCGGTGCCCCACTACCTGCGGTTGCGCGATCCCAGTCGCGACACCGTTCTGTTTCCGGCGGTGTCCTACCCCACCTACGCCATGGGAGCTGCGCTGGCCGGCTGCCGGGCGGTTCCCGTGCCGCTCGACCACCAGTGGCGCATCGATCTCGGCGCGGTGGACGCCGACGACATCGCCCGCTCGCTGTGTTTGTGGGTGAACTCGCCGGGCAACCCCACCGGCGCCATCGACGATCTGGTCGCCGCGGTGGAGTGGGGCCGCCATCACGGCGTACCGGTGCTCAGCGACGAGTGCTACATCGAGTTCATCTGGGACGAGGCGGCCCGAACCGCCGAGGCCAGCGTCCTCAGCGCAGGGTCCGAAGGGGTGGTGGCGGTGCACTCGCTGTCCAAGCGGTCGAACCTGGCCGGAATGCGGGCCGGCTTCTACGCCGGCGATCCCGTTCTGGTGGGCTACCTGTCGGAGGTCCGCAAGCACGCTGGGATGATGGTACCCGGCCCGGTGCAGGCCGCCGCAGTGGCGGCATTCGACGACGATCGCCACGTAGACGCCCAGCGGGACATCTACCGCTCTCGGCTGGCCCGCCTCCGCGAGCTGCTGGTGCCCTACGCCCCCGATGTGAGCCTGCCCGGCGGCGGTCTGTACTTGTGGGCGGCGTCGCCCGACGGCGACGGCTGGTCGCTGTCCCGCCGGGTGGCCGAGGAGCTGGGCGCGCTGATCAGCCCTGGCGAGTTCTACGGGCCTCAGGGGGCTGCCTACGCCCGAGTGGCTGCGGTCGCCCCTGATGCCCAAATCGACCTGCTTGAACAGCGAGTGGCAGCCCGGTGCGGCGATACCGTGAGGAAGTGAGCACTGAGATGACCGATCTGCAAACCCGTATCGAGGCGCTGTGGGCCGACCGGACGCCGATCACCGACGGCGATCCCGAGGCCCGGGCTGCGGTGGAAGAGGCCATTCACCTGCTGGACACTGGCGCGGCCCGGGTGGCCGAGGTGAACGGCCAGGGCGAGGTGGTCGTGAATCAATGGCTGAAGCAGGCCATCCTGCTGCTGTTCTCCATGGCCGAAATGGAAACCATGGAGCTGGGGCCTTTCGAATACGCCGACAAGATCCCCCTCAAGACCGACTATCAGGCTGCCGGCGTTCGGGTGGTGCCGGGAGCGTCGGCCCGCTGGGGCTCGTTCTTGGACCGGGGCGTGATCATGATGCCCAGCTACGTGAACATCGGCGCCCGGGTGGGGGCCAACACCATGGTCGACACGTGGGCAACCGTCGGCTCCTGCGCCCAGATCGGCGCCAACGTGCATCTCTCGGGCGGGGTGGGCATCGGCGGGGTGCTGGAGCCCCCTCAGGCCGCCCCGGTCATCGTGGGAGACGACTGTCTGGTGGGCAGCCGCTGCATCGTGGCCGAGGGCGCCCAGCTGGGCGACGGCGTGGTGCTTGGCGCCGGGTGCGTGCTTACTGGGTCGATCCCGGTGATCGACTCCGCTACCGGCGAGGAGTTGGGCCGCGGCTCGGTTCCTGCTTGGTCGGTGGCGGTGTCGGCCACCCGATCTCGGGAGTTCGGCGGGGGGACATTCGGCATGCCCTGCGTGTTGGTGATCAAGCATCTTGAGCCCGGCGAGCGCCACGACAAGGCCCAGATGAACGATGTACTGCGCGAGCACGGCGCGGCCACTTAGGCATGGGTTATCCACAGGTAGGCCTCTTCATCGGGTCCGCGGCTTCCGACACGGCGGAAACTGTTGGCAGGGCAGGCAATGAGCGCTGATCTGCTGGCCAAAACAGCCGAGCTGATCGATGTCGCCTCGGTGTCCTACAACGAGGGAGCCATCGCCCGTCTCATCGAGGAGGAGCTGCGGGCGGTGCCCGGCCTCACCGTGGATCGCGTGGGCGACAATGTGGTGGCCCGGACAGATCTGGGCCGACCCCAGCGGGTGCTGATCGGCGGCCACAGCGACACCGTGCCCCCCAACGACAACGCGATGGCCCGCATCGAAGGCGATGTGGTGTGGGGCCTCGGAGCCGCGGACATGAAGTCGGCGTTGGCGGTGATGCTGGAGTTGGCCGCCACGGTGGCCGAGCCTGAGGTGGATGTGACGTGGCTGTTCTACGCCCGCGAGGAAGTGAGGGTGGCCGACAGCGGACTGCGAGAGCTGTTCGACGTCCGCCCCGACCTGCTGGCCACCGACGTGGCTCTGCTGGGCGAGCCCACCGGGGGAGCGGTGGAGGCCGGATGCCAGGGATCGATGCGGGCGGTGGTGACGCTGGCCGGCGCTCGAGCCCACACCGCCCGACCCTGGATGGGGGTCAACGCCATCCATCGGCTTGGATCGGTGCTCCAACTGGCCGAGGCATACGAACCCCGCACGCCGGTGATCGACGGCTGCCAATTCCGGGAGTCGCTTCAGGCGGTGGCGGTGGAGGGCGGCGTGGCCGGAAACGTTGTGCCCGACCGGGCCCAGGTGACGCTGGGCTACCGCTACGCTCCCGATCGAAGCCCCGCCGAAGCCGAGGACATTCTGCGAGAGATGTTGGCCCCTGTATTGGGCGATGACGATGGCTTAGAGGTGACCGAGCATGCACCGGCCGCCCCACCGGGGTTGGGCCACCCGGTGCTGCAACGGCTGATCGCCGACCACGACCTGGAGATCAAGTCCAAGCTGGGATGGACCGACGTGGCCTTCTTCGCTGAGCGGGGCATCCCCGCGGCCAACTTCGGGCCCGGAGAATCCACCTTGGCCCACACTGCCGAGGAGCGGGTGGACAGAGCCGCGGTGGAGACCTACCGAAGCGTTCTCGAATCGTTGCTCACCACCGCTTGAAATACGCGGCTGAAATTTGCGAAACCGCAGATAGACACCTGCTTTCGAGGTAACTGTCACCGCGGTCTGGACAATGGTCACATGGCTTTATCCATGTTTGATCAACCTATGGCCCAGCCGGCTTTGAAGCCCGCGCTGGTGTTGGTGTCCGACCACTGCCCTGAGCCGCCGGTATCCCGGCGATTGCCGGCCAAGGTGTACTGGTTCCGAAGGGCGCTGGCCGTGTCCGCCTTGTTTCTCGTGCTGTGGGCCAGTTCGTTCCTCGCTGGCAAGCTCCACTGGTCGCTGTCGCCGGAGGCGCCGGCCGCGGGGTTGTCCCAGTCAGAACCGGCCTACGTGATCATGGGCGACACCGCTCTGCCGGTCAGCTCCGACGGCCGATAAGCGGTTCGGGCGCGTCAGAACAGAGTCCGGGTCAGTGGGTGAGGTAGCGCAGAAAGAGAGTGTGGTCTTGAGCCGATACCCGATCCAGCCGCAGACGGTCGAGCCGGGGCGGGGCGCCCCGCGTCATCCGGGACGTGTCACCGCCGGCCAGCGTCGGCGAGATCGTCCAGCACAGCTCGTCCAAGAGCCCGGCGGCCAGAAGCTGCCCGTTGAGGCTGGGACCTCCCTCGGCCAGCACAACATCGGCGCCCGATTGGCCTATCAATCGCAGCACCTCCGCCAAGTCCACTTGGTGGTCGCCCACGCGGTGGACTTCCGCGGCCGCCTCGGCTTGGGCCAAACGGTGGGCAGGCGGATCGGCCACGGTGAACAGCATCGGCGGTGGATGGTCGGCGAACAGCGGCGCGGTGAAGTCCAGATCCAGCGAACCGCTCACCACGGCCAGTCGAGGCCGCGGCGACTGGTTTCGATCCCTTCGGCTGGCGGCGACCTCCGGGCTGGTCTTGGGCGGTCCGTAGCCCTCGCACCGTACGGTCTCGGCCGCCACCAGAATCACGTCGGCCACCGCCCGGAGGGCCGAGAACACCCGCCGGTCCTCGGGGCTCGACAACCCCTCCGACACTCCGTCGGACGACGTGGCGCCATCGGCGGAGGTGACCATGTTCAGCATCAGCCAAGGCCGGTTGGAGTGGGGGATGCGGCTGTCGGACGCGTAGACCGAAACCGGGTCAATGTCGGAGACGAACCGAGGAAACAGCTGATGCACCTGCCGCCGACGGTAGCAGGCGGGTCAGTCGGGCATGTTTCCAGATATTCACCTGAAATCCACAGGGAATCCCCCTTGTCCTCCTTACCGTCCACAGGCTCCATCATCTACCGTGACGTACTGCTGCGGTGTGAGTGGCCGGAATGGTGGCTGACGCCGACGACCATAGTGGGGTTCAGGCGACTCCTTGAGGGGTTCAGCTTGCTGTTTGGGCGGGCTGGCGTGTCCGGTGCAGGCACGCCTCGTGACGAGGCTCCTTTGACCTGGCCGCTCACGCCGCAGCCTCATTCGAGCAAGGATAAAATAGAGGCGGTATGCGCCATAAGAGCTGCATCCGTTGAGGAGTGCTGATGGCTCTGGCATCTGACCGCACCAGAATCGGCCTGAGCCGCCATTTCAGCCGCGCCGATTTCCACCCCTACGAAGAGGTGGATTGGCATCGCCGCGACGCCCGAATCACCAGCGCAAACGGCGAAGTGGCCTTCGAGCAGGCCAATGTGGAGTTCCCGGCCAACTGGTCGGTCAATGCCGGAAATATCGTGGCCCAGAAGTACTTCAGGGGCGGTTTGGGCACCCCGGAGCGGGAAACATCGCTGCGCCAGGTGATCGACCGGGTGGTGGACACGCTGGTGGCGTGGGGAACCGAGTCGGGGCATCTGGCCGAGCCGGAGGAAGCCGAGGCGTTTGCCGATGAGCTTCGCTGGCTGCTGGTCCGCCAGCGCGCCGCGTTCAACTCGCCGGTGTGGTTCAACCTCGGGGTTCCCGGGGCGGTGCCCCAGTCGTCGGCCTGCTTCATCCTGGCGGTAGACGACACCATGGAGTCGATCCTCGACTGGTACGGGGAAGAGGGGCGGATCTTCAAGGGGGGATCGGGGGCGGGCGTGAACCTTAGCCTCATCCGGTCTCGCCAGGAGAAGATGAGCGGCGGGGGCGCTCCCAGCGGCCCGGTGAGCTTCATGCGAGGCGCGGACGCCTCGGCCGGCACCATCAAGTCGGGGGGAAAGACCCGGCGGGCGGCCAAGATGGTGGTTCTGGATGCCGACCACCCCGATGTAGAGGAATTTATTTGGTGCAAGGCCATCGAGGAGCGCAAGGCCCGGGCGCTGCGGGATGCCGGCTTCGACATGGACCTCGACGGTGCCGACGTCCACTCCATCCAGTACCAGAACGCCAACAACTCGGTGCGGCTCAGCGACGAGTTCATGGCCGCGGTGACCGAAGACGGGGAGTGGCATCTCACCGCCCGCACCACCGGCGAAGTGCTGGAGACGGTGTCAGCCCGGTCGCTTCTCTCCCAGATAGCCGAGGCCGCCTGGGAGTGCGCCGACCCCGGGGTGCAGTTCGAGACCACCATCAACCGGTGGAACACTGCGGCCGAAACCGGCCGCATCACCGCCAGCAACCCCTGCTCGGAATACCTCCACCTCGACAATTCAGCCTGCAACCTGTCCAGCTTGAACCTGCTGTCGTTCGTCGACGACCACGGCACATTCGATGTGGAGGGTTTCAGCTCCGCAGTCCGGGTGATGACCGTCGCCCAGGAGATACTGGTCGGCCCTTCGCACTATCCCACTGAGCAGATCGGGGCCACCACCCGACGGTTCCGCCAACTGGGCTTGGGCTACGCCAACCTGGGGGCCATGCTCATGGCCTTGGGCTTGGCCTACGACTCCGACGAGGGCCGGGGTGTGGCTGCGTCGGTCACTGCGCTGATGACCGGGGTGGCCTACGAGACCTCAGGGCGAATGGCCGCCCGTCTGGGACCGTTCGAGGGGTTCGCCGAGAACCAAGAGCCCACCCGGCGAGTGTTGCGGATGCACCGGGACGCGCTGAGCCGCCTGGAAGCGGAGCCGGTGCCCCAAGAGGTGCTCGACGCCGCCCGGGCCGCGTGGGACGCCGCGGTGGAGTGGGGGGACACCGCAGGGGTTCGCAACTCGCAGGCCACGGTGCTGGCCCCCACCGGCACCATCTCGTTCATGATGGACTGCGACACCACCGGCATCGAGCCCGATTTGGGCCTGGTCAAGACCAAGAAGCTGGTGGGCGGCGGCACCATGCCCATCGTCAACCAGACCGTGGATCGCGCGCTGCACCGTCTGGGCTACAGCCCGGAGCAGGTGGCCGACATCGAGGCCCACGTCCACGAGCGGGGCACGGTGGTGGGCGCCCCCCATCTCGACCCGGCCCATCTGCCGGTATTCGCCTGCTCCATGGGCGACAACGTGATCTCCCCCAGCGGCCACGTGAAGATGATGGCCGCGGTGCAGCCCTGGCTTTCGGGGGGAATCAGCAAAACCGTCAACGTTCCCGAGGAGACCACCGCCGCCGAGATCGAGCAGCTCTTCGTGGACGCTTGGCAGATGGGGGTCAAGGCACTGGCCGTCTATCGGGACAACTGCAAGCTGGGCCAACCCCTGTCGGTTGCCGATGCCTCGACCACCCAACCCGATCCGGTCCGGGACTCAGCGGCGACGCCGGCGTCGCCGCAGCCTGAGCGCCGTCGGCTGCCCCGGTCCCGCACCAGCCGCACCTTCGAGTTCCGGGTGGCCGACTGCAAGGGATTCGCCACCGTGGGGGAGTACGAAGACGGCAGCCCCGGCGAGATCTTCCTCCGGGTGTCCAAGCAGGGTTCCACGCTGTCCGGGGTAATGGACTCGTTCGCCATGGCGGTGAGCCACGGTCTGCAATACGGGGTGCCCCTGCGGGCCTATGTGGACGCTTTCACCGGCATGCGCTTCGAGCCGAACGGGATGACCGACGACCCCGACATCCGCATCGCCACCAGCCTCATCGACTATCTGTTCCGCCGGCTGGCGGTGGAGTACCTCGACCCCGAGGAGCGGCTCGAACTGGGGATCTACACCACCCACGAGCGCCTCCAGCCCACCCTGCCCGGGGTGGAGGAGCAGGTGCCGGTCACCATTCCCGGCGACGTCGTGGAACCCGACCCCCCGTCTCCCTTCACTCGCCAGTTCCCCCTGGACTCCCATGCCCCGTTCTGCGCCGATTGCGGCGTCCTCATGGTGCGGGCCGGAAGCTGCCACGCCTGCCCCGACTGCGGCTCCACCTCCGGCTGCTCCTGATCGAGCAGATCCTGTTCAAGACTTCTCGCTAGCTCACTCCTGATGGAGTTCTGGAACTCTCGGCCAAGATCATTGGAAGGTTGAGACACTGGCCCATTTCTGCAACTAGGTCTTCGGCCTTGAAGTGAGCAGGCTGGATTGCGGAGCGTAGACCCCTTGCGGGCCATCGTCGACTGAGTTGCTTGAGGAGTTCTAGAAACGGCTTGACCTCTGTGATCTGTTCAGCTGTATCGCTTGGGAGCTGCCACAGCCATTCGTGGAGGGCTTGTCGAAGCACGAGGGGTCGTAGTGGGGTGCGGTCATACATATTCCACACATTTGAGATCATCCCTCCGAACGTCTCGGCGGCATCGGCGTGGCTCTGCTCTGCTAGCCAGGCACATCGGGCCCAGTGATCAGATCTCCGGGGCTTGCGCGGCTGGACTGGTGATCCGACCACGGGCTCGAGAGGCGGTCGAAGGTCGGCCCAGCGGGTTTCTGAGCTTCCATCGTTGCGAGTGGCCATAGCCGCTTTGTTGGCCAGGATCTCCCAGATGAAATCGGGATTCTCGCCTATGAGGGCTTTGTCCTCTAAGAGTCCAGAATCACGGAACGTCTTACCTATGACCCATGCCTTAGTGAACGCCGATGGAATGCTGGGATGAGAAGTCGATGTGCTTTGCTTGGCGGCTTCGTCCAGAACGGAATCGACCCTGAGGTCGAGACGGTCAGCTTCTACGAAGTGATGGGGTAGGCCAGAATGTCGTCCGCGTGTAAATACCTGCGCTAGGACATCGTCTTCTGACGACAGGTACCGCATTATCCCGGGCATATTGCCCTCACTATCCCCTTGCGAGACGAGCAGCCTCCACCATCAAAGCAGCCATGTCTCTTTGGGCCTGTCCGTACCCTAGAGGGTCGTTCTCAGCTTCCTTCGCCATCAAGCGCTCAATCCGGTTCTCAAATTGTTCCCCCAGTTGGGGGTCCAATGCTTGAATTCTAGCCGACACCAGCCGAATCCGGCCCTCATCCCCAGAGCGCCTCAGTTCCTGCACCGCCCAATCGACGAGGGCCTCGGCAATGATCTCTCCGAGGTACTCTTCCTGTGGTGGTCGTGACGACCCTCTTGGAAGACGACGTATGGAGCTGACCGCCCGATAAGTCGGATTGGCAGCAGACCAAAGTAGCTTGTGCGGGTCATCGAGTCTTCTCGGGGGCTCCAACCGCCAACGAGGGGCTAGCACATCGTCTACTTGCGTGACGACAAAGGGGAGATCCCCAGCCTCTTCCTCTTCAGGTGGTGTGCCCACCCATATAGATGCCTGTGCCATTGCCAATGTCTCGCCTTCTTGTTCTAGCGAGGCTTGCAATGTGTATTTTCCGTCGGCCAAAGGCAGAACCTTCTCGACGGGCGAGCCAGTTCCCAAATCATCGGTATGTGGGGGGCTGTCCCAGTTGAATGGGAGGGTTCCCTCGCTTGGGGCATGTTGGTCAACCCGAGACGTACCTTCGAACACCAAAATCTGCGGCTGATCCCCGACCGCTATCAAGTCCAGTTCGGCTGTCTCTTCAGCAAGGAGGTGCTCGTCCAAGACGATGGCCAGAATTCCCTCGACTGGATTCTGTCCCCGGTTCCTGATGGTTGCCTCCCACTGCAGTTCTCCACCCTGAGGGACGATGTTGCCTCCGTCTTCGGGGTTAAAGGCTCGTAACTGCATGGTCACAGGGGTATCTGGGGCTAGAGGCGGATCGCATGCCACGTAAAACGAGCACTTGCCCGTTGCGACGAGCTCTCCTCGGTTGTTGCAGCTGACTCTGATTGAATACCGCCCTGGTTCTGTGAATGGAGACTCCGGGTGTCCAGGATGGAGGATTCTTAGCTCCCCGAAGTTGACTCCGGCAGCAGATTCTTCTTCTGAACGACCCCGCATGTTCTGGCGACGATTCTTGAATATGCTCGCAGTTGAACCATCTGGTCGGATGAGCTCTGCCTCGAAAGATATGGGCTCGCCATCGGCGGACGGGCAGCGAAAACAAGTGGCGTCAACACGGATGGAATCCTCCCAGTTGGCGCGGGCCACCTCGGGGTCGGGGTAGTCAGCTTCGACTTTGCAGCGCCATTTTGCTTGTGCGGGGGTGTGCTTCCCGGACTCAGGCGCTACAAAGAGTCGGGAGAATTCTTGTACTAGAGCATCGAATTCTGGATCGGGGGCAGTGTCCTCAGAGTCGTACCATCCACGCTCTGAGGCGAACTCTTTCACCAAATCGCGGATTGTCTGGGCGATCTCTTGGTACAGCCATCTCCTACGGTTGTAGCCGTCGTGGGCTGGATTCTCGATGTCGCGTAGCTCGCGGTCAAGAAGGCGGTCAAACTCCACGAAGCCCCGGAACCCCCCGCGGTGTTCTTTCGGGATCCAGTCCGAGAACTCGCTCATCTCCAGCGTGACAATCCACTGGCCACCACGAAGCAGCTGTACACCGTGAGATTGGGCTGGCCCATCGAGGTCATCGCTGACCAGGCCACTGTCGTGGAACAAAACCATGCGCTTAATGATGCGAGGGTCGTCCGGGCTGGAACTCGGCAATTCGACCTGCTCTCGGGCGTGGTAGCGCGAGTCATCGGTGGTCCAAGATTGGTCTTGCCAGAAGTCCGGAGCTCCGATAGAGCGAGTCAAACCGTCTTCGCCGGTGACTGTGATTTCCAACTCCCCCTTCTGGATGGGGCGCCACCACTCTGCTTGCAGCCAATGGGCCAGTTCGCCATTCTCGACTGCTTCAGCGGTCTCGTTGGAGAGGAAGGGGATGATGACCCTGGTGCCCGGTTCAGATAGCGGTTCTAGCTGGAGGGGGATGAAGAAATGGGTGTCCTTGTAGGAGGTAGTGATGATCTGAAGGGCGTCATCGTTGAGGAACGGAGGCTCGATGACCTTGGAGGAAGGGTTGTGGTACCGAATGCCGAGTCGGTATTCGCCGTTGGGCAGCAGCGTGTCATAGAGGATGACCACTCGCCCGGCGTGCTTGGGCAGTTCAGGCGATGCCCCTGGTGGGTGGTGTAACGAGTGGTATAGGTAGGCATACTTGCCCTGACCACGGCTGCCGAGGCTGTCTTCCCCGGATTTGGTGTATCGCATCGCCTCCCAAGCAGCCCAGTTCTCACCAGGTTTGATGACGAGCTGCCCTTGATCCTGCTCCCGCGCTGCTAAGTCGTTGGCAGTGAGGATGGGACCGTCCAACCCAGTGGTGCCCCCGTCGGTAATGGTCATGATCCTTAGCTGGTCTCCGTTCTCAGCACGGCGAAGCAAAACTTGGTAGGCGACATGGACCCCCTGCCCATCCCTGCAGGCATCTACCGAGTTCTGCGGAGGATCCTGGGCCAAGGCTCGGATCGGCCCACAGGTGTAGTTATCAATAGCACTAATTACGTCTTGTACGTTGTTGTCGGCAGCTGCCCGTGCGGTGCGATCATTCATGAGAGGCCTCTTGTTCTGAAAGCACTTTTTGGCCTAGTTCGGTGAGGACGTAGCACCTATCGACCTGACCCATTTCGACGAGTCCCCATTCACGCCCTCTGGCTATGTAACCGGCGGCATTGGTGGAAGCGACGTTTCGATTCCACTTGGACCAGCGGAGATTGAAGGCATCAATCAGCTCTTCTCGGCCGATTCCTGGGCTGACCGATTGCATCATGAGTTTGAAGCCTTCCCAATCACCGGGAGAGTGTTGGGCCAAATGGGCGAGAAAACGACGCGTGTATTCGGGAGGATGTGGTTGGGCGACCGTTAGTCCTGCCATCGAGTTGAGCAGGTCTCGTCCAATATGGGTCAAACCGATCTTGGGGCCACTAGGGGTCGTCTCCATGCTCAGCACCTTCCAAGCGAAGAGCATGCCTTTCGGCCGGGGTTCGCTCTTTGTGCCAGAAGTAAGCGTTCCAACGGCGAACATCATGAATTTATTTTCCGCCGACTGTCTCTTTCGGGGATTGGTGGGGAACAGTGCCGAGGGCTTTCCGGGGATGAATTTGTCTAGGAGAACTAGCCGTTCGGCGAATGTCCATGCCTTCTCAACCAGAGCGTCGGCCATTGCATCGAACGCCATCGATTCGCTGTTGAGCAGGCGGCATAGCTGAGCCGCTGCCCATAGAGAGGGGTAGTCGCGATTGTGGAATCCACGAGGCGGTTCCTCATACGGAGGTAGGGGTTCGACAAAGTAGCTGAGCTCCAGCGGCGCCTCCAGCGAAGTAAAGGAAACATCAACAATGTCTCCTCGACGTGGGTCTGTGAGAATCGGGTCTTGATGCTGCTGAGCTTCAGGTTCGGCCAGCCCGTATCGGAGTTCCATGACCATTGCTTCGATGGCCTCTCTGGCTAGATCGGCCCTGCTGTCTAGGCCCCCCTCTCCTGCGGCGATCAGTTCGTCCATTTCGCGAATAAGTGATATAGGTAGTGGTATTCGTAGTATTCTCTCTGTAGTCACCGTGTTATATATACTATATATTGAGTGCAGGGTCAAATAATAGGGGATATATCAATAATTAACGTTGATTGAGCTCCTAAATCCGATGGGTTAAGGGCTGATGAAGCGGAAGAGGCTGATGGCTTCTAGGGTTTGCAGACAGTCACAAGTGCAGGAGGGAAGCTATGAGAGCGGCGCTGTTTTTGGACGGTCGGGAAGACTTGGTGGTCGACGAGGTGGGCGTGGCCGCCCCGATCGGCAGCGAGGTGCTGATTCAGACCGCGGCGTCGGGGCTGTGCCACAGCGACTTGCACTTCATGGAGACCGAGGGCTGGGTGGTTCCCCGCCCCATCGTGCTCGGCCATGAGGCCGCCGGAGTGGTGGAGGCGGTGGGCCCCGATGTGCGCGAGGTGCAGCCCGGCGACCACGTCATCTGCTGCCTGTCGGTGTTCTGCGGGCGCTGCGACTCATGCCTGAGCGGCCAGCCCTACCTGTGCGTCCAGAGCCGGGTTGATTGTGTCCGCTCTGAGAACGAGCCCGCCCGGCTCAGTCGTGATGGCCAGGAGGTGTTCCAATTCGCCAACCTCTCGTCGTTCGCCGAGCAGATGCTGGTCCACGAGAACGCAGTTGTGAAGGTCCGCGACGACATGCCGCTGGACCGGGCCGCGCTCATCGGCTGCGGGGTCACTACCGGCACCGGCGCGGTGTTCCGCACCGCAGGGGTGGAACCCGGCGCCTCGGTGGCGGTGATCGGCTGCGGCGGAGTTGGCATGTCGTCGATCCAAGCCGCCCGCATCTCCGGCGCCACCAAGATCATCGCAGTGGACCTCGAGCCCCGGAAGCTGGACACCGCCCTGCGCCTGGGAGCCACCCACGCGGTCAACCCTGCCGACGGCGACCCGGTAGAGCAGGTATTGGAGTTGACCGGCGGCGGGGTTGACTACTCCTTTGAGGCCATTGGCTTGGCGCTCACCGCGCAGCAGGCGTTCGAGATGATCCGACGGGGCGGAACGGCCACGGTGATGGGCATGATTCCCCCCGGAACCAAGGTGGAGATCGAGGGCCAGGAGCTGTTCATGTCCGACAAGCGGCTCCAGGGGTCGCTCATGGGGTCGAACGTGTTCCGGGTGGACATGCCCCGCCTCGTCGACCTCTATCTCGATGGCCGCCTCATGCTCGACGAGATGGTGTCGGCCACCATTGGACTCGATGACGTGAACGACGGCTTCGAAGCCATGAAGGCCGGCGACGTGGTGCGCAGCGTCATCGCCTTCAACTGAGCAAGAGCTGCGGTTAGAGAGGCATCTCCGGTCATGGCTCAGAACAACCTGCGTTGGTGGGACCGTGAAGTGGGCTACGAGGTGTATATCCGCTCGTTCGCCGATGGCAACGGCGACGGGGTGGGGGACTTTCCCGGCCTCACCGAGAAGCTGGACTATCTGTCCTGGCTGGGGGTGGGCATCGTGTGGATCACCCCCTTCTACCCGTCGCCCATGTGCGATTTCGGCTACGACGTGGCCGACTACACCGGCGTCGACCCCCTGTTCGGCACGCTAGAAGACTTCGACGCCTGCATCGCCGAGGCCCATCGGCTGGGACTGCGAGTGCTCATCGACCTGGTTCCCAACCACTCCTCCGACCAGCACCCCTGGTTCCAGGCTTCGAAGTCCGATCCTGATGACCCCAAGCGGGGCTACTACCACTGGCGGGACCCCGCGCTGGGCGGCGGCCCCCCCAACAACTGGATATCGCACTTCGGGGGGCCGGCCTGGACTTTCGACGAGGCCTCCGAGCAGTACTACTTGCACCTGTTCCTGCCCGAGCAGCCCGACTTGAACTGGGCCAACCCCAACCTGGTGCGGGAGTTCGACGATGTGCTCACATTCTGGCTGGACCGCGACGCGGACGGCTTTCGGGTGGACGTGGCCCATGGCCTGGTCAAGAACATGCTCATGCCCGACAACCCGCAGCGGTTCCCGGTCACCCCGGACATGAGCCCTCGCCAGGCGTTCGGCTGCTACGACCATCGCTACGACCTCGATCAGGCGGGCAACACCGCCATCTACCGCCGCTGGAGGGCCATCGCGGAGCGCTATGACGCCCTGCTTCTGGGGGAGGTCTATCTGAGGGACAACAATCCCAATCAGGTGAGCCGGTATGTGGCCAACCAAGACGGCCTGCACCGGGCCTTCTATTTCGCCCCCATGCACACCCCCTGGGAACCGTCGGCCATGTGGTCCACATTCCGAGATGCGCTGGACGCTGCCCCTCGAGACTTGTCCTGGGCCATCAGCAGCCACGACGACCCCCGGGCGCCCACCCGGTTGGGCGGAGGTGATCTGGGCCAATCGCGGTCGCTGGCCTACTGCGTGCTGCTGTTCGCCCTGCCCGGCCTGCCATTCCTCTACCAGGGCGATGAGCTGGGCCTCGAAGAGGTGGACGTGCCTCTCGACCAGCGCCAAGACCCAGTGGCCGTCCGGAATCAGAACCCCGCCGACGGCCGGGACGGATGCCGCACTCCGATGCCGTGGTCGCCGGGGCCGACGGGCGGGTTCACCGACGGGCCCGAGCCGTGGCTCCCCGTCGACAGAGACGATGCCGACACCGTCTCAGCCCAGCGCGACGATCCCAGCTCAGTGCTCTACAAGTATCAGGAGCTTCTCGCACTGCGCCGTGAGTTCGGCGACCTCCACGCTGGCGAACTGGAGTGGCTGACCGATCGCTCAGCGCCGGTGATCGGCTTCCGGCGGGGCGACACCGTGTGCGCCCTCAACGTGGGCGATGTCCCCACCGATTTCCGACTGCCGCCGGGGCAGTGGCGACTCGCGTTCTCCTCCCAGCAAGCCGCCGGTGCGGTAATCGAGTCGGCTATCGGCCTCGATGCCCCCGAAGGCGTGCTGCTGGTCCGGGTTCCAGGCGCGGCCTGACTGGATCCCGGCCTAGGAAACTGGTTCCAGGCCTAGAAGCGCCCGAGTCTGCGGCACGGTGGCCAACTCGGCTCCCGCGTCAGCGATGCAGCCGGCCAGCGCGGCCACAATGTCGGCATTCGAAGGGGTGCCCAACTCCAAGTAGGGGTAGTCGCCCAGTCCGGCGATGAGGTGCCCGCCTCGGCCGATCACCTCCGCCGCCAAGGGCCGCAGGTCGGCACCGTAGGCCAGGCACCCCCACACCACCCGGCCGTCGTCGGGCAAGAACCGGGTCATGGCGTCCAGCCCGTCCACCGTGGCCGGATGCCCCGACAGCCACGAGCTCGACAAGGTCACCTCCCCGTAGGCCGGTGCGGCCATGTCCCCGGTGTCCAAGAAGGCCGACATCAGACGGGCCGATCCCACCGTCCACAGCGCGCCCATCGGCTTCATCCCGGCCTCCGCCACATCGGCCACCATCTCCCGCAGCGCCCGCAGCGGGGTCACGTACACGATGTCGGGATTGCCGAATGCGCCGGTGGCCGGGTCGTAGGGGTCGATATTGAAGCTGCCCAGGTCGATGGGGGCCAGTTCGGGCCGGGTGGCCGGATCGGCGGCCAGATCCAGCACGGGGGCCAGCCGGGCATGGGGGTCGGGAACGGTGGAGGCGCCGAGCGTGGGCATCAGGATTACGTCGCAAGCGTCGCGTACTCCGGCGATCACCGACCCCAGCGTGTCGGCGTCCCACACCGGTGCCCCGGTGGCCGCATCCCGACCGTGGAAGTGGTAAACCGACGCCCCGGCCTCGGCACAGGCCACCGCATCGGCGATCAGCTCGTCAATCGACCAGGGGACGTTGGGGTTGGCCTCTCGGCCGGTGTACTCGTTGGCCCGGACCTCGATGAACGCAGGAGACATGGGCAACCACTCTGCCTAAAGGGTGGTGGCGTAGCCGCCGTCCACCGGGATGACCGCGCCGGTGAGATACGACCCGCCCCGCCCCGAGAGGAAAATCGCCGCTCCGGCCATGTCCTCAGGCTGCCCCAGCCGTCCCAAAGCGGTGGCCGCCGCGATCTCATCGCCGAAATTGTCCAGGGTTTGGGCCATCATCTTGGTGTAGAACGCCCCTGGGGCAATGGCGTTGACTGTGATGTGGCTGGGCCCAAGCTTCTTGGCCAGCACCCGGGTCATGTGGTGAACCGCGGCCTTGCTGGCCGAGTACGAGTAGTTCTCGATGTCGGGGGCCTGGAGCCCCTGAATCGAGCCCAGATTGATCACCCGGGCGGGGTCTTCGGGGGTGGCCGCCGCCTCCAGAAGGGGGAGCAGAGCCACGGTGAGTTGGAATACCCCCTTCACATTGAGGTTCATCACCTTGTCCCAAGCCGAGTCGGGGAATTCCCGCATCGGCGCCCCCCAGGTGGCCCCGGCATTGTTGATGAGGATGTCCAGCCGATCGGTGCGCTCGGCCATTGCTTCGGCCAACCCCTCGCACCCCTGCTCGGTGGACAGATCGGCGGCGATGGCCTCCACGGGGCCGATGCCCGACAGCTCCTCAACCGCCTCATCGAGCTGGTCTTGTCGACGGGAGGAGATGACCACCCGGGCGCCCGCGCCCAATAGGCCTTCGGCAATCATGGCCCCGATGCCCCGTCCGCCCCCGGTAACCAGGGCGATCTTGTCGTCGAGGCCGAACAGGTTGGCGGGGGTGAGATCGGTCGCGGAGGTCAAGGGCTACTGGTCTAACTCGAACAGCAGGTGGCGGCTCAGGTCGCCCATCTGGTCTACCAGCATGATTCGGGTGTCAAAGCACCACTTCCCATCGATGCGGTGGAAGGTGTCGTGGTAGCGGCCGGTGATGATGGATTGGAGCGGGAAGTCGTCGAGCTGCTGGAAGACGGTGTAATAGGAGCGAGCCGACCCTGCACCGGCGTCGTCATCGGTCTCGATGATGGCGTTGGTGGTCACATGCTTGGTGCGAGGGGTGCCGCATGGGTAGATGCGGGTTGAATTCTGGTACATGACCAGCACTGCGTCGCGTCCGACAACCGTCTGCTCGAACGGCGTGTCGGGGGCAGCGCGGATGCGCCCGTCGGCGAACAGGTCGGCCACCCCCTCCAGGTTGCCGGCATCGATCCGCTCGGCGTAGGTGTACATCAGATTTTCTATCTGTCGCGCGCTGTCGATCATGGGGAGAATCTAATCAGATCGCCCGAGGTCTGGGACAAGTGAACGGGATCGCCGTGTGGCAGAGTGGATGGGTGATGCCAGCAGCGATTCCCAGTCCGGGCTCAAGCAGCCTGGATATCGGCTCTTTGGAACTGCGGGCCTACGGCCTGATGATTGCCCTCGGCGTCTTGGCCGCCGCTTGGCTGTTCCACAGGCGGTTCACCCAGCGGGGCCATTCCCCGGAGCTGGCCAGTTCGATCACGGTGTGGGCGGTAATCGCCGGGCTGATCGGATCACGGATCTACCACGTAATCACCGATTGGAAGACCTACCAGGGCAATTGGGGCGAGGTCTGGCAGATATGGGAGGGCGGCTTGGGCATACCCGGCGCGGTCGCCGTGGCCGCCGCCGTCATGTGGGTGTACGCCCGCCAAAAGGGCATCCCGTTGTCCGAGATTGCCGACTCGGCGGCCCCCGCCCTTCCCCTGGGCCAAGCCATCGGTCGATGGGGCAACTGGTTCAATCAGGAGCTGTACGGGCGGCCCACCGACCTGCCATGGGCACTGGAGATCGATCCTGAACACCGCCGGCTGCAATACCTCGACGACGACACCTTCCACCCAACCTTCTTGTACGAGTGCATCTGGAACCTGGCGCTGGTCGGGGCCTTGCTGTGGGTGGGCAAGCGCTTCACGCTGAAGCCGGGCCGCCTTTTCGGGCTGTACGTGCTGGGGTACTCCCTTGGGCGGTTGTGGATCGAGTTCATCAGGGTGGACTTCGCCAGCGAGTTGGCCGGGGTGCGGGTGAACATCTGGGTGATGCTGGTCCTGATCATCGGATCGGTGGCCTACCTGTTCTGGGGTCGAGCCGACGATGGCGAGCCCGAGTCGGATGAGTCGACCCCCGAAGAGCCCGAGGCCGGCGAAGCGGTTCCCGAAGAGCCTGAGTCCGATGAAGCGGTTCCCGAAGAGCCGGAAAACATCTCTTTGGAGACCTAAACCCGGTATCCTTATAGGGCGGGCTGGCGATCATTCCGCTTCCTTCCGCCGCCCCACTCATAGATGACAGAAGAATTCCGCGTTTTGGGCGTGGCCTCAGACCTGGTGGCCTCGCTCAAAGAACGGGGCATTGAGATCCCGTTTCCCATTCAAGCTCTCACCATCCCCGACGCGCTCGCCGGCTTGGACGTGTGCGGCAAGGCCAAAACCGGCTCGGGCAAGACCCTGGCCTTCGGCCTGCCCCTGGTGGAGAACCTGTCCCGGGCCGACTCCCACTGGGTGCGCGGCCTGATCCTGGTTCCCACCCGGGAGCTGGCCGTGCAGGTGGCCAAGGAGCTGCGTCCGCTGGCCCGGTGCCGCAACCTCGATCTGGCCCCGGTCTACGGCGGGGCCCCCATCGAGGCCCAGATCAAGAAGATCAACTCCGGTTTGGACATCATCGTGGCCACCCCCGGACGGCTCATCGATCTGATCGACCGCAAAGCAGTGTCGGTGGCCAAGCTGGAGATCGTGGTGGTGGACGAGGCTGATCGCATGGCCGACATGGGGTTCTTGCCCCAGGTGGAGTGGATTCTGCGCCATGTGGAGGCCCGCCACCAGACCATGCTGTTCTCCGCCACCCTCGACGGGGTGGTGGATGCCCTGGTCCGTCGCTACCAGAACAAGCCGGTTCGCCACGAGGTCCAGTCCCGACAGGTGACGGTGGACGAGATGCAGCATCGGTTTGTGGCCGTCCACCAGATGGACAAGGTCAAGGTGGCCGCGGCCATCATCCGGGCCTCCAAGCGCACGCTGGTGTTCTCCGCCACCCGTCATGGGTGCGATCGCCTCAGCCGCAAGCTCAAAGCCGAGAACGTGCGGGCTGAGCCCATCCACGGCGACCTCCGCCAGAAGGCCCGGGAGCACTCGCTGGCCCGGTTCATGTCCGGCGAGATCCAGGCGCTGGTGGCCACCGACGTGGCCGCCCGTGGGCTCCACATCGACGATGTGGACGTGGTGATCCACTACGACCCGCCGCCCGACCACAAGACCTATCTGCACCGCTCGGGGCGCACCGCCCGGGCCGGAGAGTCGGGGATGGCCGTCACGTTGTCGCTGTGGAATGAGGAGTTGGAGGTCAAGCGGCTCCAGCGCCGCCTGTCGCTGGACGTGCCCATCGTGGAGATGTTCTCCAACGACGACAGGCTCGATGCGCTCGACCGGTGGGATCCGGTGGTCGAGCCCGTCTGAGACCTCGAACCGAAAAAGGTTGAGTCTGAGAACCGAGCCCCACTACCCTTGTGGGGTACATCGAGAGCGGCTCGCCGCCCGAGTCAGTGTGCTCGGACGGAGGGTCCAGCAACCTGGGAGGGACACCCAAGGTGCTCGCCCGCTTCAGCGGGGGATGTGGCCTCTGGCTCGGACAGAGGCAACCAAGTGTCCGTGCCATGCCGCTGTGCCAGCGGTGGCCCTCCCCTAGACAGACGAAGGGAGGACCATGCGAACAGGCAAGAACCGCAATCGCGAGCAGAGACCTCCCACCGCGCCGGTCGATGACCAGCGCCCGCCGGTCCACCCTCGGGGCTACAGCGCCGATTTGCCGGTGACCGGCGCGTGGCGGCCCGGCGACCCCCCTGGCAATCGGCAGTTCTTCACCCTCGACCGCCCCCACTCCTTCGAGCTGGAGGGCGGCGGAGCGCTGCGCGAAGTGACCCTGGCCTACGAGACGTGGGGGCAGTTGGCCCCCGACGGCTCCAATGCGGTGCTGATCTGCCACGCCCTCACCGGCGACTCCCATGTGGCCGGCGAAGCGGGCCACGGCCACTCCACCCCCGGCTGGTGGGGAGAGATGGTCGGCCCCGGCAAGGTTTTGGATACCAACGAGCTGTACGTGGTGTGCGCCAACGTGCTGGGCGGCTGTCAGGGCACCACCGGCCCGGCTTCGCCCAATCCTGACACCGGCACCGCCTACGGCTCGTCGTTCCCCACGGTGACGGTGCGCGACATTGTGCGCACCCAGCGCCGGTTGGCCGACCATCTGGGCGTGCGGCGGTGGCTGACCGTAGTTGGCGGGTCTATGGGGGCCATGCAGGCCCTGGAGTGGGGCGTGATGTTCCCCGACCGGGTGAGCTCGGTGTGCTCGTTGGCCGGGTGCATGGCGGCCAGCGCCCAGCAGATCGGCTGGTCGGCGGTGGGGCGCACCGCCCTGGCGCTAGACCCCAACTGGCAGGGGGGCGACTACTACGACAACCCGCCCGGACAAGGCCCCCATGCCGGGCTAGCCATCGCCCGGTCGCTGGCCCAGATCACGTACCGATCCGACGAGGTGTTCGAAGACCGCTTCGGGCGGGAGCTGTTCGACGTCCACTCGGTGTACGGCCTGTGGGACCGGTTCCAGGTGGAGTCGTACCTCGACTACCACGGGGAGAAGCTGGTCAAGCGGTTCGACGCCAACACCTACCTGGTGCTCAACCGGGTGATGGACTTGCACGACATCGGCCGGGACCGGGGCGGCATCGCTGCGGCGGTCTCCCGAATCAACTCGCCGGTGCTGTCGCTGAGCATCACCAGCGACACCCTGTACCCGCCCCGCCAGCAGGTGGAGCTCCACGACGCAGTGGTGGCGGCCGGCGGCCGATGCGTTTACACCGTGGTGGACAGCCCGCACGGCCACGACGGATTCCTGCTCGAAGTGGAGGCGGTGGGGCAGGCCATCAAGGACTTCTTGGAGAAGGTGGGCAGCGGTGTCAGCTGAGACCGGCTGGGACGAGGCTGCCAGCAGCCAGAGAACAGTGGCTGCTCCCGATCCTGCGGGGTTCTCCCACCCCGACACCCTGGCCGTATTGGCCGGTCGGCGCTCTGGCGGGGCCGAGTTGGCCCCTTCGCTCCACCCCACCACCACGTTCCGGATTCCCTCGCTCGACGAGGGCCGGCGCATGGCCCTCGATCCAGCCGAGAGCCACTACTACACCCGCAACGGCAATCCCACCGTGGCCGCCTTCGAAGAGGCCATGGCCGAGCTGGAGGGGGCGGAGGCCTCCCGGGCCTTCGCGTCGGGCATGGGCGCGGTGAGCTGCGTGATCTTGGGCCTGTGCTCGTCGGGCGACCACATCGTGGCCCAGCGCCAGCTCTACTCCGGCACCCAGTTTCTGCTCCAGGCGGTGTGTCCCCGCTTCGGGATCGAGGTCACCTTTGTGGACGGCACCGAGCCGGGGGCCTTCCAAGCCGCGGTGCGACCGGGCCAGACCATGCTGGTGTTCGCCGAGACCCCGGCCAACCCCCGCTTGGATTTGGTGGATTTGGAAGAGCTGGGCGCCATCGGTGGCCCGTTCACCGCGGTGGACGCGACTTTCGCCCCGCCGAGCATCACCCGTCCACTCGACTATGGAGTGGACCTGAGCCTGCACTCGGCCACCAAAGGCCTTGGCGGCCACAACGACGCCACCCTGGGGGTGGTGTCGGGCAGCGCCGACCTGATCGCCTCGTTGTGGGGGTTCGCCATCTTGCAGGGGGCCAACGCCGCTCCGTTCGACGCCATGAACGGCTTGCGGGGCCTGCGCACTCTGGGAGTTCGCCTGGAGCGCCAGAGCGCCACCGCCCAGCAGCTGGCCGAGGCGCTGTCGGGCCATCCCGGGGTGGAATCGGTGCGCTATCCCGGCCTGGCCTCCCACCCCCAGCACGATCTGGCCCGGCGCCAGATGCGGATGTTCGGCGGGCTGCTGGCCTTTGACCTCGCTGGAGGACACGAGGCGGGGGAGCGGTTCGTGGAAGCGGTGAAGCTGGCCCAGATCGCCACCTCGCTGGGCGGCCCTGAGACGCTGGTCACCCATTCCGCGTCCACCACCCACGCCGGGTTAACGCCTGAGGAGCTGGAGGCCGCCGGCATCGGGTCCGGCACCATCCGGGTGTCGGTCGGCTTGGAGCACAGCGACGATGTGGTGGCCGATTTGCTGCACGCGGCCGACAAGGCCACCGCCGAGTCGGTCTGAAGCCACGAAGGGCCGGGTTCGCTGCCTGAGATCATCGAGGTCGAGTTTTACCGCCGGGCTGCCGCCAGCACGGTGGGCCGCACGGTTGCCACAGTGCATGCTCCCGACGATTGGTTCATCAAGGGAGGCGCGGATGCCGCCGCGCTGGGCTTGGCCTTGGATGGCCAAACGGTTGTGGCGGTACGCCGCACGGGCAAGCTCCTGATGATGGACTTCGGCGATCCCGGCGGTTCGGCCCGCGCCGTGCTGGGCCTGCGGTTCGGAATGACCGGGAGGCTGGTGGTGGACGATCACGCGGTGATCGAGAAACTGGAGTACTCCAGCGCCCGGGTCCTTCCCGAGTGGCGCCGATTCGAACTGGGCTTCCACGACCACGGAACCCTGGTCATTGTCGATCCCCGGCGCCTGGGCGGCGTAGAGCTCAATCCCGATGATGCCCGCCTCGGCCCCGATGCCTTCAATCTCGCCACGGAACAACTGGCGGCCGCCCTGGAGGGGAGCCGCACCGCGCTGAAGGCCCGACTGCTCGACCAGCACCGGGTGGCCGGCTTGGGCAACCTGCTGGTGGACGAGATCCTGTGGCGAACGGGGCTCAATCCGGCCCGGGAGGCGGGATCGCTGGGCGAGTCCGAGACGAAGCGGCTGGCTGAGAGCATCAGGTTCACGGTGGCCGAGTTGGCCGAGCGGGGAGGGTCGCACACCGGCGATCTCCACCACGCCAGAGTCCGGGGCGGCTCATGCCCCCGAGACGGGGAGTTCTTGGATCGGCGGACCATCGGCGGGCGCACCACCTATTCCTGTCCCCAACACCAGAAGTGACCGGTCTTGCCGCGCCGAGATGTCGCGCGAGACTGGGTACCGTGCGTGCGAAGGTGCTGCTGGTTGGGGCGCTATTCCTGCTCACTCTGTGGGGAATGGTCGCGCTGGGCTCGACTGCCGGAGCAACGGCGTCGTCGGAACCGATCGCCCAGGTCGAACAGCCCGACACCGGGTCGATTCCGTCGCCATCCGACTCCGACGACGAAATCCGGCTGGTGATGGCTCTGCTGATTGCGGTAGCTGTGATCGCCCTGTTGGGCACTTTCGTCTACTGGGTGCGCGCCGGCGACAGTCCGCGGCGGGGTCGTGCCGATTCGTCGGACAGCTCCGAGGCAGACGATACGCTCAGGTGATGGCCGACGAACTGGACGTGGAGGCGATGATCACTCGGTTCCGGGAGCGGGCTGAGGCAGTGAGGAATCGCACGCTGCCGCCGGTTGGTGGTGAGGAACGGACCCTGTTCATCCGACGGGCCCAGGAAGACTTCCAGGACTTCGCCATCATCGGCGACGCGGTCGCCGCCATCGAAGACGGTTTTCTGGTTCTGCGGGTGGACCTGCGCCCTCCCGCCGATTCCTGAACGGCAAGCGTGGGCACTGACACCAAATCTCCGAGTTCACGGCTCAGCGCCGCGTTGGCAGCTGTCGACGCAGCCAACGCCGACGATCCCCACACCATCGTGGTGGGCAGCGCGGTCCGGCCCAAGGAGCAGGCCCACGCCGAGATGATGACCGAATGGGTGCAGCGCCTCGACCCCGATGCCGACGATGCCCAGCAGGTGGCGGCCCGGGCCCATCACCTGCGGCGCTGGGCGCTTCCCCGCACCGACTATCCCGAGGGGAGGGCTGGCTACCTGCGATGGCGGGCCGCGCAGGGCAAGCGCCATGCCGCCGAGGTGGCCGACATCGTCATCGCGGCTGGCTATGACGATGATTTTGCCGCCGATGTGTCGGCCATCGTGACCAAGAAAGGACTGAGCACCGACCCCCGGGTGCAGACCCATGAGGACGCCCTGTGCCTGGTGTTCCTCCAAACCCAGTTCGATGAGTTGGCCGACAAGCTGGGCGACGACCACATGACCGAAGTGCTGGCCAAGACCTTGGTAAAGATGAGCCCCTCCGCTCGCCGCATCGCCCAAGACTTGGAGTTGAACCCGCGTGCCGCAGCCCTTCTGGAGGCGGCGGGCAGCTGATCTATTGCTGTGAGTGTCCCAGCGGCGGCTTGCTATGCTGGGCCGTCCTGCGGATGTAGCTCAGTTGGTAGAGCGACACCTTGCCAAGGTGTAGGTCGCCGGTTCGAGCCCGGTCATCCGCTCCCAGGTTGTTGATCGCCCCGATGCCTTTGCGCTGGTCAGCGCGTCGCGAACTCGTAGGCCTCCGGCGGCGTGGCCGCCGGGTCCTTGTACAGCGTGATCCGACAGGGACCTGCGTCCAATCCTGCCGGGCACTGGATCACCGGCCACGGCACCCCGGTGCGCTCCATCGGCACCCAAAAGTGCATCACCGACACGTGAGTGCGGTAGATGGGCGCCGGACCCTTGCCGAAGGTGAGGGGGTGGTCCTCGGCCACCACTGCCAAGTCCAGTGTGTCTCCGTAGCAGCCGTCGGACACCTGGCGTCCGCAGGTGCCGCACAGATGCACGGTGATCACGAAAGCGTCGTCGGTTTCCTCCACCGTGATGTCGGCGAAGTTGCCCTTCTGCATGCCGGCCCACTGCCGCACCCGCACCTCGGCCGGTCGGGCCACGTCGTGGGGCATCCATCCCAGTAGCGTCTGCTCGCCGGCAAAGCGGATGCTCTCCTCCAGCACGTCGGGCCCCCAGGCCCGGTAAACCTGCGACAGCACCGACGCCACCCGGTCGCGCTCCACATCGTGGATCCGTCGGTAGCTGGCGGTCAAGGAGTCAAAGGCGGCCAAGGCAGCCTCGTGATCGCCTGATTCGATGAGCCCGGCTATGTGGTCGGCCCGATCAGGGCGGTGGCGGCCGGTGACGTCCTCGTCGGTCAGCTTGTGCAGAAGCGCCGAACGATAGGCGTCGTCGGATGAGCCAACCATTGCCAAGCCGTCCGCGCCGTAGCGGTCGTCCACAAAGCGCTGGGTTTGGGCGATCCACGATCCGAATCCGTCGATGAAGTTGCGATAGGCCCGGTCGATGCGCCGAAACACCTCAACCGCGGCCGTAGAGCCCTCATCCAGGGCTTCGACCAGCTCAGCCCGGGGAGGCTGGCTGAGCTTGGCCAGTTCGTCCGGGCTCAGCAGTCGCTCGCCGGACTCAGCCATCGGCAGCCAGAAGCGGCATGACCCGGTTCTTGGTCAGCTCCAGGCTCTCCCAGCCGATGGCCGGGTCGATGCCGCCCACCAGCGGGTGCAGCATGGCGCTGCCCTTGTCCCGCACCAGTTGGGCGCACTGCTCGGGGGTGAGTACATCCCACTGTCCGCTGGCTGCCAGCCCGGCCACATCGTCGGCGTCCACCGCGGTGAGGTTGTGGTGGTCGTCGTACTGCCAGCTGTTGTACAGCCCGGCGTCGTACAGGGCGTGGCGCTCGATCGCCGCCCAAGTGCGCTCGGGATCCTCGGTGACCATCACCATCGACGGTCCGTCGGGCACGATGGCGAACGGGGTCTCGTAGCCCAGCCGGGCCGCTTCTTCGTAGTAGAGCTCAGCCAGCGACTGGTCGGGCGTTGAGGGGGAGAAGGGCAGTCCCAGTCGGGCCGCTCTTAGGGCCGATGCCTTGACCGATCCGCCCACCATCAGCACGGGGTGGGGCTCGGTAACCGGCTTGGGGGTTACCCAGATGGTGCGGCCCTCGTGCTCAAACGGCTCGCCGCTCCAGCACCGCAGGATCAGCTTGATGGCCTCCTCGGTGTCGCGACCCCGGCGGGTGCGGTCCTTGCCGAACATGTCGAACTCGAACTCCCGGTAGGCCACCCCCATGGTCACCGAAAGGCGCCCCGGTGCCATCAGGTCGATGGCCGCGATGTCCTCAGCGATGCGGATGGGGTCGTGGAACGGCAGCAGCAGGGCCGAGATGGCCACCATGATGTTGTCGGTGCGAGCCAAAGCGGCGCTGGCCAGCACCAGCGGCGAGGCCATGAACCCGTCGTCAGCTCCGTGGTGCTCGGAGACGATGACGGTGGCGATGCCGTTGTCGTCGCACCACGAGACCATGTCCAGGTACTCGCGGTGCAACTGCGCATGGGTCACATCGGCGAACGGGGGAACTCGCAGCTCAAATCGGCAGGTGAACATGGCGCAGAGACTACTGGTGACGGGCTATTGGCGAAGGCTGCGGCGGTAGGCGGACCACTGGTCGGGGCGCCAGCAGTCTTGGTCCTCGCCCCAGCCGGTGCCGCTGTCGAAGTCCCAGGCGGTGGTGCTCACCCAGGTGAGCATCTTGGGGTAGGGGTTGAAGATGATGCGGCTCACCGGGGTGCCGGTGGCCCGCAGCTCCCGGCTCAGTTCGTCGACCGCCTCGATCTCGAAGGCGGTGGCGTAACCGTGTTCGGGGTCTCGCTCCACCCGGCGCTCTCCGCTGACTATGTCGGCCCGCACGCCGTCGCGCAGGTAGTAGCCGGCGTTGATGGGGTCGCTGTCGGGTTTGGGCAGCGAGTAGCACAGAAAGGCGCTCTGGGAAGACGTGGTGGCAAAGGCGTATCCGATGCGGAAGCCCTGGAGGTCGGAGCGGGGCCCCCATGAGCGGTCCCGCATGGCGCAGCAGTCCACGTTTATGTCTTCCCCGTGGAGGCGAATGCGCCCGGTGACCCGCCCGGGCTGGTCGATGTGGCTGGCGATGGTGAACGGAGGCTCGCCCCGGGTGAACACATGGGGCGGGGTGAGGGCGTCGAAGCGCAGCTCGGCCTCGAACATGTCGCCGTAGGGGTAGCGGTAGCCCAGCTCGTAGCTGGTGAGCGGCTCGATCACCTTCACCCTCATCCCGGTGGGCAGGGTGGCATCGCGCAGGTCGAGGCCCTCGGGCAGCGGGATGCTGTGGTTGTAGTCGAAGAACGGCACCTCCCACGGCAGATAGGCGGTGTCGTCCCACACGAGCGTGCCGCCCCCGGCGATGCCCAGGTTGGGGCGGATCCAGGTGTAGAGGTATCCCATCAGGTTGCGCTCGGGGACGCAGAATGCGTACCAGCAGGTCTCGGTCTCCCATGGGTGGTTTGACGGCAGATGGAAATTGTCGTCGTCGGGCCCGATCAAGGCATCTTCAGCTGCTCCCACGAATTAGCTCCCTTGTCTGTTGGCATGCTCGGCGAACCGGGCCGGAATCCACTCGGCGAGCGTAGTGGCGATCTCATCGGCCACCGAGGCCAGCCCGTGGTCGGCGTCGGGATACACCACGAGCTCACCGCCTCCAGCCAGGGCCCGCACCGCCTCGCTGGCCTGCACCGGCAAGATCTGATCCTGCCCGCCGTGCATCAGCAGCAGGGGAGTGCCCCCCAGCGCCGCCGCGTTCTCACACCCCGCCGACTGGGTGGCCAGACCCACCACCCCCGCAGTGTGCTCCCCCAGGGCGACCCCCGCCTGCACCGCCACCGCCCCTCCGAAGGAGTGCCCCATGAAGATGAACCGCTGCCCCTGTTCCCGAGCGGCCAAGTCGGCCGCAGCAGCCGCATCCAGCAGGCAGCGCTCGATGATCCCCGGTCGCCGGTAGTGAACCCGCATCACCGCGATGCCCTCGTCGGCCAAGTTCTCGCCCAGCCGCAGATACAGCGCCCGAGCCGGCCCCAGCAACCCCCCAATGGCCCCGCCCAGGGTCACCACCACATCGGTTGCCTCCCGAGGCCCGTGCCACAGCAGCGTCAACAGCCCATCCGGGCAGTACACCTCCAGGTGGCGGAACCCCGCGCTCGCCTCCGCCTCCACAATCCCCATCACGTCCAGCAACTCCAAAGGAGACCGGACGCCGCCATCACTCATGGCCGACACCCTAAACGCCATGTGGAATGATCAGCCCGATCCCATACACTGTCAACGCTGGCCGCTCCGGCGGCCACACCTGCGTCGGTGCCCGAGTGGACTAAGGGAGTGGCCTGCAAAGCCATGATTCACGGGTTCAAATCCCGTCCGGCGCTCCAGGGGGTGCTCACCGTCTTGGCCATGATTTGTCTGTGCTGGTATCTCTCAACGAGTCAGGGTGATCGGTGGAACCGATTTCCCTGCTAGCCCTCCTCTCTATATGCGCTGAAAATAGAATTCTCCTTCAATGCTGCCGCGGTGGTCTAGGTAGCGTTTCGATCTACTGCCCCAAGCGTTATCGATCCGGTCCCCGGCGCTGAACGCCAAGGCTTGCGCTGCCGGGGTGTCGTCGGGTAGCTGATCGATCTCAATGTGCCAAAGCAGGTGTCTGTATTGGCAGGGTCCCAAACTGTCAATGGGGAAACCCCCATGCCAAGGTTCCCGCCATCCCTCTCCAAAGTGTCCAAGGCGGGCACCTTCTGTGTCTCGCAGGGCAACAGCGAGAAGAAACGGACCTTCGGTCTCGCCTCTAGGGATGGCACGCGCCAGCTCGCCGATTGCCCATGAGAAGGCGACCACCGGCTTCAACCAGAAATGGCGGGCGGCCTCGTCTCCACCTGCTGAGCGGACTGCGCCGCCGCGGTCGCCCAGCCCTACCTCGATAGCCCCGTTCCGGTGGATAGCGGTGTAGCTCCTCCACTTCCCTCGCTCACCGCTTTCGACTGCTAGCGCCGCTGCGTGAGCTCCGGGGACTATCTGATGACCTAAGTGGATTTGCCCGTCCCCGATGTGAATGTACCTGTGCTGGTCGAGCCATTCCCAGAATTGGTCGTCGAATTCCACAGTGTCGGCGTCAGGGTCGGGTGGCAAGAGGAGCAATCTGACGGTAGGTGTTTCGACGCGAGACCCTAGGCCGCCGAGGGAGAAGTCGTCCCGGTCTGAATGGTCTAGCGCTTCGGATGCCAGGCGCCGGCGCCACCGCGCCCGGAGAAGCTCAGTCTCGAAAATGGGGCTCATTGGAAGGGGTTTTCTGCCGCTTTGCGCCGGAGAAGGGCGACGAGATCTTCAGCCATGCGGTGCGCGTCACTCGAGAGCGCTGTCCGAAGCCGAGTCGGAGGGGAAAAGGTGGCCTCGACCCGTTCCTGCCCGAATGGATTCATGGTCGTGGTGTGGGGATTACGGCCTCGCTCCTCTCGGGTGCTCCACGACAGGTATCCGGCATTAAGCACCGCAGCGGCTACTGCAACGTGTCGGATTCTCTGCTGCGGGTCCACTCGGTCGAGTACTCGCCCGGCGAGCAGCAGTCCACGAGAGATGCGTTCAACGATGAACTCCTTGATGAGGGCGGGGAGGACCGTCGGTGAGCTGGTGTGCTCGATGGCGAGTTGAGAGATGACGATGCTGCCTGAATCGCTGACAGACACACTGGCCCCGCTTGGGGATTGTTCAATGATGATCGCATTCCCCCTGATAGCCGAGTTAGTGCCTGACGAAAGGTCGAGCACGGCGGCAGGTCCAGTGAGTGTCTCACTTTGCAGGAATCTGAGGAGCTCTTCATCCTCGAGGGCTGCGGGGCGCAGTACAGGTTGGGAAGGACCACAAGCGATTGACAGGATCAGTTGCGCCTGTCCGCCATAAGAGCGTTCGGGTAAACGCGATCTGGCCTGTCCCACCAGATCATCCGCGTCGAGGGGAACTTCTGCGTGCGCTACAGCGTGCCGATGAACACATTTGGTCACCTTGGCTTGCAGATCAGTTGACCCGCTGAATGACTCTGTGTACTGGCCTTGAACCCAATCCTGCACTTCGCTTATGAACTCGGCCTGCTCGGTGATTGGTTCGGCTTCGTCTTCGATAAAGGCTAGGACCGGTCGTGCTGTTTCTCGTGCCTCAATGTACTCCTCGTGGGTCGCCGACCTGCCCGACTTCTGCTTGCTTCCGTACTCAGAACCCAAGATCAGAACGACAACGTCGGCGGAGCGCACCCCATCAAGACAAGCCACCTGCGGGCTGCTAGGAGATGCCGCATAGTCCTCAGCCATAACGGGCTCATAGCCAAGCGCCTTGACCCCGGCCGCTGCGGACTCCCGCAGCGAAACAAAATGCCCACCCATCAGTGAGCTGACAAATGCTCTCATGGCCCCATTATCCGCGCGTCGATGACAAATGGCAGATCGGGATGCCCGCAGCTAGGGCGGTTCACCAAACCAAATGGTTTCAGAGTAGGTATACGGACTGAACCTTCATGGATTGGTCGGAGGGGCTGGGTGTCCCCGGGTTTCGCGTAGGCGTAACGGTGGCGAGCAGCACTTGGAGAGCAAGAGGACAAAGCAAGGGGAATACACCCAAGTTGTGAATGGTGAAACAGGCGGTACACTACTTTCAATCATGTAAGTTACCTCACGCTGGGAGGCGGCAGTGACAGCAAAGCGAGACACCTACAAGTATCGGTTCGTCGGACCGAATGGCCAGATCAAGCATTCCGGCATCACGAATGATCTTGATCGGCGGGAAGGCGAACTGCGTCGTCAGCTCGGTAAAGGCAATATTCGGCAGGAAGGCCGCAGGACGACGCGCGAAGCTGCAAAGCAATGGGAGAAGGGTAAGCCATCAGCTGGCCGTTCTGGTCCCTGACCCTTGCTCAGGCAACTGAGCGTAGCTATAGGCCGCCGGTCTGTGAGCACGCCAGTCTTCTGTGGCTACCGGATCTATTGGCACTTTCCCTTCACCATCACAGAGGACTGTTCCACTCCTAAGATCGCGTTCGATGAATTTGAGGAGCATTAGAGGCCGCTGGTCTACTGCGCTGATGATTGATTCTCCATCCGGTATGGATCCACGATGCTCTATGCGTAGCGCACAGGGGTCTAGCTCAGCGGACCGCTCTCCAACCACATCCCGGCCGCAGACCGGAGGTGGGACAGGGGGCTGCTTCCGTCACGCCAGGCCGGTGATGGGCTGACCGTGACGCCACACGACTTCATCGCCAAGTGGAGGTCTTCCACACTCAAAGAGAGCTCGGCTTCTCAAGAGCACTTCATTGACTTGTGCCGGCTGTTGGGGGAGCAAACTCCGGCGGAGGCTGACCCTTCCGGCGACGAGTACTGCTTTGAGCGTGGAGCGCGTAAGGAAACTGGTGGCGACGGCTGGGCCGACGTGTGGAAGCGGCATCACTTTGCTTGGGAATACAAAGGGAAGAAGGCCAACCTGGACCAAGCATTTGAGCAGCTGCGCCAGTACTCGTTGGCGCTGGAGAACCCACCGCTGCTGATCGTTTCCGATATGGAGAGAATCCGAATCCGCACCAACTGGACGAACACCGTCAGTGAGACCCATGAGATCGAATTGGAGGATCTTGCTGACGCGGCCAAGCGTGACTTGCTCAAACACGCGTTTTCAGATCCGGACCAGCTACAGCCATTGCAGTCCCGGCAATCGCTCACGGAGAGTGCGGCCCAGTCGTTCGCATCCCTCGCGCATGCCTTGAGGGAACGTGGCCACGATCCACAGGAAGTCGCCCATTTCGTCAACCGTCTCATCTTCTGCATGTTTGCCGATGATGTGTCCTTGCTACCTAACAACCTGTTTGAACGAATGTTGGAACAGGCACGAATGGAGCCGGAGAGCTTCACCGAGCTTGCTGGCGACCTCTTCCAAGAAATGGCTTCAGGCGGAAGAGTCGGCTTCGAACAGGTTGCCTGGTTCAACGGGGGACTGTTCGAGGACAACTCTGCGCTGCCATTGGAAAGGTCCGATATCGAGATGGTGTTGAAGGCCTCGAGGCTCGACTGGTCAGAAATCGACCCTTCGATCCTTGGGACGCTATTTGAGCGCGGACTAGACCCCAGCAAGCGCGTGCAGCTCGGCGCCCACTACACAGATCGAGACAAGATCATGCAGCTCGTTGAGCCGATGGTGATCCGCCCATGGCAAATTGAATGGGAAGAAGAGCTGAGGGGGATCGCTTCGGAGTTGGAACGAGCTGAAACGGCGAAATCGAGTGGAACACGGACTACACGCCGCAACAAGGCTGAGAAGCGGTACCGAGAGTTCCTAGCTCGGCTTCGTTCGTTCATAGTCCTCGATCCTGCTTGCGGATCAGGGAACTTTCTCTACCTGGCTCTGCATGCGCTTAAGGACCTCGAGCATCGGATACAGGTGGAAGCGGAGGCACTTGGCTTTCAGCGCGAGTTCCCTAAGGTAGATCCCTCCAACGTCAAGGGGATTGAGATCAATCCTTACGCCGCGGAACTAGCCTGCGTCTCTGTCTGGATCGGCCACATTCAGTGGATGCGGCGTAATGGCTTTCCAGGAACTGAGGAGCCCATCTTGAAACCGCTGGACACAATCGAGTGTCGTGACGCGATTTTGACAGCAGATGGCACTGAGCCAGAGTGGCCGAAGACAGACATCGTGATCGGAAATCCTCCATTTCTCGGTGGAAAGCTCTTGAAGACGCATCTAGGCGAGGACTACGTGGAACGGCTCTTCGCCGCCTACTCGGGGCGCGTTCCACCCGAAGCAGATCTTGTCTGTTACTGGTTCGAAAAGGCTGGGAGGCAAATTGCAGAGAGAAAGGCGGAGCGGGCGGGGCTTGTTGCGACAAATTCGATTCGGGGAGGAGCAAATCGACGGGCATTGCAGGCTGCTACTGACGATCACCCAATATTTGACTCCTGGAGCGACGAGCCGTGGACGATCGACGGTGCTGCGGTGCGTGTCTCCCTCATTTGCTTCTCGGGGGCTGGAGAGGCAGTTGCAGATGTCCGCCTCAATGGGGAGCAGGTCGATGAGATTTTCACGGACCTGACGGCGCGCCGCGGTAGCGGGGGCGTCGATCCTGAAGCAATTGGAACAATGCCACAGAACGCCGACGTCGCTTTCATGGGTGACACGAAAGGAGGACCATTCGATATTGGTCCCGACCTGGCACTGGAATGGCTCCAGTTGCCAGCCAATCCGAACGGTCGGAACAACACCGATGTCCTCAAGCCGTGGGTGAATGGTATGGACGTAACACGCAGGCCAGCCGGCAAGTGGATCATTGACTTCGGCTGGATAATGTCCGAGTACGCCGCTGCATTGTATGAAGAACCATTTGAGTGGGTGGAGAAGCATGTCAAGCCAATGCGGCAAAACAATCGTCGAGCCACGTATCGCGAGCACTGGTGGCGCCACGTCGAGCCACGGCAAGGCATGTGGAAGGCGCTGAGCGGGGTATCGCGATACATCGCAACTCCGACTGTCGCCAAGCATCGCGTATTTGTCTGGTACGACACGCGAATCTGTCCTGATCACCAACTAATCGTCATAGCTCGTGACGATGACACGACCTTTGGCGTTCTCCACAGCCGGTTTCACGAGATGTGGTCACTGAGGCTAGGCACAAGCCTTGAAGACCGCCCGCGTTACACACCGTCCACCACTTTTGCCACCTATCCATTTCCTGAAGGCCTGACTCCTGACGTCGCACCTGAGGACTATGCAACCGACCCACGGGCAGTAGCTATCGCCGAGGCCGCAAGAGAGCTTGTTGAACTTCGCGACCGGTGGATCAACCCGCCTGAGCTGGTTGAGTGGGTGGACGTGCCGGTGCCTGGCTATCCGAAGCAGCCGAAACCGCACGATGAGAGAGCAGCGAAGGAGCTCAAGAAGCGAACCCTGACCAATCTCTACAACAAGCGCCCTCAGTGGCTCGAAAACGCACACGCGACCCTAAATGCTGCCGTTGCGGAGGCATACGGCTGGCCAGCTGACATCCCTGACGACGAGGCCCTCATGAGTCTCCGCGACCTCAACAGCACCCGCTGAATTAGCTGTGGCTTGAGTGGCTCTCTAGCTCACTTGGCAGAACAGTAGGTTAGAGGCTCGCAGTAGAGTCCACGGTTCACACAAGCCGGTCCTCAGGAAACCCAGGAAAATAACCTACATTCAATTTGGAAGCGATCCCTCGCGTATGTGCTGATGGAGGTTCTCAAGTTCTGTGACAACTACGCCCCCTGTGGTCTTTACTAAATCTCTTGCCGCGGAATAGATCTGTTCCTTGATTTCCGATTCAAGGTCCAAGAGCGCTGCTCCAAATGTCGCCGCGCCCGACAACGGGCGTGCGATTTCATTAAGGCAGAGAAGCGCTCCCTCGCCTTGCAGGAACCCACCCACAGAGGGGACACCTGCGTGATTATGCGATTGAGGCTTCGTATCAGGTTGCACGTGCGCTGCCATTTGAGAGAGCAAACCGTATCGGTCCTTTGCAACAAGCGGTGAAGTCCCAAGCTGTTCAATTCGAATACGTACGTTTACAGGGCTAAATTCCTTCTTTCGCTTGTCTTCTGACAGGGTGGTCCATTGCTCGCGCGCTTCTTTTTCGACACAAAAAAGCTGCAGCAGATTGGCAATTTCTCCCAACGATCCACACATGAGCAGTGACTCGTCGTATAGGCCAAACCTAAGCAGACGTAACGCAGCTCGGGCATTTGATTCTACTCTTCCGCACAAGTACTGGATCATATGGTCGCCTTGATCGCACGCCCACCAACATGACGCCATGCGGT
The DNA here is from genome assembly GCA_022822905.1 of Acidimicrobiia bacterium. Taxonomy (GTDB): domain Bacteria; phylum Actinomycetota; class Acidimicrobiia; order Acidimicrobiales; family Bin134; genus Poriferisocius. The sequence continues at coordinate 96,087 of JAJDYE010000041.1, read as the reverse complement.
CGACAAACGATAGAACCGTGCCAATCTGCGTCAGACAAGCTGGAGCCTTTGTTCCCCACCTCGGCAACTCTCTGTCTGTAGCAGCTTCACAGCTGTCTTCTTGCCCCCAAATCTCTCGTAGGAAGGCGAGACCTTCAGGCGCTTCACGTTCGTTCATCACATACACCCAGGATTTGATACTGCCTAGTTCCAGAACTCACGCTACTGAGGGTACGGGTCCTCGATCCAACAGACGCCACTCGAGACTCGGGCTCCGACGTTTGAGCATCCCATGTTGTTGTTCGGTCTGTGATTTGTTCCGGCTGGTTTTCTTTGAGCGGGCGCTGGTCAGGGTGTCCGATTTCTCTTCCTGGCAAGAAGTTAGTGGCTGAAGTCGCTTGGTCGAGGGTACGTAGCTCGCATGATGACAATTCCGACAGCAGACGGGATGAGCGGGTCGGGTCCGCTGGCGACCTCTGGGTAGGCCCATGCCATCTCGTTTCCCATCACCCCCGCAGGAGCGCGTTTAGGTGAAGTGTCGAGGACGATAAGAAGGGAAATTGGCGCATCCCCTGCAGAGGCGTATTGAACCACCTGGGCGGCGAACCTGGTTTCCGCTTCGGCAAGCGAGATTGGGTTCTCCTTCTCCACTTTCAGTTCGGCAACTGTGTTTCCGAGGATGAGATCAGCTCGCCCACCAGCCCGGCGGACCTGTTGCTCGAGTCGGGCACCGATAAACCGGTCGGCGCGAAGAAATGACACAAGTTCTCTTTGGAACCATGCCTCGTCGATGTCTTCTTGTGCGCCCAGCCGGTTGTCCAGCGCGTCATGGGCGAACCTGAGCACCCCCTCGAACAGGAGGTGGACGTCGTTTCTGTCCTCCTCGGGTAGCTGCGGGTAGCTATTCCGCAGTTCGCCCATCATCTCATGGAGTCGCCGTGCCGCCGCTGGCTGATTTGGAGGCATCGCAGCCTTAGGATCAAACGTCGCCACTTCCAGCGAGGGGTTACCGACGACGCGGGCCTCCACCCGTTTTCCGCCGCAGCGGAATCTCGCTAACGCTGTTAAGCTCAGCGGGGGATCGGTTGATGGCCTTTCTCCCGCTATCCGAACCTCTAGGGGTTGGCGCAGTTGGTCCGGTGTGAAGGCCAGCTTCGATGCGTATAGGAAGTCTTTGGGATGCACCGATATGAACTCCACTTCGAGCACGTCTGCGTTGCTGGGCCATTCATTCACACGCGCCTCTACTTGAAGCTGTTGCATGGCATTTGGACGAAGGACCGTCGGCCGCATGACCGGTTCTCCGTGGAGCCGTGCGATTAGTGCGACTGAGGGCACAGGTGCCTGCTGGTCCTCATCTCGGATAGGGGTTGGTCGCCGAGGCTTGTCTGTGAAGCGGGGCGGTAGCGGAACGCGACGCAACAGCGCCGCAATCTGTCGTGGGGCGTTCTCGTCGTCGAGGTATGCCAGCTCTTCGGCGGCTGCCACTAGATCGGAGGGCCATGCATCCTGTGCTTTCTGGACTACTGCATTGGCGCGGAGTCGGGCTGCTTTTGCAAACCGGTCTGCTTCGGTCTCGGCGTCCCAGCAAGCCCTCGTCCAACGAACACCGCACACCAGCGATTCGATGACCTCCGTGAAGGCCCAGATGACATCGCCATCGGTACCTGGACCAAGACTGTCTACCTGATCGTCTAGAGCAGTCTTGAGGTCGTCGCCGGTTGCGTCTTCCCCCAACGAAATCCTGTTCAAGGAGGCGACGAGGGCGGTCCTGGCTTGAATCTCACGGAGGATTCTGGTGTCGCCGGAGTTTCTGGAGCCTCTGGCGATATCGTTCAGGGCTCCGCCAAGGGAATCACCAGAGAGCGCGGATGCGGGTGGAGGGGAATCGGGATCGTGTGATCCGTCTTCGCCAAGCAGGCTCGCTGCACTCTCAACAATCCCTGACTGCCGCTCGCGGTCGTCCAGGGAGATTGCGTCCTCTAGTTCTAGGCGCAAAAGGACAAGGCCGATGGATCTTCGCTGCCAGCGGTTCTCAATCGTGTCGGGAATCTCGTCGAGGCGGGCGCGGAAGACCTCGGCGCTGAGGTCCGGTCGGCCGAGTTCGGCGAGGGTGTCTGCGGAAAAGAGACACCGGGCGTGGTTAGTGCGACCCGCTTCTGCTGCGGTATCGGCAAGCGACTCAATTTGGTGGGGTGCGAGGTTTCGGCGGGCGAGTTCTCCGAGCAGATCCTCTCCGTCCTTCCCGTCCCAAGAAAGGGCCTCGTATTGCGGGTCGTCGTCCGGGCGCAGTGCGTTGATAGCAACGTCAGTCCATTCTTCCTGCTCCCGCAGCATGAAATGCCATAGAAGTACCTTGCGGGCGTTGTATGAGGGCATTAGGTCTATTGCCTGGAGGGCGGTCTTCGCCACGGTAGGCAGCAACTCGTCATCTGACCGGGCGAGGCGTAGCGCGGCGCTCAAGGCATCTTCCACCAACTGGTCTTGCAGCCGATCCGCAGCATAAGCAGTCGCGATCAAGAGGAGTTGGATAACGGTCTTTCTGGTTTCGATCAGGTCGGCGGGCATACATTGCATTGCCTTCACGGCTTCGCCAATCACTGCCAAATATCTGTCTTGCAGTCCTGCGGCTGCAGCCTGGGCCAAGAGAGGGGGGATGCTCTCTGGTGGAATGCCCCGTGTGGCCGTCATCGCAGCCCTTATCCCTGAGAAGCGCACACCTATCGGTGCGCTAAGTGTAATGCCCATAGAGGTTGTGGACGCGTGAGGCGGGTGTGCCGCCGATGGCGGTGTGGTGGCGGTGGAGATTGTAGTGGTGGACCCAGGTTTGGAGTCGGCGTCGGCGGTCGGGTTCTGATCTGAATTTGTATGCGTATAGGAATTCGTCTGCGAGGGTGCGGTTGAACCGCTCGGCTTTGCCGTTGGTCTGGGGCCGGTAGGGCCGGCAGAAGGTGTGGGCGATGGCTTGTCGGGCGAGCTGGGCGGCGAATTTCTTGGACCGGAAGTTCGCCCCGTTGTCGGTGATGATCTCGTCTATGGCCACGCCGACGGAGCGGAACCAGATGCGGGCCCGCTCGAAGAACCCGCACAGGGTGTCGGCGGTCTCGTCGTCGAGGGCCTCGACGTAGGCGAGGCGGCTGTGGTCGTCGATGGCGACGTGCAGGTAGCTGTAGCCGACCCTGGGCCGCCGCCTCGTTCCCCGGGCGGCAGCGTTGCCCCGGCCGTGGGCCCTCCACCCCCCGCCGGGCGGCACCTTTCCGACCTTCTTCACGTCCAAATGGACCAGATCGCCGGGCTCGGGGCGCTCGTAGCGCCGTATCACCCGCCCGGTGGGCCGGTCGATCCAGCTGAGCCGGTTGAGCCCGCTGCGCACCAGGATCTTGTGCACCGTCGACGCCGGCACCCCCAACCGGGCGCCGATCCGGGCCGGACCCCACCGCTTTTGGCGGCGCAGCCGGCACACCCGCTCCTCGGTCTTGGAGCCAGTGCGCCGCGGCGACCGGTGCGGGCGAGACGACCGGTCCAAAAGCCCGGCGGGCCCCTCGGCCTTCCAGCGGCGCCACCACTTGGCCACCGTGGCCCGCGACAGCATCATCTGCGCGGCCACATGGGCCTGGGGCATCCCCGCCTCGATCCGCTGGACCATCAACAAACGCCCAGCCGGAGTCAAACGTGCATTAGCGTGCGACATCGAGCCTCCCTTGCTCAGTGCGGTAGTACGCAACCACCACACTGGCATCGGAGGCCCACCCAATAGCGGAGCTACCAGCCCGAGCTAACAACCTCTATGGGCAGAACAGCTAAGCATCGCCGTGTAGATGAGCGGTAGCGCATCGTTGAGATGCTCAGGAAACTCTTCGGCCGCCGAACCGGCCATTCTCACGGTTTCGACTTGGACATCGGGTTTGGAATCGCTCCCGCTGTAGAGATCAGCGCAGAGACTCAAAAGCGCAGCTGGATTGCTGCTTCCAGCTGCAATGGCAGCAGCGCCAATGTCGTCGATTATCTTCCCCATACTGACGCGGTTTCCCATTCTCGCCATCTCATCCAGCACGTCATCTTGTTGGGATTCAGCGAGGGCGCTCCTTCGCTCGACCCACTCCAAGAGCAGGTTCAGTAGCAGATCTGTCGAAGGCGATGCCGCCGGACACCTCCTGGTGGCGATCCTGAGGAGGTCTGCGGCCCTGTGCTGATAGTTGTCAGAAAGAGGAAGATGAGACTGCGGGCCTTCGGGCACCGAAAGGGCAGCAACTGCCAGACCAAGCGCAGCACGGGTGACCTCGATTGGAACCTCCTGATCCCGGGGAAAGTCGCACAAGAGCCTTTGGTAACAATCAATGAGACGGACTCGATACTCGGGCGACGCTCGATCCCAGCGCCTCTTGATCGCAGCTCCGGCAACTTCCGTCGAACCTTGCAGCACAAGGCCGACAGCTGTGGATACTTCGGCAGCGGCGACTCTATGGTCTGTCGGGTCCTCATGAAATCGAAGCCCATCCAAGAGGGCGGGAAGAAGCCGCTCTCCCACATCTTGCTTCTCGAAGATCAGTGACTGGCTGGCACTTCCCGCCGCAGCTCTGAACCACGGTTCTCCATGCCGAAGCAAGGCCGAGATTCTCTTCTCCACCGCTATCGGTACCAGAAAGTGATAGTGATGCAGCGCCGCGCTGTCGCCCTGTTCTCGGGCCCAAGGAGGTCCTTTTTCGGCTGCGTGGACGATCACAGCACTAAGAAACTCATCTGAGGCGTCGTCAGCTGCACCCTGTTCGCTCAGATACCCAAATCCTTCTGCGCTCGCCCAGCCGTTGACAGCAGCGTCAACACACAAGGAGTGCAAGGCCGGGGGACTATCTTGCGAGTCGAGAGCCACCAAGACTTCCAAGAGCACCGCCTGCCTAAGTTGCCATGCATCCTGATAGATCATCTCCTTGACAGCTTCGGGAAAGGACTCAGGTGCCAACTTAGCTGCGTCTAGAAGGGAGTCAGCAGCATCTATATCCGAAACATCGGCGTCGAGCTTGTTTACCGCTTCGATCACTTCTTGGCTGGCAGCGCTGAGTTGCGCCCCCAGACGAATACGTTCAGCCATGCGAAGTCGTCGTTCCTCATCAGCTACGCGCTGGGCTTCCGCCTCGACAGCTTGACGCCGAGAACGCTCGGCGATGAGGTTGTCGGCCCAAGTGCCGAGATTCGGAACTATCTCACCAGGAGAACGGTCGGGACACCCGATGCAATTGTCCTCATAGAACTCCAAAGCTGAGACCTCAAGCTGCATTCCAGAGACGCCCACCGGCGACCTGGCGAAATCGCAAGTAAACCTGCCGCCGGTAACCGGCAGGCCGGTCATCTCCTCGATCAAGCCGACACCCAACAGGGAACGATCAGTGCGGATGTGGACGCACCATGCTTTCCCTAAACTGATGAATCTCTCGTTCTCGCGCCCGATCTCCACAGCACGTTCAAACTCGTCTTGCATCGCTAATCCGCCCCGGCATCTTGAAATCCAACACGGCAGTCAGGGCTTGCTCAGATTCCCGTCCTGAACCAGAGACCCTTGGGCTCAGAATACCGAAGAATTCCGCGATTCGGTGTCCATTGCCGTCTGACACATCTTCTGGCAAACACAACCCGCACCTCCCGGGGAATCGTGCAGGCTGCGTGAAATCCCGGGAGGTTCAGCTCGCCGACCTCAGCGCCTGTAACCAGTGGGGGCGCATTCGTTACGCGGCCATCCGCAGAAGTCGGTCGCCGGTCTTGGAATCGACGTAAGAAAAGCTCTGAGGAGGTCGGAAGCCCCTTGGTCTTGCCCGCAGATCCTGGAGAGGCACTCTCCTAGACAGAGGTCGCTGCTCGTCCAGCGTTAACGCGGTGCCCACCTCCACACCCTCGAAGTACTGCTTGAACTCGTGATAGGACAGATCGGCTCTAGAGCCGTACTCGCGCCACAAGTCTGAGAGGGGGGCCGAGGTGACACTGGTGATGATGCATGTGCCGAGCAGTGCTCGCACCGGTGTGCTCGCGTACAACAGGGCCCGCGTCGGAACTTCGATCTTGGGCGTAGTGCGGCGCAGCTCAACCGTCTTTGTGCCGGCGAGGATGGCTTCGGCGAATCTCGGCTTGAGGGACAGGACAATCATCCGGTCTTGATCGAGTTCTGCTATTTCCTCAGTCATCTCGCCTCAACCCTTCCTCGTAGAATGCCTGGACACTAGCTTCATCGATTTGCCGGGTCGTTATGAAGTAACCGTCTGTGGTCATGGCGGGGCACAACTCTCGTGCCCTGTCCATCGCGATTGGTTCGGGGAAGATCTCCGTCTGGCTGAAGAGCAATGCGGTTGCTGTGGCGTGGCTGTCCTTTCCGGACGGCTTGGCGCTGTCTAGAACCTGCCGCTCGTCGAGCACCCCGCGATCGCGATATTTGCGGTAGAGGCGACGGGGATCGCCGGTGTCGAAGGCGTCCAGCCACGACATAGCTCTCACGCCCCCGAATGCCCCTCCGCCTGAGACCCACCAGATGATCCTTGCGGGAGCCTCTAGGGATTGACGAGGCGTCATGTAGTAGGTGTTTTCACGGGCAGCGGCCGCTAGAAGATGCATCTCGAACAGCCTGGCCTGGGGCTCCTCATACCCGAGGAGGACGCGGGCGTACTCCGGCTTGATCGGGACACAATAGGAAGTGACGGCTCCGCTGAACACCTTCGAGGGCCAAGCGTACCGCTCATATTCTCGGATCAGGTTCGCGTTCAGCCTGTCCCAACCGATCTGGCTCAACTCCTGCGGAAGCGCATCGCCAGGTCCGAACATGTCGGTCTGAACTACTGCCTTCCAAGTTGATCCCACGGACCGGAACCCTTCGTCGCGCAGTGCCCGTTTCACCGATGGTTGCGTCTGGTCTTCTATGACAAGGTCCGCCGACCCGTCTCTTGCGACAACTATTCGCAGGTGATGAATCATCTGCCTGGCTGCTGGATACGATTGCTGCCCAGAGGCGCTACGGAGCGCTGTCACCGTTACGCGGGATTGTTCGCGGTACATCGCTCCGAGCACCAGAGGATCCCCAGAACTAGTCGTCATTTGTTCGATACGTCCTCCGTGCGCGGTGGCAATACTGAGGCGTTGTCGCAATTCTGCCGGACGCTCACCTACCTGGTGGTCGCAGTATGCGGCCAGGACAGCGTTCGTTGGAATTCTCGAGACTGGTGCCACAGACATGCCCGAAGCGGCGATGACTCGTGTCTGATGGCTGTGTTCGCCTCCTAAGGCTTGGAGGCGTAGTAGGAAGTCGTCTGGGCCAATCAGGCTCAAGCCGTTTAATTGCTCAATGTGGTTCCCTTGCTTGAGGAGATCCTCGTCTCGCGTCACAAGGTACGTGGCATCGCTGGTCGCTGCTTGTGCGACCACCCGAAGATCGCTGGCCCCTATGCGATTAGCGAACGGTGATTGCTGGAGCGCCTCCAATTCTGCGTGCCATGCCTCGCGGGATGGCTCCAGAGTCACAAATTCGCCAAGTGAGGATTCAATACTCTCGCTGCTAGAACGCTGATCCGAGAGTTCTGAGCGGCTCTGCGCAGTTACCGCTAACTCTGCGACCTCAGCGACCCAGTCTGCTGTCAGTGCCCGCGAGGCGGGGAAGCCGCGCTCTTCCAAGATGTCCAACAGAATGTTGGTGTCAATGGCAACCAGTAGTCGAGCATCTTCGTGGTCTTGGTCCTCGAAAAGGGTATGGGCGGCAATGGGCCTCCACCACGTCACGAGGAGGTGTCCTGCGCGGCTGCGTCCAGGCTTCTCTCCCCAGCGCGTGAACCCGAGCTCGGGCCACATGTCGTTAGCGTCGTAGTCCTTGCGGCATGACAAGCGGATCCCCGCCCGGTGGGAGTTGCGCTCGACGATGCCCTCAACTAGCTCGCGTGCGATCCCCTGTCCTCGTTGATCTTTTTCAACGCAGAGATGGGTAAGAGAGATGTCTCCCGTTCTGACCCTCTTCCCATAGAGCGCGTACCCCTTGACTTCGCCGTCTTCAACGAACGCGAGCACCCTGCCTTCATCAGCGGCCTGCTTAATCGCTTCGTAGGGCAAGAAACCCAAGGTCGCGCTGTTGGCATTTCCAAGTTCGATGACCCGCTGGTAGTGCGGCGAATCAGGACTGACTGCCTCGATCATGCTTGGTGCCCTCCATTGTTCTGTGTGCAGGCAACTTGCTGGACAAACCTCTCCGATTGTACGGAGGGGGAATGACAATTGAGCGGCTGCGGTTTAGCGCTGGCCGCTCCGGCGGCCACACCCGCGTCGGCGCCCGAGCGGACTAAGGGAGTGGCCTGCAAAGCCCTGATTCACGGGTTCAAATCCCGTCCGGCGCTCCATTGGAGAGTGTGCTGGCAATGGTGCTCTAGCCTGAAGACATGGGCAGTCAGGAGAGCTTGCCCTCCGAGCAGGTCATCATGGAATCCCCGTTGAGCTTCGAAGGTTCGGCCAAACGCATCATTCCGGTCGTTTACGGGGCAATGCCCAAGCGACGTTGGGCTGTGCCGGTGGCCCCTGTGGTGGTGGTGCTGGTGATTTCTGTGACATGGATCGGGGTGATGTTGTGGTACGTGGTCTGGAACGTAATTCTGATTCCGTTCCGATTGCTCCGCCGATTGCAGCTCAAGGAGGAAATCGATGAACTGCGCCACCGGGAGTTGCTCGACGCCATCAGCGATACCGACACGGCACACGAGAGTCCTCCTGCGGACGAGGGCCGGCGGAACTCCTAGCTCCTACTCTTGATCGGTCTTGGCACCTACCCGTCAAGTCATATCGGTTCAGGCATCATGAATTCGATGCCGATCGGTATTCACCTGTGACTAGGCGGGTCATTCGCAGAAGTCGGTCGCCGGTCTGGGCCTCCACCTAGGAAAAGCTCTGTGGAGGACACTTTTGTCAGAGGAGCAGGGGGTTGGGGAGGTTGTCGATGCCGAATTCACGGCAGAGGTCGATCAGGTCATCGGGGATTGGGTTCGTTGTCTTGGCTAGATTGAACCGCTCAGGGTGTTCGCCTGGCTCGCCGAACAAGGCGATGGCTTCGAGTTCCATCTGGGGGTCATGGCTGATGCGGTAGCGGATTCCGCCGAGCGAAGAATCGAACAGGTCGCCAGCAAGCCTTTGGGATGGGCCGTAATCGCTGTCGGTTGAATGTGATGCCGTGACACCGAAGTTCCCGAGGACTGAGCGGTTGGTCAGATCGGCGACGTCTACCGGGCTTGCAATTGTGAGTTCGCTAAGTCCATCACGGTGTCGCAGTTCCGGGGTGATCACGCCGGTACGACCGTATTTCTCCACATAAGCGGTTCTGGGGTCGTTGAGTCCGAGGTAGCAGGTGCCGAACTTTCCCTTGTGGGTAGGCGGCGGTCCGAATCGCCAGCTGTCGCTGTCATTGAAGTAGGCCGGATGAGCGTCAGTGTTGTGGATGCGCCAGAGCTTGGTCTCGGGGGTGATGCGGAAGGTTGGGAAGCGTGACCAGTCGGTCACTGGGTTAGACGTTCCGCCGCTCGTTGGGCAGCTCGACGGAGTTGTTCTGTGTCCTTGCCGTCAGCGAGCCACTTAGCTGGGGATAGGCCGTTGAGGTCTTCGTGCTGGGTGGTGGAGGCCCATGAGGCGATCAGGAACGGGTCGGCTCCTTCCCCTAGGGCATCTCGGAACGCTCCTATGATGTCGCGGACCTCGGGTCGGATCGATTCGGTTTCGATGTCGAGCTGCCACGTCGGATACCAGGTGGTGTTGTGTCCGGGGAGGCCCAACAAAGACCCAGCAGCCTGTCGCTTCGACAGGGCCTGCCGGGAGATTCCCAAGACTCTGGAAGCTTCTGATGTGTCGATTCGGTCGCCGACCAACCGCGACCACCTGGCGCTGGCTACAACCACCTCGGCTGCCTTGGCGCCGAGTTCGCAGGCCTCGTCTGCACTGATCTTTTCGATGAGGTGTCGGGCGTCCGCTAGACGCTCGTGGAACGCGTCAACCAACATTTCAACGCTCTCATTCAAGAGCTGCTCGCTGGACTGAATCTGATCTTGATTCTGCTCCCATTCAATGTCGGAAGCGCGCAGCGTCTTCAGGTCCGATGGGGATTCAGTCATACACTCACTCTAATCGTCAACCCGTCAACCGTCAACCCGTCAACTCTTGACGCATTAGGTCAGCGGGGGATGTAGGTCGATGGGTTGTGGCAGAACTCGACTCTGCTGATGGCCCAGAGGCCATTGATGAATTGCTCGCCGTAGAGGTGCAGTTGGATGTTGCCGCGTTTGTCGCGAAAGCCGGCTTTGTTGGCCTCCATGGAGGACTGGGTTAGCGGCTCATTTGGGCTGTTGTACTTGCCGGGTCCGTTCTCCCACCAGTCCGCGACGGCCTCTTCGAACGTGGGGAATCCCTCGAATTCTCCCTCGTCGACCATGCCGGGTTCGTATTCGACGTCGGCGGTCATTTCGGTGTAGCACTCCAGACCCGATGCCGTCACGTAGACGGCCGTTCCAGTGGCGGTCGACGAGGGGGTCGCAGTTGGGGCGAGGGTTGGTGTGACGAGGCTGGTGAGCGGCGGGGTCGGGGTGGATGTGGGGTCGGGCAGCTGGGCGGTATCGGCACCGCTGCCGCAGCTGACAGCGATGACCACTAGTACGGCGAGCATAGGGCGCACGGAACTCAGGGTAGCTGTGGCATCTAGAAGCGCTCGTCGCCTCTCATCTCTGCGAGCACTTCGGTCAAGCTCGGGCCCTCGATGGGATCGGGTAGTTCGGCAATTTCCTCAATCACTTGGCCTCAGTGCTTCTGGTTGCTATCGAGCCAGGGTGATCCGTGGAGTTGGTGCCATCTTCTGGGGTGGGTCAAGACCCGTTCCACCTTCTTGCCAACCTTCTTGCGGCGGCTCCTTTGGCGGCGGAGCTTCTTTGGGCTGTCGCTGTTGTTGACCAACTTGTAGACGATGGCTCTGATAGAGGCGTGGAACCATTTGGGCTTGCCCTGGTAGCTGCTTGGCTTGGTGGTGTAGTAGCCGGTGGCGGCCATTTCCGGAGGGGCCGCAGACGGGGTTCCCACAAACCGGCCTGGTAGCAATTTCCAGAGCTTCATCCGCCGCCTTTCGAAGCCCGACCAGCCCATTTGCTCCTTCGAGTAGACGGTGATCTCCCTCCTGCCTCGCCAGAGTTTGCGGTAGTCGCCGGTCACCACGCTGAGCACGTATTCGTCGAGTTCGTCGAGGGTGTCTTGGGACCCGGAGTCGCAGGCGTCGCACGCGCAGTCGGGGACGATGGTCAGAACTTCGGCGGGGTCGCCAGCACCTAGCACGACGGCAGGCCATTCATCCTCGTCGAGGCGGTTCCAAGCGACTACGAGCGGGATTGCGCCCGGGGCCGAGGGCACGGCTCGGAAGGTGTGGGCCACAGGGATCCTCGGCTGCTCCCGCCAGGCCACGGAGGATTCTTCTATCTCGGCAATGCCCGCGGCGGCCATAGCCGCGAACCAGGCCTCGGCCCGGGCGGCCAAGATCTTCCAGCGTTGCGGGTTCGTAACCCGCGAATATTCCTCTTCTTGGGGCCTGCGATCAGGGTGGGGATCCGGCCACCCGTCCAGCCCGCGTCCTGTCTCGACGAACGCGGCATCCACCGCAGCCACAAGCTCCTCCACAGAACGCATTTCACCATCATGGCCCCACCCGCACCAGCGCCCACAGCGATTTCAACCCGGCCAATCGCACTACCCGAATTGAGCGGAGACGGCGCGGAGTTATTGGCCAAGCGCCGCGGCTAGGACGGGTCCTCGGGAAGGACTACGGGTTTGTCGCGAGCGGCGGGGTCGCGGTGGCAATTCGAGGTGAGTTCTATGTGGCCGAACCACTCCGTCATGAAGGCCGCTACGTCTGGGTCGTGCTCGGCGACCTCCTCGGCGGTCGCGATGGGCGGGTTGTGCACGAAGCCGTCGTCTCGGGAGTTGACATCGGCCCACGACTGGAACACCTCTGCGAAATACTCATCGTGGTTGGTGGCGGCGTAGTGGCTGGGCGCCCAGAGGCCGGCGGCGATCGCATCTTCGTAGAGCCGAAGCACATCCGCGTCGAAGCTGGAGTCAACCTGCCGCTGCACGGCGTGGATGCCGTGGGCGAACTCGTGCACGACCACGTCCTCATCGGGATGGGAGTCATTGGCGGTGCACAAGGCGTTGTCTGCGCTCGCCAACACGAACGGCAACGCCGGAATCGACGGTCCGAACCCGCCGACCACCTCATGGTCGAGGCGGTCGGGCTGCCCCCAGGCGTCGAACACCGCTTGTGGCACCGCCTTCATCTCGGGCAGCTCCCCCTGCTTCATCCGCGATGGGGCAACGACGACATAAACGTGGCGGGCCATCTCCTTGATGATGTCGGGGCGGTTGGCGAGCATTGCCTCGATGGTCGCGGCCACCTGCCGCAGCGCGGCAGGGTCGACCACGGCCGGCGCGATCACGTCCATTGGCCCGACCTGCACCCACTGGGTGTAGAACGGGTCGTAGCGGCCCGCTGGCGGCGCCGGCAACGGCTCAGGGGCCGGCGCTCCGTCAACGCAGCCGCCGGGCACAATCTCGGTGTCGACGTCGAACCGACAGCGGTACACGTTCAACAGAGCCTCTTGGTTCGCGATCAGCCCGTCCCGCACGTCGATGTCCTGCTGTGTGGGGTTCTGCGGCGCCACCCCTGGCGTTACCTGATCTGGATTGGGGCAACCGCCCGGCACCGCGCCGACATCGACGTTGAATCGGCACCGGTAGGTATTCAGCAGGTTCTCCTGATTGGCGATCAACTGATCCCTTAGCGCTACATCCCCAGCCGATTGGGCTGACGCGGCAGGAGCAAGGGCCACCGCCGCGCATAGTGCAGCTGTAGTCGCGGCCACAGCCGCGAGCCCCAATACACGCCGCCATGATTTGCGAACCTGAATCGACATGGGCGCAGACCTTAACAGGTGGCGCAATCACAATTGCCTGATCGGTCACTTTGGTGGCGTTGTTCTGTCAAGATTGCTGGTGATGCGGGCTTGTCCACGACTGGGAGGAGAGATCGGTGGGGAAGGCGACTGAGACTGATTTGCCCGGTGTGGGGGTTCGATTCGACCTGGAGACGAATGCGGGCCGCTTTCTCGGCGTGGTGGTCCATCAGACCGGTCGGCGCGATCTGGTGGTCTACGACGAGAGGGATGTCGACCGGGCCTGCGAGAGCGTTGTGTTGACCGAGGACGAGGGGCACACCCTCGGTGAGCTGCTGGGCGGCAACCCGGTGTTGGAGCACCTCGACGACGCGGTGCACCGCCTGGAGGATCTTGTGATCTCGTGGATCGAGATCGACCCGCAGTCATCACTGGCCGGGCTCACCCTCGCCGAGGCCCAGCTGAGGGCGAAGACCGGCGCAGGTGTCATGGCGCTCGTCAACGACTCGGGCTCCATCCCCATTCCTGGCGGTGCCGACCGCCTTGAAGCCGGCAGCACGGCAGTAGTTGTCGGCGTCCCGGCCGCGGTGAAGGCGGCCACCAAGCTTCTGAACGAATCGGGCTAGCCTATGCACACGGCCGGCGATCTGTTTGTGATCGAGCTCGGGGCGGTGGTCCTGGTATTGGCCATCGTCGCCCGCCTGGCTCGAAGGGTCGGCCTGCCCGCACTTCCGCTGTATCTGATGGTGGGACTGGCCTTAGGCGATGGCGGACTCGTCGAGTTGCCGGCGTCGGAAGAGTTCATCGAGGTGGGGGCCGAGATCGGCGTCATCTTGATGCTGTTGATGCTGGGACTCGAGTTCTCCGCCCACGAGTTGATCGACAACGTGCGGCGGTCGACGCTGGCCGGGATCGTCGACATCGCCCTGAACTTCCCGCCTGGTTTCATAGCCGGGCTGCTGCTGGGCTTCGACCCGATCGTCGCCGTCTTGCTCGGCGGCGTGACCTACATCTCATCGTCGGGCATCGTGGCCAAGCTCGTCGCCGACCTCGACCGCATCGGCAACCACGAGACCTCGGTGATCCTGAGCGTGCTCGTCATTGAAGACCTCGCCATGGTGCTGTATCTCCCCATCGTGTCGGGTGTGATCTTCGGCGGCTCACTCCTGAGCACCACGGTCACCGTCATTGTGGCTTTGCTGGTGGTTATTGCGGTGCTCGCAGCCGCCTATTTTCTCGGCGACCGGCTGAGCGCCATCGCCTTGAGCCAGTCCAGCGAGGCGCTGTTATTGACCCTGCTCGGCGGCACCCTGCTCTTCGCCGGCATCGCCGGGCGCCTCAACCTGTCTACGGCGGTGGGCGCCTTCGTGGTGGGCATCGCGCTGTCGGGCGACATCGTCTCGCATGCCCGCGGGCTGCTGTTGCCGCTGCGCAACCTCTTCGCTGCGGTCTTCTTCGTGTTCTTCGGCCTGCAAGTCGACCTCGACCTCGTCCCCGATGTAGCCGTGGCCGCGGTCGTCATTGCCGCCGTCACCATCGCCACCAAATTCGCCACTGGCTGGATCGCAGCGAGTCGAGCCAGTATCGGCAAACCCGGCCGGGTTCGCACAGGGGCCGCCCTCATCGCCCACGGAGAGTTCTCGATCGTCATCGCCGAGCTCGGCATCTCCCGCGAGAGCGATCTCGGCGCGCTGGCCGCCACCTACGTCATCATCCTCACCCTCATCGGCGCCGTGTTCTACCAGTTCTCCGACTCCCTAACCCTCCGCGTCCCAACCAGGCACCACCGCTCCCGGTGGCAGCGCACATCTCGCCTAGTGCAAGGAGTTCGCAGGCGTAGCTGAAGGCCAGCGCTCCAGCGGCCCCGCCTAGGTAGCGCGAGAGGCCAGTGCGTCTGCGGCCTGGGTGGCGGCGTGGTGGCCGCTGGAGAGGGCGCCGTTTACTGAGGGGATGCCCATGTAGTCGCCGGCCAAGTGCAGGTTGTCGATGCGCCCGGCAAGCTGCTCATGGATGTTGGCCATCTGGGCGAGCATTCCGGGCTTGCCCATGCACAGGGCCTCTTCCCAGCGGTACACGCGGAAGAACAGACCCTCGTCGTCGGCGGGGAGAGCGGAGCCGGGAGGGGCGTTGCGGCGGGCTGCGCCCAGCATCTGGCGCTTGATCTCCTCGTCGTCTTGCGGGATGAGTTCTTTGGCCCGGTCGAGTCCGATGAGCAGGTCGAGGATGCTGTGGCCGGGAGGAGCGCAGGCGGGCAGGAAGGTGGTCCGGTCCATCAGCAGCGGGGTGTCGTCGTCTTCGGGGTAGAGAGCGCCGTGCCACCCCGCAGGAAGCGGGCGGCGGTCGAGGCCTATCACCACCCGGCAGCCGGTTGAGTAGTCAACTGTGTTGAGGGCGCGGCGGGTTTCTTCGGGCAGTTCGGGGATGAGGGCAGAGACTTGCGTGCCGGGCACGGCGCAGATCACAGCGTCGGCCTCGATGGTCTCGCCGTCGACCACCACGCCGGTCGCGGCTCCGTCGGCCACGGTGATTCTCCGGACGGGGCTCGACACCCGGATCGCATCGGAGCAGGCGTCGGCCAGCGCGGTATTGAACGAGCCGATGCCGCGCTCGGGCATGTACACCTTGCCGCCGCTGAGCATCGTTTCTCCGATGTAGGCCCGCATCAGCGCTTGGCCTGCGGGCGCGGCATCGCCCAACACCATTTTCAGGGGGCCGCTGAGCGAGATCTTCAGCTTCTCGTGCACCTTGTGCCGCCTGAGGTAGTCGCCGAAGGTCTCGTCGTCGTCGATCTCGGCGAGACGGCTGTCGCTGGCGAAGCTCAGGAATTCCTCCTGGCGATACAACTGCCGCATCACCTTGGAACCGGCCCGCAGGCCTGAGGGGGAGAGAAAGCCCATGGCCAAAGCCGCGGGAATCTGCCGAACAAAATTCAGGAGCGATTGGTCGGGCGTGGTGGTGACCCACTTCCCATTGCGGTGGTGGCCGAAGATCATCGTCGACTCCACAAGCGGCAGGCCCAGCTCCTCGCAGATGCGAAAGGCCGTGTCGTAGGTGGTGGTGAAAACAAATGCCCCCATGTCCAGGGAGAACCCCTCAACCCTCTCGCCCTTGCCGCGCCCGCCCGCGCGCTCGGAAGCCTCGAGCAGAAGAGGAGTGATGCCCCGCTTCTTCAACGTGTAGGCCGCGCTCAGCCCCGCGAACCCCCCGCCAACAATTGCGACCCGCCTCGTGCTCATCTGAGCGGCTCCCCGTACTCGCTACTGATGCTGCTAGCCTGGCACATTCCGGGCCGTTAGCTCAGTTGGCTAGAGCACCTGCATGACGCGCAGGGGGTCAGGGGTTCGAGTCCCTTACGGCCCACCGAATGGATGTCGCCCAGTCCAGTGACCGTCGGCGGCTGGGCTGGTTGCTCGCCGGGGTGGGGATGCTGTCGGTGTCCACCGATTCGCTGTGGATCCGGCTCTCGGAGGCCGACGCCGTGGATGTCTCCTTCTGGGTGGCGTGCTGCTCGGTGCCGCTCTACACCGCGCTCAGCCACCGGGTGGACGGCTGCTGGCCGCTGGAGGCGTTCCGCCGCCACCCTTGGCAGCAACTGGTCATAGGGGCCCTCACCGGGGGCAGCCAACTGTGCTTCGTCATCGCCGTCACCCAGACCCGAGTGGCCAATGTAGTGGCCATTGTGGCGGCAGTGCCTCTGATGGCCGCGGTGTGCGCCTGGATTTGGCTGATGGAGCGTATCAGCCGGACGACGGCTGTCGCCATAGCCATCACCATGGCGGGCATCGGAGCGATTGTGTCCAGTTCGGTGGGGGAGCCCACCCTCAAGGGCGATCTCTTGGGCTTGGTGGCCATCTTGGGCTTTGCGGTGAGCTTGACCATGTGGCGCCGTTATCCCGACATGAGCCGGCTGGTGGGACTGTCCATCGGAGGGGTGATGACAGTGGTGGCCCTGGTGTACTGGGCGTCGCCACTGTCACTCGACTTGCGGGCCTACCTGTCGATCGCCGCCATGGGCCTGGCGTTCAACCCCTTTGGCCGCCTGGCGCTGTCCAACGCCCCCCGCTTCGCCCCGGTGGCCGATGTGGCTCTGTTCGCCCCTATCGAGACCGTGGCCGGCACCATCTGGGCCGCCGCATTCTTCAACGAGCTGCCCCGCCCTGTCGCCGCCGTCGGCGCGGTCATCGTCCTCATCGGCGTGTTCTACGGCACCATCGCCACCACCCGCACCCGAGTTCAAGCTTCTCCGGGTTAAAAGACAAAGTGATTGCAGCGCAATCACTTTGTCAAGATAGGCTGATGGGGAGCGATTGAGGGCAGGACATGGCGAGCATCACCATTCGCAATCTTGACGACGAAGTGAAGATCAGACTTCGCATCCGCGCTGCCAGTCACGGTCGGTCGATGGAAGAAGAGGCCCGTTTGATCTTGCGCGACGCCGTCGAGCAGGACGTGGGCCCCACCGATCTTGCTGCTGCAATTCGCGAACGCTTTGCCCATCTTGGCGGGGTGGAGTTGGAATTGCCCCCAAGAGAGGCCATGCCAGAGCCGCCTCGTTTCGAATGAGGCAGGAGCGGTGATTGTTCTCGACACCAATGTTGTCTCTGAATTGATGCGCCCGTTGCCGGATTCAGCAGTTGAAGCATGGGTGGCAGAGCGTGCAGCAACCACTCTGTTCCTCTCCGCGGTGAGCGAGGCGGAGTTGCTCTATGGCGTTGCCATAATGCCTACGGGCCAGCGTCGAGACGCCATGGAAACAGAGGTTGAGGCGATGCTGCGGGAGATCTTCGCTGGTCGTGTGCTGCCGTTTGACAGTGAAGCGGCACGCGCGTACGCAGAAATAGCTGCTTCTTGTCGGGCCGCTGGACGTCCTGTTTCCCAGTCCGACGGCCAGATCGCGGCGATCGCCCGTTCTCGCGGCATGGCCGTGGCAACACGCAACATCCGGCACTTCGAAGGTATGGCAGTCGACCTCATCGACCCTTGGGCAAAGAACTGATCGGCCACTTGAGTCGCCGACGCTGAGGGGCTGACCGCCAATATGCTCGCGGGCTATGGCCAAGCCGAACGTTTTGGTGGTGATGGCCGATCAGTTGGCACCGCATTTCACTGGCGCTTACGGCCATCCGCTGGTGCGGACGCCGGCGATGGACGCCTTGGCCGAGCGGGGAACTCGATTCGACGTCGCCTACTGCAATTTTCCGCTGTGTGCGCCGTCGCGGTTCTCGATGCTGTCGGGGCAGTTGGCGTCGACCATCGGGGCGTGGGACAACGCGGCCGAGTTCCCGGCGTCGGTTCCCACGCTGGCCCACTACCTCAACTTGGCCGGATACCGCACGGTGCTGGCCGGGAAGATGCATTTCATCGGGCCCGACCAGCACCACGGGTTCGCCGAGCGGCTCAACACAGAGATCTACCCCGCTGACTTCGCCTGGACCCCCGATTGGGACAACGCCGGTGAGCGGATCGACAAGTGGTACCACAACATGGACAGCCTGTCGGAGGCCGGCCAGGCCCTGGCCACCTACCAGCTCGACTACGACGAGGAAGTGGGGTTCGCCGCCATCCGCAAGCTCTACGACTTCGCCCGCGACAGCGACGACCGGCCGTTCTTCCTCACGGTGGCCTTCATCCACCCCCACGATCCCTACGTCGCCCGCCCCGAGTGGTGGGACCTCTACGACCACGACGCCATCGACCTGCCCGAGCCAGTGGATCTCGAATCGCTGGATACCCACAGCCTGCGGATCCGCCGGGGCATCGAGGCCGACACCGTGGGCTACACAAACGAGCAGTGCCGCAACGCCCGCCACGGCTACTACGCCAACACCAGCTACATCGACGCGTGGCTGGGGCGGATGATCCGTGCACTGGAGGAGACCGGCGAGCTCGACAACACGGTGGTGATCGCCACCAGCGACCACGGCGACATGCTGGGGGAGCGGGGCCTGTGGTTCAAGATGAGCTTCTTCGAGCGGTCGCTGCGGGTGCCGCTCATCATGGCCGGTCCCGGGGTGGCCAACACCACGGTCCCCAACGCCTGCTCTTTGCTCGATCTGGCCCCCACCCTGCTGGACATCGCCGCCGCTGGTGGCACTCCGGTAGAGCCGGCGGTTCCCTTGGCCGGGCGGAGCCTTTGGGATGCGGCCAGCGGGGGGAGCGATCCCACAGACGAGGCGCTCGCCGAGTACACCGCGGAGATGACCTCCCACCCCATGTTCATGATCCGCCGGGGCCGCCACAAGTACATCCACTGCGACACCGACCCCGCCCTGCTCTACGACCTGGAAGCCGACCCGCAAGAACAGGACAACCTGGCCGACGATCCCGACCATGCAGAGCTGGCCGCGGAATTCGCTGCCGAGGTGAGCCAGCGCTGGGACAGCGACGCCATCCGGGAGCAGGCGTTGGCCTCCCAGCGGGCCCGGCGGCTGGTGCACGCCGCCACGGGCGACGACAGCCGCATCTCATGGGACTACTCGCCCGCCCAAGACGCCACCAACCAATACGTGCGCGACCACATGGACTGGGCCGAAGCCGGCACCCGCAGCCGCTTTCCCGAGTTGGGCTGAGCGGCTAGTTCTCTAGCTACTAGGGCTTCAGGCGCAGGGCCAGCAGGTGGGGGATTCCAGGCTCCTCCACGAGGCCGATGGGATAGATGACCATGTCGTCGGCCACCGCGGGCCAGCCGTTGGTGGCGCCTTTGGCCTGGTGGCGCCACACGATCTCGCCGGTGGCCCGATCTAGGGCCAACAGCTCCCCGAAGAACGTGGACGTGAACAGCAAGTCGTTTACCACCGTCATGCCGCCGAACGCGTCTGCGGCGGGAGCGTCAGGGAACTGAGAGATGATCTCGACGTCCCACTCGATGTCGCCCGTTGCGATGTCGATGGCCACCACGTTGCTGGGGCGGGTGAAGAGCTGGGTGCCCTCGCCACCGCTGGTCACCTGGTCCGACTCGTAGAAGCTGGGGGCATTGACCACCACGGCGTAGAACACGCCATCGGCTGCTGCCACCGGAGTCACCATGCCGCCCTGGGCACCGGGCATCACCTCTACCGGCTTGTCGAAGCTCTCCAGGTGGTCGTTCTGGTGCTGGCCCACCGAGGTGCGCCACAGCACCTCGCCGGTGGCCGGATCGTGGCCGAATGCCACCCCGCCCTTGCCCGCAGTCACGAGCACGTCACGGTCCATGCCGTGGTCTTCGGCATGGGCCAGCGTCACCAGCACATGGTCGCGGTCGAAGATGTCGTGGGGGAAGGCCTGGAACCCCCAGCGCAGCTCGCCGGTGGCTGCGTCAAGGGCCACCGTGCCGCTGGTCCACCGGTTGTCGCCTGGGCGGCTTGATCCCGCCGGCCAGCCGGGGGCGCCGGGGAAGGGGTAGGGGTTGCCCACCCCGAAGTACAGCGTGCCGGTCTCGGTGTCCAGCGCGGGGGGATACCACGCTCCGCCGCCGCTGTTGATGCTGGGGTTTCCCCACAGGTCTTCGTCCTCCACGGTGGCGAACGACCACACGATCTCGCCGGTGGCGTGGTCCAGGGCGTGGATGGTGCCCCGGGCCCCGGCGGGGAAGCCGCTGGTGGCGGCGTACACCAATCCGTTGTAGGCGAACGGCTGCACGTTGATCTCGCTGAGGTCGCCGCCGGTGATGTCGGTGGCCCAGACCTCCTCGCCGGTGTCGGCGTCGTAGGCCGCGATGAGCTGGCCCCGCTGACGCCAGCCGATCTTGGTGGCGAACACCTTGCCCCAGCCCACAACGACCCCCGAGGGGCCGTACATGCCGCCCCGGCGCCCCGCCGTCCAGAGAACCTTGCCGGACTTGCGGTCGATGGCCTGTACCCCGCCGTCGAGGCCGGCCACATACACCCGGTCGCCCAAGATGAGCGGCGTGGTGGCCAGGTTGCCCCAGGTGCTGCCGCCGGGAACATCGGCAGTCCAGGCCACCTCTAGTCTGTGTACGTTGGACGAGTCGATCGGGCTGTCGAACGTGGCCCGGGTGGCGGCGTTGTCCCGATTGGGCAAGGGCCAGTCGGTGGCATGCTCGATCACTTCAGGCGGGCTGCCGTCCGGTGAATCCCCAGGAGTTGCCTCGGGCGCCGATGTCGGTTCGGCTTCGGCGGTCGCTTGGGCCTGTGGTTGCTCTGCCCTCGGAGTGGAATCAGCCGTCGGCGCCGCTGGCTCGGCCGACTTCTCAGAAGATGAGCAGGCCGACAGGGCCAGCAAGGCCGCTAGGGCAATGGCAGTCAATCGTCGGCCATTGGCGCTCATTCCATCGACTGTAGGGGCAAGAGGAACACGGGGCGGTACTGTGTGGACGACCCCAGCCAAGGAGGAGGCATGGCACGAATTCGGATTCCCGACGGCCCCGAAGAGGAGCTGCACCGACTGTGGATGATGACGCCGGCGCTGTCCGGACCGGCATCGGCGTTCAGCGGCGCGGTGTACAACGAGAGCAAGCTCCCCGTGCGGTTGCGGGAGCTGCTGCGGATGAGGATTGCCCAGATCAACGAATGCGTGGTTTGACTGGACACCCGCATTGCGTCGTTGGCGCAATATGAACTGAGCGAGGACGACTACCTAAACGTCGGAAATCGCAACGAATACGACGGCTTCAGCGAAGCCGAGCGCGATGCTCTGGAGTACGCGGAGAAATTCGCGGTCGACCACCTGTCCATCGACCAGGAGTTCATGGACCGCATGGTCGGGCACTTCGGCGAAGAGCTGGTGGTGGAGATGACCCTGGCCATCGGCTGCTGGATCGCCTTCGGACGGCTCAACCAGGTGATGGACGTAGTTGTGTCCTGCCCGCTGCGCATGAAGGGCCCCGACGAGGCCCGAGAGGTGCTAGAGGCATCCGACGGCGACCTCCTGGCCATGCGCTCCGCCCGATTCGCCTAGACCCATCTGCTGTCGATCGGCAGCGCCTCAGCGGAATCGAATCTTCTGGACGTCGAGGGCGTCTAGTCCTTCTTTGCCATCCTGCCGAAGCCAATCCTCTTGTCCCAACCACATCGGTTGCAATACCGCTTCGATTTCAGAAGTCAACCGGCTTCCGGCGAGGCACCTAACCAATGTCGGGCGCAATTCACCCAGCGCTCTAAGTGCCCACAGGCGAGCGCTGTCGCCGATTTGTGTGGCCTCCAGAAGCGACTCGACACAGCCGTGGCGTTGGAGAAGTTGGGCAGCGGCCGAGGCCCGGTTGTCTTCGTCTCCGGCCATCCATCCGACGAGTGTCCGCTGTAGATCGCTTGAGAGTTCATCAACGGAGGAAATTGCGTGCAACGCTACGAGGCGTTCTGGATCGACGAAATGGTCCATTAAGAGTTCCGGATTCCGCGCTGACCCCTGTCCCAATCCCCAAGCTGCCGCTGCCCTCAACTCGCTTGGAAGATCTGAATTTGCCGCGATTTGATCAAGACTAATGGCCGCCGCTTCAGACGGGAGTTCGGACATTGCCAAGACTGCCTCCATCTTCTGGTCGGCTTCAGTCTCGGCGTCTGAGATCTGTTCCGTGATTCTCCTGATCCAAGGGTCAGGTTCGAGCCGGGCAAGAGCGATTTGAGCCTCAAGTCGGACTCTCCAATCTTCGTTGGCGTCGCCGCTGATCTTCGACAGAGTGTTGGACAATCCACGATGCTCTACGGACCCTGCTGCCTTGACCGCTGCATACCGTTCGACGACCTCGCTTGAGTGCAGGGCCGCGGTCAAATCCCATGTTTTGCCTGCGCACATTGGGTCAGATGCTTGCTCGACGACCCCAGCGAGAACCTGTTCGTCTCCCGTGATGAAATCACCTGGCTCCACGTAGACGAATCTTGGGTCAGCCCAATTTCGCCATTGCCAGTATCGCTGAACTCTCTCGTCCACGCCTGAAAGCACGATCCGGCCTTCATCGTCTACACCGAGATACTGCCCTCGCTTGGTCGGAACCCAACAGGGCCATGTGAGGGTGATTTCGGACCCTTCCGATGCAGCTTTCGGTGCCGATCTCTTGGCTTGCGCGACGCTAGCCCTGAGAGCCTTTGTGGAAAAGAAGATGGGAACGCCGCAGTGGGGCGGTTCCTGGCTGATGTCGGTGTGGAGGAACGCGAACAGGTCATCCTGGCGCATTCCACCCGCGTCCCACTCTCGGCCGGGAGTGTCCGAATGCGACAGCATGATTTTGAGCTTCGACTTTGCCCTCGACTCCACTCTCAAGCCACACCGCACACACAACAGATCAGGCAGCCGCAGCCGCTTGACCTTCGTCTGCCAAACCTTGTTGGCCATCGCATAGCGCTCGAGCTCAATCGGCTGATGATTGAACTGATTTTGAAGGTGATTGGCTACTGCTTCGGTTCCAATTGCGCCCACCGACACGAAGCGTGCGAAGTCTGCGTCCTCTTTGAAGCCCACTAGGTTCTGCCTGCACTCATGACTGCCGGGAGTGTACCGGCGCATTACCCGTTACTGTCACCCTCGGTGGGTAAGGTCGGTGATGTGAGCGAAACCGGGTTTCCCGCCCTGCCGTCAATGGTTGCGGTCAAGCGCAGCGACCCGGTGTACATGGCCCACGCGTACTTGACCAAAGTGCCGGTAGCGGGGATCGTGCCGTTCATCGAGGCGTTCACCAGCGAGGGTGAAATCGTGCTTGATCCATTTGCGGGCTCCGGGATGACAGGAGTGGCTGCGGCTATGACTGGTCGGCGGGCACGGCTTTTTGACGTCTCAGTGCTCGGACGCCACATAGGGACCAACTATGTGAATCAGGTGTCGGAGGATCACTTGCGCAAGCGAGCCAATGAGGTTATCGATCACGCTCGCGAACGTCTTGGACATATATACGCAGCGCAGTGCGAAATCTGTGGCGACTGCGCCCAGGTCGCGAAGACTGTCTGGTCGGCCGTGATGGAGTGCCCCGATTGCGGGGAAGGGTTCATCTACTACCGAAGCTTGGAAGCCGCTGACTGGAAAAAGTCTCAGATGGCATGTCCCCGATGCGAGGCGCCGGTCGGCAGCAGGTGCCGGCGTCTCCGTGAGAGGCCTGTCGTGGATTCGGTCAACTGCGCCTGCTCGCGTACTCAAATAGAACAACCTCATCGTCCTCCGATTCACGAGGCAAATTCGGCAGGGCTGAGGTGGCCTGATGTGACGATTGAGAAGTCTCGTCAGATGTACGTTGCCTCAGCATTGGGTCGACACGGCCTGACTTCGGTGGCGTCCTTTTACTCGCAACGCAATCTGTGTGCTCTTGCTGCGATTCACGCCGCCATTGGCGATGTGGATGAGGAGCCGTTGCGGGAGAAGCTGCTATTCGCCTTCACGGCTATTCTCACTAGGGCAAGCAAGCGCTACCAGTGGTCTCGCCAGCGTCCGCTCAATGCGGCGAACGCCAACTACTACGTCGCTCCGGTGTTCTACGAGTGGAACGTCTTCGACCTCTTCAACCGGAAGGTCGAAGCCGCGATCCGCTCCGACCAGTGGATCAGGAACGAGCGACGCGCCCGCCTCAATTGGACTCCTGACGACGACCCCGACATCACCTACCGCCGCGCTAGCGCCGATGCCCTGCCCCTCGAAGATCATTCAGTGGACTACGTGTTTACCGACCCACCCTTTGGGGCCAACATCTTTTACTCGGACATGAACCTCTTTCAAGAGGCCTGGTTGTCGGAGTTCACCGACTCCGCCAAAGAGGCAGTGATCGACCGAGTCGACACTGGCGAAGTCCGGACTGCTGAGCGATACGAGCAGATCATGACTGATGCACTGCGAGAGTGCCTCCGTGTTGTGAAGCCAGGAGGGTTCATAACCTTGCTCTTTGGCAACAGCTCAGGAAAGGTGTGGCAACTCCTCCAGCGGTCCATAGCAGCCGCTGGCCTAGAGGTGGTCCCGGAACTCATCGCCATGCTGGACAAGGGACAACGGTCGGTGAAGGGGCTGGCATCCGGATTCGAGAACACAGCCACACTCGACCTCATGCTCACCATGCGCCCCGCTGAGGGTGTGGTTAGCGAGCTGATCGATCCTCCTGGAACCGCTGTGGAAGAAATTGTTCGACAGCACCTCGCCGAGCACTCCGACCCCAGTCCTAGCCTGCTCTATCTGGAGCTGCTTCGCCATGGCTTCCGCAATGGCTGGAGCCTTAGCCAACTCGACCTCAGCCACGTGACCAAGATCATCGAAAAAGACCATCGGATAGTTGACCGCCGCAGTGCCCGAGTGGTCTGAGCGCGCCTCAGCGGAACAGGCGGCCGAAGGCCCGCAGGTCGTCGGTGAACATCTCGGGCTGCTCGAATGGGGCGAAGTGGCCGCCTTTGGGCTGCACCGCCCAGTGGACGATGTTGTAGCGGCGCTCGGCCCATGCCCGCGGGGTTTGCAGCAGTTCTCGGGGGTAGACGGCGTGGCCGGTGGGCACGGTGATCTGGCCCGCCCAGGAATCAACTGCCGAGGTGCCGGCCCGGGCCGACTCCAGATACAGCCGCCCGGATGACGCCGCAGTGGCGGTGGCCCAGTACAGCATCACGTTGTCGAGCAACTGGTCTTTGGTGAACACGCTCTCCAGGTCGCCGTCGTCCAGGTCGCACCAGTGCTGGTACTTCTCAATGAACCAGGCGGCCAGACCGGCGGGGGAGTCGTTGTGGGCCACCGCCAGGGTCTGGGGTTTGGTGCTCAGCATGGCCATGTAGCCGGTGCCTCCGGTGATCACCTCCAGCGAGCGGGCCATGGCCGCCTGTTCGGCCTCGGTCACTCCCTCCATCATCCTCTCGGGGTCGGCGGCCTCTTCAGCGGTGGGCTGGGCGAAGAGCATGTTGAAGTGGGCGGCGATGAGCCGGTCGCCGTAAGCCTCGGCCATGCGCCGGGTGACCAGCGCCCCCCAGTCGCCTCCTTGCACGATGTAGCGGTCGTAGCCCAGTTGCTCCATGACCCCGGCGATGGCCTCCGCGCAGCGGTGCATGTCCACGCCGGGGTTGGCGGTAGGACCGGAGAAGCCGTAGCCGGGCAGCGACGGGACCACAATATGGAAGGCGTCGGTCGGATCGCCGCCGTGGGCGGCCGGGTCGGACAGCGGGCCCATCATCTCCCGGAACTCCACCACCGAGCCCATGTACCCGTGGATCATCACCATGGGCAGCGCGTCGGGCTCCGGCGAGCGCACATGGTAGAAGTGCACCCGCTCACTGGCCGCAGTGGTGGTGAACTGGGGAAAGGCGTTGAGATAGGCCTCGCGGGCCCGCCAGTCGTAACCGTCGGCCCAGTACTCGCAGAGATCCCGCATGTAGGCCACGTCGGCGCCGTCGTCCCACCCCGGCCGCACGGTGTCGGGCCACCGGGTCATGGCCAGACGCTGGTGCAGGTCGTCTAGGTCGGTTTGGGGGACGGCGACCTCAAACGGCTCAATGCTCATTCCCGCAGCGTGTCATAGACCTGCGTGGGCACCGCTAGTCGAAATGATCGGCCCGGCGGACGACGAAGATCCAGGTGAGCACGGCCGACAGCACCACGAGCACGCCCGACCAGATGCCGGCCTCGGCCACGAAGGCCTCCTCGATGCTGTTGAACGCCTTGGTGGTGAGGGTGGGGAAGTCGAACGGGGCGATGAGCAGGGTGATGGGCAACTCCTTCATCACTGACAGCATCACCAGCCCGCCTCCGGCCAATAGCCCCGGGGCCATGAGCGGCAGTTCCAGCGACCGGAAGCGGCGCACCCATCTGGCACCCAGCGTGCGGGCTGCGTCGGTCAGCCGGGACGACACCGCGGCCACCGCCACTTGGGACGTGCGCATGGTCTGGCCTCCGAAGCGCACCATGTAGGCGAACACCAGCAACACCAGGGTGTTGCGGAGGTGGCTGCCGATGTCGGTCTTCAGGGTCCAGAACAGCAGCGCCAGTCCGATGAGGATCCCCGGCAGCGCGAATGCCGACACGATCACCGCGTTGGCCAGCGTGCCGATCCGGGACCGGTGGCGGACGACGAGGTAGGCGGCGGGAAGCACCAGAGCCACCGAGACCACCGCGGCCAGAAGGCTCCCGTTGGCGGTGTGCCAGGTGGGCGCCCACACGTCATCCCATCCCACGAGGAGGTCTCGTCCGCCGGAGGCCTCCAGCCTGATGCCGTCGATGGTCCAGTCGGCCAGCGATGCCATCGGCCCCAAAAGCGCCAGCGCCACCGATCCGGCCAGGAACGCCACCGCAATCGGTTTGGCGCGGCCCATCCGATAGATAACCGGACTCCGAGATCGCACCGGTGCGGCGTGCTCATATCGCCGGGTGGCGCCCCGCTCAACCAACACCACAACCGCAGCCAGCACCAGCAGGATCACGCTGAGGGCCATCGAAACTGGTTGATTGTTGAGCCGAGTGGTGTAGATAGCCCGGCTCAGCGTGTCGTAGCGCATGAGTTGCACCGCTCCGAAGTCGCTGATGGCGTAGAGGAACACCAGCAGGGTGCCAGCGCTGATGGCAGTCGCCGTCTGGGGCAGCACCACTCTGCGGATGACGGTTAGCGGGCTGTCGCCCAGCAAACGAGCGGTCTCCTCGGCCGACCCGGGCAGGCGCCGCAGCCGGGCGGCCACGGGCAGGTACACATAGGGATAGGTGAACAGCGTGAGCGCCAGCCACGCGCCGAACAGGCCCCGTATCTCCACGTCCCACACCAGGCCCAGGTTGTCCAGCCAATCCGACAGAAGACCGCCGGGGTTGAGGGTGCGGATCAATGCCGCGGCGCCGATGAACGTGGGGAACACCAGCGGAAGGGGCAAAAGCGCCTGCCACATGCGCTTGAGCGGGACGTCGCACCGGGTGGTCAGCCAGGCAAAGGCGGTGCCGAGCACTGCGGTGGAGGCCGAGACCAGCACGGCTAGTCGCAGTGTGCGCAACAACGGCCCCTGGGTGCGCTGGGAGAACAGCACGCCCAGCGGATCGCTGTGGAAAGTGAAGTTGCGCCACACCAAGTAGCCGGCGGGAAAGGCGAATCCCACGGTCACCACGATGGCGACGACCTTCAGCAGTGCCGGAGAATGGATTGTCGGCGACCGCACAAGGAGCGACTTTATCCACAGGAGCCCAGAAAGGTAAAGCTTGCCTTACACCTATTGCGAAGCTGGCTGGAGTTTGCTGTCGTCTATCGATGGTCGGGATCAGCCGCGGTCGAAAGCCACCGCAGGCGGACCGATGTAGGAGGGGGCGACCCGGTCGCCGGAGGAAAAGCTCTGCGTGCCGCTGACTCGCACGCGGAGACGGACCCCGTCGGGGTTGGCCACGGTAACCACGGCATCAGCACCCTGGAACTCGAAGTTCTCCACGGTGTGGGTGGCACCCTCGCCCTCGGCCGCGCGCAAGTCCACGTCCTCGGGCCTCACCGCCACCTCAACCGGGCCCTGACGAGGTTCGAGGAGGGGAACAGGCCCGAAATCGGTTTCGGCTGTGGAACCCGCCGCCTCCGCGGGGTACATCGACACCGCGCCCACGAACGCCGCCACCCAGGGTGTGGCCGGGTGGTGGTAGACCTCAGACGGCGATCCGGACTGCACAATGCGGCCCGCGTCCATCACCGCCACCCGATCGCCCAGCACCAATGCCTCTTCTCGGTCGTGGGTCACGAACACCGCGGTCATGTCGGCATCGCGCAGCAGCTCGCGCACCTCGGAGCGAACCTCGCGCCGCAGAGCGGCGTCCAGATTGGAGAAGGGCTCGTCCAGCAAGAGCACTTTGGGCTTGGGGGCGATGGCCCGGGCCAGCGCCACCCGCTGCTGCTGGCCGCCCGAGAGGGTGTCGGGGGTGCGTTCCTGTATTCCCGGCAAGTTCACCAACTCCAGCGTTTTGGCCACCTCTGCGATTCGCTGACGTCGCGGGACCCCGTAGCCCACGTTTCCGGCCACATCTAGGTGGGGGAACAGCGCCCAATCTTGGAACACCATGCCCACTTGGCGGTCCTCAGGCCGGATCCAGGAGCGGTGGCCGTCCACCGGGTTCCCGTCCAACACGATCTTGCCCTGATCGGCTTGCTCCAGGCCGGCGATGAGCCGCAGCAGCGTGGTCTTTCCACATCCGCTCGGCCCCAGTAGAGATAGCATCTCCCCGGGATGCAGAGTCAGATTGAAGTCGACCAGCACCTTGGTGGCACCGAACGACTTGTGCACGCCCTCGACGGACAGCAGCGGAGCAGCGGAATCGGCGACTGACACTTGGCCGACAGGCTAACCGGCGATATCAGAGGCCGGTCACATGTGCTGGCCTGCTCGACCTCATTGCCTCTGGGTTACAGTCCCGGATTGTGATGGTTGCCACCGGCCACGGACCGATCGAGGTGCATGTTCGCGGGCAGGGGCCGCTGGTGGTGATGCTGCCGTCGTTGGGCCGGGGGGCGGCCGATTTCGACCGCCTGGCCGCCGACGTGGCTGCTGCGGGCTACCGGGTGGCGTGCCCCGAGCCTCGGGGCCTTGGGGCCAGCGCGATGCCCGACCGGGAGGAGACTCTGGCCACTCTGGCTGCCGATGTGGCCGCGGTGATCAGCGAACTCGACGGCGGCCCCGCGGTGGTTGTCGGGCACGCCTACGGCAATCGGATCGCTCGCATGACCGCCACCAACCACCCCGAGCTGGTAGAGAGCCTGGTGCTGTTGGCCTGCGGCGGGTTCATCCCGGTCACCGACGAGATGGCCGTGGCCATGCGGACGATCTTCGACCCCCGCAACCCGCCCGAAGTCCGACTCGATGCAGTGGGGCGAGCGTTCTTCGCGCCGGGCAACGACGCCGGCGTGTGGGCCGACGGCTGGTTCGCGAAGCTGGCCCGAGCCCAAGAGCAGGCCACCGTGTCCACCCCGGTGGGCGATTGGTGGGCCGGAGGTACCGCCCCCATGCTGGCGGTACAACCAGCCGACGACCGCCTGGCCGTGCCCGCCAACGCCGATGCCCTGGTGGAGGCCGTCGGCGACCGGGTGGAGGTAGTGGTCATCCCCAACGCCGGTCACGCTCTTTTGCCTGAGCAGCCCGAAGCCGTGGCCCAGACGGTGATCGGCTGGCTCGACCGGAGGTTTGACCGTTCCCCCGTCGAATTGGGTTCGTAGCTCGAGCTAGTTGCGGGGGACTTCGTTCCAGGGGATGGCTTTGTCCACCCGGGGCTCACCGGGAAGGCCGAGAATCTGCTCCCCCAGAATGTTGCGCATGATCTCGGTGGTGCCACCCTCTATGGAGTTGGCCCGGGACCTCAGAAAGGCGTGGCCCAAGCCGTTCTCGGCACCGGTTTCCGACACCACGTCAGGACGGCGGAAGGTGTAGTCGAAGTCCACCGATCCGGCCGGTCCCTGAAGGTTCACGCACTCCTCGAAGATGGACTTGTTCAGCTCGGCGTGGATGGCCTTGGCCACTGAGCCCTCCGGACCGGGATTGCCGGCCCGGCGGTTCTGCGAGGCCCGCATGTTGGTGAGCCGCAGCGTCTCCGCTTGGCTCCACAGCTTCATCACCCGGTCCAAGCGGGCCGATGTGCGCTGCTCGTCGGGCAATTCAGCCCACACCTGCACCAGTTCGGCAATGCTGCCTGAGCCCCGTTTGGGGGAACCGCCGCCCCCGATCACGGTGCGCTCGTTCATCAACGTGGTGAGTGCCACCCCCCAACCCTCGCCTTCGCCGCCGATCCGGTCGGCATCGGGCACCTGCACGCCGGTGAGGTAGACCTCGTTGAACTCGGCCTCGCCGGTGATCTGGCGCAGCGGACGCACCTCCACCCCCTCGGCGTGCATGTCAAGCGCAAAGTAGGTCATGCCCTTGTGCTTGGGGGATTCGGGGTTGCTGCGGGCCACCAGCATTCCCCGGTCGGCCAGGTGGGCGAGGGTGTTCCACACCTTCTGGCCGTCAATCGTCCACATCTCGCCGTCGCGCACCGCCCGGGTGGCCAGTCCGGCGAAGTCGCTACCCGCCCCTGGCTCAGAGAACAGCTGGCACCAGCGCTCCTCACCGGTGAACATGGGCCGCAGGAAGCGGTTCTTCTGCTCGTCGGTGCCGTGGGTCACGATGGTGGGCCCAGCCAGGGTGTAGAAGAAGCTGCCCGGATCGGCCGGTCCGGCCCCGGCCTCACGCAGGCGGACCTCTATGTGGCGCTGATAGCGAGGGGCCAGCTCGAGGCCGCCAAAGCCCACCGGGAAGTGCACCCAGGCCAGGCCGGCGTCGTACTGGTAGCCGCGGAACTCCTCCACCGACATGGTGGTGGGGTCGTGCTCGGCCAATAGGGCGTCGATGGCGTCGTCGACTTCTTGGGGGATTCCTTCAGTGCTCACAGAGCCAATCTAGCTTTCAATTTCTTGAAGCTGGCCATCGACCGGCAGGCAACAACGTCGGCTTCCAGAGCGTTCAGTTCGTCGGAGAACACCTCAATGGCCATCGGTGCGTCCACGCCCCGATCGGCCAATTCGTCCAGCATTCCCGCAATGTTCCCGTGACCGTCGCCGGGCATCAGCCGGTGGTGAATGCACTCATCGGCCAGTTCGTCTCTCGTCGGCTCGCTGGCGGGCGTGGGGCCGGTGTCGCCCACTTGGATCTCCTTGATCATGGCCGGGTCGATGGCCGGGTCCAGCCGCCCGCGCTCCGGTCCCCGCCACAGATGCCAGGTGTCGAGGAGCAGCCCCGCGTTGGGCCGGTCGGCCCGCTCAACAATCTCAGCGGCTACCCGGTGGTCGTTCAGCGGCGACCAGGCGAACGGCTCGATCAACGCCAGAATGCCGTGCTCGCCAGCGAGGTCGGAGATCTCGGCCAGGGTGGCCGAGGCTTGGGCCAAATGCTCGCCCGGCAGCCAGTCGGAATGCTCCAAAACGGTGATAGATCGGGCGCCGAGGGCAGCGGCCTTGGCCACCGTCTCTTCGGCACCGTCGGGGGACTGCATCGACATCACCGCGCCGTCGTATTCGGCCACTCGCAAGTCCAGGCTGTCCAACAAGTCCCCCAGTGATTCGTCGTCCCAGCCCCGCTCGTGCAGCTTGCGGTGTTCCCATTGGTAGATGGACAGCCGGGCAAACCCCGCGGTCGACGCAGCCCGGGCCTTGTCCTCCCACGGGATCCGACCCAGCGTGCCGGTACACAGATAAGGCGGATGGTTCACAGGCTGAGATTAGTGGTGGGTTGTCGCACTACCGTGCGGGCATGGAGTTCGATGCCCGCGACCCGGCGCATGAGATCGACGGAGTTCCGTTTCACACGCTGGCCCGCATACGCACAGAACATCCCATTTGCCCGTCACCCAAAGGCGGCTGGTACCTCTCGACCCGCCGCCACATCGACACCGCCCTCAAAGAGGTGGAGACGTTCGTGGCCGATCTGGCGCCCATGGCCGGACTGGCCGGCACCGAGGTGGTGCCGGCCGAGGAGCTGTTTCTGAGCGAGATACCCGAGCCCCGCCACGGCCGCATCCGGCGGCTGTACAACTCCAACTTCGCCCCCCACCGGCTGCGCAACACCGAGGAGTTCGTCACTCGAACCTGCCACCGGCTGCTCGATCCGATGCTGGCTGCTGGTGAGGGTGACCTGCACGCGGGCTACGCCATGCCCATCCCCAGCGCCACGCTGGCCGACCTCATGGGTCTTCCCCCCGAGGCGGGGGACAAGTTCATGGGCTGGTCGTTCGACGGAACGCTCATGCAGCGACCGGGCACGCCGGGGATCAAGCCGACAGGCCCGGCCATTCTCGACTACTTCAGAG
Organism: Acidimicrobiia bacterium; assembly: GCA_022822905.1. Classification (GTDB taxonomy): domain Bacteria; phylum Actinomycetota; class Acidimicrobiia; order Acidimicrobiales; family Bin134; genus Poriferisocius. The sequence continues at coordinate 63,517 of JAJDYE010000041.1, read as the reverse complement.
ACGCGCTGGCTGGGCGCCGGGCCTCGGCCGCCGTCGGGGAGGAGCAGCCCCACGATGTGATCATCGGGCTGATGAACGCCGAGGTCGACGGGGTGCCGCTCAGCGACACCGAAATCGTTACCCAGCTCCAGTTCATGGTGATGGCCGGGGTCCACACCACTCGGGCGCTGCTGGTACACCTGGCCCACCGGCTGCTGCGGGACCGGGAACTCTTCGAGCGGGTATCGGCCGACCGAAACCTGGTGAGCCCGCTGGTGGAGGAATCGCTGCGCCATGACGCGCCGGTGCAGGCGACCACCAGGCGCTGCACCCACGACGTCGCGCTCGACGGAGTAGAGATGCACGCCGGAGAATGGGTAGAAGTGGGCATAGGCTCGGCCAACCGGGACGAGACGGTGTACGACGACCCCGACGTATTCCGGTTGGACCGAGACGACCCCCGCGACCACCTCGGATTCGGCGGCGGCCCCCACATCTGTCCCGGCGCCACCCTGGCCCGCATCGAGGCATCGTGCGCGGTCAATGTGCTCTGCGACCGGGTGGCGGAGATGTCAGTGATTGCGGGGGCGACCTACCCGCCGCTGCCCGGCGGTATGTCGCATTTGCCCATCCCGGCCAAACTGACGGCTAAGTAGTCCGAGGTTTCGCCTCAGCCAACTCGGCGATGTAGGCCCGCTCCTCGTCGGTGTCGGCTCGGATGGTGAGACCGGTGGCTTTGGTGTCGCACCAGCGGGAAAAGCGCTCCTTGATGCGCTGGCGGGAGCCGATCAGCGCTCCGTCGTCGATGTACTCTTCGGGCACCGCGGCCACCGCCTCGTCCCGGCGCCCGGCCATGAACAGCTCCTGGATGCGCTCGGCGGCCTCGCCGAAGCCCCGCCGCACCATGGCGTCGCGGTGGAAGTTGTACTCCCGAGTGCCGTAGCCCCCCACCAGGAAGGCGAACTGGGGCTTGGCCTCGTCGATGGCCCCTTGCACGTCGTCGGTGATCGACACTCGGGACCCGGCCTGGATCTCGATGTCGTCCCAGGTGCGCCCGGCCCGGTCGAGGCCCCTCTGGATGGCCTCGGCGTAGAGGTGGGCGCTGCCGGGGGTGTAGCCCAGCGGCAGCCACCCGTCGGCCAGCTCGGCCATCAGCGCGGTGTTGGCCGGCCCGCCGGTGGCCAGGAACACCGGGATGTCGGGGTTCATGTGCAGGATCGACTTCAGCGGCTTGCCCACACCCAGCGCGCCCTCGCCGCTATACGGCAAGCTGATCTGAGATCCGTCATGGCTCAGCGGCCCCTGGCGGGCGAACACTTTCTTGATGATGGACACGTAGTCGCGCAACAGGGCATTGGGCTTTCCCCACGGCTGGCCGTACCACCCCTCCACGATCTGGGGACCCGAGAGGCCCAGTCCGCAGATGGCCCGCCCCGGCCCGGCCAGCGCCTCCAGGGTGCCGAACTGCATGGCGGCGGTCACCGCCGGTCGGGCGGCCACCTGGCACACCGCGGTGCCCAGGCGGATGTGGCGGGTGTGGGCCGCGATCCAGGCCAGCGGGGTGATGGCGTCCACACCGTAGATCTCTGCCGACCACACCGAGTCGTAGCCCAGTCGCTCGGCCAGCTGCACCCTGGCCAACTGCTCTTCGGCCAGCGAGGTATCCAGCCTGGCCTGGTTCCAAATGTCCACCCCGATTCCCAGCTTCATATGCCCGCACTATCCCACTCCCGGTGGCCGGTAAGTGAATTGGCGGTGGGTAGAATTCCGCGGTGCCTACCAAGTTCTTGCATGGATTCGCCCCACCCGCGGCCGACGACTTCATCACCATCGTGCGGGCTGAGGGCTGCACGCTCTGGGATGACCAGGGAAAGCGGTATCTGGATGCCCTGGCCAGTCTGTGGTACTGCCAGGTGGGCCACGGCCGGGCCGAGATCATCGACGCAGTGGCCGACCAGATGCGGCTGCTGGACGCCTATCAGACGTTCGCCCCGTTCACCAACGAACCCGCTGAAGAGCTGGCCTCGATGGTGGTCGAGCGGTCGCCGCATCCCGATGGACGGGTGTTCTTCTGCGGCTCGGGGTCGGAGGCGGTGGATTCCGCGCTGAAGATCGCCCGAGCGGTACACCAGCTCCAGGGCGATACCGACCGCCAAGTGATCATCCGGCGCACCGACGCCTACCACGGCACCAACTTCGGGGGTACCACGGCCCAGGGCATCGCCGGCAACCGGGAGGGGTGGGGTGATCTAGTGCCCCATTTCATCGAGGTGCCCCGCGACGACATCGAGGCGGTGAGCACCACCATGGCCGCCAATGAGGGTCGGGTGGCCGCGGTCATCACCGAGCCGCTGCAAGGGGCGGGGGGCGTGTATCCGCCGTCCGACGGCTACTTGGAGGGACTGCGGCGGCTGTGCGACCAGCACGGGGCCCTGCTGATCCTCGACGAGGTGATATGCGGATTCGGCCGCACCGGTTCGTGGTTCGGGGCCCAGCACTACGGCGTGATGCCCGACCTGATGACGTTTGCCAAAGGGGTCACCTCCGGCTATCAGCCGGTGGGCGGTGTCATCGCCAGCCGAGCGGTTTGCGACGTGTTGGAGCAGCCCGGATATACCCTGCGCACCGGCTACACCTACGCCGGGCACCCCACCGGCATGGCCGCCGGGGTGGCCAACCTGGCCCTGATGGAGAAAGAGCAGCTCGTGGCGAGGGTGCCGCACCTGGCCGAAAAGCTCACCGAGGGTCTCGCCGCCCTTCAGGCCGACGGGATCATCCAGAGCTACCGGGGGACCGGAGCGGTGTACGCCGCTGAGCTGGGCTACGACGCCGCGGCCGCCCGGATGCGGCTGCTGGAGGCCGGGGTTGTGCTGCGGCCGGTGGGCACCGGGCTGGCCATCTGTCCGCCCTTGGTGATCACCGACCACGAGATCGGCATCCTGTTCGACACCATGGCCGACGTGTTGTCCAACGGACAGGCCTAGGCGGGCTGGCTCAACCGATCACCTGACCGGCGTCCACCCTGATCTCCTGGCCGGTCACCCCTCGGCCCCGCTCGGAGGCCAGAAACAGCACGGCCTCAGCGATGTCCTCGGGGTCGACGTGGCGGTTGAGGGCCGCGGCTCGGGCCGCCCGGTCGGAAACCTGTTGGGCGGTCTTGCCGGTTTGCTGGGCGATGTTGCCCCACAGTCGGTCGAGGTTGTCGCCGGTGATGTAGCCCGGAGTCACGATGTTCACCCGGATGTTGTGGGGCCCCAGCTCCCGGGCCATCACCATAGATGCGGTGTGCATGGCCGATTTGGTGGAGGTGTAGATGGCCATCTTCTCGGGCACCGAGTGGGTGCTGAGCGTGCTGATCTGCACGATCGAACCGCCGCCCGTCGCCTTCATGTGCTCGGCGGCGCGACGGCTCACCTCTAAGGTTCCGAGCACATTGATCTCGAAGGAATGCCGGTATTCGTCCCAGTCGATGTTGGCCACGGCAGAGCGGGCACCACCGGCGGTGGCCACGTTCACCACCGCATCCACCCGGCCCAACTCCTCGGCCGCGGTGTCGGCCAGCGCCGCGGCCGATGCGAGGTCGGAAATGTCAGTGGGCACCGCGATCACCCGCCGCCCGGTGGCGTCGGCAATCTCAGCGGCCAGCGCCTGAAGTGGTTCCACACGGCGGGCCGCAAGAGCTATGTCGGCCCCGTCGGCAGCCATGGCCAGCGCACTAGCCCGACCCACCCCCGGCCCCGCCCCGGTGATGATGGCCACCTTGCCAGCCATTGACCTTTCCTTGTTCACAACGGTCCTCTGGTCCGACGCCTGTGGTTTGGCTTGCTGATCACGGTGTCTCGGTCCGACGCCTGCGGTGTCGGCGTTACGGAGTCTCGGGCATGTCGGGGGCCCAGTTGGCGCCGTTTATGTGGCTGCCGCCGTCCACGTACAGCGTGTTGCCGGTGAGGTACTGGGCGTCCTCGGTCGACAAGAACAACGCCACTGGGGCGATGTCGCCCTCGGGGTCGCCCATGCGGCCCATGGGGTTGGCCGCCTCGGCGTTGCGGATGAGATCGGGCATCATCTGCTCCACCCGGCGGGCCGACGCGGTCTTGGCGCCCGGGCAGATCACGTTCACCACGATGCCGTACGGGGCCCACTCTCGAGCGGCGGTGCGGCTCAATGTTCGCAACGCCTCTTTGGCGCAGTTGTACTCCAGCGTGCCCATGTGGGCGTTCACCCCGTTGAGCGAGCACAGATTCACGATCCGGCCGTACTGCTGATCCCGCATGACCCGGAAGGCGGCCTGCATGGCCCACAGCGGGCCGTACAGCCCCACGTGCATGGCGTCGTTCATCAGCTGGTCGGTTTTGATCTCCACCCGGCTCAGCTCCCCGCCGCCCCAGGCGTTGTTGATGAGCACATCCAGACTGCCCCAGTGGTCGACCGCGGCGTCCACCATGGCCAGCACCTCGCCCTTGTCGGCCACGTCAACCCGCATCGGCCGGGCGTCGACATTGAACTCGTCGCGCAGTTCGCCGGCCACCCGCTCGGCGGCCTCGCCATCGATGTCGGTGACCAGCAGCTTGGCCCCCTCGGCGGCGAACCGCCGGCAGATGCCGTGGCCGATGCCGTCAGCGCCGCCGGTGACTACCGCCACCCGGTCGTCCAGTTGTCCCATTGTGGTGCTCCTTTTCGATGTTGCAGCAGGGGAGGGGTTACTCAGAAGGCGATCACCGAGCGCAGCGTTTCGCCCGCCTTCATGGCGGCGTAGCCGTCGTTCACCTCGGTGATATCGATGGTGGCCGACACCATTTCGTCGAGCTTGAGCCGCCCGTCCAGGTACAGGTCGATGAACTTGGGCATGTCCAGGCGGAAGCGGTTGCCGCCCATCAGCGATCCCTGGAGCTTCTTCTCGCTCAAGATGATCTCGCCGCCGGGGATGGTCACCTGGCTGGTCATGGGCAGCATGCCGATCACCGTGGCCGTGCCGCCGATGCCGATCATGGCCCAGGCTTGCTCGGCAGTGGCGCTCAGGCCGATGGCCTCAAATGAGTAGTCGGCGCCGCCTCCGGTGATTTCGTGGACCGCGGCCACCGGATCGGTCTCCGATGGGTTCACCGTGTGGGTGGCGCCCAGCGTGCGGGCCATCTCCAGCTTGGAGGCCACCAGATCGACCGCGATGATCGGCGTGGCACCCACGATGCGGGCGCCCTGCACGGCCGACAGTCCGATGCCGCCGCAGCCGATCACCACCACGCTGGATCCGGCAGGCACCGCCGCGGTGCGCATGACCGCACCCAGCCCGGTGGTGACCCCGCAGCCGATAAGCGCGGCCCGGTCCAGTGGCATGTCGTCTCGGATCTTGACCACGGCCCGCTCGTGTACCAGCAACTCCTCGGCGAACGACCCCAGCCCGGCGAAGGCGGTGCAGCCCCGGCCGTCGTCGAACCGCAGCGAAGGGGTGGGGCGGCCCGAGCGCATGGAATCAGCGTCGAGGCATAGGTAGGGCTTGCCTTGTAGGCAGGTGCGGCACACCCCGCACCACATCGACACGCAGGTGATGACGTGGTCGCCGGGCTTCACATAGGTCACGTCCTCGCCCACCGCGGCGACGACGCCAGCCGACTCGTGGCCCATCACCATCGACTGGGCTACTGGCCAGTGGCCGTCCATGAAGTGCAGGTCGGAGTGGCACAGCCCGGCGTGAGTGGTGCTGATGAGCACCTCGTTGGGATTGGGCTTGTCGACGGTCAGATTCTCGACGACCAACTCGCCGGAGCTGGTGTGCAAAACGGCACCGCGCATGGGGTTCTCCTCTAGTTCTGGGAATTAGGGAATACTGGGAATTAGGTGGTGGTCAGGAAAGTTTCTATCAGGCCGATTACGTAGCCGATGTCTTCGTCGTCTAGGGAGTGGTTCATGGGAAGTACCACACCCCGTTCCATGATGGCGTCGGCATGGGGGAGTCCGGCTTCGGGTTGGCGGAAGTCCACCCCGGCCATAAACGGCTGGCGAGTGGCGTTGCCGGTCCACACCGTGCGGGTGTCCACCCCGTTGCCGTCGAGATGGGCTTGCAGGTCGGCGCGCACGAAGCCGGCATCGGGGGCGATGGTGAGCGGGTAGCACAGCCAGGCGGTGTCCAGCCCCTCGGTCTTGCGGGGGAGGCGGAAGCGGTCGGCGTGGTTCGAGAAGAAATCCGTGTAGAGGTCGAAGCTGCGAGTGCGCCGGGCGAAGTTGGCGGGCACCTTGTCGAGCTGCTGGCGGCCGAAGGCGGCCCCGATCTCGGAGGGCTCGAAGTTCCAGGCCAGCTCGTCGAAAATGAACTGGTTGTCGTAGTGGATGCCGTCGAGTTCCTCCCAGAAGTTCCGGTCTCGGCGTTTGGAGCCGTAGAAGTGCAGCTCGGAGCGGCGCCCCCAGCGGCGCAGCAGCAGACCCCGGTCTCGCAGGTTCTCGTCGTCGAGCAGCACCATGCCGCCGTTGCCCGCGCAGGTGATGATGTGCGACGACGCGAAGCTGGTGACGGTCAGATCGCTGCGGGTGCCGGTGGGCGTGCCCCGCAGCGCCGGTCCCAAGGCGTCGCAGCTGTCCTCGATCACAAACAGCCCGTGGCGGTTTGCGATGGCCCGGATGGCGTCCCAGTCGGGGGCGTTGCCTATGAGGTTGGGGGCCAAGATGGCCCGGGTGTCAGGACTGATGAGGCTCTCGATGGAATCGACGTCGATCTGGTAGGTGTCGGGGTCCACGTCGGCGAACACCGGCACCAGCCCGGCTCGCACCAGCGGGGCCACATCGGTGGAGAAGGTCACCGCCGCGGTGATCACCTCGCTGCCCGGAGGCAGGTCGGCCAGTTCCACCGCCAGATACAGAGCGGAAGACCCCGAGTTGCACATGAGGCCCCGCTGTTTGCCGAACCGCTCGGCCACCGCCCACTCAAAAGCGGTCACGTTGCGCCCCGGCCACAGCGCTGCCGCCCCGCCGCGTAGCACCTCTGTCACCGCTTCGATCTCGGCCTCGTCGTGCACGCTGGCCGCATAGAAGATCCGCTCGCCCATCAGCCCTCAGTTTGCCCCACCCCATCCAATGAGGCGCGATCAGGCAATGGGTCAGAGCCAGGGGTGATTCAGACTTGCGCTGGGTTCAAACAGAGTGGCAGGGGTCGGAGTGACCGCCGCTCATGGCCTCTAGAAAGCCGGAAGCCCGTTCTTGGCGGGGGTAGCGGTTGGCCAGCTCCCAAAAGGCGGGACTGTGATTGGGCTCGCTGAGGTGGGCTAGCTCGTGGACGATGACCGCATCGAGTACCCAGCCCGGCACGCGGGCCAGACGGGTGGATATGCGGATGGTGCCCCGGGCCGAGGTGCATGACGCCCAGCGGTCGTTCTGCTCGGCCCAGGTGACCGACTCCGGATGAGGCAGGCCGTAGCGGGAGGCCAGCTTGACGGCCCGCTCGGCCAAATTCACACCGCCGGCCTCGGCCGCCCGCTTGCGCTCGAGCCGGGTCACCAGGCTGGCCACCATCTCGGCCTCGGCATTGGGCGTCATTCCGGCGGGAACCCGAACTTCAATGCAGTCGGGCAGGATCTTGGCCGCGGCCGTCTTTCGACGCCTTGGACTGCGGATAACGCGGATCGGCAGCCGCGGCAGCGCCTCAGGAAATACTTCGACGGCAGCGCCTGCTGCTGCGTCGATCGCGGTGTCCACGAGGGCCGAATTCACGTTTCGACCATACCGACGGGGGGTGACGGTTTGGTGGATGGTGGCGAGTCCAAGCCGCTGCGGTAACGTCCCGCGACAATCCAAAAGGGGGAGATCGTTATGGCTGACCAGACCAAGACCCAGGCGGCGTGGGCAGAGATGGTTGATGCCCTGGGGCAGGTGAGCGACCGCTTCTGCGGGGAGGAGTGGGGGGTGTCCGGCGAGCAGGACATCGCCGACAGCCACCGCCTGGTGCTGCACATCCTCCAGTCGGCCCTGTTCTCCCACGCCGAGTTCGATCCCGAGCGCCCGGTGTGGCGCCGGATCGTGTCGCCCACCCGCAAGTTCACCGGTGACAACGCCGATGCGGTGTACTTCGAGGCTCCGGTGACCGGGGATCTGGCCTATCGGGTCACTGGCAACTTGGCCGGAGCGGTCTACACTTCGTTCACGGTGGAATTGGGCTCATCCGAAGGCCGATACGCCACCGGCACCGGCGGGGTGCTCAACGACGACGACATCGACGTTGACGCCGACGGCAACTACGAGGTGTTCCTTGGCGGCGAGCCCCGGGACCGGAACTGGCTAGACCTGCCCCCCGAGGCAGGCCGGATCACCACCCGGCACTATTTCGAGGTCCCCAAGCCGGCCGCGGCCGACGAGTCGCTCCACATCCCCCTCACCATCGAGTGCCTGTCGCCGGTGGGGCCGGCCACGCGGTGGACCGATGAGACCGTGGCCGCGGCTATCGGCCGGGTGAACAACCACGTGCTGGGCAAGACCCTCCAGCAGCCCATCCCCGGCACCTATCCCTTGCCGGCGTGGGTCAGCCGAGAGCCCAACGTGCTGCCCGATCCACAGCCGCCCGGTACCATGGGCTTCGCGGCCTTCGACGCCTACTACACCATGGGGCGCTACGTGCTCGGCCCTGACGAGGCGCTGGTGATGACCGGGCGGTGGCCGGAGTGCAAATTCGGCAACGTGTGCCTGTGGACCGCTGCGGGCCAGACCTACGACTACGGCAACCGCGTCACCAGCCGCAATCGGGCCAACACCACCCTGGAGGCCGACGGCACCTTCAAGATGGTGATCGCCCACGAAGACCCCGGCGTGTACAACTGGCTGGACACCGAGGGCCGCCCCACCGGCAGCATCTTCTGGCGGTTCTTCCTGCCCACCGCAGGCGTGGAGCGCATCGAGCCCGAGCTGGTCAAGCTGTCCGACCTGCGCTAGGCCTCACCGACCGCAGCATTTGCAGCGCCCTTAGCCGGGGTGCGCGGAATCGGCGGGCTGGCAGGCGAGAATGTCGGGGTGCAAATGCAGGGTCAGACACCAGAGCTGCCCGATGGGCTGGACTGCGTCGACCCCGATCTGCTGGCAGACCTGCGGAACGGGGTCATCGACAAACTGCCCGAAAGCGCCCTCGACTGCTTGCCGCCCAATGTGCGCGACGACATTCCCCCTGGATTGATTGATTTCGCCACGGCCAACCCCGAATTGGCGCTGGCCGCGGTGGTGGTGGCCGTGCTGGCCACGCTGGTGTTTCTTTACAAGCTGGCCAAGCAGGCCTTCTTCGTCGCCTTGATTGCGGGGGCGGTGGCGGCTGCGGCTTGGTGGTGGTGGCTGGCCGACCCCAATATCTTCTGACCATGGGCACCCGGCCGCTGTGGACACCTGACCGGGACAAGGCTGCCCACACCAATCTGGCCCGATTCAGCGCGGCCGCGGGTATCGACATTGTGGCTGAAGGGGGATATGAACGGCTGCACCGGTGGTCGGTGCAAGATCCGGGCGCTTTCTGGGCGGCGGTGTGGGACTTCTGCGGGGTGGTGGCCTCAGAGCGGGGGAGTGCTCCGGTGGTCGAGGCCGAGCACATGGCCGACGTGCGGTTCTTCGACGGTGCGCGGCTCAACTTCGCCGAGAATTTGCTGCACGGGGTCAACGACGAGGTCGTCATGGTGTTCGCCGACGAGTCCGGCGTCTACACCAAGACCTCACGGGGCCAGCTGCGAGCGCTGGTGGCTCGGCTGGCTGGCGCCATGCGGGCCCAGGGGGTGGGCCCCGGCGACCGGGTGGCGTGCTGGATGCCCAACGTGCCCGAGGCCTACGCGGTGATGCTGGCCGCGGCCTCGGTGGGGGCAGTGTTCTCATCCACGTCTCCCGACTTCGGCACCGCCGGAGTGCTCGACCGCTTCGGCCAGATCGAGCCCGTGGTGCTGTTCGCGGTGGACGGCTACGTCTACGGCGGCCAAGAATTCGACTGCCGGGAACGGCTGGGAGAGATACAGGCCGGACTCCCCACCGTAGAGGTCACTGTGGTGCTGAGCCGCCTGCATTCAGAACAGTGCCCGCCTGAGGGCACGGTGGACTTCGACGCCTGGATCGAGCCCCATCCGCCGGGAGCAATCCAGTTCGAGCAGCTTCCCTTCGACCATCCGCTGTACGTGCTGTATTCCTCGGGCACCACCGGGCGGCCCAAGTGCATCGTCCACCGGGCGGGTGGGATCCTGCTCAAGCACCTGTGCGAGCACCAGCTGCACTGCGATGTACGTCCCGGCGACCGGGTGTTCTACTTCACCACCACCGGCTGGATGATGTGGAACTGGCTGGCCTCGGCCCTGGCCTCGGGGGCCGCGGCGGTGGTTTGGGACGGAAACCCCGTACATCCGAGCCCGTACACCCTGTTCGACTTGGTCGACCGGGCCGGCGTCACCCTGTTCGGCACGTCGGCCCGGTACATCGACTCGCTGCGCAAAGCCAGGGTGGCACCCCGCCGCACTCACGGCTTGAGCACGCTGCGCACCATCTGCTCTACCGGCTCACCGCTGTCGCCCGACGGCTTCGACTACGTGTACCAAGAGGTCAAAGCCGACGTTCACATGGCATCCATCTCGGGAGGCACCGACCTGTGCGGCTGCCTGGTGGCCGGCGACCCCACCGCGCCGGTGTGGTCGGGCGAGATACAGCGGCCCGCTCTGGGGCTGGACATTCAGGTTCTCGATGGCGATGGCTCGCGGCTCGAAATCGGGCAGTTCGGCGAGCTGGTTTGCTCCTCGCCATTCCCGTCGCAGCCCCTCCGGTTCTGGGGCGAGGGGGGCGATGAGCGGTACCGGGCCGCCTATTTCGACCGGTTTGAGGGCCGGTGGCACCAAGGCGACTACATCTGCGCCACTGAGCACGGCGGGTTCGTGATCTCCGGGCGTTCCGACGCCACGCTGAACCCTGGCGGGGTGCGAATCGGCACGGCTGAGATATACCGCCTGGTGGATGCCATGGACGAGGTGGTCGAGAGCGTGGTGGTGGGCCAGCCGGTGAACGGTGACACTCGGGTGGTGTTATTCGTGAAACTGATGGAGGGCATCCGCCTCGACGAGGAATTGCAGGCCGCTATCAGAACAATCATCCGGGCCGGGGCCTCCCCTCGGCATGTGCCCGAGGTGATCTGCGCGGTGGACGACATCCCCCGCACCCGCAGCGGCAAGACGGTGGAGTTGGCGGTGCGCGACGCCATCTGCGGGCGGCCCATCGTCAACATCGAAGCCCTGGACAACCCCGAGGCTTTGGACCATTTCCGCAACCGACCGGAGCTGGTATGACTGAGAATCTTCCGACAGGAGGCGCGCTGCCCCGGCTTCGCAGCCTGCTGTTCGCTCCGGCCAGCCGCCCCGACATGTGCGCCAAGCTGCCCCGCAGCGGCCCCGACGGGGTGGTCCTCGACTTGGAGGACGCGGTGGCCCCCGCCGCCAAGGCCGAGGCCCGGGGCCAAGCCCGCGCCGCGGCCGCCGAGCTGCGCCAACTGCACCCCGACCTCGCCATCTTCGTGAGGGTCAACCCGCCGGGTACCGAGTGGTTCGCTGCCGACGTGGCCGAGAGCCTTGCCGCGGAGCTCACCGGGGTGGTGGTGCCCAAACTGGAGACCGCCGCTGAGGTCGATGCGGTACGAGATTTGCTAGCCCAAGCGGGCCGGGAGCACCTCCGGCTGCTGGCCGGGATCGAGACCGCCGCCGGAGTGGCTCGGGCTTCCGATGTGTTGGAGCATCCTGCCGTCGAGATTGCCTATTTCGGCGCCGAGGACTTCATCACCGACATGGGTGGCGTCCGCACCGATGACAGCCTCGAAGTGCTCTATGCCCGCTCGCAGGTGGCGCTGGCCGCCCGATTGGCCGGAGTGCCGGTGCTCGACCAGGTGGTGACCGCGTTCGGTGATGACGAGCGCTTTTTGGCCGACGCCGCGGTGGGGCGGTCTATCGGCTACAGCGGCAAGCTCTGCATCCATCCCGCCCAGGTGCCGCTGGCCAACCGATGCTTCTCCCCATCCCCGCCGGAACGGGAACGAGCTCGGGCCTTGCTGGCTGTTTGGGATGGAGCCCAGACCCGAGGCGAGGCGTCGGTGGCCTTCGAAGGCCAGATGGTGGATGAGCCGCTTGCCCGCCGAGCCCGGGCGCTGTTGGACGAATGACCGCCGCCCGAAGCGGTGTGGGAGGCTAAGCGCATGGCTAATCGACGCGACAAGATCCGCCTGACTCCCGAAGAGCTCGAGGCCTTCATAGAGGAGCAGAAGAGCCTCCAGGTGGCCACCATCAACCAGGATGGGACGCCTCATCTGAGCACCCTGTGGTTCGCGGTGGTGGACGGCGACATCGTTTTCGAGACCTACACCAAGTCGCAGAAGATCAAGAATCTTGAACGAGACAGCCGCATCGCCCTGCTGTTGGAGGACGGCCTCGAGTACGACAAGCTCCGAGGAGTGGCCATCAACGGGCACGCCGAGCTGCACACCGACCCTGAGGTGGTCCACCGCTACGCCTTGGAGGTGATGGTCCGCAACAACCCCGGCGTCGACCGGGAGATGCTGTCGAGCGCAGCCGAACACATGGCCTTGAAGCGCACTGCGGTGGTGATCAAGGCTGAGAAGACCATCAGTTGGGACCACACCAAGCTGGGCGGCAGCTACTGAAGTTCCATTTGCCCCGGTTGCGGAGCCGATAGTGCGCGCCCACTGTCGAGTGCCGGGCCGATAGCGTTGGGAGTCTGGTGAAGGACTTCCTGAGGTGGCTGTCCCACCTGCTCCGGCTGACAGTGCTCATGCCCATGCTGGCGTTGGCCGTGGCCGCCACCTTGTTCGTGGTCTGGCCCCCGACCACTGATGTGCTGAGGTCTTGGGAGTCCACCCCGGTGGAAGTGAACCTGGCCGAGGATGTGAGCCTGGACGAGCTGGCCATCCGCTCATACGTCTACGACGCCAACCGCCAGCTCATCGACGTGTTCAGCTACGTGGAGAACCGGGTTTTGGTGGAGCTCGACGACATCTCCGAAGAGGTGAAGCACGCGGTGATCGCCATCGAGGACGAGAATTTCTACCTGCACACTGGCGTCGACCTCAGCGCGGTGTTCCGGGCCGGACTCGAGAACGTGGGGGCCGGGGGCATCACCCAGGGCGGCTCCACCATCACCCAGCAGCTCATCAAGAACCTAGTGGTGGGCAACAAGGTGGAGGCCGAGCGCAAGCTCCAGGAGATGGCCATGGCCAAGCGCCTTGAGCGGGAGATGGAAAAGGACGAGATCCTCAACCTGTACCTGAACACGGTGTACTTCGGCCAGGGCGCCTACGGCGTGCAGGCCGCGGCCGAGGTGTACTGGGGGTTGGATGCCTCCGATCTGGGATGGGGGGAGGCTGCGCTTCTGGCTGCTCTCATCAGCAACCCCAGCAGCTACGACCCCATCAACAATCCCCTGCGGGCCCTTCGGCAGCGGCAGATCGTGCTGAACCGCCTGGCCGAGCTGGGCTACATCACCCCCGAACAGGCCGACTTGTACCACCTCCAGCCGCTGCCCAAGGAGGTCAATGAGATCGAGTTGCCTCCCAAGAGCTATTTCGTGGAAGAGGTGAAGCAGCAGCTTCTGGACGACCCCCGGTATCTGGGCGGGAGTCCCGAAGACCGGTTCAATCTGGTGTTCAACGGCGGCCTCAGCATCTACACCACGTTCGATCCCGTTTCCCAGCGACAAGCCGAGGCTGCGGTGGCCGCCACCCTGGCGGAGTACAACGAGGGCGACCATGGCGGGGTTGAGGCCACCATGGCCCTGGCTGCGCTCGAGCCCGACACCGGGGCAGTGAGAGCCGTGGTGGGCGGACCGGGGTTCGCCCAAGACACCGAGGAGTTCAACCTGGCCACCCAGGGCACCCGACAGCCAGGGTCGGCGTTCAAGACGTTCGTCATGATGACTCTGTTCGAGCAGGGCTACCAGCCCAGCGATCGAATCAGCGGGCGGGGTCCCTGTCAGATCCCCAATCCCGGTGGGGTTCCCGATCCCTATGTGGCCAACAACTTCGCCAGCTCGCCCGGGCAGGTGGACACCATCAACAACCAGATCAGGGTGTCCTCCAACTGCGCGTTCTTGCGGCTGGGCCGGGTGGCGGGCATTCAGCCGGTGGTCGACACCGCAACCAAGATGGGTATCACCACCGAGTTGGAAGCGGTGGCGTCGCTGCCGTTGGGCTCCGAAGAGGTCCATCCCATCGACATGGCATCGGCTTACGGGGTGATCGGCACCGGTGGGATCCGCTACGAGCCCTACTTCATCGAGCAGATCGTCGACCGTCAGGGAAACGTGCTCTACCGCCATGAGCTGTCGGGCGAGCGGGTGGTGTCGCCGCGCTCGGCCTGCTGGGCCACCGACGTTCTGGAGAACAACATGGTGAACGGCACTGGCCGGCGGGCCCAGCTGCCCCTGCAATCCTCGGCGGGCAAAACCGGTACCACCGAGGAGTCGGCCGATGCCTGGTTCGTCGGGTTCACACCCCATCTGGCCACCGCGGTGTGGCTGGGGAACCCCAACGAGCGCATCCCCATGCGCAAGGTGACCGGCAGCTCCTATCCGGCAGTGGCGTGGGGCCGGTTCATGACCAGCTACCACGAGGGCCGAGAAGTGGTGGACTTCCCCGGCTGTCCTGGTGAGCCCCGGCTGGGTGACCTGATCGAGTTGGAGGACGTGTTCACCGTGGGCACCCCCTGCGCAGCCCCTCCGACACCCGAGGATCCAGAGGCGCCGGTGCCGATGATCGTGGCGGTGGACACCGACGACGACGGCACTCATGACACCTGTGTGGACCTCTTGACCACCGGGGGCATAGAGCCGTGCGGTCTCAGCGAGTTCGCGGTGGAGGGGGGCGAACCCATTCCGCTGTACTGCGGGACCCCGTTGCCGATCGAGGCGGAATGCCCCGAAGGCCAGTTCCCCCTGGACTCCAACAACGACGGCATTGCCGACACTTGTGTGGGTCCCGGGCCCGCCCCGGGTTCTCCGACCGATCCCAGCCTCGACCCTGAGGGAGATTTGCCGGACGATGCCGGTCAGTTGGCTGAATCCGATGCCGGATTTTGACTCTAAGATCGAGCCGTGATCGAAGATCAATTCCAGCGCCTGCTGTCGGTGCAGGATCACGACGCCCTGATCGATCAGCTTCGTCATCGCTTCGACACGCTGCCCGAGAGGGCCTCGCTGGACGCGGCCCAACAGGCTTGCCGCCAGATTCACAACCAGCGGGCCGCGAAGCAGGTCCAGCGCCTAGAGCTTCAGCGGAATCTCAAACGCAACGAGGATGAGCTGGCCGCCTTGGAAGACCGGACAAAGAGGGAATACAACCGCTTGTACTCCGGAGAGGTCTCCGGCACCCGGGAGCTCCTGACCCTCCAAGAGGAGGTGGACGGATTGCGAACCCGCTGCTCCGACATGGAGAGCGGTGCCTTGGAGCTGATGGAGGCGATTGAGGAGATCGACGCCGAGGTTGAATCCCTGGAGTCGAGCCTCGCGGCTGCCGAGGCCGCGGTGGCCGACGCTGAAGGTCAACTGGAGGAGGCCGAGGCGGTCGTCCAGGCCGAGATCCACCAGGAGACCGCGGCCCGCTCTGCCGAAGCGGGAGAAATCCCAGAGGCCGCACTTACCAGCTACGAGGGTTTGCGGGCTCGTATGGGCGGCATCGCCGTGGCCCGGCTCCGCAACGGCACCTGTGAAGGCTGCCACCTGGCGCTGTCGGCTATGGAACTCGACCGCATTCGCCACGCACCGGCTGATGAGGTGTGCCACTGCGAGGAGTGTGGTCGCATCCTGGTGCGGACCTGACCGCACGGACAACCGGTGTTCTTCTGGTTTCTGGCTCTCAGCTTCGTGCTGGTGGCCTTGGTGTTCGACAGTCCGGCCTTGGACTTCCGCATGGTGATGTTGGGCTCGGTGCTGCCATTGGTCGAGCTGTTGGCCAGGGGACCGTGGGCGCTGCACACCCTGCTCGCTCCCTTGGTTGTGCTGGTGGCGGTAATGCTGGCCACCCGGGGCCGCCGGCTGTCCCGGCGCCGTTGGCTGGGGCTGCCCATCGGGCTGTTCCTCTACTTGGTGCTGGACGGCGCGTGGTTGCGCACTGATCTGTTCTGGTGGCCGGTTTTCGGGGTGGCGGCAGATAGCGCCGACCTCCCTGAATTCAAGCCCATGGCCACGCTGGTGGTGTTGGAGATCATCGGGCTGGCGGTGGGGGCCTGGTCGGTGCGCCGCTTCGGGCTCACCGACCGGGAGCGCTTGCGGCTGTTCTGCACCCAGGGTCGGCTGGACAGGTCTCAGATGGGTGCCCACCGGTCTCGGCGGCCCCGGGGGCGCTGAACGCCGCCATCTCCGGCGAGATTGGACGGTGAGTCGGCCTGTAGGCGGGATTCTGTCCGGGTCCTTGCGGACCGTAGGTGGCCATCCATCTACGCGGCCTACCCGGGGACTGCCCCTGACGGGGCGGTGGGCCACCATGTCCCCTGCTTGGCCTTGCTCCCGGTGGGGTTTGCCGAGCGAGCCGAGTCGCCCCGGCCCCTGGTGCGCTCTTACCGCACCGTTTCACCCTTGCCTGTGCCCGCCGGAGCGGGCCATCGGCGGTCTGTTCTCTGTGGCACTTTCCTTCGAGTCGCCCCGACTGGCTGTTAGCCAGCACCGTTGCCCTGCGGAGTCCCGACCTTCCTCGACAACGAAGCCGAAACCTCGATGCCGCGGCCACCCGGCCGACTCACCGTCTCGTTAAGTTTGCCAGCCCCGCTCATCCCAAGGCGAGAGGGTTTTCGTGGAAACTCCAGTGATGCGCTCGCCAAAGGATTTATAGGCCGATGTCGGAAAGCTCGGGATACCAGCGGGCGGCCCGCCTCACCGCCTCATGCCAGCGCTCCCGGTCCACCGTTCCCTGCGGTTCCACCACCGCCCGTGGCGACCAGGAGTCGGCCACCTCCTGCCAGCTTGACCACTGGCCCAAGGCCCGCCCGGCCAACACCGCGGCACCCAGCGCGGTCCCCTCCGGTACTGGGCACAGCTCTACGGTACGGCCCAGAGTGTCGGCCAGGATCTGGATGAAAACTGGATTCTGGGACATCCCGCCGTCCACTCGGACCCGCTCTATGCGATGACCGCTGTCGGCCTCAGCCGCTTCCAACAGATCGGCGGCTCGCTGAGCTACGCCCTCGAATACCGCTCGCACAATGTGGGCTGCGGTGGTGCCCCCGGTGATGCCGAACAGCGCGGCCCGGGCCCCGAAGTCCCAGTGGGGGGTGCCCAGCCCGTACAGGGCTGGCACGTACACCACCCCGCCGGTGTCGGCCACGCTGTCGGCCATCTCGGTCGACTCGGCCGGGTCGCCCAACAGTCCCACGTCGTCGATCAGCCAGCTCATGTTCGACCCGGCGGCGATCATCATGGCCTCCACACCCCAGACGATGGCCCCGTTCTCCTGCCAGGCCACGATGGGAAACGTTCCCCGGTCGCTTCGCTTGTCGGCGATCGGCCGGTCGGGGCCGGTACACACGTCCAAAAAAGCCCCAGTGCCGAAGGTGAGCTTGGCCAGCCCTTTGAGCACACAGCGCTGTCCGATCAGCGATGACTGCTGGTCGCCGATGATCCCGGCAATCGGCGGTGTCCCCGGCAAGGCGGTAGCAGTGCCCACCACTCCGGTGGAGTCCACGATCTCCGGCAGGCAGTTGGAGGGCACCCCGATCTGCTCGGTTATCTCATCCGACCAGCGGCTCCCGTCGTCGCTCAGCATCCCGCTCATGGCCGCATTGGAGGGATCCACTACATGGCTGGCGCCCTGCGACAAGCACCACACCGCCCACGTGTCCACGGTGCCGAAACACAGATCCCGAGTCCGGTCGGGGTCGTGCTGGTCGAGCAGCCAGACTGCCTTGGTGGCCGACTCGTTGGGAACCAGCCGGAGCCCCTCGGCCTGCCAGGCCAGGCATTCGCCCACGGTGCGCAGATCCTGCCACCCCAGGGCCGGTCCCACCGGCTCCCCGGTCTTGCGGTCCCACACCACCGCCGAGCCCCGCTGATTGGTCACGGCCACCGCGTCCACGCCGCCGACTTCCTCCACGACTTCGGTGGCGGTTTGGAGGATGACCGCCGCCATCTCGTCGGCGTCGAACTCGACCAGTCCCGGCTCGGGCATATCAGGGGGAGTGCGCTGTTGGCGAAAGCAGCTCACCCGATGACCGTCGGTCACCGCCGAGCGGATGCTGCTGGTGCCCACATCGATGACGCAGATTTTCATAGAGCCTCTCCTGGTGGTCGCAATCAGGTGTTCAAGGGCTGTTTGGTTGGGTCAGCAGAGGAAATGCCGGCCAAGTCGGCTGCCGCCAGTTCACGGTAGGCGGCAGCCCCCGCCTGCTGTTCTGCCGGCGACCATCCCAGTTCACGGCCCAGCAGTGCCGCGACTTCTTCGGCGATAGCCATGCTGGCGGCTAGGTGCCGGTGCCGGGCCTGTGTGCGCCGGCTGAGCACATCATCCACCGTGCGGGCCATTTCCGCCCGGGCGGCCCAAACCACCTCGGCGCGCAGATAGGGGAGTCCTTCAGTCAGAAGGCGACCCAGGGTGGGGTCGTCTACGGCCAGGTCAGCGAGTTCGCCGGCTTCAGCGCCATAGCGCTCAGCCAAGTGACGGGCAGTGACCGCGGGCAAGCCCTTCGATTCCAGGCTGTCTTGAATCTCTTGTGGGCTAGCCGCTCCCCGAAGACGCAGGCGCTTTGTCTTCGACCGCCGCCTTCGATGATTGATCTTGCGATGATCGATCCTGGGCAGGAGCTTCACCACCACGTCTACTGCGTCGGCGGCCATCTGTCGATAGGTGGTGAGCTTGCCCCCGGTAACGGTGACCACTCCATCGGATTCGGCAACGTGGTGTCGGCGAGACAAGTCTGCGGTACGGGCCGAGGCCGTGTCCGCCACCAGGGGTCGAAGTCCGGCCCAAGCACCAATCACGTCAGCCTCCGACACTTCCAGTGACGTTGCCGACCGCAGCGCTCCCAGCAACTCAGCCGCGTCGTCGGCATTGCAGCGGGGATCGTCCAGCGAGCCCGAGTAGTCGGTATCGGTGGTGCCGACATAGCAGGCCTCTCCCAGCGGAATGACGAAGATGCTCCGTCCCCTCACCGGCGATGGCAGGATCGAGCCGCGGTCGATGCCCAAGAGCGACCGGTGAAAGGCTAGATGAACTCCCTTGGCGGGTCGTATTCCTATGTCTCCTAGATCAGCGGCCCATACACCGGTGGCGTTGATCACCGCTCGGCACGAGATTTCCAGCCTCTCGCCTTCAGCAGTTTGCGCCCGCACGGCGCTCACCCGCCCGTGGCTGTCGCGGACAACCTTGGTTGCCGACACTCGGTTGGCGGCAACCGCGTCGTATTCCAACACTGCGGTGCGAATGACCGACAGCACCAGTCGGGCGTCATCGGTTTGGCAGTCGTAGTACTGGTAGCCCCCCACCACCTGATCGGGTTTCAGGGTTGGGAAAGCAGCCAGCACCTGCTCCTTGCTCAGCCGGCGATGGAGCTTCCCGATGAGTGCCCCTCCGCACAGGTCATAGGCCCACAAAGCCCCGCCGATGGCCCTGGTGAGCCCGCGGCGCAGCTTGCCGCCATGGCCGAATAGTGGGATGACGAACGGCAGGTCCTTCACCAGGTGGGGGGCGTTGCCCCGCAGTCGCTGCCGCTCGATCAACGCGCTGGCCACCAGTCTGATCTCTCCCTGACGGAGATAGCGGAGCCCGCCGTGTACCAGCTTGGACGACCGGGAGGAGGTGCCCTCGGCGAAGTCATACCGCTCCACTAGCGCCACTCGCAGCCCCCGAGAGGCTGCGTCCAGTGCCGCGCCGGCGCCGGTGATGCCGCCTCCGATCACGCAAACATCGAAGTGGTCCTCGGACATCCGGGCCAGGGCTTCGGGTCGGCGAAGGGTTCCGGCGCTCATGGGCGTGCTAGGTGGAAATTCACAGGGAGCCTCCCGGTGAAGGCTTGCATAGCCAAATGACGGTGTCTTTCCCACTGGCTTGGCGGTATCGGTCCATGACGCTGGTTCGGAATTCACTGGCGCGCTCGGCACTAACTAGCGCCACTGCGCATCCCGCGAAACCACCGCCGGTCATGCGCGCTCCGAGACATCCTGGGCTTGTCTGGGCGATCACGACCATTTGGTCCAGGGCAGGTCCCGATACCTCATAATCATGGCGCAAGCTGTTGTGGCTGGAATTCATGAGGGTGCCCATTGCCTGGGCGTCACCGTTGACCATGGCCTGGGCAGCTTCAAGGGTGCGCTGGTTCTCGGTGATGACGTGGCGGGCCCGGCGATTTTCGGCACTGAGGCGAGGCGGGAGCCGCTCCAGGTCGGAGAGTTGGGCGTCACGCAGCGACGGGATGCCCAAGGCAGCTGCCGCCCGCTGGCAGGCATCGCGCCGGTCGGCGTAGGCGGAATCGGCCAGTCGTCGCCGCGTGCTGGTGTCAATGACCGCGACCACCGCGTCGGTGGGGATGGGAACGGGTTCGGAGTGAAGCGATCGACAGTCGATCAGCGATGCATGCCCTGACACCGCGGTGGCGGATATCAACTGGTCCATGATTCCGCTGGGCACTCCGACCACTTCGTTCTCCACCCGCTGGCCGAGCCGAGCGATTGCCTCGGGAGGCCATTCGACTCCGGCCAAGCCCAAAACGACCAGGATGGTTGCAACTTCAAGAGCGGCCGACGACGACAGGTTGGCTCCGGCGGGGATGTCGGTGGCGATTGAGGCTCGCCACGGCCCGGGGTCCACACCCTGTTCCCGGAGCAGACGGCACACGCCCCGTAGGTGTACGGACCAGTCTCCGGAATCGATTGAATCGGCGAGGTCGAACACGACGCTCCCGAATCCCTCCGAGTGGATTTCCACCTCGGAACCGCCGGGTGCCCGGCTGGCGGCTACGGAGGTGTCGAAAGGCAGGGCCATGGGCAGCACGAACCCGTCGTTGTAGTCGGTGTGCTCGCCGATCAGGTTGACCCGCCCCGGTGCCCGGCTCACCAGAGTGGGGGAGCCCCATCGCCGCTTATGGTGCGTCGCAGCCCGCTCCTTGGCCTGGGCCGCCCTGTTGGCAGCTTCCTCGGTGCCCTGGTTGGGCTGGAAATCGCCTGAAGGTCTCATTTCTGCCCCGGCGAGTTCGGTCATGTTGACTCGCGAACTACCAACTCCACGGGAAGCTTCACCGGATCGCGCGGGATGCCAGGAGCGTCGATGAGCTCGTGGAGCGCCTGGGTCACTTCCTCGCTGAGGAGGGGACGATCAAGGCGGACGGTGGTCAAGGCCGGGGTCACCAGCGAGCTCATGTCGATGTCGTCGCAGCCCACCACCGCGATGTCATCGGGCACCCGTCGGCCTCGGGCCTTGGCCGCCCTCATCGCGCCGATGGCGACGAGGTCGTTGTAGGCGAAGATTCCATCTATGTCGGGACGCCGGTCGAGCAACTGGCCCATCCCGGACTCCCCACCCTCGACGGTGGGCAGCATTCGCACCACCTCCGGGGGAGATGCGCCGGCCGCCGAATCCCGTAGGCCCCGGAGAAAGCCCCGTTCTCGATTCCGCCTTCGGGGAGGAGACAGCGATGAGGCGATCATCCCCAGACGGCTCCGGCCCGTGTCCAACAAGTGGCGGGTGGCCATGGCGGCGCCCGCTTCCAGGTCGAAGGAAACGCAGGCCAGATTGGGGGCGTCAGCCTGATCGTCGACGATCACCACGGGAAGCCCCCGCCGGGCATAACTGGTGAGCTGGTCGATGGTGTCGAGCGCAGGGAACACGATCACCCCGTCCACCGCGTGAGACCACAGCGACTTGAGCACGTCGGCCTGGCGGGCTGGATCGCTTTCGGTGCTGGCGAAGAACATGGTTCGACCCGCCTCGCGGGCCTTGCGCTGGATCCGCTCGGCCAGCGCGGGGAAGAACGGATCGGTCATCCCGCCGCCCACTAGGCCCACTGTGCCGCTTCGTCGGGTTATCAGGCCCCGGGCCAGCATGTTGGGCTGGTATCCGAGCTGCTCTACCGTATTCAGCACTTTCTGGCGGGTGGCCTCCGAGAAGCCCCCTTCGTCGTTCACCACACGGGAAACTGTGCGTGGCGACACCCCCACTTGGGTGGCTACATCTCGAAGGGTTACTTCTTTCGGCATCGCGAGGAAACACTCTAGGCGAACTTCGGGCCAAATGGTGCAAGTCAACGTTGGCGTCAACGTTGACGTAACTCTCTCCCTGCGCTAGGGTGCGGGCCGTCGCAGTCCAACTGCGCACGGGATGGGCCTCACTGAACTCGGAGGGCACAGTCCAAGAGGGGGTTCGTCAGTGGCCGCAATAGCGTTCATAGGAGCGGGAAGCACAGTCTTCGCCCGCAACCTCGTGAGCGATTTGCTGAGGTTTGAGGACATCCGAGACTCCCTCGAATTCCGCCTCCACGACATCGACGCCCAACGGCTTTCCACATCGCAGATCGTCTCTGAGCGAATGGTGGAGTCGTTTGGCGCTGACGCCTCGGTGACGGCCACCACCGATCTACGGTCTGCGCTCGACGGCACCGACTACGTGATCACCATGTTCCAAGTAGGCGGTTACGAGCCGTCAACGGTGCTCGACTTCGACCTGCCGGAGCGCTACGGCCTGGAGCAGACCATCGCCGACACCATCGGCATCGGCGGCATCATGCGCGGCCTGCGCACAGTTCCCGCGTTGGTGGAGGTGGGTGAGGCCATGGGCGATCTCTGTCCAGAGGCAGTGCTGCTCAACTATGCCAACCCGATGGCCATCAACATGTGGGGGTTGTCAGAGCTGTGCGACGTCGAAGCCTACGGTCTCTGCCACAGCGTGCCCCTCACCGCGCAGCACCTCGCCTCAGATCTCGGCATCCCTGCCGAGGAGCTCGACTATCTGGTGGCCGGGATCAACCACATGTCGTTCTTCTTGCGGTTGGAGCACCAGGGCCGCAACCTCTATCCCGATCTGAAGCAGCTGTTCCGCGATCCGGCCGAAGCCCCGAGCCGCAATGAGTGGGGCCTGCCCGACGCGGTCCGCTATGAGATGCTGCGGCGGCTGGGGTACTTCGTTACCGAGTCGAGCGAGCATTTCGCCGAGTACACCCCGTTCTTCCTCAAGCAGGGGCGCCCCGATCTGATCGAGCGCTTCCATGTGCCCGTCGGCGAGTACATGCGCCGCTGCCGGGTGCAGATCGAGGAGTGGGAAGATCTGCGGGCCCACCTCGAAGACACCGCCACGCCGCCGGAAGTCCCCCAGAGCGACGAGTACGCCCCCCAGATCATTCACAGCCTAGAGACCGGCCAAGAGCGCAACGTGTATGTGAACGTGCCCAACCACGGCCTCATCGACAACCTGCCCGCAGGATGCATTGTGGAAGTGCCCGCCACGGTCGATAACAAGTCCATCACCCCTGAGGCCATCGGCGAGATGCCCCCGCACCTCGCCGCTCTCATCCGCACCAACGTGGCCCCCCAAGAGCTCACCTTCGAGGCGCTCAAGACTGGGCAACGAGAGCACATCTACCACGCGGCCATGCTCGACCCCCACACTGCCGCCGAGCTCGACCTCGACCAGATCTGGTCGCTGGTAGACGCCCTCCTCGAAGCCCACGGGGACTTCATCCCCGAGCCCCTGCGCCGGCCCCCAACGGAGCAGGCCACATGACGGCGGCGCAACGGGCGCTGCCCCGCCGGTGGCCGCTGCTGCGGTCGGGAAACCTGCACGGCGGGTGGCCCTCGGCGTTCTGGTTCTTGTTGCCGGCGCTCATCGGCTTTGTCGCCTTCTACCTGTATCCCGCCATCCGGGGCGTTTACATCAGCTTCACTGATTGGAACCTGATCGCCAACGAGGGCGACTGGGTGGGTACCGACAATTACGACCGGCTCTTGGACGACAGCCGGGTGTGGGACTCCCTCAAGGTCACCATCCGGTACACCGTCATCAACATCGTTTCCCAGACCATCCTGGCCATTGGCATTGCCGTGCTGATGGACCGCCTCACCAAGTCGGTGGTGATAAGGGGCATCATCCTGTTCCCCTGGCTCATCCCCAATGTCATCGTGGCGATGCTGTGGGTGTGGATGCTCGATGGCAACCTCGGCATTGTCAACGAGTTCCTGGGTTGGTTCGGAGTCGATCCCATCCGCTTCTTCACCGACACCGACAAGGTGATCCCCACGTTGGCGGGAATCAACACCTGGCGGCACATGGGGTACACGGCCCTGTTGATCTTCGCCGGATTGCAGACCATCCCCAAGAATCTGTACGAGGCCGCCGCCCTTGACGGGGCCACCGAGAGGCAGATGTTCTTCGGCATCACCATGCCACTGCTGCGGCCAATCTTGGCCCTGGTGCTGGTGATCACAATCGTGGGCTCGCTCCAGGTCTTCGACACGGTCTACGTGGCCACCGGCGGATTCGGAGGCCAGCCGGGAGGGCCGGCCAACGCCAGCCGGGTCATCTACCTCTACATCTACCAAAACGCGTTCGACTTCAATCAGCTCGGCTACGCCGCCGCCATATCCGTGCTGTTGGTGGTGATCCTGCTAGCGGTCACCTTCGTGCAACTCAAGCTGCTGAGAGCGGGGGAGAGCGATCTGTCATGACCGCCATCGCCGACCGCATCGAGCAGGCCAGCGGAGCCTTCGAGCCCTCGGCTCGCCTGCGGAAGCTGGGCATCGGCCGGGGGACGGCCTGGCTGATCCTCATCGTGATCCTGATCGTCAGCCTGTTTCCCTTCTGGTGGGCGTTGCGCACCGGGTTGTCGAGCAACAGCGAACTGTTCGCCGGCGAGCAGAGCCTGCTGCCCGTGGGCTACACCAACAACAACTTCGAGCGGGTGCTCGGCACGGCCAGTGAAACCGAGATCCTCGACAGCCTCGGCCGGCAGAACACCGGATCGTTCGACTTCTGGCAGTCGCTGAAGGTGAGTGTGATCGTGGCCACCGCCATCACCGTCGGGCAGGTGCTGTTCTCCGGGATGGCCGCCTACGCCTTCGCCCGGCTCCGGTTCTTCGGCCGAGACAAGCTCTTCTTCCTCTTCCTGAGCGGCTTGATGGTTCCGCCCATCTTCACGCTGATCCCCAACCTGATCTTCATCAAGAACTTGGGCTGGCTCAACAGCTATCCGGGGATCATTGCCCCGTTCTTCTTCATGACGCCCTTCGCGGTGTTCTTCCTTCGCCAGTTCTTCTTGGGCATCAGCCGGGAGGTGGAGGAAGCCGCGCTGTTGGACGGAGCCGGCCACTTCCGGACCTTCTTCGGAATCATCGTGCCGATGAGCGCGGCGCCCATCGCCACGCTGGCCATTCTCACCTACATCACCGCGTGGAACGAGTTCCTCTGGCCGCTGGTGGTGGCCAGAGCCCCGGAGCGGCAACCGTTGACGGTCGCCCTCGGACAGTTCACGGCCCAACAGCCCGGGACGTCCCCGGACTGGTCGGGTCTGATGGCGGGCACCCTGCTCGCCGCCCTGCCGATCATCGTCATCTTCCTGGCCTTCGGGCGCAGGGTGGTCGACTCAATCGGCTTTTCGGGGATCAAGTGATTCCCGTGTCAACCACGGCCCGACCCGGGTCGCAACATGAAATCCCTGGGAGGGAGCAAAAATGAGAAAGCCAATATGGAGGCTCATCGCAGTCTTTATTGCCTTAACCCTGGTTGCCGCAGCCTGCGGTGATGACGACGACGACGGAGATGCCGGCGAAGCCCAGCCCGCTCCCCAGGCCACGGAAGCGGCCGAGGAGAGCGCGCCAGCTCCCACCGAAGCCCCGGTCGAGGCCGTGACCATCGAGTACTGGCTGTGGGATGGCAACCAGCAGCCCTACTACCAGCAGTGCGCTGACGACTTCACTGCGGCGAACCCCAGCATCAACGTTGAGATCGTCCAGTTCGGCTGGGGCGACTACTGGACCAACCTGACCGCGGCCTTCGCTTCCGATTCGGGACCCGACGTGTTCACCGACCACCTGGCCCGTTACCCCGAGTTCGTGGCCAGCGGGGTGCTGGTACCGCTCAACGATTATGTGGCCCGAGACGGGGTTGACACCGGGGCGTACTTCCCCGGTCTGGCCGAGCTGTGGGTGGACGCCGAAGGCAACCGCTACGGCCTGCCCAAGGACTTCGACACCATTGCGCTGGTCA
Organism: Acidimicrobiia bacterium; assembly: GCA_022822905.1. GTDB lineage: Bacteria > Actinomycetota > Acidimicrobiia > Acidimicrobiales > Bin134 > Poriferisocius. The sequence goes on along the minus strand of JAJDYE010000041.1, from coordinate 37,380 downwards.
TGAACTCCGGCCACATCGCCGACGCCGGTGTGACCGCGGCCGACTTTGCCGCCGCAGAGTGGAATCCCGACGACGGCGGCAGCTTCCAGGAGCTCATTGCCAAGCTCAGCGTGGACGCCAACGGCAACCGGGGCGACTCCCCAGACTTCGACTCCTCCAATGTCGAGGTGTACGGGATGGGCCTCGAGGGCAACTTCGGAGCCTTCGGCCAGACCACGTTCTCCGGATTTGCCGCTTCCACCGGCTTCCAGTTCCTTGACGTCAACCCCTTCGGCGACTCCGCCAACTACGACGATCCCCGCCTGGCGGCCACGATCGACTGGTACGTGCGGATGATCGACGCTGGCTATGTCGTTCCGATTGAGGATGTGGAGTCGCTCGGCGGCACCACCGTCTTCCAGAACGGCTCGGCCGCGGTCATGGCTGACGGCTCTTGGAAGATCGGCACCTACATCGGCGCCGACACGCCGTTCGATGTGGAGTTCGCTCCTCTGCCCGTGGGGCCGAGCGGATCGCGGGCTTCGATGTTCAACGGCTTGGCCGACTCCATCAACCGGAGCTCCGACAACCAAGAGGAAGCCTGGCAGTGGGTGAAGCACATGGCTTCAGCCGAGTGCCAGAACATCATCGGCGAGGCTGCGGTGGTCTTCCCGGCCATCCCGTCGGCTGCTGATATCGCGGTTGCCTCCCACCAGGCCAACGGCGTGGATGTGACCGCGTTCACCGTTCACGTGGACGAGGGCACCACATTCCTATTCCCGATCACCGACAGCGCCAGCCAGATCGAGGCCATTGTGGGTCCGGCCATGCAGGAGATCCTGCGAGGCCAGGCTGATGCCGCTGACCGACTCAGCCAGATAGCTGACGAGGTCAATTCGGTTCTCGGCTCCTAGCGGAGTCGTTTGCTGAGCGATGGCCCGGACCGGAGCAGTGCGTGAGATGCCGGAGGCAAGATTTCCCCTCCCCTTCGGCGTCTCCGCGCGGTGGTTGCCGGTCCGGGCCCCGCTCTATTGGGCAGCGCTTGCCGTTGCCCTTGTCGCCGTGGCGTGTGGTGGAGGTGGACCCTCCTCGGTTGACGTTTCGGGGGTAACTCTGGGCCACGCCGACCGCGGTTCCTGCGAGGATCGGTTCGTGCCCATCGACTTGGACCATGAGACCAGGGGACCGGGTGCTAGCCAATCGATGTTCGATGGCATGGGTGCCGGTCTCGCCGTCGGCGATCTCAATCACGACGGCGAAGAGGACATTGTCTTGGCCAACTTGAGCGGGGAGTCCTCCGTGCTATGGAACCGGGGTTCCCTCGATTTTGAGCGGGAGCCGCTCACCGAGGGCCGCTTCCGCCACGTGGTGATTGTGGACGCCACCGGCGACGGGCGCAATGACGTGATTCTCACCACCGGGGTCGGCCGGCCTCTCGCCATGATCAACACCGGTCGTGGCCCCGGGGCGGCTGAGATGTTCGAGCGCGACGAGATCGCCGGGCTCGACGCCTACACCTATTCCATCGCTTGGGGGGATCTCGGCGGCGACGGCGATCTAGATGCAGTAACCGGCGCCTACAATGCCGAGCTCACCGCGGCCCGCCGCCTCACCTTGGGCGACAAGGGCGGAGTGGGGCTGTTCGAGCAGGAGGGCGGCTCATTTACCCACACGCAGCTGGCCGAGGAATCACAGGCACTGGCCGTGCGCATCGGCGACATCAACGGCGATGGCCGGCCCGACATTTTCGTGGGCAACGACCTCGCTACTCCCGACCACATCTGGTTCGCCGGCGACGGAGGTTGGGAGCAGGTCACACCCTTTGCGCAGACGGCGTTCAGCACGATGGGCGTCGACAGCGGCGACATCGACAATGACGGCGATCTCGATCTGTTTGCCACCGACATGAAGCCAATGGACGACGAGCCCGAGACGCTGTCGGCCTATGAGGGAGTCATCGCCGACATCGAAGCCTCCCCGGACACAGACAACATCCAGATCCCCGAAAACGTCCTGCTGATGGCCACCAACGACGGATACTCCAGCGCCGCGCCGTCGTTCGGCATCGAGGCCACCGGGTGGAGCTGGTCGGGGCTGTTCGGCGATCTCGACAACGACGGCTTCCAAGACCTCTACGTGGTGAACGGTATGGTGGCCGACAACCTCTTCGACCACCTGCCCGATGCCAGCCTCACCGAGCCCAACCAGGCCTTCAGGAACATCGCCGGAGAGCGCTTCGAGCCGGAGTACTCGTGGGGCCTCGACGACCGCTCCGGGGGGCGGGGCATGGCGATGGCCGATCTCGATAACGACGGCGATCTCGACATCGTGGTCAACAACCTCAACGCCCCGGCCCGCCTCTTTGAGAACCGGTTGTGCGGTGGGCGGGCCATGACCGTAGGGCTGGTATGGGAGGGGACCGGCAACCCGAGGGCCATCGGGGCCCGGGTGATCGTCTCCGGTGATGGTGGTCCAGAGTTGGTGCGGACCGTGGAGACATCTCGCGGTTATCTCTCGGGTGCCTCGCCCACTGTTCACTTCGGACTCGGAGCAGACTGGGACACGGTAGATCTGGAAGTTGTATGGCCTGACGGCCGAGTCTCCGAGTTCGGCGGCATCTTGGTCGATCAATTTGTGCTCGTCAGACGTAGCGAAGGGCCGACGCCATGAGTCGGAACCACCTTGTCCGTCCCGGCACGACTGGCCAGCGACTCAGAGACGCCGCCATCCATCTCACTCCGATCGTGCCAGCGATTGCTGCTGTGGCCGTCATCGGCCGGCCGGAATTGTGGGCGGCGGTCTTCTTGCCGCTCGGGCCGCTGGCAATCGGCCGACTGCTGGCCGGAAATCGGGAGGCGGGCCATGATCACTGGGTCAGGTCTGTCGACTTCTCAATTTCGATTGCTGCCTATGCGCTGTGCGTTTATGGCCTGCTCCAGACAGCGGTGCGCTTCGAGGCCGTGGGTGTGCTTGTGGCGGTCGGCATCTTGTTGCTTGTTCTGCTGCTGCTCAATTGGCTGCTGTTCACCGTGGTGGCGGCCAATCGAGCCCGATACGGAGAACTGTTCGATCCACCCCTGGTCATGCCGCTTTGTCGCTGGCTCCAGGGCCACAACTCGTCTCGTCCAAGGCTGAAGGGGGAATTCTGATGGCAACGGTTGAACTGGAGGGCCTTACCAAGATCTATCCGGGAGGCGTCACTGCGGTAGATGACATGAGCCTCTCCATTGAGGACGGCGAGTTCGTCGTATTTGTCGGCCCGTCGGGCTGCGGCAAGTCGACGGCTCTGCGCATGATCGCCGGCCTGGAGGAGATCAGCGACGGGGTCCTGAAAATCGGCGATGTCGACATGACCAGCGTCCATCCCCGCGAACGCGACATCGCGATGGTGTTCCAGAACTACGCCCTCTACCCGCATCTCACCGTGCGCAAGAACATCGCCTATCCGCTGAAACTGGCCAAGACCAGCAAAGCGGAGATCAAAGCGCGCGTTGAGCGCACCGCCGAAGTGCTCCAGCTCAGCGAGTTCCTGGATCGCAAGCCCAGCGCCCTTTCGGGCGGGCAGCGCCAGAGGGTGGCCATGGGGCGGGCCATCGTGCGGGAGCCTTCGGTGTTCTTGATGGACGAGCCGCTGTCCAATCTCGACGCCAAGCTGCGGGTGTACATGCGCACCGAGATCTCGCGGATCCAGCGGGATCTGGGGGTGACCACCATCTACGTCACCCACGACCAGGTGGAGGCCATGACCATGGGTGACCGGGTGGTGGTGCTCAAGGGCGGGGTCCTCCAGCAAGCCGACAAGCCATCAGAGTTGTACCGCTATCCGTCCAACATGTTCGTTGCCGGATTCATCGGATCGCCAGCCATGAACATGTTCGAGTCCACGGTCAGCATTGGCAGCCAAGCGGTGACCGTGGGTGTTGGCCAGCAGACCGTGGAACTGCCGCTTGGCGTTCTCGACCGGATGCCGGCCTTGCGGGGTTACGACGGGGCCCGACTGGCCTGCGGAATTCGGCCCGAGAACGTCCACGACGGGGCAACGGCTGCCGGGCTTGATCAGCGGATCAGCGGAGAGGTGATCTTGCTCGAGGAGCTGGGCTCAGAAATCGTCGCCCACCTCGAGGTGGGGGTGAAGCGGATCGATTCCTCCGGCAGCGCTCTTGGCAGCGCGGATGACGACGGGGACGATTACGACACCGGGTTCATCGGCCGGTTCTCCCAGCAAAGCTCGGTTCGCGCCACTGACCGCATCGACGTTGCGCTGGATGTGTCCGCCATGCACTTCTTCGATTTGGACACTGGCGAAGCCATCCGAGGCTGACGGGGCCGCGGGTCGTCTCAGGCCGCTTGGAACGAGAGCTCGCTTCGGAAGACGGCACTGGTAGCGGCAATCTCCTGCTCGACCCGCTCCGGTGACCATCCGGTGTGTTGGGCCATGATCGAAGCCATGGGTTGAAGGAGCTCGCAGGCATTGGGTTCGTACCACGCAGCGCGAGTGCGACGATAGAACACATCTTCCAATGTCGCAGCCCCCTCGTATTCAATTGCCCATACTATTTCGCCGTCGATGATCTTGCTGCCAGGACAAATTGGATCTCTTCCTAGGCTCAGAATGTCGTCGTATTCTGAGCCATAAAGTGAGGCAAGGCGATGAGCCGTGTGTATGCCCAAGTTATGTTGCTGTGAAATATGAGCGGCCAAATCTCCAACTTCTCCGTCGAATTCTCCACCGGGCAGGTAGCCAGATTCGCGTGGAGAAGTGCCGACAGAAACTGGAGCATTTGCACGGATGGTTTCAGCCACCTTTTCTGCCATTAGACGGTATCCCGTGAGCTTGCCGCCGGCAACGGTAATCATGCCGCGTTCCCCGACCCATATCTCATCTTTGCGCGATATCTCGCCTGGGTTGTTTTCCCCGTCGGCGATGAGAGGGCGTAGTCCAGCCCACGCGGCCTGGACCTCCGAAGGCTCTATGGATGCGACGTCAAACGTGCGCTCGACCGCCCGGAGAATGTAATCGACATCCTCGTCGGTAATCGAGGGCCACACCTCCGGGTCGCGGTCCACCAGGGTGTCGGTAGTTCCCACATAGGTTGCCTCGCCCCGGCGAACCACAAAGAGAGTACGCCCATCGGGCATGGGCATCGTGACCGTGTTGTTGACGGGAAGGCGATCGCTGGCCAGGGTCAGATGCACGCCCTTGCTCAGGATGAGCCGATCGTCCACCGGCCCTTCCATTCGTCGGACAGGATCGACCCATGGACCGCTGGCGTTGACGATGGCCCCGGCGCCAATGGTCACATTTCGCCTCGTCAGATTACAGGTTGCCTGCACTGCGCTGGCCTTGGGATCGCCGCGAAGATCGACAACGCGGCAGTGATTGAGGACCACTGCTCCCTGGGCGGCGGCGTCTCGCAGATTGGCCAGCACCAATCTGGCGTCGTCGGTGACGTATTCCCGAAATACCACCGCGCTGCGAAAGGCCCTCTGGTCGATGAGCGGCTCTCTCGCCTTGAGCACAGCGCGGCCCCATGTCTGGTGGCGTTCATGCCTGGCCACTCCGCCGAGCAGCTCATAGGCCGTGACCCCCAGGCGAACCAGCGCCTGCTCGCTGCGCTTCGCGGTCGGGTAGACCATCCAGCGGGGCTCAGCGAGATGTTTGGCCATCCGATGGATCACCTTCCGCTCGCTGGCTGTCTTGCGAACAATCCTGAATTCGCCCATGGCCAGATAGCGAAGCCCACCATGGATCAATTTCGTGGAACGGCTCGAAGTCCCAGATGCGAAATCGTTGGCCTCGAAAACCACCACCGATAACCCGCGACGAGCGAGGTCTCGAGCTACCCCTGCGCCGGTTATACCACCACCGATGATGGCTACATCAAAGGATTGATTGTCTAGATCGTCAAGAACATTGGGCCGCTCAGTAGTCAAAGGCAGAGCAGGTGGTTTGGCCACGGAAAGAGTTTAGTCTCGACACGATTCAGGTGTGCAACTGAATCGCTAATCAAAGGTTTATTCCTTTGGATATAGAGTCGCCATTCGGTGGTTGTTTTCGCAATATGTCCCGAAATATGCTCAATTGCGGCTTCGCGGTACCCCTTACATGGGTTTTGGCAACACCTGGTCAATACTGTCAAATGCGATAACCAATTGTCGCCAAGCCCGCAGGTTGGGCCACACTAAGGCGGTGAGCCTTCACGAGCACGGGGGGTGGGCTGGAGTATTCCGGCGACTGACCGCAGGTGGCCACCTGACGGCTGACGCGGCCAATGCGGCCATGACCGAGATCTTGAACGGGGAGGCGACGTCGGCGCAGATCGGTGGGTTCGTGATGGCCCTGCGCGCCAAGGGGGAGACCGCGGAGGAGCTTGTGGGCCTGCTGTCGGCGATGCGCTCGGCTTCGGAAGCCATTCCGCTGGATGCCGCCGGGCTCATCGACACCTGCGGCACTGGCGGCGATCACAGCGGCAGTATCAACGTGTCCACCGCCGCGGCGCTGGTGGCCGTGGGGGCGGGGGCCAGAGTGTGCAAGCACGGCAACCGGTCGGCCTCATCCCAATGCGGCTCAGCCGATGTGCTGGAAGAGCTGGGTGCGGTCATCGACCTCGGCCCGACCGGGGTGGCCCGATGTGTGACCGAGACCGGCTTCGGCTTCTGTTTGGCCCCTCGGTTCCACCCGGCCATGCGTCATGCTGGACCGGCTCGCCGGGAGCTGGCGGTGGCCACTGTGTTCAATTTCCTCGGTCCGCTGGCCAATCCGGCTGGAGTCAGGCGCCAGCTGGTGGGAACCAGCGACCGGGCGATGGCCGAGATCATGCTGGAGGTGCTCGCCGCCACCGGTTCGGAGCGGGCCATGATCGTGCACAGCCACGACGGTTTGGACGAGCTGACCACCACTGGCCCGACCGATGTGTGGGAATTGCGAGAAGGCGAGACCTTTCGCCACACCGTGGACCCTGCCGAACTCGGCTTGGCTCCCGCGGCCGCTGCGGATCTAAAGGGCGGGGATGCGGCGGTCAACGCCGAATGCCTGCGGCGGGTATTCGACGGTCAGGCGGGGGCGCATCGGGACATCGTGGTGCTCAATGCCGCCGCTGCACTGGTAGTGGCCGAAGTGGCCGCCACACTGGAAGAAGGGCTGGAGGCCGCGGCGGCCTCCATCGACGAAGGGCGGGCCGGCGAAGTGCTGGGAGCCTTCGTCTCGACCTCGAATGAAGCCCGCACCGGTGAGGAGAGGGAATGAGGCCGGGCGCAGTCGATTTCACGGGCCGGTGAGCATTCTTGTCGCAGAAGAGGTCATTGCCGTCGGTGTGGCGGCCGGGCTCGACGCGGTTGGCGTGGCCCCGGCCGAGCCGTTCGAGTCCACCCGGAGCACACTCTTGGAGCGCCGGGACCAAGGTCTGCACGGTGGTATGGCCTTCACCTATCGCAACCCCGACCGCTCCACCGATCCCGGCCGCACGGTAGACGGGGCCCGATCCCTGGTGGTGGGGGCACTCGGCTATCGTAATTCCGCCTCGCCGGCCCCTGATCGGGCGGTTGGCCGGGTGGCCGCCTACGCCCGAAGCGACCACTACGCCAGGCTGCGAGATGCACTGGGCCAGGTAGCCGACATGCTGCGAGATGCGGGGCACCAGGCCGCGGTGGTGGCCGATGACAATGCCCTGGTGGATCGGGAGGCGGCCCGACGGGCGGGGCTGGGGTGGTACGGCAAGAACAGCAATATCTTGCTGCCCGGTCGGGGGAGCTGGTTCGTGCTGGGTTCGGTGATCACCACCGCGGCGCTCGAGCCATCAACTCCGGTTGCCGACCAGTGCGGACCCTGTCGCCGCTGCTTGGACGGATGCCCAACCGGCGCCATTGTGGCCCCCGGTGTGGTCGACGCCCGGCGGTGCTTGGCGTGGCTGGTCCAGGCAGATGGCGATTTCCCGCTGGAGTTCCGGGAAGCGCTAGGCGACAGGATCTACGGGTGTGACGATTGCCAGGAGGTGTGCCCGCCCAACAGGACGGCTGAGTCGGGCGGCAGCAGTGCACGAGAGGAGCTCGATGGCGACCCCGAGAACGACATCTGCTGGGTGGACCTCCTAGAGCTGCTGCAATCGGATGACGACGATCTGATGGCCCGCTACGGCCGCTGGTACATCCCCCAGCGCGAGCCTCGCTATGTGCGGCGCAACGCGCTGGTCGCGTTGGGGAACTCGGGCCGGGGGGCCGACCCCGATGTGGTTGAGACCGTGGTCCGCTATCTGGCCCACTCCGATCCCATGCTGGTGCGCCACGCCGAATGGGCTGCGGCTCGCCTCGGCGTCGGCGCGGTAGCACCGGTTTGAGCCATGCCCCGGCATTTGTTGGTGACCAACGACTATCCCCCCAAGCTGGGGGGCATCCAGAACTACCTGTGGGAGCTGTGGCGCCGGCTGCCCCCGGAAGAGGTCTGCGTGCTGACCCGCTCCCATCCCGGTGACGCGGAGTGGGATGCCCAGCAAGACCACCAGGTGATCCGCTCGCCCCGCCAGTTTCTGCTCCCCACCCAGGAGATGGGGCAGGAGATCACCGAGCTGGTTGCCGAGATTGATGCCGAGCTGGTGCTCTACGACCCGGCAGTTCCATTGGGAGCGCTGGCCCCCCGCTTGCCCCATCCCTACGGCGTGATTCTCCACGGCGCCGAGGTGACCGTTCCCGGTCGCCTCCCTGGTACGAGGCAGGTGCTGGGCAGCGTGCTACGCGGCGCTCAGGTGGTGATTACTGCGGGCCGGTACTCGGTGACCGAAGCCGAGCGGGCCGCCGGTGGACCGCTTCCTGCGGTGATCGTGCCGCCCGGGGTGGATGTGGACCGGTTCAAGCCCCTGGATGCTGTTCAGCGGCTCGAAGCCCGCCGGAGATTCGGCTTGCCCGTCGACGCACCCGTAGTGGTGTCGATCAGCCGGCTGGTGCCCCGAAAGGGTATGGATGTGCTGATCGCGGCGACGGCTCGTTTGGCCGATCGCCATCCCGGGCTCACACTGGCGGTGGCCGGGGCCGGACGCGACCGGGCCCGGCTGGACCGGCTCATCGGGCGCACCGGTGCTCCCGCCCGCCTGCTCGACCGGGTGGCCGACTCCGATTTGCCCGACCTCTACGGCTGTGCCGACGTGTTCGCCATGATGTGCCGCCAGCGCTGGGGGGGCCTGGAGCAGGAGGGATTCGGCATTGTGTTCTTGGAAGCGGCGGCGGCTGGAGTCCCGCAGCTGGCCGGGGACAGCGGGGGAGCGGCCGAAGCGGTGGAGCACGGAAGAACCGGACTGGTCGTGGACCGGCCCAGCCATCTCGACGCGGTGACGGCTTCTCTGGATGCCCTGCTGTCGGATCGAGTCCGCCTTCAGAGAATGGGGTTGGAGGGCCGGTTGCGGGCAGTGGCCGAGTTCTCCTACGACCACATGGCCGAACGGCTTCGAACTGTGATCGCCGAAGTCATCGCCCGGGGAAGGAACCGCCCGTGACTGCCCAGTTCATCGCCCGGGGAAGGAACCGCTGATGGCCCTGAGCGATCGCTTGGTGCCCCCGGAGGTCGAGGGCCAAAACCTGCTGCGGGCGTGCTGGGCGGGAACCGGCGGGTTCACGGCCGTCGCTATCGCCACCACGGCCCTTCCCGATCCCATGGCCGTTCCCATCGCAGTGGTGTCGCTCGGGCTGCTGGCCGCGGGGTGCGCGGCCATGCTCTGGGCCTTCCAGCGGGCCCTGGAGCGCAGCCGCTACGAGTTGATCGGGGTGGGGGGCCTCTACTTCCTCGCGGGCTGCGCGCCCCCCTCGGTGCGGTTCTCGATGATGGCTGCGCTGGCTGCCGAGGTGGTGGTGGCGCTGGCCGCCGCCTCGGTCCGCCCGTTTACCGCCTCTGCATTCGGTATCCTGGTACCTGTCTATGCGCTGGGCCTGTCCGGCGCATGGGGAGCTCGGTACGGGACCTTCCCGCCCCGGCCCTCCGATGGCACAATCCCAGAACGAAGCGACTCCAGCAGGAACGGTGACGATGTTTGACCAGGCCACCAAGAGCATCACCATCGAGGCGTCGCCTGAGCGGTGCTTTGAGGTGGTGTGCGACTTCGAGTCTTATCCTGAGTGGGCCTCCGAGGTGAAGCAGGTTGAGATAGTCCGCCGGGACGACGACGGACGGGGCGGACTGGTGTCGTTTCGGGCCGCGGCCATGGGTCGCAGCACCAACTACCTGCTGGAGTACTACTACGGGTCGAACCCCTTGCGGGTTTCCTGGCGGTTGGTGCAGGGCGACCTGACTCGACGACTCGACGGCGAGTACTGCTTCAACCCGGTGCCCGGCGAGCCGGATCGCACCGAGGTCACCTATCACCTCGCAGTCCAGATGGTGATGCCCCTGCCCGGTTTCGTGAAGCGACGGGCCGAGGCCCGAATCATGCAGACTGCGTTGGAGGACCTGGCGAGCCGGGCCGAGTCGGGTGTCGAGAATCCCAGCTAGATAAACCCATTTGAATCCGCTGTCTAGAAAGTAGATTGGACCTGTGGAGTTCCGCCGGATCAACAACCTGCCCCCGTACGTCTTCACCATCATCAACGATCTGAAAGTCGAAGGCCGCCGAGCGGGACACGACATCATCGACCTCGGCTTCGGCAACCCCGACCTCCCGTCGCCGGACATCGCGGTGGAGAAGCTGGCGGAAGCGGCGGGCAACGCTCGAAATCACCGCTACTCGGCCAGCCGGGGCATCCCCAAGCTGCGCGAAGCCGTTGCCGGCTATTACGCCCGACGGTTCGGGGTGTATCTCGACCCCGATACTGAGGTGATCAACACCATCGGGGCCAAGGAGGGGTTCTCTCACCTCATGTGGACCCTGCTCCAACCCGGCGACGCGGCCCTGGTCCCGTCCCCCTCCTATCCGATCCACCTGTACGCTCCGCTGTTTGCCGGCGCGGAGGTGCGGGAGATCCCGTTGAGCACCGGAACCGATTTCTTCGGAACGATGCAGGAGCGCTGGCGCTACTCCTGGCCCAAGCCCCGCATAATCGTGCTGTCGTTCCCCCACAACCCCACCACCGCCTGCGTGGACTTGGAGTTCATGGCCGGCGTGGTGGACTTCGCCAAAGAGCACGATGTGCTGCTGGTTCACGACTTCGCCTACGCCGATCTGGGCTACGACGGCTACCTGCCCCCGTCCATCATGCAGGTGGAAGGGGCCAAGGATGTGGCGGTGGAGCTCTATTCCATGACCAAGTCGTTCTCCATGGCCGGCTGGCGGGTGGCGTTCATGGTGGGCAATCCCCAGGTTGTGGCCGCACTGGCCAAGCTCAAGTCCTATCTCGACTACGGCACGTTCCAACCCATTCAGATCGCGGCCACGGTGACCTTGAACGAGGCCCCGGGCCACCCCAAAGAAGTGTGCGACATCTACCAGAGCCGCCGAGATGCCCTGTGTTCGGGGCTGAACCGCATGGGCTGGGAAGTGGAGCCGCCCAAGGGGACCATGTTCGTATGGGCCAAGATCCCCGAGCCCTACCTAGAAATGGGATCGGTGGAGTTCGCCTCTTGGCTGGTTCGAGACGCCCGGGTGGCGGTGTCGCCCGGCGTGGGCTTCGGTCCCGGCGGGGAGGGCCACGTGAGGTTCGCCCTCATCGAGAACGAGCAGCGCACCGCGCAGGCCATACGCCAACTCCGCCAAACCCTGGCCAAACTGGGTTAGCGGGGAGTTGTCGGTGCAAACCCTGGCCAAGCTGGGCTAATCATCCATGAGAGTCGGCGTGTTGACCGGGGGCGGCGACTGCCCAGGATTGAACGCCGTGATCAGGGCGATCGTGCGCAAAGCCGAGCGCCACTACGGCGACACCGTGGTCGGCTTCCTGGACGGCTGGCGGGGCGTGTTGGAAGCGGAGTTCATCGAGCTCGACGTGGAGCGCATGCGGGGCACCCTGCCCCGGGGAGGCACCGTTTTGGGGACCTCCCGGTTCTCTCCCCGCATGTACGAGGATGGAATGGAGCGGGTGCGCTCGACCATGGAGAACACCGGTACCGAGGCCTTGATCGTCATCGGAGGGGAGGGCACCCTGTCGGCGGGGGTCGGGGTGGGCGAAGCCGGCGCGGCAAACGTGGTGGGCGTGCCCAAGACAATCGACAACGACATCGGCCTTACCGAGCTCACCTTCGGTTTCGACACCGCAGTGGAAGTGGCCACCGCGGCAATCGACCGGCTGCATACCACCGCTGAGTCGCACGACCGGGTGATGGTGGTGGAGGTGATGGGTCGCCATGTCGGGCACATCGCCACTTGGGCGGGCATTGCCGGCGGGGCCACGCTCACCCTGGTCCCTGAAGAACCCTTTGACATCAACGCGGTGGCCGAGACCATTGTCAGGCGCCATGAGAGAGGCCGGTGGGCGTCCATTGTGGTGGTGGCCGAGGGAGCCCAGCCCAGAGAGGGCACGCTGGAACTGCCCGAGCCCGATGTCGATCAGTACGGCCACGTCCGGCTGGGGGGCATAGGCCAAGTGGTGGCAACCGAGATCGAAGCCCGTACCGGCTTTGACACCCGGGTGACGGTATTGGGCCACATCCAGCGGGGCGGAACCCCGAGTGCCCTCGACCGGGTGCTGTGCTCGTGGTACGGCATCGCGGCGATCGACGCCGTCCATGACGGCGATTGGGGGTCGATGGTGGCCTTTCAGGGCGGGGAGATGGTCCGCGTGCGGTTGGCCGACGCGGTGGCCGAGCTGAAGCCGGTCAGCCCTGCTCTATACGACGTGGCCCGGGCTTTCTTCGCCTGATGGGAAGCCGCCGCGGCGATCGCGGTTTCAAGAGAGATCGAGCGTGAAGTCGGGCGGCAGAGTCGGTTCGGGGTCGGGAGTTGGGCTGGGTGGGACGGTCGGCGTCGGCGTCTCCGGGGGCGGGGTCGGTTCTGGGATCTCAGTGGGGGTTGGCGTTGCGCTCACTGTGGGCACGGGAGTGGGGGTGACCTCGGGTTGGTAGTCGGGGTCAACCGAGTGGAAGTCATCACGGATCACGGGGACGTCGCTTTCCCCGCTGTCGGTGGGCAGCGGCACGGGGTTGTCGTTCAGCAGCAGTGAGAAGCGGGTGGCCCCCGTATTCTCCGTTGCGGTGAACACGAGCTGGGCCACCGCGAGCTGGCGGTTCTCACCCTCCAAGCGCTCCTCGAACACCTCGGACTCCAGCGCCACGGTCACCAGGTCACCGGCTGGGTTGACGTCGATCGAGACCACTTCGACATCGGCGGGCAGGGCAGTGGACAGTGCCTGCTCAGATTCGGCTTCGTTGGGGGCCGAGAACAGGGCTTCCAAGACGGTGGTTGGCGGAGCTGGACTGGCCACGTCGCGGGCCACAGGGGAGAGCAGGTTGTTCTCATCGATCAGGTAGATGAGCACCTCTTGGGTGATCAACGGCGTCGGCTCCGGCGATGCAGTGGGCGCCACCAAATCGTCGGGCAGCCGGGAATAGTCCACTGTCCGGGGACGGCCGTCTTCAGGCACTGAGCAGCCCGCGGCCAACAACAGGGCGGCGGCCAGGATCGCCGCCAGACATCGAAGCGCAGTCGGGTGGGTCACGACACCGCGGCGGGGAGGCGGTGAAGGGGTCATGACACCGCGATGGGGAGGTGGTGAATGGGTCATGACACTGCTATGGGGAGGTGGACAACGAATCTGATTCCGGGAAGTCGGTCGGGTCGGTCTTCGCACCAGACGCGGCCCTGGTGCAGGCCAACGTGCTCGGCCACCAGGGCCAGTCCCAGCCCGACCCCGGTGGTGGTGCCCCGCTCAACTGCTCGTCGGCCTCGTGAGAATCGGTCGAATACATGCTCTCTCTCGTCCGCGGCCACACCGGGGCCGGCGTCTTCCACCGCGATTTCGATCCCCTTTGGCCCGGTCCCAACTGGATTGTGGTAGAGGAAGATCCCGGTCGCTCCTCCCGCGTACTTCTGAGCGTTGCTCAACAGGTTGTCGATGACCTGCACCAACCGGCGTTTGTCGGCCCGTACCCGCACCCGGGCCACCGCCGGTTCGCAGGAAATGGGGATGGCGACAGGGCTGGTGGCCGAAACCGCGTTCTCCACAAACTCGAGCAAGTTGAACACATCCAGATCCAGTTCAGCGGTGCCGACGTCGAAGCGGGAGATCTCCAGCAGGTCCTCCACCAGATGCTCGAAGCGGTTCACGTCCTCGGTCAGCAGGTCCAGCGCGGTACGGGCCCGCTCGGGCAACTCAGCCCGGCGAGTGTTCATCACCTCCACTGAAGCGGAGAGGGTCATGAGGGGCGATCGCAGTTCGTGGCTCACTTCTGACGCGAACCGCTCGTCTTGGGCAATCCGGTGCTGAAGTGCTCCCACCATGTCGTTGAACGAGTCGGTGAGCGTGACCAGCTCTCGGGCGGCCCCGGGTTCCAGTCGGGTGCTGAGGTCGCCGCGGGCGATGGACTGGGCGGCCTTGCCGATGTCCACCAGCGGGCGCAGCAGTCGACGGCTGGCCCAAAAGCCGACCGCCGCTGAGGCCAGAGTGACACCGCCTCCGCCGCTGGCCAGAATGAGCCCGAGCGAGCCCAGTGTGTCTTCGATCTCATCCAGCGGTGTGGCCTCGTAGTACGAGGCGTTGTGGCCGGGAATGGGGATGCCAATCACCAAGAAGGGCTTGTCCCTCACCCGGTAGCGCATCCGAGCCGGCTTACCGCTCTCCACAGTGCGGCGAAGGCGCTCGTCGATGTCGCCTTGTTCGAATTCGAAGGACGGCTGGAACCAGTCACCCCCCACCCGCAGAACCGGACGGGAGCCCTCGGGAGTGGCCAGCGTGCTGACCAGGTTCTGGAGGGCTTCCGACTCGATGTCGGGGCTGAGACGGCGGTTGACCACCGAGGCGTTGAACCCCACTGTGGCCAAGGCGTCGTTCTCCCTTCCGTTGAGCAGGTTCTGACGGGTCAGCGCGAACACCGTCACGCTCAGCAGCGCCGACAACAGCAGGGTGGTGAGCACGAAGGACAGGATGATCCTGGTGCGGAGCCTCAGCCGACGGGCCCGGGAGCCCGCTCGGCGCCAGAAGCGAGAACGCTGTCCGGTGGTCTCCACTGGCGCTCTCAGGCTTGGAGCTTGTATCCCAGGCCGCGGACGGTCACCACGTAGCGGGGATTGGCCGGGTCCGACTCGATTTTGGTGCGCAAGCGCCGAATGTGGACGTCCACCAAGCGGCCATCCCCGAAATACCCGAGATCCCACACCCGCTCCAGAAGCACTTCTCGGCTGAGCACCTTGCCGGAGTTGGTGGCCAGCTCAACGAGAAGGCGGAACTCCGTCTTGGTGAGGTGGGCCTCTTCGCCGTTGATGGTGACCGCTCCTTGCTCAGGCATGATCTCCAGTTGCCCGAAGCGCATTTCGGTCATGGTGGAGTCGGTGGTGCGCACGCGGCGCAACAGGGCGCGAATGCGGGCCGAGAGCTCTTTGGGGGCGAACGGCTTGGTCAGATAGTCGTCTGCTCCTGCCTCCAGGCCGGCCACCACGTCGTGGGTGTCGGCTCGGGCGGTGACCATGATGATGGGCACGTCGCTGGTTCGGCGGATGGTGCGGCACACCTCGAATCCGTCGACATCGGGAAGCATGATGTCGATGAGCACCACATCGGCAGGAGTGTCCGAGAAGGCATCGAAGGCCTCTTGGCCGTTGGCTGCCTCCGAGACGTCCCAGCCCTCGTCTTCGAGGGCAAGGCGGACCGCGGTGCGGATCCTTTCGTCGTCCTCAATGGCCAGGATGCGGGTTCCCACCCTGAAATGGTGCCTGATATTGAGCCGCGATGGGTAGCAGGGGCCTATATTCGGCCCATTTTGGCCAGTGGGGAGGGGCCTATATTCGGTCGGCCTGGGCGCTTTGCAGCAGCGTCAAGACGGCGTCGGCCACCGACGGGGCGGCGGCAAACACGAATTGGCGGCTGGGAGGTCCGCCGTTCAGGTCTTGGACAACGGCACCGGCTTCCTCGGCAATGAGGGCGCCGGCCGCGTAGTCCCAGGGATTGAGCCCCACCTCGAAGAAAGCATCCACCCGTCCGCAGGCCACCGTGCAGAGGTCGACGGCAGCCCCTCCCACCCGCCGAATGTCGCCGATTTGGGGAAGCAGCTCGCCGAGCACCTCGGCCTGGCGCCGGCGCCGTTCATGCTGGTAGGAGAATCCGGTGGCCACCAAGGCCATGGTTGGGTCGCTATCGGGGCGGACAGTGATGGGGTCTCCGTTGAGCCGGGCCCCGCCGTTTCGATGGGCGCTAAACGTCTCGTCGAGAACGGGGTCGACCACGGCGCCGGCCACAACTTGGCCCGCGGCTTCAGCGGCCACTGACACGCCGAAGCCGACGTGGCCGTAGACGAAGTTCACCGTGCCGTCGATGGGGTCGATGATCCAGCGCACTCCGCTGGTGCCGTCGCGACCCGTGCCTTCTTCGCCCAGTATGGCGTCATCGGGCCGGTGGGAGGTGAGGAACTCCACGATGGCGGCCTCGCAGGCCACGTCCAAGTCGGTGACCAGATCGGTACGCGACGACTTGGCCGATATCTGGAGCTGCCCATCGCTCTGTGCCCGCAGCAGCGAAGCTGCTACATCCGCGGCCTCCACCGCCAGCTTCTCCAGGTGGTCCCATGCGGGGATGGTCGGCGCTGAAGTGGGTTCGGGTTCTTGCACAGCTGAACTCTACGCTGGGCGGCGTGGCATCCCGTGGCGTAGTGGACCTGCGGTCGGACACCCTGACGCAGCCGACCGTGCCTATGCGAAAGGCGATGGCTGCCGCGCCGGTGGGTGACGACCGCTATGGGGAGGATCCCACGGTCAACCGCTTGGAGCAGCGATTTGCCGAACTGGCGGGCAAGCCAGCCGCGGTGTACGTGCCGTCGGGCACGATGGGCAACCAGATCGCCCTTCGGCTGCACGGTGCGGCGGGAAGCAACGTGGTGGCGGGCCGGCGGCAGCACTTGATGTCCTACGAGAGCGGTGCAGCCGGGATGAACAACGCCTTTCAGACCTATGCTGTGGACGATGACGGCGGAGTGCTGGATGCCGAGGCGGTGGCCGAGGCAGTGGCGGCTGGAAACGGCGGCTTTTGGCCTCCGGTATCGCTGATCTGCCTCGAGAACACCCATCTGGCCTCTGGTGGTCTGGCCGTGGGGGCTGGGGAGATGGCCGCGGTTGCCGCACTGGGGCCGCCGGTGCATCTGGACGGCGCCCGCCTGTTCAACGCCGCGGTCGCGTTGGGAATTCCAGCTGCGGAACTGGCCAAAGTGGCGAGCACAGTCATGTCTTGCGTGTCCAAGGGGTTGGGGGCGCCGGTGGGCTCGCTGCTAGCCGGGCCCGCCGATCTGGTCACCGAAGCCCGTCTGCACCGGCGGCGGCTGGGCGGGGCCATGCGGCAGGCCGGGGTCATCGCCGCCGGCGGGCTATTCGCCCTTGAACACCACGTCGATCGGCTGGCCGAGGACCACGCCCGGGCTCGGCGGTTGGGCGACGTGGTTGCCGAGCGGTGGCCCGGCACTCGCCTGGGCGAGGCCGAGGCTGCCCGCGGGCGCCCCCACACCAACGTGGTGGCGTTTCGCCATCCCGACGCGCTTGCCCTGCTGGACCATCTCCATCAGGCCGGAATCCGAGCCGGGTTGTTGGCGCCGGGCATCGTGCGCTTCGTCACCCATCTGGACGTGGACGACACCGACATCGACCGGGCAGTTGCTGCTCTTTCTTCTGCTCCGGACTAGCTAGTACCGGTCGCGGTCTTGGCGTCGGCCTCCGAACAGCCGCCACTCCTCCATAGCCCGCAAAGTCAAAATGGCCACCACGGCCAAGCCCACCGCTCCGACCAGCGCGCCGACCAAAGCGCCGAGCCCGGTCCACAGCCCGCAGTTCCCCTCACATTGGAGGTCGATGTAGGCGAACCCGATCAGCCCCCCGCACAGCCCTCCCACCAGAATCGAGGCAAAGGCCAGCCAACGAGCTCCTTTGGGAGGAAGGGCAGAGCGCTCCTCAGGCGATCCCGAATCCACCATCCGCCCATGTTACGGGGGCGGCGACGGGCGTAGGCGATCCGCCAGTTTCCAAACGTTGGAGCTGGGATTGGCCCGGGGCCCGCTTCCGCCGGTCTTGTGTCTATTGTCGAGATCTAGTGCTCTGGCCTTGGCAGTGGTGTAGCCAGCTTCGAGAGTGTTGTGAGCATCCGGGTGGATGTCCTTTCCGTCGACGAGCCCGAGATCGCGTGCATGGTGCTGGGCTTCCCTGCGTTCTAGCGCCGCGGTCTGGTCGCGGCAGTGCAGGATGAGCCAGAGTTCGAAGCATGGGTTGGATACCGCAACTCCTATTCCTGCATCACGGGCTTCTGTGCAGGCACGAGGGACGTTTGGATGCTCATCGGTGTCGAAGATCACCCAGACCTCGTCTATTTCTGGCTGTTTCTTGCGTCGCTTCAACAATTGCGCATCTTGTCGAGCGTCGGTAACCAGGCTAAGGGGATCCTTGCCGACTGAGCCTATGTGTACATGTGCCACTCGGTGGGCCTTTGCCATGCTGAGCAGGTAAGCAGGCTCGGTGACTCGTCCCTCGCAGTGGACTTTGATAACTCTGCGGGGTTGTTCACGGCCGAGCGGTCGCCTTGGCCGACCTGGCTTCGGTCGCTTCATGCGTCGGCGAGTTCCCGGTCTGGGTCGGAATCAAAGTCGGGGTGAACTGCGCGGAGGAAGTCAGCGGTGTTCAGCATCGGGACACCGCCAAAGCGGCCTTGGAGGTAGCGGCGCTCAAGAGCTTCGTCACGTCGTGGTCGAAAGTCTGATAGTGGATAAAGGCGGGTGGCGCCATCGTGGTCCTTCTCAGTGAGCCAGATCTGATCGCGTCCTAAAGAGCGGTTCTCGCTGTCGCCAAGAACGCTGACATCATGTGCGTTGAAAACAAGTTGGGCGTTGTTGGGGTTGGTGTAGGAGTCTTGGAAGAGAGCGACAAGACGCTGCACAAGGTGGGGGTGAAGGCTTGCGTCAAGCTCGTCCGCGAGCAGCAGCGCTCCTTCGTCCAAGGTGTCGATTACCGGGCCGACAAGGCCGACCCACACCATAGTTCCGGCGGACTCATCATCGGGATCAAAGAGGACGTCGTCTTGGGTACCGTGATGGACAAGGCGGACGAAATCTCCGACGAGGTAGTCGGTGTCCTCGTCAGGGTCGCCATCTGTGCCGTGGAGGATCCGCATGGCTTGGTTCAAGTGCTCTTGGGCCGCGGGGTCAACGTCGAGATTGGTCACCTCGGCATCGGTGATTCCCAGTTCGGCGGCTCGCAGAAGACCTAGCACGCGGCCACGATGATGGGAGTCGTTGATCATGTTGGCGGTAAGGGCAGCTCGGATGCCTCGGCTGGAGATTTCGGCGAGGCGCATATTCTTGACGAACCAGACAAAGAGCGCTCCGAGAATGTCATCGTCGGTGAGGCCGGCTACGGAAAGCAGCAGGGAGTTGTGACGCGAGATGCGCTCCAAGGCCCGACCAGAAGTGCGAAAAGCGGGGCCGAAGCGGATGTCTTCGTGATCGCGCTCGAACACGAGTGATCGGCGACCACGAGGCGAGAAGTAAGCGTATTCGCCAAGCACTCTGTAATCGTCTACCTCAAAACCGTACTGCCAGCGGATTCCGTCGAGGATCAGATCAACATGGAATTCCGAAGGTGCTTCGCGGCTGGCAGCATCAAGAAGAAATGGCCGGCGGGGGATTCGTGAGGTTGAGTCACCATGGCGAAACGATCCCAGCACAAGGTTTCGCATGTCGGCCATGGCGTGCAGCAACCTTGACTTGCCCGAAGCGTTAGCCCCAAACACGCCTGCGGCGGGAAGAACAGAGATGGGGTCGGCGAGGCCTTGCACATGCAGCGCGCGAGGCACACCCTGCTGGGCCAAGCGGGTTGCTAATAGGGAGATCTCAACATCGTCACGATATGAGCGGATGTTGCCAGCACGGAACGACAACAAAGCACTTGAGGGGGCTTGGTCCCACGACATAACGTCATTATTACGGAAAAATCACACAAATAGCAAATAAAAGGGCTATATGCAAGGCTAGACGAGAGAACTAGCCATATACCGACTCCCCGTTGTTGTAGTAGCTGGCGTAGATGTGCTCGAAGACGGCGTCGACTTTGCGGTCGAAGAGCTCGGGTCCATAGACATCGGGCAGTTCGTTGTCGAGGGTCTTGCGTATGGCGACTTTGACCGCTGAGAGGGTTTGTCGTTTGTGTTTCCAGTCGAGGACGAGTTCGTCGGCGATGCGGTCGAGCAACTTCTTGGCTGCGCTCTTGACCTGGACAGCTTGGGCGCGGGTGAGGTCGGGCTCGGGTTTGGTGAGCAGGTCGAAGATGGCGAGTTCTTCTTCGGTGGCGCCTTCTCGCACGGCGCGTTGTTCTTCATCGGTGAGTTCGTCGTTGATGGCCTTGAGCCGGCGGAGGAATTCTTCGAGGTTGTGGGTTCCGGCGTTGTACTCGTCGATGAGTTGTCGGAACCGCTCGGCGAGGTCTCGCCGGGTCGGGTTCTTGCGGACGGCGTCGTCGAGGCGTTCTTCGATGTTCTTCTCGATGGCTTTGGCGGCGGTGCGTCTGCGGTCGCCAAAGCGCCGGATGAGCTCTTCGAAGTCGAGCTGGTTCAAGTCGATGAGCGGCTCGGCGTCGGCGGTGGGGATGATGTATTCCTTGGCTCCGACGGAGCGGTCAAGCAGTTCTGACACCGAGTCCATGACCCCGGAGATGTCGGGGCCCTCGGTGGATGATTCGATCTTGGAGGCGACCGTGCGGATGACCGCGATGCGATAGGCCACTGCCATGGCCTCGGGGTCGGGCAGCAGGGCTTTGAAGGTTTTTCGGGCTCGCCGGGCGAGCTTCACGAATTCCCGGCGGGTCTGCTCATCGACGAGAAGGGCTTCGACCGCGGCCTGTTGGAGCGCGATGAACTCGAAGCCCTGCGCGGCTTCCAGTTCGGCGAGGTCGATGTCGTTGGCGGCGCAGAAATCGACGACTTCGGCCAGCGCGGCTTCCAGTTCCGCAACCAGCTCGCCTTTTGGCCGGATAGGGGCGTCGCCCTCTGGACTGGCGCCGTAGATGGCGAGGGCTTTCTCGAGGTTTCGGAACACGCCGACGTAGTCGACGATGAGGCCGTTGTCTTTGTCGGGGAACACCCGGTTGGCCCGGGCGATGGTCTGCATCAGGGCGTGATTCCGCATGGGCTTGTCGAGGTACACCGTGGAGGTTGACGGCGAGTCGAACCCGGTGAGCCACATGGCGCACACGAACACCAGCCGGAACGGGTCTTCGGGGTCTTTGAACTTGGTGTCGAGGTCTTCTTCGACGATGCGCTTGCGGTGCCGGGCGATGTCGAGGCCGAGTTCCCTCATGTCGGCCACCTCGTTTTGGGCCTGCGACACCACCACCGCCATGTCGGTGGTGCCCATGAACTCGATGAGCGACTCCAGGTGGGCGCGCCCCGACTCGGGGGTGCTCTCCAGTTCTGCTTCGAGCTCGGCCTGGTAGCGGGCCCATTCGGCTTCAACGAGATCGAACATGCGAATGGCGGTGGCCTTGTCGATAGCCACGTACATGGCCTTGCCCCGAAATCCCCGGTTGACAAAGTGCCGCACCAGATCCGCCGCGACCTCCTCTAGGCGCTGGGGCCGCGTGATCAGCTGATACTGCCGGGCGAACTGGCGGGCCACCGCCTTCTCCTGGGCGTCGTCTAGCGCGGCAGCCTCCAAGAGATCTTCGAGCTCTTCGTCGAAGTCGTCGTTCACGAGCTGAAGCTCGGGGATGCGGTTCTCGTAGAACAGCGGGACGGTGGCGCCGTCGTCTATGGAGTCGCGGAAGTTGTAGATGGACACGTAGTCGCCGAACACCCGCCGGGTCTCTTCCTCGCTGGCGATGAGCGGGGTGCCGGTGAACCCGATGAACGACGCGTTGGGCAGCGCCAAACGCATATTGGCCGCCAACGTGTCGTACTGGGAGCGGTGAGCCTCGTCGGTGATCACCACGATGTCGTCGCGCTCCGACAGCACCGGCATCGCCTGGCCCTTCTCGGGCGGGATGAACTTGTGGATCAGCGTGAACACATACCGGTGGTCCTGGCCCAGAAGCTCTCGCAGATGAGCTGAGGTCTCGGCGTGGACCTGCTGGCCCGCGGTGATAACTCCGCAGTCGGTGAAGTCCCCGTACAACTGCTCGTCGAGCTCAGTGCGGTCAGTGACCAGAACGAACGTCCAATTGCCGGGCTCCTTACGTAGCACCTTCTGGGTGAACCACAGCATGGACAGAGATTTGCCCGACCCCTGCGTGTGCCAGAACACCCCCAGCCGGCCCTCCCGACGGCCCACCTCCCGCAGCGCCTCCAGCGAATTGTTCACCCCCAAGAACTGGTGGTTCTTGGCCAGTGCCTTCACCAGCCCACCCGGACGCTCCATGAACGCTACGAAATTCTCCACCAAATCCAACAGACGCTGCGGCTGGCACGTCCCCCGCAGCGCGGTCTCCAGCGAGACCACGCCCTGCTCGCCTTCAGAGTCGACCTTCTTCCACTCCCCGAAATGACCCCAATCAGCAAACGTCGATCCGACCAGCGTGTCGTCGCCATTCGACAGCATCACGAACGCGTTGAACCAGAACAGGTGCGGAACAGTGTCCCGGTAGTCGCGCAGATTGGCATCGAAGGCGTCGCGGACGTTCTTGTGCGACACCTTTAGCTCCACCAACACCAAAGGGATGCCGTTCACGAACAGCACCACATCGGCCCGACGCCGATACATGTCGCCTGAGATCCAGAACTGTGAGGCCGCCAACCAGTCATTCGCATCGGCACGGTTCCAGTCAACAAACTGGACCGTGACCATCCGGCGCTCACCGCCGTCGCCGGAGACCTCAACCCTCGCCCCATCCCGCAATAGGCCATATACCTCCTGGTTGGCCCGAACCCTCCCCATCGCCGACCGATCCTCCATCAACTGCTCGGCAGCCTCGTCCAAAGCCGACTGCGGCAGCCCAGGATTCAACGAACGCAGCGCATCCCTTAGCCGATGGCCCAGCACCGCCTCAGACTGAGAATCGCGCCCTAACGTCCCCGCCGGACCCCGCTTCTCGTCAAACCCCTCAGCGACCTCCCAACCCAACTCCTCCAGCAACCGCAACGACGGCTGCTCCACCAGCAAATCCTCACTCAACCGACGCGGATTCACACCCCCAAGGCCTCCAACCCCAGGTCAAGCTCAGACACATCCAGTTCGCCCGACACCAACCGCGGCAACAGCAGGTCACGAGCTTGGCACAGCACCCGGTTTTGCGCAGCAAGATTCTTCCGTAGGCAATTCATCGGCCCCGCTCTCTCGCTGAAGGCCAACTCGACATCGCGGGTTGGATGAGGAATGCCATAGCCCAACAGGACCTTGGTGTTTGCCCTCGGCATCCTCGTCCCGTTTGAGGTTGCAGTTGCGACCCCAACAAATTCGTCGCTTGAAGCGACCGCCAAGGCTCGACTCTGGAAGATCTCGTCCACGGGTCTGAAGACAATTGCATCGGTCGAAGAACACCCCGAAGTGGGTGCATCCACCACCTTGTGAAAGTAGGGGCGGATTTTCCCAAACAGGATGTCGCCCTCCTGGAAGACCTTCCGTCGGCTTCCAACGTCAAAGGCGCTCTCCCAGTCGCAGAGCGTTGTGGATCGCCTCGGCAAGTGCTCCAAGCCCACGACAGCGGTTCCCTCTGCGATCTCCTCTGGAGAAACTGTTTCCGTGATCTCCGAGACGAGGTCTGAGAACTTGCCGGCCTCCCATCCCTCGGGAACCAGGCCGAGGTCAGAATCGACAAACTCGACATCTTCATGCCCCGGGAACCGGAAGTGTACGAACCACTCCCGATACAACAACCGAGCCATCTCCTCCAAAATCTCGATCCGCCGCCGATTGTTATCGATCAGATCATTGATGTCATCCAACGCCCGCCCGATTCGACGCTGGCACTCGATACTCGGGACTGGTGCGACGATTGCCTCGATGCGATTCGGCGCAGTGTGCCTCACCTTCGACCCCGTGGCAGTCGCTTGAATCTGCTGACGAACTGATGGAGCGTTAAGGAGATGGTAGGCAAACCGGAGGTCTAGTCGGCAAGGGTCTGTGATCTCCAGCAAGCCGATTCGTTGATTGTGCAGATACGTGTTGTCGGCTGGAATGGTGGCCGAACTGCCCAGCAAGCCTTTCGATTGCTCAGTCATGGCCACTACGACCTGCGACTTCCCAAGGAGGAACCGTTCCGGGAATGGCCCTTCGTAGTACTTCTCCTTGCCACTCTTGGGCTTGAAGCCGCCCTCGTCGCGAAAGTTTCCGGGAGTCAAGACGATCAGATCGCCTTCATCGCGAAAGAAGTCCCCCTTGAATGCGAATCCGTGTGAGACGCTGAGTGCGTCGCCGAGGCGGAGCAACTCCCAGTCAGTCAACGGGGATTCCTACCAGCAGGTTCCGGACCTGCGAAGTTAGAGCTAGCGCTTCCTCCGATAGCTGATCGAACTCGCCTGCCAGTTCGGGCAGCCGCTCGATATCAGATTGCGAGTCGTGGTCAGACGCGCCGACGTATCGGCCTGGATTGAGGCTCCAGCCCTGATTCTCGATCTGATCCACCGTCGCTACAGCACATAGACCGGCCACGTCAACGTAGGTGCCGTCGGGAAGTCTCTTATTGAGCAGTTCCTCGCTTCCTTCGTCGAATTCTGGCTCTTGGCCTCGCCAGAGCCGCACGATATTGGCGAGGAACTCGATTTGCTGTGGCGTCCAGTCTCGGTGGGCCCGGTCGACCTGGTTGTAGATGTCGCGGGCGTCGACGAACATTACTTGGTCGGCTTGGTCGGTGTATCTCTTGCCGCGGTCGAGGAACCACAGAGTCACGGGCAGGGTGACGGTGTAGAAGAAGTTGGTGCCCACCGCAATGATCACGTCGACACTGCGGTCCTCGATCAGCTTGCGGCGGATTTCGAGTTCGCTGCCTCGGGCATCTGATGCGGAGTTGGCCATGACGAACCCGGCCCGGCCGTTCCGGTTGAGCGCGGAGTAGAAGGCCTGGATCCACAGGTAGTTGCCGTTGTCGGGCTTGGGCAGCCCGAACGGGAACCTGGGGTCGTCTTCGAGCTTCGCCTTGTCGATCTTGTTGACATTGAACGGAGGATTGGCCATCACGAAGTCGAACTCGCCGACCGCGTCGTGGAGGTCCTCGTAGTAGGTGTTGCCCTCTCGTATGTCGCCAGCGAGCCCGTGAACGGCAGAGTTCATCTTGGCCAGCTTGACGGTGTCTCCCGTCTTCTCCTGCCCGTAGATCGACAGCTCCCGGCTGGGATCGCTGCGGTGCCGCTCCACGAAGTGGGCCGACTGGATGAACATCCCGCCCGACCCACAGGCCGGGTCGTAGATCTTTCCGTGGAACGGTTCCAGGATCTCCACGATGAGCCGCACGATCGAGGTAGGGGTGAAGAACTCCCCACCCTTCTGCCCCTCCGAGAAGGCGAACTCCCCCAAGAAGTACTCATAGATCAACCCGAACCCATCCCCCTCAATCGCCCCCGGCAGGGCATTGAGGAGCCTCAGAAGCTCTGAGAGGATGTCGCCCGGAATACGCGAGTAGTCCTTCGGCAGCACCCCTTGGAGATCAGGGTTGTAGACCTCGATCCCAGCCATCGCCTCGTTGACCGCCTTGCCCACATCAGCGCCCTCAGGAAGATTCAGCAGCGCCTCAAACCGCGACTCCTCCGGCAGATAAAGCGCCCCAGCCGCCTGGTAGTCCTCCGCCCCAATCCGCCGCCGCGCCGACCCCGACCCCACCACCTCAGAAGCCTGAGCAAACCGCTCATCCGCATACCGCAAAAAGATCAGCCCCAACACCGGCGACGCATACTCCGAAGCCTTCAACCCCGAATTCGCCCGCAGCTGATCCGCCGCCTCCCACAACTTGCTCTGAAGCTCACCCAAATCCGTCGCCATGCCCCTCCTCTCAAACAGCCGCCCTATTCTGGCCGCGCCAGCCCACCCGGGCCACAATGCTGCCCAGGATTGAGCTTTGGTCTACCCGGAGTCGCAGGGCAGATGCCTATTGGCGGAATGTCGTCAGTCTTGAGGCATGACTCCAGGCATTACTTTTGGTCTCCCATTGCCGTTGTACCAGGCCCCTGCCAGCTGGCTTCGGCGGCCAGCTCATTCGCTGATCCAGGTGAAGGTTGGAATTCCATTGGCTGCTGTTAGATTCGCTGCGGCATGGGCACCCTGAACAGGATCAAGGGTTGGCAAACTCGCATAGGGGCGGCGGGAAGGGTCACGTACTTGAAGGCCGCTATCTTCACGGTTCCTCCTTCTGTGATCGGCTTCGTTGTCTTCCGGAACCAGGAGGGATCGGTCAGGGCGGCCGACATTGCGGGCGGTGTCTCGGCGGTGGTTGCGATAACCGCCGCCTTCTACGTACTTCACCCCCGTCTCAACTATTGGCTGCTGCCATACAGAACCCGTCGAGACCACAACACCTACGTCGCATGGCTGACCCTGACCATCAGTAGCGCCAGAGTCTTGCTCTCAGGGAGTCGAGGCAATGCAGGGGCGCGCACTGATGCTCTTGGCCTCGTACACCTGACGTCAAGAAGTCTCCCTGATGTTCCTCCTGGAGTCATCGATGTCCACTTCGGCGCGCCCGCGGACTTGATGGAACAGATCGCAGGCTTCCAGAAAGTCGCTGAAGAGGTCATTGGCACAAAAGAAAGGGCGCTAGAGGATCCCCGGTTGACCTACCAGATGAACCTGATCACTGCATTGGGTCATCTCCTCAAAGGAGTGGGGTACGAACTCGGTGGGCACGGTTATGTCACAGACTTGTGGGAGCAAAACTTGGCGGATTGGGTGATGTGCGCCCAAAGGCAGTACCAGGCATTGAAGAGGCCGTTGGGCTCGGCAGCCGCCGAAGACCAACTCCTAAACCTCTTGGACCGTCTCCAAACTCATGAGTTCAATGCCAATGCGGTCCAACCTCTGAAAGAAGGGGACCTGGTACGGATCAGGACCTCGGAGACCGAGTGGATCAACACCCTGAAACTCACCACTGACCCGGTGATCGTCGACCGCAGGGAAACCGGGTTGCCTGTTTGGAGGCTTGAAATAGTAGACGCCTTGGGGGCCGAGGCTGCGTTCACCTGCGACCGGACGGCCTTTGAGCCTGCTCCTGGGGAATAGCCCTAGTCTTGCGGGATGACTCCCTCAGGTTCTCCTGTAGCGCCGATGTCCTCTCGGTAGAAGGCGTCTCCGAGCCACTCATCTACGGGCACAGGTCTGACCGGGAATGACCCCACTTGGTGCTCGCTGTGCTTGGGTTCAGGTTCCGAACCGGGGGATTTCATATGCTCACTCTTTCGCACTGAGACGCGAATCGCAACAACGCTAGGCGTTGGAGACCATCCTCCCGTATTTCGCGGAGCGGTTCACCGCTCCATCTGTTGTTTCGCAACCCAGACAAGCGAAGGGTGCTTTCCTGTTCATGAGCCGGGAATTCCCGACGACCGGTGGATGGCCACCTATCCGCGTGTTACCCAAGGTCCTACCAAAGTGGTGAGGGTTTGCGGTCACTGCGGAGGGGTGCCGCGTGGGGCCATCCCGGTGACGCGTTTCGTCTGATGTACGATAGAGATCGCTTCCTGGATGACTTGAACGATTGGGATCTGATCGGATGCTGACGGCTCCCGGATGCGGCGCTCTAAGGATGGCCAAAGCTCGCGGGCAAGTCTCGTTTTGCTGGGTTGGGACCTCCAGTTGGCCCACACTGACTTGAAGGTGTCCCCTCCGGCTCGGTGCTGGCTGATGCGGTTCTCTAGCTCCCCACGAGGAAGGTTTTCTGCGTACGGGGAGATATTGCGAAGCGCGTCTGCAAGTTCGCTGTCTGTCCAGTGCGCGAATTCAAACTCTGCTGGCCAGCGGCGGATGTGCAGAATCTGGGCGAGATCGTTTCGCATTGAGTCGACCTGGTGCGGAGGTGCGAGGGAATTCAAGACGCTCTCGATTACCTCGTTCTTTTTCGCTTCCACGCTGTCGGGGCGTTCATACGGCGTTTCGGGGTCCACGACGACCATCAGATGTGTCAGCGGCGACAAAAGGCGGGAATAACTATCGCCGTCCGAGTCGAGTCGGGGCACGGCTACGGCTCTGGCTAGCAGTTTCACGTCTGCTTGGATGCCTTCCATATTCACGATCACGATTCGCGAAGCCAGAGGGTCATTGCCGAGCATGTCCAGAACCCGAGGTGCGATCTCGTATTCGGCGTGACCCTCGACCGCGAGAACGAGTGCCGGGCGATCGCTGATGCCGAATCGCATCACTGTCTCTGCGCGCTCTCGGTCTGTTGTCCGAAGCCGCTCCTGTCGCGGGTGGAAGAGCCATGCCGGGGGCTCGTCTAGAGGGTCAGCTTTTCCTTGCCGCGCTTGGTCCTCCACGTATCTGAGAATGATCTCCGCTGCGATTCTGTAGTCGTGCGCGATCAGGGCGTCGTAGCGGAGGTCCGTCCAATGGCGCGGGTCGGCGATTCTCACGACCTGGCTCCAATCCCCCAGCGGATCGAAGCTATGGGCAGACATCAAGAGGTCGTCCGCCTGTCCGACGAGCTCATCGCTTGGTAGCTCAATATTGCGCAGACCCGGGGGGTTGACGTTGCTGTCTATGAAACGAAAAAGGTCTTCGTTGTCACCACCTGCGGCTAGTTTTACCGATCCCACAACTCGCGGTCGGTACTTCGCTGCTAGGGATTCGACCAAAAACGCGAGCGACCTTTGGCGCGCGAACACTTCTCTGGTTCGCGCATCAAGAGGGGCCAAGTGCCACCCCAGGCGGTCTGGTGTCGGGTGTGCCTGCATCTGCGCCAGGAGGTTGCGGATAGGCCGCAGAACCAGAAGCTGGTGAGACGAGTACCAGAGCGGGGGGTGCGTCATCGGGCTAGGCCATGGCGTGAAGCGACGATTGGCGGGATCACTCAGGTGCCCTTCTGCTAGCGCAAAGCGGACCTCTTGCAAAGCCGAGTCGATATGGCCAGACGAGGGGCATGACGGATCTGGGTCGGCCACAGGGCGGGAGTGGACCCTGTAGAACGGCTGCAATACTCGCCGACGGTGGAGGAGTTCGAGCTGCTCGCGATCGAGGCTCACCCCTCGCTTCTTGGCCTCCCCGATAAAACCCTGGGGACTCAGGAGCTTGGCCTGCGTAAACGCATACCGATCCTGGAGAAGGGCCAGTGTCGTTGTCGGCAGATCTGGAGGCAGCAATCAATTGCTCCAAGGAAGATGGGTCAGAGGCATGGCTATCGAGGGTGAGGCAACAGACAGACCGGAAGGCCAAGAAGATGGTTGTGTCTTGCTCGTCAAGATCGCCATTCGGTGGGGTGGTCGTCGGTTGATTCGCAGGTGATCATCGGCCCATCATGCGATCAAGGGTGGACAAAAGCAGTTCGGTGACTGAGCACGCCTCGCGCACAACCAGTAAGGCCATTTCAGGCGTCACTCCGGTCGGCAGAGTCCGTCCGTGACCAGTGCCTTCGAGATTCCGGAGTTCGTTCGCCGTTTTTGCGATAGTCCAAGAGGCTCCGAGCATCGCCTGAACCTGTGTTCCTCCGGGCTGCGAGGTGTCGACATGCTGGGGGAGAAGTCTGAGCCGGTCGCGGGCGTGATGCCACAGCTCGTCGAACGATATTCGCGGGCCATAGGGAACTTTGAAAACCTCGAGGACGTACTTCGCCGTTGACTCGAGCATCTCCTTAGCAGTACCCAGTAGGAGGGCTGGGTCATCGGCGGCCCTACGAAGCCTTTCGAGCTGATCATCAATCGCGGGCCGACCCTCGACGGAGCCAACTGCGCCGACCCCAGCGGGCCGCAGATCGCCTTCATCATCAAGCTCCCAGTCAATCCGGGCGAACGCCTTTTGGAGGGCCCGCACATTCGCGTGGCGGTTGGTCTCTCTTGCCGGGTCGCTCCCCGCTGTGAAGAAGCCAAATGCCCGGTATTCCGTGAGCAAGGAGTCGATCAGTTCGCGGGCGCGATGAGGGTCACAAACTGCCGCCTCAACGGTGTCCCTGACCCTGGTCTCCTTGTTCGGCTTGGCCTGGAAGTCTTTGCTCAAGGAGTCATAGGGGCATACACCTCCGTAGCCTGCCCGGGAGAAAGCGCGCGTCAGCTCTGTGTGCTTTGGGCCGTCGCCCCCGCCGACAAACGCGCCGAGCGCAGCTGCAACCTCCGCGCTCGTTGGGTGCCTACTCATAACTAGGCAGGTTCGGAATCACAATTCTGTCATTCTACTGGCCTCCAGTTATCGAAGCTCCTGGGATTTATGAGTGAGTTCGCCGATCAAGTAGCGCTTGCCGCACCGGGGATGACGCTCTGAACTCAGGGCCGGTTCGGCTCCGGGAGGCAGCGTCTCTTTGAGTGGTGGGGTTTGGGGGGCGGTTGTGGGAATTCGGAGGGGTTTCGAAACCAGGCCACTGCTCTAGTCGCGGGTTTCCTGCTTCGAAGGTTGTGGAGCGGATGCCTCCCGCCCCTACGATGCTCGGCACTTGGCTCTATGGAACCTGGATTTGATTCTGATGCGATGGTGCGGATCGAGCGGTTCTTGGGCGATTATCCGGCTGGGCATCTCCATGTCGTAACCGGGTTCGCGTCGATGGCAGGGCTGGCTTGGCTGGCTCGCAGGGCAGCGAAGAGGCCCGTGACGGTGGTCGTCGGTGACCTGCGAACTGGGATGGACAACTTCGAAGCCAGCGATGCCGCCGAAGCCGCGGAGTTCATCTCGCGCCCCGATGTTCGGATTCTCAATTGGTACCGGACTGACAAGAACAAGAAAGGGAAAGCCAACGCCCATTCCAAGGTGTTCGCCGTAGAAGGGCCTGAGGGACAGCCGATCGCAGTGCTGGCGGGGTCTGCCAACCTAACGATGGCCGGGTTGAGCGCGAACGTAGAGACGATGGTCGAGGCTGTCGAGGAGGACCGGGAAGCGGCCTTCAAGCAAGTTGTCTGGCTAGAGCGCCAGGCGTGGGACGTCACCGACCGGGTCATGGAGAAAGCGCGGCCAAAAGAAAAGGAAACCGCAGGGGCCGGTTGCATGCCAGCGCTTGTGTCAGCCGCATTGGCCCTTGCCCGGTTCGCCGTCTTGGTCAGGCACACACCGACTGCGAGTAACAAATCCATTCGCGAGCCGCCGCCCGGACCTCCCAGGTGACCTGTCCTACGCCATAGCATCCACTGATGTCTCCCAAGTGTGGCGACTAGCCAAGAGGGGGATGCTCTGTGGATGAGTCCCAGCCCAATTGTCACTGCCGTTCGTATTCTTAGACCATGAGTTTTCCAATCTTCCTGTACTGGTTGCCGAGACGAGCGAAACAATGGATTGCCGTCGTTATGGCGCTCTTGATACTTCTCGCGCCGCCTGTTCGCGATTGGGTGATCGACCGCCAGGCCAGCTTCCTGGAGAGAAGGCTGGATCGTGTCATGGAGCGCATGGAGGATGCTCCCATCAACGGGGCCCCAATGTCTGAATGAATCACGCAGAGTTGGAGCAAATGTCTGTTCTTCCTCCCACAATGAGTGCCCGAGCTGTGGTGTCCTCGTATGAATCGCGGGGCTGTACGTCGCCGTGGCGTTCATTTGTGTATCGGGGGACGGTGATTGCGATCAAGGGACCCTGACCGAATGTCCCAGCCCCCGAGTGACGCTGACGTTGAACTTGCTCAAGAGCTTCTTGCGCTGTGGGACAACGGCAACGGAGTCTCCAAGAGCCAGCTGGAACGAGAGACTTGGGATGACGGGTCTTCTCACGGTCGGAGGTTCGACCGCTTCATCCGGGGCACGCTTGGTGTGGAGACATCGCGGCGTTCGCGGCAGACGGACCGCATCGCCGACCTCGAGACACAGATCGTGTCGCTCGGCGCGCACCCCGTCGGTGCAGAGGAAGTCGAATGGCAGGTCCAGCTACAACATGCGAGGGCTTCGTGCCTCGAGGCGCTGCGCGTCTGGAACGACCCGACAAGCGCGTTTCGAACCGGGGCATTCTCGTTGTTGTTCGTTACCGCATGGAACAGTCTGGGGTTGGCGCTGCTTCAGCGAGAGGGCAAGGAATGGAGGCGACTTGACTCGTCTGGTGAGCCAGTTCTCGTTGATGGCACCGAGCAGTCGCTGGACACGCTTGAATTGATTGGCAGAGCATTCGCCGACGCTGAGTACCGCGGCATCCGGGAGAACCTTGCACTTTGGGTCGAGATTCGAAATGCCGTCGCGCATCGGCACCTTCCAGCACTCGACTATGTCGTCATTCCACTGGCACAAGCAGGGCTGCTGAAAACCGAGGCCGTCCTCGTGGACGTCTTCGGCGACGAATACGCGCTCGGAGAGAAGCTGTCGGTGCCATTGCAGCTCTCAGGCTTCCGCGATCCCGACGTGCTTGGGTCACGCAAGAAGCTCCAAGCATCGCTGCCGCTTGACGTACAAGCCGTGCTCGCCCGAGCCTACGAAGCGACTGCCGACCTCCTCGCAGACCCCACATACATGATGCGTGTCGCATTCATCCCCGCCGTACCGGCTTCGGGAAGAAGTCCTGATGTCGTGGCATATTTCGTTCGACCCGGCGAAGTGCCCACGGAGCTTGAAGAAACCCTCGACAGATATGTCGTGCTGACCAAACCGGCAGCCCGCCCCAATTTCCGCGCTACACAGGTAATAGACGAGGTGCAGAGGCGGACTGGTTACAAGCT
The DNA here is from genome assembly GCA_022822905.1 of Acidimicrobiia bacterium. Classification (GTDB taxonomy): domain Bacteria; phylum Actinomycetota; class Acidimicrobiia; order Acidimicrobiales; family Bin134; genus Poriferisocius. The sequence goes on along the minus strand of JAJDYE010000041.1, from coordinate 4,639 downwards.
CAACACGAACCAGCATGCGCTGTTGTCGAGGACCCTGGGGGCGCGGCCCGACCGCGGCGAACCGGATGGGACGCTGGACATCAAGTACGCGGAGTACATCACCAGCTTCAAGCGCTACCTGTACAGCCAAGCGTGGATCGACCTGCTCGTGGACAAACTGTCGACTCCCGAGGAGTTCGAAGAACTGACTGGCACTCCTCCGGCGCAGGTTGACACGACCTGACCGGTCACCTGCAAGAAGCAGCGACCGCCGCTAGCTATCAGGAGGCCAGGCTGTATGTCGGCTGGCTTTAGTCAGCCAGGCCGAGCAGATCTGCGAACTCAGAGGGCTTGAGATTCGACGCGGTGTCGAGCACGATTCTGGCTCTGGCGGCTAGCTCGAGCGGTCGGCATTCTTGAAGAACTGCTCCTCGGACAATCCGGTCGATACCCGCTCCGAGTAGTGGTACTGAGGTGCGGAGTGTGGCAGCGAGAGCGGTTGAGTTAGTGGCGGCGTTATGCAAGACGAGATTGCGCACTTGCTCTGTCCACAGAGGTTGTTGGCTCGGGCAGGAAGCTCCGCTATTGGGTGAGCCGCCGATGCCAGTGTGGTGGTTGCGAACTACCGCACAGAGCTAGGAAGGATCGCCCCACAATGCCAATCATCACTCATCCCCAAGCGCGTCGCGAGCGATTGCGGCAATTATTCTCGTTCCGTACCGCAACACTTGGCGCGGCCGCCTACTTCGGGTATCACGTGGGCCGAGTTGCTCCCGAGTCCCTGGCAGGCACGCTGGCGGTAGGACTCACCGTCGGTGCAATTGCCTACGCCATCACCTTTGCTCTGACCGAACGAATCAGGCGTTCCAAATCCCCCATCGAGATGCTCAACCGCGATCGCGAGCTGCTGCGATACGGAATCTCCACACTGAATCGGGTCGTACTTGCAACACTGCTGATGCTCGCTTACATCGGGCTCAGCGCAGACATGCCGCCTACGTCGCTTGCAATGAGGGTGCTCGCGCCCGCTAGCGCGGCCTCCCTCGCTTGGCTTCTGGGCAACATCCCACAGATGTATCGACGATTCGCCCATAACCTCAGCGGTCTTGACGACGAAGCCCCCGGCTTCGGCGGCTTCTGGAAACGGCTCAGACGCTTGCGGCGAGAAGCAGCCGAAGACCTGCTCCAGACACCCGACGGATGGACTATCGACAGTCGAGATGTGTTCGCGCGCCAAGACCCTGCACCAGTGTTCATCTCCCGAGAGATCGCTGTCAGGTACGGAGCACTCGAAGCCGAAGCGCGACTGCACTATGTCCAACTGTGCGATCGGCCCGAACAAGCCGAAGCAGCAGACCGTCTCGAACGCATAGCTGTCTGCTTGGATCAAATGGACCAACTCTGCATCCTCGAGCAGCGCAGTAAGCAGCTGCTGGCCAACGACGACGAAGCCCTCAGTTTGCTCATCCGGCAGTAACCCGAAGTGGTTCGCCCCGGCGAAGCCTGGCAATTCGCTGCTTGTCGGTGCCGCTTGTTGAGAGGGGTTGCATCGAACCATCGAGACCCGGCCACCGGCTGCCTACTGGTGCCCAGCTAAACTTCCTGGACTGGTCGCTGGCCGCGTGGCCACGCATTGATCGCTTGTTCCGGTTCATGGCGTTGTAGCCACTTTCGCGCGGCAGCCTCGCTGAAGCCGCGCGACCGGAGGAGACCGAGGGCGGCTGTTCGAATCTCGCGCTTTTGATCCCGCTCTTCTAGGTGAGCTTTCATTCGAGCAATGACATCACCGTGGTCGTAGTCGTAACGGCCATCGACCTTCTCGGCAAACAGTGGCAGCAGCTTGTAGTAACGCCGCTCACTGATCCCGACGTGCGTCCATGGATAGCGGTCCGGCGCCTCCCGCTTGCGGTGTTCCATCACGACGATGCTCGCCTTTCGGCGCACGTATCGACGGGTTCGCTCGGCACCTTGCGCTGGGTCGAATCCAGGGCGGATCAGTTGCTCTAGCAGCATCGCAGCTGCCGACTCCCTGGTCGGGGCACGGGTCTGACGCTGAATGCGCTCTACCGGTTGGGGGTAGGCAGTCGCGACGGCCCTTGCTAATGCCGGCTCTTCGGCCCCGATGTAGCCATGCCAGTATCCCTTCAGGACCACTTGGCAGGCGATCTCCTGGGGGGTCGAGACGGGGTCCAGGGTGATGGTCGGTACGCCGTGACCGTGGATCGCCCCGGCCAGGATGTTCCACGGCCGGTCATTGGGACGCTTGATCTCGTCGGTCCAGATGCGAGCGGCGAAGGCCCATTCCACAGGTTGTCGCGTCATCGGGGCAGCGATCAGTACCGGCTCGGTGGCTACAAGGGGGATGGCCTCATCGCTGGTCGTCCCATCCAGCAACAACTCCAAGAGCCGGCCCTCGTCGTTGGTCTCGTTGGTCACCCAAATGAGACGCCGGGAAATCTGAAACCACCAACCCTTGTCCGATGTGCCAAGAACCGGGACATAGAACCGGACCTCAGGGTCCATCACGTGGCGGAACAGGTCCTTGTGCTGCTCTTGGTCGAAATGCAGATCAAGCCAGTGAAGGACATAGGCACCCTTGAGTAGGCTGGCCTGTGAGGCGGCGGCGACAAGCTCGCCCGCAATCCAGAGGGCATCGGCCACAGGTGCAGCCTTGCGAACCGGGGAGCCGATGGCGGCAATTTGCAACGTCGTCGCCATCTGGGGGTTGACGGGATCGGGCACCGCCCATGGCCCCGACGCCGTCTCCATGGAGCCGACCTGCAAGTCCGGTACGTCTACCAACGGCAATCCGCTTGACTCGATGATCGCGGTAGCCCGGCGAAGCGGGTGGAAGCTCCGGCCCGCCAATACATCGATCTCTCTTCCGACTTCGCCGAGCAACTCCACCAACAGGCGTCGATCAGGGCTCTCCCCGAGGCTCTGAGCAAGCTCTTCAACGAGATCCTCGGACCAATGTCCCATTTGGGCAGTATATCTAGGTGTGGACAGCCAAGAACCTATCCAGATTCGAGGGCCAGCGAGCGAAACGGCGCAAGGTCAGCTGACACCCCGCTTCAAGCTGGTCTACTCAACACTTTTCGCCCTAACCCTCCTGGCGCTGGCCCTGCACGTGCTGTTAGCCATGGTCGGCGGCGACTCGGACCAGATCAGGACCGCAACCGAGACATGCTCCACAACCTACAAGATGGGCTTCGGCGCCATCGTGGGGCTCATGAGCCAACGACAGGCGTAGTCTGAAACTGATGGAGGCCGTTGACAGTCGGGGGCTACAGGGGAGGGAAGGAAGTGGTGAATTGAAGTGCGGCGCTTTCATCTCCGCTGAAAGCGAGTTCTGCGATGGCGACCCGGCCCAAGAGGAATCCCAGCAGATCAGCCTTGGAACCTGAGATAGTCGCATCAGCTGCATCATGCGCGGATTGAGAAGCCGATACCTCACCCTGGGACACTGCCACGTTGAACGACGGACCGTCGGTGGCCACGAGGTTCCATGAGCCTGATGAGGCTTGGCTGGGAGAGTGCTGTTGCGGGAGCCAGGCGATCCTCATGGGGAGTGCGGCATTGATGAACGTGTTGCTCCAATCGGAGAGGCCGAGGTGGAGGTCGGTTCCGTGTACCTCGACCTCGGTCAATCTCAAGATCGCGAGTTGCAGCAGAGTGATGGAGCCAAGTTCAGGGTTGTCCTCCGGTTCGCGAGTCGTTGTCGTCTCCCATGTCTCAGCAGGGATTTGTGCCCACAACTCGTCGAGCGCCGCACTGCACTCTCTGAGCGACCGGACGACATTTGAGGCGTTCTCACCTGGGCCGGGCCAAAGCGTTGGGGGTCTTTGTGCCGACCTGCCGTCGGGATAGAAGGCAGTCGGCCGTCCGGCCAGCGCGTCACTTGTCATCCGTTCGCTCGCTTGAGCCCCGTACCTGAGATGGCACACGATGGTCAGCCGGCTCCACCCGGGCAGCTCAGAGGCCTCCAACAGGGTCTTCGGGTCAATGGCTTCAAAAACGCTGTCGAGTTCTCGGTGTCTCGCCGCCACCGCCGCGGCAATCTCCATCCCTGAGACCATCAAGCTGCTGTTTTGCTCAGCTGTCTCTGTCGGCCAACAGGCCCGGCAAGGTTCACAAGGCCGATGGGGCCTTGAGCTGGTCGTCTTTCAGGTACAGATACCTGCTGATCGTGGCCGTCATCGTCCGGCCGATCTCCTGAGCCGGACCCAGGGTCCACATTCTGGTGATCGCCCTGGCGGCTCTTTGGAGGGTCTCTGTTTGTATTGCGGCCAAAGCGGGATACCACTGGCGGCTGAATGAAGCTGAGTCTGACTCCATCAGGGGAACCCATTACCGCTATGAGGCTGTGAGGTAGTCGGTGTCGTCGCGGACGAGATCGAAGTGGGTCTGGTTAAGGTAGTGGTTCCAGAGGTTTCGGCCCTTGACTCTCAGTGGTCCAGACGAATTCCCAGGTGAGCCCCAAGCAGCAGTCTCGATCCTCTTGGAGACACGCAGAGCGTCTGGCGTGACCCCCTGAGTTTGGTCCGCCTGTTGTGAGAGTTCGTTGTCCAGTATTGCTGGATGGAGGAGGATCACGACTATGGCGAGGCGAAGGCACACGCCCGAGCAGATTGTCCGCAAGCTCCGGGAGGCCGATCGG
>JAJDYE010000027.1 GCA_022822905.1 Acidimicrobiia bacterium | reverse complement strand
ACCAACTCCTGGCTCTCCAACTACGGGCAACTCCGCCGCAACACCGACCGAAAACCCGACTGCCGCCACGCCGCCCTATGCCTCGCCACCACCATCTTGATCACCGCCAAACTCATCGACCACAAAAACCGATGGAACCCCTGACCAACCACCTATCCGCTAGGCCCCTAAGGGGCCGCACTGACAGGTGGCCGTCCATGAGGTGCATTCATTGACTCTCAGGTATTTGCGCGAGCTCTAAGCAGCCATCCGGACGTTGTAGGCCCCGGAGAATGACCGGATCGCCAGAGCGACCAGGAAGAGCACCACCGTGCCCAAGGCCATGGTGGCCCCAGCCGCTGTGTCGTGGTGATAGCTGATGAGCAAGCCCACCACCACCGAAAGCGTGCCCAGGATGGCCGCAGTGATCATGATGAGCGGAATCCGGCGGACCAACATGGCCGCGGTAGATGGTGGCGCTACCAAGAATGCGAAGACCAACAGGTTCCCGACTGCTTGGAATGAGGCGACGATGGAAATGGCCAGCAGCGCCAACAAGGCGGCGTGGGCGAGGCGAGGTCGGAGCCCCATCAGTCGGGCCTGGACTTCATCGAAGGTCATTACCAGGAATGCCCGGTGGAGCACCACAACCCCCAACAACACGACTCCGGCGATAATGAGCTGACGGATTAGGTCGCTGTCGGTTACGCCGGTAATCGAGCCGAACAAGAACCGGCTGAGATCACCGGCATAGGCCCCCGAGCTGCTGGACATGATCACTACCGCCAAAGCCAGGAACCCCACATAAAGCAATCCGATCGAGCTGTCGTCCGGCAACGGGGAGTGGTTGCGGATGAGGTTGATGCCAGAAACCATGACCAACGCGGCAATGAGCGCACCCAGCGTCGTATCGCCCCCGACAATAAAGGCGATAGCCAGACCGGGCAGCACCCCGTGGGCTAGGGCCTCCCCGAAAAAGCTCATCCCCCGGAGGACCACCCAAGTTCCCACTGTGGAAGTGGCCAGCACCGCCAACAACCCCGACCACAGGGCGTTGCGCATGAAGATGTTGTCGATGAAGGGTTCGATCCACCAGTCGATCGGACTGGTCAGGAACTCCATGACAGGAACCCTTGCGATGAGCCCTCGACGGCCTCGTCACCCGAGAGCGTCGGCGATCCTCCGTGCATTGCTGCGAAGGAAGCTGAGGTAGGTGTCAGAACCGCTTCCCGATGGTCCAAGGGATCCAGTGTCCAAAACGACGACTTCAACACCAGCCTCCCGAGCCAGTGCTTCGGCGTCATCGGAACTGTGCGAGGACTCGGCAAAGATGGCAGGCACCCCGGTCTGTTCGATCAGGCCAACGAGCTCCTGGAGTTCGGCCGGATTGGCCTCCCCTACCGACGAGCCGCCGGGGATAACCGTCCCAACCAGCTGGAAGTCATACCGGTTGGCGAAGTAGCCGAGGGCATCGTGGTTGGTGAGCATCAGGCGCTCTTCATGGTCAAGCGGCGCCAAGATCCTGTCGATCTCGTCATCGAGGGCCACCAACTCACCCCGATACTCGGTCACGCAGGCGCTTAGTGAACGGGCGTCGAGCCCTGCCTGCGCCGCAAGAGCCTCGCTGAGCGGAAGAAGCGCATCGGCCACCTTGATTGGGTCGAACCACACGTGGGGGTCCTCGCCACTGTGTCCGTGTCCTTCTTCTTCGTCGCCATGGTCCTCGTCCTCATCGCCTTCGTCGCCGTGGTCTTCGCCTTCGTCCTCATCCTCGTCGCCATGGTCTTCGCCTTCGTCCTCGTTGTCTTCCTCCTCTTCGTGGTGCTCTTCGCCCTCTTCCTGCTCAGCCTCGTCCTCTTCGTGGTGCTCTTCGCCCTCTTCCTCTTCTTCGTCGTGGTGTTCGAGTTCCATACCAGGGGCAAATCCAATGGTCTCGATGTGGTCAGCCATATGGAACACAGGCGTGCCGGCTTCTTCCACTGCTTCAAGGGTGTCGCCCAGGCCCTCTTCGAGGTCGAGGCCGTTGGCCACAATCATGACAGCGCTTTCCATTCGGCCCCGATCTTGCAATGAGGGTTGGAAGGCATGGGGGTCACCGCCTGGGGGAATGAGGGTGATTACTTCGGCTTGGCCGTCGCAAGCCACGTTGGCTACCACGTCGGCCCAAATAGAGGTGGTGGCCATAATGGTGGGCAAGCCATCGGAGCTTGCGTCGTCGTCATTGCCGCATCCAACGAGAAGCAAAGCCAGTGCGGCAAAGATCGCTATGGCGCGCCGAAGGACTCTTCTAGTATCAATAATCGTTCTCACTCTTGTTACAATATTTGGGAATGAGTGTCATTCGCAAGCATCTGGTGGGATACTGAACTCAAATGACTGCCGAATCGCTTTCCGTGCCTGGAGACAACGACCATCTGGCGGAAATACACCTGCAAATAGGGGCCAGGTTGTCCCGACAGGAACATCGCTACACTTCCGGCCGAAGACAACTTGTAGATGTATTGGCCCAAGCCGGACAGCCGATGACGCTGCCGGACATTGTGGCGGCCGACCCGCTTCTCGCCCAAAGCTCGGCGTATCGCAACCTGGACATCTTGGTTCGCAGTGGCGTCATACGGCGGATCAGTGCCGGAGGCGATCACGCCCACTTCGAGCTGGCCGAGCCCCTACTGGGACATCACCACCATCTGATCTGCATCAGCTGCGGCTCCATCGAGGACATCCATCTCGACGGCAAAGTGGAACGCCTGGTGGACAAGAGCCTGTCCGACATTGCTGCCCAGACAGGGTTCACCCCCATCCATCACAGTCTCGACCTCCACGGCCACTGTGCCGACTGCTGACTCAGCATCCGGCCCACGTTGGAAATGCGGCTCACGGAGTTCCGGTTAAACCCAGAACTGGCCCAATGGCGCCTCGAGATACGGAGTTTTCTGGCCGCGGAAATGGCTTCGCACAATGTGGCCGGCCACGCCGATCCCACTGATCTCACCGGACTCAACCAGGACTTTGAGCGGCGCCACCAGCAGGAGGCTGCCCGCCGGGGCATGCTGGCCGTCTCATTGCCTGCGGCCGACGGCGGCCGGGGTCGGTCCCGGGCTTGGAAGCACGTATACGACCTAGAGGCTGCCTTCCACGGAGCACCCTCCATCGACACCGGCGTAACGCTGTGCGGATTCGTGATCTCTCGCTTCGGGACCCGAGCCCAAAAGGCTCGCTGGCTGGCACCCATGGTCTCCGGGGAGATGTCGGGGGCCATCGCCTATAGCGAGACCGGTGCCGGCAACAACCTGGCGGCCATTGCTACAACGGGGATGCGGGACTCTGACGGGTGGGTGCTGTCGGGAACCAAATCGCACGTTACGGGGGCACACAAGGCTGACGTGGCTGTTGTACTGGCCGTGACTGACCCCAAGAAGAGCGCTCGCTCCTCGATGGCCATGTTCTTGGTTCCCCTGGATGCTCCTGGAGTCGAGATAAAGCGAAGGCCCACCATCAACCGCTGGACTCTCGGCGAAATCGACCTTCACCAGGTGCGAATCGATGACGATTGTGTGCTGGGAGAAGTTGGCGAGGGATGGTCGCAAGTGATGGCGGCGGTGGCCGCGGAACGAGGCTCCTTGGCCCACTACGGATGGGCCGAGCAGTGGTTGCAGCGGCTGCCAGCGGGAGTTGCCCGGCTGGAACGGGCCAGGTTGCACGCGGTCGCGGCCCAAGTCCGGGCCTTCGGCCAGCGCCTGATCGACTACGAGGAGTCTGGCCTGCCTGTGGGTTACGAGGCATCGGTGGTGAAGGTGGCCTCCACCGAGCTTCTCCAAGACATCGCCCGCACGGCCCGATCGGGAGCGGGACAGGGCGAAACCGACTGGACTCCGATGTTTGAGGACGGCCCGTCGTATGCCTATAACGCGTTGGAGGCCATTCACCCCACCGTGTCGGTCGGAGCGAACGAGACCCACCGGGACATGATTGCGGCCGACCTGTTGAGCCGCGACCTGACGGTGGCCACTCCCCCAGCCGCGGCGTCCCATAACCCTGTCCTCTCCACCTGTGCTGAGCAGGCAGCGCAGGCCCGCCAAGTCTTGGCCCTGACTGCTCAGAACGCTCTCCAGCGCCCGTTGTACGGGAAGCAGGTGGGAGACCTCCAGGCGGCCCGTCATCGCTTCGTGGACATGGCTATCGCGGTTGAGGCCATGGAGCTGACCACTGCGGAAGCCGCCCTCGTCCCTTCGGGGCCACAACGCGACTACCTGGTGTCAGCGGCCAAGGTGACTGGGAACGAGTGCCTGCTGGATGTGATGGCCGGTGCCCATCAGTTGCACGGGGCCGACGGCTACTACGACGACCACTATCTCGCGCCGCTCACCCGTCGAGCCTGGACCGTCCAGACTGAAGGGGGAAGCACCGCCGAACATCTGGAGCGGCTGGCCCGCCTCACCGACTAGACGAGGGCGCTCCCGGCAATGGTGACCCGGTGAAGCACACGCTCCTCACCGGCCACATCCCCGACAACAGCGTGCTGAGTCGAGCGGTTGTCCCAGATCACCAGGTCGCCGCTGCACCACCGATGTCGATACGTGTTCTCATAGCGCCCGATCACTCCGTAGAGGTATTCCAGGAGAGGGCGGCTCTCTTCAAGGGTCCACCTATCGATTCGAGTCACGTAGTTGCCGTTGACGAACAATGCCTCGGCTCCGGTGTCAGGATGGACCCTCACCATCGGGTGCACGGCAACCACCGCCTCGTGGTCCAAGCCGGCGTCGGCAGCCAGGCTGGTGCCCTCATGGACCGCGGAGAGGGAGCGGAGCAACTCCTGGAGACCGGGTGACAGCGACTCGAACGCCCTGGTTGCGCTGGCAAACATCGTGTCACCACCCACCTCGGGCAAAACCCTGGCCAGCAGCAAAGTGTAGGCATGGGGCTCGCGCATGTGGGTCGAGTCGGAGTGCCAGGTCTGGGTGATGGGGTTCGGGTCGTAGATCTTCATGATCCCCGGGTACCCCTCGATCGACGGAACATAGGGGTGGATGGAGATCTCCCCCCACTTTGCGGCAAAGGCCAGCTGGTCTTCAGGGGTCATCGCTTCCTGGCCGCGGATGCAGATGACGCCGTTCCCATGAAGGGCATCGCGCACCGACGCGAATTCGGTGTCGGAGATCCCACCGGTCAGATCCAGGCCTAGTACCTCCGCGCCCAGTGCGCCTGCCAGCTGCCGAATCTCCATACCCGAAGAACTCTAACGAACATAAGTGCACCAAAATCACTATGTGACACATCGCTTCTACCCAGTGTAGGGTGGCCCAAATGGGTGCCTCCAGCAAGCTCAGAAAATACCGCTCCGACCACGAAGACCTGAACACTCAAAGCCGTTCAGCGATCATCGAAGCGGGACAAGTGTTGTTCTTGAAGCAAGGAATCGCCTCTACGACGATGGGGGAGATCGCCGAGCAGGCCGGAGTGAGCCGGGTTACCGTGTACCGCCACTTCCCCGAGTGCGGCGCAATTGCCCTCGAGGTTTACAGCCGAATGCTCGAATCGGTCCTCGATGCGGTCAGAGCAGAGGTTCCCGCTGGAGTCAGCGGCCTTGACGCCGCCCGCCACTGTCTCAATGCCCTTTTCGCGGTGTATCCCGCCCAGGAATCAGCATTTCGCTTTTGCGCGGCATACAGCTCCTACCATGCCATCGAGGAGCGCTCCGACGAACTGGCAGAGTGGCACGACGCTCGCGAGTTCCAAGGACTACCCGAGGCTTGCGGCCAGTTCTTCGGCACCCATCTCGACCAGGAGACGGCTGGCCGTCTGATGGCGCTCACCGATGCCGCCGTCAGCGGATTGTGCGGCCTGGCAGTAGCCGGATCTCCACAGAACCGAACGAATGTCGAGGTCCGGCTCCGCCATCTCCAAGAGATGATCTTGGGACACCTCGAGCATCTCTAGTCTTCGGGTCCCTCGATTCGGTAGAGGGCGGCTGCGTTCTCCCACAGCAGCTTGCGGCGGACTTCCTCGGAATGGCCAGCGAGCGAGGCCTCGATCCGCTCCCGGACATTGCCATAGAGACAGGTCGGGTGGGGAAAGTCGGTCTCGAACAACACGTTGTCGACGCCGATCTTGTCGAGCAGCCGCTGCGGTGCCGTCTCCTCGAACCAGTAACAGGCGTACACCTGGCGGCGGAAGTACTCGCTGGGCATCATCTCGAAGTTGGCGGCCTGCTCAAGTCCTCCGCATTCATTGAAGGAGTGGTCGACAGCCTCGAGCACAAAGGGGATGAATCCGATGCCGCTCTCCACCGACACGAACTTGAGGTCGGGGTAGCGAGGAAGTACGCCGGACCCCAGCAGATCGGTGAGCTGGATGCCGTTCTTGAGGAACATCTCCAGAGACGCGTAGGCGTAGGTGGAAGGCTTGCCGTGGGCTGCCATCCGCTCTGGAGTGAACCCAGTGGTGGTGTCACCGCTGCCGATATGGAAGCTGATGGGAAGGCCGGCCTCCTGGGCTACCGACCACAGTGGATCCCAGTGGGGGTCACCGAGGAGAGGCAGCCCGAACCGCTGCGGCTCGCCAGTGAACAGGACCGCGCGGTGGCCGAGCTCGGCGCACCGAGCGACCTCCGCCACGGTGTCATCGATGTCCCAGAAGGGGGTCGAGATGACGGCCACGAATCGCCGCGGATCGGGAGATATCCAGTCGAGCTGGAAGTTGTTGTACGCCTGAACACAGGCCAGCATCAGCTCGCGGTCTTTCAGCTTCAAGAAATGCTGGGCGCCGAACCCTCCAACATTGGGATAGAGCACCTGAGCCCAGATTCCCTGCTCGTCCATGAGCTTCAACCGCTCGCTGGAGTCGTAGGCCGCCGGGTGGATCTCCTCGAACACTGAGGGCCCAGCAGGAAAGGGCTCCGGCCATCCGGCCACCGCGGTCATCCCCACTGATGAGAACACCTCGCCTCCCACGAACCAATGGTCCTTTCCCTCCTCGGAGCGCTCCACTCGGGGTACACGGTCTTTCAACTTGGCGGGAACCCGGGACACAAACGTGTCGGGGGGCTCGGTGACATGGGTGTCGACGTCGATGACGAGCTCAGTGGTGGGCATGCCTCCAGTCTGCCCCACTGATGTCGGGCAGAGGTACTTGACCCCTATTTCGTGATGCGGGCCATGCCGCCATCTATCACCACGGTCTGGCCGTTCATGAAGCTTGAATCGTCCGAGCACAGATACAGCAGTAAACCGACTAAGTCTTCGGGTTGGCCTGGTCTTCTAATGGTTTGGCGGGCCAGCAGCCTCTGAACCTGATCCTCAGGGAGCTTTGCGGTCATCACGCCTGGAGCAATGCCATTGACCCTGATGTTGTCAGCAGAAAGCTCATCGGCGAGCACCTTCGTGACACCGTTGAGGGCCAGCTTCGAAACCGTGTAGGCACCGGCATCGATCCACGCGCCGTTGGATGACTGATTGACGATGACGCCACCGCCCCGGCCGCGCATCGACTCGGCACAGGCCTTGGCGCACATGATGGGGGCGACGGTGTTCACAGCCATGATCTCCATCCATTCATCGGCGGAGAGGATCAACGCCTCGCTCCACTTCCCCCGAGCCAGCCCGGCGTTGTTGACCAGGATGTCGACGCCGCCAAATGCATCGTCGGCTGTCTTCACCATGGCGTTGATGTCTTCGTCGGAGGTCACGTCACAGCGGACTCCGATGGCCTGGGCCCCGGTTGAGGCGATGCTCTCGGCAGTGCGAACTGCTGCTTCGCCGTCGATATCAGAGACGACCACCGCGGCACCCTCTGAAGCAAGCGCCCGGGCGTACACAACCCCCAACCCTCCGACACCGGCGCCGCCCGCACCGGTGACTATCGCAACTTTGCCTTCAAGCCTCATTACGCAACCACCCCTTTGACCTTCAAGTCGATGACCTCGTCCCAGTCCATGCCCAGGTTCTCGGTGAGGATCTCATCGCCATGCTCGTTGAACCCCGGAGCGCGGCCCGGTGGGGCTGGCTCCCCGTTGAACTGAACCGGAACTGCCACCAACTTGAACGGAATCCCATCTTCGGTCACCGCATCCTGGACGTAGCCGTTGGCCTCTACTTGAGGATCGTCGATGATCTCGAGAGTGTCGAGCGCCGGCGTCCACTGACCGGAGAAGTCGGCGAAGAGCTCCCGCACTTCTTCCAGGGTGCGGCTCGCCACCACCTCCTCGACGACATTCCGAGCCGGGGCAGCGTTGGCCATCAGCGTCTCATAGGTGGCGAATCGCTCGTCTTCGATCAGTTCCGGACGCTCGATGACCTGGCAGAACTCCTGCCAATATTGGAGAGGCTGGAGGCAGGTGATGTTGATGGTGTAGCCGTCGGCCGTGACGTAGTTGCCGAGGAGCGGCTGAGTGAGCCCGCTGAGGTCCACCGGCCGCCACGGCGTGTTGTTGACGTGCGACATCGCCACACCGGCGCCCATAGCCCACAGGCCGGTGCCCAGCAGCGACACCTCCAGCGCGACGCCCTCCCCGGTCCGCTCCCGATGGAACAACGCGGTGGCAATCCCTCCGGCGATTGTCATCGCCCCAATCGAGTCGCCGAAGGCCGGACCCGGCTGAGAGGGCATGCGCTCATCGTCGGTATACCAGGTGCCCATGGCCGCCCCCGACCGCACCCAGAACGAGGTCATGTCGTAGCCGCCCCGATTGCCCTCCGGCCCCTCGGGACCCCACGCGGTGCCCGCCGCGTACACGATGTTCTCGTTATGGGGCCGCACCTCTTCCTCGGTTATCTGCAGCCGCTCTCGCACATTCGGCGGCTTGTTGGTGAGGAAGACATCTGAAATGGCGATTAACCGGTGCAGAATCGACATCCCCTCCTCGGTTTGGAGGTCGAGCCCGAGGCTGCGCTTTCCTCGGTTGGCGTGTTCCATGATGGCGTGGACCTGCCCCTTGAGGTCGAGGGCGCCACTCGACGCCAGGCCCCGAGCCGCATCGCCCCGCTGAGCGTGCTCGATCTTGATGACATCGGCACCCCAGTCGGCCAATACCGCGGACGCCGCGGGCACGAAGGTGTGATCGCAGACATCCAGGATGCGGATGCCCTCCATTGGCTTAATCATGAGCTCCTCTTCCTCCCGCTCCCCCGTCGAGGCGACGCTACCAATACGATCTCAGCGTGAGCGAGATTGAGTCTGCGTGGGGCCGGTACCCCGGCTATGCCATCGATCTGATCCCGTGGTCGGGTCAGGGCCGGGTGACGTTCAACGGCGCCGTCGTAGCTGAGAGCGACTCATGCTTGATTGTCAAGGAGTCGGATCACCAGGATCAGCTCTACTTCCCCATGGACGACGTGGCATGGGAGCACTTCACCGAGACTGAGCTGCACACGGTTTGCCCGTTCAAGGGCGAGGCCGCCTATTGGACGCTGGCCGTCGGCGGCGAAGCCGAGGAGAACGTGGTGTGGGCATACCGCCAGCCCTTTTCTGAGGTGGCGGGACTTGAGGGTCACATGGCCTTCTATACCGATCGGGTCCAAGTCGAGCTTCTTGAAGAGGTGGCAGAGGACGGCGGCGACATAGTGGCCTACCCCTTCCCTGTTTGGGGCACAGCGGCAGAATTGGCCCATCTCATCGACGTGGAACCCGATGGCGATGGACGGTTTACCAGTCCGTCTTTCCCCGACCCACCCCTGGGGACTTTTGTCGACATCCCTGACCACCGTCGGTCCCGCCAGGTAATCGAGGGCGGCCAGCTGCTGGGCCAGGCCATTATGGCGGCATCCAAGACCGTCCCCAACCAGCGGGTGGTGTCGGCCTCGATGGTCTTCACCAGAGCGGCCCGGTTCGACTCTCCCTTGGCCGTCGAAGTGGACCTGCTGCGTAAGGGCCGGACCTATTCCACCGTGGAGACCCGCATCGTTCAGCACGACAAGCTGTGCAGTGTCGGCCTGATTCTGCTCGACAACGGCGCCGATGACATCTACCGGGTGACAGCCGAGATGCCCGAAGTTCCCGATCCATTGGATTGCCCGCTACGGGACTTCGGGGTGATCGGACGCGACATTCGAGTGGTAGACGGCGCGTACAACTTCGACCCCGACGATGTGGGGCCTCCAGAGCTCTACGTGTGGATGCGCTATCGGGACCGGCCCAAAGGTCCGGCGATGCAGGCCGCTCTGTTGGCCCAGGCCACGACGCACTACACCATCGGAGCTTCGATGCGCCCCCATAGGGGCATCACCGAGGCATTGGCCCACGTCACCCTGTCAACTGGTCCTATGGCGGTCGACATCGCCTTCCACGACGAGGCCGACGTATCTGACTGGCATCTCTACGAAAATCCCGCCGTCTACGCCGGCCGGGGCCACGTGCAGGGCCAAGGCCGAATCTTCGCCCAAGACGGACGCCTCGTCGCCTCCTACTCCTGTCATGCCATGGTGAGATCGTTCGATACCAACCCCAACAAGATCGGCGGCTTCACCTCGGCAATGTGACGGAGGGCCAGGGCACCTTTGCCCCTTGCCCGATGTGTGCTCGACCAGCTATTGGGTAGCGAGGTCCGGCTCGACGATGTCGACCAGCATCTCCATCGACCGGACCCATGCATCGGCATCGGTTCTCCACGGGGCAGACACCACATGTTCCACGCCGGCCTCAACGTACCGATCTCGCTCTTCACGGATCTGGGCGGGATCCATTCCCTGGGGATCCCAGCCAGTGCGGTAGGAGAATGTGAAACCGGCGTCGGGGCGACTTTCGGCCATCTGTGCCCGAATGCCTGCCACGATCTTCCCCATCTCCTCCGGAGGCTTGCTCAGTCCCTGGTAGCCGTCACCCACCGCGGCGGCCCGGTCATATCCCGGCTGGCTGCTGCCGCCGACCCAGATGGGGATCGGATGGGCCGGTTGGGGCAGCACCTTGATGTCTTCAAACTGATAGTGATTCCCCTGGTAGGAGGCAGGAGATTCCAACCACACCAAGCGCATGATCTCCAATGCCTCATCCATGCGCGCTCCCCTGGTATGGAAATCCTGCCCGAGGGCCGAGAACTCAGCCTCCGACCATCCCACACCGGCACCAACGGTCAGGCGTCCGCCGCTCAGTTGGTCGAGGCTGGCCAGGCTGTTGGCCAAGTGCAGCGGATGGTATTGGGGAACCACCATCACGCTGGTGCCCAGTCCGATTCGCTCTGTTGCCGCCGCGGCCCAACCCAAGGTGAGCAAGGGATCGAACAAGTACGAAGCCGGATATCCCTGGTCGGCTGGAAAAACGAGGTGGTCGCTCACCCACACATCGGCAAGGCCGATCTCTTCGGCCCGCATGGCGATCTGGGCGATTGCCTCCGGTGACGCCGCCCGACCGTACTGAGGCAGGTGGATTCCTAGTCGCAAAGGAGTTCCTCTCGCGTTCCGGCGCTCACTGGTTCCACCGGGCTCGTGGCAGTTGCTTCTCTTTGTCGATGAAGGGCAGCAACTCCACGGTCGCCTCATGCAACTCCCCGTCATGGTCCTGCAACTGAACCCCTTTGCCCGTCCACTCGTCTCCGGACAGTGGCCGGTCGAAACGCACGTAGCCCACTCCCTCGTCCCGGGTGGGCGACCAGGTGCCGATGGTTATGTGCCCTGCCGGAGCGTTCTCGTAGTACACGGTCATATAGGTCTCTGGCGTGGCAGTGGGGCAAACCAGCCCAAGCAATAGCTGGCTGCGGTCGGCGGTCTCCAACGCGGTTCGGCCGATGAAATCTTCCTTGTCGAAGTTCACAAAGTGCCCGAGGCCGGCGCTGAACGGAGTCAGATCCGGCTCAATGTCACTGCCGTTGTCCAAGATGCCAGCCTCGATACGGCGAATCCCCATCGAAGACGACGTGCTGAACTCCATGCCGAACTGCTCACCGCTAGTGAATAAGTGGTCCCACAGAGCATCGTGGTCGGTGGGTTCGGGGCCGCTGTTGCAGTAGATCTCGATTCCCACTTCTCCGGTCCAACCGGTTCGAGACACCCACAGTGTCTGGCCGCCGATGACGAAGAACCCGGCCCGGAAATACTTGAAGTCGGCCGGCAGCCCGCCGCCGATCGCAGCATTCAGCACATCGAGCGACTTCGGCCCCTGGATTTGCAGCACCCGTGAGTCGGGATCGGAGACCTCGGCATCAAGCCCGATAGCGGCGGCCTTGAGCCAGCTGATGAACTCGCCATTGGCCTTGACGTACCAGAAGCGATCGGCCTCCAACCGCATGATCACGCCGTCCATCACGATTGTGCCGTCCTCATAGCAGGCGAGGGCGTACCGACACCGTCCCACTCCAAGCGTCTCCGCTCGGCACACGAGCACCTGTTCCAGCACCCGAACGGCATCAGGGCCGACGATCTCAATCGGCTGCTCGGGAACGTCGTACAACAGGACGCCATTGCGCAACTTCCAATAGTTGGGAATCGGATCCTCGTCGTGGGACGCCTTCAGCGGATACAGGCGACCGCAGTACAAGCCGAAAATCGTCGACTCTGTGGCATACCGATCAGCAAACGGCGACTGATGCTGTCGATAAGAACTGAACTCGACCGTGTCAAACGCCTCGATGTAGTAATGCCTCTCCCCCGCCATAGGAGCCTCAACCTACAGCCATTACCATCCGTCGAGTGAACGTCCAGTGCGACCCTGGATACAGCGTGTGACTTTCCGCCTGGAGTTGGTGCTTGGGGATATAACGGCTGAGGACGTGGACGCCATCGTGAATGCAGCCAATCACACGCTTTTGGGGGGTGGCGGGGTGGATGGAGCGATTCATCGGGGGGCGGGGCCGGAGTTGGTCGAGTACTGCCGGACTTTGGGCGGGTGTGAGACAGGGCACGCAAAGATCACGCCGGGGTTCAACCTCACGGCTCGCTGGGTCATACACACGGTGGGGCCGGTGTGGCACGGCGGCGGGCACGGTGAACCAGAACTGCTGGCCTCCTGCTATCGGGAGTCGCTGACCCGGGCCGACGAGGTTGGGGCGGAGACGGTTGCCTTTCCCGCCATATCTACTGGTGTCTTCGGGTATCCGATTGAGGCGGCGGCCGCCATTGCAGTGGAAACTCTCCGCACCACTCCTACCCAGGTGAACGAAGTTCGACTCGTGGCCTTCAACCAGGAAACGGTGGACGCCTACCAGAGCATTCTCGATCTCAGCACCGGCGCTGACTCTTAAAGTCCGCTCTCAATCAAGCTTTGCGCTGGCTGTAGTCGCCGAATGGGCCGTCGCGTTGGGCAACCGCGACAGGAACACCCTCGGTCATGGCCGTGTCGATGAAGGCCAGTGCTTCGGGGGTGTTGCGCATTGCCCCGTCGAGGATCGATCCAAGCACCTGGGAATTGCGCAGCCCCATTCCCTCGTAGGCCTGATTGACAACCAGCTTCATAGCGGCCAGCTGGGACGACGGGATGCTCGAGAGCTGTTCGGCCAACTCTTCCACTGCCTCATCGAGTTGGTCGGCCGGGACTGCTTGGTTGATGAGCTCCACGCGAGCTGCCTCGGCTCCGCTGAGCGGTTTACCAGTGAGCGCATATTCCTTCGCCTTGGCCAGCCCCAGCCGGTACACCCACATTGCGGTCAGGTAGCAGCCCCACATGCGGGAATACGGCGTTCCGATCTGCGCATCTTCAGCCGCGATAACCAGGTCAGCCGAGAGGGCCATGTCTGATCCTCCTCCCACACACCACCCATGCACTGCGGCAATGGTCGGCTTTGGGCTCGACCAGAGGCCCATGAAGTTCGGGACCGGTGCATCCCATCGATTTGTGACCCCGATGGCATCTCGTCCTGGATCCCAAGCCCGGCCCTCGCTCCGCACTGCGGCCAGGTCGCCGTCGGCGCCGAAATCGAACCCGGCGCAAAATGCCCGCCCAGCGCCCCGCAGCACGATCACCTTCACCTCCGGATCGCGGTTCGCCTCCGCGATGAAGTGATCGAGCTGTGTCCACATGGGCCGGACAATGGCGTTCAGATAGTCAGGACGATTCAAGGTGATCGTCGCAATGGACCCAGAAGTGCTGTACAAGACGTAGTTGTCGCTCATGAGAGTCCAATCTGGCGGGTTACTCAGGCCACTCGATGTTGTAGTCGTCGAACCAGAACCGGGCCTCGCGAATGGCGTTCGGCTCGGTCCGCAAGTCGAGGTCCTGGTTGAGCTGCTCGGGGGTCGGCCCGATCTGGCTGGCGATGTTTGACAGCCCGTCGATGTCGAGGTCGTAGCACCGCACGGCATTGAGCCCGAGCAGAAGGCGGGTTTCCTCCACGGGAATCTGCTGGAAGTCGGTCTCCAGGCGCTCAACCGTGTTGGGCCAGCTTCCTTCGGGGTGGGGATAGTCGGTGCCCCACATCAGAGCGTCGACACCATTCATGTAGCGGCGCCGCAACTCGACTTTGCTCATGGTGGAGGCGCCGATGAACACGTTGGTGCCGATGTACTCCGACGGCAGACGCTGAATGAGGCCCTTCGTCTGCGAGCTCATCTTCTTCACCTTCCAATTGCGCCCGCCGAACATGGCGTCGGCCTTGAACAGCAGGTCGCCCAGCCACCATGAACCGCACTCCACCGGCACATAGCGAAGGCCTGGATGGCGATCAAAGGCCCCGGAGAAGAGGAGCTGCCACAGGGGCCGATGGGTCCAGAACGCCACCTCGAGCATGTACTGGGCCATGTTCTCGTTGTACGACGGCCTGTCGGCCTCGCCCGAGTGAGTGTGTACAACCAGTCCAGCCTCGGCGCAGGCCGCCCATATCGGGTCGTAGCTCTCGTGGCCGTATGACGGATGCTCATGCCACATGGTCGGGATCATGATGCCCTTCACGCCGGGCTTGCCGGCCAGCGCCTCAATCTCCTTCACCGACTCTTCGACACCGTGAGTGATCGGCACCAAAGCCACCCCGCCGCGGCGAGGCGGGTTGGTGGCGCAGAACTCCTCGAGCCAGCGGTTGTGGGCCCGGGCACCGGCCCAGGCCTGGCGGGAGTCGGTGATCTGCCCGGCTGACAGACCAGCCCCGAACGGCGGAGCCTCCATTCCGGTGACGGCGTCGCCGTCGGCGAAGATGATCTCGCCGGCCACGCCATCGGCATCGAGAGTCTTGTCGCGGATTTCCGGGTCGTAGGCCCCCTTCAACCCGATCTCGTTCTCGCTCTCCCACTGTTCGACGTATTCGCCGTTGATCTCTTCGACCATGGCCCGATGCTGGTGGCGGGTGACCAACCATTCGTCGAACTCAGGATGCAGCGATGACTCCAAATACTCGCGGTAGTCCTCGACGAACAACCCGGCGTGAGTATCGGACGAGACGATTATGTATGGGGCGTTGCTTTGGTCAACACCGGCGACAGGGCTGGGCATTGGTCAGCTCCCTCTCGAATATTGGGCGAGTACAACAGCTAGATCGCTGATCACACTGTACTGTCACACCGGCAACAGCTCGCCAATGGCGCTCTCAAGGAGGACGTATGACTCAGATCCTTGCCCAGTACTGCATCAACGTGGAAGACATGGACCGGGCTCTGGAGTTTTGGGTGGATGTGTGCGAGCTCGAACTCCAGCACCGCCTCGAGATTCCCGGTGCGCTGGAGGCAGTGATCCAGTCGCCCCACGGCGGATCACGCCTCCAGCTGGCGCAGCACCTCGACAATGAGGGCCCTATCGATATGGGCACCGCCATGTGGAAGATCTACATCAACACGTCGGACTGCCATCGGCTTTACCAGCGGGCCATGGCCGCCGGCTGTGAGTCGGTAATGGAGCCCACCCATCTCGATCGATGGCCGGTGATCATGGCCTACGTGAAGGACTTCGACGGCTATCTCATCGAGTTCGTCGAGCACAAAGAAGGCACCCGCCCCGGCATCCCCGACCCCAAGAAGGTATGAGCAACTCCACTAGTTCGGGAATGCTGCCCTGACCCCGCTCGAGATATTCATAATCATCTGCTTCTCGGCCGCGGGGGCCATTTCCCAGGGCTGTCTGGGCATAGGGTTGGCCCTCGTGGCTGGGCCAGCTCTGGTGGCCATCGACCCGAGCTTTGCCCCTGGGCCGCTCATCGTCGTCGGCCAAATTGTCGGCATTCGCAATGTCATTGTCGAACGCAGCCACACCGACCGCAGGGCCGTCCGACGATGTGCATACGGACTGCCATTCGGCTTGGCTGCTGGGTTGGTAGTGCTCTCCATGGTTAGTGACGAGGTCATCGCGCTCCTGGTCGGAAGCCTTGCCGCCGCCGGCGCCCTATCTCTTCTCTGCGGATTTCGGATTGCCCGGACGCCAAGGGTGGAGGTTGCCACCGGAATGGGAGTTGGATTCTCAAGCATGACCGCTGCCTTGCCGGGCCCCGCATTCGTGCTCACCTTCAGCGACATGAAGCCGGCGACACTGCGAGGCACAGTTGGCACCGTATTCCTGATGGTGGCGGTTGCCGCCTTGATCGGGCTCCTCGCCACCGGCGAGTTCGGCCTGTACGAGATCGAACTCATCGGCTGGCTCATCCCCGGCATCATTCTGGGGCTGTTCTTGGCCCGCTTTGTACGTCCATTGCTCGATCGAGCCTGGTTCCGCCCCGCTGTGCTCCTCGTCGCCCTCGCCGGCGGCATCGCCCTCATCCTCCGCCAGGTGGTGTGAGTACGGCCTTCACCGCTTGCACCAGGGCATCATGCCCCGCTTGCAGGAGTGATAAGCAGAGACAGCCACCAAGGAGAGACTCCATGACTGAGACGTACCGCGATCCGAGCGCAGCCATCGACGAGCGAGTAGCCGACCTCCTTGGGCGCATGACACTGGAGGAGAAGATGGCCCAGCTCGGAGCGATTTGGCTCACTGCGCTAGTTCAAAACGAGACCTTCGACGCCGACCATGCAGCCGAGATGCTGGCCGACGGCATCGGCCAAGTCACCCGTATCGGCGCAAGCACCGGCCTTTTGGCCAACGA
The DNA here is from genome assembly GCA_022822905.1 of Acidimicrobiia bacterium. Taxonomy (GTDB): domain Bacteria; phylum Actinomycetota; class Acidimicrobiia; order Acidimicrobiales; family Bin134; genus Poriferisocius. Next base: position 125,267 of record JAJDYE010000027.1, on the reverse strand, counting down.
ATCGGCCCAGCTCGGCAACGACATCCAGAGAGTGCTGGTGGAACGCACCCGACTGGGGATCCCCACGGTGATCCACGAGGAGGGCGTCGGCGGCTTCCTCCACCGCGGCGCCACCACGTTCCCCCAAGGGCTGGGCCTAGCCGCCACCTGGAATGTCAATCTCATGGCCGAGGTGGCCGAGGTGATCCGCATCCAGATGACCGCCGTTGGCGCCCGCCACAACCTCTCCCCCGTACTGGACGTGGCCCGGGATCCCCGATGGGGCCGAGTGGAGGAGACCTACGGAGAATCTCCCGAGCTGTGCGCCCGAATGGGAGTGGCCTATGTGCGAGGGCTCCAGACCGACAATTTGGCCAACGGCGTTGTGTGTACCGGCAAGCACTTCCTCGGCTACGGATACTCCCTCGGGGGTCGGAATCAAGCGCCTGTCCACCTCGGCGATCGAGAGCTACGCGAGGTGTACGCCGAGCCGTTCGCGGCCGCCATCCGCGAGGCTGGCCTGGCATCGATAATGAACAGCTACTCCTCGATCGATGGCGTGCCAGTAGCGGCCAGCCGGGCGCTGCTCACTGACCTATTGCGCGGCGAACTGGGCTTCGACGGCACGGTGGTGGCCGACTACTTCGCGGTCATGCAACTGCACTTCAACCACATGACCGCGGCAGATCCCACTGAGTCGGCCATCCAAGCTCTCAGCGCGGGCCTCGATATCGAGCTCCCCGCCCTCGACTGCTACAAGCACCTTCCAACCGCAGTCCAAGAAGGCCGAATCGACGAGTCAATCATCGACGAGTCGTGTGCACGGGTGCTGGCCCAAAAGTTCCGGCTCGGGCTGTTTGAGAACCCCTATGTGGACGCCGAATCTGCACCCAACGTCTTCGACACCCCCGACCAGAGGGCGTTGGCCCGGCGGGCTGCCGCTGAAGGGGTGATCCTGGTGGAAAACGATGGAGTGCTGCCTCTCGACCCCTCGATCTCACAAGTGGCGGTCATCGGCCCCCACGCCGACGATCCTCGGCTTCTCCAGGGCGACTACCACTATCCCGCCCATCTGGAGATCATCTACCAGAACCGCAGTGCAGAAATGCTGGAGGCCATGGAGGCTCTCGGCATGGAGCAAGGGCTCGACCAGCTGCCCGAGGCCGGTGGCACGTTCTCCCCGGGACCGCACTTCACCCCCCATGTGACGCCGCTCCAAGGCTTGCGGGCCGCTCTATCCGGCGCCGAGGTCGTTTACGTAGCAGGGTGCGCTGATACCGGCGACGACGTATCGGGAATCGGGGATGCCGTTGCCGCCGCGGCCTCAGCCGACGTCGCCATTGTGTGCGTTGGCGCCCGCTCGGGGCTGGTTGCCGACGCCACCGTCGGTGAGGCCCGCGACGCCACCCACCTGGGCCTTCCCGGAGTGCAGTCGCAACTCGTAGCCGAGGTCGCGGCCACCGGCACCCCAACCGTCGTCGTCGTGATCAGTGGACGGGTCCATACCCTCGCCGATGAGGCTGCGGCCGCCAATGCCCTGCTCTGGTCGATCCTTCCTGGCGAGGAAGGTGGCGCGGCCATTGCCGATGTGCTGGTTGGTGCCGTCAACCCTGCGGGACGTCTCCCGGTCTCTCTGCCCAAACACGTCGGTCAGGTTCCGCTGCACTATGACATGCGGCGACGGGGCGACCGGTCGGAGTTCTACGGCAGCTATGTCGATTGTGAATCCGACGCGTTCTATTGGTTCGGGCACGGCCTGTCGTACACCACGTTTGAATATGGCGAGCCCTCAGTGACACCCGGGTCGACAACTGAAGCCACCACGATTGCAGTGCCCATTTCCAACACCGGATCAAGCGACGGTGATGAGGTCGTGCAGCTCTATGCCACCGACGAGGTCGCATCGGTAGCTCGGCCGATCCGCGAGCTGATCGGATTCACCCGGATCTCCATCCCCGCCGGAGAGTCCCGCACCGTCACCTTCACCATCCACCCCAGCCGACTGGCCTTCCACGGCCTCGACATGGCTCTCGTTACCGAGCCCGGAACGTTCACCTTCCGAGTTGGGGGCTCACCATACGACTCTGCCATGCGCGTGATCCCGGTCGACCTCGCCGGCGAAACCGCCCCCTACGACCGGCGATCCATCATCGCCACCACGGCCGAAGTCAGTTAGCGAGGCCAAGCTCCTTACGGCAGCGGCTGGGCATCGAGGAGGACGAAGGCCAGGCGGGCCGGCTCGGTGCCTCGGTTCTCCCAATGGTGAGCCGTCCCGCGCTGGACCACCGTGTCGTACTTGTGCAGGGTCACCTCGCCCTCGTCCAACAGCAGGGTGACTTCACCGTCGAGAACCACCATGTAGTCGATCGTTCTAGTGGTGTGCATCCCGGGTCGGCTATCGCTATGGGTGACCGCGCCCTCTGCGGCGAGCCTCTCAGCCGTGGCAGCTGCTGCTTCAGGGTCGATCTCCAGGCTCGGAGGGAGTTCAACCAGCCAGAACATCGATCCCTGCGGAGGGGCTTCCAGGCGAGTCTCGCGCTGGGCAGTATCGGTGACCGTGCCAGAGTTGTCCGCCGGGGAACCCTCTGTGGTCCAAATCTGAATCCGCCGTTTGTAGTCGTGAACGTCGTTGAAGACGACCACCGATCGGCCATCCCCATCGTGCCCTGTAACCACCCGGCGGACCTGCTCTCCGTCTTCCATTGCATTCCTCTTTCTCAGGTTCTGCGGGACTCTTCTTCAACCGAACTCAGAGCGGCATGACCCGTCCGCCGCTGGCGTGGATGGTGGCCCCGAGCATGGCGTGGCTCGGTGCGGAGGCCGCATAGGCGATCACATCGGCTGCTTCATCGACTCGCAGGACCCGGCCCCATGGCAGCAAGCCGCGGTGCACGACATTCAACATATGCTCGTCCTGTTCAGGAGTCGGAGGATTCTCGCTGCCCATGCCGCCAGTCGAGATGCCGCCGAGAGCGACAACGTTCGCCACGATGCCGTAGGGGGCCAATTCCGCGGCGGCTGACTTGGTCCAGGCAATCAAACCTCCTTTGGCGGCGTTGTACAGAGACACGGGGCTCATATCTGCTGGAGGCGGGTTGAAGGGTGCCGTCGAGGCCACGCTGACCACCCGGCCATAGTTGGCCTCCTTCATCGCCGGAATTACTGCCTGGGTACACAGCATCGGACCGAGCAAGTTGACGCCGATCACCCGGTTGAATTCCTCCACCTCAAAGCCCTCGGTGCTGCTGGCCCCACCGATCGCCGCGTTGTTGACCAGCGCATCAATGCGACCGAACTCCCCCAGCACGGCATCAGCCATGGCCACGACATCATCGCGATTCGACACGTCGGTCCGCACCCAAATCGCCCGCTGGCCGGTCTCTCCCATGATGGCCTCAGCGCTCTGCTCCCCCCAGTCCTGGCGGACGTCAATCAGCGCGATGTCATAGCCCCGTTGGGCGAGGGCCCGAGCCGTCGATCCCCCAACTCCCCAAGGCCGTGCCCCAGTAACAATGGCAACCCTGTTGTCGCTGCGAGCAGTCATCTCTTGTACTCCTTCGGGAGGGCTTGCAATCTAATCCTTGAGCCGAGACTCACGCATAAGGGCCGACAGTTCGAAATGCGAAGTAGCCATAGCCCTTGCGCTCAGGCCCCTCCAAGGCCGGAATTGCCTTCAGCGGAGTGGTGATTTCCTCGATGCTCGGACCGATCTCACCGGCGATCGACCGCAGCGCGGCCATGTCGAGCCCATAGACCCGGGCCGCGTTTTCCCCGACGATGGCCCGAACCTTGTCGTGGGGGGCGCCGGCCATGGCGTGGCGCAGCGATAGGTGGGTCATGGGGGTCTCTTCTGGATCATCGGAATAGCGCCAGGTGCCCTCGGGGTGCGGGTAGTCGCGGCCCCAGAAGATATTCGTCCACCACCAGTCCTCTACTGCGGCCTCTACCTCGAACGGGGCGATGAAGCTGGCCCCGACAAACACGTTTTGCTTGAAGTATTCGCTGGGAGGTCTGGACAGCTCTGCGTTGGACAACGGCAGCGGCGCCAGGGCCGCCGAATCGAGCTCGACTAGGGCAGCGGGGATCCACACCCCGGGCTGTTCGGTCATGGCCAGCTTGAGGCCGGGGAACCGCTCGAACACTCCCCCCAGGATCATGCGGGCCGCTGCCCGGCGGTTGTACGCCCCACCGGCCTCTATCAAGAGCAGCGGCGTGCCACCTACATCCCGAACAGCAGGATCGGTGGCCGCCCCGGCATGGGTCCCCAGCACCACCCCGGCTTCTTGCACCACGGCCCAGAACGGGTCCCAGTCCGACTCGTTGTACTGGATCCATTGCGGTCGGGCGCTGGGAAAGTTGACCGCCCGCAATCCGTGGTCGGCCGCCCACCCAACCTCTCGAATGGCGGCGTCAATGTCCCACATCGGGATATGGGCCAACCCGATCAGCCGGTCGGGTGCCGCCGAGCAGAAATCGGCGAGCCAGCGGTTGTAGATCTGAAATCCCACCCCGGCCAGCTCGGGATTGTCGAGTTCGGGCCAGCCCTCGTCGACGAAGGGAATCGGCTCGCCGTTGAAGCTGTTGTGGAAGATCACCTCGGCGGCAATGCCGTCGCGGTCCATGTCGGCCAGGCGGGCCTCCGGGTCATTGTGTCCCGAGGTGTTCATGTACAACGACCCGCTCTCCCGCACCACGGCGCGCATCTCCTCGACCTCGGTGCTCGCTGTGAACTCATCAAAGGCCGCCAAGTAGGCCGACGGACAATATGTCCGCAGCGCTTCCAGGCTCGGCCCGGCATGGGAATCGCCGGACACCAACAACACCCGCTCGTTCTCGTTGGCCGTCATCACCGGCCCCAAGCCTCGCGACCGTGGCGGAGTGTCATCAATCCGCAGGTTAGCTTCGACAACCGCCCTTGGCTGCTAACGGCGACCTACCATGCACAAGCCGCCTCCAGAAGGGAGAGCAAATGGCCGCCGATGCCCCAACCCGGCCGTCGCCCACGGTCACCGATGACAGCGCCATGTTCTGGGACGCGGCCGCCGAGGGCCGCCTCGTGGCCCAGCGTTGTGCGGGTTGCGGCAGACTGCGTCACCCGCCGCGTCCCATGTGCCCGGCCTGTTCATCATTGGAGGTGGAAATAGCCGAGCTCAGCGGGCAGGGAACCCTGTACAGCTATGCCATACTCCACCACCCCCAGCATCCGGCATTCGAGTACCCGGTTATCGCGGCCCTGGTGGATCTCGAAGAGGGAGTTCGCTTGCTGTCGTGCCTCACCGATGTCTCGAAGGATGACGTGCGCATCGGCATGCCGGTCCACGCGCACTTCGTCCCCACCGCCGACGGTCCCCTGATCCCCGTATTCCGTCCTAGCGAGGACTTGTGACGGGCCGCCGCACTCTGGCCCGCGGGGCGGCTTCTATCATCGGGGCCGGCTGCACGGAGTTCTCCCGCCGGGCCGGCCGCACTGAGCTCCAACTGGCCTGCGAATCGATTACCGCCGCCCTTGACGATGCCGGCCTTGCCGCGGCCGATGTCGACGGGATCGTCAGCTACACCGTTGACCCCGTGGAAGAAACCGAGCTTGTCCGCTCGGTGGGGTTCGAGGAGGTCAATTTCTCGGCCAGAATCCCTTACGGGGGCGGCGGATCGGTGGGCGTCTTGCAGCACGCAGCGGCTGCGGTGGCCAGCGGCGCCGCGGAAGTGGTCGTGGCCTACCGGGCGATACGAGCCCGATCTGGAGCCTCTCGTTTTGGATCGGCCAAAACAGCACCCTCTCCCACTTCGGGTCATTCGGGAACCACGGCCATGCAGTGGTGCATGCCCTTTGGGGTGTTGACTCCGGCATCTTGGATGGCACTCAACTCAGTGCGCTATATGCACGAATTCGGGGTGGAGAGCGCCGACTTCGGGCGTGCGGTGGTCCAGCTGCGCGAGTATGCCGCCACCAACCCCGCGGCTTGGGGGTACCAGAATCCGATCACCCTGGATGAGCACCAGGAGTCACGGTGGATCGTCGAGCCTTGCATCCACTTGCTGGACTGCTGCCAGGAGACCGACGGCTCAGTTGCTTTGGTGATCACCGGGTCACAGCGAGCCGCCGACCTGCCGCACACCCCTGTTCGCATCGGAACCGCATCGACGGCCGGCCTCTTCGAGCAGGAGATCGCCAGCGACCACTACCGGCCCGACCTGTCCGTCATGGACGGCACAGTGGCGCTGGGCCGCCGTCTTTTCGAAGATGCGGGGTTCTCTCGAGACGACATTGACGTCGCTCTGATCTACGACGCCTTCTCCCCCATTTTGCTTATGCAACTCGAAGGACTGGGGTTCTGCGGGTTCGGCGAGGCGAAGGACTTCATCGCCGACGGCAGCCTGGCCCTCGACGGCTCGCTGCCCACCAACACCAACGGCGGGTTGATCGGCGAGGGCTACATCCACGGGCTCAACCTCGTGCTGGAGGCGGTGCGTCAGCTACGAGGCACCGCTGTCAATCAGGTGGCCGATGCCCGAACCGCGGTTATCTCCGCCAGCCGGACCGGGGCGATCCTGACGCTCGACTGAGCGGGGAGAGCGCTGAGAATTCTCAGAGGTCGAGATTCCAGACCCGGATGGCATTGCCGCTCAAAATCAGCTCGCGCTCATCAGCAGGGATGCCTTCGAAGTCCTGGTTGACCAGTTCTCGGGAGTCCGGCCAGGTGCAGGCGGGATGGGGGTAATCGGTGGACCACATCATGTTCTCGACGCCGATGTCGTAGCGGAGCTTGTGGACCGCAAACGGCTCGTGGATGAACGTTACGGACATGTTGCGGTTGAAGTAGAAACTGGGGCGCTCATCGATCTCGTTGAAGGGGTAGTTGGTCACCGTCTTCATCTGGTCGATGATGAACAGCCACCATGGGATCCAGCCCACTCCGGGCTCCACCCACACCGTCTTCAGCTCGGGGAACCGAACGAAGATCCCGCTCAGTATGAAGTTGGCGTACTGCACCGAGGTGAACATCGCTGACATCGGCTGGATGCAACCCTGCCCGAATTGGGGCATCTCATCTTGGAAATAGTCGATCGGTGCGAGCCCGATGTGGAAGCAGGCCGGGAGCCCGGTCTCCTGGATGGCCGCCCACAGGGGGTCGTAGACCCGGTCGTAGTAGTCGGGGGCGCCCAGTTCGACGGGGTACACGGGCAGTTGCAGCGAGTTGCCACCCAGGGAGGCAACTCGGTGGACTTCCTCGACGGCGACGTCGATGTCGTGAATCGGGATCTGGTACGACACCACCAGGCGGGTGGGATCGGCTTCCCCGAATGCGATCAGCGAGTCATTGAACGCCCGGGTGGCCTCCCGCCACCCGTCCTTCATGAGATACAGGTAGCGGAATGCGCTGAACTCGCAGTAGCACACCTCCACGTCGACGCCGTCTTGGTCCATGTCCTTCAAGCGTTCATGACCGTCGAGATTTCCTGGCCGGCCTATGGCATGTCGCACCCCCTCAAATCCCGGGGGCATCGTGTTCTGGCCGGCGCGAGTGGCCACCCCGCCCCCGACCTGGGCGACGGCTTGGTCGTAGTCACTGTGGAATTTCGTCGCCAGCCGGTCCTTCACTCCTTCATGAGTCAACCGGACGTGCGAGTCCGAAGACACAAGCAACTCCCGCGCTTCGAGGTCAGCGGTTGACTCCAGTGGTGCAGTCGCAGTCATGAATCTCCCTTGGTTGAGAATCGGGACTTATCCTAACCCTGGGAGAAATCACCACTTGACTTGGACTGGTGGCGGAGGGAGAAGCAATGGGGATCCTGAGCGGGGTGCGAGTGCTCGACCTGTCATGGGGCATCGCAGGTCCCATGGCCACGATGATCCTGGAGGACAACGGCGCCGAAGTCGTCCGCATCCAGCCTCCGCAAGGCGATCCATTCGCAAATCAGTCGGGCTATGTGGTGTGGCACCGGGGCGCAGAGCGCATCCCGCTCGACCTCCACAGCGAAGCCGATGCTGCTTCGTTCCGGGAGCTGGTGGAGAGCTCAGACATCGTTGTCAGCGCGTTCTCCAGCGACACCACCCACCGCTTGGGCCTCAGCCACGCCGCACTGGCGGAGATCAACCCCCAGGTCATCTCCTGTTCCATCACCGGCTACGGGCATCATTCCGACCACCGAGACCGGCCCGGAATCGATGCCCTGGTCGCCGCTCGGACCGGCCTGTACTTCGACCAGCGGGGCCGGGTGGGGACGGCCATGAACTACATCGGCCGGCGCGAGCCCCCGTCCCCCGAGTTCGGCCCTCCTGATGGGATGGTCCGAGGTGTCGATCGACCTGGACCCATATTCCCCCGGACGAACTGGCCCAGCCTGGGCGCAGCTCATCTGGCCATCTTCGGGATCGCGGCCGCCCTGCGGGCGCGCGAGGTAATCGGCAGGGGCCAGGCGGTGGAGACATCGCTGTTCCAGGGCGCATTGTTCGCCGCGTCCCTCGTCTGGCAACGGGTCGAGCGTCCTGAAGACAGCCCCCTGTATTGGATGTGGCCCACCGACAGCCGATCGATCGAAGGCCTATTCGAGTGCGCCGACGGACGATGGGTCCACCACTGGTCAATTTGGCCGGCTTGGGTCCGCGAAACCGGTTCGGCTTCCTCAGCCACCGCCACTGGCCCCAACACCGACTATCGCCGGGGTTCTGATCGCATCGGCATGACTGCTGAGGACTTGCTCGTCACCCACTTCCTCTACCCCGAGCTGGCCGAAGCCTTCAAGCGACTCCCGGCCCGCGACTGGGTGGCCGAGGCAGAGGCGAACGAAATGGGGGTCGCATTGGTGCGCTCCCCGCTCGAGGCCTTGCTCGACGAGTCGTTCCTGGCGGATGGATGCGTGGCCGAGGTTGACCATCCCCAACACGGTCGGATCCGCCACATCGGCAACCCTCTGGAGTTCGGTGAGCCCTTCGGGGCGCAAACGCAGGCCCGGTCGAATGGCGCCGCCGAGCTCGCCGGAGGTCCGTTGGCCGGAATCAAGGTGCTCGACCTAGGCCTCGGGGTGGCCGGGCCCTTCGGGCCGAGGATGCTCGCCGACCTCGGCGCTGACGTCATCAAGATCCATGCGCTGCACGACACCTTCTGGGCGGGCACGCACATGGGGCTCGGCACCAACCGGGGCAAGCGAAGCATCTCGGTCAACCTCAAGGATCCCCGCGGACTGGAGATCTTGCACCAGCTCATCGACCAGGCCGACGTCATCGCCACCAACTGGCGGCCCGGTGCGATGGCCCGCCTGGGGATCGACGAAGCTTCGCTGCGGGAACGCCGTCCCGACCTGGTGATCTGCAACTCCCGGGGCTACGAGAAAGGGCCGCGCTCCGATCTGCCTGGCACCGACCAGACCGCCGCCGCGCTGTGCGGCACAGAGTGGGAAGACGGTGCCTGCTCAAGCGGCAATCCTCCAATGTGGTCGCGCTCGGGAATGGGAGACACGGGAAACGCGATGCTCAGTGCCACCGCTATCGCGTTGGCGCTGTTCGACCGGGAGCGCACCGGGACAGGCCGCTCGGTAAGCACATCTATCGTCAATGCCACCCTTCTGGCCACGTCTTATGCCTGGATCAACCCCGAAGACCCGGAAGTTACCTGGGATCAGGTCGATGCCGACCAGTGGGGCCTCAGCGCCCTCTATCGCATGTACGAGACCAGCGACGGATACATCGCCATCGCGGTGATCGATGAGCCGGCCTGGGCGGCTCTGTGTATGGTCCCGGGCTTTGAGCGATTGGCCTCCGACAACCGGTATTCCGATCCGGCGGCCCGGGCCGAGCACGGCCAGGCGCTGAGCGAAGAGATCTCCTCGTGGTGCCGGGAGCGCTCTGCTGATGAGGCGTTCAAGCTGCTTGATTCCAACCGCGTGCCGGCTGAGGTGGTGAATGAGGAGTTCTGCCGCGACTTCTTCGACGACCCCGAGGCTCTCGCTCTCGGGCTACGGGCGCAAACTGTGTCGATGTCGGTGGGACTGTTCGAGGACGTCGGGCAGCTGGTGAACTTCAGCGACACCAAAGAGGCGGTTCAGCGAGGTCCCTGCGAGTGCGGCGAGCACACCGCTGAGATCCTGGCTGAGCTCAGCTACACCGCTGAACAGATCGAAGCATTGGCCAGCGACCAAGTCGTTTTGGTGGCCGACGGCGCGACCTAACCCGCAGGCCACCTCGCATTGGTTTCCCCTCAATTGCCGGGGGTGCCGCCAAACGGGTCGAAGGAAACCAACAACTGGGTAAGTCCCCGGAGTATGTAGCTGTCCATGTAGTTGTAGGTGTGGTCGTCGGCGAGGGTCAGGTTGGGCAGATCCAACATGGCATTGGTGCCCACTTTGCCTTCAAGGCGGGCCAGGCCCTGGCCGATGCAGTAGTGCTCGCCGTATCCAAACGCCACGTGCTCGTTGGAGTCTCGGTCGATGTCGAACCTATCGGGCATCGGGCACAACTCGGGGTCTCGATTGGCGGCCGCGAACGCCACCCATGCGAACTCGCCCTTGGCCACTGGCTTATCGCCCAATTGGGTGTCTCGGGTGGCAACTCGAAACAACCCGGTCACCGGTGCTTCGTGGCGGAGGGCCTCTTCCACGAAGGCAGGCACCAGATCCCGATCCTCTGCCAGCCGGTCGCGCAACTCGTGATCGGTGGCCAGTCGATGGCCGATGTTGGCCAATAGCGTGGTGGTCGTTTCGTTGCCCGCCAGAAGAAACTGTCTCAACGCGGTTATCCGCTCTTCGTGGGTCAAGGGCTCGCCGTCGACCTCGGCGTTGGCCACATCCGAAATCAGATCGCTTCGCGGCTCGGCCTGGCGCTGTTCGATCATGGCCGAGAAATAGTCCTCGAACTCAGACTCCGATCTGATGTAGCTACGTACTTCGTCCCGGCTTGGGTTGGCCCGCCCAATGGGAATGGCGAAGTCATCCGACCATCCCTTGAATTTCCCGAGCTCTTCCTCGGGGACGCCGAGCATTCGGGAGATCATCACCATGGGCAACAAGACGGCGTACTCGCGAAACAGGTCGGCCCGGCCCCGATGGGCGAACTCAGCAACCAGCTGATCAGATACCGATATGACTTCGGGTTCCAGTGCCCGGAGGCGGGCAGGACGGAATGCCCGATTTAGCGCCCGGCGCTGCCGAACGTGCTCGGGCGGATCGGCGGTGTTGAGCACCCGCCCTCGATTGCGGCTTCGGAAGCGGCTGACGGCTTCAGCCATGTCGGGCTCCCTAGCGATAGCGGCAGTGTGATCGGCCACCGGATTCCGGAAGTCATAGGTCGCGGTTGGCGAACGGTTCGACCACGTTTCCGGGTCGACAACGATGTCGTGCAGCAGCTTGTAGCTGGTTATGACCCAGGCCCCCATGGCCTCGCTGTAGAAGGCCGGCTCCGACGCCTCCCGCACGTCGTCGAAGAGCTGCCAAGGTGAAGCCAGCAGATCCTCGTCGCGATCTAGCAGCCGCTGAATCCTGTCGTCCAGTGAATCTGCCATTGCCACCCTGGAAAGCTATTCGGCCGCCACTGGGCAATCACCCTCGACGAGCAGCCGCCGCAGCACGCGCTCCCCTTCCCAGGGGTCGCGCACGGCGAAGTGGGCGGTGCACCGCTCGTCCCAGATCACTACGTCTCCGTTGCGCCAACGCCAGCGACAGGTCACGCTGGGATTGGTGGCGTACTCGGTGACCGCAGCCATGAGGTCATGGCCGGCATCATCGTCAAGACCGTCGACGGTTGCGTCCCCAACGCAGAATATGGTCTCTTCCCCCGTTTCGGGATGCCGTCGCAGCAGCGGCTGGCGCACCCCTTGGAGATTGTCCCGCCAGATCTGCGGATCGAAATCCAGGAACAACTGCTGCTTCAGTCCAATGAGCGTGTCGGGCACGCTGTGGACCGTAGAGCACTTCCGCATCTCCTCCCGCAGTTCGTCGGGCAGCCACGAGGCCGCCAGCACCAAATTGGCCCACATGGTGTCGCCCCCCACCGGCGGAACATCGATTGCCCGCAAGATGCCGAAGGCAGGCGGGTTGGGCGCATAGAGCACATCCAGATGCCACCGGTCGGTCAACAGCTGGTGGTCGCTCTTGACCCGCAACTCCGACGGCTCGGCCTTGTCGACCCCGGCGAGACGATCCATCGGATGAATCCACGGCTCACCCAGTGACTCAGCCAGCCGTACGTGATCAGCATCATCCAGGAACTGGTCGCGAACGCCCACGACCTTGTAATCCAGAAGCGCTCTCCGCAACTCCGAGGCCGTCTCGGCATCGAGCTCTGCGAGGTCGACATCAGACAATTCAGCCCCAAGCGCCGCCGTAAGCGGCTCAATTCGCATCCCGATGGCCTCCCGTCCATTGGCAGCTACCGCCATAAGGCTTACCAGCTAGGGAGCTCGACAGACTTTGCTGAAATCCATCTCTACCAGCTGGTGGTAGTCGCCATTGCGGCTCTGAAGGTCGCTGGCTGGCGGAGAGTGGTCTATTTTTCAATACGTCTATGACTACCTGGAGCGAATTCTGCGAACGGATAGAGGTCCTTGGCGAAGGGCTGGATGATGAGGGACAGCGGCATCTGGCCAACCAAGTGGCCTGCTGGCTGACCTACGCCATCGGCCACAACGATCCCCGCCATCCCTCCTTCTTCCGGAGCAGCGATCCCGTCTACCAATGGGGTGGACCCAACGCCGACCAGGTGGCCCGCCGGACCGCGATCGACGGGGATGGCGTGTACCGGATTTCAGGCCACATGGGGGCCTGTGAAGAGTTCGTGCTCCAGATCAAGCTCGGCGCCACCCAAAGCGGCGGCGCTGGAGTGGGTCTCGAGGTAACCGGTTCCAGCCTCGGGCTAGGGCCGGGCGACGAGATCGACATCCTCCTTGGAGGCGAGGACCCCGACGACGAGACCCAAAGCTGGCTGCCGCTTGACCCCGAGGGGTCGTTTGTGCACATCCGCGACTACTACTTCGACTGGCAGCCCGCCGAGCCGGCCACGTTCGTCATCGAGCGCCTAGACACCGTGGGCGAGCCCAAGCCGGAAATCGACGCTGCGGCCATCCTTGGGACAGCGCTCGGCGAGATCGAGCACTCCTTCGCGTTCTGGAACGGCTACCAGGAGCGCATGCTCGGCGACCAGCCTCCCAACTCGTTCCTGCCCCCCGCTGGCATGGGCCGCGGTGTGAAGACCTTGATCTACAGCCACGCTGGCGTGGCCCTCGACCCCGATGAGGCTCTCGTGGTCGAGATCGACCACCGGGGCGCCACCATGTGGGACGTCCAGCTCTACAACCGGCCGTGGTACGAGGCCCTGGATTTCACCAACCGGTTGACCTGCCTCAACCATGCCCTCATCGAACCCGGGCCCATCGTTATCGCCGGAACCGACCCTGGCGGTGCCAACTGGCTCGACACCGAAGGGCGGGATTCAGTGCTTTGCACTTTTCGATGGTGGAACCCGCCTGACACCCCCATTGTCGACGCCCAGGTCATCCCCCTCAGCGAACTCAGCTTGCCCCCGGTGGATCGCCAACCCCAGATCGCCCGCCGCTCCTCCCACATCGCCTGGCGATACCGGACCTAGCAAGACAGATGGTATCTGATCGGATACCATCTGGGGATGGACGCTGCTGAGGTGATCCGCACTGTCCGGCGTCGGGCTGGCCTCACACTGCGGGGCCTTGCTGCGGCAGCCAGCACCTCCCACTCGGCGATTGCCGCCTACGAGGCGGGAGCCAAAGTGCCTTCGGCCGCTACCGTCGACCGCATCGTTCGTGCCGCCGGCTTCGCCCTTGACCGGGAGATCAGCCCCCGGGTGCGAGGAGACGGCCGTCTCGACCGGGGGGTCGAATTGGCTGCTGTGCTCGAGTTGGCTGCCGTGTTTCCCGCCAGCCACTCCCCAACCCTCGAATTTCCCGTGTTCGGAAAATGAACCTGGCCGAGCGCATTGTTGCCCTCCATCACGCTCTGGACGACGCTGCTATCCCCCATGCCTTCGGAGGAGCGCTGGCCCTGGCATGGTGCACCCAGCAGGCGCGGGCCACCATCGACATCGACGTCAACCTCTTTGTAGGCCTCGACTGCATCGAACAGGTAATGGCCGCACTGCCCGCGGAAATTGAGGTGACCGCCGACAATCGGAACCAGTTGGAGACCGACGGGCAGAGTCGCCTCTGGTGGGACACAACCCCAGTCGACGTGTTCCTCAACACCACCCCATTCCACGAAGCCGCCGCCACCCGGGCTCGGATCGAATCGTTCGCCGATGCCGAGATTCCCTTTCTCGCCTGTCGAGACCTGGCCGTGTTCAAGGCATTCTTCAACCGCACTCGAGACTGGGCCGATCTCGAAGAAATGAACGCAGCTGGCACCCTCGGCCACGAAGCGGTACTGGGCGTGCTCGTTCGCTACCTAGGCGGCGAGGACCAGCGGGTTGCCCGCCTTCGGGCCCTCGCTACCCGGAAATAGGACAACTCGCCGGCGACACCAAATGCGGCCTGGTGGCGATGAGGAATGGCCGGCGATGCCCGCCTCCTCCTAAACGTCGTCGATCGACAGCACCCTCGTCTCAAGCTGGCTGGGTTGCTCTTCAGCCAGCAAGTAACGCCAGAACAGGGTGCCGGTGGGTGCGCCGGCGGTGTCCAGCCAGTTGGGGACGCCCGGGTCGCGATGGGCCAGGATCATCCGGAACGACCCGTCTGGTTCCAGCACCGTCTGGCGTCGATTGAGCGACACTCGCCGCTCCCGATAGGGCGGGGTCTGGATGAAGCGGTTGTTGAGCACCACGTTGGCGAACCGACAGACAGGGAAGCGGCCTCGGATTTCCAACGCCTCGTCAGGGCCGAGCTGATAGCGGGCCGATCGATAGGCATTGTCGGCCGCGGCGTAGCCAATTTCACGATTCCCCTCGTCAAGCGGCGGGTTGGTGAACTGGTTGGGCACGGTAGAGCTCCAGGCCAGAGGCTGCCGCGGGCCGGTTGGCCAGTCCACCGTGACGCTCCGCAGAAAGGTGATCACCTGCCGGAGTCCTTGGGCGCAAGACTCGTCGGTGGGAATAGCCGGCGGGCCGGGATCCTCCGTCGGATCGATCACCAGAGGAACGTGCTTTGTCGGGTCGGTAGCTGCCGGGCGGTTCCATTCGAAATAGTGCCGGGTGGTGACACTGCCCGATTCCGGTGAGAGCGCCAACCAATTTTTCGGCTGGGGACGCTGGCTGAGATGCAGCTCATAGCTCCCGTCGGGCCGTACTTCAATCTCGTCGTCATTCAGCGTGGCGCCCAGCTTGGCCGACATATTTCCACCAGCCGTCCCGGCCTCCACGGTGAACGACGTATACACCGCCCCCGCCAAATTGCCGCGGATCACATAATCGCGATCGGGATCGATCACCGAGCCGTAGTAGATGGCATCTGGATTGTCGCCCAAGAGCTTCTTGGTGGGCGAGAACCACCGGTAGAACCACGGCCGGGCCGGGTCGGCCTGCGACCAGAACTCCAGGGCGTGCTGCAAGGAGTTGAGCGCGAACATCCGCGCTTCGGCCCGGTCGTCCGGACCGGGCATCATTCTGTCCTCGCGCCACCAGTCTTTTTCGATCTCTGCCATCAATTCGACGAGTTCGTCCCAGACCTGTCCTGATTGGTCAGTCACCTGAATCTCCTCCTGCTGGCGAATGACTCCAGCTATTCATAATCGATCAATGGTCGGGGTCCAGCAGCGGGCCGAAGGCGACGGCGCACCTTTGGGAGTCGTAGAACTCGCGGAAACGGCTGATGAGGCCGTCCCGCATCTCCACCAGCGTGATGTAGCTGTTCTGATACCGCTCCCCCGAGCCGAGCATGTGGCCATCGCTGTCGTACTCAACCAGGAAGCGATCGGGATTGATGAGCTCGTAGATCTCTGTGATGTGGAAGGCCATGCTCACCAGGCCGTAGGAGGTGGACAGCCGGTTGAACACCTCCTGCTTGCCAGCGGTGCGTGACGGCTTGCCGGTGAACGAGAAGGGCGCCTCGAAGACAATCTCGTCGTGCCAGTACTGCGCCAGCGCATCCACATCGCCTGCGGCTATCAGCTCGAAATACGCCCTAATCCGATTGAGATTGGCCGCTCGCCGCGTGTCTTGGTCCACCAGCGGAATCTAACCCACTGGCTACTAGGGTGGATTTCTGTGCGCGTGATGATGACGGGGGCAACAGGGTTTATCGGCGGACACACCGCGGCACGCGCCATCGACGCGGGCCATGAGGTTTGCGCCCTGGTCAGATCGCCCCAGAAGCTTGAGGGTCTCCGCGACGCCTTTGACTTGCCCGCCATCGAATACGTCGTAGGCGATATGACTGACCCTGGGGCCGTCGCCGCAGCCCTCGACGGCGCTGACGCGGCAATCCACTGTGCCGCCGTCGTATCGCTCGACGCACGCGGCAACGCCCAGGGGATCGAGAACAGCATCGCCGGGGCCCGGCTTGTGCTCCACAAGGCTCACGAAATGGAGCTCGACCCGATTATCCACCTCTCCAGCGTGGCCGCTTTGTTCGACCCCGGTGCTGGCTCCCTCACGGTTGACCACCCGCCTTCATCAGCCGGATACACATACGGCCAAGCCAAAGCCGACGCGGAGATGGTGGCCCGGAAGCTCCAGGCCGATGGCGCTCCATTGGCGATTGTGTATCCGAGCGCAGTGATCGGTCCGCCCGCGGGCTCGGCTTTTGGCGAGGCCAGCGAGGACATGGCCCGATTCACGGCAACCGGCATCATTCCCACCCGAAGGGCCGCGGTGGCGATCTCCGATGTCCGAGACATGGCCTCGCTCCTCGTGGCGCTGCTCGAACCGGGCCATGGGCCCCGTCGAATCATGTGCGGCGGTCATTTGGTTGACATGAACGACTTTGCCCGCATCCACCGCGACATCACGGGTCGAAGATTCCCCATGATGCCGCTTCCTCCTTCGGCGCTCCGAGGGATTGGCCGAGTGGCTGATTCGATCCGGCGTGTCGTGCCGATCAATGCGGCAATGAATCGATTCAGCATGAGCGTGCTCACCCAATGGGAGGGATCAGAGGACAGCGATCTCTCCGTGTACGGGGTTGAGTTCCGCAATATTGAAGAGACGTTCGCCGACAGCCTGGCTGCTTGGCACGGAGCCGGCCTCCTCTCCAACCGCCAGATCGGCAAAGCACTCCCCTCCCCTGACCCCAGCGAAGCGCCGACACCGCCCAAGGGGTTCCGGATGCCGCCCCGCGTGGTGCTGTCGCGGCCCTTCAGGACCCTCGGCCCCCACATCGTTCCGCGGGTCCACAGGGCGATCAACCGGCTCACCCGAGGCCGCACTCTGCTCGATTCCGCCGCTCAGCCGATGCTCATGCTCTTCTCAACTGGCGCCAAATCTGGCCTGACCAGGGAGACGCCGCTCGGCGCGGTTCCCCTAGAGGAAGGTCGCTTCTTGGTGGTAGGCAGCAACTTCGCCCGCGGAGATCATCCCGCGTGGACGGCAAACTTGTTGGCCAATCCCGATGCCCAGATCCTGTTCCGCGGCCAGCGGATACCCGTAAGGGCTCGGCTCCTCACCGGCACCGAGCGTGACTCGAGGTGGGAAACCGCGGTGGCCTGGTATCCGCTTTGGACTGAATACGACGCCGTGACCGAACGCGAGTTACGCCTGTTGGAGCTTGAGCCCATCGCCGACAACAGCGGCTGAAGGGCTGATTGAACCTTCTGAAGCCGTCGCCGGTGTAGCTCTCTAGCGACCAGTCGGGGTGAAGGTAAGCGGCATGGTCTTGGGTGCCCGGGTGAACACGCCTTGGGGCGTGGGCGGCATGCCGTCGAATGCAACGTCGTCCATGGCATCAAGCAGTTGATTGGTGGCGATGTCCACCTCGGTCTTGGCCAGCATCGCTCCTATGCAGAAGTGCCGGCCCAAGCAGAATCCGGTGTGATTGGCCGCCCCGGAGAACGCTTTGGACACGTCCAAGTCGTCTCGGAAGATGTCGAAGGCGTCGGGATCGGCGTAGTGGCGGGGATCGCGGTTGGCGCCGGCGATGAGGCAGGTCACCGTGGAGCCGGCCGGGATGGTCACCCCGTGCATCTCCACGTCTACCTCGGGCTGGCGCATGATCATCTGCACCGGCGGCGAGTGCCGCAGGGTCTCGGCGAAGGCATTGTCGATGAGGCTGCGATCTTCACGAACGGCCTGGAGCTGGTCGGGGTTGGCGATCAGGTTCATCATCATGTTGGCCATGGCCTTGTCGGTGGTCTCTCCCCCGGCCACCAACAACAGCGACACGAACGCCTTGATCTCCAGGTCGGTCATCTGCTCACCGTCGATGATGGCGGTACACAGGGTGCTGAGCAGGTCGTCACCGGGGTTGGCCCGACGCTCGGCGATGATCGGCATCATGTAGGCCTCGAGCTCCTCCTTTGTCTGGAGCCCCTGGGCCATGACCTCTTCGTCCCCGGTGAGGTTGCTGAGGAACATCATGATCGAGTGGTACCACTTCTGGAACCGCTCGTGATCCGACTTGTCCAAGCCCAACATGTCGACGATCACGTTGATCGGGAAGCGGATGGAGAATTGATCCACTAGGTCGACCTTGCCGTCGTGGCGGAAGCCGTCGATGAGGTCTCGGGCGTTGGCCTCGATGACCGGGACGAACTTGGCCGTCAGCTCGCTGCCCCGGAACGCGGGCGCGATCAGATTCCGGTGCGCTGAGTGATCGCGGCCCTCCATCTGGAGGATTGTCCGGCCGTGGACGGGCTCCAGTTGCCACTCATAGTTCTTGGAAGTGAACGCCTTGTCCTTGAAGGCCCGTTCGACGTCGTCATAACGCGAGATCAGCCAGGCCTCAGTCGCCTCGTGGTACACCACCGGGTATTCCTCCCGCATGATCTCCAGCACGGCATTCGGGTCCTCAAGAAACGTCGGCGACAAGATGTCGGGTTCGATAGCAGCCACAATTCCCCCTTTGACATTGCGCTCAATTGGGCGCTCCCGCAGGGTAGTCCCAGCAACCGGTGCCCACAATCAGCCCCGGAATCCGGCTCCGCAGGCCCCAGGTCAGGCGGGGTTGTTCAGAACCAGGCGGCGGATGCCGTCTTGCCAACTCACCAGGCGGTCGGGGCGCAGGGATTCGATGCGGCTGGTGTCCATGACGGTGCTGGGGATGGCATTGTCGGACTCGACAATCTGGGGCGGGCCGCAGCCGTCGATTTCGGCCATGAACTCGCACCACTCGGCGACCGACACCAGCCCGGGGCTGGCCCAGTTCAAGGTGGTAGCCGGTACCGAGGCCTGGTCGAGCAGCACGGGGATGTCGGCGGCGATGTCCTCGTCGTGGTTGAGGTTGTAGCGGGCCCCGTCGGTATGGACTTCGATGGCCATGCCGGCTCGCATCATCAGCAGATGGAACAGCGGCCAGCCATTGGTGTCGCCGTAGGGCACGTTCAGCCGGGCGATCACCGTGGGCAGGTTGAACTCCCGGGCCGCGAACCGGGCCACCGACTCCGAGGCGATCTTGGAGATCGAATACGTCGGCATCATGTGCGCGTGGTGGTTCCCATGGGGGCTGTCCTCGGTGAACGGCTCACCGCCACTGGGCTGATAGACCGCCCCCGAAGAGCAGTGCAGAAACGCCTCCGCGTCGCGGAAGTGGCTCATCAGGTGACCGGTGGCCTCCGAGCACACCGCCAAGTCGGTCTTCCAGTCGCCGGTCTTGATCACCGCCAGGTTCACCACCGCATCCACCTCGCGGGGTACCGCCGAGAAGTCTGCGTTCACAAAGTCGACCGCGATGCACTCCACTCCCCCGGCCTCAAGATCTTCTCGCGCACTGGGGTCTGAGAACCGGGCCAGGGCGATCACCCGATTGTCGGCGGCCAGGGTCTTGCACAGCGGCGGCCCCACCATCCCCGTCGGCCCCGTCACCACAATGGTCTTGTTCCGCAACTCCACTATGGGCTCCTTTGCAGCTTGATGGGCTCAAACTAATGCCGGGCCACAGGGGGCGACACTCCAAGAGGCGGAGCATGCCGCGAATCGGCAGTTCTCACGGAGCGACAGAGAATGCTTGGCGGCGTCCGGGGCCGAATCGGTAGACGCGGAAATCATTATCGAGCGAGATCGCATAGTGGATCCCAAGTCGTTCCATGATCGCCCAGCTTGTGCGATCCGAAAGCGAAAAGTCCTGGTCGGCAAATGCAACCCCAATAGCGGCGGCTGCTTCGAGGTCGGCCAAACCCGATACTTCAATCCTTGCGATACCGTTTCGGATGGTGTTGACGAGCTTTTCGGCTGTATAGAAGTTGTGCCGGTAGCACATTACCGCCCAAGTTTCGTGAAGTACATGATCACTGGTGACCAAGCACCCCTGCCGGATGCGGAGTGCCTCGGCTACAGCTTTGTGAGATACCTCGGCACCATCAGCCATCGCCACCCATGCCGAGGTGTCCACATAGGAGGACTCCATCCTCTAGCCGGACTCTTCGGAACTCAGCCAGTGGGCTGCCTCCGCAGCGATCTCATTTCCATCTCGGGCCATATCAAATGGCGAGCCGCTGACCATGCCGCAAATGGCTTCGATATCTCCTTGGGGAGTGGGGGTCTCTAGTTCCTTCTCGAACAAGCGGCGGGCAAACTCCGCAAAACTGATCCCCAATTCCGCAGCGCGCTGTTTGGCCTTAGCATGAATCTGGTCTGGGATGGTGATGACCGTTCTCATTGGATGATATCATAGCATCATCAATAGGTCGGTATAGGGCTGAATCGACGGTCAATCGCGTCCGCAGATTTCAAGCCGGTTCAGGCAGTGCGACGATCGCGTCGATCTCAACCAGCATCTCGGGCTTTGGAAGCCCAGTTTGAACCGTCGTTCGAGCTGGGTACGGCTGCTCGAAGAACTCTGCGAAAACAGCGTTCATGGCCGTGAAGTTCGCCATGTCAGTCAGGTAGACACACACCCGCACAGCTTCTCGGAGAGTGGCGCCGCTGGATCGCGCGACAGTCTCCAAGTTTTGGAGTGTCTGTCGTGTCTGGCTTGCGATGTCCTCACCCGCAAGGGTGCCCTCCGCGTCGTATGGCCCCTGACCCGACAGGAATGCGAACCCCCGCGAGACGATTGCTGCTGAGTAGGGGCCTGAGGCCTCCGGCACTTCGCTGCTGGCTACAGCGTGTCGACTAATCATTGTCAATCCTTTCTTTGGCGGGCCAGATCTGGCAGACCTCTGGGTCTCAACCTCATACGGAGCCCCTGGACTCAGCGTTCCTCGCGTGTCAGAACCCGGCCTGCTCGAACACCGGTAAGGGCAGCGTTTGACAGCGCTTGTTTCCCGTTGACGAAAACGTGGCGAACGCCCACTGGATCGGCACGTGAGGAATAAGTTCCGCAGTCCGCAATCGTGGTCGGATCGAATACGACGATGTCAGCCGCGTAGCCGGGCCGTAGTAGGCCGCGGCCCCGAAGCCCGTACCGAGTCGCCGGCATGGACGTCATCTTCTCGATCGCCGCGCTTTGCGACAACACCCCCTTATCTCTGCTGTAGTGGCCGAGAACTCGGGGGAACGTGCCCTGCAAGCGCGGATGGGGCACTCCTGTCTGCTGGGGTATCCCGTCGCTTCCGATCATCGCCGCTGGATGAGACAGCGCCTCCAGCATGTCGTCTTCGTGAATCTCGAAGATGACGCACAGCGTCTTGTCGGCATTCGGGGCTGTGACGAGACGGCGGGTGACACTGCGCAGGGAGACACCCTCCTCTCCCGCGATATCGGTAAGTCGCCGCCCTTCGAAGTGGGGGTAGTCATGACACTGAATTATCTGGACCAATCGAGCCCGGGTCACGTCGATGTCATCGGGAGGGAAATAGGTCGCCAATGGCCCTGACCCTGCGGTGTAGGGGTACACATCGAAGGCGATGTCGATCCCGCCTGCTCGGGCTCTGTCAATCTGGTCGAGTGCGGCGCCGAGGCTGCCCCAATTGTGCTCCCCGATGACCTTGAGGTGAGAGATCTGGAGCGATGCGCCGGTTTCCCGAGACACGGAGGCGACTTCGGCAATGGCATTGAGCAGGCCGTCGGATTCGTCGCGCAGGTGGGTGCTGTGTATGCCACCGTAGTCGGAAACGGTCGCAACGATTCGTGTCAACGCTGCCGTTGACGTGTGCCGACCAGGACGGTAGATGAGGCCCGTGGACACGCCCAACGCTCCGTGGTCCATCGCCCTCCGGATGTCGTCACACACAGCCGCGAGGGCCCGAGCACCAGGTTCGGCGCTATCGGTCCCCAGGAGAAGCCGCTGAACGGTGTTGTGGCCGACGAAGGAAGCTGAGTTTGTGCCGATGCCATGATCGGTCAGCACTTCCTGGTACTCCCGGTATGTCTGCCACCAGCCATCAACCGACAAGAAGTCTGGCGAAGGCCGCCCAGGCGCATGAGGGAACGCACTGAACCCGCAGCTGCCGCAGATGACCGTCGTTACACCCTGCTTGATCTTCGACCCGTTGTCGGGGTTGCAGTGGAGTTCCATGTCATCGTGGGTGTGCGCGTCAACGAAGCCGGGAGCTGCGACCAGCCCCTCGGCATCGATCTCGGCCCTCGACGCACCCACCGCTCCCACCGCAGCGATATGACCGCCATCGACGGCGATGTCTCCCTCAAACTGTTGCCCTCCGGAGCCGTCTTCGATGAGTACCCCTCGAATGGCGAGGTCGTACACGTCACCACCCCCGCGACAGCGGCTTTTGGGCCGAATTCCTCTGGCCGGCTGCCACATAGGTTCCCACTCGAATATTCCCATCCCTCCCAATATGTGCATTATCCGCACTCTTTATGTGATTATTGCACTTCAAGCTAGCATCACGAGAGTCCACACGAGTACCGCTACCCCGAGGAGCGCATGATGAACCACTCGGCCGACGAGCCGAGCGACCGCAAACCCTCCTCAGACATTGTTGCCCTGGGGGAGTCGATGCTGACCATACGGCCCCACCCGAGCCGAGCAGCCTTCGAATGGGAGGTAAGCGGCGCGGAGTCCAACGTTGCGCGCTACTGTGCGGCTCTCGGCATGCAAGCCGCGTGGGTCAGCCAGCTCGGCACTGATCTGGCAGGAGACCTCGTGCTCTCGACCATCGAGAGTGCAGGCGTCGATGTGAGCGGGGTGCGCCGGCTTTCCGATCGCCAGACCGGGCTCATGCTCAAGGAGGTCACCGCAGACGAGCGGCGAGTCCGCTACTACCGGGCCGGCTCCGCAGCAGCAGCAATGGGGCCGCCGACCGGGCCCGAGCTCAGTCAGGGGCCGAGAGTCCTCCACCTGACTGGGATCACTCTGGGTTTGTCCGACTCCTGCAACAAACTTGTCCGATCCCTGATCGGAGATCCATCCCGGTCGGCGCTCGTGTCCTTTGACATCAACTGGCGCCCTTCAATCTGGGAGCGAGGAGATCCCCCGAAAGCGCTGCGGGAGGCCGCAAACCGATGCGACATAGTCTTTGTTGGACTTGACGAAGCCGACGACCTCTGGGGTGTCACCACGGCCGCCGATGTCCGCACCCTGCTCCCCCGACCCAAGACCGTTGTCATCAAGGACGCCGACAACGGCGCTTACGCCGACCGGCGCGGCAGAACACACTTCGTCCCCGCGCTCAATGGCACTGTCGTCGAGCCGATCGGTGCCGGGGATGCGTTTGCAGCCGGATTCATCGTCGGGGTGCTCCGATACGACGACAACATCGAAGCCGCCCTGCGGCTCGGGCACATCACAGCCATGAGCGCACTTTCCCAGCACAGCGACGTGGGCCCCATTGCCGATGACGCCACGATAGAACGCCTGCTCGACTTATCGCCCGAAGACTGGCTCTCAGCAAACCTGGTCCTAACAGACATCAGCGGCAGCACCCAGCGGCCGCCGGGACTGCCCCCGAGCGCACCCACATGAGGCGAGCCACTGAAGCACACCAGAGGACCACAACTGAGGTGTCGTACTTTCAGACCCACCTCCGCCGCTGCCCGATCATCGCGATTTTGCGAGGATTCCCACCCGCAGCCGCGGCGACCACCGCCCAAGCGTTGTGGGACGTCGGAGTCGACCTCATCGAGGTCACCGTGCAAGATGACGACGGACTCCGGACACTTGAGTTCGTCGCCGAGATCGCGGCTGAGAACAACCGGCCCTTGGGCGCGGGCAGCGTCACGTCAGTTGCCGACATCCATCGAGTCATCGACCTCGGTGCTGCATTTGCCATCTCTCCCGGCCTTGACATCGAACTCGTAGGCCAGGCCAAAGAGTCGGGCATCCCCTACCTGCCAGCAGTGGCGACACCCACCGAAATTCAGCTGGCGCAGGCCCACGGTGTCTCGGAGCTGAAGCTGTTTCCTGCCCGGGAGGTCGGAGGAACCCGCTTCCTCGCGGCCATGTCGGGGCCCTTTCCTGATGTTTCGTTCGTCCCTACCGGTGGCGTGAACATCGCAGAGATCGAGCAGTACCTTGACGCAGGTGCCCTTGGGATTGGACTCGGCACCGAGCTTGCTCGGCCCACGGGTGTTGATTTGCTGAGAAGATGGCTCACCGGCAGACGGGAACCCCAGTGATGACGATGACAGAGCAGCTTCGATCCAGCTCCAAGGCGATCCCCACCGATCTAGTCGGGGCAGCGACAGATGCCATGATCGGTCGCAACGTCTTCGATGGAACGTTTTTGTCCCCTCTCATCATTGCTCGTGCCACAGCGATTGAACACAACCTTGCAACGATGCGAGAATTCTGCCTCGCGAACCGGGTCGAACTGGCGCCGCATGGCAAGACCACCATGGCACCCAGCCTGATCTCCCGCCAGATCGCGCACGGCGCATGGGGTATCACCATCGCCAACGCTGTCCAAGCACGGACCCTTTTCGACCTCGGCGTACACCGACTGCTCATCGCCAACCAACTCGTCAACGAGCCCGCTATCGACTGGGCCCTCGAAGCCTCAACCCGCGGCCTTGAACTCTATTGCTTCGTCGACTCGCACACCGGCCTCTCTCGACTCAATCGCAACTGCGCTGGGCAAGTATCAGTGCTCGTGGAAATCGGCGATCGCGGCGGGCGAGGTGGCGTGCGCGACATCGACAAGGCGATTGCGCTTGCAGAAGAGGCGAGGGCTCTGAAGACGGTGCGGTTTGCCGGGGTCGCCGGGTACGAGGGCGTGTTCCTCTCCGCCCATGATCATGCCGACCGCCGACATGTGCAGGACTATCTGCGGCTTCTCGCCTATGCGTTCGAGCGGATCGCCGCCCTCGGACTTTGCAATCCGGACACTCCCCCAATCCTCACTGCGGGTGGAAGTGCCTGTTTCGACGATGTTGTCGACATCTGTGGCCCGGTGGCCGATGCCCACCATGGCGAGCTCGTTCTGCGCAGCGGCTGCTACGTCACCCACGACAGCGGGTTCTACAACGAGATTTCCCCGCTCCGAGATCATGTCGAACTGGCCCCGTTCCGACCGGCGCTCGAAGCTATCGCCCAGGTCATTTCACGCCCTGAGCCAACACTTGCACTGCTTGATCTCGGGAAGAGGGACGTGTCGTTCGACCAGGGACTCCCGGTGCCGCTGTGGCGATACGAGCAGACTCGACGCACCCCCGCGCCTGACTCCTGGCGAGTCTCCAACCTCATGGACCAACACGCTTATTTGACCGTCGAAGCCGAGGATGCGCTCGCCGTCGGCGATTTCATCTCGCTTGGGATCAGCCACCCGTGTACAACGTTCGACAAGTGGAAGCACATTCCCGAAGTAGATGACAATGGGACGGTCGTCGCCGTGATCTCAACCGAGTTCTAACCCGAAACGTTGCTCACCCAATACCCCGGCCAACCCGAGCCGCCCCCTCGCCCGGCATCCAACCTCTATAATCGAGCGGAGGCGCGATGAGCCAGACCGTGCAACGAGCCATCCAAGTACTGGGCCAGATCGCCGAGAGGCCATCGTCGATCGAACAGATCGCTTCGTTTATGGGGACCCATCGCAGCACTGCCTTGCGGACACTCCAAGTGCTCGAGGCCGAGCAGATGGTGGTACGAGACAGCCACAACGTGTTCCGCCTCGGTCGCCGTGTTATCAGCCTTGCCAATGCGGCGTTGGAGAACATCGATCTCCGCTCGGTCGCTGCACCGTTTCTCACCGACCTCAGCCATGATGTCGAGCATACGATCCATCTCGCCATGCTTGAAGGCGACACCGTTGTCTATATCGACAAGCGCGAAGCGAAACAGACCGTCCGCATGTACTCCCGTATCGGCAACACAGCACCACTCCACTGCACAGGCGTCGCCAAAGCCATCGTTGCGTTTCTTCCGCCCGAGGACCAAGAGCGCATTGCGTCGACCATCGACTACGTCGCCCACACCGAGAACACCATCACGAGCACCGACGAGTATCTCTCAGACCTTCGGGCCACTATTGAGCGCGGCTACGCGATCGACCATCTCGAGCACGAGCCGTGGGTCAACTGCATCGCCGCGCCGGTATTCGAGGCATCCGGTCAGGTCATCGGATCGGTCTCGATCACCACCACGACTCTGTCCTGCGACTACGACACCCTGCTTTCCATGGTGCCGCAGCTCTTGGAGGCCAGCTTTGGCATCTCCCGGGAATTCGGGTGGAACGGCAACAGCCCCCACAGCAACGAGGTGTGATTCAAACCGATGCTCTCTCTATCCACGCTTGGTCACACCGCGGGACTGTTCTCGATCAAGTGCAGCCAGTGCTCATATGAGGGTGGTTCGCTTGCCGATGGGCAGAACTGGATCGTGGCTCCTTGGCAGGGCACCCGCTGCGCGATGAGCTGATCGGTGTCGTCGAGCGTCACGAACAGCATGTTCATCTCCGGCCCCCCGAAGCACAGGTTGGTTGGGTCGCGACCCGGCACCGCAATCGGATCGAGTTGGGTGCCGTCAGGCGCAAACACGCGGACACACCCAGAGCCGTAGTGGGCCACGTACAGGTTGCCGCGCCCATCACGCGCTATACCGTCAGGGCCTTGCACCTCAACGCCAGTCTGAGGAGGCAGCTCCGCGAAGAGCTCCGCTCCGCCTAGTTGCCCTTCGGCAAATCGCCGGTGGCGCCACAAGCGGCTCGTGCGCGTCTCCGCGTACACCAGCTCCTCTGGCGTGGCCACGATCCCATTTGGAAACGCCAAACCAGATGCGACCTGTTCGGGAATCGCCGTTCCCGCATACAGGACATATACCCCGCCGATGGCGTTGTCGAGATCCGAACCCCACGGATCGGTGAACCAGAGATTGCCCTCGCGATCGAAACTGAGGTCGTTCGGCCCGTTCGGTGATCGCACATGCACCGACAGCGCTCCTTGATCGGTCGCCCGCAGGATCGCCCGGTGCCCCTCGTCGGTGATGTAGAGACAGCCGTCGGGTCCGAATGCCAGCGCCGCGGGTATCCCTTCCACGCCGCCTCCCGAGGTGTTGAACAGCCGCCGCGTGTCGCCCGGGCGATCGGGGTGCGTCGCCACGATGTCACCGCCAAAAACCTTCGGGTTGCTGTCGCGGCTGAAGCTGCAAACATTCAGTATCCAGCCGCCCGGCCCGAGAGTAGGACCCTCCGGAGCACTCACACCTTCCGCGATGACCGCCGATGCGCTGCTCATCGCTCTCGCTGGCCCACCGAAGCGCCACAGATCCGCACCCCGGCCTCATCGAAGACGTGGATCGCGCCGGGAGCAGCGTCGACGTGAACGATGTCGCCAGGCCGCACATCAGTATCAGCCTCGGCCCGCACCATCGCCGATGAGCCGCCTCCGAGGTCGACCTCCAGGTAGCTGTCGCTGCCGAGGTAGTCGCGTCGTCTCGCCTCGCCGAAGAAGCACGCTGACGCCGAGTCCGTCGCTCGCAGCGCGCTTGGCCGCAGGCCCACCGTGACCGTGGCCTCCGGCTCCAAGACGACGGCAGCGTCGAGAGCAAGGGTCGCGTCAGCAATCCGAAGAGCGCCATCGTCGCTCACCGTCAGCGAGTGGAGTGGCATGCGCGGACTCCCGATGAACTGAGCCACAAACGTGTTCGCTGGAGCGGTGTACAGCTCGTGGGGCTGTCCAATCTGCTGGATCCGGCCCGCGTTGATGACCACTACCCGATCGGCCATCGTCATGGCCTCGATCTGGTCGTGGGTGACGTACAACGTCGCCTTCTTTATGCGGGAATGCACATCCAAGAGGCTCGTCCGCATGTCGGCGCGCAGCAACGCGTCGAGGTTGGAGAGCGGCTCGTCCATGAGAAACACTGCTGGTTGGCGGACAATCGCTCGAGCCAGGGCAACCCGCTGCCGCTGCCCGCCGCTCAACTGCGCAGGTTTTCGGTCAAGGTACGGCGTCAAGTCAACGATGTCGGCTGCCTCGGCGGTGCGCTCTTCGATGACCGCGCGCCTGAGTCGGGGCTGCCGGCTCATTTTGAGCGGAAACGCGATGTTCTCTCGTACCGTCATGTGGGGATACAGCGCGTAGTTCTGGAAGACCATAGCTACGTTGCGGTATCGGGGCCTGACGTAGTTGACGAGTTCGCCCGCGACGTGGATCTCGCCGTGGCTGGCTTCCTCAAGGCCTGCGATCATCTTCAGGATCGTGCTCTTGCCGCACCCGGAGGGGCCCAGGAGGACAACGAATTCGCCTTCGGCGACCTGTAAGTCGAATGGCTGTAGCACCTCGACGGCACCGTAGGACTTCGCGACTTGGATGAGGCTCACGGCGACGTCGGACGGGGATGACAAGGCGGGCATTTCTTTCTATTCCTTGAGTGCGCCGGAGAGATCGTTGACCACGAATGCCTTCTGAACCAGCAGGAACACAAGTGTGATGGGAATGGCCGCCAACAACATGGCTGCTGAGAGCAGACCCCAGTCCTGCAAGAACGCGCTCTGGAGGCCAGAGATGCCGACTGCTAGCACCTGCCGCTCGGAGTCCTGCACTGCGATGAGGGGCCAGATGAACGACGTGTACTGCAACATGAACGTGAACATCCCCAACACCACCAGTCCAGGGCGGATCAGCGGCAAGACGATTTTGCGGTAGATGGTGAACTCAGAAGCGCCGTCAAGTCGAGCTGAGTCCTCCAGGTTGTCGGGGATCCCGACGATGAAACTGCGAGCCATGAAAATGCCGAGGGGGTTCGCCAGCGGCGGCAGAATCAGAGCCCAATAGGTGTTCAAGAGCCCGAGATAGCGGACCACAAAGAACAGCGGGATGATCAACGCCGAAATGGGAATCGCCACCGACAGCAGGAACAGCAGCGCGACACCGCGCCTGCCCGTGAACTCCATCTTCGCCAACGCGTAGCCCGCCATAGTGTCGAACCAAAGCTTCAACACGGTCACCGCGCCCGCGACGAAGAGCGTGTTGAAGGTCCACCGCACGAACGGGTGGTCTGCGAACAGCGATTCGAAGTTGCCCCAATAGATCGGCGACGGGATCCAGTCTGGTGGGTAGCTGAACAGCGACGTCGTTTCCTTCAACGAGGTGGACACGACATACAAGAACGGCACGAGCGCGATCGCCACCCCAACGAGCAGAATCACGTATGACAACGCGATCGCCGGTCGCGACGCTGGCAGCCCAGAGCGAGCCGCACTACCGGAGGATTCCACCTCGCGTGTCTCGTCCTCGTAAGTCCCTGGCATCGTCACTTGCGGTCTCGCAGCAGGAACGTCTGAAGCCCGGTGAGGACCAGAACAGTGATGACCAGCAGGAAGGACAGCGTCGCGCCGAAACCGATATCGCCGAACAAGAACAGACTCCGGTAGATGTAGAGCGACACCGAGATCGTGCTGTTGACCGGACCTCCATCGGTGAGCGCGAAAACGGAGTCGAAGAGCTGGAGGTTGACGATCGTCGCAAAAATGACCGCGAAGTAGAAGGTCGGCCGCAGCAAGGGAAGCGTCAGCCGCAGGAACCGCCGTATCGCTCCGGCCCCGTCGATCTCCGCGGCGTGGTAGAGCTCGCTGGGCAGAGCTGTCAAACCAGCGAGGAACATCATCGTCCAGAACCCGGTCCCCCGCCACACCTCGATCCCGGCAATCGTGGGGAGCGCGAGCGACGTGTCGCCCAGGAAGTTGATCGGGTCGCCGCCAAGCCCCCGAATGGCATAGTTGATCACCCCGAAGTCGGGATGCAGCACGAACGCAAAGATGAATGCAGCCACTACGGCTGGTTGGAGTGTCGGCAAGTACAGGGCAACGCGGATCGGAGCACTGCCGCGGGAAATCGTGCGTAATGCCAATGCCAAGACCATGGCGATGATGAACACGGCCGGGATCGCCATCGCGCTGTAGACCACCGTGTTGCGGATGCTTGTTCTGGCCAACGGGTCAGCGAACGTGTCTCGCCAGTTGTCGAGGCCAACGAACTCAGCAGGACCAAGCACGCCTCCAGTCCTGAACGTGGACACGAAAAGCCACACAACTGGAATGAGGAGAAACGCGATAAACGCCAGCAGATTCGGTCCCAAGAAGGCGTAGGCGGTGAGCGTTGTACGCCGTCGGTATCGTCTCCGCAGCCGGCGGTGCTCCTCGGGGGAAAGGGTCAGCTGCGTGCTGCTCAAGCCGGTGTCGACATCAGTCATCGCGTGCTGCCTCCCCTCGCATTGAAGTTAGCCAAAGCCAAGCAACGCTCCCGAAGAAAGGAGGTTCTGGCGCCCCAAATCCCACCTGCCTGGGACGCCAGAACTCCTGAAGGGTTCGCAAGTGGCCGCTGCAATGGCCTCCGAGGGGAGGGGAAAGTCCTGGAGGCCGCAGCGGCCTGATGCGAACGTGGTTTCTGCCCTTCCGCTACCCGGCGAGCACGCCGTCGATCGCGGCACACATCCCAGCGATGGCTTCTTCGCCAGTCAGGTTTCCGCGGAACGCATCCTCAGCCACTGGCCACGCGGCTTGCAGCGCTTCGAGGATTTGGGGATGCGGCTGAAGCCCTTGGACACGAGGTACAAGCTCGGATTGCACGGTCTTCATTGCCGGGTTCTCGGCAAACAGGTCGCCGATGATGTCGGTGCGGACAACTTGCAGGTTCACCTGCTCCGCGAATCTTCCAACCTGCGGAGCAGATGCCCAGTGCTTGATGAACTCCCATGCCGCGTCCTTGTTGTTGCTGGCCTCTGCGATGCTCAAGATTCCGAAGTTCCCCATCACCGTGTGGCCCTGCGGCCCGGGGGGTGCAGCCGCGACCGTCCATTCGAAGCCCGGCGGGTTCTCATTCAGCGACACGATGTTCGGCGTCTCATGATGCAAAATCGCCACACGCCCCGCGGCGAACAGGTCGAACAGGCCCTGGTTGTCCAGCGAACCGATTGCTGGGGTGACACCAGCCGTGTGGATGTCGATCAGGAACTGCATGGCGTCGACCACGTCCTGGCCGACCAACCCGCACTCAGTCCAATCGTCGGACAACACGTCGCCACCTGCATTGTGGATGTAGGGGTACCAATCCCACCAGGCGAAGTCGGCGGCCGAAGTTCGCGCCGCAAAGCCGAACACATCATCGGTTGTCAGTTCCTCGGCCGCGGCAAGCATCGACTCGTAGGAGTCATCCCAGCTGTCAAGCAAGCCTGCCTCCTCCAGAAGGGTTTCGTTGATGAAGATGTTGTATACAGCACCGAGCACGGGCACACCCCACGTGCCGCCTTGCTGCTCGGCCAGATCCCAGGCGAAGGGACTGATGTCGGCCCGCTCGTCGGCCCACTCCGGATCGTTGACAAAGTCCGTCATATCGTGCAAAACACCTTGCTCTGCAAATGCCGGATAAATGAGATCGACGAGATATTGGACGTCTGGCGGCGAACCGCTGGCAAACAGAGTTGTCAGCTCAGCGACGTGTACCGGCCAGTCATAGGTTGAGAACTCGACATTGACGTCGGGCGCGACCTGTGAATTGAAATCGGCAATGATCTGCTCGTTGAACTCGACCTCCATCGCCGAATGCGGCCCCTTGATGAAGCCGATCGTTCCAGAGAGCTCTGGTGTCGGGGCGGGTGCCGGGGCATCAGCGGTCCCCTCCTCCGAATCATCCGCCGGCTCAGGCGAGGCGTCGCCCGAACTGTCGTCAGCACCGCCGCTGGCCACCTCCGGGGTTGGATCGGTCACACCACTCGAATCGTCGTCATTGCCGCATCCGGCCGCGACGAGGGCAAGAACGAAGACTACTGCGAGAATGCGCCAAAGGCGCCCAGGTGAACGCTGACGGTCGCTGTTACTACTTGGCATAAGAATCCTCCCTCTGTGCGCTTATTGCACTGTTTGTGCGAATATCGCAATCGCTACCCTACGGTACGAGACCAGAGATGTCCAGCAAAGCGGATGGAACTGGAAGCGATGTCGCAAAGACGCGCTATGTTGCCGCTGCCACAGGAACGGCAAGGGTGAAGGCACTATGACCGAGCGAATCGAGGCCCAGCCGACACGATCGGGCGGATCGGCGGTCGTCAGGCAGCTTGCGCGCGAAGGCGTCGAGGTGGTGTTCGGCATCCCCGGAGTGCAGCTCATGCCCATCCTCGACTCGTTCCACCTCGGCGCCGACAAGATCCGCTACATCACCGCCCGCCATGAACAGGCCACCGCCTACATGGCCGATGGCTATGCCCGAGTGAGCGGACAACCGGGCACAACCCTGATCGTGCCCGGCCCCGGCGTGTACAACGCGGGGGCGGGCTTGGCGACGGCGTACGCCGCGTCGTCACCGGTCTTCCAGATTTCGGGACAGATCAACCGCGACGCGATCGGCCGCGGTAACAGCCTTCCCCACGAGGTACACGATCAGCTCGACGTAGTCCGGCCGATCACCAAGCACGCTGAGCGAGTCACCGACGCCGATCAACTTCCCGCCGCTGTTCGACGGGCCTTCGCGGTTATGACCAGCGGCCGTCCCCGCCCGGCCCACCTCGAGATCCCACCCGAAACCATGGGGGAGCCCACTGCTGCCCCGGTGATTGAGCCGGTGGCCAGCGAGCCGCTGAGGCCAGACCCCGATCTCGTCTCGCAAGCCGCCAGGCTGTTGGCCAAAGCACACCATCCCCTGATCGTGGTGGGCGGTGGGGCCCATGGTGCAGCACAGGTCCTGCGCGATCTGCAACATCACCTCCAAGCGGCGACCATTTCCACTCGCGAGGGCAAGGGCGTGATCGACGGCCGCAATCCAGCGGCAATCGGCACCATGTTCGTCCACGAGCGACTCGCGCCGGTCATCGCCAGTGCTGATGTGGTGCTCGCCGTGGGAACCCGTCTCCAGGGCGTCGGGCTAGGCGAAAGCAGCCGACTGATTCATCTCGACGTCGATCCCGCGGAGATCGGCCGATTCACCCGGCCCGAGGTGGCCCTGGTGGGCGACGCCGAAGCCGGGGCAACCGACCTGCTCGGCGCGCTGCGCCAGATCAGCGATCCGAGCCCCGACCGCTCCGGCGAGTGGCAGGAGGCTCGCCGACAGGTCGATGCCGCCCACCGCGCTGCCGGTCCCCAAGCCGCAATCGTCGAAGCCCTGAGCGACAGCCTGCCCGAAGACGTAGTGTTGGCCGTTGACGCCACCATGGTGGGCTACATGTGCCACATGTACCTGCCGGTGGCCCACCCGCGCTCCTATCTCACTTCCTCGTACATGGGCACCCTCGGCTTCGCCATGAACATGACCCTCGGCGCCAAGCTGGCCGCCCCCGAGCGCCCAGCCGTGTCAATCAGCGGCGACGGAGGCTTCCTGTTCGCCAGCAACGAGCTGGCCACCGCCGTCCAATACGACATCGGCTCCCTCCACATCGTGGTCAACGACAGCGGCTACGGCAACACCCGCCTCGACCAAGAGCTCAACTACGGCGGCAGGCTCCTCGGCACCGAGTTGCGCAATCCCGATCTGGTGAAATACGCCGAGTCGTTCGGCTGCGCCGCCACCCGAGTGACCGATGAAACCGGTCTCGGCCACGCAATTCGGGAAATGATCCCCGAAACTCGCCCCGCAGTCATCGAGCTGGCCATCGACCCCCTCCCCACCAACGCATTTTGAACAAGCCAGTAGCAGAGCACCGAAGGCCTGCTTAACGCCCCGTCGATGACCCGCCGTTCGTTCGTTGGGAAATCAAAGTAGGTTGCTAGGCCAGGTGAAGCGCCCGAACATCGTCTACATCCTCGCCGACGACCTCGGCTATGGAGACGTGGGCTGCAACGAGACCGGGGGCAGAATCCCGACCCCAAATATCGATGCCCTCGCCCAGCGGGGCAAGAGATTTCGCGATGCCCACGCCACTTCGGCGGTGTGCAGTCCCAGCCGATACAGCATCCTCACCGGTCGCTATGCCTGGAGGACACGGCTGAAGAGAGGCATCGTCTGGCACTGGGATGCGCCGCTCATCGAACCCGGGCAACAGACCGTGGCAACGCTGCTCCAGGAGCACGGCTACCGGACAGCCTGCATTGGGAAATGGCACCTTGGGTGGGACTGGCCGACCAAGGACGGAACCCGGCCCAACGACACACTCCCCTACGGTGCCTACTGCGACCCAAAGCGCGCCGTCTACGAAGACAACATCGACTACACCCGCCCCATCGGCGGCGGGCCCACCGACCACGGGTTTGACTCCTATTTCGGTGTGGACGTGCCCAACTTCGCCCCCTATACCTGGTTTGAGGACGACCGGGTCGTCGAAGCGCCGACCGAACCAAAGCCGGCCCACGTCTACGGTCATGACGGCCGGGCGGTGGCCAGTTGGGAACCTCGCAACATCGTCCCTGAATGCACCAAGCGTGCGGTCGCTTTCATCTCCGAGGCCGCTGCGAGCAGACAGCCCTTCTTCCTTTACTTCCCGCTGACCAGCCCCCACTCACCGGTTGTCCCGAATGAGCAGTTCGAGGGACGCAGCGGGATTGGGGCCTATGGAGACTTCGTTTGCGAAGTCGATTGGGTAGTAGGCGAGATTACGGCTGCGCTCGACCACGCGGGCTGCACTGAGAACACCCTGGTGGTATTCACGAGCGACAACGGACCCGAGCTCGAAGTCGCCGACGATGAAGGCGCCTTCGCTCGCGCTCGCCGAACGCAGCACTACAGCATGGGACCCTTGCGGGGAGTCAAACGCGACGTGTGGGAGGGCGGACACCGGGTGCCTTTTCTCGCTTCTTGGCCCGGGGTCATTCCCGAAGGCTCGACTTCGGACGCCCTGGTGTCGCTTTCAGACTTGCTCGCCACCTGCGCCGATGTTCTCAACTCGTCCCTGGAAGACTTCGGCGAGCTCGACAGCGAATCAATGCTTCCGGTACTGCGCGGCCAAGAAGGAGGGCGCACCTCTCTGGTGCTTCACGGCGGCGATGGCCGGTTCGCCCTGCGCCAAGGACCGTGGCTATTTGTGGACGCGCCGAGCGGGAGCGAGAGGGAAGAACCCGACTGGTACCGCTCCGAGCGCGGCTACGTGGCCCACAATCATCCCGGGGAGCTGTTCAACCTCGTGCACGACCTCCCCGAGCGCGACAACCGCTATGGCACCGAACGCGATCTCGTGACACAAATGTCGAAGGCCTTGGATCAAACGGTGGCCGACCACCGAGTAAGCGGAACCCCCACATCGCAGCCAATCACCGAGTGACCGCGACCAACGCCACCAGGCGTCAGGCGAGGCTCCTCTGATTCCAAATCCGTGGAGCTCGAGGTCTACCCGGGCAGATCTAGGATGATGCCGAGCACTTCCCGGACCTGGTTGAGCACTGTACCGCCGACATTGCCCCTAGTGTTTTCGATGCGGCTAGCAGCAACGGCGCGGATGTGCTGACACTGGGCGGCTGACGCATGGTCCAGCCCATTCTCGAAATCGGCTTCAAACTCCACCTCTGATGCAAACTTTCGAAGGACCGTCGTAAGCGGAACCACCTGGACAATACTCGGCCCAGCATCAAGCACTCGCTGGGCGGTCACCACAACTGCGGGATGCCGAAACCCAGCTTCTCGTCCCTCAGGTGCCCCCAGATCTAAGTCAACGACATCACCCGAGGTCAGCATCGAGCCAACTGACCTCTTCAATAGTGAGTTCACCGTGCAACTCAGCTCCGATCTCGTCTTGGCGCAACCGCCGCACCGCGATGGCAACTGTGTCGCCCACCGTGGTGCCCAGGGAAGCGGCCAGTTCCTTCAACTCTCGGTGCGTAGCGATGTCGATCCGCACGCTAGTGCTTTGCATGCAGAAATGTTAGCAACTTTGAATACATAACCAACCGCGGAAGCCGCTTCCTGTAGCAGCCACCCCTCATATGAACACGCATGCTTTGGCAAAGATTGCCAAAATGCTAGACTCTTGGGAAATGGCCACGATGAATGTGTCGCTTCCCGACGATCTCAAGAGCTTTGTCGATTCTCAGGTCAGCCATGGCAACTATGGATCGACCAGCGAGTACATACGAGATCTGATCCGCCACGACTACGACCGCGGCCAACTTCGAGACGCGCTCCTCGATGGTGCCCGCTCCCCCATCACCACCGAAGCCGACCCTACCTACTTCGAATCACTCCGAGACCAAGCACAGGCCAACACCTAGCCCGTGCAAGTCCACCTCCGCGCCCTCGCGGCCAACGACGCCGAGGCCGCGGTGGCCTACTACCGCGAGGAAGCCGGTCCTGACACCGCACTCAATTTCGTAGTCGCGCTAGAAGCCGCGATAAACCACCTTCAGCAGCATCCGTTCACCGGGTCGCTCCGATTCGCATTTGAACTAGAGATCCCAGAGCTTCGGAACTGGCCTCTCCAGAAATTCCCCTACCCCATCTTCTACGTGGCCACCGACAACCGCATCGACATCTGGCGCATCCTGCACGCCCGACGAGACATCCCCGCTCACCTCTCCCCGCCCCCACTCGCGTGATCCTTCTCTGATCCAGCGCAAATGAGCGTTCCAGCGTGGGTGCCCGGGGACGTCTCGTCTGGCATTGGGACGCGCCCCCCATCGATCTAGGGCAGTCGACTGGGTGGTCGGCGAGACCATGGAATGCTCGGTGTGTCAGTGGGCGTCAACAGGTGGAAACGGTTGACCCATGCTGCACAACATCGCAGTTGCAACCTGATCGTTGACCGCCGCGGGAACCGGTTGGGGACCAGCTTCGAGTCCGCAGTCCGGTGCGACGAGTGCGGCGAGCGATCGTGCTTGGAGGGTCAGGCCTAGATCCATGGCCTCGATTGGGTTGCCGATTCCTCCATAGGCGGCAAGGTTGACGATCTTGCCATCAGCGATGCAAAACACCGTCTTGCCGTTTGGGAGCTCGTGACGAGTCAGCGATTGGGACAGTTCGACTCCGGGCGCACTCTTCTCCAGGGCCTCAACGTCTATCTCGGTGTCGATATGACCGGCGTTCGCCAACAGCACACCGTCGCGCAGCTGCTGGATCGCGGCGAGGTCAACCACACCAGCCCGGCCCGTTGCGGTGATGACCACGTTGGCATCGACCGGCACGTGTGACGCATCGGCGACATCGAACCCATCCATCGCGGCCTCAAGCGCCTTGGTCGGATCGAGTTCGAGCACGGTGACGTCGGCGCCCCGGCGTTCGGCATAGAGGGCGATGCCGCGACCGCACCAGCCATAGCCGTACACCGCGACGCGCTTTTTGTGTAACGACATATTGGTCACTCGACCAATCGTGTCGACGACAGACTCACCGACACCGTGTTTGTTCTCCACGATCGCCTTTAGGGGACTGTCGTTGATCACGATGACGGGAAAACAGACCTCGCCAACGTGCTCCTCCCTCAATAGGAACGCCCCCGAGGTGGTCTCCTCGGTAGCCCCCAGTGGCACGCGCGAGTTGCGCAGACAGGCCACGATGAGTTCCGCTCCGTTGTCCAAAATCAACTGCGGCTCCGCCGATGCGATCTGGGCGAGGTTGGCTGCGGTTGCCTCTGACCCCTGACCCGGCCGATCAAGGACCTCGCAACCGATGTCGAGCAGTACCTCAGCGGTCCCGAACTGGGTGGTGCCCTCGTTGCCCATCGCAATGACGCGGGCACCGCCTGCCATCAGCGCTTCAATCAGAACCGCGGTCTTGGGCTCAAGATGGAGGCGGAACCCAAATGTGACCCCGTCGAATGGCCGCTTCTGCGCGAATTCCCCGAGCGTCTCAACCAGAATCGGCATATGTCGCCGGGTCCAAGCAATTCGTCCCTCAGCCACACGGCGATCGTCAAGCATCAACTGACCCTAAACCGAAATTGCTGAGCGCATTGCGTCTTTCCCTTCTGGGGCCAAAGCTGGTCTTTTGCTTCAATTGACTACCGTTCCGACATGTCTCAAATGCAGCAGGCTTGGATCGACTTCTGCGAGGAGCTGAAGGGGTCGGTCGACTACATCTTCGCCGACGATCAGGTGACGGAGTCCCCCATCGACGAGGCCGAGGGAGTTCGCCACGTGGTTAGGTCGCTGGTCAAGGCGTGCTTGGCGACGTTCGAGAACGCCGACCCAAGGTTCCCGGAGCTCGCCTGGTTCCACCCGTCGAAGATGGGACTCGACAATCCTGATGCGCTCTATCAGTCCGCCCCGATCGATTTGGTCCACGACTACGAGTTCTCCGGCAATATCGGGTCGGTTGCGTACCTCGGCATTGCCTTGATGAGCATGAAGTGGGGCACGGGTGATTTCGAGTTCGTGAGGAACATCCACGTCTCCGAACTCGGTGCCGACGAGAACGGCGACTTCACGGTGACGCTGAGCTCGCAACCCGATCCGGGGACCACCGGCCATCCGTGGTTCGAGCTCACTGCCAAGCGCACGTCCCTGCTTGTGCGCCAGTTTTTCTCGGATTGGGAGAGCGAGTCGCTGGCAGCCCTTTCGCTTCGATGCCTCTCCGAAGATCCACCGGCATCTCGGATCACCCCCGAGCTGCTGGCTTCCAAATTGCGCTCCGTATCCGCCGAGGTGAACCGTGTTCCCCCGTTCTGGAATGGCTACTACCGGGAGCACATTGTTCGGGGGGAGGTCAACTCGTTCGAACATATCGAGCCGACCCCACTCGAAGATGTCGGATCATTGGGCGGCGCCACCGATCAGGCGTATGCCGAGTGCTGGTACGACATTGCCCCAGGCCAAGCGCTCCTCATCGAGGTCGAGGTCCCCGAGTGCGTCTACTGGAACGTGCAACTCGGCGACATCTGGGGGCAGTCCACCGACTGGGTCAACCGGCAATCCAGCCTCAACGCCGGACAAGCGGTGCTCGACAACGGCACCCTTCGCGTGGTTGTCAGCGAAGCCGACCCCGGCTACAACAACTGGCTAGATCTCGGCGGCTGCACGCAAGGCCAGATCCTGTTCCGGTGGAATCAAGCCAGCGTGATCCCCAAACCCGTCGCCCGACTGCTCGCAATCGAGGACCTCCCTGCCGCGATACCCAGCTCCGAGGCCGTACTGACCGCCGACGCACGATCGGCCGCCCTCGCCCAACGACGCCGAGCCGCCCTCGCCCGCCTCCGCCGATAATTGGGTCAGCGTCGGGCGTCGATGACTTCTATGTCGTAGGAGCCCAGAGACTGGTCGGCGGTCACTAGGCCCAGTGCTTCGAGTTGGGCTTGGGCAATGAGCATCCGGTCGAAAGGGTCTTGGTGGTGGGCGGGAAGCGCCGGGGCGTGCTCGGCGTGGTCCGTTGAGATGGCTAGGGGAACGAACCCTCCTGACTGGAGCGCAGCGACAAGACCATCGGGCATGGTCAGCTTGCCCAACGCTCGCTTGATCCCAAGCTCCCACGGAGTGACTGCCGAGAAGTAGACCTCATCGGCGTTCTCAATCAATTGGCGGCATTGCGAGCCCAGGGAGTCGCTGTCTTCGAGCCACCACAGGGCGACATGGCTATCCACCAAGACCCTCACGGCATTCCTGCCTCGGCCGACTCATCGAACATATCCACGATCTCAGCATCGGAGCCGACCACATCGCCGCGGTATCCAACCCGGCCAGCCCACGCTCCGGCAACCCGGGCCGGACGACCAGGACGCCATGGAACGATCTTGGCCACCGGATGGCCGTTGCGGGCCACGATCACCTCAACACCCGCCTCGGCCTCGCGGATCAACTCCGACAGCCGCGACTTCGCCTCATGAGTGTTAACCACCCGAGTAGACATAGTCCTAGCTTAGCTAAGAGCATGACTGGCCTCAACCGCAGACGAAAGGCCTGCTCGGGATGCTCAGGGTCGGCGCCGAACCACCGGAAGCTGGATACGGGTCGGCCAGCAACCGACCAGCGGCCCTTACTAGCTGAGGATGGCCGCGAGGCGGGCGATCACCTCGTCGGCGATGCTCGCGGGCGCTTCCTCGAGGAATCTGCCGTTGCGCGCCGCCAGGTCGAGCACGCGGGGCTGGTCGCAGCGCACCACGCCACGGGTTCGAGTATCAGCAGCGTCAAGGGACACGGCGAAGCCTCGCCGGCGGGCGAACTGCCCGCCCGTGGTGATCGGCACCACGATCGGTGTGCCGGTGACAGCGTTGAACTCTGCGGGCGACACCACCATCACGGGTCGGGTGCCGCGCTGCTCGTGGCCGGCCGTGGGGTCGAGGTCGACAAGCCAGATCTCGCCCCGCCGGGTCACAGCTCTTCGCGGCCGACGGGTCCCCCGTCAATCCACTCCCGCTCGTCGCCGGGGGCATCGTCGTGTGGGGCCGTTGGGCCGCATTCGGCGATCAGCTGCTCAAGGGTGTACCTCGGGCGACGGCGAGGCGCGACGATAAGCCGCCCGCTGTCGATGTCGAGGTCGACCGTCGAACCAGCGCCCACACCTATCAAATCGAGCAACGCCGGCGGAACGGCCAGCATGACCGAGCCGCCGACCTGCCGCATCGTCGTTGAATGCATGCCACCTCCAGAAGTTATACCCAAATATAACATTCATCGTTTCAGGATCGTGGCCAACTTCGAGACGCGCTCCTCGAAGGCGCACGCTCCCCCATCGCCGCCGAAACCGACCCTGCCTACTTCGAATCACTCCGACACCAAGCACAGGCCAACACCTAGCCCGTGCAGGTCCACCTCCGCTCCCTAGCGGCCAGCGACGCCGAGGCCGCGGTGGCCTACTACCACGAAGAAGCTGGCCTTGATACCGCTCTTGGGTTCGGACATCTGTCGGTGTCGGAGGGGGGACTTGAACCCCCACGCCCGTATTGGGCACTAGCCCCTCAAGCTAGCGCGTCTGCCAATTCCGCCACTCCGACGTGGACGCCGGGAAACCGGCGCAGAGGGCACCCTATCGCGCCGGGATTGCCGTGCTCCACGAGATTGCCCGCCGGCCAACGCAGCAGCCGGCGGCCGGTCATAGGCCAGCAATCACAGGCTGAGCGCATTTCGCAGGATCTCGTCTATCTACCAGCCCTTAGTGTTCGTCCAAACCGCCTACTGCGGCAGCTTCCAACTGCCTGCTCTCCATTTGGTAGGCCTCAACCTCCGACGGGGCTAGATCATCGAGTGCTTCCCGGACCGACGACCACCACTCGTCACGGCCAAACCGAAGCACTGCATCGGCCACGATGTCAACCATGGACGGTCCTCGCTGTCCCACAGAGGTTCACCCCGCAAGCGTACGCCGAATTCGGTTGCTCAGGGTCAGCTTCGGGCGTCGACAATTTCTATGTCGTAGGAACCCAAAGCCTCGTCGGCGGTCACAAGAGCCAATGCCTCGAGTTGAGCCTGGGCAATGAGCATCCGGTCGAATGGATCTTGGTGGTGGGCGGGAAGCGTCGGGGCATGTTCGGCGTGGTCCGTTGAGATGGCTAGGGGAACTAACCCCCCTGACTGGAGCGCAGCGACAAGGCCATCGGGCATGGTCAGCTTGCCGAGTGCTCGCTTGATCCCAAGCTCCCACGGAGTGACTGCCGAGAAGTAGACCTCATCGGCGTTTTCGATCAATTGGCGGCATTGCGAGCCCAGGGATTCGCTGCCTTCGAGCCACCACAGGGCAACGTGGCTATCCACCAAGATCCTCACGACATATCTGCCTCAGCGGACTCATCGAACATATCCACGATCTCAGCATCGGAGCCGACCACATCGCCGCGGTAGCCAACCCGGCCAGCCCAAGCTCCGGCAACCCGGGCCGGACGACCAGGGCACCATGGAACGATCTTGGCAACCGGATGGCCGTTGCGGGCCACGATCACCTCAACACCCGCCTCGGCCTCGCGGATCAACTCCGACAGCCGCGACTTCGCCTCATGAGTGTTAACCACCCGAGTAGTCATAGTCTTAGCTTAGCTAAGATTACTACTGGCCGCAACCACAATTGAAGTGGGAGTGAGGTTCCCCCCTTTTTGTAAAGACATGCTCTTTAAGGAGAATCTCCCCTACCTCATCTTCCATGTGCCTGACGACCAAAACATCGACACTTGGCGCGTTCTGCACACCCTCCGAGACATCCCCGCCCACCTCTCCTCAACCCCACCCGCGTAATGCCGAAAACTGGCTTTTTGTCACTCCTACTGCGCTCTCTCCGCCACGTGCGCGCCCCAATTGCGCGCTCTGGGGTCCCAGGTCTGGCCAGCCATCTCATGGTTGATCACCGGTTGGGCGAATCTCACGACGGCCCCGATGGCCTCCTCGAACGAAGCCGGTACGTCCCCTTCGAGACCAGCGTTTGTGACGTAGGTTCGCCAACTCGCCTGTCGCCGCTCCCCAAGATCACCCAGCGCATCCACCAAGGAGCGTTGCCGGGAGTCGCGGTGGGCCAGGGTCGCCTCGAAGGCATTAATGAGGAGGTCTCCCTCAATCGTTAGCCGTCCGCTCAGCAGGTAGACATCAGCAAAGTCGCGCTCGCGTGTTGTCAGCATGCCTCGGTCGAGCATGGTCACAATCTTCTCGGCCAATACGGTCTCGAACGGGTAGCCGACGATGTTGAATGGTGCGTGCAGTAGCCCGGGGTACTGCACGGCGACCGGTTTTGGTGTCACAGGATCACCGACGTTTACGTCGACCCGGAGAACTGATCTTGCCCGGTCAATGGTGGCCGGAACAGCAACCCGGACACCTGGATACAAGTCGCTCTCTCGGATCGCCGTGACGCTGAGCTGGTCCGCCGCATAGGACACGCCATCATCACTGTCGATGGCGAGGATGGTGGTGACCATCGTCGACACAGTCTCCAGGTCGTTCGATAGATCCCGAGCGAGCAGGTCGACATCAGCGGTTGGCCGGCGTTCCCCCAAGACAGCCAAGAGCAGACCGCCCTTGAGGATCAGCTGGTCCCGGTAGTTCGAGTTGGCGAGCCGCCACAGGAATCGTTCGAGCACATAGATGCGCAGCAACTCGTCGGTGGGCCGTTGTTTCTTCCTGGCCAGGCGTTGGAGATCGAGATATACCCGCCCCGGTGTCGTAGAGCGACTGACCGGACTCATGTCAACAACAGCCGGAGCGCGTCGTCGAACGCGGCTCCCGCACGGAGCGCGTGGCCGATTTCAGTCAGCAGACCGAGATCAGGTCGAGTGCGCAGACAGCGTCGAATCGCCTCGTTTGCCAGGCCATCACCGACGAGGTGACGGAGGCGAAACGCGTCGACGACCGACCGCTCACGACTCGTGATCCAGAATTGCTCTCGCTCTCCGTGAACGACCTCGATTCGGCCCAAGCCGAACGTGTCGGCACCGAATACATGCACCTCGGTGGGCGGGTAGTCGATGACCGGTCGATGCGAGCCTTTGGGGACCGCGAAGTGCACCACTGAAGGGATCTCGTCAGTCAGGTCCCAGTAGGCCAGTGCCGAGTACGAGCAGACCATGCCCTGTGGCGCTCGTGCACACACCGCGATGAAGTCGATGTCGTCGACGCCGGCCGCCTCAGCCAGCTGGTACAACCCACGGGACAACTCGATGAGCGTTCCACTGTCACGCAACCCGTACAGGTCTCGCCAAGACACGCCAGCCTCAATGGCTTCGCTCGAACGGAAGATCGGGCCTATATGCCGGAGGCGGTCTAGGGGTCCGCTCGAATTCATGTATGATATCCTACATTGATAGCCCGTATAGATGATGGATTTCAAACATGACGACCATTCACAGACTCAAGGTAAACCTTCGGTTGGTGAAGCCGCCGGTTTGGCGCCGCATCGAGGTTGACTCCGATATCACCCTCGACGAGCTATCCGGCCTCCTCGAAGCCGCGATGGGCTGGTTCGGTTACCACCTCCACGCCTTCGAGGCCAGCGGTGTCATCTACCAGAATGCCGACCTCGACGAACTCCTCGACCGCAGAGCCCTCAACGAGTTCGAGCACCGGTTGGGCGACGTTCTGAACGAGGTCGGCGCCA
Source organism: Acidimicrobiia bacterium (assembly GCA_022822905.1). Lineage (GTDB taxonomy): Bacteria > Actinomycetota > Acidimicrobiia > Acidimicrobiales > Bin134 > Poriferisocius. The sequence continues at coordinate 81,055 of JAJDYE010000027.1, read as the reverse complement.
AAATGCGTTGGGATTACGATTTTGGTGACGGCTGGGAGCACAACATCGTGGTCGAAGCGATCGAGCCCGCCGATCCCGCCGTCAGCTACCCCCGCTGTGTCGCTGGCCGCCGGGCATGCCCGCCAGAGGACTGCGGTGGACCATGGGGCTACGAAGAACTCGTTGAGACCATCTCCGACAAGAGTCATCCCCGTCACGCCGAGTTAACCGACTGGCTTCCGTATGGCTGGGATCCAGCCCGCTTCGACCTCGACGAAACGACCGACGACATGCAGGAACCACGACCCACCGCCGACGACTGGTGGTGAGCGAAGGCCCACTCCGCCACCTACCTCTCCCCACTAGCACCGGCGAGGTGCTCCCGGTTCAATACAAGTGGAGGCCGAGATTCACTCCGGGACATCGAGGATCAGGCTGAGCACCTCGCGGATCCGAGTGAGTACGGTCGCGCCGACGTTGCCCCTCATGCCCTCGATCCGTCTGGTGGCGGCGCGGATGTGCTGGCACTGCGCGGCCGAGGCATGGTCCAACCCGTCCTTGGCATCCGCATTGAACTCCACCTCAGATGTAAACCCTCGGAAGCGCCGTTGTCAGGGGCACGACCTAGATCACGCCCGGCTCTGAGTCGAGCACCAGTTGCGCGGTCACGACAACCGCTGGATGCCGAAAGCCCGCTTCTCCTCCCGCAGGCATCCCGAGATCTAGGTTGAAAGCATCACCCGAGTTCAGCATCGAGCCAACTGATCTCTCCGTCGGTGAGTTCACCGCGAAGCTCAGCGCCGATGTTGTCTTGGCGCAGCCGGGGTGACCCGGCAACTAAATGGTCATGGGATCCAGCCCGATGACACGCGAAGGATCGACAAACTACCGACACGCTCCTGCGAGTCAGTCCCCTACACCGTGGGGTTTATGCCTGACGCCGGTTGGCAGATCTACCAGCGCGAATACCGTCCGCTAATTCCAGGTGTGAATTGGAAGCCCCTGCTCGGAGACGAGGATGCGTACCTCAAGCTGAACGAGCTTGCAGCCAGGTACGGGCCGGGCACTGGTGCATCTGCCAGGCCGAGTTTGGAAACAGGATCATGCTCCTGGTGGCTGTTCAACGACCGCATGGCCTTCAAGTCGAAAGCCAGCAGTTGGCCTGTCGCTGATCCTGCCCCGAGGCTGTCGAGGCTGCTCAGGGTGGTTGTGGAGGAGTTCTGGGCGCTGGGGTGGATGCCTCTGGTGGTCCAGCGACTGCCGGAGCAGGAGGAACCAGACCCCTTCCGGCGCGAGTTCAGGGAACGTACGAGGCCTATTCCCGCTTCAAGCCCTTAAGGGAACCGCAAGGCTGGCTCGACTCGCTCTGTTCCGAGATGCATGCCGCGCTGTGATACCTAGACCCCGGCTCTGAGTACTGCGAGGCTAGGCCACCAGCTCCTCAGCCCGTTCCACTGAGAGATCTCTGCACGTTCCCTCGCACCTTCCACCAAAACCACGCCAGTGGAGGTTCCCAGCCCGCTACCTACCCTGACGACCGAGTTCGATGAATTGCTAGCAGACTTATTGCACTCGACGGTTGAGGGGGCTACCCCAGAGGAAACCGCAGCCATAGCTGCCTGCACAGCGGCCTCTCTCCGAGCAGACCCACAGTCGGGCATTGTCTTCAGCCTGATACAGCTAGTGGTGGCCGATATTAGAGCTACCGGACGTGAACCATCTGGGCCAGGCTGGGACCTGTACGTTGACTCGTTCTTAGAGGCCATTGAACTAAGTGAAGCAGAGGAGCAAGCGTGGGCCGAGAACTCGAACGAACTATTGGTGGGTCTGACTCATCCCGCAAACCAGGCATTCGCAAGGTCGATGTCTGGGGTAGCGATCTGGTCGGCATGGGAGGCGGAGGACATCAGCCACTCTGAGGCTTCATTATTGGGCACTAGCCCCTCAAGCTAGCGCGTCTGCCAATTCCGCCACTCCGACGTGGACGCCGGGAAACCGGCGCAGAGGGCACCCTATCGCGCCCGATGCCCTGGGAACTATGAGATTGCCAGCGGGCCTGTGCGGCTGCCAGCCAGCGGGAGAGGGGGATCCCGCTGGCCGGCTGGCCGTCACTGGGCTCAGGTCAGATCGAACCGATCCAGGTTCATGACCTTGGCCCAGGCTGAGGCGAAATCGCTGACGAACTTCTCCTCGCCGTCGTCGCACCCGTACACCTCGGCGATGGCCCGGAGCTGCGAATTGGAGCCGAACACCAGGTCGGCCGCGGTGGCGGTCCAGCGGAGCTCGCCGGTTGCGGAGTCCCGACCCTCGTAGACGCCGGGCTGGTCGATTGAGGCCTGCCACTCGGTGTCCATGGTGAGGAGGTTGGTGAAGAAGTCGTTGGTGAGGGTGCCCGGCCGGTCGGTGAGCACACCGTGCTGGGATTGGCCGGCGTTGGCGTCGAGCGCCCGCATCCCGCCCACCAGCACCGCCATCTCCGGTGCGGTGAGGTTGAGCAAGAACGCCTTGTCCACCAGCAGCTCCTCGGCGGGCCGCTTGTGAAAGTCGGCCAGGTAGTTGCGGAAGCCGTCGGCGGTGGGCTCGAGCACGGCGAAGCTGTCGACATCGGTCTGCTCGGCGGTGGCGTCAGTGCGCCCCGGCGAGAACGGAACCGCCACGTCGTGGCCGGCGTCGCGGGCCGCCTGCTCAACGGCGGCACAACCGCCCAACACGATCACATCGGCCAGTGTGACCTGCTTGCCGCCTTGGGCGTTGAAGTCGGCCTGCACCTGCTCGAGGGCACCCACCACTTCGGCTGTGCCGGATTGGACATTCACGTCCCAGCCTCTTTGCGGTGCGAGCCGGATGCGAGCCCCGTTGGCCCCGCCACGCATGTCGGTGCCCCGGAACGTTGAGGCCGAGGCCCAGGCGGTGGACACCAGTTGGGACACCGACAACCCCGAGCTCAGGATCCGGGCCTTGAGGTCAGCGATCTCGTCAGCCCCGATGGGCTCGCCCTGGGGGGCGGGCACTGGGTCTTGCCAGATCAGCTCCTCGTCGGGAACCTCGGGTCCGAGGTAGCGGGCCACCGGGCCCATGTCGCGGTGGGTGAGCTTGAACCAGGCCCGGGCGAAGGCGTCGGCCAACTCGTCGGGGTTCTCGTGGAAGCGCCGGGAGATCGGCTCGTAGATGGGGTCGAACCGCAGCGCCAGGTCGGTCGTCAGCATCATAGGCGCCACCCGCTTGGCCGGATTATGGGCATCGGGCACGGTGTCATCAGCGGCCCGGTCGGTCGGGCGCCACTGCTGTGCCCCGGCGGGGCTGTGGGTCAGCTCCCACTCGTAGCCGAACAGGTTGTCGAAGAAGCCGTTGTCCCAGGTGGCGGGGTCGTTGGTCCATGCCCCCTCCAGGCCGCTGGTGATGGCGTCACCGCCCACACCAGTGCCGAAGGTGTTCTTCCACCCCAGGCCCTGCTCTTCAAGACTGGCACCCTCAGGATCAGCCCCGACGTAGGTGTCGGGGGCCGCGCCATGGGCCTTACCGAAGGTGTGGCCGCCGGCGATCAGCGCCACGGTCTCCTCGTCGTCCATGGCCATGCGGCCGAACGTCTCGCGGATGTCGATACCGGCGGCGATCGGGTCGGGATTGGCGTTGGGACCCTCGGGGTTGACGTAGATGAGGCCCATCTGCACCGCGCCCAGCGGGGTCTCCAACTCGCGCTCGCCGGTGTAGCGCTCATCGCCCAGCCACTCGTTCTCCGAGCCCCAGAAGACGTCTTCCTCGGGGGCCCAGATGTCGGGACGGCCGCCGCCGAAGCCGAATGTCTTGAAGCCCATCGACTCCAGTGCCACGTTGCCGGCCAGAATCAACAAATCGGCCCACGACAGCTTGCGGCCGTACTTCTGCTTGACGGGCCACAGCAGCCGGCGGGCCTTGTCCAGGCTGGCGTTGTCGGGCCAGCTGTTCAGCGGGGCGAACCGCTGCGCCCCGGTACCTCCCCCGCCGCGGCCGTCGCCGATTCGGTAGGTGCCGGCGGCGTGCCAGGTGAGGCGGATCATCAACGGGCCGTAATGGCCATAGTCGGCGGGCCACCATTCTTTGGAATCGACCAGCACATCGGCGATGTCCTGTTTGACCGCGGCCAGGTCGAGGGACTCAAACTCGACGGCGTAGTCGAAGTCGCCTCCCATCGGATCGGCTTCAGGCGAGTGCTGGTGCAGGATCTTGAGGTTCAGCTGCTCGGGCCACCACTGCTCGGTGGCCGAGGTTCCCTTGGAGGTATTAGCCCCAGAAAACGGGCACTGGTTCGCACTTTCGGTCATTGGACTCTCCTTTGAGTTTGAGTTGTGCGGATTGTTGGTTGGTTCATTGGGCCGCTGGCTCCTTGTCAGCGGCAAAGCACTCCGGGCAGCGGCCCCAGTAGATGACTTCGGCCTCGTCGATCTCATAACCCGAGTCGTCGGCCGCGGTCAGACAGGGGGTGTAGCCCACCGCGCAGTCGACATCGACCATTCGATTGCAGGAGCGGCAGATCAGGTGGTGGTGGTTGTCGCCTACCCTGTCCTCGTAGCGGGCGGGCGATCCGGCGGGCTGGATCCGGCGGATCAGTCCCTTCTCGGCCAGCATCCCCAACGAGTCGTAAACCGCTTGGCGAGAGATAGCGCCAATCTCGTTGTGGACCGCCTCGGCCACATCTTCAACGGTACCGTGAGGACAGGCCGAAACGGCACGGATAACGGCAATCCGCTGAGCTGTGACCTGCAAGCCGTGCTGCCGCAACAGATCGGCGGGAACGGGAGTGTCGCTGGATCCCATGCGGACACTCTAGCAAGAACTCTAGACTAAATCAAGAATTCTATTTCATCTATTTTCAGAATATACCTGAGACCTGCTCGGCCTTCATCTCCTCATAGCTGATCTCACCGCGGAGCATGCGCTGAGCAAGTACGGGGAGCTGGCTCCTCGGCCACCGGTCTTCCCCGACGAGGTGTGCCTCGCTCGTGATCGAGCCGTCTTCGGCAAATTCATAAGTGCGGTATCCAGGCGGGAGAGTGGTGTTCTCCCTCATGTCCAAGTTGACCGAGAGCGACGGGCACTGGTGGATGGGGCGCCCCGCACACTCCAAGATCGTGTTGGTGTGGGTGTGGCCAGCTCCTACCCCGCGGATGGTGGGGGCCTTGTCGATCAGCCGAGCGAATTCGGCATCATGAACTTCGCTCTTGAAGAAGCCGACAACCCCTGGTGGGTGATGAGTCCAAACGAAAGCGTGGTCGGCATCACTCCGACCGACGGTCTCACCCATCCACACAACCTCGGGGTCTCCGAAGCGACCGTGCTGCATGGTCCGATCCTCGGTGTCTACCAGAGAGCCATCGGGGCGACGCTCTCGCCCGTCGGCATTGGAGTCGGCGAACAGAAACAGCCAGTTCTCCACCCTCCAAGTGCGCCCGTTGCTCAGCCCCGGCCGAGGCAAAATGGCGTCGAAGGGCACCTGCCGGTCGTGATTTCCCGGACAAACGACAGCGGGAACCGGGATGCGGTCGAACTTTTCAGCAATCTTCATGTACTCGGCTTCAGTGCCATCGTTCGCGATGTCGCCGGTGATCACCACCAGATCGGGAAGCGGCCGAGCCTCATCAAACGCATCGGCAAACACCGCGTCCCAGGTGTCGTCGGTATTGCGCGACTCTCCCTGTGGGTTGGTGCTGAAGTGCGTGTCTGAAAACTGGGTGACGCGAAACACGTCATGAGTCTTCCAAATTCAGCGCCGCGAGAGAATTCGCGCAAAGTTGGTCTGGCTTAGTAGTTCCGACCCAGCGCCGCCGTACAGTCATGGATGAGTGGGTCACGAGATCGACTCCAACGAGAGCATGAGGACATGCAAGGAACTGTCAAGTTTTTCAACAATGAGAAGGGCTACGGCTTTATCTCGCGAGACGGCGGCGACGACGTCTTCGTCCACTATTCGAACATCGCCGGTGAGGGTCACAGATCCCTTAACGAAGGCCAAACAGTCGAGTTCGAAGTTGCCCCAGGCCGCAAGGGCGAGGAAGCACAAAACGTGCGAGTCGTCTGAACAATCCACGCGGTGACCACGCCGCAGAACCTCCTTGCCGGGGCACGTCTCATGACTCAGCATTACGACGAGTACACGCCTTCCTATCCGGATCGGGCGTCGTGGAGCTCTCCCCGGGTGCTTCGGGACCGCGCCGCTAGACATCCGCACCGCACCTATCTCGACGTGCCGTGGTCCGGCGAGTCTTACACCTTCGCCGAAACCCTCGATCTGTCCGAGCGTGTCGGCTCGGGAATGCTGGCCGCTGGGGCCCAGCCGGGCGACCGGGTCCTGATCATGATCCCGAACTGCTCCGCGTACATCCTCGCGTGGCTGGGGTCGTCGGTCGCCGGCCTCGTAGAGGTACCGATCAACACGGCCTATCGAGGGTCGTTCTTGGCCCATCAGGTCCGCACTACAGAGCCGGTGCTGGCCGTTATCGCGCCCGAGTTCGTGGAGCGCATCGGCGACGTTCCCGACGCGGTGACATCTATCCGCCACTACTTCGTCGTCGGAGATGACGCTGCGGTTGCCTCCGGTATCTCCCAGCTGGTGGCCGCCGGCTATGAGGCCAGCCCGTGGGCCTCGCTTCTCACCGCCGCACGAGCCGAGTTGCCCGATGTGGAGGCCCGCGACCTCGCGTCGGTCTTCTTCACGTCGGGCACCACCGGGCTGTCGAAGGGCGTCATGATGCCGCACGCCCACATGTACCTGTTCGCAGACGAGTGCGTGTCGCTGACCCGGCTAACAGACGCCGACACCTATATGTCGGTGGGCCCGCTGTTCCACGGGAACTCGCAGTTCCTGGCGGCCTACCCAGCGCTGATCGCCGGTGCCCGCTACGTGTTGCACGAGCGCTTCAGCGCTTCGGAGTGGATCGACCAGATCCGAGCAGCAAACGCGACGGTCACTAACTTCGTCGGCGTGATGATGGACTTCGTCTGGCAGCAAGAGCCCCGGCCCGACGATGCCGACAACCACTTGCGCTGCATCTTCGCGGCGCCCACGGCCAGTTCCATCCTCGACCAGTTCAAGGAGCGTTTCGGCGTCGAGGCCTTCGTGGAGGTATTCGGCCTCACCGAGACCTGTATGCCGATCCTCACGCCCTATGGCGTCGACCGCCCACCGGGCGCCGCCGGTCTTCTCAACGCCGACTGGTTCGACATCCGATTGGTGGACTCCGACACCGACGAAGAGGTGCCGGTCGGCGAGGTAGGAGAGCTCGTCGTCCGAGGCCGCTACCCGTGGACCACCTGCCAGGGGTACTTCGGCATGCCCGACAAAACCACCGAAGCCTTCAGGAACCTGTGGTTCCACACCGGCGACGGACTCCGCCGCGACGCCGACGGCTGGTACTACTTCGTGGATCGCCTGAAGGATGCAATCCGGCGGCGAGGCGAGAACATCTCGTCGTACGAGGTCGAACAAGGTCTGGTTTCCCATCCAGCCCTTGCCGAGGTCGCCGCCATCGGCGTTCCCGCCGACCAAGAGGCCGGAGAAGACGAGGTGATGGTCTTTTTGGTACCCGAACCGGGTGCCGAGATCAGCGCCAAGGAGATCTGGGCTTACGCCGACAAGCAGCTACCGGCATTCGCGGTGCCCCGCTATCTCCGCGTGGTCGACGAACTGCCGAAGACGCCGTCGGAAAAGGTCCGCAAGATGGTGCTGCGCGAGCAGGGAGTGGACGCCGAAACCCACGACCGCGGCCCCCAGCGCCGTCGCAGAAGGAGCACGACGAGCTAACGCCGAATTCCACTCGATCGTGAGGAGTTCAGCGGGGCTCCCGAGGCAGGCCTAAGACGCGCTCGCCGAGGATGTTGCGCATCACGTTGGAGGTGCCGCCGGCGATTGTGTACGAGGGTGCGTAGCAGATCGCCTGGGTCCACTGGTCGTCGAGAAGCGCCGTCGGGCCGAGGGTGGAAGCGGCGAACTGGGCCACCCGCTGCTCGTGCTCAGTGCAGAAGGCCTTAGTGGCCGCGCTGAAACCGGCAGGGGCCTGGCCCAGAGCCTCCCGGTACACCAGCAGGCGGCCCACTCGGTACTCGCTCTCCAGCTGAGCGATCTCCTGGCGAACCCGGGGGTCGTCGCGGTCGGCATTTGACTGAGCGTGGAGGAACAGCGCTCGATTGGACACCAATCGGTCGATCCCGCCCCGCTCGTGGGCCAACTGCGCCATGGTCTGCTTGAAGGCGTCGCCCTCGGCACCCACCAGGTTCTTGGCCGGCACCCGCACGCCGGTGAAGTAGATCTCGCAGAAGTGCCGGTTGGCGATCATGTCGGTGATGGGGCGCGCCTCGATGCCGGGGGTGTCCATCGCCACGATGATCTCGCTGACCCCCCGGTGGGGCGGACCATCGTCGCTGGTGCGGCAGATCAGATAGCAGTAGTCGGCCAAGTTGCCGAAGCTGGTCCAGATCTTCTGGCCGTCGATTACGAAGTGGTCGCCGTCGCGAGCCGCCCGAGTGCCGATGGAAGCCAGGTCGGAGCCGGCGTCGGGCTCGCTCATGCCGATGCACCAAGTGCTCTCCCCCGCCAGCATCTGGGGCAGGAACTCGGCTTTCTGCTGCTCGGTGCCGTAAGCGATAAGTGTTGGCCCCATTTGGCGGTCGGCGAACCACATGGCCGCCACCGGAGCACCGGCGCTGATCATCTCCTCGGCCACGATCAACCGCTCGATGGGCGGTCGGGCCCTTCCTCCGTACTCCGTGGGCCATCCCATGCCGATCCAACCCTCGTCGGCCATAACTCGGGCGAACTCCTTGGAGTAGCCGTTGATCCATGAGTCGTTGTGTCGACCGAATCGGGCCACACCCTCCGCGGCCACGATCCGCGCCCGGTCGCGCAGTTCCAGCAACTCGGGGCTGAGCGCGAAGTCCAACCGACGGAAAGTGGTCAGCTGCTAGCTGGAATCCAGCAGCAGGGCCAGCGCCAGAGTGGAGAAGGAGAAGATCAACGCGGCCACGATGGTGAGCCGGTCGAGGTTCTTCTCGATGACGGTCGACCCGGCGGCCTGAGTGCCGAGGCCGCCGCCGAACATGTCGGAGAGACCGCCGCCTCGCCCGCTGTGGAGTAGCACTAAGAACAGCAGTGCCAACGCGGAAAACACGTCGATCACCACAAGCGCAATAGTCACAGCGGGTCATTCTACCCGCTCCACTAGCCCACCGAATACCCGTGTAGTGTGCTGATCTGCAATGAAGAAGATTCGTCACGGACTGAGAGCAATCGGGCGCGGCTTGGCCGTGTCATTCCGCTGGTTGCGGAAATGGGCTGGCAAGATCCTAAGCAGCCTCAAGTCGGGCCGAGTCCTGCTTTCGATTGCAGCCTTGGCGGTGGCCTTCGTGATCGGAATCGTGGTCTCCCAGGCATGGTCATCGGACGGTTCCGATGACACCCCGGCGTCATCTGCTGGCCCATCCGAGGTTGACTCCGAGCCGACTTCCTCCCCTTCAGAACCCGATGACGAGCCATCATCCACCGATCCGGCGACGACCCCGGAAGCAACTCCTGCTTCAGGCTCGAGCGACGGATCATCGCCCGGCAACCCCCCCGACAATGCCGACCCCGTGCCCACCCCCACCCCGGTTTTCTTGGTGCTGGACCAAGAGCCGCAGACGTATCAAGAAGCGCTGGAAGACGCCGCCCGTTTGTCGCTTGACATTGTCTGGCCCAGCGCCTGCATGTCGCCCCTCCCCCACCCCGACCTGCTTCCCAATGCGCCCCGGACCTATCGCTCGGGAACACACCAGGGGGTTGACTTCCGGTGCTTTGCCCGGGGGCATCCCGCAGTAGCCGCGCTGGACGGGCGGGCAGTGCTGGTGGTCGGCAACTACGAGGACCCGGATTCCGACAAGAGGGATCTGTTGTTGGATGTCGCCGCGCAACTCGACGCCACTCCCCCCTACACCCTGTTGACGCTGTACGGGAACTACGTGGTCATCGACCACGGCGTCGTCCCCGATGTCGGCCATGTGGTCACCGTCTACGCCCACCTGGAAAGTGTCGACCCCGACATCCGAGTCGGCGAAGCAATCCAAGCCGGACAGAGGGTGGGAGAAATCGGCAATCGAGGAACCCACGCGGCCGCTAACGGCGACTTCTACACCGACCCCCATCTGCATTGGGAGTTGCACATCGACAACCAGTATCTGGGCGCTGGCCTAACCGCGGCGGAAACGCGTTTCGTCTACACCACCCTGTTCGCCGAGGCTTCCTAGCGGTCTGCTGGCAATCCCGGCTAGAACGTCGTCATGAGTTCGATCGACTACAACCCCTTCGACTACGACATCGATATTCGAGCCCATGGTGTTTGGCGGCGGATGCGCGACGAGGCCCCCCTCTATCACAACGACGAGCACAACTTCTGGGCGCTGACCCGCTACGACGATGTGCTCGCCGGACTGCTCGATACCGAGACCTACTCTTCTCGCTACGCCACATCGCTCGACCTCATGGGCGACGAGGAGTGGACTGGACCGCTGTTCATATTCCGAGACCCACCGGAGCAGACGCTGTTGCGCAAACTGGTGAGCCGGGCCTTCACCCCCAAGGCCATCAACGGCTTGGAAAGCCGGATCGAGTCCATCTGCGACAACTTGCTGGATCCTCTGGAGGGTCTGACTGTCTTCGACTTCGTCGACCGCTTCTCCGCGCTGATGCCTCCCACCGTGATCTTGGCCCTGCTGGGATTTTCCGAAGGGCTCGAACAGGACTTGCGGCAATCGATGGACAAAGGACTGCACATCGAAGAAACAGCCACCGCGGGCAGCAGCCGGGAGCTGGTCGACCAGACCGGAAACCTCTCCCACGAGGTGTACGCCCTGGTTCCCGAGTTGTGCGAGCAGAAGCGGAAGGAGCCGGCCGACGACCTGCTGACCATCCTGGCCACTCACGAGCGAGAGCTGCTGGACGGATCCACCCGCCCCCTCACCCTGGACGAGATCACCTCCTACGTTGCCCTGATCGGCGGGGCCGGGGCCGAGACGGTGGCCCGCTTCCTGGCCTGGGCGGTGGTGCTGCTGGCTGAGCATCCCCATCAGCACGCCGAGCTCCGCGATGACCTCTCGCTGGTGCCCGATGCCCTAGAGGAGATACTTCGCTACGAGGCCCCCTCCCCAGTGCAGGGACGGCGGGTCATGCAAGACGTGGAGTTGCACGGCCAAGTGGTGCCCACCGGGGCCAACATGCTGCTGATCAACGGCAGCGGCAACCGCGACGAGCGCCACTTCCCCGATGCCGACCGATTCGACATCCACCGCAACATCGACCGCCACCTATCGTTCGGGTACGGTGCCCACTTCTGCATCGGCGCCGCGCTGGCCCGCCTGGAAGGACGCATCGGCCTCGAGCAGATGCTCCGGCGCTACCGAGACTGGGAGGTCGACGACGACCACCTGGAGTGGATCCACACCTCCACCGTTCGGGGCTACAAGTCGGTTCCCCTCTCCGTCGACCCGGCCGCCTGAGTCGGGGGGACTTGTTTCGGCGAGGTACCGCCAGGACTCAGCACTACCCCGCCGATTCTGAGAACCTTTAGGGCGTGACTGTGGAAACTTCCCCTGAGACGACCGCGGAGTCGGTGACCCCCGAGTTCATCCGCCGCGCCGTGGAGTTGGCCGATTTGGACGCCGTGAGGGTGGCGCTGTTCCACCACACCGACGACCCGGAGATCGAGGCACTCCCGCGGATGCTGGAGCTCGACGACGACCAACGCGAGCTGCTCGTCACCAAGACCGTTGACTGGCTTCTGGAAAACGCTGCTCCGGGGATGCCCGAGGAACCGCCCCAGCCTCGCCTTCGCCAGCTGATGAATTTCGCCACCAAAGAAGAGATGGGCGACCTTGAGTTCGAGTCTCGGCGGGAGCTGATGGCCTTCAAGCCCTTTCCATGGACGGTGGACTGGACCGACGGCAAGCCCGAGCTGCCCGAAGGGTTCCAGGTGGCGATCATCGGCAGCGGGTTCAGCGGACTGGCCGCGGGCATCCAGATGGAACTGCTGGGAATCCCCTATGTGATCCTGGAGCGACGCTCCGAGCCCGGCGGCACCTGGAGCCGGCACCGCTACCCCGACATCCGGGTGGACACCATCTCTATCACCTACGAGTTCGCCTTTGAGAAGAACTACCCGTGGCCCGAGTACTTCGGGAAGGGCCAGTTCGTGCGGGAGTACTTGCTCCACATCTCGCGCAAGTACGGCATGTACGACAACACCCGGTTCGACCACGATCTGAAGCGGGCCACCTACGACGAGAGCCGCGATGTCTGGGTGCTCGAGGCCGGCACTCCCGACGGCATCGAGACCATTGAGGCCAACGTGGTGATCAACGCGGTCGGCGCCTTCGCCAACCAGAGAACCCCCAATTTCGAGGGCTTCGAAGACTTCCCCGGTCGGACCATCCACCCATCGCAATGGCCCGAGGACTACGACTACCGCGGCGAGCGGATCGCCGTGGTCGGCAACGGCTCGACCGGGGTGCAGCTGCTCTCCCCCATCGCCGAAGAGGCCGAGCAGGTGTATGTCTTCCAGCGCTCCAAGCAGTGGATCAGCCCTCGGCCCAAGTACGGCCAGCCCATCGAACCGGAAGTGCGCTGGCTGCTCGACAACTTCCCGGGCTACTGGAACTGGTGGCGATACATGGCCATCGCCGCGCTGTTCAAGACCCACGACCAGCTGATTCCCGACGAGGAATGGCAGGCCCAAGGGGGCTATTGGAACGAGGTGAACGACCAGCTTCGCTCCTTCCTCACCAACTACATCCACGAGCAGACCGACAACGACCCCGACCTCGTCGACCGGCTGATACCCGACTACGCGCCCTTCTCCCGGCGCCCTGTGGTGGACAACGGCTGGTATCGGGCCCTCACCCGCGACAACGTGGAGCTGATCACCGACCCGATCGTCCGGTTCACCCCCGAGGGCATCGAGACCGAGGATGGAACCGTTTACGAGGTGGACACCGCCATCACCGCCATCGGCTTCGAGATCGTCCAATTCCTGTACCCGGCCGACTACATCGGCCGAGACGGCCTCAACGTGCACGACTTCTGGGCCAAGGACGGCCCCCGCGCCTACATCAGCATGATGGTGCCCAAGTTCCCCAACATGTTCATGCTCTACGGCCCCAACTCCCAGCCCCTGTCGGGCGGCACGGGCCTTCCCATCTGGTATCAGGTGTGGTCGGGCTACGCGGGCCAGTTGATCGTGCGGATGCTGGAAGAGGGCAAGTCCAGCGTCGAGGTCACCATGGACGCCTACGAGCGCTACAACGAGGCGCTGGACAAGGAGGCCTCCAAGCTCCTGCTGATGCACGAGATGGGGTCTCCGGGCAACAACTACTACGTCAACTCAACCCACAACCGGCTTCAGATGAGCGCCCCCTGGTACGGCCCCGAGTACCACCGCCTCTGCACCGAGGTCGAATGGGACGACCTAGAGATCACCTGACCACCCCCAAAGGCTCGGCCCGCAGGGCCTAGCTTCGACGGGCGAGGGTCCCGCTTCTGCCTATTGGAGTCGGAAGCGGACGATGCGGGAGAAGCTCTCGGCTTCTAGGGAGGCGCCGCCGACGAGGGCGCCGTCGATGTCGGGCTGGGACATGAGCTCGGCGACGTTGACGGGTTTGACCGAGCCGCCGTATTGGACTCGAACGCTTGCGGCGGCTTCAGCGCCGAAGTTTGCTCGAACTCGGTCACGGATGAGGGAACAACCCGCCTGGGCGTCGGCGGGGGTGGCGGTGTGGCCGGTGCCGATGGCCCACACCGGCTCGTAGGCGATCACCATGGCCCCCACCTGGTCACGCTTGAGTCCGGCCAGACCGGCTTCCACCTGGGTGGTGATGCGGGCCTCGGTCTGGTCGGCTTCCCGTTCCTCCAGGGTCTCCCCGCAGCACATGATCGGGTTCATGCCCGCGGCCAGGATGGCCTTGAGGCGGCGGTTCACGTTCTCGTCGGACTCGCCGAGGAGCTGGCGGCGCTCGGAGTGGCCGGCGATCACGTAGCTCACCGCCAGCTTGGCCAGCATGGCGGGCGACACCTCTCCGGTGAACGCCCCGCTTTCCTCCCAGTGGCAGTGCTGGGCGCCCAGAGCGATGGGAATGTTGTCGGCATCCAGCACCGTCTGGGCCGACCGCAGGTTGGTGAACGGCGGGTGGATGGACACGTCGGCCGACCCGTAATCGGCATGGTCGAGGGCATACGACAGCTTCTGGATGAGCTGGATGGCCTCCAAATGGTTCATGTGCATCTTCCAGTTGCCGCTAATCAGCGGCTTGCGTTCAGCCATCGTGTCCCTCCTCGGGAGCTCCAACTGATTCTCTCAGTGCTTTAAGTCCGGGCAGATCGCCCTGTTCAATCAGCTCCAACGACGCCCCGCCGCCGGTGGAAACGTGGTCCATCTCTCGATCCAAACCGAATTGGCGGACCGCGGCCGCGCTGTCGCCTCCGCCCACCACGGTGAAGGCGCGGCTGTCGGCCAACGCTTGGGCCACCACCTTGGTTCCCGCTGCAAACCTCGGGTCTTCGAACAACCCCATGGGGCCGTTCCACAGCACGGTGCCGGCCTCGGCGATGAGGTCGCTGAACTCGGCCGCGGTGCCCGGGCCGATGTCCAAACCCTTCCAGTCGGGATGCAGGTCTACTCCGGCCTGCACCACCCGCTCCGCCGGCGCCAGCGCGGTGATGTCGGAGGGGAGGCGGATGGGCGCGCCTGAACTCAGCAAACGGCCGCAAGCCTCAATCTGGTCGGGCTGGAGCAGCGAGTCGCCCACGCTGTGGCCTTGGGCGGCCAGGAACGTAAAGCACATGCCGCCGCCGATCACCACCTCATCCGCGGTCTCCAACAGGGCATCGATCACCCCCAGCTTGTCGCTCACCTTGGCCCCGCCCAGCACGGCGACGAACGGCCGTTTGGGCTTGGCCCGCAACCCCAGCAGCACCTCGGCTTCTTTGGCCAGCAGACCGCCCGCTGCGCTGGGCACATAGCGAGGTGGTCCCACAATGGAGGCATGGGCTCGATGAGACGCTCCGAAGGCGTCGTTCACGTAGCCGTGGCAGTTCTCCACCAACCGCTGTACGAAACCATCGTCATTGCCGGTCTCACCCGGGTCGAAGCGCAGGTTCTCCAGTAGTTCCACACCGGGGGCCAGCTCCCCCAGCCGTGCCTGCACCGGAGCCAGCGAATATTGGGGGTCGGGCCTGCCGTCGGGTCGTCCCAAGTGGCTGCACGCCACAACCGCGGCCCCCTGGCCGGTGAGCCAGCGGATGGTGGGCAGCGCGGCCTTTATGCGGAAGTCGTCGGCAATCTGGCCACCAGCGTCAAGCGGAACGTTGAAGTCGGCCCGCAGAAGGATCCGGCGGCCATCCAGGCCGCCGAGAGCCTCGCCTAGCACTTCGAGTGTGGGAAGCACCCCGGCGCTCAGCCGCCCGCCGCGCCCACGATCGAGACCAGATCCACCAGCCGGTTGGAGTAGCCCCACTCGTTGTCGTACCAACCAGACACCTTGACCAGATTTCCCAGGGCCATTGTCAATCCGGAGTCGAGCGTGCAGGAAGCGGGCGAGCCGCAGATGTCGGCTGACACCAACGGCGCTTCGCTGTAGTCCAGCACCCCGGCCAGCGGCCCATCGGCCGCTGCGGCGGCAAAGGCGGCGTTGACGTCGTCGGCCGAAGGCTCACCCTGCACAACGGCGGTGAAATCGGTGAGGGAGCCGTTGGGAATCGGCACCCGCAGCGCGATGCCGTCGAGCAATCCGTTCATGGCCTGGAGCACCAGCCCAGTGGCTCGGGCGGCTCCGGTAGATGTGGGCACGATGTTCACCGCGGCAGCTCGGGCCCGACGCAGGTCGGAATGGGGTCCGTCCACTAGCGCCTGGTCGCCGGTGTAGGCGTGGACGGTGGTCATCAGGCCCCGCTCCACCCCGAAGGCGTCGTCGAGCACCTTGACCATGGGCACAAAGCAGTTGGTAGTACACGAGGCGTTGGACACCACCAGATGGTTGTCGGGATCGAAGTCGCCGTCGTTCACCCCCACCACGAAGGTGGCGTCGGCCCCCGACGCTGGCGCGGACACGATGACCCTCGGAGCCCCAGCTTCAAGGTGGGCGGCCGCCTTGTCCCGAGCAGTGAAGAACCCGGTGGATTCCACCACCACGTCCACACCCAAGTCGCCCCAAGGCAGGTCGGCCGGATTGCGCTCCGACAGCACTTGCAGGGTGCTGCCCCCGATCTCCAGTGCGCCGTCGACCACGGCCACCGGGTCGGAGAACCGGCCCATCACCGAGTCGTATTGCAACAGATGGGCCATGGTCTCCAGGCTGCCCAAGTCGTTTACAGCCACGAATTCCAGGTCGGCGCCAGCCTGCCGGGCCGCTCTGAAGAAGTTCCGCCCGATGCGGCCGAACCCATTGATTCCCACGCGAATGCTCATGCGGCTGAGACTAACTTAGGCCCGTTGTGGCAATGCGCACCTAGCCCTAAAACTCCTGAGCAAAGGGGAGCTCAATCCGATGGACTTCAATCGCTTTGACTGGCTGGCCCAACGGGTCGAGGAGGCTATCGATCCCCATAGGGAGATCGTGGATCCCCATCACCACTTCTACGACGGGGGGTTTCTCAACTATCTCGCCGCCGATCACCTGGACAACATCACGGGCTCGCACAACGTCACGAAAACGGTGTTTGTTGAGACGGCGGCGTGCTACGACATGGCGCTTCCCGAGCACATGCAGCCGGTCGGCGAGACCGCCTTCGCCGTGTCGCAGGCCGACGTCATTGATGCGAGCGACGGACCGCCCCTAGCCGGCATTGTCGCCTTCGCCGACTTGACGCTGGGCGACGCCCTCGAAGAGGTGCTCGACGCCCACGATGCGACCAGCAGCGGTCGCTTGCGCGGCATCCGCCACACAACGGGTATAGATAGCAGCCCCGAAGTCCCCCAAGGCCACGGCAACCCCTCCCACCAGATGATGGGTACAAACCAGTTCCGGGCCGGGCTGCGCACGCTCGTCGAGCGGGATTTGTCCTTCGACGCCTGGCTCTACCATCCGCAGTTGCTTGAGGTGGCCGAATTGGCGGCAGCTATGCCAGAGCTGAGGGTGGTGGTCGGCCACCTCGGCGCTCCCCTAGGTGTGGGACCCTACCGCGACATTCGCGATCAGGTGTGGGCCGACTGGCGGTCATCGATGCAGGCTGTGGCCGCCCAACCGAATGCCGTGGTCAAAGTGGGCGGGATCGGAATGGACTTCATGTTTGGGATGGGGTGGGCCGACCTGCCCGTGCCCCCCGGCTCCGAGGAAGTGGCTGCCCATTGGTCCGACGCGGTGCGCTTCTGCATCGACGCCTTCGGTCCGGACCGATGCATGTTCGAGTCGAACTACCCAGTCGACCGCGAGACACTCACCTATCCGGTCTTGTGGAACGCATTCCAGATCATGGCCGACGGCTACTCCAACGCCGAGCAGGACGATCTGTTCTCAGGCACTGCAACCCGCGTCTACCGCCTGGACTAGCGCACCTCCACTTCACCACTTTCGAGCCACCATGCGAACGATTCGATACCGTCGAGGCGGGACGCGTGCCTGTTGACGAACTCTGTCAGCGCGTCAGCCAGCATATGCACGTGGTTTGGGGCCGAGCGGGGAAACCTACGGGGATGGGTATAGACCAGTCCTGAGTGCTTCTCGCCCCCTGCAGAGATGTGCCGATGGAGCACCGCGAAGTCCTTGATGTTCTCCGTGACCACCGCTCGTCCCTCGACCGTGGCCGCTTGAAGCAGGTCTGCATCTGACAGCCCTCGGAGATCATCGCGCTCCACTACGGCGACGGTGTCGACGTTGCGGCCTCGCAGCACTTCGGCTACCGCCGAGGAGTGCATCTCATCGAGAAGCAGCTTCACTCCGACAGCAGCCGCCGTTCGTTCTCCCACATGGCCAGCTCATGGTCGGCCGCCTCGTCATTGGCTGCCAGTTCAGTATCGATCTCCTCAGAAAACTCTGCGTAATAGCGAGAAGCGGCCCGCACCTGTCCCTCGGTCAGGCTGAGCTGGGCCGCGGCCCTATCGACCCGTTGCTCGACACTGCCGCGAAGACCGCGCAACAACCCTGCGACCTCCCAGACATCAGGCCCCGTAGCCAAACCCGCTCGCCGTCCGCTCGGCCCCTCGCGGAACACGATCCCCGGATGGGCCTCCATCCGCAGTCCCTCATCGATTAGGCGCTCCCCTACTGACGAAATTGAGCCACGCCCTTGGGCAGCACAGAGCTTGAGCCGCTCGTAGACACCGGGACGCTTGAACCGAATCGAAAGCACCGTCATAGTGATAGTATAGTCATTTGTCACCATCTGTCACCACAAAACCCACAGCGCAGTTTACACATTGCTGTGTATAATGGTGTTGTGAGTCGGACCAACATCGACATCGACGATGAACTCATCGAGCGCGCCATGCAGACGTACGGTCTTCGCACAAAGCGTCAGGCGGTGCATCTGGCCTTGGAGCGCCTTCTGGGTGGCGGACCGATGACCGTTGAAGAGCAACTGGAAATGGAAGGGGTCGGCTGGGACGGCGACCTTGATGCCATGCGCGCCAACCGGTTCGCCGATTGGGGCAGCAGTGCTGATCGCTGATACCTCTGCCTGGGTCGACTTCTTGTCTGCGGCAGGTTCTCCTCAGGCCCAGAGAATGCGCCAGGCGATATCCGGTCAAGAAGTGGTCACCCTCGACCCGATCCTGCTGGAGGTCATGGCCGGTGCCCGCCGAGATGCTGTCGCACGAACCCAACGGTTGCTGGAGGCCCAGCAACACGAGGCGCTCTCCCCCAAGCTCGATTGGCTCGACGCGGCAACGATCTACCGTGAACTCAGGTGGCGGGGAATCACCATTCGCTCGCAAACCGACGCCCTCATCGCAGCCGTCGCCATCCGCCTCAACGTGCCTGTGCTCCACCACGACCGCGACTACGGCCACATCGCCGAGCACACCCCCCTCCAACTCGTCGAAGTCTGAACCCCCCTTCCCGCCTTCTGGCGAACCTGGTTTGATGCAAACAATCCGAATAGGTGTCGCACGACGTTCTACGGTGGGACTATGAGCCGTGAGATCAGCCAGCGGGAGTTGTGGGACAACAGCGGAAAGATCATGCTCGAACTGGACGAAGGCAAGACGTACACGGTGACTCACAGTGGCGTTCCGTTAGGCGAGCTGGGTCCGCTGCTCCGCCACCGCTTCATTTCCGCTGAAGCCGCTGTCGAGCTCTTCCGGACTGCCCCCAGTGTTGACTATTGGGATCTTCGGGCCAACCTCGACGTTGTAGCTGACCTAGATCCATCTCCTCGTGCCTGAGACGCCCACACCACCCCGCGGGGCAAGGGCAGTCGATCTGATGATCGCTGCGACCGCCCTCGCGGCCAACTTGCCCCTCTACACTCGCAACCCCAATGACTTTGCAGGCTTGAATGAGATCGTCGACATCGTGCCCGTCTGATGGCAACCTGAATCTTGCATAATGCGAATAGTTGACCTGTTGGAGCGAGATGCGGCGCTCTACCCCGAGCGGACTGCGATAGCGGTTGCCGGAGGGCCATCTGCTTCCTTTGGGGAGATGCACGACCGAGTTCTCCGGCTGGCCAGCGGACTGGAGGCTGCGGGGGTGGGGACTGGCGACCTGGTGGCGCTCATGGCCGACAACGGGCTGGTCTTTTTCGACGTCTATCTGGCGGTGGCCTACCTGGGCGCGGCGGCAGTGCCGCTGAACACCCAGCTCACCGATCCCGAATTGTCCTTCATCCTCTCCAATGCCGAGCCTGCCCTTACCGTGGCAACCCCTCCCTACGCCGAACGGTTGGAGGCCATCGGCACCACCGGCCCAGTGATCGATGCCGACGGCGATTCTTACGTAAGCCTGCTCGCGTCGGAGCCCTTCACTGATCTGGATCGCGCTACCGAACAAGACACCGCGCTGATCATCTACACCAGCGGGACCACTGGACAGCCGAAAGGGGTGTGCCTCACCCAGCGGGGATTGGCCTTCAACGGGCTGACCATGGCCCTGGTGCAGCGGTTCCGACCCGACGATGTGTTCTTGTCCACCACGCCGCTTTACCACGCGGCCACCGGCACCCGAGTGTGCTCCATGCTGGCCGACGGCCAGACCCACGTGGTGCTGCGCTCCTTCTCGCCGGAGTCGTTCTTCACCGCGGTCGCCGAGCACCGGGTGACCATCTCGATTTTGGTTCCCGCCCAACTGCGCCGCATTCTCGACCATCCCGGCTTTGCGGAGGCCGATCTGTCCAGCCTGCGGCTCATCGTCTACGGCGCAGCCCCCACTGCCGGACCCCTCATCAAACAGGCCTATGAGCGCTTTGGGTGCGGGCTGTACCAGGGCTACGGCATCTCCGAGTGCGTCACCAACCTCACCGGGCTGCTACCCGAAGATCACGACCTCGCCATGGCCGGGCGCCCCGAGCTGCTCGACTCGTGCGGGCGCGTCGTGCCCGGGGTCCGGATCGAAATCCACGACCAGAACGGCGCCATGGTCGCCCCCGGAGAGGTGGGCGAGATCTGGGTGAAGAGCGAAAAGGTGATGGCCGGCTACTGGCGCAACCCCGACCAGACGGCCGAGGCTCTGGTCGACGGGTGGCTGCGAACCGGAGACCTGGGCCGAATGGATCCCGATGGCTATCTCTACATCGTCGGCCGGTCCAAAGACATGCTCATCAGCGGCGGCGTCAACATCTATCCCAGCGAGATCGAGGCCGTGCTCTACGACCACCCGGCCGTCGCCGAAGCAGCGGTGGTCGGGCGCCCCGACCCCGAATGGGGCGAGCGCCCGGTGGCCTTCGTCGAGCTCCGACCAGAAGAGACCCTCGACGGACTCCTCGATTGGTGCCGCCAGCGCCTGGCCAAGATCAAGGTCCCCGACGAATTCATCGCCGTCGACAGCTTCCCCCGCACCGTCACCGGCAAAATCCGCAAAGTAGAACTCCGAGAGCACCTCGCCGCCGGCTGACGGGACAAGTCCAGCGGCCGGGGCTTCTAGCCGAGCCGGGGTTTGATCTCCTCGTCGGCGTCGATGTCGATTTCTAGGATTAGGGATTGGTAGGACTTGCCGTGGGGGTCGGTTCGGAGGCTCATGGATACTCCTCCGCCGAGGGCTTCGGTCATCACGAAGTTCAGGCCCTTGGTGCCGGGCAACTCGTAGCGCGTGATCCCGCCCTCAACCAGGCTGCCGAATTTGTCTCGCACCTTTTCGACGGTGAGCTCGCGCCGCAGCACCTCCCAGTTGTCGTCGTCGTACACGAACACGCACAGGTTCACGATGTCGCCCTTGTCGCCGGAGCGGCTGTAGGCGAACTCCCGCAGCTTCATGCCTCGATGACCTCGGTGATCAGCTTCACATCCTCGCGGGGCAACAGAGCGGGAGTGACCCCGATGGCCGGCGCCATCTGGGTGGTGACCCCGCCGCCCCCGGCCGGCCCCATCCACAGGAATTGCCCCTCGAAAGCCACCGCGTCTGCCGTCTCCCGATCGTCGCAGCGGGCCGCGATACGAAGCCGCACTTCGGCTGGGTCGCCGCCGGGAAGCTGGCCGTCGAACAGGGCGCTCATACCGTGGAGGTCGTAGCGGACCTCATCGATGCCCGATTGGTAGGGCTCCAGGCGCTTGGCCACCACCTCCGCGGCCAGTTGGGCCCGTTCCACGCAGCCCGCGCCGCCGTAGGAGATCTCGGTCACCACCTTCCACCCCTGGTCCACCCCCACCAGCACCTTGAGAGAGTCTGGGCGGGGGCGGCCCGAGGCACCGCCGACCCGCACGCGGTTTGAGCCCGCTTCCTCCACCCACACATGGGAGAAGTCCGCGGTGCTGTCGGGGGTGAGATAGGCCGCCGGGTCGTGGATCTCGTAAGCCAGCTGCGTCTTCATGGTGCCGATTTCCACCGCTCCGCCGGTGCCTTCCAGCTTCGTGATGATCAGCTCGTCCTCGCTCACGTGGGCCAGGGGAAAGCCGAGGTGGACGATGTCGTCCAGCACCCGGTAGGGCGGATCGACGTAGTTGCCCCCGGTGGCGTGGGTGCCGCACTCCAGAAGATGGGCCACCAGGGTTGCGATGCCCATCTTCTCCCAGTCGTCCAGCGCCCAGCCCATCTCATACGCGATCGGCCCCACATAGAGAGAAGGGTCGGCGATGCGGCCGCCGAGGATGAACTGCGCCCCCTCGTCTAGGAGCTCCACAATGGGATCTGCGCCGATGTAGGCGTTGGCCGATACCACTTGGTCGGCGATGGCCTGGGCGGTCACCCCCATTTCGGGAAACTCCAGATCCTGGTCGAGCACATGGTCGAGCACGTCGTCGCCGTGGATCACCCCGACCCTCACCCCGGCGACGCCGTTGAGCTTCATCCCCCGCAGCACGTCGTCGGCCGCGGCGGCCGGATTGGCGGCGCCGAAATTGCCCACCATCTTTCCGCCGCGGCGCAGAAAGCCGGCGAAACGGCGCATGAGCTCGGGGATGCGCTGATCGTGGCCCGCGGTCTCGTCATCGAGGCGGCGCACTTGGGCCAGCGCCATGGTCCGCTCGGCCAGGCAGTCGAAGCCCATGTAGTCCACCAGGCCGCTGTCGGCCAGCTCCTGGGCCCAGTCCAGCCGATCGGTGGAATACGCCGACCCGCTGCCGATGGAGATGCTCCTGCTGGTCATCGGGCCAAGTAGCCGCCGTCAACCGGGAGTGCGACACCGGTCACGAAACTGCTGGCATCGCTGGCCAAGAACAGCGCCACTTCGGCGATCTCCTCGGGCTGCGATGGGCGCAGCAAGGGCACCGAAGTCTCCAGGAACTCCTTTATCAGGGGTTTGACGTCGGTGCTGGGCTCCCGTCCGAAGAACAGCGGAAGCATGGGTGTGTCCACTGGGCCGGGGCAGATGACGTTGGCCCGTACCTTGGGGGCTAGGGCCAGAGCCAGCGACTTGCCGAACGTGACGATTGCTCCCTTGGTCATCGAGTACAGCGGCGAGAAGGGCGAGCCCACCACCCCAGATGTGGAAGCGGTGAGGATGATTGACGCGTTGCCCGACGCCTCCAACAAGGGCACCGCCCGGGCAACGGTGAAGAAGGCCGATTTCATGTTGATGGCCGCGGTCTCGTCGTAGTCGGCCTCGCTCATGTCGAGTCCGGCCGGACCGGGTATGCCGGCGTGGGCGTAGAGAATGTCGATTTTGCCGTGAGTGGAACCAACCTCGGCCATCAACCCTTCGATCTGGGCCACATCGCTGACATCAACGGTGAAGGCGCTGGCCGCGCCCCCGGCTGCGGCGATCAAATCCACGGTCTCAGCGGCAGCGTCGGCGCGAAGATCGACCACCACCACATGAGCACCCTCGGAGGCCATGCGCCTGGCCGCGGCCCGACCCATTCCTGAACCGGAAGCGGTTATGACCGCTACTCTTCCATCGAGCACTCCCATTGAAACCCCCGTGAGCAAGAACTCTTACATTTGCGATGACCGATTTAGCCGTCGCAGCAAAGAAAGAACGCCATGAACGCACATGACCCGCTAGACGGCCTGAAGATTATCGACTGCGATTCCCACTTCACCGAGCCGCCCGAGCTGTGGACCGCCCGGGTCCCCGCCGCCATGCACAACCGAGTGCCCGTGCAGAAGACCGTCGACGGCATCACCGCGTGGTATCTCGACGGCCAGGTGTGGGCCAGCACCGGCGGGAACACCATCCAAACCGGGCACGAGAAGATCCTGGGCAGCCACGTGGTCCAGCCCTTCGACGTCATCGACACCAGCGCCTGGGCTGTGAAGGAGCGTCTCGAGCTATGCGACGAGATCGGGGTCCACGCCCAGATCCTCTACCCCAACGGCGTCGGCTTCTCCTCCAACCACGTCTTCGCCATCGAAGACCTGGCCCAGCGGCGGATGGTGCTGGAGATCTACAACGACTTCTTCGTAGACGTGCAGCACGAGTCCAACGGCCGGCTGTTCCCCCAGGCCATGCTCCCGATCTGGGATATGGAGTTCACCGTGGCCGAGATGAACCGGCTGCTGGACAAGGGCATAACCGGGTTCACCCTCTCCGACAAACCCGAGATGGTGGGCCTACCCGAGCTCTGGGAGCCCTACTTCGCCCCCATGTGGGACCTGTTCAACCAGTCGGGAGCGGTGGCCAACTTCCACATCGGCGCCGGCATGAGCCGGGCCGAGATGGAGAGCATCCGAGGCGCCCGCTTCCAGCAGGCCCGGGTGGGCGGCGAAGCCGGCCCCGACGACCTGCCCCGGCCCATTCCCGTGGCCCCCAACACCTGGTGGGGGCAGTTCGACCACCAGCGTCGCCTCGCCATCCACGCCACCCAGATGTACATGAGCAACGTACGCATCATCGTCAACCTGTGCATGAGCAACCTGTTCGACCGCTACCCCAACCTCAAAGTCGTCTCGGCCGAGAGCGGCATCGGCTGGGTTCCCTTCATCCTCGAAGCCCTCGAGTACCAGTACGACGAGATGGTCACCGAAGCCCACGAGCTAGCCCTCAACTCCCGTCGCCCCCGGGAGTATTTCAACGACCACATCTGGGTCATGTTCTGGTTCGAGCGGTCGGCCCCGGCCAAGCTCATCGAAGACGTCGGAGTAAACAACGTGCTGGTGGAGACCGACGTCCCCCATCCGACATGCCTGTTCCCGGGCGCCCGGGAGCACTTCGCCCGGGTGCTTGCCGACGTTGATCCCCATGTCCGGCGCCGAGTGCTCCAAGACAACGCCGCCGAGCTCTACGGCATCGACGTCTAGGGGTTCCCATGCAGTTCGGCATGATCATCAGCGACGTGCCGCGTGACGTGGACCCCCTCGAGCAGTTCGACGGCATCCTGCGCCAAGTAGAGGCCGGACAGCGCAACGGCCTCAGCCATTTCGTCATCGGCCAGCACTTCTTGTACGGCGACCTGCGCTGGCTCCAGCCGGTCCCCATCCTCGCCCGCCTGGCCGCCGAGATCGACGACCACGTGCGGCTGGCCACCACCGTGCTGCTGGCCCCCAAGTACCACCCGGTGATCCTGGCCGAGGAGCTCGCCACCCTCGACATCGTCACCCGGGGCCGCCTCGACGTCGGTCTCGGGCTCGGATACCGGAGCGAAGAGTTCGACTTGATGAATGTCCCGATAAGCAAGCGGGTGAGCCTGTTCGACGAGTGCCTCGACATCATGAAGCTGTGCTGGGCCATGGAGGACTTCGACTACCACGGCCAGCATTGGCAAATTCAGGGAGCTACGCCCCATATCCGATGCGTGCAACAGCCCCATCCCCCTATTTGGATGGGCGCGCACTCCCGCAAGGGCGCCCGGCGGGCGGGCCGAGTGGGCGACCGGTTCATCATCCCGCCGGAGTACGACATCCATGAGATGCGGGTCCGTTTGGGCATCATGGGCGCCGGATTTGCCGAGCGGGGCAAGCCGATGGGCCACCAGCCTCTGCGGCGCAACGCCTTCGTCGGCGCCACCAACGAGGAGGCACGAGCCAGATTCGTCGATGTCAGCAAGGAGCGCTACCTCGCGTATGCCCGAAAAGAACTCGACATATTGGACGAGGAGGCGCTCATGGGCAACTTCTTCGAGGAGGTTAAGGACTCGGTGGCGGTGGGGACGGCCCAGCAGGTGATCGACCACTTCGCCGAAGTGGCCCGCGAGCTCCCGATAGACCCGTTCGTGGTGAAGCCCCAATGGCCCGAGATGCACATCGACGAGGTGATCGACTACCTCGACACAATGGGGCGAGAGGTCATCCCCGCGCTGGCCGAAGTCCCACCCATGCCCGTCGAGGACATCCCCGCCTCATTGGCCCCCGTGGCCGACGAGGTGGCCGAAGCACTGGAGGCCATGTGACCGCAGCATCATTCGACGAGGCCATCGCCCACACGCCGTTGGGCGACGGGCGCTATCGAGCCTCCACTCCCCCGTCGTGGATGGCCTCGGGCCGCGTTCCCGCCGGGCTGGTGGAGGCACAGTTGATGGCCGGACTAGCCGCCACGGTCACCGACCCCCAGTACCGACCGCTGTCGTTCACCGCTCATCTGCTGCGAGCGCCGGGCGAAGGCGACTACGAGGTGCAGACCGATGTGCTCCGCACGGGCCGAACGCTGGTGAGCACTGCGGCCCGAGTTGTGCAAGACGACAAGCTGATCGCCACCGCGCTGGCCAGCTTCGCCACCGACCGGCCCAGCCCTGAGTTCGACGAACTGCCCATGCCCGAGGTGGCCCCGCCCACTCCGGGACGGGAGAACGACGGCTATGTGCCCGAGTTCGCATTCCCCTACGGCGATAACGTGGTCATGCAAGACCGCCTCGGACCGAAACCGTTCACCGCGCCGGATGGCCCTATGGAGCGGGTGGGATGGGCCGGCTTCGCCCAGGCCCGCCCCATCGACGCCCCCGGTCTGCTGATGATCGGCGATATCGGGATGATGGGGTGGTGGGTGCGCCTCGACCGCATGTACACCACCGCCACCCTGGACCACACCACCTATTTCCGAGCCGACCTGTCCCAGGCAAAGGCCGACGACATGGTGCTGCTGCGGTCCCGCACCGGGCTGGTCCGCGGCGGCTACCTGGATTGGGACCTCGACATCTGGGCCCCGGACGGAACCCTGTTGTGCCAGTCCCGCCAGATACTGGCCATTCTGGGGTGACCGGACAATGACCCAGCCGGCGCCAATCCGCATCGTGGACTTCTCCACCCACATGTCGGGGCCGCTGGCCTCGCACCTACTGGTGGAAATGGGCGCCGACGTCATCAAGGTCGAACATCCCACCCAGGGCGACGGCAACCGGGGCAACGAGCCCAGAATCGCCGGGATCAGCGACCTGCACCTGGCCCTCAACCCCGGCACCCGCAGCATCGCGGTCAGCACCCGCTCGCCCCACTGGGCCGACGTGGTGGTCGGGGTCACCGCCTGGGCCGATGCGGTGATCGTCGGTGCCCGCCCCAAGGACGCCGTCCGCCGGGGACTCGACTTCCACACCCTCCTCGAGGCCAACCCACAGCTGGTGTACTGCGTGATCTCGGGCTACGGGCTGGCCGGACCGTGGGCCGAGTACAAGGCCCACGGCCAGAACATGGACGCCCTGGCCGGCCGGGTTGAGGTGGAGTGGAACGAGGGCCAGCCACAAACCAGGGTCGGGTGGCGCTCGGCTGGGGTGCTGCTGGCCGGGGTTTTCGGCGCCTTGGGGGTACTGGCCGCCATCGTCAAACGAGACCGGGGCGGCGGACCCCAGTTCGTACACACCTCCATCTGGAACACCGCAGTGTGGTGGAACTGGCGCGACGTGAACACCTGGGTCAACAACGACGAGCCCTGGCATGAGTACCGCTCGTTGGGGTCGCGCTATGCCATGTACGCCACCTCCGACCACCGCGCCCTGCTCATCTGCCCGCTGGAGAAGGTGGCCTGGGAGCGGTTCTGCGACCTCACCAACCTGCACCAGCTCCGGGCGCGGGGAGAGTGGACCCACAGCATGGACTTCGGATACGATGATGAGTTCCCGCTGATCGCCGAGGCCATCAGCCAGCGCACCTTCGACGACTGGAACCGCCTTCTCGACGAAGCCGAGATACCGTTCGCCCCCATACTCACCCTCGACGAGGCGGTCGGTAGCGACCACGCCGCCGTCAACCGGGTGCTCCGGGGAACCGAGCTTCCCGGAGGGCGGGTTCAAATGGCCGCTTCACCGGTGCAGCTCTCATCGAACCCCAACGAGGCCGCCCAACCCGACCTGACCGACTTGCCGCCCCCTCCCGACCTGGGCGCCGACACCGCCGAGATCCTCGCCGAAATCGGACTGGACAAGCTCATCGGAGAAGACCTCTCCGGAGGCCGGGCATGACCAAGCCCCTCGATGGAATCCGCGTGCTCGACTTCACCCGCCACATGGCCGGTCCCTACGGCACCATGATTCTGGGCGACTACGGGGCCGACATCATCAAGGTGGAGAGCCTCCCCTATGGCGACGGCGCCCGCGGCGTGGGCACCGCGTTTATCGACGGCGAGAGCGCCCTGTTCCTCATCTGGAATCGAGGCAAGCGCAGCCTCGCGTTGGACATGCGCAAACCCGAGGGGCTCGAGGTGGTCCATCGCCTGGCCGCCACGGTCGACGTGGTGGTCACCAGCTACCGGCCCGGCGTGGCCGACGAGATCGGCATCGGCTACGACGCCCTGTCGGCCATCAACGACCAGATCGTGTACATCTCCCTCACTGCCTTCGGACCGGACGGTCCGCTGGCCCCCTATCCGGGAACCGACCCGGTGGTCCAGGCGGTCTCGGGGGTCATGTCGGTGACCGGGGAGCCTGATCGGGGCCCCAATCTGGTGGGGGTACCGATGGCCGATTTCACCGGTGCATTGGTCACCGCCCAGGCCGCCATGCTCGGCCTGTTCGCCCGACAGCAAACCGGCAAGGGCCAGCTCATCGACGTGTCGATGCTCTTCGCCCTGATGTCGTCGCTCACCACCCGGCTGGCCTCGCACTGGGTGGACGGTGAGGATCCCGAGCGCCATGGCAGCGCCCACAGCGTGGTGGTGCCCTATGAGGCGTTCCAAACCGCCGACGGCCACGTGGTGACTGGCGTGTGGGGCGGCGCCGACGGGTGGGAGCGGTTCTGCCGGGCCATCGGAGAGCCGGAGTTGGCTTCCGACGAGCGCTATCTGACCAACCAGCAGCGGGTGGACGCCCGCGCCGAACTCACCGAATACCTGCAAAGCATCTTCGTCACCCGGACCAGCGCGGAGTGGGAGGAGTCGTTCAACCAGCACCGGGCGCTGTTCGGGCCGGTCCACACCTTCTCGCAGATCCTCAACCACCCCCAGGTGAAGCAGGCCGGATTGGTGCAATCGGTGGAGCACGCCACTTTGGGCGAGATCCCCCAGTTGGGTCCGGTGATCGGGCTGCACGACACCCCTGGCGGGATTGCCGGGCCTCCCCCGGTGCTGGGCCAGCACAGCGAGGAGATCCTGGCCGAGGCCGGCTACAGCCCCGAGGAAATCGCCGCCATGATCAAAGCCGGGGTGGCGGGCACGGCCTGAGCGCCCCTATTGGCCTGAATTCCTACCGATCTGTATGGCAGTGCTGGCCCAGGGCGAGGGCCGCCTCCCGGGTCTCGGCAGGGTCATACGAGACCACCACCATGTTGACCACATCGGCCCCCGCCTCCCCCAGCGCCGCCAGCATGCTCCGGGTGGCGTCGCCATCGGTTAGATCGAGCACTCCGGCCGGACCGCTTCCCACCGCGGCCGGGCAGTTGGTAGCCACGGTGAAGGGCTGATCGGCCCGCGGCGACCGCTTGCGCTCCTCCCGCAGAAAGCCCACGTGTTCCCGCAAGTCGTCCGGGGTCAATCGCGCCGCCAGCCAACCGTCCCCTGCTGCGGCGGCCCGGCGGAGCGCCGGCCGGGAGTGGCCGCCCACGAAGATGGGCACCGGCGACTGCACCGGCTTGGGCTTCATATTCAGGGGCAAGAACGAATGGGTCTCCCCCTCATAGGAAGGCTGGTCCTGCTCCCACAGGGCACGCAGGATCTCGATGCCGTCCTCCAGCAACTGCCGACGGCGGCCGAAGTCGGCACCGAGGGCGTCGAACTCCTCGCGGAGCCATCCGAGGGTCACCCCGAAGATCACCCTCCCCCCCGACAGGTAGTCAAGCGTGGCCACGGCCTTGCCCACGACCACCGGATTGCGCTGGGGCAACACGCAGGCATTGACCGCTAGCCGGATGGTGGACGTCGCCCCGGCCACGAAGGCCAAGGTGGTCAGAGCCTCAAGGCGGGGGTTGTCGGTGGGATAGGGGTACTTCCCGTCGGCCATCGTCGGGTTCTGCGAGGCGAACTCCACCGGGAAGGCGATGTGGTCCCCCACCCACACCGAGTCCAAACCGGCCGACTCCGCCGCTTGTGCCACATCCACGATGTCCTGGGCTGTGGCCGAGCCCTCGTAGGGCAAGCAGAGACCGATCTTTGGGCCGCGGTGGGGCGTGTTGTCCGATCCCATGGGCTCTGCTTTCGATGATTGGGACTTTCGATGTCAGCCGGACAATAGCGGGATCACCTCGGAGCCGAACCGCTCAAGCTGCGCGAGGGCGTGAGGATGGTCGTATCCGGGCCACTGCGGCTTGTAGACGAAGTGGGAGTGCTCCACCTGAGCCATGAGCTGAGAGAGCCCCTCCGCCACCTCGGATGGGCTGCCCAGCACGAAACGGTTGTCCAGCCAATCGCTCTTGCCGATGCCGTCGTCAACGTCAAGCCCCCATGACCGATAGGTGCCATAGCGCGACGACGCCCCCGCGGCCACCGCTGCCTCGGCCTCAGCAGGGCTGTCGGCTATGTAGACCTCCCGGCGCACCGGGATGGCGGCCTGCGCCCGGTTGCCGTGAGCCGCTCGCTCTTCCAGATAGGCCTGGTAGAGGTGGATGAGCTCTCGGTGGGTGGGGAACGGCGCGGCATACCAAGCATCACCCACCCGGGCAGCCCGTCGTACCGACGGCTCCACCTGGGCCCCGACCCAGATCGGGGGATGCGGCTGCTGGACCGGCAGCGTGGACACCTCCACGTTGTCGAGCCGGAAGAACCGGCCCTTATGGGTCACTGGCTGGCCGGTCCACAGCGCTCGGATGATGTCCACCGCCTCCTCGAACCGCTCAGTTCGGGTGGTGCGGTCGATGCCGAAGGCGTCGAACTCATCCTGGCTGTAGCCGATTCCCACCCCCATGATCGCCCGCCCACCGGTTACCGCGTCCATGGTGGCGATCTCCTCGGCGATTGTCAGGGGATGGTGCAGGGGCAGCAGCAGAATGCCGGTGGCGACGCTGACCGACGGGAATTGCATGGCCACCGAGGTTAAATACGGGATGGGCTGGAGGTAGCGCAGCGTCGGGGCCGCGAAGTGCTGGCCCGCCACCACTAAGTCGAACCCATGATCCACGGCCACGGAGATCAACTCGTGGTGCTCGGCGATCTGCTGGTGCGCGGGCACCGACCGGCCGTGAACCGAAGTCAGGAGCAGGCCGAATCTCACCGGACCATCTTGGTTCAACGACACCGCGGTGTGCCGGACCCATGTTGCCGCCGAGCCGAGGCCGTCACTAGACATTCGCCATGCGACGGCTTGCCATTCGACTGCTGAGTGTCTTTCGACGGATCTCTCTTCTCATTCGAAAGATGCGGGGCAAGACGCTCGACGATGTGGCCGAACAGCGGGTGGTGAGCGGGAAGGCGTGGGAGGAGTTCTGCGACTCATTGAAGGCGGCGGGTGCGGCGATGAACTTTCCCGGCGCGCCGCGCGATCCGTTCAACCAGGCGGAGGGCTACCGGCACCTGAGCCGGCTCGCCCGGGCCGGCCTGATGGCATTTGTCGAGCACGCCGACCCCAAGGCCCCGGTGATGCACCGGGTGGCCAATGAGACCACCAAGCTGGGCGCCGACAACCCCGACAACTACTACTACACCGCGGCGTTGGACGGGAGCTACGACTACAAGATCACCGGGCGGCGCAACAACATCGCCTACCTGAGCATCGGAACCCAATCGGGCAACTACGGCCAAGGCGGTGGCCTGCCGCCCACCGGGCATATCGAAGCCGACCAGATCGAGATGGACGACGACGGGTGTTTCGAGTTGATCCTGAGCAGCACCCCCCATGAGGGCAACTGGCTGCCGATGACCCCCGAGACCGGCACCCTGGTGGTGCGCCAGACCTTTGCCGACCGCAATACGGAGACCCCCGCCGAGCTGGCCATCGAGCGCATCAACTGCGCTCCCGAAGAGCGCCAGCCCTCGCGCCTCACCCCCAAGGCCTTGGACGACGGCTTGAAGAACGTGGGGGCGTTGGTGATGGGCGCTCCATTGCTGTTCACCAAGTGGGCCCGTGATTTCTCCAAGCACAGCAACGAGCTTCCCCAGTTTGACCCAGACGTATCGCTGAACGCCGGCGGCGACCCCAACATCACCTACTACCACAGCCACTGGGCGCTGGGACCCGAGGAGGCGCTGGTGATCGAGGCCACTCCCCCGGAATGCGAATACTGGAACTTCCAGCTCAGCAACTACTGGATGGAATCGCTGGACTATCGCCACTTCACGATCCACACCAACAGCCATCTGGCCCACTACGAAGCCGATGGGTCGATTCGCCTGATCGTGGCCCATGAGGATCCCGGCCTGCCCAACTGGATCGAAACCGCAGGCCACTCGCTCGGCACCATGTCGTTCCGCTGGGTGCGAGCCGCCGAAACTCCCCAGCCGCAGTGCCGGGTGGTTCCGCTTAGCAGCTTGGGGGACTAGCGGCTTGACGTCCACCGACTACGAGAATCCCTATCGGCCGATCCCTATCCGGGCCGTCAATCGGCTCGGTCGCGCCGGCCAGCGCCTCGGACTCCCCGGCCGCTTAGAGGTCAACAAACTTGTCAAGCACGCGACGCGCAAAACCGGGCTCTCCGACTTCGGCGACGACGGGCACTTGGAG
Organism: Acidimicrobiia bacterium; assembly: GCA_022822905.1. GTDB lineage: Bacteria > Actinomycetota > Acidimicrobiia > Acidimicrobiales > Bin134 > Poriferisocius. The sequence continues at coordinate 48,551 of JAJDYE010000027.1, read as the reverse complement.
GCGTTGCAACTGCTCGTGAATTCGATCAACGACGAAGCGCGGCTGACTCCAACCGGCATGCTGATTCAGAAGTCCAGGCTCGCTGGGGCGCTGGTTCAGCGACTGCGGATCCAGGACCTCCTCAAGCGGCACCCTGAGATCGACGACACCGACCTCGGCACCGTCATCATGATCACCGGGTTACAGCGCACCGGGACCACACTGCTGCACCGCCTGCTGTATTCCAACCCGGAAATCCGCGGCATCTCCGGCAACGAGGCGCTGTTGCCTGTGACGGCGGCGAAGACTGCCGAGCGCGCCGAGCGGTCTCGCAAGAGGAGGGCGGTGCTGGCCGAGCGGACCATTTCCTACCTAGCCCCTGACTTCATGGCGGTCCACCCCATCGACCGCGAGCAGCCCGAAGAAGACGTGCTGCTCCTCGACCTCAATTTCATGAGCCAGTCGGCCGAGGCCATCTTGCACGTGCCGAGCTACTCCCGCTGGCTGGCAGAACAGGACCATACGGCGACCTACGAATACTTCCGCCGGGTCCTGAAGGTGCTTACCTGGCCGCGACCGGCCCGTGCCTGGGTGCTCAAGACCCCGCACCACCTGGAGTACCTGGACGTCTTCCTCAAGGTGTTCGACGGTGCCACGGTGGTGCAGACCCACCGCGATCCCCGCGTGGCTGTCACCTCCTTTTGCAGCATGGTGGCCCACGGCCGGGGCATGTTCAGCGATGAGGTGGACCCCATCGAAATCGGGCGGCACTGGGGCAACAAGACGCACCGGATGGTTGAGTGGGCCATGAAGACCCGAGCCGAGGCGCCAAGCGAACGATTCGTGGATGTCTCCTACTACGACCTGGTCCGCGACCCGATCGCCCAGCTCCGACGGATCTACGAAGTGGCGGGAATCGACTTCGACGACAACGCCGAGACACTGGCCGAGCAGTACGTGGCCGCGAACCCCCAGAACCGCTTCGGAAAGCACCACTACCGGCTCGAGCACTTCGGACTTAGCAAGCGGGTAATGGACGAGACCTTCGCGGCCTATCGTGAGGCCTATGCGATTCCATTCGAATAGGCCAAGCAAGGCTCAACCAGCGCGAAGCGGGCGTCGAGCAACGATGTACCGTTGGCCATGAGCCAAGCACCAAAGAAGCGCACAGTGGTCAATGCGATCACCGGGGCGGTTCGCGACTTCCGCAATCTGAGGACCCCCGATGTGGAACCGGTTCCCGACAGCGTGCGAATCGACGGCAAGACGTGCTTGGTGACCGGGGCCAACAGCGGGTTGGGGCGGGCGGCAGCCATCGAGCTGGCCCGGCGGGGCGGCAACATGATCCTGGCCTGCCGCCCCGGTCACAACGAGATCTGCGATGAGATCAAAGAGGCGTCGGGTTCGGAGACCGTGGAGATGGTGGAGGTGGACCTGGCCGATGTCCGCTCGGTGCATCGCTGCTGCGACGAGCTGCAACGGAGGGACGCCCGGATCGACATCGCTCTCATGAACGCCGGCTTGATGACACCCACTGCGAGGGAGACCCCTCAGGGGTACGACACCATGTTCGCCGTTCACTTCCTGTCCAAGCGGGTGATGATCGACCGATGGCTGAAGGACGGCGTCATCCGCGCCGCGGGGCCCGGCGAAGAGCTACCGAGAATCGTGTTCGTCTCGTCGGAATCGCACCGTTCCTATGAGGCAATCGAATTCGACAACCTCGGCGAATACGCTGAATACGGGATCAAGGAGAGCATGCGGCACTACGGGCTCAGCAAGCTGGTGTTGAGCACCTATGCCACCGAGCTGTCACGCCGCCTGAACCCGCACGAGAATCCGGAGGTGGCCGTGCATGCGCTGTGCCCTGGAGGCGTGTCCACCAGAATCGCCCGAGATGCGCCCGCACTGCTGAAGCCGATCGTCAACCCGGCGCTGCGGCTGTTCTTCCGGTCCCCTGAGAAGGCCATCGCACCCATCATCTATCTCTGCTGTGCTCCTGAGGCAGGAGCATCCACCGGGATGTACCTCCACCTGATGAACCACAAGGCAGTTTCCGACAGCGCCGCCGACCCCGACAACGGGGCCAGGCTGTGGGACGTCAGTGAAGCAATGGTGGCGAAATACGGGAACGGGGACGCCGCCTGAACCCTGTGCTGCTGCCTCTCCGGGCTATTTGTCGATGTCTCGGTGGACGACGAGGGGGCGGACGCCGAGATCTGTGCTCTCGATGAGTCGGCGGTTGATGTCTTCGGCCACGAATACTGAGCGGTGGTGGCCCCCGGTGCAGCCGAAGGCGATAGTGAGATACGACTTGCCCTCCCGCACATAGGCCGGTACCAACATTGTCAACAGGTCCTCGGTCTTTTGCAGGAAGGTCTCAGCCATGGGCTGGCCGTTGAGCAGGAAGTCCCTCACCGCCTCGTCTTGACCGGTGAGCGGGCGCAACTCCTCCACCCAGTGGGGATTGGGCAGGAAACGGCAATCCAACACCAAGTCGGCGTCGAGCGGGATGCCGTGCTTGAAGCCGAAAGACATAATCCGGGTGGTCATCGATTCCGGTCCGGCGTCCAGTTCGAACACCTCGTCAATGAAGTGGTTGAGCTGGTAGATGCTGTACTCGGAGGTGTCCACCACCACGTCGGCCTGGCTGCGCAGGTTGACCAGAGACTCCCGCTCGGCCTCGATGGCGTCGGATACTCCCATCGGCGGGACGCTGGAGAACGGATGCCGGCGCTTGGTGCTCTCAAATCTCTTCACCAGCTCTGGGGTGGAGGCGTCGAGAAAGAGGATGCGCACCGATCCTTGAGCTGATTCCTTGAGCTCGACCAGTGCGGGGGCCACATCCTCGTAGTAGAGGTTCAGCCCGAGCACCAGGCCCACTCGGGAGATGCCGCTGTCGGGGGCATCGGCAAACTCCTGGACCTTGGGCACCAGTGCGGGGGGCAGGTTATCGACCACATACCAGCCCAAGTCTTCAAAATGGTTGGCGGCCTGCGACCGGCCCGCTCCCGACATCCCGGTGATCACCACGAACTCGGCCACGACCTCAGGCTACCGATCCGCTCGTGGGCCGTGGAGCTTCTCGTAGATCGAATGGGCCACCGCATCAGGGAGCCAGCTCAGGGCCAGCAGGTCTTCGAGCGGGGCCCGCTCCACCGCTCGCACCCCGCCCATCTCTTTCACCAGCCGGGCTCGGCGGGTGGGGCCGAGGCCGGCGATGCCGTCCAGCGAGGATTGGGTCATCCGCTTGCCCCTGAGCTGGCGGTGGTAGTCGTTGGCGAAGCGGTGGCTCTCGTCCCGGATGCGCTGAAGCAGGTACAGGCTCTCCGAAGGCCTCGGGATCTCCACCGGAGCGGACCGGCCCGGCACGAACACCTGCTCGAACTCCTTGGCCAGCCCGGCGGGGAAGATCTCTCCGTCGAGGCCCAGTTCGGCCAGCACCCGCTCGGCCACGCCCAGTTGCCCCTTGCCGCCGTCCACCACCAGGAGCTGCGGCGGGTAGGCGAACTTCCCCTTCTCCTCCACCGGGCGGTCGCGCTCGTCCAGGTAGTTGGTGAGCCGCCGGGTGAGCACCTCTTCCATGGCGGCGTAGTCGTCGTTGCCGCCCACGGTTCGCACCTTGAATCGGCGGTACTCCGACTTGCGGGGCAGCCCGTCCTCCATCACCACCATCGAGCCCACGTAATCGGACCCCTGGAGGTGGCTCATGTCGTAGCACTCGATCCGCAGAGGGGCCTCAGGCAGGCCCAGGCACTCTTGGAGGTCGTTGAGTGCCCGGGCCCGGCTGTTGTGGTCGGTGCTCCGCTTGAGCCGGTGGCGGGCGAAGGCGTCGGCCGCGTTGCGCGCCACCGTCTCCTGGAGCTTGCGCTTGGTCCCCCGCTGGGGCACGGCGATGGCCACCCTGGACCCCCGCTGCTCCCGCAGCCACTCCTCGTACAGTTCCTGGTTGTGGGGCAGGTCGGGAACCAGCACCTGCTTGGGGCTGCCCAACGGGTTCTCCTCGAAATACAGTCGCTCCAGCACCCGGCTAACCAACTCGTCGCGGTCCAGGTCACCGGCTTTGTCCACGATGAAGCCCCGGCGGCCCATCACCCGGCCCTTGCGGACGTAGAACACCTGGCAGGCCGCCTCCAGCTCGTCGTCCACGAGGCCTACCACGTCGTAGTCCTCGGAGCGGCCCCCCACCATTTCTTGGCCCTCGATCGCCTTGCGCACGGTGGCCAGCCGATCTCGGCACCGGGCGGCCTGCTCGAACTCCAAAGCGGCCGAGGCCTGGGCCATATCCTCTTCCAGCCGCTTCACCACTTCGTCGGTGTCACCGCCCAAAAAGGCCAGAAGATCGTCCACCATCTCGTCGTAGCGCCCCCGCTCCACCTCGCCCACGCACGGTCCGGCACACTTCTCGATGTGGTACAGCAGGCACGGCCGGCCGAGCCGGGCGTGGTGGTTGAACTTGTTGTCGCTGCATGTGCGGATGGGGAACGTGCGCAGCAGCTGATCAAGGGTCTCCCGAATGGCATAGGCGTGGCCGTAGGGGCCGAAATAGCGGTTGCCCTTGCGCTTGCGACCCCGGATGACCATGGCCCGGGGCCACTCGTCCACCATGGTCACGCACAGAAACGGGTAGCTCTTGTCGTCGCGGTAGCGGACGTTGAACCGGGGCTGATGCTGCTGGATGAGGCTGTACTCCAGCATCAGCGCCTCTACTTCGGTGTCCACCTGGATCCACTCCACCGATTCGGCCTCGGCCACCATCTGGGCGGTGCGGGGCGGCAGGTAGGCCGGGTTCTGGAAGTAGCTTCCCAGCCGGGACCGCAGGCTCTTGGCCTTGCCCACGTAGATGAGCCGTCCGTGGCGGTCTTTGAACTGGTACGACCCCGCGGCGTCGGGGATGGTGCCGGGGGGCGGGCGGTTCAACATGCCCTGCCCATCCTACGAGTCAGGCGGTGGCCGGTTTGCCTTGGTTCAAGACACCCAATCCACCTCTTTTCATTGCCCCATCAAGGCGGATATGATTTCAATTCACGCTGGCCGGGTATCCAGCGACATATCGAACTCTAAGGCCGACATCCCCGTGGCGAGGCGACCCGGCTGTCCCCACCGGCTGCTAATTGGAGTTCCCGTACCTCATGGAGGTTCCCAAAACATGTTGCGCGTTCAGCGACCGCTCCCCGAGCGGTACACAACGGCATCGCCCCCGCAGTTGGCGGAGTGGATTGGCGACGCCAAGAGAACCCTGGGCGATCGGCTGTTCATTCTCGGGCATCACTACCAACGCGACGAGGTCATGGCCTGGGCCGACGCCCGGGGCGACTCCTTTAGGCTGTCGGTGCTGGCCCAGCAGCGCCCCGAGGCCGAGTACATCGTGTTCTGCGGCGTTCACTTCATGGCCGAGTCGGCTGACATCTTGACCGGCGACCATCAGCAGGTGGTGCTCCCCGACTTGAACGCGGGCTGCTCCATGGCCGACATGGCCGATATCGATCAGGTGGAAGAGGCCTGGGACGAGTTAGCCCGGGTGACCGACATCGACCGGGTGGTGCCCATCACCTACATGAACTCGGCCGCCAACCTGAAGGCGTTCGTAGCCCGCCACGGCGGGGCGGTTTGTACCTCTTCGAACGCACGGGCCGTGTTGACCTGGGCGCTGGAGCGCGGCGACCAGGTGCTGTTCTTCCCCGACCAGCACTTGGGCCGCAACACCGGATTCGACATGGGCTACGACGAGGCCGACATGGCGGTGTGGAATCCCCGCTTCGAGCTGGGCGGGCTGACCGAGACCGAGTGCAAGGAATCGGTGCTCTTGCTGTGGCGGGGGCACTGCTCGGTACACCAGCGGTTCCAGCCCGACCACGTTTCTGCCTTTCGGGCCGAGCATCCCGACGGGATCGTGGTGGTGCACCCCGAATGCAGCCGTGAGGTGTGCGCGGTGGCCGACCAGGTGGGCTCCACCGACTACATCATCAAAGCGGTGGCCGCCGCTCCGGCTGGCTCGGTGATCGGTGTGGGCACTGAGATCCACCTGGTGAACCGGCTGAACGATGAGACCTCGGACAAGACGGTGGTATCGCTCGACCCGCTGATCTGCCCGTGCTCCACCATGTTCCGCATCGACGCCGCCCATCTGGCCTGGACGCTTGAGGGCCTGGTGGAGGGCAAGGTGCGCAACCGCATCACCGTGGAACCGGACATTGCGGCCGACGCCCGCATCGCCCTCGACCGGATGCTGAGTATTACCTAGCTGGCTGTTGTTGGGCGGCGGGAGCTTGCCGCCTGGCACGCTTAGCTGTCTCGGTCCACGCTCAGTTCGGCGTAGCGCTCCACCGCGTGGTGGTAGTGCTGCAAGCTGGGCTCGTTGCGGCCGAACAGCACCTCGGCGGTGGCGCCGCTCTTGAGGGCGTTCTGGATTTGGAATCCCACCCAGTAGTCCTCGTCTCGCACCGCTTGAAGCACTAGGGCGCTGAACTGCTCGGCTGTTTCGCGCTCTTCATCAGTGGACGGCTCGTGGCGGCAGAGCACGGTCTGGATGGTGAGGCTGGTGTCTACCGTTGGACCGGGGAACAGCTGGCTCAGCAGGCAGTAGTCGCCCAGGATCCCGGAGATTGACACGTTGGGGAAGATGGAATGGATCAGGCGGATGTGCTCGTCGAGATCCCACTCGTCTTCGGGCTGATCGACCAGTTTGGGCAGCGACTTTCGGCCGAACACGATGCGCTGGTGGGGACCCCAAGTGTCGTGGGCCATGAGGTTGCCGATGGTGTTCAGCCCCACTGTCTTGGGGTGAAGCCGCTCTTGGTGGTAGCCCTCCAGGTAGCCGTCCCAGGCCACCTTCCAGCCGGGGCCGTCGAGGGTGCGCTGTTCGAAGATGTGCCACTGATCGAGGTCGAGGGCGGCCACGTAGGGGGTGAATTCGCCGAGGAAGGCGTCGATGTCGAAGGTGATGCCGGGGGTTAGGCAGGCGAACACGAAGCCGGCTTTCTCGGCGCAGGCCAGCGGAGTGAGGGCGAGGTGGTCGCGGTCGACGTCACCGAAGGTGTGGGCGCCGAACATGCCCACCAGGTCGCCAGCGGTGTCGTACGACCAGGCGTGGTAGGGACAGCTCAGCCGTTGAGCCGACCCCGCCGACCCGGCCTCGCACAGCGGCGACCCCCGGTGGCGGCACACGTTGAGGAACGCCCGGGCCGCGCCGTCGGCGCCACGGGTGAGCAGCACAGGTACCCCCATGACGTCCATGGCCTTGTAGGTGTCGGGGGCAGGAAGCTCCGAACTGAGAGCCAGCGCCAGGGGCAGGTGCTTGAAGATGCGCTCCACCTCGTACTCGAAGCGCTCCTGGTCGAGGTAGGCGTCTACCGACTGGCGCATCACGTCGGGGGCCAGGTCGGTGGTGTTGTCCTGCCACAGATCGAAGACCCGGCGGGTCAAGTCCCGGATCGCGTCGTCGGTATAGGCCATCTGCCTACTCTAACTTTCGGGGTAATTCCGGCTGGAACCGGGAGTGTGGTGGCGGGAGAGGCCGGGCGGCTACGACTGGCGGGCCAGGTATTCCTCGCGCAGCGGCTTCTTGTAGAGCTTGCCGGTGGGCAGCCGGGGGAACTCGGCCCGGAAATCCACCACCCGGGGCACTTTGAAGCCGGCCAAGTTCTGGCGGGCGAAGGCCCGCAACTCCTCGGCCAGCTCATCCGACGGCTCGACACCGGGCTCGAGCTGCACCACCGCGTGGACGTACTCCCCCATCTCCTCGTCTGGCAGCCCGAACACAGCTACGTCGGCTACTTGGGGGTGCAGGGCGAAGCAGGCCTCGATCTCCTGGGGGTAGATGTTGACCCCGCCGCTGATGATCATGAAGGTGGCCCGGTCGGTGAGATATAGGTATCCGTCGGCGTCGAGGTATCCGACGTCGCCCACCGTGGACCAGTTGTCGTGCTGGGGATGGCGGGATTCCCTCGTCTTCTCAGGGTCGTCGTGATACTCGAAGGTTGGGGTTTCCTGCTCGAAATAGACCACCCCCGGTTCCCCGGTGTCGAGCTCGCGGCCGTCGTCGTCGCAGATGTGGGGGACTCCCATCATCGCCTTGCCCACCGACCCCTTGTGCTCGAGCCAGTCTTCGGCACCGATGAAGCACAGCCCGTTGCCCTCGGTGGCGGCGTAGTACTCCTGGATGATCGGACCCCACCACTCGATCATCTGCTCCTTGACTGGCACCGGGCAGGGCGCCGCGGCGTGGACCGCCATCCTCAGCGACGACAGGTCGTAGCGGTTGCGAACCTCCTCGGGCAGCTTTAGCAGGCGGATGAACATGGTGGGCACCATCTGGGTGTCGGTCACCGAGTACTGCTCGACATAGGCCAAGAAGCGCTCCGGATCGAAGCGGTCCATGATCACGAGCGTGCCGCCCAGTTCGTGAACTCCGGCGCTGTACATCAGCGGGGCGGAGTGGTACAGGGGTGCAGGGGTCAGGTACACCGAGTTCTCATCCATGCCCAGCAGGTGGTGCTCAAGCATGCCGATGCCCGACAGATTGGCATCATGCACCTCAACGCCGGTCAGGGGGCGCTTGATTCCCTTGGGCCGACCGGTGGTGCCCGACGAGTACAGCATCACCTCGCCCTTGGGCAACCGGGACAGCGGCTCAGAGGACATGGCCGCGGTGGCATCCTCATACGACTCAAAGCCCTCTACAGCGCCGTCCATCATCAGCCGGTGCCGGCAGTCGGGAATGAGATCGAGCATCTGGGCCGCGGTGTTGGCCATCGCCTGGGTGGTAATCAGCGCGGTCGACCCGCTGTCGTTCACCACATAAGCCGCCTCCTCGGGCGACAGATAGCGGTTGATGGTGGTGAAGTAGAAACCCGAGGTCATCGCCGCCCAGAACACCTCGTAATACCGGCGATTGTTCTCCGCCAAAATGCAGATATGGTCGCCCTCCCGCAACCCCCGCTCATGCAGCAGCTGGGCCAGCCGGTTGACCCCCTCATCCAGCTCCCGGTAGGTGGTGACCTCCCCTGTGCCAGCCATGATCTGCGCCGCCTTGTCCGGCGTAGTACGAGCGTGCTGTCCCGGATACATGCGTGGTTTGCTCCTAGCAGTTCGATCTAACGGAGTGAGACTACGCCCAGATCAATAGCCATTCTGGAATGGATGGACACCCTTAGCCGCTTTGTCCCCACTTTCCCCGCCGCTGCTCACGTACCCATGCCGCAGGATCATCGTCCCATTCATGCCCAGTGTCGGAGATTGACCCCAATGTCGCCTCGATCTCGTCCCAGCACCAATCGGTCTCCCCATCAAGCACCTGTTTTGGATCGACCACCGAATAAAACTCTTCGGCCGGAGTGATGGACTCCGGAAAGTTGCCAACGATCCGCAGGATGTCCTTATCGCATCCGACGATGCCGTCGGCATCCCCTGCCACGCTCATAGGAACAGCGTATGGCTTACCTCGTTCGCGACAACTACAAATTCCACCAGGCTGTTCGGTGCCGATCACAGCTCATTGCAACCCCGGAAACCGGGATCGGGGCCGGAGCGGCGGGGCGGGGCGAAGAAGTCGTTCTCATCGTCGTCGAGCCGATTGCACTTCCGGAGCATGGCTCGCCTTTCGGCCTCCAAGAACAGGTACCGGGCCACGTCATCAGGTGTGTCGTCGCTGGTGAACAGGTCAGCCGCGACGGGATCCCGCATGAGCTCGCGCCGAATGTCGTCCTTGGTGACCACCGTCCCATCAGGCCCAACGACCCGCACTTTCTTCAACTTCCGCCGGTACCACTTGTTTCTCAGGATCGGGAAATACAACCCCAAGTTGAGCATCATCAACCCAAAAGAACTGATCACCACCGCCGTCAAGACCGAGCCCATCATGAGTCTTCCTCGTGGTGCGAATTGCCTGGGCGCCCTGATCATCGGGTGCGATAGTAACTTTCAATAGTTTACATTCATGTTCAGTATCAGTCAATGCTGACTAGCGGGTCAGCCGCCTTGCTGGGACTCTCGGAAATAGGATTCCTCACATGGGCGCAACTCAAACACGGACATGGGACGTAGTGGCCTACCTGCGGACCGAGGAGGACATGATTGCTTACCTAGATGCCGTCCTCGCCGAGAACGACCCAGCATTGACCGTCGCTGCCCTGAGTGACATCGCTAGCGCCCAAGGCAAAATCGACGTTGACGAAAATAGGGAGGAGTGCAATGGCAACTGACAGGTATCGATTCTGGACTGAGTGGTCTGAAGAGGACGGCGAGTGGGTCGGCCTGTGCGATGGGTTTCCCTTGATCAGCTGGCTGGATCCCGACCGGGAAGCGGCCGAGTCGGGCATCCGAGCTGTGGTTGCAGAGGCTATCGAACACATAGTGGCTGAAGGCAGGCCGACGCCCGAGCCTAGTGTGGCGTGGCCGCCTCAAGTGGCGGCACATCGCCTCTAGGCCGATAGGCGATCACTGATAGGGGCACAATCAGCCCATACGAGCGACCATAAGTCCTTCGACAGACTCCACGTCCGCCACCGCCGACCGCACTGCCTCATCGGCGGAACCGGCCTCACGATCGAAGTCCAAGAACTGAACCCCCTCGGACGACCCGCCCAGCGCATCATCACAGCCTGCCTCAAACAACGCGTCGACAACTTCAACCGACTTGAGGTCGCGGCCCTCAACAACCAGGGTAAACGTGAACCCCTGCATCCCGATCGTCCTCCTAAGCCCACCAACTCCGCCCAGCTGAAACCATACAACGCACTGGCCAAAGTAAGAGCGCGGCAAAACGAGAGCCATTACGGTGCCACTGGAAATTCGCCATGGATTTAACGGACTCCCGGATTAGATTCGAGTCATGGCCCCCTCAAACGTGTTTGAGCTGTGCAACCACTGCTCTAGCGCCATCAACCAGATGCATGCTGGCGGGCACGTCATCGTGACCCAATCGGGACGGCCCGTGGCTGATCTCCGGCCTCTACGCCGAAGAAGTACTGACCCCGCTACTCTGCTCAACCGCTGGCGGCATCTGCCTTACGTTGACCTTGACGAGATGCGCCGCGACCTAAACGAGGCCATCAACCCGACCTTGTGACGGCCTACGCAGAAGTCTCCATTCCGGGAAATTGCTGATTTTCGAATCCATCTGTGCTTCGTTTAGCCCAGCGCATAAATGAAACAGCACTCGGGTGATCAGTAGCGTGGATCATATGATACTGAGGACGGCTGGTTATTGGATCCTTGATCAACTGAGGAAGCACATATTGATACCCTAGGCAGCGCAGCTGCTCAGTGAACCGCTCAATCAGCTTCCTAAACGATTTGCGCCCCTCCCATAGTTCCCACCAAGCTTCTCGACTTCCAAAGACTCGATCTAGAGTTTGAGGACTGAATGATTCGGGGAATCTATCTCGATCATGAGGCCAGAGTCTGCTCATTGCCTGATGCGAGTTGAATAGAATCCATAACTCCACCTTGCATTTCTTGGGTCTTCCACTGTCAATTGGAGGAGGTTCGTAGGTCTTCCAGTGCGCTAACTTTTGAATGGTACTCCAGTCAAGTTGAGTCGATTCCTGGTCTAGCAATGCAAAGCACGGCTTATCTCTGTCAAGTTCATTGCTTCCCAGCAATTCAGATATTATCGAATTGCAATCATTATGGTATATGTGTATTTTTGAGGATTGACGAGGGCCTAGAGCTTTGACTTCGGCATCGAGCAATTCAAAATTGCCCTTGTCCTTCTCTATGAGATGAAGAGCAGAGAAGGCTCCGCTTTTGCTCGCAATGAGTGACGATCCATCACGAACAGTGCTTTGGCCGTTCTTGACGAGCCTCCCTTTTCCTGTGCCCGCAAAGGCATCAATATATGTTCCACCTCCCGCGACCCGACGGTACATCTTGAGATAATTTTCAAAAACATCGAGCTTGTTGAGAGTCCAGCCATGGAACTCTCGTATCTGTGTCGCAATATCTCTAGCTTCAGGAACGCTGCGACCTGAATTGATCTCCACAATCATGGCATCCAAGTCGGCCTCACTAAAGAGTGGAACACCTTGGTCGGCTTGTGACGCCGTCATGAAGCGATGCGTACTGGGTGGCTAGGCATGTCGTCATGATGGATGCCGTCCAACTCGCGTCCATTTGCTTTCGGTGTGCGGCCGCCCCATTGCTTAAAGAAGAACGCTGTTCCCGTATCTGCGCACTGGTCACGTAGATCACGGACCCATGCCTTTTCGACAGGGCGGGCGCCGTGGCCGCTCTCGCCTCCGGCAATCAGCCAGCTAATTCCTGACAGGTCGAGGCTAGGGAGTGGGCCCAGCAAGGGTTCGGCGCTGATAAAGCGAACTGCGGCATTGACGGCGCGTAGGTGATTGATGCGGAATGTGTAACGGTCCGACTCCACGGTCACGCCCATCCAGACGTTAGACGGCCAATGTAGATCGCTCGCGAGAGCGGCTAGCCGCTTCGAGCGCTTGGTGAGGATCTGGTAGGTGTGCTGGGGAGTCTCAGCCATCACCTTGAAAACCCTCTGGATGAACTCCAGCGGGACATCGTTGTGGAAGAGGTCGCTCATCGAGTTCACGAACACCAGCCTGGGGGCCCTCCACCGGTAGGGAAGGTCCAACTGGTATTCGTGGAGTGTCAAGTCGAAACCTGGGCCACTGGATTTGGGGTCTCCGTCGTTCTGGTACTTTGGGTTCCCCATGGCCTTGAGGCGCTTGGCCAAGGTGAGCGCGTAGCAGTTGTCGCAGCCAACGGAGACCCGATCGCAGCCGGTGGTTGGATTCCAGGTTGTCTCAGTCCACTCGATACCGGTTCGGTCAGCCATGACCGTTCCCCTTCCGCTGCGGAGTTATCCACAGGCTATACAGAGCGATTCAGACTACTCCCAGGGAGTGACAACCCCCGAATTTCGCCTCATGGCTCTGAGGCGCTTTCCAACGAAGCGCCATTTGCGGTGAGGCTCTCGGCGAGGGCTTGGATTTCGGTGAGGGCCGATTGGAGGTCTTCGGCGATTTCGGCGGCTAGGACGGCGGGGGCGGGGAGGTTGTCTATGTCTTCGAGGCTCTGATCGCGGAGCCAGAAGAGGTCGAGGCTGACCTTGTCTCTTGCGATGAGCTCATCGTAGGTGTAGCGCTTGAAGCGCTCGGACTCTTGGCGCTGATGGCGGTTGCCGGGGTTGTAGCAGGCGACGAAGTCGTCGAGGTCGACTCTGGTCAGGGGGTTCTGCTTGAGGGTGAAGTGCTTGTTCGTGCGGAGGTCGTAGACCCACAGTTCTCGGGTCCAGGCTTGTTCGGCACCTTCTCGGCGGCGGAAGAATAGAACGTTGGCCTTGACGCCCTGGGCGTAGAAGATGCCGGTGGGCAGGCGGAGCAGAGTGTGGACGTCGCAGTCATGCAATAGCCGGCGGCGGATGGTTTCGCCAGCACCTGCTTCGAACAACACGTTGTCGGGGACGACTACTGCGGCAGTACCGCCGATCTTGAGCAGGCTTACGACGTGCTGAACGAAGTTGAGTTGCTTGTTCTTGGTGGTGGCCCAGAAGTCCTCTCGCTCGTAGCTGTCGGAGGATGACCGGCCGAAGGGAGGATTCGTTAGCACCATGTCGAAGCGTTCGCCGGGATCGTCGCGTAGAGCGTCGTCCACGTTGATGGGAGAATCCGATTCTGGGCTCTCGATGCCGTGAAGCAGCAGGTTCATGGCGCACAGGCGGGCGGGTAGATCGGCGATCTCCCAGCCGGTGAATGCTCCAGATCGCAGGTGCGCAGCCTGGTCGGAGGTCAAGTGCGGAAACCGCTCGACAATGGACTGGTAGGCCCCTAGGAAGAAGCCACCGGTGCCGCACGCGGGATCGCAGATGCGGTCACCGGACTCTGGGAGCATCACATCGACGATGGCCGAGATAAGAGACCGTGGGGTGAAGTACTGCCCCGCTCCCCTAGCGCCTTCCTGAGCGGTTTTCTCGATCAGTCCCTCGTAGGCGTCGCCTTTCAGGTCGGCGTCGTAGCTCATCCACTCGTGCTGGTCGATGAACTCCTTGATTAGTTGTTCCAGCTTGGCCGGATTCTGAATCCGGTTGCGGGCCTTGCGGAACACCACGCCGAGCATGTCGTCGGCTGATCCGAGTTCGGCAAGGGTCTTGTTGTACTGGGCCTCGAGCTGCTCTCCCGAGCGATTCAACAACGTCGGCCAATCCAAGCCGATTGGCACCACCCGCTCCCCCAACAGCTCGTGCTGCTCATCGGCCATCTTGAGGAACAGCAGGTAGGTGAGCTGCTCCAGGTAGTCGCCATACGACAGGCCGTCGTCACGCAGCACATCGCAGAAGTCCCACAGCTTCTGCACCATGGCCTTGGGATCAACGCTCATCAGCCCCTCACCGTGTCAGAGCACGCAGACTGTTTCCAACCACGCGTGGGGGAGTTTCGCAACAATTTCGACCACTCTGTTTTTCAGAGCAGTCGAAATGTTGGAGAAACTGATGACCGTCGCGGCCAGCGCGGCCATCTGCTTCGCCGAAACTCAGTCACCCAAGCGCTTCAAAGCGGCCGCATGACGCTGCACAACAAGCTAGGCGGCGGACGCGACTCGGTCGCGATGCTCGGCCCTTGCCACGTATTCGCGCACCGCTCGACGAGCCACATCCTGCATCGAAGTGCCGTCAAGCGCTGCCCGCCTGCGAAGGGCATCCTGCTCGTCCTCCGTCAACCTGAGCGTCATTGCCATTGCATAAACGGTACCAGCGAGACACCACACCACCATCGGCGGCACACCCACATTCTGGTTACACGACCCCAAAGGTTCTGAGCGGACTCCATTTTTTGGTCCCCTGCCGTGTCCAACCTCAGGGGGTGATACCACCGGCAACGGAACCATAAATCGGCTTCGCCCAGCGTCTTTCACAGCCTCCTCGTAGCGCGATTCAGAACTATAATTGTTGATAATCTCTATAAAACCTATAAACGTTGATAACCCCGTGAGCCCTCGCGTGGAGTCCGCCTGACGATACAGCAAGCCACGATCACTCCGGTTCTGCTCCCGTAAAGACAGTTGGGGTTCTGGCCATCTTCACTTACGATCCGTGCATGACGGAAGTGGCAGTGACCCAGGCGCGGGACCGTTTGGCCGAGGTGATCGAGGAGACTCGACGTTCGGGCGAGCCGACCTGGGTGACACGGGACGGCCAACGTGTCGCGGTGATCTTGGATCCCGACGTTTTCGACCGGCTCGTCGACCTTGCGGAGGATGCTATGGATCGCCGAGCGCTCGATGAGGTGCGGACCGACGGCGACTACCTGCCCTGGGATGAGGTCAAGGCGGGGCTAGGGCTCGAGTGAGCCGGCTCCTGGAGCGATCGGAAAGATGGGGCGGTGTCCGTATTGTTCCCCCCTCCCCCCAGAGAGTTCAGAAAGGTCCAAGCCATCGAGAAGATCCGCGGGGACTTACCACCAAGATCGTCGCCCTCACCGACAGGAGCGGTTAGCGGACGATCAGCCTCGGCGGCGTTTGTCCAGCTTGTCGGAGTCCAAGCTGCGGATCTCTATGTTGCTCGGATCGGGGGTGGTGGGTTCTGGCTGCGATGGCGGCGCTGGGGGCTTCTGCTCCTGCTTGTCGGCTTTGTCGCTCACCGGCTTTTCTTCTCCTTTTGGCTGTGGTCGATGGCACCTCGGTGCTCCGAGATGCCGGGATCGGGCGTGGTCGGCTTCGGCAAATCCGAAGCTTTGGCGCGCTTTGTGGGTTCGCTCTGCTTTCTAAACACGAATCGCGTCTCCTATCGTGGCAATCAATCCGAACATTTCAACAAGTAAAGCAGCTTGGCCGATCCCGAACGCCAACTGCGTTCGTTTCAGCGGAACGCGGTTGGTGTCGGCGTGGGTTCCGAACCAGATGGCCAACTCGCGTTGCACCTGCGGCAGCGTCATGGGGTTCTCGCCTTCAATGAAGGACCCGACTATAACTTTGGAGTTCTGCGTGGTTTGGATTCTTACAGGCTTCCAAACGTACATGGCGCTGAGGACGACAGCGGCGAAGCCCGCCAAGGCGGTCACCCACCACAGTGTGTTGATCGGATCGTCCTGGGGCTTTTGATCTGATGTGAGAAGCAAGCCAGCGACGAAACCGCCCGTGATCGTGGCGGTAGTCAACAGCCGACCCGTGCGGTCGCGTATTTCTCCCAGAGCGCTGGCTTGCTCGTCCAGCGTCCTCAATCCCGTCTCATACGCCAGCGCATAGGCATCCTCGGCGTCAGCCGCGACCACGTCGTATCTCCACGCCCCCACCTTAACCAGGGGTCAACCCTGGTTGTTGCCGTCAGGCCGAATAGGAATGGTCAAGGTGCCATCGAAGCCGGTATTTCGAGCAGCAATAGATTTACTGGCTGAGGAACCCCGGCCTCCCGGCTGTGTCGCTCTCGCAGGAGAGGACTCGGTCTATCGAGTGCGCGTCGGCAACCTCCGGATCCTCTACGAGGTTCTCGACACTCGCTTGGTGATTCAAGTGATCTGTGTCGGCCATCGCCGCGATGTCTATCGCCCCCGCTGAACTCACAAGCCAGCTCCCCCTCGTGGCCCACTTCCCCACCCGAGGCGAGAGCAGGAGGACGAGCTCTCCGAAACTGTCACACCTCCATGGAAGACTTGGACCGTGACCGACAATGAACTGTTTCGCGCCAAGCTCAATACCGGCTTCCGTGAGCCCCTCGCACACGGCCGATTTGTCGGGCGGGAACGAGAGCTAGACAAACTCGAGGAGATTCTCACTGAGCGGGATTCCGCGACCGTTCTCTTGGCCGGGTTTCGTGGTGCCGGCAAGACAGCTTTGATGAACGAGGCGATTCGACGGGCCGAGGCGGGCTCGAAGCAGCTCGTGGTGCGCATCGCTCCTCCGCACCTGGATGAAGGAACAGATCCCCCCAAGATCCGATCACAAGTGCTCCGTTCGCTGGCGCGAGGACTCTACTTCGAGGCTCTGGAGGCCAAGGGACTCTCCAAGGGTGCGCTCTCCCTCCTCAGTGCGACATATGAGAAGACGTACTTGACCAAGCTTGAGGAGCACCGCGTGGTCGAAAACGTCGCTTCATCGGCGATTGCTGAACGGCACAGCACGGTTGTCCGCACATTGATCGATGTTTCGGCGTCTGTTCGGTTGCTATTGGGTGGACTGGTCGCGGGTCTCGTCGGGGCACTGGGCGTCGGAGCGGCAGTGCTGGCTGGAGATCGTCTCGGGAACGGCTGGGACATCGCCGCCGCGGCACTTGTTGTGGCGATGGCGGTGGCTGGCTGCTTTGCGTTCGAGCGGACAAAAAAGGACGAGACAGACATCTCCACGGAACTTGTGAAGAAGGATGAGAGGACGGAACTCGGAAAGTTCGACCTGTCAGACGAGACTCTTGAGTTCGAGCTACGGCGTTCGCTGGCCAAGTTGGCGGACGATGGTCGCCGGGCCATTTTCGTACTAGATGAGTTGGACAAGCTTCACTTGGACGGCGATGAGCCTTCCCACATCGAGGACTCGCCAGTCTTTGCAATTCTGACGTCTCTGAAGAATTTCTTCATGCTTGGCAACGCCGTCTATGTCTTCATCACCGACGATGAGTTTTTCGAACGAGCATCGCTCGAACAGCGAGGCGGAAGCTATCCGCTGTCACACACCATCTTCAGCGATCGCATATACCTCGGACCGCTCCACTATTCCGAGCTCGAAGACCTGATCGATCGGTCGATCCTGGAGAGACCAGATGTGGAGGACTACGACCGGTTCCAGAACTTCGTGTGCTGGGAGTCGAAGAACCACGCATTCGATGCCATTCAGGTTCTGGGCGCGTTCGTAGAGAACTACAACGGAGTAACAGTGCTCGCTCCTACACGAAGTGGCGAAGTTGACGGCGTGTGGAAAGAAGGGAACCTCCCGACCGACTGGCTCACAAAAGCAGCCCTCCAAAAGCATGTCGGTGTCGCGTATGACGAAGCACGACGCTCCGGGCAGGGGGAGGCCCTCTACAACCGATCTCTGTGGGAGTCCCTTCATGCAGTGGCAGTCGACTTGCTGGAGGGCTCAGAGGTCGTCGTGACTGAGGACGGTGTGCTCAACCGGCCCGGACGTTTCATCAAGTCGTTGCCAGGTGAGGATGCAAACGGGGTTGGCGATGCCGTCCAGCGAATGCTGCTCCGCATGGAGCGTCATCGTGCTGTTCACGAGGAAACAGCGGAAACCGAGAGTCATGACGAAGAAGGCGATTACGAAGAATGTTACGACGACCCTGATGCTGAGGTCTCCGAGTCTGAGCCAGCACTGCGCTACAGGTTGGCACCAGACGTGGCCTACCCACCATCGACGATCGCGAGCGAGTCGGTTCTCCTTCCCGCCGAACAGACGCTGATCGAATCAGTGAACCGCCTAGAGGCTGCCGTGGAACGATCCCTCGACATCGCACCCCTGTCGGAAGGCCAGCGACAGATGTTGAGCCGACTCCGGGCAGTAGCGAAGGGTGTCGAACAAACCGGTCCAAGGAGGACACAGAAGAGGCTTGTCGTCGTGGAAGCGATTAACAACGCCGGCACCCTGGCCGAGGCAGTCGTTCGGAATGCAATCGCCGGAGCCGTAGATGGATGGGCATCTTCATTGAGCGGAGTGGTCAGCGAGGGGCTCCACTCAGCCTTCCCGCGCTCGGGGCAGCCCTGGTATGACATCCTCGCCCAGGATTTCTCTCCATTCATCACGGAACTCCAAGAGCTGAACATCGAGCCGCTCCTCGTGGGTGGCGATGCCAACGAGAATGGGCTTGTGGTGCTACCGCTGGTCGACGATGACCACGCCGTCGCGCTCCAGAAGGCCTACAGCCAATGCCTTGCAGATGATCAAAACACGCGCGCCGAGCGCATGCAGCGCTTGCCGGTAGTTCATGTGGGCATAGAGACGGGAGGAGGCGCCCGGCTTCCTACCGAGATGATTGACGTAATCTCAGAAGTCCAACCAACCGGATGGTGGGCGCTATTCGGATTTCGGCCCCCTTCAAGAAAGAGCAGGCAATCGGCAAGGCTCACCGGCTGGTCGCACTTTGACCTCGAGGGAACCCTCGACAACATTGACGAACTAGCAGTACTGCTCAGTGATGTCTCATTCGTCAGATCCCATTAGAGGTCTTGCCGAGGACAAGTCTGCTGACATGTGCCCCCAACAATTCAGGCAACAGGTTAGGAAAAGTGGCTGCTTTTCCTAGCGGAGTGGAAAATCGGTAAACCGACTTGCCCCCACACCCCGGAACCAACGCCGCCAGACTCCTGTGACGTAGCTGCCAGTGGGCTACTTGGCAGCCGGCCCCCAAGACCGATGACCCATTGCGAATTCTCGGCTGCTGCTGATTGAGGCAGATTACCGAGAGTCCGTGATGCGCTCCAACAAGGCTGAGGCTGGTTCGTCGTTGGGGACTTGGGGTACGAGCCGGCCTGAGAAGGCGTCAGAGAGAACTGCCTGACGGAGTGCAGCTACGCGAGCGAGAACTAGCTCGGCTGTCCTCTCAAGTTGCCTTGTCTGCTCAAACTGCTGATCTAGCCGGTCTGCGATCTCTCCTTGCTGGTCACTCGGCGCTATAGGAATTGGAAATTGGGATAGTCCACGTTTGCCTAGGTGACGGATATTCACTCCTCTGCCTGCATCGCCAAATCGACCGCTCAGGGCCGAGGCGTAGCAGTACCAATACAAGTACCTGATATTGATCTCATCGGATCGGATTCTGAGGAGAGTGTTCTGGAAGCAGCAATTTTCGATCCGTCCATCCCAGATTGCTGGCTTGCCAACCTCGCCAGGACTACCCGATGCTTCGTTTAGAAGCAGGTCTCCCGGATCAAGTCTGTAGACCTCAAAGTCATCATCGTCAAAGTTCATCTCCTTGACATCCGTAAGGGAAATGCCGTCCCACGTCACGTTGGCCGAGCGGAGGTAAGGACGCATCTGAGGCCCATTGTGATGTTGAGGCGAGCGCTGGCGCCCAAGCTGGACTTCTGCAACTTCTCCTATGGACCTGCGCTGCCAACCAGACGGGAGATCGCCATTCAAACAAAACGCCTCAGTCAAGAGTGAGGACCGGAGAGCGTCGATCTGATTGACAATCCGGTGCTGAATCGCTTCGACGGCGTCAAGGCGGGAGAAGTGCTCTTCGATGGTAGTAACAATCCGCTTCTGCTCGTCAAGAGGAGGAAGTCGGATACTCATGGCCCGGACATCCCTGTCTCGCACTGCTGGATAGCTGGTACCTGTTTGCTGTGCACTCAACCGCATGACGAACTCGTGGCTAAGGGCTTGAAACAGAATGAACTCTGGAACGATCTCGTGGTGGGGTCGCAAAACAGAGAAGCCTGTCGAGGCAACTGCCCCGTCAAGCCTCTGGGGAACGATTGCAGTCTTGCGCTGATAAGTCCTCACCGTTGACAAGACCACATCTCCTGCGCGAACGAGCTGTCTGGCTCGCGAAGGTGCGTCATCGCCCTTCAACAACTTGGTCTCACTGATTTGACCAGCACCTGGCGGGACCCCACCGATGTCGATGTACTCGAATTCCTGATCAGGATGTTGTCGCGGGTCGACCTTGCTTACAGGTAGGCAAACATCACCAAGTTGGACCTGCATCCAGGCCTTGGGCAGATCTCCTGTCATGCGGCTAGGGCTCCGGTCAGATCGTCCAGCAGCGTGTTCAGATCGTTCCCAAAGAGCTGGCGGGCCTTTCCAAGGCCCCCGTGAGCACTGAATGGTGGATGTTGGAGGTCGGCGGGGGCGATACTGAGGCTGGAGGCGATTCGATCTTTGATGAGATCGAGATAGGCGAGTTGGTCATCGGTGAATTCGGAGCCAGCGCCCTGCTGTTGGCTTAGCCAGATCTCGAAGCGCTCGTTCACCAGGTCGGGGTAGGCCACTAGCTCGTCGGCGTCCCCGAGGGTGTAGCGGACCAGGCTCACGAGGTCGGTGCTTACCCGGTGGCCAGAGCCTCGGACTTTGGACTTGTCGAGGGTTTCGTAGGCTTGCCAGAGGATGTCGGGGGTCCAGCGGTGGGGTGGGCGGCCGATGGCGTTGACGAGCTCCTTGATGTCGTTGTAGGTGAGGCCGCGGCCGTGGGGTTGGTGGTAGAGGACCTCCAATGCCGTGATTTCGTCTTTGTGGTCTTCGATGAACTGCTTCCACGACTCAACTTGGGTGCGGGCGCGGTCGGCGGCATCGATGGAGAACTCGCCGGAGATCACCTGGTCGGCAGAGGCAGTGTCGATCACCTGCTCGTAGCTGCGGCGGATGTCTACCAGCTTCTCCCGAAGTTCGGAGTTGCCAGCTAGGGGTTGGACTGCCTCGGCAATCAACCGTTGGGTGGCCGCGGCCACTTGCTCGGGGGTCGGGTCGTCGGTGCCAGCCTCGGCTGCGGCTGCTTCGTGCTGGCGGTCGGGGTCAAGAGCATCGGTGATATGGCGGACCAGTTCGGTCAACTCGACCCCTGCGGAGGCCTCCACCTCGGTCCGGTCTTCTGCGGTGATCCGGCGGTTGAGGCGAGCTAGGCGTGAGGCCACCGAAGACACCACGTCGGGGTCTCTTGAACCGAGGCCGATCTGGTTGAGCAACTTGTCGAAGCTCACGTGGCGCTGGCGCTCCAGCGGGACTGTGTCGTGGAGGTTGGCTTCGGTTACCCCTACCGCATCCACGATCACGAAGCGGTCCTTGGCTTGGGCGTCGGGGGTGACCCTGCGCAGGTGGTCGCTGTCGATCACTCGCACGCCTCGGCCCTTCATCTGCTCGAAGAAGTTGCGGCTTCTCACCATGCGCATGAACACCACGCACTCGATGGGCTTCACGTCGGTGCCGGTGGCGATCATGTCCACGGTCACTGCGATGCGAGTGGGATAGTCGGTGCGGAACTTCTGGAGCAGTTGCTCGGCGCTCTCTCCCGACTGGCCGGAGCGGTAGGTTATCTTCACGGCCCCTTGGTTGCCGAGGCCGAACTCCTCTCGCACGATCTGCACGATGTCGTCGGCGTGGCTGTCGTCTTTGGCGAAGATCAGAGTCTTGGGGATGTTGACCAGGAGGCCGTCGTCGTCTCGTTCCCGGTCTTCGAACATTTCGGGCAGGGAATCGCGGAAGGTGCGCAAGATGGTGCGGATCTGATCGGGGGCAACTACCCGGCGATCAAGTTCGGCGGGGTCGTAGGGGATGTCGGCGTCGGCCTGTTCGAGGCGGGTGCTGCGAGTCTCCCGGTCGCGGAACTCGGTGACGAAGCCCGCGGGGACGGTGCCGCCGGTCTCGGTGATCTCGGTGCGGATGCGGAATATGTCGAAGTCCACATTCACCCGGTCGGCCACCGCTTGGGTGTGGCCGTACTCCATCACCAGGTTCTGGTTGAAGAAAGCCATCGTCTGGATGCCGGGCGTGGCGGTGAGGCCGACCAGGAAGGCGTCGAAGTACTCCAGCACCTGGCGCCACACACCGTAGATCGAGCGGTGGCACTCGTCGATGATGATCAGGTCGTACGACTCAATCGGCACTTTCGGGTTGTAGGCCACCTCAACCGGCTGTTCGAGAGGGATTTCGAAGACTGAATACTCATCAAGGTCGTCGTCGAGCTCCTCGCCCCGCAGGACGGAGTAGAGGCGCTGGATGGTGCTTACGTGGACTTTGGCGGCGGCCTCATTAGCCATATCCAGCTGGGAAGAGGTGAGGCGGCGGACGTTGTACAACTCGGTGAACTTGCGTCGGTCGCCGGGTACCTCGAAGCCCTCGAACTCCCGGACTGCTTGACGGCCCAGGTTGGCCCGATCAACCAGGAACAAGATGCGGTTGGCTCGGGCGTGGCGCAGCAGGCGATAGCTGGCGTTGACGGCGGTGAACGTCTTGCCGGAACCGGTGGCCATCTGAATCAGCGCCTTGGTGCGGTTCGCTTTGAACGACGCCTCCAGGTTGCGGATGGCCTCGGCCTGGGCCGGCCACAGCCCGGGCGGATCGGTGCCCAGATCGGGCAGCTCGTTGAAGCCGGAGCGCAGAGTGGCGCTGCCTTCGAATTCCCCATAGTTGTCCCGCCAGCGGGCCAGCGTTTCGGGGCGGTGGAAGGCGAACACGGGACGAGAAGTCGGGGTCGGATCGAGTCCGCAGGTGAAGCGGGTAACCGTGCCGGTTGCCTCATAGCCGAACGGCAGAGAGCCGTCCACGAGGAAGGCGGGCAGTTGCTCGGGATATGCGGCCTGGTACTTGCGGGTCTGAGGCTCCACCCCGGTAAGCGTGATGTCTTCCTTCTTGGCCTCGATTACCCCCACCGCCCGGGAATCGACATACAGCACATAGTCGGCCGGGCCCGCCTCTGTGGGAACCTCCCGCACTGCCACTCCCCTGGCAGCGGCCACGGCAGCGTGCTGGTAGTCCTGCACCACCCACCCACACGCGGCCAACTGCTGGTCGATCTCAATCCGAGCCCGAGCCTCGGGGTTGAGGTATTCGGCCGACGCGTTCATCTGCTTGTGGCTTGCGACGCTGTGGGCTGATTGCAATGGCGACGAGTAGTCATGCTGCCGGGCAAGTGTAGGTGCTGCAAAACCAACTGTCACAGGTGGTGGGTATAGTCCAGTCATGGATTATGAGCCTGTGACCAGGGAGTTTGAGGTCACTTTGGAGGTGCCCGAGACAGACCCGGCAGAGATGTCGGGGGCTGAGCGGCGGGCTGCATTGGTTTCGGTGGGGCGGGCTGAAGCCTGCTTGGCTGGATGGAAGGCACGCCTTGTCAATGCGGAGCGGGACCAGCACGGCGTGCAAGCAGTCGAGCGGGTTTTGCGTGAAGAGCTGCAATCTTCTCGCAGGGACGCTGCTCGGGATGTGAAGTCTTCAGCCCAATTGGCCGAGCTGCCGGTTACCTCGGCGGGGTTGGAGGCCGGAGAGATTCCGGCGGGCCATGCCCGATTGATTGCTCGGGCGGCTTCTGAAGGGCCGATCGACGAATCAGTGCTGGCCGAGGCCGCTCAGCGGGAGAACTACGACAAGTTCGCCAAGACGCTACGAAGCCATCAGCAGGAGATGTCCGACGACGATGGTCAGTCGATATTTGACCGCCAGCGTGAGAACCGCTCTGCGAGGGCGTTTGTGAGCCGTGAAACCGGGATGTTTGTGCTGTCAGGGGAGTTTGATCCCACGACCGGCGCTCACATCGACACGGTGCTGGCAGCCAAAGAGCGGGAGTTGTGGAATGCCGAGGATCCGAAGTGCAGGCGCACTCCCCAGCAGCGAATGGCTGACGCCCTGGCTGAACTGATCCTTGAACCGGGAAAGGGCAAGGCCAAGGGCATCGCGTTGATGGTGGTGGCCGACTACGACGTGGTCAACCAAGAACTGGTCAACGCCCGCCTGGCCGACGGTAGCCCGATCCCGATAGCAGAGCTCATCCGACTGGCCTGCGATGCCGACCTTCTGCCGGGTGTGTTCCGGGCCGCTACCCAGGAGATGAACCTGGGCCGCAAGCGGCGCACTGCCTCTGATGCTCAGAGGGCGGCCTTGATTTACCGGGACAAGGAGTGCATCGGTTGCGGCGCCAGCGCTCACCGGTGCTTCGCCCACCACGTCCAATTCTGGAGGAACGGCGGGCCCACCGACTTCGCCAATCTCGTGTTGGTGTGCAACAAGTGCCATCACAGCATCCATGACGACGGCTGGGAAGTCACTTGCGAACCTGACAGCGGACGTCGCAACGTCGATCCCCCTCCCGACCCCTTCCCCGACTCCGGGGTGGATACATATCGTCCAGTCCAACGAAATTCCGTCCTTCTGAACTGAAATTGAGGAAGCTCAAGGGCACGCGTGCGGGACCGCACTCAAACTGGATCAACGATCACTCGCAGCTTGTCGAGGTCGGGTTAGATACCTAGGACTGGGCGGAGGAATTTGCCGGTGTAGCTGTGGTCGGAGCGGGCTACTAGTTCTGGGGGGCCTTCGGCTACGACGGTGCCGCCGTTGTCGCCGCCTTCGGGGCCGAGGTCCACGATCCAGTCGGCGGTCTTGACTACGTCGAGGTTGTGCTCGATCACCAGCACGGTGTTGCCTTGATCCACTAGGCGGCTGAGCACGGCCAGCAGCTTGCGGACGTCGTCGAAGTGCAGGCCGGTGGTGGGCTCATCGAGGATGTAGATGGTGTGGCCGGTGGGGCGCTTGGCCAGCTCCGAGGCCAGCTTCACCCGCTGGGCCTCACCGCCCGACAGCGTCGGGGCGGGCTGGCCGAGGCGGATGTAGCCCAGGCCCACATCCACCAGGGTCTGCATGTGGCGGGTGATGGCGGGCTGGTTGCCGAAGAACTCCAGGGCGTCGGCACACGACATGTCGAGCACCTCGGAGATGGTCTTGCCCTTGAACTCGATGTCGAGGGTGTCGCGGTTGTAGCGGGCCCCCTTGCACACCTCACACGGCACGTACACGTCGGGCAAAAAGTGCATCTCGATCTTGATGGTGCCGTCGCCCGAGCAGGCCTCGCACCGGCCGCCCTTCACGTTGAAGGAGAACCGGCCTGGCATGTAGCCCCGCACCCGCGACTCGGGGGTCTGGGCGAACAGCTTGCGGATGTGGTCGAACACGCTGGTGTAGGTGGCCGGATTAGACCGGGGGGTACGGCCGATGGGCTGCTGGTCGATGTTGATCACCTTGTCGAGGGCCTCGGTGCCGTCGATGCCCTTGTGCAGACCGGGCGGGATCTTCGACTTGTAGATGCGCTGCATCAGCGACCGGTACAAGATGTCGTTGACCAGGGTGGACTTGCCCGAACCCGACACCCCGGTCACGGTCACGAAGCAGCCCAGCGGGATGTCGATGTCGATGTCGGCCAGGTTGTGCTCCCGGGCCCCCCGGATGGTGAGCCAGTCGTCGCCGGGATTCCGCCGCTGCTCGGGAATTGGGATCGACTTCTTCCCCGACAGGTACTGGCCGGTGAGCGACCCCTTGTTCTTCATCAGCCCGGCCACCGTCCCGGAGTGGACCACGGTGCCGCCGTGCTCGCCGGCGCCGGGGCCGATGTCCACCACGTGGTCGGCCACCCGCACGGTCTCCTCGTCGTGCTCCACCACCAGCACGGTGTTGCCCAGATCCCGCATCCGCTCCAGAGTGTCGATGAGACGGCGGTTGTCCCGCTGGTGCAAGCCGATGGAGGGCTCGTCCAGCACATAGAGCACCCCCACCAAGCCGCTGCCGATCTGCGACGCCAGCCGGATGCGCTGGGCCTCTCCCCCGCTGAGGGTCCCGGCCGAGCGGCCCAGGGTCAGGTACTCCAGACCCACGTCGAGCAGGAACTTGAGCCGGGCATTGATCTCCTTGAGCACCTGCCCGGCGATGGCCTGGTCGCGCTCCGACAGCTCCAGCGAGGCCAAGGCATCCGCCGAATCCCGGATCGACAGCGAGCACACCTCGTCGATGGTGCGGCCGTCCACGGTCACCGCCAGCGCCAGCGGATTGAGCCGGGCACCGTGGCACGTAGAGCAGTCCACCTCCCGCATGTATCCCTCGATCTGGGTCCGCACCGCGTCGGAGTCCGACTCGCTGTGGCGGCGCTGGAGATAGGGGATCACCCCCTCATAGCGGGCGTTGTAGCGGCGAACCCGACCGTAGCGATTGCGGAAGCGGACCTCAGTGCGCTGGTTGGCGATGCCCTTGCCGTACAGCAGCAGGTCGTGGTGCTGGCGATCCAGGCTCCCCCACGGCTGGTCCATGGGGATGTCCCGATCCTCAGCCACCGACTCCACCAAGCGCTTGAAGTATTGGTTGTGGCCCTTGGCCCATGGGGCGATGGCGCCGTCTTCCAGGCTTAGGTCGGGGTCGGGAATCACCAGCTGGGGATCCACCTCGAACACCGACCCCAGTCCGTCGCACGACGTACACGCCCCGTAGGGCGAGTTGAAGGAGAAGTTGCGGGGGGCCAGCTCCTCGAACGACTTGCCGTCGGAGGGCCGGGACAGGTGCTGGGAGAATGTGATCGTCTGGGGCTCTTCGTCGGAGTCGGAGTCTTTGGGCATGACCATCAGCTCGGCCACACCCTCAGCCAGGCCCAAGGCGGTCTCCATCGACTCGGTGAGCCGCCTCTCGATGCCCTCCCGCATCACCAGCCGGTCGACCACCACCGAGATGCTGTGCATCTCATAACGGGCCAGATCCAGGTCGTCGATGCCGTTGTCCAGCTCGATCAGATCACCGTCGACAATGGCCCGGGCGAACCCGTCAGAGGCCAACTCGGCCAACAGCGTGTCGTAGGTGCCCTTGCGCCCCCTTACCACCGGGGCCAGCACCTGGAATCGGACGCCCTCGTCCATCTCCATCACCCGGTCGACGATCTGCTGGGGGGTCTGGCGCACCAGGCGCTCCCCGGTCTCGGGATCGTGGGGGATGCCGATGCGGGCGAACAGCAGCCGCAGGTAGTCGTACACCTCGGTGATGGTCCCCACCGTGGAGCGAGGATTGCGGGAGGCGCTCTTCTGATCGATAGAGATGGCCGGCGACAGGCCGTCGATAAAGTCCACATCGGGCTTGTCCATCTGGCCCAGGAACTGCCGGGCGTAGGCCGACAGCGACTCCACGTAGCGGCGCTGCCCCTCGGCGTAGATGGTGTCGAAGGCCAGCGACGACTTGCCCGACCCGGAGATGCCGGTGAATACGATGAGCTTGTCGCGGGGTATCGTCAGATCGACGTCGCGCAGGTTGTGCTCACGCGCACCATGGATGACGATCTCGTCGGCCACGCAGTGAACTTATCGGCCCGCGCTGACAATTGAGACAGGAGAGATGGAAAGAGTCGGAGAAAAGGGACCCGAATAGCCCCATGCCCTACCCCAACGTGTTCCAGCCGCTCGACATCGGCGGCTGCACGCTGCCCAACCGAATCGTCCGGGCCGCCCACAGCACCGGCGCGGTGGGCGAAGACCTGATTGCCTACCACGAGGCCCGGGCCAAAGGCGGCGCGGCGCTCACCGTTCTCCAGATCGCCGGGGTCCATCCCTCATCGCCCACCGACATCCCGGTGTTCACCGACCGGGTGCTCCCGTTCTACGACGAGATGGCCACCCGCCTGCACGCCGCCGGCGGGAAGGTGTTCCAGCAGCTTTGGCACGGGGGCGCGGCGATCGAGCAGCGGTCGCTTCAGAACTTCCAGCAGCCCTTGGCCCCCAGCGCCATCCCCAGCCCGATGGTGGGAGTGGTCCCCCAGGAGCTGACCCAGGCCATGATCGACGAGTTGGTGGAGGCGTTCGCCACCGCGGCCCGTCGGTGCGAACAGGGCGGGCTCGACGGGGTGGAGCTCCATGGCGCCCACGGCTACCTAATCGGCCAGTTCCTCTCCCCTGCCACCAACCTCCGGGACGACAAATACGGCGGCAGCCTGGAGAACCGCACCCGGTTCCTGCGGGAGATCCTGGCTGCCATCCGAACCGAGACAAGCCCTGGCTTCCCCGTCGGAATCCGCATCTCCGCCGACGACCAAATCGAAGGCGGCGTCGAGCCCGAAGAAGCCGCCGCCATCGCCAAACTGGTGGAGCCCGACATCGACTTTCTCGATGTGTCGCTGTCGTCGTACTGGCGATTCCACCGGCTGCTGTCCACGCTGGACGAGGGGCTGGGCTACGAGGTGCCCACCAGCGAGGTGGTCACCAAAGCGGTGGATGTTCCCACCATCGTCACCGGCCGCATCGCCACCCTCGACCACGCCGAACACCTGATCAAGAGCGGTGTGGCCGATCTGGTGTCCATCGTGCGGGGGATGATCGCCGACCCCGAGCTGGTGGCCAAGGCCCGCGACGGCCGGGAAAGCGAGATCCGCCCCTGCATCGGCACCTCGGTGGGCTGCGTGGCCCGCTTCATGGTGGCCGGAAAGATGCGCTGTGTGGTCAACACCGCGGCCGGCCAGGAGACCAAGGTGCCATTCGAGCCGCTCGACCGGGTGGCCGAGCCCAAGCGGGTGCTCGTGGCCGGGGGCGGTCCCGCTGGCCTGGAGGCAGCCCGCACTGCGGCCCTGAGAGGCCACGATGTGATCCTCTACGAGATGACCGGCGAACTAGGCGGCCAGGTGCGCATGGCGGCCTCAGCCCCACCCCGGTCCGACCTGGGGGCGATCACCGCCTTCTTGGCCGACGAACTCGACCGCCTCGGCGTGACCGTGAAGCTCCGCTCCCCCGTCGACCCCGACGTGGTGGCAGAGGAGCGGCCCGATGAGCTGCTTATTGCCACCGGCACCACCCCCCGCCGGGGCTTCCAGATCTCCGCGCCATCAACATCGGTCCCCGGCGCCGACCTGCCCCACGTTTACACAAGTTGGGAAGTGCTGGGCTTCGGCGGCCGAGCTGATATCGGCCAAAGGGCAGTGGTGTACGACGACACCGGCACGTTCGAGGCCATATCGGTGTGCGATGCCCTGATGGCCGCGGGCGCCGGGGTCACCTTTCTCAGCCGCCACGAGCAGCTGGGGGCCACCATCCTGTACCCTGCCGCCACCGTGGAGGCCAGCCGAGAGCGGCTGTTCAGCGGACCGTTCTCCTTCACCCCCGCAGTGGCGCTCCGTGAGATCACCTCCGACGCTGTTGTCGCCCGCGACCTGGGCACCTACACCGAACGGAGCTTTGACGCCGACACTGTGGTGATCGTGAGCTACCACGACTGCAACAACGAGCTGGCCGATCACCTGCGCTCCGAAATGAAAGAGCGATCCGGCACACCCCGCTTCAACATGCACCTGGTGGGCGACGTCAACGGCACCAACAGCATCATGGCCGCCATCCACGCCGGCGCCCGAGTAGGCCGGGAGCTCTGACGAAGGCAGCTCCTAGACCATCGCCCGAAGGTCGCGCTGCAAGTCTTTGATCTCGTCTCGCAGACGGGCGGCGTACTCGAACTTCAGCTCGGCGGCGGCGTCGTTCATCTCCTCGGTAAGCGTGTGGATGAGGCGCTCGATGCCACCGGTGTCCAAGTCGATCACCTCGGGGCGCCGCCGAGACTGATCCATTGAGCGGGAGCGCTGGGCCCCGCCAGGGATGGGCACCCCGTCTTCGGCCGGGCGCAGCTCAGCCAGGATGTCGCTGACCGCCTTGCGGATGGTCTGGGGGTTGATGCCGTGCTGCTCGTTGAACGCCTGTTGCAATCCCCGCCGCCGGTGGGTCTCCGAGATCGCCCGCCTCATGGAGTCGGTCACCATGTCGGCGTACATGATCACCTGGCCGTCCACATTTCGCGCTGCCCGGCCGATGGTCTGGATCAGCGAGGTCTCGCTGCGCAGAAACCCCTCCTTGTCGGCGTCGAGAATGGCCACCAGCGACACCTCGGGCAGATCCAAGCCCTCCCGCAGCAGATTGATGCCTACCAACACGTCGAACTCGCCCAGACGCAGGTCGCGCAGAATCTCGATCCGCTCGATGGTGTCCACCTCGCTGTGCAGGTAGCGGACCCGCACCCCCAGCTCCAACAGGTACTCGGTGAGATCCTCGGCCATCTTCTTGGTCAAGGTGGTCACAAGCACCCGCTGACTCGCCTCGGTGCGGTCCTCGATGAGCTTCATCAGGTCGTCGATCTGGCCCTTGGTGGGACGCACCTGCACCTCGGGATCCACCAGCCCGGTGGGGCGCACGATCTGCTCCACCACCTGATCGGAGACACTGATCTCATAGTCACTGGGAGTAGCCGACAGAAACACCACCTGGCCTACTCGCTCCATTACCTCCCCGAACCGCAGCGGACGGTTGTCTACCGCCGAGGGAAGCCGGAAGCCGTGGTCAACCAGGGTGTTCTTGCGACTGCGGTCGCCCTCGAATTGGCCGTGAAGCTGGGGAACGGCCACGTGGGACTCGTCGATCACGGTGATGAAATCGTCGGGAAAGTAGTCCAGCAGGGTGTAGGGCCGCTCGCCGGGGGCCCGGCCGTCGATGTGGCGGGAGTAGTTCTCGATGCCGTTGCAGAAGCCGATCTCCTGCATCATCTCCAAGTCGTAGGTGGTGCGCATCCGCAGCCGCTGGGCCTCCAGCAGTTGCCCCTCCTTTTCGAAATAGGCCAGCCGCTCTTGGAGCTCAGCCTCTATGCCCTCAATGGCTTGGCGCATCCGCTCGTCGCCGGCCACATAGTGGGTGGCCGGGAACACCACGACCTCGCTCAGAGTGTGGAGCCGCTCCCCGGTCACCGGGTCGACGGTGGTGATCTGCTCCACCTCGTCGCCGAACAATTGGATGCGAACCACAAACTCCTCATACGCCGGGTGGACCTCGATGACGTCGCCCCGTACCCGGAACCGGCCCCGCACCAAGTTGGTGTCGTTGCGCTCGTACTGCATATCCACCAGCCGCCGCAGCAGGTCGCGCTGGTCGTAGCTCTGGCCCGCTTTGGCGATGCACAGCAGGTTCTTGTATTCGTCGGGGCCGCCCAACCCGTAGATGCACGACACCGACGCCACCACGATCACGTCCCGCCGGGTCAACAGCGCCTCGGTGGTGGAGTGGCGCAGCCGGTCGATCTCGTCGTTCACCGACGAGTCCTTCTCGATGTAGGTGTCGGAGGCCGGCATGTAGGCCTCGGGCTGGTAGTAGTCGTAATACGACACGAAGTACTCCACCCGGTTGTCGGGGAAGAACTCCCGCATCTCGTTGGCCAACTGTGCGGCCAGCGACTTGTTGGGGGCCAGCACCAGGGTGGGCCGCTGCACTTGCTCGATGGTCCACGCCACCGTGGCGCTCTTGCCCGATCCCGTGATGCCCAGCAGCGTCTGGAACCTGTCGCCCCGCTCCAACCCCTCTGAAAGCGCAGCGATGGCCTTGGGCTGATCCCCCGCAGGCTCGAACGACGACACCATCCGAAAGGCTGCGTCCCCCGAACTGCTCACCGAATCGATGCTACCGATCCCACCACCGCATCTGTTGCTGTGTCGGCGTCATCGGTGCAGTCCAAGAGGTGTATGCTTGGTGTATGGTACGCACCAACATAGAGATCGACGCCAAGGCCTGTACCGCCGTCATGGCTCGCTACGGGCTGAAAACCAAGCGAGAGGCCGTCAACCTGGCTCTTCGTCGACTGGCCGCTGAGCCTCTTGATCTCGATGAGGCGCTTTCGTTGCGCGGCAGCGGGTGGGACGGCGATCTGGAGGAGATGCGCGCCAGCCGGATTCCATGATCCTGATCGATACGTCTGCATGGGTCGAGTTCTTGCGGGATACCCCCGGCGAACCTGCCGATACCGTTGCCGCCGCGCTGGAAACTGACGCTGCCACCTGTGACGCAATCAGCATGGAGGTGCTGGCCGGCGCCCGCGACGAACGCCATCTGGCGATGTTGCGCGGCATGCTCGCCCGGGCCACCGTGGTCCCGACAGAACCCGCCGACTACGACCATGCTGCCCTGCTTTATCGAACATGCCGACTTCGCGGCGAGACCGTTCGCAAAATCACCGATTGCCTGATCGCCGCACTGGCGATCAAGGCGGACCTTCCCCTGCTGTGCTGCGACCGGGATTTTGCGGCACTTACTCGTCACACCGACCTGGAGATCCATCCAGCCTCCGATATATGACCAGTTCAGGGCTTGTCTAGCGGGCAATGGTCTGAGATTTGCTGTGGTGACTGTCTTCACTCCTCGCAGAACGCTAGGTCGAGTAGCTCTAGATCGTTGGCTTTGAGGTCGGCTGACTCCCAGGCGGCGGGTAGGCAGCCGGTGAGCTGGTTGCCGCTGATGAACAGATTTTCAAGCTTGCCAAGAGCGCCCAACTCGGTGGGAATCTCGCCGGTCAGTTGATTGTCGCCGATGTACACATGCGTCAAATTGCTGAGATTGCCCAGCTCAACAGGGATCTCACCCGTCAACTGGTTGTCGCCGATATACAAGTACGCCAGCTCGCTGAGATTGCCCAGCTCGCCGGGAATCTTCCCGGTCAACTGATTGCCGTTCAGCCACAGGCGCGTGAGGCTGCTGAGATTGCCCAGCTCGCCGGGAATCTTCCCGGTCAACTCATTGCCGTCGAGGAACAGCCGCCTCAAGTTGATCAAGTTGCCCAATTCAGCGGGAATCTCTCCCGTCAACTGATTGCCGTTCAGCCACAGCTCCCGTAGCTTGACGAGGTTGCCGAGTTCGGCGGGAATCTCTCCCGAAAGCTCGTTGTCGTCGAGGTCCAGTCTTGTGAGGTTGGCGATCTGGCCCAACTCGGCGGGAATCTCCCCCGAGAGCTGATTGGCCCACAGGTTGAGCCGCTCCAGATCGGCCAACTGGCCGAATTCAGCGGGTATTTCCCCCTCCAACTGGTTGCGGCGGATCATCAGGTGCTTCAGATTCGACAGCTCGCCCAACTCAGGGGGCAGCTCGCCGGTGAGCCGGTTGTAGCTCAGATACAGCGCCTGGAGGTCGGCAAGCTGCCCCAGTTCAGCGGGGATCTCCCCCGACAAGAAGTTGATGCTCAGATCGAGCCACTGGAGTTTCTCAAGTCCTCCGAGGGAAGGGGGAATCTCCCCCGACAGCTGGTTGTCCCGAAGCAGCAGGTGGGTCAGCGACCAGAGATGGGCGAAGCTTTCCGGCACATTGCCGGAAAGCCGGTTGCTCCGCAGGTCCAGGTACTCCAAGCGATTCAGCCCTCCCAAATCTTCCGGAATTTCCCCGGTGAGCCGGTTGTTGGACAGATCCAACACGGTGAGCCGGGTCCAGCCGCCGATCCTCGCCGGAATATCCCCCGACAATCGATTATTGGAGAGATCCAACACCTCCAACCGGCCCAAACCGCCGATGTCCGAAGGAATCTCCCCCGACAACACGTTGTCGTGCAGCAACAGGCTTTCCAGCCCGGTCATCGTGGCGATGCCCTCAGGAATCGGGCCCGACAACCAGTTGTTGCTGAGGTCGACATCCTCCAAGGCCACCAGGTTGCCCAGTTCGGCAGGAATGCCCCCCGACAGCTGATTGCCTTGCAGATCCAGCTGCCTCAGCTTTGTCAGGTTGCCTAATTCAGCAGGAATGCCCCCCGACAGCTGATTGCCTTGCAGATCCAGCTGCCTCAACCCGACCAGATTGCCCAATCGAGCGGGAATCTCCCCTGACAGGTCGTTGTCCTCCAGCCACAGCTGGCGAAGGCCTCCCAATCTGCCCAGTTCGGGTGGGATCCGGCCCGTGAGATTGTTGTGGCCGAGCCGCAGCTCTTGAAGGTTCTCGAGCCGGCCCAGCCGGTAGGAAATCCCCCCTGACAATTGGTTGGCCGACAACGACAGGTGCCTCAGCTCGGTGAGGCGACTGAGCGCAGCCGGAATCGCCCCCGACAACCCGTTGGCCGTCAAGCTCAGATGCCGTAGTCGGGAGAGGTCGGCAAGCTCACCCGGGATCGACCCCGACAGCTTGTTGTTGCTGAGATCCAGCCACTCCAGCCGACCCAAGTCGCCCAACTCCCCGGGAATCTCCCCCGACAACCGGTTGTTGCTGAGATCCAGCCACTCCAGCCGACCCAAGTCGCCCAACTCCCCGGGAATCTCCCCCGACAGTCCGTTGAACCGCATCATCAGGTGGGTGAGCTCGGAGAGATCGCCGAACTCGGCGGGGATCTCGCCCGACAACACGTTGCCCCGCAAGTCCAGGATGCGAAGCTCGCTCAATTGACCGAGTTCTGCCGGGAGCGGCCCCCAAAGTCCGTTGTACTTGAGGTCGAGCACCGTGAGCTGGGAAAGCTCGCCCAACTCAGCGGGAATGTTGCGCTCTAGGCGGTTGTTCTGAAGATCCAGTTCGACGAGGTTGGAAAGGCCACCGAGCTCGGAAGGCAGCTCGCCTACCAGTTCGTTGTTCCCCAAGTCGAGTGATTCAAGGTACTCGAGGCTGCCGAGCCCAGCCGGAAGCTCCCCCACCAATCCATTGGACGCCAACGACAGGCCGGTGACCCGATCGTCTTCGTCGACGGTGACGCCGTACCAGCCGCCCAGCGGCCCGTCGTCGAGCCAGCCGCTCGAGTCGCTCCAGTCGTCTCCGCCGGTGGCCTCGTAGAGGGCGACCAGCGCCTCGCGGTCGTTCGCGGAGTCCGCCTCGTTCTCATGTTCCTCGGCGCTGGCCTGCAATGCGCAGAGTGAGACAACCAGCGTGGCGGCAGCGAGCAGGGCAACGGCGAAACGACCGATTTGCGGCATTCGTTCAGGCTAGGCAACAGCCCCACAGACTTTGGGGATGCTGCGGCGTGGATGCCGGCGCCCAAAACCCCCTGGACAGGGGATGCCCTTCGACGCCTGAAACTAGACCGGGTCTTCTACCGGTTCTCCTACTAGTTCTTCTACCGGCCCTTCGAGAACCTCTGAGCCTGCTTCGGCGGTCTCGTACTCGACGGGAGATGCTTCGACGCCCTCACCCTCGGCGGGAGCGGCTTCTAGGCCTTCGCCAGTCTCGGAGTAGTACTGGGCCCAGGCCTCGTCTTGGTCGGCGGCCACGTCCTCGTTGACCGCGCCGATGTAGTTGCCCTCGGCGTCGTAGGCGTGCTCGCCGAAGTGCTCCTGGAACTCGGCGGCCACCACACCGCCCTCGGCGGCCTGCTTGATCGACAGGCTGATGCGGCGGCGGTTGATGTCGAGGTCGATGATCTTCACCCACAGCTCCTCGCCGGGGGTCACCACCTGCTCGGGCAGGTCGATGTGGTGGGAGGAGATCTCCGAGATGTGCACCAGGCCCTCGATGCTCTCGCCCACCTGCACGAAGGCACCGAACGGCACCAGCTTGGTGACCCGGCCGTACACCAGCTCTCCCACTTGATGGCTGGTGGCGAACTCCTGCCAGGGATCCTGCTGGGTGGCCTTCAGCGACAGGCTGATGCGCTCCCGGTCGAGGTCCACTTCCAGCACCTGCACCTCGATCTCGTCGCCCACCTGCACCACGGCGCTGGGGTGGTCGACGTGCTTCCACGACAGCTCGGACACGTGCACCAGGCCGTCCATGCCGCCCAAATCCACGAATGCACCGAAGTTCACCACCGACGACACCACGCCGCTGCGGCGCTCGCCTGGCTTGAGGTTGTCCAGGAAGGCCTCGCGCTGTTCCTTCTCGGTCTCCTCCAGCCACGCCCGGCGGGACAGCACCACGTTGTTGCGGTTCTTGTCCAGCTCGATGATCTTGGCCTCCAGTGTTTGGCCGATATAAGGCTGGAGGTCGCGCACCCGGCGCAGCTCCACCAGCGAGGCAGGCAGAAAGCCCCGCAGACCGATGTCCACGATCAGGCCGCCCTTGACCACTTCGATAACCGGGCCCGAGACGGTGCCTTCCTTCTCCTTGACCTCTTCTATGTTGCCCCATGCCCGCTCGTACTGGGCCCGCTTCTTGGAGAGGATCAGGTGGCCGTCCTTGTCCTCCTTTTGGAGCACCAGGGCCTCGATCTCCTCGCCGAGGGTGACGATCTCTCCGGGGTCAACCACGTTGCGGATGGACAGCTCCCGAGTGGGGATGATCCCCTCCGATTTGTAGCCGATGTCCAGCAGCACCTCGTCGCGGTCAACCTTCACCACCTTGCCGGACACGATCTGGCCGTCTTCCACCTGGACCATGGTGGCGGTATATGCGTCGTCCAAGAACTGGTCTTCGATGTCCTGGTCGGTGATCTGACGGGGGATGTAGTTCCCCTCAGCGTCAAAGGTTCCCACACCGTCGGGGGCGTCGATCACAGCCGTGGCGGCTGGCGGTGCGGGTTGGGTGGATGGGGCGGTATCGAGGTCGGACACGTTGAGTTGAGCCTCACAGGAGGAAGTGGATAGGACAATGGGCGCGGCGCAGCAGCCTGAACCGGCCCGTTGATGCTAACAGCACGCCTTGAGCTGGGCTACTTGGCGTCGGCCCAAGTGTGCCCCGAGGAAAGGTGTACTTCGAGGGGAACCCTCAGGTCGTAGGCCTCGGCCATGGTTGCCACGGTGAGCTCGGCCACTCCGTCGTGCTCGCCCTCGGGAACCTCCAGAATCACCTCGTCGTGTACTTGGAGGATGATGCGGCTGGCGAACCCCCGGTCTTGGAGCGCGTGGTCGAGCCTCACCAGGGCCACTTTGAAGATGTCGGCAGCCAAGCCCTGGATGCCGGCGTTCATGGCCTGGCGCTCGGCCGCTTGGCGAAGCCGGAAATTGGAGGAGTTGATCTCGGGGATCCGAAGCCGCCGCCCGAACAGGGTCTCGGTGTAGCCCCGGGTCCGGGCCTCGGCCACCGCTCGATCCATGTACTCCCGCAGCGCGGGGAAGGCCCCGAAGTAGGCGTCGAGGATCACCGCGGCCTCTCCGGTGGGGATGTTCAGCCGCGATCCCAAGCCGTAGGCCTCCATGCCGTAAGCCAGACCGTAGGAAACCATCTTGGCGGTGGACCGCTCCTCAATCCCCACCGCCCCGGGATCGATGCCGAACACCTGGGCGGCCACGGAGGTGTGGACGTCCTGGCCCGACTCGAACGCGTGGATCAGCCCGGGATCCTCGGCCAGGTGGGCGATGCAGCGCAGCTCGATCTGGTTGTAGTCGGCCACCAGCAGCTCGCAGCCCTCGGCAGCCACGAACACCTCCCGGAACACCCGCCCGGTCTCGGTGCGCACCGGGATGTTGTGCAGGTTCGGCGCATCAGAGCTGAGCCGCCCGGTGCGAGCCACCGTCTGGTTGAACGTGGCCCGGATGCGGTTGTCGGGCTCGAGCCCCACGGCGGCCACCAGTCCCTCCCCGTAGGTGGAGCGCAGCTTCTCCACCTCCCGGTAGTCCAACAGCGCATCCACCACCGGATGCTCGCCCCGCAGCTTCTCCAGGGTGCCGGCGTCGGTGGAGTAGGCCCCGGTCTTGGTCTTCTTCTGAGGGGGAAGGCCCAGCTTGTCGAACAGCAACTCGCCCACCTGCTTGGAGGAGTTCACGTTGAAGCTCCCCTCGCCCGCGGCATCGATCACCAGCGCCCGAAGCCGCTCGGCGTCGGCCACCAGCCGGTCGCGCAGACCGGTCAACCCCTCCACGTCCACCCCAATGCCCATGTGCTCCATGCGGGCGAGCACCCGAACCAGGGGCACCTCCATGTCATCGTTGAGGCCTCTCAGGCCTTGGGCGTCCAAGGCGTTCAGGAGTGGAGCAGCCAGATGGGACACGGCCAGGGCCTGAAGGCCGGCCTGCATCGCCGGCGCCACCGAATCGCCCGAATCGTCATCGAACAGCCGGCCCTCGTCGGGCTGATCGATCCCCGGCAGCTCCATCGCCGTGTGCGTCCGCATCAGATCGTCGAGCCCGAATCGCCCGCTGGCCGGGTCCAGGAGGTAGGCAGCAATCTGGGCGTCCAGGGTAAGCCCGGCGGCGTCGACGCCCTGTGAGAGAAGCCACAAGACAAACGGCTTGATGTCGTGGCCCATGAATGGGGTGCCGGCGCTGAAGAATGCGGCCAGGGCGTCGTGGCCCGAGGATTCCAACATCTCGGAGGGCAGCCACACGGTTTGGCCAGCGTCGCGGTCGGCAACCAGGGCCAGACCCAGCAGCCGGCGTCGATGGGGTTGGCTCCGGTCGAACGGGTCGCCCCAGCCTGCGGCCAGCGCCACCGGCTCGCCGCTATCGGCCAGCCGATTCAGCGCTTCGGCGGCGGAATCTGCGGTCGAGATGGTCTCCACCGCGGCCTCCAATGCCCCACCAGCGTCGCCGTCGCCGCCCAGATCCACATCCAGCACTTCGGCCACGAAGTCGCGGAGGCTCCTGAACTCCAAGAAGTCGAACAGCTCCTCGATCTCGGCGGTCTTGGGCGGGGCCAAGCCCAGATCGTCCACGCCCAGATCGAGGGGGACGTCTCGCAACAGCTCCATCAGCTCCAAATTGAGCTTCACCCGGTCTTGGGCCTCGTCCAGGTTCTCCTGGAGCTTCGGAGTCTGGTCGGCCACGTGCTGATACAGCTCGTCAATGGAGCCGTAGGCGTTGATGAGCTTGGCCGCGGTCTTCTCCCCCACCCCGTTCACACCGGGCAGGTTGTCGGAGGGGTCGCCTCGCAGGGCGGCGTAGGCCACGTAGTCGGACGGCTTCACCCCGGTGCGCTCCTCAATGCCGGCCTCGTCGTAGAGGGCGTAGTCGGACACCCCCCGCTTGTTGTAGAGCACCCGAACGTGGGGGTCTTCCACCAGTTGGTAGGCATCCCGGTCGCCGGTGACCACGATCACGTTCTCGCCCCGGTCGCGGGCCTGGGTGGCCAGCGTGGCGATCACATCGTCGGCCTCCACTCCGACGTGGTCCACCGCGGCGATCCCCAGCGTGTCCACCAGCTGGCGGACAATGCCCATCTGCTGACGCAGCGCTTCGGGAGTCTCCTCGCGGTTGGCCTTGTAGCTGGACTCCCGCTCGTGGCGGAAGGTCGGCTCGCGCCGGTCGAAGGCCACCCCTACCCGGTCGGGACCGTGGTCGCGCAGCAGGGTCAGCAGCATCCTGGTGAAGCCGTACACCGCGTTGGTCACCTGTCCGCTGGCGGTGGTCATGTCCTCGGGCACGGCGAAAAAAGCTCGATAGACCAGGGAGTTCCCGTCCACCAGCATGACGGTGCCCGGATCCTGGCCTGCGGCGACCCCCTCAGCCATCGGCGCGGACCCCGCTCAAGGCTTTCAGCTGGTCGTCGCCCATCTCGACAATCTCGGCGGCCACCTCGGCCATGGGACGGCGCTCGCTCATGGCCTGGTGCTGGATGTGGCTGTAGGCGTCGGACTCCGACATGGCGACCACGTCCATGAGCCGCCCCTTGGCCCGGTCGATGGCCTTGCGTGCTTCCAATCGGGCCTCGGCCCGTTCCACCTGGTGGTTGAGCGCCACCAGCTCTCGGAACCGCACCAGGGCCACCTCCACCGCGGGCACCAGCTCGGCCCGCTCGAAGGGCTTCACCAGGTAGGCCAGCGCGCCAGCATCGGCGGCTCGGGCAATCAGGTCCCGCTGGCTGAAGGCGGTAAGCAGCAGCACCGCGCACAGCCGCTCGTCGCGGATCTGACCGGCGGCGGTGATCCCGTCGGTCCCCGGCATCTTCACATCGAGTATGGCCACGTCGGGGCGCTTCTCCCGCACTAAGTCGAGCACCTGGTCGCCCCGGCTGGTCTCGCCCACCACCACGTAACCCTCCTCCTCCAGGGTCTCCCGCAAGTCGAGGCGGATGATGGCCTCGTCCTCGGCCAACACGATCCGCACCGGATCGGTCGATCGGGAGGGGACAGACTGGGCCGACGGATCGGCAGCCGAGGTGGAGTCGGGCGGGGCCGACGGGTCAGACATCGGAATAGAACCTGTCCAGCAGATCGTCTTGCTGCTCCTCCAAACTGCCGATCTCCTCCCGGAGCCGGGCCCGATGCCGGGCCATGGTCTCGGCCTGGCGGGCAGCGTCGCGGTGTTGGCGCTCAGCGGCGGGGGTCTCCGATACCAGGGCCCGCAGTCGGGCATCTTCAGCCAGGTCCTCGAAGTGCAGGTACTGCTCCTCGGCCACTTCCAGGTCGGCTCGCAGCCGCTTCAACCGGTCGGTCAATTCAGCCAACCGCCGTTCTGCCCTGCTCTGGACCACGAGCCGATGCTACCCACCCGCCACAGCTGCACACTGCTTCGGCTAGAAGCCAAAACCAGGAGCACCACTAGCCTTTTGGCACACAACGATGGCAGGAGGCGAACACCGATGAGTGATGAGATCCAGGAGAACGCAGTCAATGGAAAGGTCTGGGCCGACTTCTGCGACAACTTGAAAGAGGCCGGCCAGATCATCCTCGACAACAGCACCGACGACCTCGACCGGCTTGAGGGTTTCCGCTATCTGAGCCGTCTGACCCGAGGAGAGCTCGGGCGCCTTGAAAACCACGGCCCGGCCCACACCCAGATCTTGCCCATCGCCCACAACGTGAAGATCGGATGCGACAACCCCGATGCCCTCTACCAGGGCGTCCCCATCAGCGGTGCCTACGACTACCGCATCCGCGGGCCGCGGGGCACGGTGAATTATCTGAGCTTGAACGCACTCTCCGGCAGCTTCGGGATGGGAGGTGCGCCCCCCGGCCGGCAGGGCGCCCTGGCTTTCAACGATCCCCAACCGGGCGAGCAGGTGGACGTGATCGCCAGCGCGAGCGAACCGGAATTGGAACCCGGGCAGCGGTGGCTCCAGACGGGACCGGAAACCAATCAGATCGCCATTCGCAACTTCTACCTCGACCGTTCCGTCGAGCGGCCCTCCGAGCTCCAGATCGAGTGTCTCAACGGGCCCGACGAGCTTCCTCCCCCGCTGAGCGCCCAACGGCTGACTCATGGCCTCGCCCGGGCCGCGCTGGGGGTTCACGGCATCGCGCGGCGATTCGTCGAATGGCTGGACATGTTCCAAGAGCGGCCCAACACGCTCGAGTTCCTTCCCACCCACGACAAGCCCGGTGGTTGGGGCGACCCCACCCAGAAGTTCCGCCACGGCTATTGGGTGCTCGAGCCCGGCCAGGCCCTGGCGATCGACGTTCCTCCAATTGACGTGTACTACTGGAACTTCCAGCTCAACAACATCTGGGAGGAGTCGCTCGACTACGACTGGCTCCAGGTGACCGTGAACAAGCACACCGCGGTGTACGAGCCCGACGGCACGGCCCGCATCATCGTGGCCGACAAAGATCCCGGCTTCGCCAACTGGATCCACACCGCCTACCGAAGCCACGGCACCATGGGAATGCGCTACAACCAGGTAGTGGAAGACATCCCCCCCACCCTCCGAGTGATGAACGTCGCCGACCTGGAGAGCCTCCGCTAGCCGGTTCCGAGACTGGATTCGCCCTGGCCTACCAGGTCGATGATTCCGATCGACGGTCGGACGCCGAAGCGGAGTTGAGGGGCGTTGCCCCGCTCGCGCCCTACTCCGGTGGACACATAGGTCGGGATGCCGTGAAGCTCGTGCAAGCCCCCGGCCGCGATGTGTCTCGGCACGTTGGACGCGGTAATGGGAGGGCCGAAGAACGGGATCGCAACCTGCCCGCCGTGAGTATGGCCCGAGACGAGCAGGTCCACTGTGTTTCCCTGCAGCAACTTGATTGCGTCTGGTTCGTGGGCCAGCAGGATCCGCACGCCGGAAGGGTCGGCAGCGGCGAGCCGGTCAACAGCCAGTTTTGCAGCAGGTTCATAATCGCGGCCGAGCAGCGACACTCCCGCAATGTTGATGACATTGCCGTTCATCTCCAACGTGGCGATCTCATTGTCGAGCACCTTGGCCCCCGTCCCGCGGGTGATCTGGTGAAGTTCAGCAACGGTGTCGGAGTGTCCGTTGACCAGGTAGACAACAGGCACTGAGGCGACAAGCCGTTGAACAAGCTGTGTGAATTGCGGTGCTCGCCCGTCGAACTGGCCCGCTTCGATCTGATGCAAGTCTCCGGGGAACACCACAATGTCGGGCTCGAAGGAGATCAAGCGGTCGATTGCCTCATTCTCGTAGTTGCCGATGGAGGTGGTCTGAAGATCTGCGATCACACCGATACGGATGTCCTCGCCGATGCCTTCAACGGCCAGCGTCGCTGCATCCACTCGCAGCCAGAACGGTTCGATGTGAGTGGCGTA
The DNA here is from genome assembly GCA_022822905.1 of Acidimicrobiia bacterium. Classification (GTDB taxonomy): domain Bacteria; phylum Actinomycetota; class Acidimicrobiia; order Acidimicrobiales; family Bin134; genus Poriferisocius. The sequence continues at coordinate 6,124 of JAJDYE010000027.1, read as the reverse complement.
GACACCAACCGGAATCGCCGTGAACGAGACGAGGCAGAGGGCGGTGATGATCAGGGGGCAGGGACGGCCAAACGCCAACACAATCGCCCCGGCCAACGGGAGGCCTAAAACGCAGACCAGATATGCGACATGGACGACCATGAAGTGGTCTGGTCCGGTAAAGAGCAAAGCCACCGCGGCAAAAGCCATGGTGCCGCCAACGCCAACGCCCGCCACGCCCAGAAGAATCCAGCCGGTTCCAACCCCCCGCTGAATCCAAGTGACAGAAGCTGCACCCATCGCCGCTCCGACCACAATGCCGGCGGCTATCACGTAGTAATTCAAGGTTTGCGATCCTCCGAAGACTCTTGATGCCCCCGACGGACCCACCCGCAAACCGGATCATATGACCCCGTGACGTGAATTACTGGTCGGGTCCCCCGCTGCGGCTCGAACCCGACCAATTGACCCTATTGTCGGAAAATAGTGCCGGAACTACCCTCAAGGCATGAGTCCAGAACCTGAGCACGATGTTCTGGGAATCGCCGGAGCGGATGCCCCAAGGCCTGAGCCGCGCCCGGGGATCAAGAAGAAGGACTACGAGCGGGAACTGTCTCGACTCCAAGAGGAGTTGGTGCGGTTGCAGCGCTGGATCCGCCACAAAGGGCTCAAGGTGGTGGTGATCTTCGAGGGGCGCGACGCGGCCGGCAAGGGCGGGGTGATCAAGCGGATCGCCGAGCGCACCAACCCCCGGGTGGTTCGGGTGGTGGCGCTGGGCACCCCCAGCGACCGGGAGAAGACCCAGTGGTGGTTCCAGCGCTATGTGGCCGAGCTGCCCGCCGCCGGGGAGATGATCCTCTTCGACCGCAGTTGGTACAACCGGGGAGTGGTGGAGCCGGTGATGGGGTTCTGCACCGAGGAGGAGTATCGGGAGTTTTTGCGGTCGTGCCCAGAGTTCGAGCGGATGCTGGTGCGATCGGGGATCATCTTGATCAAGTACTGGTTCTCGGTGAGCGACGAGGAGCAGGAGCGCCGGTTCCACAACCGGATCAACGATCCGTTGCGACGTTGGAAGCTCTCGCCGATCGACATCGAGGGCCGAACCCGGTGGGTGGAGTTCTCCAAGGCCAAGGACACCCTTTTCGCCCACACCGACATCAAGCAGGCCCCTTGGTATGTGGTCAATGCCGACTCCAAGAAGGCAGCCCGGCTGAACTGCATCTCGCACTTATTGTCGATGATCCCCTACGAGGAAGTGCCCTGGGAGGAGGTCGAGCTCCCCGAGCGCCAGGACAGAACCGGCTACGTGCGCCCTCCCATGTCAGACCAGACCTTTGTCCCCGAGATCTACTGAAGCGCTCCCAGCTAGCCGTCTGACGACGGCCGCCACATAGACCGCTCCCTTTGGAGGGGGTCGGAAGCCAGAGTTGAGGTGGCGTCGAGAATCATGGCCATACGCTGGTTGAGGTCGTAGCGGGGCCAGGGGCCGAGCTCGGCGGTTGAAGGGTCTCCAGTACGGGCGAAGGCCGCCCATGCCGATCGCATGCCTCGGCCCAGCGCTTCGGCGGCGTTATCGGCACCAATGAACTCGCGCCAGCCGTCCACGTGAAAGCTGTCGAAGGCGAAGGGCAAGTCGATGGCATGGAAAGCCCCCTTATCCGGATCGGCCAGGGAGCACCACCGGAAGTCGTAGAGGTAGGTACTTGCCCCAGTTGCGGCCCGAAAGTCGGCGATGCGCTCTATCGGCTCCCTCATGGAGACATCGGTGTTGATGGCGGTCAGGATGTCGGAGTCGGAGGTCCAGGGTGTGCCCTCGGCAGCTTGGCGGTACTCCCCCACTACAGCCTTCACGTCGCTGGGAGAGGGCTCGGTACCAGTCCTCTCGCTTATGTGACCGCTCACCGTGTGATGGAGTATCTGCTCGGCGCTCTCCTCGGGCAGTTCCTGATGGAACAGGCGCAGCTCGTGGGCTGTGGCGCCGATCAGCACATCGACGTCGGTCGCTGTTCCCGCTTGGAGCAGCTCTGCCGGCTTTGCCGAGATGAGCGATCCGTCGATCACGGGGTGGAACGGCATGGCCCCCGCGGTGGCAAACATGTCCATGACCGTCGGAAGCTGGGCCTCGAAAATTGCCTCTGGCTCCAGCTCCCGCAGCCCGGCGACGTCGCTCACCCCGGCATGTTTCATGAAGGCTTGCGCCACTGTGGCCGCAACGTCGGGCGATTGGGTCATGTCGACGCCGGGGCTCTGCATGATGGCTCGCCGCAGCACCGCCGAGATGCCCGGACTGCCCAGGAGATGCAGCATCGACCCCGCCCCCGCCGACTCGCCGAACCCGGTCAGGGTGCCCGGATCGCCGTCGAAATTTCCCGCATTGGCCGCCACCCAGTCGAGGCCGAGCCGCACGTCATGTAGACCGCAGTTGGCCGTGGTTCCCTCACCGCCCGGCACCTGGCGCAGGTCCATGAACCCCAGTGCCCCCACCCGATAGTTCACCGAGGCCACCACCACCTGCTGCTCGGCCGCCAGCCTCGCCCCGTTGTAGAGCGGGAACGAGCCTCCCCCGGTGAGAAACGCACCCCCGTAGATCCAGACCATTACCGGCAAGCCACCCTCAGCCTCTGCCGGCACCCACACGTTAAGGGTCAAGCAGTCCTCCGATACCGAGGTCGCATCCGCTCCCGGGATCACCCCGGTGTAGGGGCCGTCGACCGCCTGGACGGGATCGGGCCCGAAGGCACTCGCATCCAGCACCTCATCCCACGGCTCTGCCGCCTCAGGCGCGAAGAACCGGCGCTCCCCCACCGGCGGCTTCCCATACGGAATCCCCAGGTACTGGCAAACCGGCCCATAGGGCGTATCTGCGACCGTGCCCCGAACCGGCCCATTCGTCGTCTCAACCACAGACGCCAACCCGGTGGGACTATTCATGCGAACCATCACCAGCTGGGGGGTTGACGTGCACGGTGACGATCTCGAGTTCGTGGTACTGCTGGTGGAGCACCGAAGTGGCGTAGTGCTGAAGTAGCCGCAGTGAGACATCGCGCTCGACGGGCCGGTCGGCCGTCGGCTCGTCAAGCACCGCCAGACGGTCCTCAATGTTCTCCCCTCGGGCCGCGGCAACGAACTCGAGCACCGCCCGCCCGTCCTGCTTGCTGGCGGTGACGCGCAGTGTTCGGTCATCGGGGGCGTCTCCGGCATGCTCGGCGTCGAGCAGCGTGACCATTGTCTCCTCGGCCACCGCGTCCAGCCTCTGCGACATCGATGCCGCCCAGCCGTGGCGCTTTGCGAAGCCGCCCAGGAACTCCTGGATGCCGGGGAGCTCCGGCATTGCCAGATTGGTGCGCAGCCGCTGGCGGCGGGATTGGGTGGCCTCTGTGAACAGCGTCAGCACGATGGCGACGAGGCCGCCTGAAGTCATGCCGTTCTCCAAGAAGCCCCCGGCGAAGCCTTCCAGGTATTCCGGGAAGATCAGGCTGTTCTGGAATCCGACGCCGAGCCAGAAGGCGATGCCCGCGATCAGGCCCTTTCGGTAGTCCGCAGCCTCTTCGGAAACGATCCTCATGCCCACCACGAACAGCAGCGAGATCAGAACGGTGACATACGCCGCCACCACCGCATCGGGGATAGCGAGTACCAGCGCCAAGAACTTGGGCAAGAAAGCGAACACGATGAATACGACGCCGATGGCGACACCCACGCGGCGAGCGGCCACGCCGGTCAATTCGGTAATGGAGACGCTTGATGAGTAGGTGGTATTGGGCACTGTGCCGGCCAGCCCCGACAGCAGATTGCCAGTGCCGTCAGCGGCCACCGCTCCCTGCACCACGCGGTAGTCCACCGCTCGAGGCTTGCGCCACGACACGCGCTGGATGGCCACTGAGTCGCCAATGGTCTCCACCGCGCCGATGATCGTGACGATCACAAACGCGGGCAACAGACTCCAGAACGCCGTGTCGAATGAGAAATCGAAACCGGGCCAACCGCTGTCGGGCACACCGATCCAGGCGGCGTCGGACACCTGATCGAAGTCGTACAGTCCAGAGGCGGCGGCCACAATCGAGCCGGCCACCACGCCAATGACCGGCGCCCACAGTCGCAGGCTGCCAGAAGACTTCAGCGCGATGGCGATCACCACAAGAATGGTGACCAGAGCGCTCGTCGGCGCGCTCCACTCGGATTCGCCTTCCGGTGACGCGGTCACCATGTCGAATATGAGGGGCATCACGGTCACCGCAATGAGCATCAGCACGGTGCCGGCCACCACGGGCGTGATCAGTCTCCTAAACAGCGAGAGCTTCGAGGCTAGCAAGAACTGGAACAGCGACGATGCCACCACGAGCACGGCCAGCAATTCGGGGCCTCCCTGTACCAACGCCGCCACGCATACGGCGATAAACGCGCCCGACGTCCCCATGAGGAGCACGTACCCGGCCCCGATGCCCCCAAACCGAACCGCTTGGAGAATTGTGCTGATGCCGCTGACTATTGCCGCGGCGAACACCGCCCAGGTCAGATACGAGTCACTGCCGCCCGCAGCCCGAATGACGATTGCCGGCGTGAGCACAATGCCCGCAATGGTGAGAATCGCAAACTGAAGCCCCATCCCCGCCGTCAGCGCAGTCGGCGGCTTATCGTCGGGCTCAAACCGAATCCGACGCTGATCAGCTAAATCGCCCTGTTCCATGGCGCCCATGCTTACGAGGCCAGACAGCAGTTTCAAGCATCAAACCCGACCCACCCACACATGCAGCACTCCCCGCTGCCGTCGGTTAGTACGGAAGGCCCACCGCTTTGGTTAGGAATTCCATGTAGGGCGATGAGGTGCGGCAGGCATCTGCAAATGCGTCGATAAATCCTGCTGCGGTCACCTCGTCTTCATCGAAGTGGCAGGTGGCTACGTGGTCCTTGCGCTTGAGGTCTTCGAGGTAGGGGTGCTCGGGGTCGAACCCTTTAGGCGGCCGCTTCAGCGAATCACCGGTCAGATCGAACACCTGTGTGAATTTGGAGTCACCCTTAGCGCTCACCCAGCCGCCTGGGTCCTCCACGATGCGGCTCCGGATCCGCCCCACGGTTGACGAGTCGGGTCGCCAGATGCCAGCCCCTGCGAATACCTCGTCGGGCGCCAGATGCAGGTAGAACCCCGGCGCGTGAGCCGATTTGCCCGCTTCGTGGCGGAAGTGGACCGCGGCCTGGGTCTTGTAGGGGGACTTGTCCTTGGAAAAGCGGACGTCCCGGTAGATGCGGAACATAGAGCCCCCATTCGCTCGCGAGTCGGCCACGAAGTGCTCGCTGATCGAATGAAGGTGCTGCTCAAAGTCCACAATGAACGCCAACAGCGGCTCTTTGACATGCTCCTCGTAGCGGCCCTTGTTCGCACCAAACCAATCGCGATCGTTGTTCGCCCGCAGTTCAGAGAGGAACTCAAACAACTCAGGAGTGAAATGAGACTGCACTGTCCCGGGTCAAGTTTTCTGGCTCATGCCCAGGTTGGGTCGGGCGGCGAGAGGCTTTTCGATGACGCAATGGACGTTGTCGCGGGCGGTGAAACGGGTGGCCTTGTGGCGACCTGATTGGTTGACCAGTGCAGGCTTGCTCAGCTTTCGGGCAGTAATAGCGATGCGGTCGCCTCTCAGGGCGTCGCCGTAGTCAAACAGCGTGGTCGGCAACGTGGATCATGTCTTCCTCTTCGAGCCGGTGGCATATTTCAACGACCATTTCCAGGTCGAGTCTTAGACGGTCGGCGATGTCGGAGTAGTAGAGGGTCTCCCCGGTGGCAAACAGATCGATGATCTCGGCCCGCGCCTCCTCGGCCGTAATCTCTCGCAAGATGATTACCTCCTCCTCCGAGTGCTCCTCTAGGCGTGCCACCCGCTCTTCAAGGGCGGATACTCGGGACTCCATCTGCGTCGCCATTATCAAATCCCCTTTCAGATCTTCTCCATATATTTCATACTACCAGAAGCCCTGGACTGCCACAAGAGGCAAATTAGTGCCCGGGGAGGTGTGTTGGTTCAGGACATGTGCAACGCATGAGTCGAGACATGTGAAACGCCGGGGTCCGCTGATGTGGGTGGATGAGCTTGCGCCGGTCGGTGGTGTTGTCAGTTGTGTTGGAGGGCCGCACCCAGGCCCAAACAGCCGG
>JAJDYE010000022.1 GCA_022822905.1 Acidimicrobiia bacterium | reverse complement strand
TGATGGTGACTGTGTCGCCGTCTGTGTCGTAGGCGCCAAGCGAGGTCCACCCGTAGGCGTTGTTCTGGGCGATGCGCTTGGTGTGTTGGGTGCCGCCGATGTCGATGCGGTACAGCACTGTGGCGGTGGCCCTGGTGTTGGGCACATAGGCCTGGATCTCTTGGCGGCCGACCCTTTTGCCCATTGACCAGCGCGCCCAGTTGCCTGTGCTGGACTCGCCGGCGGTGCCGTAGGTGTACACGTAGTTGTTCGACCCGTACCCCTTGCCCGCGTCCCCCGCCCACCAGTACCGGCTCGGCCCGTTCAAACTGGGGTTGTCGTTCACATACCAGGAGGTCTGCGACTGCCCGGACGCCGCCGGGGCCAGAACCGAGGCCACCAAACAAAGCGCGACGAACAGCGCCAACCCCAACCGACAACCCCGCCACCCCCCGGGGCACCCTCTAGAGCCGGCCGCATCCCGGCCCGGCTCTCCTACAAACGAATCAACAGCACTGGGGGGGGGGGGGGTCATGGCCAGACCCTAACCAGGCCCGCCGACCCCGAACAAGCCTCCCGCCCTACCCGGCCAACCGCGCCCCCAAAACACGGAGCTGCTGGGTGCCGGCGCCCAGGCTGCACTAGATATGCTTGTCCCACAGGGTATAACGCTGCAACGGATAATCCACGCTCACCCCGCGAAACGATCACAGAGTGATTCCTTTCTGCCCTTCCGTAATGCCTTCTGGGCGCTCAAGTCAGACTGGGCGGGTCGGTCATGTAGCGGTATGCGAGCCGTGCCCGATCGGCGTTGTCGGGGTCGAGCGCCGACCATGCCTGGTGATCGGAACAGCCGAGCCCGACTCGACGGAGTCTTTTGCGGTCTTTGCGTGTCATCTCTGCGGACAGTGCAGCAGGGTCCGCGACCATGCTCAGCAGCAGGGCGAGGTCGAGTTCTTGGGCGCGGGGCGCGTCGTCCACGCTGACCGCGGCAGCTTTGACGATGATGGCCCCGAGAAGCGACGGGCGGGGCACGAAGCCCTGCTGTCCAGCGTGAGCGACGGGAACCATCTCAGTGCGGTCGAGCGCCTGACTGCCTCCAGGCACTTGGAGAGTGCGCCCGGGCGGGGTGGTGGTGAGGTCGGCGTTGCGGCCCAGCCCTTCGGGAGCAAGCAGGTCGATGCTGGCCTGCCCGCGTATGTAGCGGTGGGCGATCCCGTCGGGGGAAGCGCCGGTGAGGTCGAAGCCGCGCTGCTGGAGCGAGTCGGCGAATCTACGTAGCGCTCCGGTAACGACGCGGGCGTTGACGACGACATCGAGATCGCGGGAGACGCGCAGCGGGGCAGCGCCGTTCTCCACAGCGTGGAGCATGACCATCTGCCCGCCGATGAGAGTCCATTCGGGGTGGACGAGGTCGCTGGACAGTTCCAGCAGGGCATCCCATATCGGGGTGCTGCCGGGGTATGTCGGCAGGGCGACAGGCGGGCAGTCGACGACGGGGCGGGCGGTCATCGTCCGTCGAGTATCTGCTCTGCTGCCCGGCGGGCGCGTTCGTCGTCGGATTCGAGCAGGTCTACGGCGGCGACGACAAGGGGGACGACTTCAGCGCCTTGGGGGAAAGGCCAGTCGGCGTCGGCGACGACACGCAGAACGAGGTTGGGCCGCTCAGAGCGCTCTTCGATGTGGCAGGCGGCGACGATGCGGGCCAGCGAGGATTCGGATACATATGCCTCCTCTGGGCCTATGCCCACGAGGTCGATGCCGTGGTCGGCGGCAGCGGACGGGCCAGCCCTGACGGCACCGGGGTCTTCAAGGATGCGAACCAGATCGGCGGGATGGGCGTAGAAGCATCTGCGCTCAGCCCGCTCGGAGAGGCGGCCGGCCACGGCATAAAGTCCCTCAGCGGCCCGTTCGCGGGCGCGGTGCCTCTCGTGGGCGGGCATCTGAGGCGGAGCCTGCCCGCTGTCGGCGGCGGCGAGCACTGCCCAGGCGGAGGCCGGCTTCCAAGGCCGATGGGCGGGCCGGCGGGCCGACGGTTTGACGGCGTGCTCGTCTATGGCCCAGGCCCGTCCCACTCGGCGGGCAGGCAGCCTCCGGTCGGCTATCATCTGCCGGACACGCCGGGGCGACACGCCGAGACGCCCGGCCGCTTCCCGCACTCCCACCAATCCCATCGCATAACACTACCGAAACCGGAAGTGTTATGCAATCCTTCCGGAGGAACGCACAACCCAGACTGAACAGCCCGCGGCGATATAATCCAGAGCACTTCCCCATGGCCGGCTGAGCGGCCTTCATGACCGGCCCAAATTAGGTATGCAATTCCCCTCCAATTCGTGCCTGTTAACGTGTGAGGCTTCTGCCAGCGTGCGCACACGGACATGACGATGAACGGCTCGCACCCAAAAGCAAAGACCTCGCGGGCCAACCCGCAGACACGTCCCTGTCAGAGGTCCCATACGCCCCCCGCAGCGGGCGGCACCACCCCCCGAGCCGTCAACCGACAGGGGGACAAAGCCCTACCCGCCACGGTGAGCAACCAGCCCGAACACTCCCACGGTCAGAGCCGCACAACAACGTAAAGGGGGCCAGACCCTGACGATGCGTGCCGACCCCCAACAAGCCTCCCGCCCTATCCGGCCAAGAGCGCGCCCAGGGTGCGGAGCTGCTGGGTGCCCGCGCCCAGGCTGCACTCGATGTGCTTGTTCCACAGGGTGTAGCGGTGCAGCGGGTAGTCGACGCTCACCCCCATGCCGCCGTGGACGTGCTGGGTGGCGTGGGCCACATCGTGGGCCCAGTGAGAGGCGTACCACTTGGCGATGGGCAGCCGTAGCGAAGCGTCGTTGCCCTCGGTCAAGTCGTAGAGCACGGCGTTGGTACACAGCCGCACTGCCTCCACGTGCATGAATTGGTCGGCTAAGCGCTGGGTAACTGCTTGGAACGTGGCCACCGGACGCCCGAACTGCTCCCGCTCAGAGGTGTATTCGGCGGCTAGGCGCAGCGCCCGATCCACCACGCCCATCTGGGTGGCGCACAGCAGGGCGACGGCCCGATCGGCCAGCCAGGCTACGGAGATGCCGTCGGCGTCGCCGAGCGGCTCGCAAGGGACGCCATAGAAGCTCACCTGGTGTACCGGTTGAAGCCGGGTGGACACGCCCGCCTCCATGGTGATTGCGGGGTCGGACAGATCCACCAAGAACAGCCCGGTTCCGCTGATGATGCCATTGTCAGTGCCATCGTCGAGACCGGCTACCACCACGATCTTGGACGACTCAGCCGCGAACTCCACCACCTCTTTGGTGCCCGCCATCTTGCCGTCCACCACCCGGGCCGTGGGGTTGGTGATGTCGTCGTTCAGGTACTCCTGCAAGCCGAGGGTCAGAACGGTGGAACCGTCGGCACAGCCGGGGAGCTCTCGCTGACGCTGCTCGTCGGACCCGAATGCGTTCACTGCCAGCGCGGCCAGCATCCCGCTCCACAATGGGAGTGGGGCCACATGGCGGCCTTGGGCCTCCAGCACCTGTCCAACGGCCATCAAGTCCAGACCGCCGCCTCCCACGTCCTCGCCCAGGCCGATGCCCACCAGCCCAGCCGCGGCTAGCTCACTGTAGAGGTCTCGGTCGAACCACTCATCGGCGGCTTCGATCTCCATGAGCCGCTCCATGTCGAGGCGGTCGCCCATGATCCGGTTGGCCAGCTCGGAAACCGCCTGCTGTTCTTCACTAAGGGTGAAATCCATTTTCCGTTCTTCTCCCTGCGCTACTTGCGCCGCTTCTCGCGGGGCAGGCCGAGACCGGCCATGCCGATGATGTCTCGCTGGATCTCGTTGGTTCCACCGCCGAAGGTCAGGATCCAACAACCTCGGTACGACTCCTCCATCCGACTGGAGAACTCGGCATGGGGGGAGCCCTTCTTGAGATGGCCAGTAGCCCCTACCACCTCGGTCAGGCCGGAGTAGATGAGGTGCATCGACTCCGATCCCCAAACCTTGATGGTGGAGGCCAAGGCAGGGTTCACGTCGTTGCCGACGGTGCTCTCGTAGGCCACCTTCCAGTTCAACAGGTCCAGGAACTCCACCCGGGCCCGGCACTCGGCCAGCTTGACCTGCACCCATTCTTGGTCGATCACCCGGCGGCCATCGGGCAGCTTGGCCTCTTTGGCCCATTCCACCGCTTGGTTCACCAGATTGGCGATGCCCCCGGAGGCGCACAACGACACCCGCTCGTGGTTGAGCTGATTGGTAATGAGGCCCCAGCCCCCGTTCACCTCGCCCACCCGCAGCCAGTCGGGCACTCGCACATTGTCGTAGAACGTGGAGGTGGTGTGGGAGCCGCCCATGGTGATGAACGGCTGGATGTCGAAGCCGGGGTCGTCGGTGGGGGCCAAGAACATGGTGATGCCCTTGTGGGCAGGGGCGTCGGGGTCGGTGCGAGCGGCCAGCCACACGTAGTCGGCGTCGTAGGCCAGACTGGTGAACTGCTTCTGGCCGTTCACAACCCACTCGTCGCCGTCGCGCACCGCCCGGGTCTTGAGCGCGGCCAGGTCGGTACCGGCGGTGGGCTCGGAATAGCCGATGGAGAAGTGCATCTCGCCGGCCAGGATCTTCTTCAAGAAGAAGTCCTTCTGGCGGTCGGTCCCGTACTCCCGAATGGTGGGGCCCACCGTGTTGATGGTGAGGAACGGCACCGGCACCTGGGCGGCCCAGGCTTCGTTGAAGAAGATGTACTGCTCGATGGGGGTAAATCCCTTGCCGCCGTATTCCACCGGCCAGCCCACTCCTAGCCAGCCATCGCTGCCGATCTGGCGGATCAGCGCCTTGTAGTCCTCGTTGGCCTCGGTTTCGGTGTGGCGAATCTTCGCCCGCACCTCATCGGTCATGAGATTGGCGAAATACGTCCGCAACTCTTGCTGAAGCTCTAGCTGGTCATCGGTCAACTCGACGCGCATGGGGTAAGTCTGACAGTCACAGGGCTCGTTGGGCTATCCAGGGTCTACAGTCCTGGGAGTAGCCTCACATTGATGCTGGTCGTGGGTCTTACTGGCGGGATTGGAGCGGGGAAATCGACCGCAGCAAGCCGATTCGCCGGGCTCGGGGCAGCCGTTATCGATGTAGACGCAATCGGGCGGCAGGTGCTGGCCCCTGGGGGTCGAGCCGAACAGGGGGTGATCGACGCTTTCGGCCCCGCAATCGTGGATGCCCACGGGCACATCGACCGGGCCAAGGTGGCCGCCGAGGTGTTCGGCCGCCCGGATCGGTTGGCTGCGCTGGAGGCAGTTAGCCATCCGGCTATCAACGCCGAGCTCGACGTGCAGATTCAGGAATTGGACGAAAGTGGAGAAGTCCAAGTGGTGGTGCTCGACATGGCAGTTTTGACCGAGAGCCGGCTGGGGCAGCTGGAATCGGGGCGGGGCTACACCCAAGTGGTGGTGGTGGAGGCGCCCGAAGCAGTGCGCTTGCCCCGGCTGATCGAGCGGGGCCTCACCGAAGAGCAGGCCCGAGCCCGCATGGCCAGCCAGGCCACCGACGCCCAGCGCCGGGCGATTGCAGACCATGTGATCGTCAACGGCGGCACTCCCGAAGAGCTGGCCGCGGCGGTCGATCAGGTGTGGGCCGAGCTGACCGGCGGCTAGCCGATCAAAGGGCTGCTACGAGCGAGGGACCTCTTCCCAGGGCTGGCCCTTGTAGGGGTCGGGCTCTTTGGGCAATCCCAGCACCCGCTCGCCGATGATGTTGCGCTGCACCTCGTTGGTGCCCCCGGCGATGCCCATCCCCGGCGAGCTGATCACCCCGTCGGCCCACTGGCGGCCGTCATCGTCGTCGGTGGCCCAGGCCTGGCCCGACGCACCGGCCAGCTCGATGGCCAAGTCGGCTGCCTGGCGGCTGATCAGCGCGGCGTTCAGCTTGGCGATTGACCCCTCCGGTCCGGGTGCCCGACCCGCCTCGGCTGCCTGGCGGATCCGCATCCCGATAAAGCCCTGGATCCGCTCCCTGATGTGGAGATCGACCAGAGCTCCTCGGGTAACAAGATCGGTATTGCGGCCCCGCTTCTGGGCTTCGGCAATGAGCTGGGTGCTGCCCATGCGGCTGCCCATGGCCCCGGAGCCGCCGGCGCCGATGGCCACCCTCTCGTACATCAGCATGGCCACCGCCACGTTCCAGCCTTCGCCCTCTCCCGCCACGAGGCAGTCGTGGCTCACCCGCACGTCGGTCAAGTAGATCTCGTTGAAGTGCGAGCTCCCGTTGATCTGGCGTAGCGGCCGGATGTCCACGCCGGGCAGCGACAGGTCGATGATGAACATGGACAGCCCCCGGTGTTTGGGCTGGGCGGGATCGGTTCGGGCCACGCACAGCCCGTATTCGCAATACTGGGCGCCCGAGGTCCAGACTTTCTGGCCGTTCAGCACCCACTCATCGCCGTCGCGCACCGCCCGGGTGGCCAGCGAGGCCACATCGGAGCCGGCGCCGGGCTCGGAGAACATCTGGCACCACAGGTCGTCGCAGCGGATGATCCTGGCCTGGTAGCGAGCCCGCTGCTCAGGAGTGCCGAAGTCGTTCATCACCGGCAGGCACATCCCATGGGAGATGGCCGCGGGCACCAGTGGCGCCTGATAGCGGGACAGCTCCTGGTTGAACACCTCGAGGTAGCTCTTGTCCAGGCCCAATCCGCCGTGTTCCACCGGATAGGCGATGCCCCCCAGACCGGCGTCGGCCAGCGCGCCGTGGAACCTGCGGCACTCGGCCACCAGCGATTCCTCAGTCCACTCCACAGGAGGCTCGCTGCGGGGAACAGCGTTCTCCGCTAGGAACTCCTGGGCTTGCCGGCGAAACTCCTCAAGGGTCACGGTCATGGTTCAAAGACTATGACCCTCGACAATCATCCAAAGAACGGGAACGCGAAGGGGGCTATGTGCATAAGCAACCAACAGTCCCCTTGGCCGGGATAACGCCTCGGGGGTTGCATGCGTATCCCCTGGTCAGGGCGATTCTGCTTGCTTACGTGCATTAGCCCCGAACATTTCCAAGCAGTGTGATATAATTCCTACATGGCATTGATTGATGGCGGGAGGCCGGCCGCGGAGACAGAGGCGGCAAGGGAGTGGATTGTCGGACTCCCCGTGGGCACGTGGTTCACTGTGCCCGCGGTGCCTGCCCCCAAGCAGATCGTGAACGATCTCATCAAACGCCTTTTGGCTGATGCGCCTTCGATCATCGGGCGGGCGGCGCGCGGCCTCTATTGGCGGCAGCCGCCTTCGATCAGCAGCTTGCACGGGCTCGTTCCCCGCATCAACTCGTCCTTTTACTGGGCGGCTGCCCCACCGGGGTCTGGGTATGCGGATTGGAACGCGCTATTGGCCCTGGGGTGGGGCACGCAAGTGCCTGTGCAGGTGGAGATCGCAGTTCCTATCCGAAATCTGGTTCCTCCGAGGATGCCCCTGAAAGGCGAGGAGGTGGGCTACAAGCACCGCCCAAATCCCCGTCGCCGCGACCTCAACTGGAACGAGGCGACTCTGCTTGAGGGTGCTCGTTCCTGCGGTGCGGCAGACCCCCGCCTTTGGGGCTCCGCGATCTCCGGGATTGTGGAGGGGAATTGGAAATACAAGCCCCGCACGCCCATCAACAAAGAGAGGCTGCTGTGGGCCGCTGAGAGCGAGAGGGCGGACTCCAAGTGGCCCGCTGGCAAGGGTGAGATGTCCTTCGGCTCCGTCGTGTCCATGCTCGCGTCCGATCTGCCAGATGTGACCGAGGTGGGATGAGCCGCCAGCGCAGGAAGTGTGGGGCCCGTACTGCCCTTGGATCTCCTTGCGAGAACTACTGGGACACATGCCCATACCCTTCCCACAAGACTCGTCGCGGCAAGAGGAAAGCCCTGCCCAGGGTGGCGAGCCACTCTGTTGGCCTCGGCGCCTCACCACCCACCGGGGACGGAAGCGGAGGTGTGATTGAAGCGACACCCCTGGCTGCCAACAGGGCCAAATTCGAGAGCCTGGTAAGCAGCGCTGCCAACGCTTACGGGTTTACCCCCGAGATGATCGTCCACGACTATTGGCTCGTCAGAACCCTCTACGCCTGGCAGTCACGCCTGGGAGGCTCACAACTTCTTCGCGCCTACCCGACGAAACATCTTCCCGCCGGCTCATCGGCCGGGAGGATCATGTTCGGAGGCGGGACTTCTCTTTCTGCCGCGTGGAACGTGGCCGAACGGTGGTCGGAGGACATCGACTTGGTGCTCGACCCCGACGACGATCTCAAGCCAAAGCAGTTCAAGGCATCGTGCAAGGCGGCCGCCGCAACCGTGTCGAAATCCCTGGGGGGTGCATACAACTCAGAGGGCCGAAGCGCCGACCACTTCTTCTTCAAGGTCACCACCAAGGGTTCCCCCGCCCTGTCCAACGTGGACATAGTGCGGCAGGATGCAATCGCCCATCCGATATGGGCCGAGCACATGCCTGTCACCTCCCTTATAGGCCGGCTGGCCAGCGATGAGGACTTGAGGGCACACCCGGAGCTAGGCGGCTTCGAGTTCCTCGCCCTGGGACCGGGCACTACGGCGATGAACAAGCTGCTCGCCCAGACGCAGATGTCGGAGTCGGGCGACATCAACGCGATCAGGTACAGGGCCAGAGACGTGTACGACCTGGCCTCCATCGCACTCTGCGCCGGCGACTTCGAGGGGCACATCGGGCGGGACAGTCCCGCCCTGCTGCACCTTGCCCAGCAGTGGCGCCAGCCTGGGTCTCCTCCTCGCCCCCCAGACGGGTTCGCGTCGATCCGCTCATTCGACCCGTCCACCCCGGAGCACGAGGCGCTCGCTGAAGGGTACGAGATGATGCAGGGCCAGTTGGTGTGGGGCGAGAAGATACCCCTGGACGAGGCGATCAGCCTCGCCCTGAGCCTGGATCCCGGCCCAGCGGAACCATTCGAACCCCCTCCCTACGGGGACCATCACGGTGTCGGCTATCCCCGACTGTGACCGCCGGCGGGCCAGCACAGGCTAGAGCCTTACCGAGAATTGAACACGCCGACATCAACCCGGCGACAGTTCGACTTGCGCTCAGCCCGGCCCTGGATGGAAGGCGCCGTGATGCTCGCAAGGTCGGCCGACTCCTCGTTTCCCTGGCTCGGAACACCGCCACGAAAGCATCGTTGGCGAAATTGGCATCCGACACCGCGGCCAGTTCAGAGACCCACGCCGCTCAAGACCAGCGAACGGCCGCGGCGGCTGTGTCTAGGGCGTCGACGACGAGCTCTGAGCGGGCGTGGTCGGCCATGGAGTAGCCGACGGTCCGCTTGGAGCCGACGTCAAGCACGACGGCGAGGTACAGCCACCCCTGGGCGGTGGGGATGTAGGTGATGTCGCCGGCCCAAACCACATCGGGTGGCCCCGGGCGGAACCGCCGGCGCCGATCCGGAGGCCTCAGAGCCCTTCCAACGGGGCTTGCGGCGCTTGTGGATGCCGCAGATCCCGTTTTGGCGCATGAGCCTCTCGACGCGCTTGCGGTTGACCCTGCGGCCCTGCCGGTGCAGCTGCGCGGTCACCCTGGGCGACCCGTAGGCCCCGCCGGAGTCCGCGTGGACGGCGCGTATCGCACCGACCAGCTCGGCCTCGGCCATCTCCTTCGGGGAGGGCCCCGCCTGGTGGCGGGCGGCCCAGTCGTATAACGACTGGCGGCTCACACCGGCAACCCGGCACGACACCGCAGTTGGAAACCCCTCGGCCCTCCGGGCAGCGACCCACCGATACCGGGTCACTGTCCTGACTCCTGCACCCAGCAGGCCGTCGCTCGCATGGCAGCTCACGCTCCATCCGTAGCTTCGAGTTCTCCCGGCGCAACCGCACCAGCTCCGAGCGCTCCCCGGTCGTCAAACCCGGCCGCTCGCCCCGGTCGACGCGGGCCTGGCGGACCCAGTTCCCCAGACTCGTCGCCCCGATCCCCAGATCATGGGTCACGTGGGCCACCGGCCTGCCCCCGTCCAATGTCCTGAGGCCTCCCGCCTCTTGAACCATGCGACAGTCACAAAATCGGGCAGGCCCCCACCCTCAGTGGCGGACCCTCAACCACCCCCTGCCCCACGATTACGCGAAGGCTCAGTTTTTAACCATAAGGCCCCCGCAAATCGTATGTAAACTCTCGGGACCCAACTTTAGATGTTCCTCATTGTCTTTATCGAAAGGAGAATATGCATACCCGATATGAAATTTGCACGCTCTGTCCACGGCCCATTTAAGAAAGCTTAACAACCACTCTAAGTGTGCGGCCTTTACGAGAGCTACCGCCGCGGCCTCTTTGAAGCTCTTGCAATTCTTCAGCATTTCCCGAAAGAGCGAAAAACCAGCGTGAACAAGACTTGTAACCGAGTTGCCGAAGACTAGTTTAAGGCCCTGCGCCGCAAGAAACTCGGTTGGCTGCCATGTTTTCTCACTAAAGATTCTATTGTGAGAACAACTGTTATCAACTGCAAGCATAAACCCCCAGTGAGGCCTGCTTTCAAGGCTGTAGTATTTTGTAGGTGGTGGGCCATGAGACCAATCAGAGGATATCTCGGCGTTTGTTGATATAGTAGGTGTTGATATAGCACGTACGGTCATCCGTAAAAGACCATGTTGTGCTTCGTCGGGTATCTTTTCAATTTCTATTTTATTAGATGAAGTTCTTTTGGCTTCAGGCTCTTCCCCGTCCCATTCCAATTCAAGACTATCCAGAAGATTCTGAAGCGTTGGCACGCTATTGAGTTTAGCCATTCTAATGTGTCCTCCCCTTAGGTGATTCCATTCTTGGAGATCCAGGTCCGGCCCTTTGGGCTGAACATACCACCACTTTACTTCATACTCATCTGCATTTTTTACTCTGTCCCAAGTAAGCGTTCCTGTGTTGTGTTTGTCCAAAGGATTCATTGAATTTCCTACCTCTAATTTCAAATTTGAGGGTGCCTCCAACTTTGTGGCAGGCTCTGTTAGGAAGGTTCTAGTTATTGTTTCGCTTTCGTGGGTGCCATTGTTGGCGTAAACCGTAAATGTGTACGCCGTCCCAGCGGATAATTCAGTAAACTCAACCAGGGGTTCTTTGGTTAGTGTAAACTGAGACACTGACCAAGGTATATCGGCTTTTAATGTCGCGATATAATGAGCTATTGGACTGCCTCCGTCGTTGTTTGGTGGTGTCCAAGAGATAGTCAACTGGTCTTCGCTACTAACAGCCTTTAGATTCTGAGGTGGGGAAGGGGGGAAGATGTGGGTGGGAGTGGAGGTGGGTTCCTGAGTTGTGTTGGTTCGGGCAGTGGTGGTATAAATGGGGCTGGGTAGGCCGGCTTGGTTTATTGCGGTTATTTTGATTGTGTAGATGGTGTTTTGGCGTAGTTTGTTGGCTGGGTAGGTGTAGGTGTTGCCGGCGGTTGCGCTTACTGTTGCTGTGTGGCTGAAGCTGCTGGGGGGTCGGGAGAAGTTCACTGTGTAGTGGCTGATCGGGCTGCTGCCACTGTTGGCGGGAGGGTCCCAGGTCACTTTGATCTGGTTGGTGTTCACCGGTACGGCTCTTACGTTTCGGGGCGCACCAGGTGCGGTGGGCGCGGTGCCTGCGAGTTGGATGGTGTTGGATTGGACGCCGTCTATTACTGCGGTCAGGTGGAGGCCCGGGGTGGCGTTGAACCAGCAGAGGGTGGAGTCGTTTCCCGATCTGGTGTCGACGGTGCCTGACCAGGACCGGGTGCCGAGGCTTGTGGGTGTTGTGCTGTAGTAGCAGTGGGCGTTGTGTCGGCCGGGGGTGAAGCCGGAGAACTGGGCGCTGAGCCACCGGCACGGTTTCGAGGTGTCTTGGCAGTTGGCGCGGTCCGCTCCCAGGGTGATGGTCACTGATCGGGTGTCTTCGGGTGCGTCTGTTGTGAAGTCGGCTGCTGTCGGGGTGCTGAGGCCTTTGTTGTTTCGGGCTGAGATGAGGACTTGGTAGGCGGTGTCGGCGCTGAGGTTGCTGAAGCTTGTCGACCGGCTGGATGCCAGCAGGATTTTGCGGGTGATGAAGGTGCCGCCGCGGAAGAGCTCTGCCTGGTATCCGGTCAGAGGGTTGTTGCCGTTGCTGGCGGGAGGGGACCACGACACTGTTGCCCGGTTCTCGCCTGCTGTGACCCTGACGCTGCGCGGTTCGGAGGGGAGGCCGGACTCTTGCCTTGTCGATGCTGCGTCGGTGCGGAAGCTGGCTGCGGCGCTGGCGCTGCGGCCGGCGCTGTTCTCAGCGGAGACCCTGATCTGGTAGGCGGTGTCGGCGCTGAGCCCGGCGAACGTGGTGGACCGCTGGGATGCGGACAGGTTTTTGCGGTCCACGCGGGTGTTGCCGCGGTACAGGTCTGCCCGGTAGCCCGATATTGCTGCGCCTCCGTCGTCGGAGGGCGGGTTCCATGACGCGGTCGCGCTGTTCTCATCGGCAGAAACTCTCAGGCTTCTGGGCGTGCTTGGGGTGCTGGTTGCGGTGTTGGTGCGGGCGTTGGCGGTGCGGGGGTTGCTGGTTCCTGCGGTGTTGTGGGCGGTGATGCGGACTTGGTAGGCGGTGTCGGGGCTGAGGCCTTTGAACTCGGTCTCCCGTGTGTTGGGGCCCAGGGTTTTGGTGTTGATTCGGCGGTTGTTGTGGTAGAGGTCGATGGTGTATCCGGTTATGGGCGCGCCGCCGTTGTCTGATGGCGGGTTCCACACCACGCCGACGGTGTCGGGGCCGTTGACGAAGCCGACGATGCGCGGCGGCCCCGGCGCAGTGGCCTGGGGTGTTGGGGGGGTGCCTGTGAATTGGATGGTGTTGGATTGGACGCCGTCCACCACGACGGTGAGGTGGCGGCCGGGGGTTCCGTTGAAATAGCACAGTGCGGGGTTGGTGCCGTTGATTCTGGAGGTGGTGAATGTGGCGAACTGGCTTCCCAGGCTGCTGCGCGATGTGCTCCAGTAGCAGCGCACTCGGTAGCTGCCCGGCGAGAAGCCCGAATAGGAGGCGCTGAGCCACCGGCACGGCGACGACTGGTCCGAGCAGCCGGCGCGGTCCTCGGCCAGCGCGATGGTCACAGACCGCGCCTGTTGGCGCTGGGGGGCGGGGTTGGTGCGGATGTTGGCTGCGGTGCTGGCGCTGCGGCCGGCGCTGTTTTGGGCTGAGATTCTGATTTGGTAGGCGGTGTCGGCGCTGAGGCCGGTGAAGGTGGTGGATCGCTGGGAGGCGGAGAGGTTTTTGCGGTCGACGCGGGTGTTGCCGCGGTAGAGGTCGGCCTGGTAGCCCGATATTGCTGTGCCGCCGTTGTCGGAGGGCGGGTTCCATGACGCGGTCGCGCTGTCCTCGTCCGCGGACACTCTCAGGCTTCTGGGCGTGCTTGGGGCGCTGGTTGCGGGGCTGGTGCGGGCGTTGGCGACGGTTGGGTTGCTGGTTCCTGCGGTGTTGTGGGCGGTGATGCGGACTTGGTAGGCGGTGTCGGCGCTCAGGTTTTTGAACTCGGTTTCCCGTGTGTTGGCGCTCAGGGTTTTGGTGTCGATTCGGCGGTTGTTGTGGTAGAGGTCGATGGTGTATCCGGTGATGGGCGCGCCGCCGTTGTCGGTGGGCGGGTTCCACACGACGCCGACGGTGTCGGGGCCGTTGACGAAGCCGATGATCCGCGGCGCTTCGGGCGCAGAGGTTTGGGGGGCTGGGGGGGTGCCGGCGAATTGGATGGTGTTGGATTGGACTCCGTCTGCCACCGCGGTGAGGTAGCGGCCGGGGGTGCCGTTGAACCAGCAGAGCGTGGTGTCGGTGCCGCTGGCTCTGGAGGTGGTGAATGAGGCGAACTGGCTTCCCAGGCTGCTCCGCGATGTGCTCCAGTAGCAGCGCACCCGGTAGGTGCCCGGCGAGAAGCCCGAGTAGGAGGCGCTCAGCCACCGACACGGCTTGGATGTGTCGCTGCACCCGGCGCGGTCCGCGGCGAGCGCGATGGTCACAGACCGCGCCTGTTGGCGCTGGGGGGCGGCGTCGGTGCGGAAGCTCGTGGTGGCCCGATCGCCGCGGCCCGCGCTGTTTTGGGCGGAGACTCTGATCTGGTAGGCGGTGTCGGCGCTGAGGCCGGTGAATGTGGCCGATCGCTGGGAGGCGGACAGGTTTTTGCGGTCGATGCGGGTGTTGCCGCGGTACAGGTCGGCCCGGTAGCCCGATATTGCTGCGCCGCCGTTGTCGGACGGCGCGGACCACGACACGGTCGCGCGGTCCTCGTCAGCGGACACCCTGAGGCTTCGGGGCGCGGACGGCTCTTCGACCCTGGGCGCCTGGGTGGGGGTGGGCACGACGATGATCTCGGGTCCTGTCGAACACGAGGAGGTGCAGCGCATTCTGATTGCGTCTACTCCGATG
>JAJDYE010000021.1 GCA_022822905.1 Acidimicrobiia bacterium | reverse complement strand
CACCAACTTCAGCCTGGGCGGCGCCCGGACCTTCGCCAACGACATCGACGGCGACGACGTGGCCGACCAGTGCTCGCTGGCCACCACCCGCCGCGAGGCCATCGCCCGCCAAAACGCCCTGAAGACCTTCACCGAGAGCTTTGCTGATCAGGAAGCACTAGATTTCGTGACACGCTTGCTAGAGCTTTATTCACTAGGGGCTGCTGACCGCACCACGGAGCAAGCCACCGAGTACACGGAGCTCTTGGAGACCTATTCTGAAGCGCTACGGGATCTCAAAGTCTTAGGCGCAGACGCTGCTGATTTAACAGATTTGGCACAGGCCAATGTAGATGCATTGACTAATGCCAAGGAAGGCTACGAAGACGTGAAGTCTCGTGCCACTCGCTGGTCGAATGCTCTGGCCGCCGAGTGCCGGGCTCTTGGCACCCAGGACTTCGGCGACGCCGCCAGCGCCCTGGCCCGCGACGCCTGCGCCCCCAAGTCCGGACCCACAGGCCAGCCCCTCGGCTGACCCGAACCCGGACCCACAACCCGCGGACAACCACAGGCTGGCCCGCTCCCGGCAAAGGGGCGGGCCAGCCCGCGTCTACGGGGTATACCGGTGTTGTCCTCTGTGGCCGCTCGGCAGATGACAGCGCTCCTGAGAGCGGGGTCCAACGAATCCACAGGTAGGCAATTGCGGCGATCTTCCGCCGTCGGGCCCTGTTTGCCGAATGTTCTTCACTATCTCTGGGACGGTGAACCGGAGGTTCCTCCGCCCGCCAGCTCGGGCCACGATGCCGTAGGACTCAAGCGAGCGGAGCGCGTTGCGCGCTGCCTGTTCGGTGACACCGAGGCGTCTCGCCACTGTTGCGGCGTCGAGCACAGGCATCGTGGGCAACACCTCAAGCAGCGCGGCTGCTGTGCTGTCGCTTCGGAACCTGCCAGCTGTCTGCCACCGCTCTATCAGGGCCTCGGCGTCGCGTGCTGTCGAGGCGGCTTGGTCACAGGCGTCATGGCAAGAGCGGGCGAACAGCCTCAGCCACGGCCGCAAAGCGCTGCTGCGGGACGCATCGTCGTCAACGGCGCAGACCATCCTCATTTTGGGTTAGCTCAGAGGCGTCCCTGTGGGGCCAGGCTTGGGAACGCAGGCGTCCAAGTCCAGGCTGCGGGGGTCATCGCCGAAGTCCTGGGTGCCCACAGCCCGGCACTCCGCGGCCAGGGCAGTGGCGTAGCGGATGGCATCGGCGTTCTTGGCGGCCAGGCGAGCGATCTCGGCCCCTACAGCCTCAGCTTCATCGCCCACATCCACCTCACGGGCGGTGCCAGAGTCGGCATCGTCGAACTCTTCGGCATATTCTGCATTGAGTACAGTCAGACGATCGATCTGCGGTTGCGTGCGGTTTCCAGTGGCTATCTCCAAGATATCGAGCAGCTCATCCAGTTCGTCATGGCGGGTCTGTTCGGCAGCGGAGAAGCTCTCCATGAACTCCTCCACCAGGGCACGCTGGCGCGCTATGGCCTCGCGGCGGGTGGTGGACAGCGAGCACATGTCGGCCACACCGTCGCCGTCGCTGTCGAACGGATAGGTGCGAAAACCGCCCAAGCTGAAGTTGGTGCAGAAGTCCGGGCCGGTGACCACACCGGAGAAGAACACATCGGCTATAGCGGGATCAACACCGACCGGAGGCGGGCTCACCCGCCCGGTGTCGCAGGCATCGTTGACCAAATCCCCGGGATCGTCGCCGTAGTCGGCCTGCTTGAAGCCCGCGGCATCGCACACAGCTTGCACCGCGGCATCGAACTCCTCGGGGTTCAGGCCGGCCAAGGTCTCCAGAGCGTTCTGGCGGGCCACCGTGGCCCGGCGGGTGGTGTTCAAAGAGCAAGTGTCGGCCACACCGTCCCCGTCGCTGTCGAACGGATAGGTGCGAAAACCGCCCAGGCTGCGGTTGGAGCAGTAGTTGGGTCCGGGCACAGCGCCTGAGAAAAAGCCCGCACTCGACCTGTTGATGACAGTGATCACCACCGCGTCGGTGTGAGCCTGCACATCGGCGTCGTCATTGTTGTCGGGGGCGGGGTCGTAGCTGACGGTGAGCTCGAACACGAGGGTCACGCTGTTGAAATCGGTGAGCCGGGGGGCATCGAAATAGGCAAAAGGCTCACCGGGGCCCTTCAAGCGGCCGCCCGCGGTGGGGTGGTACAAGCCCTCTTCGTCGGGGAGCCACTGGCCGCTGGCGAAGCCCTGGTCTTTCTCGCTGCTGGTCAACGGGGGGCGCTTGTCGGTGAGCGGATGCGTATGGATGCCCTTGTAGGCCCACAGGTGTGTCACCTGGTCTATCGCGTCACTGCTGACCAGCCCGGAGCTGAAGCCGCCGGCCAGCCTCACGAACCTGCCCGACGGTACCGTCTGGTCGGGTCCCGCCCGGGCCTTGAGGTCGTCGTCGCCGTCTCGGATGGTGATCTTGACCACATCGGTGGCCACAACCCCCCAGCGGTCGGCCACCGTGAACTGCACGTACACCTCCTCCATGGTGCCCTTCACCACCTCGGGCAGCCGGAAGGACGCAACAGGCGTGTCAGGGCCGACCAGCAGCAGCCTGGGGCCCCGGTAAGACCCGTTGAGCTCCTTGCCGGCCGCGTCGCGCACTTGCTCCCAGTGGTAGGTGAGCGCATCGCCGTCGGGGTCGAACCCAACCCCTCTGAGCTGCACCACCCCTGTGGGCGGATCTGATTCGGGATACCCGCCGTCCAGTCCGTCGGGGGTGTCGATGTCTTCTGGAGCGGTGGCAGTGGGCGCCCTGGTGTCGGCCACCACAAGCTCGACTGCGGCCGCGGTCCGGTGGCCGTCGGGGTCTGCCACCTCAACTTGCACCTCGAAGACGTCGCCTTCTTCAGTGCCCGCCGGCGCGGTGAACTCCGCCCTAGACACGGCGCCGGGCCGGTTCGCATCGCTGGGGGCTACCCCGAGTCCCGACCAGGTATGGGCCAACGCGCCGGTCCGGGCGCTTCCGTCGCCTTTGCCGGTGGCAGTCAAGGTCACGCCCTTTGCGGCAGCCTCCAAAGAGACCACATAGCGGTTCTCGCCAGCGGCCAGCACCCCCTCGCGGCGATCTGCGAGCACAGAGGCGTTCGGATCGGACTCCGGGTGGGCGATGTCCACTTCGGGATCGTCGTGGAAGTCCGAGAGCACAATCTTTACTATCCGCGAAGCCGCGGCACCGTCCTCATCGGTCACCGTCAGCCGGTAGTACACAAGGTGGGTTATGGTGCCCACTCCCTCCACGAACGGCAGCCGAGCGACCGTCTCGGACGCTTCGGTGCCCGGAGTGCTGGGATCCTCGTCGGTGCTCAGCAAGGGCCCGTCCACGGTGTGGTCGGGGAGGGAGCGAGTCACCGCATCGGCGCCCCTGGAGAGAACCAACTGCCAGCGAAAGCTCTGGTCGGTGAGCTCGCCGTCGGGATCACTCGTGGCAGAAGCATCCACCACCAGCAGCGTGGAGGCCCGAACGTGCCATTCGTTGTCGGCATTGCCGTTCTCGCCAGGGCCGCTCACCACACCTTCGAAGGGATACCGCTCCTCATTCTCATCCACCATGCCGTTGCCGTTGTCGTCGTGGTCGGACTCCTCGTCGGGGTCGGGGAGTTTGGCGGTGACCTGGATGTCTATTCTCGGAGGCTGGTTGATTCGCAACTCCACCGTGTCGCTATCGGTAGCTGGGGGACGGCCGCTGTCGGTGACGGTCAGGCGGAAGTCGATGGAGTATCCGAAGCGCTCGATGAGCTTGTCGACGGGGACCTCGAATGTGGCCGTGGGCGACTGGGGGCTCTGCTGGTTCAGATTTATCCACTGATAGGCCTCGGTGAGTATCTCCCAATCGTATTTCGCGATACGCCCGCCCACATCCGGGTCGAAGCTGTCGGAGCCGTCCAGGGTAACGACGGCCGGAGATGTCTCGGTGGCCTCCGTGGTCACCTCCAAGGTTGCTATCGCAACAGGCGCCAGAGAGTTGTAATTCTGAGCAGACACCGGCACCGCAAGCAGAGGCAATGCCCCGCACAGCGCACCGAGGACAAGCATTGAAATCTTGTGCAAAGCAGATCAGCCCTTTCCAGCGACGAGAAACAGCTCCACCCTCACCATATATTCTCGCGCACAACTCTGATGATCGGTCAAGATGTGAAACAGGCGGCACCTTTTAAGGCAAAGCCTTGGAGACCCGACTAGGCGGCTTCGGCGGTGGGGTCAATTTCCAGCTTGGTCTCGATACGGGCCAAACGCTCGCCGTGGGCCTTGAAACCCTCGTGTACCTCTTTGCGGAGGTCGGCCAAATGACCGATGAACTTGTCGGTGAGCCTGACCTCAAGACTCTTGATCTCGCCGGTGACTTTGGCTTCCAGGTCGCCGATCCGGCCAGTGAACTTGGCATCCAAGGCAGTGATCCGGTCGGACACCTCTTTGAACATCTCCTCGATCCGGTCGAACCTCTTGTCGATTCTCGACTTTCTGCCTCTTTTCGAGGCGAAGAAGTGGTTCATAACTGCACCGATCAGAACGGATACTCCGCCCACTGCCGAACTTAAGACGACAGCACTCATATGGTACTCCCTCCAAGAGGGCCGCTCGGGGGGAAGCTTGGCATCAGGCTATCTGGGCCGGGTGCCGGGCCGCAACAGCCTTGGAGGCTAGGCGATCTCAAGACGCGGGCCAGTCCGGCCCCCCGTAGGGGGCCGGACTGGCCCGAAGTTATCCAGATTATGGATCCAGATTTTGGGTTAGCTCAGAGGCGTCCCCGTGGGTCCGGACTTGGGGGCGCAGGCGTCGCGGGCCAGGGCGCTGGCGGCGTCGCCGAAGTCCTGGGTGCCAAGAGCCCGGCACTCGGCGGCCAGAGCATTCGACCAGCGGGTGGCCTTAGCCGACTTGGCGGCGAGACGGCCGATCTCAGCTTGCACAGCCGCGACCTCAGCGTCGTCCACCGAGTCCGCAGTGCCGCCATCAGCGTCGAAGCCGGAAGCGTACTCCCCGTTGAGCTCGGCGAGACGGGCAGTCTGCTCCGCGCTCGGGGAAGCAACGCCGCGCAGTTCGAGCAACTCAGCCAGCTCGTCGTGGCGGGTCTGCTCGCCGGCGGAGAAGCTCTCGGTGAAGGTCTTCAGGGCGTTTTGGCGGGCGATGGCCTCGCGGCGGGTGGTGGCCAGCGAGCACTGGTCGGCCACGTCGTCGCCGTCGATGTCGTTGGCGAAGGTCCGGGCGCCGCCCAGGCTGAAGTTGGTG
>JAJDYE010000028.1 GCA_022822905.1 Acidimicrobiia bacterium | reverse complement strand
GTTGGCGTCTTCCCAGGCCAGCGTGACGCTGGTGGCGGTGGCCGCCTCGCAGAAGGCAGGGGACGCGTCGTGGTCGGCTGTGACCGCCGCGCTGTCGTTGCCCTGGTGGTCCACCGCCCGGAGCTGCACGGTGTACCGGGTTCCGGGGGTGCGCTCGGTGAAGGTGTGGAACGTGCCGGTGGACACCACCGTCTCCCAGGCCTGCTCGCCCTGGCCGCCGTTTTGGCCGGCGGCGCCGGACGCGCCCGCCGGGCCGATCTTTACCTGGTAGCGCTGGGCGCCGTCTACGGGTTGCCACTCGATGGTTATGGTGTTGCCGCCGGTGGTGTGCCCGACCAGCACCGGGGTGTCGAGGTGTCTGGTGTGGCACTCGGGGGGAGGGGTGGTCCGGTGCCATTGGTTGTCGGTGCCGTACCACCACAGCAGCATGATGTGGCGGGTGGCTCTGGTCAGGCCGGTGAACTCGGTGGACGTGGCGTCTTTGATCAGCCTTCCGTGGGTGCGTCCGCCGGTGTACCCGCCGCCGGTGGAGATGGCCGCGTACCAGTGCTGGGCGTCGCTTCTGTCGTCCCATTCCAGCACCACGCTGTCTGAGGTGGTCTGGTCGCAGGACACGCCCGCCGCCGCGGTCGCGCACCGGACTTGCGCGGCATTCCCCCAGCCCTTCTCGCCGCCAGACTGCACGGTGACCGTGTGCAGCGTGCCCGCCGCCAGACCGGCGAACACGTGGGCCACACTCGCCGCATGGGGGTCAGGCTCGATGTCGCCGGTCCAGGCCCCGCCGCCGATCCTCGCCCTGTACTTTGTCGCCCCCGCCACCTTCGGCCAAGACACCGACACGCTGTTCGAGGTCGCCGTACACGACACAGCCGGCGCTGAGATGTCGGCCAGGGTGGTGCAGTACACGCCCGCGAAGTGCTGGGCCTTGCCGCCCTTGACCGCCAGCACGCTCACCCAGTACCTCGTGGACGCAGCCAGACCGCCGAACACCACTGTCGTGGATGCAGTGCGCATCTCGGTCTGCGCGCTGTTCGGCACAGCCAGCTGGACCTTCGCCGAATAGCCGTCCGCGCCCTCCACCTCATCCCAGGAGAACCTGATCTGTGCCGAGGTCGCCTCGCACCTCAAGCCCGTGGGCGCCGGCAGGACCGACGCCGCAGTCGTGCAGGTGGCCGTGCCGGTCTGGCCCCAGCCCGCGGTATTCCACCCCTGCACCCGCACCGAATAGGCAGTGGAGTCCGCCAGATTCGAGAACACATGAGACAGCCCCGAAGCCGACGCCCACCCGCTGCCCCTCGACACCCGGTACCGTGAAGCCCCCCTAGCGGTCGTCCAGTTCACCGTGATCGTGCTCGCCGTCGCAGTACAAGACACAACAGGCGCCGCAGGCGGCGCCGCCGTAGTGCACACCGTGCTGGGATGCACCTGGTTCCACACACCGGTGGGCGACGCCCGCCACCAGAAAAAGAACGTATAGTCCACGTTCGCCGCCAACCCGGTGAAAACCGTCGACAAAACCGACCCCGCCAACGCCCTGCCGTCCACATACTGGCCGCCAGTGGTCGCCCGGCCCACATACCACTGATGCACCCGCGAATCGGCCCTCCAATACAGCTGAGCGCCGCTCCCAGACACCGCCCCACAGCTCGGCGGGCCCACCGCGGTGGTGCAATACACCCCCGAGTAATACTGGGCCACACCCCCCACATTCGAATGCACCCCGATGTAATACGTCGTAGAAGACGACAAACCCGAAAACACCGCCGACGTCCCCGAAGTCGTCCTCACCGTCTGGCCACCCACACCCGACCCCAACTGCAACTTCGCCGTATACCCATCAGCCCCCGACACCGCATTCCACGAGAACACGATCACCGAAGCCGTCACCGAACACGACAACCCCGTCGGCCCCGGCAGAAACTGGGCGCTCCCACACACAAACCCGCCCGCGCACATCGCCAAACCCCCGAACCCCTCAGGCGCAGCACCCCCAACCGCCTCCACCACGACCGGCGCCTCCAAAAAACCGCCCCCGAACACCTCCGCAACCGGACCCGCCACCCCCACCTGGCCCGAAACCGGACCATGCGCCCCCGACAAATCCAAACGGCCCAAACCCTCACCCAACGGGCCATCCAAAGGAGGCGAACCCGGCTCAGCCTCAACCTCTGCGAACCCGTCCTCCCCGCCCCCCAAAACCCCGTCAACCTGCCCCGCCACCAACCCGCCCCCAACACCCAAAGGAGGCTCAGAAGGAACCGGAAAACCCTCCGAAGACTGCGCCCCAACACGCACCCCCACCCCAACCGACACCAACAACCACACCAACACCACAACCAGCAAACGCCTGCCCATACGCCCAAATGGTATCTACAGCCGAGCCAACCCCAGCGTCACCCCCAGCGGACCTGACCAAGCAACAATTCGGACATGGGGGGTTACTCCCCGAACATCTCGGCGGAGCGGCGGGCCATCTCGTCGGGGGACACATCCTCCACATGGGTGGCGACGTGCCAACGGTGGCCGAACGGGTCGACGAACATGCCACCCCGGTCGCCATAGAACTGGGTTTCCACCGGCCGCTCAGCGGTGGCTCCGGCGGCAACAGCCTTGGCGTAGGTGGCATCGGCGTCCTCCACATACACACTGATGGTGACGGCGGTGCCGCCAATGGACTTTGGTCCGAGCACCCCCATCTCGGGGTACTCGTCGGACACCATGATGAGCCCGTCGCCGATGGCCACTTCAGCGTGGCCGATCATGCCGCCCGGCGCAGAGATCCTCATCCGCTCGGTGGCGCCGAACACCTCGACCATGAAATCGATAGCCGCGGCCGCGCCGCCCACGCACAGATAGGGGGTGATCCGGGGATAGTCGTCGGGAATAGGCTTGACGTCGCTCATGGGGACTCCTTCGTCAACCGGCAGAGATTTGCGAGATTCTGAACCCGGTCAGTCTCTCAGACTGAGCTGATACACGGCTCGTCGGGACACGCCCAGGTCGTCGGCTACGGCGGCAGCCGCATCCCGCCGGGACAGTCCTTCAGCCAGCTTCTCATCAAGGGCTGCTTTGATCTGAGGTGCCGAGGGCGGGAGCGGATCGGGGCAACCCGCCACCACCAGAACGTGCTCGCCGCGGGGTTCAGTGCCGTCGGCCCGAACAACGGCATCGGCCAGCGTGCCCCGCCATATCTCCTCGTGCAGCTTGGTCTGCTCCCGCACGATGGCCACTGCCCGGTCGCCTCCCAGGGCCGAGGCCAGATCATCCAGGGTGCGAGCCAGCCGGTGAGGGGCTTCGAACAGCACCATGGTTCGGGACTCTTGGCCGAGCTCTCGGATCCGGTCGGCCCGGTGTCGACCCTTTCGGGGTAGAAATCCCTCAAAGCAGAATCGCCCGGTGGGAAGGCCGCTCACCACCAAGGCGGCGATGGCGGCCGACGGGCCCGGCACCGCCTCCACCTCACCCCCTGCGGCCAGAACCGCTTGGACCACTCTGGACCCCGGATCAGACACGGCCGGTGTGCCGGCATCGGTCACCAGCACCACGGTGTTGCCGCCCGCCACCAACTGGGCGATCTCGTCGGCGCCCGCGGCCTCGGTGTGCTCGTTCACCACCAGCAGCCGGGGTGCGCTCACCCCGGCATGGGCCAGCAGCTTTCCAGTGCGGCGAGTGTCCTCGCAGGCCACCACATCAGCGTCGGCCAGCACCTCCACAGCCCTCGGGGACAGGTCGCCCAGGTTGCCGATTGGGGTGGCAACCAAAACCAGCCTTCCAGTCATGCCACCTCCCTCGTGGTCGGTCGACCGCTATCCCCTCTCCCAAGCAGTCTGCCGCACTTCCAATCGGTTGCCGGGCTTTAGCCCCCAGCGGGCAAACGAACCGGCCTCGGCCTCCAGCACCGCCCGGGCCCGCCACACTGGCAGACCGATCCGAAACCGGGCCATGGTGGCTGCCTTCAGCACCACCAGATCGCGGTCCAAATAGGCCACGTCGATGGGAAACCGCATCCCCAGGGTGTGTACCGAGAACGCCGGCCGAAGCAGCAGCGCATTGTCGAACTCGTCGCGGCCCAACAGCCCGAGGGCCCGTTCCCGCCATCCGGTGGCAATCTCCACGGTGGCCAGCACCCGGTCGTCACAGACGAGCCACGCCATCACCAGATTTTCCAACTCCAGCGGCGTTGATTCAAGAGGGAGTTGGGCAACTTCCCATTGCACGACCCGCCCCTACACGTTGAAGCGGATCTCCATCACGTCGCCGTCGGCCACCGAGTAGTCGCGGCCCTCGGTGCGCATCACGCCCAGTTCCTTGGCTTTGGTCCAGCCGCCTGCGTCCAGCAACTCCTGCCAACCGATCACGTCGGCTCGGATGAACCCTCGTTGGAAGTCGGTGTGGATCCGGCCCGCCGCTTCAGGGGCAGTGGCCCCCAGGCGGAAGGTCCACGCCCGAGTCTCCTTGTCACCGGTGGTGAAAAAGGTCCGCAAGCCCAAGAGGTCGTAGGCCGCATGGGTGAACCGGCCCAACGCCCCCTCCCCCAGTCCTAGGCCGTCGAGCATCTCGGCCCGCTCCTCGGCAGAGAGTTGGGCGGCTTCGGCCTCAAGCTGCACGCACACCGCCATGACTCCGGCCCGGCCGTCCAGCTCAGCGGCCACTGGCTCGATCACCGATTCGGCCTCGTCCAGCTGGTCTTCCCCGATGTTGACCACGGCTAGCACCGGGCGGTTGGTGAGCAGGAAGCTCTCCCGCAGATCGGCTCGCTGGCCAGGGGCCAAATCGCTGCGGTAGATGGGGATGCCCTCACCCAGCACGTCGGCGGCGGCTTCCAACGCCGCCACCTCCCCGGCCAGCGAACGGTCTTGAACCGCGGACTTGCGCCGCTTGACCAGCCGATTCTCCACCGACTCCAAGTCGGCCAGCGTCAATTCGATCTCTAGCACCCGCAGGTGCTCCAAGGGGTCGGTGGGCCCGGGCACGTCGGGGTGGACAAAGGCTCGGAGCACGTACACCACCGCGTCCACCTCGCGAATGCCGGCCAGAAAGCGGTTACCCAGCCCCTCGCCCCGGCTGGCCCCCTCCACCAGACCTCCGATGTCGGTGAATTGCACGCTGGCCGGTGTCACGGTGCGGGAACCGCTGAGCTGAGCGATGGCGTCAAGGCGGGGATCCACCACCTTGGCCACGCCCACGTTGGAGTCGGTGGTGGCGAAGGCATACGGGGCGGCCAGCACGTCCGACCCGATCAAGGCGTTGTACAGGGAAGACTTGCCGGAGTTGGGCAGACCGACGAACCCGAAGCGCTCCACGGGTCGTTCACGCTACCTGGAGTCGGTAGTCTTTCTAGAGACGCGGAGGTTCGAATGTCGAAGCGCACCCAAAAACGCAAGGCCAGAGCGCGGCGCAAGAAGGCCAATCATGGGCGCAAGCCCAATGCCGGGCGCAACAGCTGAGCCCAATCCTCTCTCTCCGCCCATTCCCTCGGGCACTCTGATCTACGACGGCGACTGCGGGTTCTGCGCCGCCACAGCCCGTTGGGCCGAACGCCGGCTGAGCGACGACTACCGGGTGGTCCCCTCTCAGCAGGCCGACTTGGATGCCCTCGACCTCACCCAAGAAAACGTGGCCCGCTCGGCGTGGTGGATCGACCCCAACGGCTCCCGCTTCGACGAGCACCGATGCATCGCCGCTGCGCTCAGAGCCATGAGTGGCCCGTGGCCTACGGTGGGTCGTCTCCTGACATTGGGCCCCATCAGCCCGCTCGCTCGCTGGACGTACCGTCTGGTAGCCAACAACCGCTACCGAATCCGCTGGCCAGGCACTCGCCCCACCTGCAACCGCTGAGGTCTCAGACCGCTGCGGCCTCTTCGAACTGGAAGTCCTCGTATTCCTCGCCGGTGTCTACCCAGTCTTCGAATTCGATGACGTGGATCTCCTCGAACCGGCGCCGGAGCCAGCCGTCGCCGGCATCCAGCAAACCGAGCTTCTTGCAGTTGGGCACGATCTTGGAGAACAGGATGTTCTGGAACGGCTTCTGATCGGCGGGTAACGACAGGAAGTTCTCCACCATGGGCCGCACCGGTACGCCCATGCGCTCCCACACCTCTTGGGACAAGAACCGGTCGCGCATCCGCACCGCGGCCTCAAAGGCGAACTCCTGCCGCTCCCGCAGTTCGGGAACGGTGAGCTCGCTATAGAACTCCTGGAGGCTGAGCACGCCGAAGGCCACGTGGCGGGCCTCGTCGGCCATCACGTAGCGGAGGAGCTTCTTGAGCAGGGGCTCGGGGGTTAGCTGGTGCATGAAGCCGAAGGCGGCCAGGGCCAGGCCCTCCACCATGATCTGCATGCCCAGGTAGGTCATGTCCCAGCGGCTGTCGTTGATGATGTCGTCGAGCAGCATCTTGAGGTGGACGTTGATCGGATAGGAATCGCCCAGCTTTTCGTCGAGGTACTTGCCGAACACCTCCACGTGGCGGGCCTCGTCCACCACCTGGGTGGCGGCGTAGTACTTGGCGTCGATCCACGGGACGGTCTCGACGATCTTGGCCGTACACAGCAGGGCGCCCTGTTCGCCGTGGAGGAACTGGCTCATCCGCCACTTGAAGGTTTCCAGGGAGAACTCCCGCCACTCGGCCTCGCCCCAGTTGGCGGTGGGCAGATCGGGCCGGTCCTCGCGCTCGAACTCAGCCGAGAATTCGGATTCAGTGAAAATGGAGAAGGCCTCGTACGGGTCCACCTCGATGGACCAGTCCAAGTCGGTCTGGGCGTTCCACTGCGACGTCTTGGCCTTCTCATAAAGGCGCTCCAACTTAGGGCGGGCCCCCTTGGCGTAGTCCCAGGTGAACAGGGCGTCGCTGTTGTCTTGGACCGCGTGGATTATTGAGGTGACGTCGCTGTTGGTCCGGGAGATTTCGATGATGGTGTCGATGTCGTTGACATCGGAGCGTCCGATGATCTCCTCATCGGTGCGAGTGGGCGGAGCCATACGTTTCTCCTCTGCCGCCGTTGGCCAGGACGATTGATTGAATGATACTGCCGAAAGGTTCGGATGAGACCTCGCGGCGATCGCTCACTCCAAGCTGTTCAAGCCCTCGATAACCACGCCGGCGGCCGCTCCCCCGTCCACCGGCAGATCGGCGCCGGTGATGTGCGACGACTCGTCGGATGCCAGAAACAGCGCCGCGGCGGCGATGCACTCCAGGGGGACCTCGCCGGGGATGCCCCTGTTGGCCGAGTAGGCCGCAGTCTGATCCATGAACGACATCATCTGATCGAACCACTGGGAGTACATGGCCGGGTTGCCGCCCGCGGGGCACACGTTGTTCACCCGGATGCCGGATCGGCCCAGCTCCAGGGCCGCGCAGCGCATGAGCCCCCCGAGGCCGAACTTGCTGGCCCCGTAGGCGGATATCCCGTTCATCCCGATGAGCCCGTCAATAGAGCTGATATTGACGATGGAACCGCCCCCGGAAGCCCGCATCGGCCCGACCACCGCCCGCATGCCCAAGAACGGCCCCACCAGGTTCACGTCCAGCACCTGGCGGTAGGCCTCGGCCGAGGTGCGCTCGATGGGTCCCATGTGCAAGATGGCGGCGTTGTTCACCAGCACGTCCACCTGGTCCATGCCGCTCACCACCTCGTCCCAGTGGGCCTCGTTGGTCACATCTAGCTTGACGATTCCATCCCCATCGGCAATGTCGGTGGCCACCACCGTCGCTTCCTCGTCCCGGAACATTTGGGCGATGACCGCTCCGGTACCGCGGGCCGCGCCGGTGACGATGGCTGTCTTTCCTTCAAGTCTGGACATGGCCCCACACTAGACACTGCTCGGCGTCGGAAACCCACTGATCCAGCACGGCAGATGTCGCCGCACTGCGGTAGCCTCATTGCTCCTACCGACTGGCATCTGACGGAGGGGTTGTGATGCGCAAGAAGTTCCTACTGGTTCTCGCTGTACTGCTGTCTGTGGCTCTGGTGGTCGCAGGCTGCGGCAATGACGACGACACCGAAACCGAACCGGCACCGGCTGCCACCGAGGCACCGGCACCCGCGCCCACCGAAGCGCCGACACCCGCGCCCACTGAGGCACCAGCGCCTGAGCCCACCGAGGCTCCAGCCCCTGAGGCGCCTTCCGGGGCTCTCATCAGCTTGGAAGAGGAGTGCGCGGCTTGGGGTGGGATCCAGGCCCCGGACGGATTCCGAGTGAACATGGTCACCGATATCGGCAAGGTGGACGACGGCACCTTCAACCAGTTCGCCTATGAGGGCATGATTGGCGCGGCCGAGTGCTTCGGCATCGAGGACACCAGCGTGATCGAGACCGCGTCGGAGGCCGACTACGACGCCAACCTCAGCACCTCGGCCAGCGAAAACCCCGACGTGCTCATCACCGTGGGCTTCCTGCTCGGCACCGACACCATGGCGGCAGCCGACGAGAACCCCAACATCAACTACATCGGCATCGACCAGTGGCACCCCGAGTACCCGTCCAACTACGTGGGCGTGCTGTTCAACGAGCACGAGGGCGGCTTCATCGCCGGTGCCTTGGCCGCCTCGCTCAGCGAGTCGGGCGTGGTCGGAGTAGTGGCCGGTCGCGAGGACGTGCCCCCAGTCGTCAAGTTCGTCAACGGCTACGAGGCCGGCGCCAAGTACATCAACCCCGACATCCAAGTGCTGTCGGTGTACAACGAGAGCTTCACCGATCCGGCCAAGGGCGCATCTGACGCCCAGCAGTTCATCGGCGACGGCGCTGACGTGATCTTCGGCGCCGGCGGCCCCACCGGCTCAGGCGGAATCAAGGCCGCTGCTGAGGCCGGCGCCTGGGGCATCGGCGTGGACCAAGACGAGTACTACACCACCTTCAACGGCGGCACGGCGCCTGGTTCGGAGAACCTGGCCAGCTCGGCTATCAAGCGGGTGGACCTGTCGGTGTTCCGCAACATCGCCACCACCATCCAAGGCAGCTTCGCCGGTGGGCCGTTCGTGCTGACCGCCGAGAACCTGGGCATCACCTATGCGCCGTTCCACGACGCGGCGGTGAGCGCTGAGGCCGCCGCTGCTGTGGAGATGGTGCGGGCCGGCCTGGCCGACGGCAGCATCGACACCGGGGTGTGCGGCATCGACGGCCTGTTCATTGGCGAAGGCTCACTCTGCGACTAGCCGATCCTGTGATCAACAATTGAAAGGCGGCGGCTGAGCAGGTCTCGGCCGCCGCCTTTCGCGTGCCGCTTCTGCAGAGGACCTATATCGGGTAGTGCCAGCAATGCTTCTGAACAGGCGAAATAGAGTTTCTTTGCCTGCGCCGACACGCGGACAAATTTCGAGGCAAGCGCAACCGGAGGCCGCTCGACACCACCTACCAGATGGCAGCCGTCGCCCACGTCTTGGATGCTAAGCGGCCCC
Organism: Acidimicrobiia bacterium; assembly: GCA_022822905.1. Taxonomy (GTDB): domain Bacteria; phylum Actinomycetota; class Acidimicrobiia; order Acidimicrobiales; family Bin134; genus Poriferisocius. Next base: position 37,825 of record JAJDYE010000028.1, on the reverse strand, counting down.
GTAATGTCGACCTGGTGCCGCCAAAAGAGCAGACCCTGAACCTGAACTCGTGCAGTAAAATTGCTTCATGAAGCAGAGAGACAATGAGAACGTTCAGGAGGACGAAGTAAAGGAGATGTGGTTCGGGCCGCTCATAGATTCCGAACCGGAAGAACTGGCCAATGTGCTATTGACGCCGGAGAAAGCACCATGAGTCGGTCGGCTAACAGCCTGACTGCGCTGAGGGGCGCTATTGAACAGGCCGCAGAGATCGAATTGAAATCGCGCCTTCCAAATATCAGCCCGGAGGCAGTAGGGCACGCGCATGTTGTGGCCGCAGACTTGGCCGCGGTCCTCGTATCAGAAGTCCTGCGAGAGTTGGGCCACCCAGCCCAGTTTGTCGCCAGTCGCGAGGACCACATCACGACCGACAAGGCTGGTGACCACATGGACAACGCTGTGGCCTGCGTGGTCAGCCGCCTGTAAGCGCCCATATACAGGCGACCAGTTGGTTTGGGAGGGAAGAAGGGGCCTGATGGGGAAGAAGTCAAAGAGTTCAGTGCGGGTCGCTTATCGCCTCGGGTATGAGACCGCCAAGGAGCGCATCGCCAACGACTTAGGGGTCTAGCGGATAGGTGGTTGGTCAGGGGTTCCATCGGTTTTTGTGGTGGATGAGTTTGGCGGTGATCAAGATGGTGGTGGCGAGGCATATGGCGGCGTGGCGGCAGTCGGGTTTTCGGTCGGTGTTGCGGCGGAGTTGCCCGTAGTTCGACAGCCAGGAGTTGGTGGACTCGACGATCCAGCGCAGGCCGAGTGTCAGCGGGCGTCGGGGGCCCGTGTTGGGGGTTCGCCGTTGGATGCAGGCGTCGGCTATGCCGAGGGCTTTGAGCCGGCGGCGCACTGCGGGATAGTCGTAGCCGCGGTCCAGGTGCAGGGTCTCGACGTCTTCGAGCAGCCCGGCGCTTTTGACCGCGGCCAAGGTGGGCTCCAAGAGGCGGAAGTCGTTGCGGTTGGCGCCGTCGATCGCCCAGCCGACCGGCACGCCGTGGCGCTCCGCGGCCACCGACTGCTTCCACCCGAGTTTGCCCCGGTCAACAGGGCTTTTGCCGGTCCCGGCGCCGCCGCAGGGCGCCTTGTGCAAAGACCCGTCCACCGCCACCTCCGACAGATCGAGGCCCACGATGCGATCGAACGCGGCGACCGCCTCTGAGCAGAGCCGGTCGAACACCCCCGCGGCGATCCACTCGTCGCGGCGCGCCCGCAAAGTCGTGTCCGACACCCGCCACTCCAAGATGGCCTCGATGTCAACCCACGACGAACCGGTCACCAGCCGGATCAACAACCCCCGAAAGCACAGCCTGTCTGAAACCCGAGGCCGGCGACAGCCCAAAGGATGCGACCGATCCCGCCGCGGCAACAACGGCTCCACCGCCGCCCAAACAGCATCTACCACCCCAGGATCAGACGCGCGCATAATGACAGACAATTCAAAAACAGCCTCTAAGATCACCGGAGCCCGCCCACAGTTAACGCCGACCCTCACGAGGGGTAGACGCCCGCTTGAAGGCCGATCGTGTTCTCATTCATGGAATCCCCTCCTCCGGCCGCAAACGCTACCTACCTGGCACCCTCGGGCCTTCCAGGTTTAGCGCGCCTAGGCCAGCACGGGTTCACACTCCATACCTGTCTCCGTCTAGATGCGCCCATGGGGCACCACCAGATCCCCCTAGACAGACTTGATGTCCACCTACGGGACAGAGTGCGAGAAGCTGCGGGCAGGTCAGCCTAGCTCGTTGAGTTGCCGCTTCTCCTGGGGTACTCAACGTCGTCCGGCTGACGCCTACGCGCATTTCGCTCCGACTCTGCTATGGGCTGTAGTCGCTCGGTGTAGGGTACGCGGCTCGCATGATGACGATGCCGACAGCGGACGGGATGAGCGGGTCGGGTCCGCTGGCGACTTCGGGGTAGGCCCACCCCATCTCGTTTCCCATGACCCCTGCGGGAGCACGTTTGGTGGACGCGTCGAGGACGATGAGAAGAGATATCGGCGCATCTCCCGCTGAGGCGTACTGAACTGCCTGGGCGGCGAACCGGGTCTCCGCTTCGGCAAACGAAATTGGTTTCTTTTTCTCGATTTTCAGTTCGGCGGCTGTGTTTCCGAGGACTAGGTCGGCCTTCCCGCCTGCCCGGCGGATTTGTTGTTCGAGTCGGGCGCCGATAGAGCGGTCGGCGCGGAGAAATGACATAAGTTCCCGTTGGAACCATGCTTCGTTGATGTCTTCTTGTGCGCCCAGCCGGTTGTCCAGCGCATGATGGGCGAACCTGAGCACCCCCTCGAACAGGAGGCGGATGTCGCTTATGTCCTCCTCGGGCAGCTGCGGGTAGCCATTCCGCAGTTCTCCCATCATGTCCAAAAGTCGCCGTGCCGCCGCCAGCTGATTGGGAGGCATCGCAGTCTGTGGATCAAAGGTCGCCACTTCCAGCGTGAGGTTCCCGACGACACGGGCCTTTACCCGTTCTCCTGCGCAGCGAAAATTTGCCAACGCGGTCAATCTCAGCGGGGGGTCGGTTGATGGTCTCTCTCCGGCAATCCGCACCTCTAGGTGTTGGTGCAGGTGGTCCGGTGTGAAGGCCAGCTTCGATACGTATAGGAAGTCTTTGGGATGCACCGATATGAACTCCACTTCGAGCACATCTGCGTTGCTGGGCCATTCATCCACACGCGCCTCTACTTGAAGCTGTTGCATGGCATTTGAGCGAAGGACCGTCGGCCGCATGACCGGTTCTCCGTGGAGCCGGGCGATTAGTGCGACTGAGGGCACAAGCGCCTGCTGGTCCTCATCTCGGATAGGGGCTGGTTGCCGAGGCTTGTCTGTGAAACGGGGCGGCAGCGGAACGCGACGCAACAGTGCCGCCATCTGTTTTGGGGTGTTCTCGTCGTCGAGGTTTGCCAGCTCTTCGGCGGCTGCCACTAGATCGGGGGGCCATGCGTCCTGTGCTTGTTGGACTACTGCATTGGCGCGGAGTTGAGCAGCTCTCGCTAGTTGGCCTGCTCCGTTCTCGGCGTCCCAACAGGCCCTCATCCAGCGAACACCGAACACCAATGATTCGGTGACTTCCCTGAAAGCCAAGATAACGTCGCCATCGGTACCGCTCCCAAGACACTCCACATGTTCGTCTAGGGCGATCTTGAGGTCGTCGCCGGTTGCGTCTTCCCCCGACGAAATCTTGTACAAAGAGTCGATGAGCGCGGCCCTGGCTTGAATCTCACGGAGGATTCTGGCATCACTGGAATTTCTAGAGCCTCTGGCGATTTCGCTCATGGCTCCGGCAAGGGAATCACCAGAGAACACAGATGCGAGTGAAGGGGAAACGGGATCGTGTGACTCGTCTTCTCCGAGCAAGCTCGCTGCGCTCTCAACAATCCCTGATTGCCGCTCCTGGTCGTCCTGAGAGATTGCGTCCTCCAGTTCTAAGCGCAAAAGGACAAGGCCGATTGACCTTCGCTGCCATCGGTTCTCTATCGTGTCGGGAATCTCGTCGAGGCGGGCACGGAATGCCTCAGCGCCGAGGTCAGGGCGGCCGAGTTCAGCAAGGGCGTCTGCAGAAAGCAGACATCGGGCATGGTTGGTGCGGCCTGCTTCAACAGCGGTTTCAGCAAGCGACTCAATTTGGTGGGGTGCGAGGCTTCGGCGGGCGAGTTCTGCGAGCAGTTCCCCTCCTTCTCTTCCATTCCCATCCCAAGAAAAAGACTCGTACTGTGGGTCGTCGTCTGGCCGCAGGGCGTTGATCGCAACGTCTGTCCACTCTTCCTGCTCCCGCAATGCCAGATGCCCTAGAAGCGCCTCTCGGGCATTGTGGGCGGGCATCTTGCCTATTGCCTGGAGCGCCGACCTGGACACGGAAGGCAGGGCTTCGGGGTCGGATTGCGCCAGGATCAAGGCAGCATCAAGAGCATCTCGCACCAATTGATCCCGTTCCCGGTCCGCCGCATAAGCAGTCGCGATCCTTAGGAGGTGATTCATGGTTTGCCTGCTGTCGATCAGGTCATCAGGCAAACGTTGTATTGCCTTCGCGGCTTCGGCAATCACCGCCAGATAGGGGTCCAGCAGACCTGCGGCGACAGCCTGAGCCAAAAGAGGCGGGATGCTCTCTGGCGGAATACCCCGGGCGACTTCCCTGGCAGCCCTCATGCCAGAAACACGCACTTCCAACGACGCGCTGAGCATCGCAGTGTAAATGAGCGGCAGCACATCGTTGACATGTTCAGGGGATCCACTCGCCGCCAAGCCAGCCATCCGCACGGTTTCCGCCTGCACAACAGGTCTAGACCCGCTCCCGCTGTAGAGATCGGCGCACACACTCAGGAACTCAGCTGGATCGTGACTCCCCGCCGCAATAGCTGAGTCGCCAATGTCCTTGATGATCCTCCTAACCCAGAGCTGGCTTCCCGCCTTTTCCAATCCGGCCATCGGGTCCTCAGGCTGGAACTCGTCGAGACCACGCTCCCGTTCGACCCATGTCAACAGCAGGCCCAAGAGAAGGTCTGTCGAAAGAGAGGCCGCCGGGCAATACCTGACCGCGACCCCCAGCAGTCCTGCGGCCTTGACCCGATAGTCGTCCAAGCTAAGATTATCCTGCGGATCGTAGGACTCGGACAGAGCATCACATGCCAGGTCGAGCGCGACACGGCCGACTTCGACTGGAACCTCCTTGTCCCGGGGCGAAGAGCGCAAGAGCCTGTCGGGTCCTCATGGAATCGAAGCCCGTCCAAAAGGGCGGGAAGAAGCCGCTCTCCCACATCCTGCCTCTCAGGAATCAAGGCCTGGCATGCACTCCCCGTGGCAGCTCTGAACCACGGTTCTCCACGCCGGAGCAAAGCCGAGAGTTTTTCCTCCACCGCTTCTGGTACTAGGGAGTGATAGTGAAGCAGCGCTGCGCTGTCACCCCGTTCTCGGGACCAAGGAGGCCCTTTGTCGGCTGCGTGGAAGACCACAGCACTAAGGAAATCGTCTGTGACGTCATCAACTACACCCTGTTCGCTGAGATAGCGGAATCCGTCTGCACTCGCCCAGCCGTTGACAACAGCGTCAACACACAAGGAGTGCAAAGACGGAGGATCGTCTTGCGAGTCGAGAGTGATCAAGACTTCCAAGAACACCGGCCGCCGAAGCAGCCAAGCGTCCTCATAGAGCATCTCTCTGACAGCCTCGGGGAACGAATCGGGCGCTAGCTGAGCAGCGTCTCGCAGGGAGTCAGCAGCGGTTCCGTCCGACGCATCGGCGTCGAGCCTGTTCACCGCATCGATCGCCTCCTGGCTAGCAGCACTGAGCCGTGCCCCCAGGCGAGTCCGTTCGGTCGCGCGACGTATGCGCTCATCGCCAGCTAAGCGCTCGGCTTCCGCCTCGGCAGCTTCACGCTGAGAGCGGTCGGCGATGAGCTTCTCAGCCCAAGTTCTGAGATTCGGAATCCTCCCACCCGGAGAATGGTTCGGGCACCCAACACAATTGTCCTCATAGAACTGCAAAGCAGAGACCTCAAGCCGCATTCCAGAGACCCCCGCCGGCGATCTGGCGAAATCGCACGCAAACCTGCCGCCAGTCACTGGTAGGCCGGTCATCTCCTCGATAATGCCGACACCCCAGCCGGAGCGATCCGCGCGGATGTGCGCGCACCAGGCCTTGCCCAGACCGATCAACTCCTGATTTTCACGCCCGATCCCCACAGCACGTTCAAACTCGTCTTGCATCGCCTATCCGCCTCGGCGTCTTTAGATCCAACACAGCAGTCCGAGGTTGTCCAGAATCCCGGTCTGATACTGAAAGTCCTTGAGCTCAGACTACTGGGGGGCTTCGCGATTCGCTGTCTTCTGCTGTTGGACTTCTCTCTTGAAGATCGCCACTCCATCCTCTCAAGGAACAGAGCCTCCACAGAACCCGGCGTGACTCACAACAGGCTCTAGCCTCGGGTTTGGTTGTCTGGAGGTTGTCATAGGGTGCTCCTAGTATGGGGGCATGGCTCAGTGCGCGACGGGACATAGCCTCCAGTGATGTCAAGCTCACTCGATCTTGATGGATTGAAGGCAGCGGCTGTCGAGTTCTCCGAGTCGCTTCGCGGCACGCCGATCCCCGAGCTATTCGGCACGACTGACGGCAAGGCCCTGGGCACCTGGGTCGAAGAGAGCTTCAACGAGTTCCTCGCAGAGCGGTACGCATATAGGCCTGGAAACGCAGCTCGCGGAATCGACTTCCCGGAACTAGAACTTGATCTCAAGGCAACATTTCTCAGACAACCGCAGTCATCGTGCCCGTTTCGCGACGCCTCGCAAAAGATCTTCGGGCTGGGCTACCACCTGCTCGTGTTTGTATACGAAAAGACCGACACCCACGAGACCCAATCTGCGGCAATCGATGTTCGCCACGCACTGTTCATCGACCGATTGAGGACCGGCGACTACCAGACGACGACAGGGATCCTTGGGATCCTCGACCGCGGCGGGAATGTGGACGACCTCGTTGCCTTCATGGAGGACCGAAATCTGCCGCTAGACGAAATCGGTCGCGCTGCTTTGGCCGAAAGAGTTCTCGGCGAACCCCCGACGCAGGGCTACATCACGATCAGCAATGCCCTTCAGTGGCGGCTTCAGTATGGCCACGCAATCACAAACGCAGGAGGGGTCGAAGGTGTCCAAGACCTCATCTCGTAAGGAACTCGGCGACTTCCAGACGCCCCAGGAGCTCGCAGTGGAATGCACGCGAGTCTTGGCGACGATCCAGCGGGGAACGCGCCGGGTACTGGAACCGACATGCGGTGAGGGGAGCTTCATGCTCGCTGCGGCCTCGGTCCTCGAGCCGTCTATCGAAATGGTAGGAGTAGAGATACAACCTACCCATGCCGATGTCGCGCGGCGTCTCCTCAACTGCTCGACCACCAAGAACGTTACGTGGAGAGTCGAGGTGGGCGACATGTTCCGGCACGACTTGGGCAAGCTCCAGTGGGAGATGGATGGGCCACTGCTGGTCCTCGGGAATCCGCCGTGGGTCACGCTGTCTGAGCTCGGCGCGATGGACTCAGTCCAAATTCCCGACCGCACGAATCTGCGTTCCGTACGGGGGATCGATGCGCTTACGGGTGAATCGAACTTTGATGTCGCCGAGTACATCTGGATGCGGCTACTTACGGAGTTGTGTCGAGAGAAGCCGACGATCGCGCTTCTTTGCAAAACCTCCGTCGCGCGCCGGGTTCTCACGCTGGCAGCCCACCTGGACCTAAACGTGGCTGATTCATTCTTGTGGCGCATCGACGCAAAGAAGTCGTTCGGGGTAGCAGTCGATGCCTGTCTCTTCGCTGTTCGGCTCGATGGTGCTAGTAACAACTACCAGTGCCAAGTCTTTGATTCACTAGATGCAAGCTGTCCGACGAGCACCATGGGATTGGTCGAAGGTGCTCTTGTTGCGGATGTGGATGCACACGCGGCATCTCGGCAATATGACGGTTCGTCGCCAGTCGAGTGGCGACAAGGCGTCAAGCACGACTTGGCAGCTGTAATGGAGCTCCGCGCAGACGATGGCGGCAAGCTGCACAACGCTCTTGGCGAGACCGTAGAGGTCGAAGACGATTGGGTGTACCCACTCCTCAAGGGCTCAGATGTAAACAAGGGTCGGCCTCCAGAACGCTACGTGATCGTGACTCAGCGGTCGCTGGCAGATGAAACGAGGAGCCTCCGACACACAGCACCCAAACTCTGGACCTACTTGCAGACCCACGCTGAACGGTTCGCAGCCCGAAAGTCATCGATCTACCGAAACCGAGCGGCTTTCTCAATGTTCGGCATCGGGCCTTACACATTCGCACCTTGGAAGGTCGCGGTCTCAGGCCTCCACAAGGCCCCTAGGTACCAGCTCGTAGGTCCAAGCGAGGGCTTACCCGTCCTATTCGACGACACGTCGTATTTCCTACCCTGCGAGACCGCGGCCGAAGCAGCCATCCTTCTCAGTGTGATGACGAGTGAAGCCGCAACTCTCCTCGTCAAGTCACTGATGTTTGCTGACGCCAAGCGGCCCGTGACGAAGAAGCTGCTGCAGCGCATTGACCTCGCTGCCATTCTTCGCCAAAACCGTGCCGGAGTCGAAAGAGACGCGAAGGCCGCTCTCAACAAGGTCGGTCAGCACTTACATGCCATGGCGATTGCCCGAGTAGCCGACCAACTCTTGGAGCAGTGGGGCGAGGTTCACAATGCGCCGTCGCTCTTTGATGTCATCGACCTCGCCACACACGAATCCGCCAGCATCCACTGACCGCAGCTGTAAGCATGGCGCTCATGAGAACGGCGTGATAGATCGGATAGGATCGCAGCACCTCCCCACCAGCGGTGTTCTGCTCCATTTTGCCGACAACGACCACTTGTAGGAGCGAGGCGGCTGGGCAAGTCTCGGCCGCCGCTTTTCGCGAGCCGCTTCGGTTGTATGGCGTAGCCTGGGCTGCGCATGGCTCAGGCAAGCGGGGGCGCGGCACGTCCGGTGCTGGAGGTTGAGGGAATCACCAAGGCCTTCCCAGGGGTGGTGGCCAACGACGACGTGAGCCTCACCCTCAGCCAGGGCGAGATCCATTGCCTGCTGGGAGAGAACGGCGCGGGCAAGAGCACCCTGGTGAACATGGTGTTCGGGCTGTACCGACCCGACCGGGGCACCATCAAGGTGCGGGGCGAAGAGGTGCATTTCGAAGACTCAGGTGATGCCATCGCCCGGGGCATCGGCATGGTCCACCAGCACTTCCAGCTCATACCGGTGTTCACGGTGGCCGAGAACATCATCTTGGGCAACGAGGTCACCAAAGGGGCGTTCCTGGATCTGGACTCAGCCCGCCGCCAGATCGACAGCCTGGCTGATCGCTACGGGCTGGCCGTGGATCCGGACGCCACCGTGGGCGACTTGTCGGTGGGGGAACAGCAGCGGGTGGAGCTGGTCAAGGCGCTGTTCCGCGATGCCGACATCTTGATTCTCGACGAGCCCACCGCAGTGCTGACCCCCGGCGAGGTGGACGACTTCTTCGGGGTGGTGGAGAGCCTCACCGGCCAGGGCAAGTCGATCATCTTCATCACTCACAAGCTGCGCGAGGTGCTGGCTGTGGCCGACCGCATCACGGTGCTGCGAGCTGGACAGGTGGTGGGAACCGCCACGGCCGAAGGCGCCACCCAGCAGTCTCTGGCCAACTTGATGGTGGGCCGCGACGTGGTCTTCCGAGTGGACAAGGCCGAGGCTGATCCAGGGGCACCAGTTCTCCGGACCCAAGACCTGCGGGTTGCCGACGACCGGGGAGTGGAAACGGTCACCGGCTTCGACGTGGAAGTGAGAGCCGGTGAGATCTTTGGAATCGCCGGCGTGGAGGGCAATGGCCAGCGGGAGTTGGTGGAGGCGATCTGCGGGATGCGGCCGACCGCCGGGGGGCGGGTGGAGATGCTCGGCCAGGAAACCACCGACTGGAGTCCCCGCAAGATCAACGAGCTGGGCGTGGCCCACGTGCCCGAGAACCGCAGCAAGCACGGAGTGGTGGCCCAATACACCATCGCCGACAACCTGGTGCTCAACCGCTACCACCACCGCAAGTTCTCCCAGCGTGGGGTGCGCAACACCGGGGCCATCAACGCCGAAGCCCAAGAGTTGGTCGAGCAATTCGACGTCCGCACCCCCGGGGTCGACGCCGTCATCGACACGCTGTCGGGCGGCAACCAGCAGAAGGTGATCGTGGCCCGAGAGCTGACCGGCGACCTCAAGGCCCTAGTGGTGGCCCAGCCCACCCGAGGCCTCGATGTGGGCTCGATCGAGTTCATCCATCGCAAGATCATCGAGCTGCGCGACCGAGGAGTGGCGGTGCTTTTGGTGTCGGCCGAATTGGACGAGATCTTGTCGCTGTCGGATCGGATTGGCGTGCTCTATCGGGGCCGACTGGCCGGAACGGTAAACGCCGCCGACGCCACCCGGGAAGAACTCGGCCTGCTCATGGCCACGGGCTCATCGGAAGGCCAGCGGTGAACGGGGTAGGCAGCCTGAGCGCTGGAGGCCAGCGGTGAACGGGGCCCGAAACGCCAATGCCGGGATTGGGCGGGCGGCCAGCCAAATCCACCGCGTGCTCACCGAGGCGTGGCGATTGCAGCCGCTGTACGTATCGCTCTACGCCATCTTGTTGTCGTTTGTGGTCGGCGGCGTGTTGATCTCCATCATCGGGGTGAACCCCTTCACCGCCTACTGGGCGCTGCTGCGGGGCATGGTGGGCGGGGGCGACGAGATCGCGGGGTCGGTAGCCCGGTCGGTGCCCTTCATCGGATCGGCGCTGGCCTTGGCCTTCGCCTTCCGGGCCGGGCTGTTCAACATCGGCGCCGAGGGACAGCTCCTGGCCGGTGGCATCACTGCGGCCTACGTGGGCGCGCTGTCGTGGATGTCGGACTTGCCCGGCATCGTGGCCATCCCGCTGATCCTCATCGCCGGCACGATGGGGGGCGCCATCTGGGGCGGGATTCCCGGCGTGCTGCGAACCAAGACCGGCGCCCACGAGGTGATCAGCACCATCATGCTCAACTCCTTGGTGCTGTTCGGGGTCCGCTGGATGGTGAACTCCCGCGATCCGGTGGTGCTGCGAGACACCGAGAGCACAGTTCCCCGCACCGATTCCATCTCCGATACCGCGGTGCTGCCCGAACTAGTGGACAGCCAGCCCGTTCTCCACGTCGGGCTGTTCGCCCTGGTCGGGATCTGTTTCGTGGTGGCTTTCGTGCTCAAGCGCACCACGTTCGGTTTCGAGGTGGGCACCGTTGGATTGAACCCCCACGCCTCCCACTACGCCGGCATCAACGTAAACCGGGTGATCGTGGCCTCGATGGCCGCGTCCGGGGCCTTCGCTGGCTTGGCCGCAGCCTCGGAGATCTCGGGCACCAACGGGTTCTTCCAGCCGGGCACCTTCTTCCTGATGGGCTTCGACGGCATCGCCATTGCGCTCTTGGCCCGCACCAACCCGGTAGCCATCATCGCTGCCGCCCTGCTGTGGGGATCGATGCTGTCGGGAGCGCCGCTGATGCAGCAGGAGGCCGACGTGTCCATCGACGTGGTGAGGATAATCCAGGCCATGGTGCTGTTGTTCGTGGCCGCTGACGCCATCGTCCGCTACTTGTTCCGGGTGCGCGAGCTCGACCAGAGCCCGTTCAAGGCCACCTCCATCGAGGGGGCAGTGTGACCACCGTGGAGCACGCCGTGGGCGCAACCGGGGCCTCAGGGCGGGTTGGCCTGAATCGCCAGTCGATCACCGGACTGGTGTTCGGACTGCTGGGCATCGCGCTGCTCGCCGGGGTCGCCCCCGCCATCAGCGGCACCAGTCGGCGGTTCAACTTCGAGCCGCCGCCTGACCCGGCGGGAATCGGGTTCCATCCCCCAACCTGGGTGGTCGCCATCGGCGTGCTGTTCTTGCTCACCGCCGTGCTGGGATTCGCCCCGCCCGAAGCCCGACGATGGGCCAGCCCGGCCCGGCTCTTGAGTGCGCTGGCGGTGATTCCACTATTGCTGGTGCTTAGCCTGGCCTTGTCCGACAACCCCAGCACCAACATCGTCAACTTGTTCAACGAGTCACTGGTGCTGGCCACCCCGCTGGCATTGGGAGCAACCACCGGCTTGTGGTGCGAGCGGTCGGGCATCATCAACATCGGCATCGAGGGCACCATGCTGGCCGGTGCGGGCATCGGCTACATGACCTACGCCACAATCGGAGATGCCCAGTCCACCGGGTGGCTGTGGTTCTCCATCCTCATCTCAGTGCTGGCCGGCGGATTAGTGGCCGCCCTCCTCGCCGTGCTGTCCATCCGCTTCGGGGTGAACCAGATCGTGGGCGGCGTGGTGATCAACCTGTTCGCCCTGGGGCTAACCGGTTTCCTGCGCTCGGAGGTGATCGTCAAAACCGGCATCACCACCGGGGTGGGCACCTCCGAGTTCGGCTTGCCCTTGCTGTCGGAGATCCCGGTGATCGGCGACCAGCTGTTCCGGGGCAAGCCCATCTACTGGATGATGTATCTGGTGGTGATCGGCACCTGGTTGGTCATGTTCCGCACGCCGTGGGGGCTGCGGGTGCGGTCGTGCGGCGAGAACCCCCACGCCGCAGAGACGCTGGGGGTGAACGTGGTGCGGATCCGCTATCAGTCGGTGATCTTGGGCGGGCTCATCGCCGGTCTGGCCGGGGCCTGGTTCTCCATGGAGTCGCAAACCCGCTTCGAAGACAACATGACCAACGCGGCGGGGTTCATCGCTCTGGCCGCCCTGATCTTCGGGAAGTGGACCCCGTGGGGGGCCTTCGGCGGAGCGCTGCTGTTCGGCTTCTCCCGAGCACTGGGCACCCGTCTCCAGTTCCTGGGGGTCGAGGTGAGCGGATTCGAGATTCCCAGCGAGTTCCTCCAAGCCCTCCCGTTCATTGTCACGCTAGTAGTGGTGGCCGGGGCGGTGGGCCGGTCGATCCCACCGGCGGCGGCGGGCCAGCCCTTCCAGCGAAGCAAATAGCCGAAACGAGGCCAGATGAGCACTGAGCAGGCGATTCCGTGGAACAAGTTATGGGCTGCCGCCCATAAGGCCTCCGCTAGTGCCTACGCCCCGTATTCGAAGCTGTCGGTAGGGGCGGCTGGGCTCACCGATGATGGCCGGGTGGTGACGGGGTGCAACGTGGAGAATGCCTCCTACGGGCTTACGCTGTGCGCCGAGTGCGGCCTGGTGGGCGACCTGCACCGTACTGGGGGCGGACGGCTGGTGGCGGTAGCGGTGACCGACGGCGACGGAAACCCGCTCACCCCGTGCGGACGCTGCCGCCAACTGCTTTATGAGGCGGGCGGCGCAAGCTGCCAGGTGAACGAGACCCAAACCGTGGGCGACCTGCTGCCCGGCGCCTTCGGCCCCGACGACCTGCCGTGAACGCAAGCGCATGAGGCTTTGAGGCGAGGACGGATCGTGAACGCAGTCGATCTCATCGTCGCCAAGCGAGACGACGGCGAGCTGAGCGACCAGCAGATCAACTGGTTCATCGAGGGGGTCACCACGGGAGACATCCCGGCCGAGCAGGCCGCGGCGCTGCTCATGGCCATCGTGTGGCGGGGCATGTCGGCCCGAGAGCTGGCCACCTGGACCGCGGCCATGATCAACAGCGGCCAGCGGCTGGATCTGTCGAGTCTGCAACGCCCCACGGTCGACAAGCACTCCACCGGCGGGGTGGGCGACAAGGTGTCGCTGGTGCTTTGCCCGCTGGTCGCAGCCTGCGGCGCGGCAGTGCCCCAGCTCTCCGGACGGGGTCTGGGCCATACCGGGGGCACGCTCGACAAGATGGAGGCCATCGCCGGCTGGCGAGCCGCCCTGAGCGACGACGAGTTCCTCGCCCAACTTCAAGACGTGGGCGCAGTGATCGCGGCGGCCACCGCTGACCTGGCCCCCGCCGACCGGGTTCTGTACGCCTTGCGGGACGTGACGGGCACGGTGGCGTCGATCCCGCTGATCGCCAGCTCGATCATGTCCAAGAAGATCGCCGAGGGCACCTCCGGTCTGGTGTTGGACGTGAAGTTCGGCTCGGGAGCGTTCCTGCCCGACCCGGCCATGGGCGAAGAGCTGGCCCGAACCATGGTGGGACTGGGCCACGCCCACGGGGTGGACACCGTGGCCCTACTCACCGACATGGACCAACCACTGGGCTTGGCCGCGGGCAACGCCCTCGAAGTATCCGAGGCGGTGGAAGCACTGGCCGGGGGTGGACCAGCCGACTTGAAGGAGGTGACCCTGGCCCTAGCCCAAGAGATGGTGGCATTGGCCAGCCTGGACGCCGACCCCGCCGAAGTGCTGGCTTCCGGTCAGGCCATGGACGCCTGGCAGGCCATGGTGGCCGCCCAAGGCGGCGATCCCGCCGCTCCCCTGCCCACCGCAAAAGTGGTGGACCACTGGACCGCGCCGGCCGATGGGGTGATCAACCGCATTGATGCCCTGGCAGTGGGAGTGGCCGCCTGGCGGCTGGGCGCAGGACGGGCCCGCAAAGAAGACGACGTGTCGGCCTCGGCCGGGGTGCTCCTGCGCCGTGTACACGGTGACCGGGTGTCTGCCGGCGAGGTCATCGCCGAACTCCACACCGAAGACCCCTCCCTATTGCCCACGGCCCACGACGCCCTGAGTTCGGCCTTGACCATCGCCGACACCGCTCCTGAACCTCGCCGCCTGATTGCCGACCGAGTTGCCTAACCTTAAGCCAGTGATACATCCGACAATCGAAGAAGTAAGAGCCGCCCCCAAGGTGTTGTTGCACGACCACTTGGACGGGGGGCTGCGTCCGCAGACCGTGGTGGAGTTGGCGGCGGAGACCGGCTACGACAATCTGCCCACCACCGATGCCGATGATCTGGCCCGGTGGATGGTGCGGGGGGCCAGCCGACTCGACCTCACCTTGTACTTGGAGACGTTCGCCCACACCGTGGGGGTCATGCAGACCCGCGACGCTTTGGAACGGGTGGCGGCCGAATGCGCCGAAGACCTCGACGACGACGGCGTGGTCTACGCCGAAGTACGTTTCGCGCCTGAGCTCCACACTGAAGCTGGGCTGAGCCTGGACGAAGTAGTAGAGGCGGTGGTGGCCGGTTTCGAAGCCGGTAGCGCCAACCGGAATATCCGCATCGGCACGCTGCTCACCGCCATGCGCACCGCGGCCCGCTCACTGGAGATCGCCCAGTTGGCCATCCGCCACCGCGACCGGGGTGTGGTGGGCTTCGACATCGCCGGGGCCGAGGCCGGCAATCCGCCCACCCGCCACTTGGACGCCTTCCACCTGATCCAGCGGGAGAACTTCCACTTCACCATCCACGCCGGGGAGGCTTACGGCCCACCGTCCATCTGGGAGGCAGTGCAGTACTGCGGCACCGAGCGCCTGGGCCACGGGGTCCGCATCGTGGACGACATCGACTTCGGCGTCGACGGCACCCCAAAGCTGGGCCGGCTGGCCGCCTACGTGCGGGACCGGCGCATCCCGCTGGAGCTGTGTCCCACCTCCAACGTCCACACCGGGGCGGCGCCTTCCATCGCCGAGCATCCCATCAAGGTGCTTAGCGACCTGCGGTTCCGGGTGACGGTCAACACCGACAATCGCCTGATGAGCGCCACCTCCATGACCCAAGAGGTGATGCAGCTTGTGGAGGAGTTCGGTTTCGGCTGGGCCGACATTCAGTGGCTGACCATCAACGCCATGAAGAGCGCCTTCATCCCCTTCGATGAGCGGTTGGAGATCATCAACAAGGTGGTCAAGCCGGCCTACGGGTCCCTGGCGCTGTGATCGAAACAGTCGGCCTCGATGCCGACGACACCTTGTGGCACAACGAGTCGATCTTCGCCGACTATGAGCAGCGGATGGCCGATCTGGTGGCCCGTTACCTGCCCGATGTGGACTTCCACGAGCGGCTCATCGAACTAGAGCGGCACAACGTGGCCATCTTCGGCTACGGGATCAAGGGGTTCGTTCTGTCGATGATCGAGACCGCTATCGAGGCCACCGAAGGACAGATCACCGCGGAGGAGATCCACACCATTGTGGGCTGGGCCAAGGAAATGCACGCCCACCCAGTGGAGTTGCTCGACGGAGTAGCCGAGACCATAGAGGTGTTGGAACACCGCTATCGCCTGGTGCTCATCACCAAGGGCGACCTGTGGAACCAGGAGACCAAGATCGCCGCCTCCGGGCTGGCCGATCACTTCGACGCAGTGGAGATCGTGGCCGAGAAGGACCAGTCCACCTACTCCCGCCTGTTCGACCGCCACGACATCGCCATCGACCGATTCGTGATGGTGGGAAACTCGGTGCGCTCCGACATCGAGCCCGTGGTCGCCCTCGGCGGCCGAGGCGTCCACATCCCCTACCACCTCACCTGGGACCTAGAGCACGCCACCATCTCCCCCCACGACCGGTGGGTGGAACTCTCCGACATTCGCCAACTCCCCCCCTGGCTGGACGGCCAGTGGCGGTCTTAGGCTGAACGGTCGTCGAGGCGGTCGGTGCTGGGGTCGAAGGTGGGGAGTTGGTGTTGGACGGCGCCTTGATGGGCGGCCAGCTCGTCGTACACCATGGCCTCCACTTCTTCCCAAGAGGTGGCCCGGGGCGGGTCTAGGTCTCGGTTGTAGGGCTGGTCGAACACGATCACGGTTCGGCCCTCCGACCTGAGGGCCTCGACATTGTGGGGTGCGTCTTCGATGTAGATGTGGGCGTCCACCGCCGATTTCCCCCCCACGAAGCACAGATCCCGATAGGGGATCTTGGCCTTGTCGAGCCACTCTGCTGTGTCGCCGGCGGCGATGGCGTGGTCCCAGTTGGTGTAAAGGCGGTGGGTGATGATGCGGATCCACACCCCGGCCTCCGATAGCCGCCACAGTGCTCGGGACGCGCCGGGCATGGGCGGTATGTCGGCCAGCATCCGATGCTCCTTCACCGCCCGGCGGTGGTAGGCCTCGAAGTCGCCGTCCTCGAACCCCCATTCCTGGAAGCCCCAACTGCACTCCAGGGTCAGCGACTCCTCGGGCACGCCCTTCTCTTGGGCCACGATCTTGCGGAAGGCCAAGGTGTGCTGGGCGCATACTCCGTCGAGGTCGACGCCGAAAACAAACGGTCCTCCGCTCATCGACCCTTGGGGTGCCAGACAGTCTTGGTCTCGCAGAAGGCGTCGATGAGGTATGGACTCTGAGCAGCCTCGACAGCCCATTGCCGCTCGGCCGCCGATGCGCTCACCACCCGGGTGATGGTGGCCGCCGCCTGTCGGGCGGCTTCGGCGGCCAACTCGGCATCGCAGCCGGTGAGGTCCAGTGAATCGACCGCCACATGGCTGGCCAACGGCGGGACGAGTTCGTCGCGGCGACCGGTGAGGATGTTGACCACCCCGGACGGCACATCGCTCAGCGCCAGGGTTTCGGCCAGGGTGACGGCCGCCAGTGGGCAGCGCTCGGAGGCCAGCACCACTGCGGTGTTGCCCGACACGATCACCGGGGCCAGCCGGGATACCAACGGCAGAAGGGGAGGTTCGTCGGGGGCCACGATCCCCACCACGCCGGTGGGCTCGGGCACGCTGAGATTGAAATAGGGGCCGGCCACCGGGTTGGCCCCACCCAACACGGTGGCAAACTTGTCGGCCCAGCCCGCGTACCACACCCAGCGGTCGATGGCCGCCGCGGTCTCTTCGGACGCGTCCGCCTCGGTACACCCGTCACCGGCCCGGAGCACCTCGGCGCAAAACTCGTCTCGGCGAGACTCCATCACCTCGGCCACCCGATACAGAATCTGGCCCCGGTTGTAGGCCGTGCGCCCGGCCCAGCTGTCCTGGGCCGACCGGGCCGCGGCCACCGCGTCACGAACGTCTTTGCGGGATCCCTGAACCGCGTGGGCCAAGAGCTGGTCCCCAGCCCCGACTACTGGATATGACCGGCCCGACTCGGAGCGCTCGAATGCCCCGCCGATGAACTGCTTGTAGGTCTTGTTGACCGCCAGTCGATCACTCATGCGACCAACTCCACATAGGGCAGGAGACCGGCCCGGCCTCCTTCGCGGCCGTAGCCGCTCTCGCGGTAGCCGCCGAAGGGGCTGGCCGGGTCGAACCGATTGAAGGTGTTGGCCCACACCACGCCGGCCTGCATCCGATCGGCCATCCACAAGATGCGCGACCCCTTCTCGGTCCAGATGCCGGCCGACAGCCCATAGGGGGTGTTGTTGGCCTTGTCCACAGCCTCCTCGGCGGTGCGGAAGGTGAGCACCGACAGCACCGGCCCGAAGATCTCCTCCTGGGCTATGCGGTGGGCGGTGGACACATTGGTGAACAGCGCCGGGGCGTGGAAGAAGCCCCGCTCGGGCAGCACGCACTCCGGCGTATACAGCTCTGCCCCCTCAGCCACCCCCGAAGCCACCAACTCGGTGATGCGGTCGAGTTGGGCTTGGGAGTTGATGGCCCCGATGTCGGTGTTCTTGTCCAGGGGATCACCCACCCGCAAGGTGTCCATACGCCGCTGGAGCTTGCCCACCACAGTGTCGGCCACCGTCTCCTGCACCAGCAGGCGCGATCCGGCGCAACACACCTGGCCGCCGTTGAAGTAGATGCCGTTCACGATGCCCTCAGTCACCTGGTCGAGGGCGGCGTCGTCGAACACGATGTTGGCCGCCTTGCCCCCCAGCTCCAAAGTGAGGCGCTTGCCGGTTCCCGCCATCTCAGCGGCAATGGCCCGGCCCACCTCGGTCGACCCGGTGAACGCCACCTTGTCCACTCCGGGGTGGGCCACCAGCGCGGCCCCGGCGGCGTCGTCTCCGGTGATGATGTTGACCACTCCAGGAGGAAGTTCGGCATCACGCAGCACCTCGGCCAGCAGCAAAGCAGTCAGCGGTGTGGTGGGCGCCGGCTTGAGCACCGCGGTGTTCCCGCAGGCCAGCGCAGGGGCCAGCTTCCAGGCCGCCATCAGCAGGGGGAAGTTCCATGGGATTACCTGGGCAGCCACTCCCAGCGGTGCGGCCCGGCGGCCGCTGAAGGCGTAGTCGAGCTTGTCGGCCCAACCGGCGTAGTGGAAGAAGTGGGCCGCGGCCAGCGGGATATCGAGATCGCGGGACTCCCGGATGGGCTTGCCCCCATCCATCGTCTCCAGCACGGCGAACTCCCGAGCCCGTTCCTGAAGCAGCCGGGCCACCCGGTACAGGTACTTGGCCCGCTCCGCACCGGGCAGATCACGCCATCCCCCTTCCCAGGCGGTACGGGCCGCGGCCACGGCCCGGTCCACGTCGGCGGCATCGGCCACGCTGACTTCGGCCAGCGCCTCCCCGGTGGCGGGGTTGACGGTGGGCGCGAGCCGACCGGCAGCCGGCTCCACCATCTCGCCCCCCACGAACAGGCCGTACTGCGAGGCCAAGCGCACCGGAGCTGTCGACTCGGGGGCGGGCGCGTACTCCAGGCTGAAGTCGCCCACGGGCTCCACTTCGCCACCGATAGACAAGCGATCAGTCAACGCTGAAATCCTCCCGCCGCTGATAGCGGCCATCCAAGAGCTTGGCCTGCTGCATCAACACGTCGTTGAGCAGGCTGGATGCCCCCAGGCGGAACCGCTCCGGGGTCAGCCACCCCGAGCCCAGCGTCTCGCCCACGATCACCAGGTAGTGCCAGGCTTGCTTGGCCGTGCGGATGCCCCCGGCCAGCTTGAGGCCCACCGCCTGCCCGGTTTGCTGAGCCATGTCGCGGATGGCCTCGGCCATGCACAGGGCGACAGCCGGGGTGGCCGAGGTGCCGATCTTGCCGGTGGAGGTTTTGATGAAGTCGGCCCCGGCCACCATGGCCAGCATCGAGGCCCGCCTGATCTGGTCATAAGACCCCAGCTCACCGGTCTCCAAGATCACCTTCAGATGGGCCGGTCCGCAGGCTTGCTTGGCGGCCACGATCTCGTCGTAGGCCTTCTGGTACCGCCCCGACAGAAACGCCGAGCGGTTCAACACGATGTCCACCTCGTCGGCCCCCGCGGCTACCGCCCAGGCGACCTCGGCCAGCCGAGCCTCCAGAGGGGCCAGTCCGGCCGGGAATCCTCCGGCCACGCTGGCCACCGCTACCGGGCTGCTGGCCAACGCCTCGGCGGCCACCGGCACCAATTCGGGATATACGCACACCGCAGCCACGGAGGGCACCGACCAGTCGGCCGCGTCGGGATGGCGGGCCCGGGTACACAGGGCCTCAACCCGCTCCGGCGTATCAGCACCCTCAAGGGTGGTCAGGTCCATCACCCGGATGGCCAAGTCGAGCGCCGCCGCCTTGGAGGATGTTTTGATCGACCGGGTACACAGCGCGGCAGCTCGTTGCTCCAGCCCCACCGCGTCCACCGGGGTGATGCGCACTCCGGCCACGGCATCGGCGGACCCTGCCGGGGTCTCCACGGCGAGCAGATCGGTCACCCGCCCAAGGATAGGGCGGGAGTTCGACAACCAGTCACCCGTGATGAATGCCTAAGGTGAGGCTATGGAGGTTTCGGTTGTCGATCACCCGCTGGTGCAGGCCCGCTTGACCGCCCTGCGCGGGGCCGACACCCCTTCACCGGAGTTCCGGCGGGCCCTAGACGAGCTGAGCGGGCTGTTGGTCTACGAAGCCCTGCGGGATCTTCCTGCTTCCGCGGTCAGCGTCAACACGCCGCTGGCGCCGACATCTGGAGTCCGAATCGACGAGCCCCCACTGCTGGTGCCGGTGCTGCGAGCCGGGCTGGGAATGCTCGACGCCGCTCGCAGGCTGTTGCCGGAGGCGGCCGTGGGCTTTCTGGGCGTGCGCCGCAACGAGGAGACGTTCCAGCCCGAGCCCTATCTCAACACCGTGCCCGACGATCTCCGCGGTCAGGCGGTGCTGGTGTTGGAGCCGATGCTGGCCACCGGAGGGTCGCTGGCCTACGTGTGCGGGCGGATGGCCGCCGCCGGCGCCGGACAGATCACCGCAGTGTGCGTGCTGGCCGCCCCTGAGGGGGTGAAGGCACTAGAAGCCGCCGATCCCGGCGTTCGCCTGTTCACCGCGTCAGTCGACGAGGGTCTCAACGATCGGGCCTACATCGTGCCCGGGCTGGGAGACGCGGGCGACCGCCAGTTCGGAGAGCTCTGATGCAACCTCCGGAGAAAGACCAGTTCGGAGAGCTCTGAGCGAACCCGCCGAGGGAAGGATCAGCCGGGGCCGCCGAGGTCGGTGTCGTAGGCGCTGTACACCACGTCGACCGCGTGGTGGTTGAGCTGGTCCACCCGGTGGACGATGTCGGCCATCGACCGTTCCAATGTTGAGTCGGGCTTTTGGGTGTGCAGTCGGTGGATTTGCTCCTGCACCGAGGCCTGGAGCTGAACCTGCTCGGTGCGGATCTTGTTCACTTGGGGCACCAGCCGAGGGGCCAGCTCGATGCAGTCATCGAAAAGCCCGAGGTCGCAGTCCGAGCAGAATCCGGTAAGCGCCCGGCTGAGTTCTCCGAGTTGGTCTTCTAGGCGCTGCACCCACTCGTCGAGATTGTCGGCGGGCATGCCCTCGGACAAGAGCGCTTGCAGGCCGACTCCGGCCCGGTTCAACTCAATGCGCCAGTCTGTGTTTTCCCCCATGGCGATCTCCTCGTCATCATGTGGGAACGACCACGCTGTCGCTCTTGCGTTTTGCTTGCGTTCGCTACTGCGATCGCTCTTGCGTTCAACGGCAGCTTAGGCTCACTCCCCTGGAGCGCGCCAGAGGACTTTGGCGAATTCTGCGGAAACGCCTGGTTGTGCCTAGCGGGCGGAGGGGCGCAGGATGTCGCCGGGATGGGCGCCTACGCCGCTCTCGTCAACCTCGCCATCGCTGCGGATGGGGGTGCCGTTCACCAGCACGTGGGTGATTCCCACGGAGGCATCCGCGGTGAGCCGCTCGGCGTTGGCGGGAAAGTCCCGCACCCGCCGCAGCGGCCCGGGCGCCACCGTGTCGGGGTCGAACACCACCACGTCGGCATAGGCCCCCTCCCGCAGATAGCCCCGGTCCACCAGGTTGAACAAGTCGGCCTGCACTGCGGAGAGCTTCCTTACCGCCTTCTCCATGGGCATGAGCTCGCGGTCGCGCACCCAATTGCCCAAGAAGTCGGTGGCCTGCGGTGCGTCGCACAGTTGGCCCACATGGGCGCCGGCGTCGGACAGGCCCAGCGTGCAGCCGTCCTGCCGCAGAAGCATGGCCACCCCATCGGGGTCGTCGTTGGCGATGATGCAGCTGATCCGAGTGGCCAGGTCGTCGGATACCGCGGTGTCGAGAAGCACGTCGAGGGGGCGCACCCCCAACTCTTCGGCTACGTCGGTGAGCCGTCGGCCGACCAGTTCCGGGCGAGAAGCCGTCTCAGCGATCTGGAAAGTCTCCCACCGGGGAACCATGGCCTTCTGGTGCTTGAAGGCCTCCGCGGTCCGGTTGCGCCAGTCCTCATCGTCGTAGGCCTTGAGCCGGGCATCGTGGTCCTCGCTCATGAGTGCGGCGAACTCGGGGTTCACGTTGAGGGTGAACGGATCGGTCATCACCATCTGGAAAGTGAGCGGGCGAGGAGTGACCTGGGGCCACACCTCGATTCCCCTTTCCCACGCCTCCCGGTTCTTGGCCGCGCTCTTCTCGTGGTTCCCATTGGGGAAGGTCAGCAGGGCGCCGTAAGTGAACGGCACGCCCACCTGGGGCTGCAACGCGTACATGTCGTCGATGCCTATCTGCTCGCCAGGGGCAATCGACACCACGCCCCGACGCTTTTGGCCGAGCACGCCGATGAGAGCCTCGAACTCGTCCCGGGTGGCGAATCGGCTGGGAATGGGCAGTCCGTCGGCTCCACGGTGGGTCATGGCAAAGCTGGTGGCCAGCCCGGCCGCACCGGCATCGATGGCCTCGGCCACCACCTCCACCATGCGGACCACTTCTTCGTCGGTTGAGGCCCGCTCGTAGGCCTCGTCGCCCACCACGAACAGCCGCAGAGCGGTGTGGCCGATGTAGGCCCCGAAGTTGAGGGCGATGCCCCGGCGGGAGATGGAGTCCAGGTACTCGGGGAAGGTCTCGAAGTCCCAGGGGATGCCCTCGGCCAGGCTGTCCACGTTCATGTCCTCGACGTTCTCGAGGGTGCGGGCGATGAGATCCTGGTGGCGGGATCGGGTGGGGGCGATGGAGAAGCCGCAGTTGCCCGCGATCACCGAGGTCACCCCGTGGTAGCACGACGGGCTGAGCGCCGGATCCCAGAACACCTGGGCGTCGTAGTGGGTGTGGATGTCGATGAAGCCGGGGGCCACCACCTGGCCGCTGGCATCCAACACCACCTTGCCCGACAGCCCCGAACCGATCTCGCTGATGCGGTCCCCGGTGATGGCGACATCGGCCTCCCATCCTGGCTCACCCGAGCCGTCCACCACAGTTCCCCCGCGAATTACAACGTCTGCACTCATGCGCCTCAGTCTCCCACGCGGATTTCGAACTTGCCCGTTCGAGCACCGGAGAGCACCACCGAGCCCACATCGATCACCCGGGGCCCACCACGCACCACCCGCAGCGAAGCGATCTGGCCGGAGTGCAGGCGGCGGCTGCGCTCTCCGTCGAAGGCCAGCAGACATGGCCCGGCCACATCCACGGAGACTCCGAGTTCCAGATACCGGCTTCGGGCCAAGCCAACCGACGCGAACCATCTCGGCACCTGTCTCCACCGCTTCGTGAACGAGGCGACGTGGGTGGTCATCCACAGTCCTTCGCAGTTCTCAGTACACGACGGTGATCCCTCTTTTTTAGGTTTGGGAGCGCGTTGCGTATTGTTGAGGGCCACTGGTTCAGAGGAGGTGTCGCCATGCGCCGGGCCCAATTGTTGTTGATGGTGCTGATGTTGGCCGTGTTGGGCGCGGCCTGCGGCGGAGGAGGGGGAACGACCTCGGAGGAGCGCCCGCTCGGCGCGGACCCCGACGAGTTGGCCCCTCCCACCGCTCAGGTCGTCGTTCCGACTCCGCCCCCCACCCCTACGCCGACCTCAACCCCCGAGGCATTCATCTACGTGGTTCGAGAGGGCGACACGCTGGGCAGCGTCGCTGACGAGTTCGGCATCACCTGGCAGGAGATCGACGCGATCAACGAGTTGGAGAATCCCAACGTCTTGAGCATCGGCCAAGAGATCGAGATTCCCCAAGACGCACCTGTCGTACTCAACAGCGACGGCACCGTCCGCCCTGGCGAGCGCACCCATATCGTTGTCCAAGGCGACACGCTGCTGGGGATCGCCCTCCAGTACGGCAAGACGCTGGATGAGATCACCGCGGCCAACAACATCGTCGCGGCCGAACTGATCCAGGTCGGCCAAGAGCTCATCATCCCCCCCGACGCGGAAGAGCCCGCTCCCTAGCGGCGGATATCCACAACTTGCGCTAACCGCGCCCTCATGGCGGATATCCACAACTTGCGCTAACCGCGCTTCTAGTGTGGGCCATATGGCCGTTCCGGCTCGTGCCTGGTTATTTGCGCCGAGAGCGCGGCGCAAAGCCACCATGTGGTGTCCACGCTGCGATGTCACATGGTGGGGCACGGAGCGCGAGGCCTGTTGGTCGTGCCGCCAGCACACCGCCACCACTCCGGCCCCGACCGCCAATGTCCGCGTGCTGGCTGCCAGCACGGTCGGCGAGTCGTGAACGTCAGGCTAGTTCTTCTCGCGATTGTCATCTCGTGAACGCCGGGCTCGCCATTCCCGCGATCATCATCTTGGGGTGTGGTCTGCTGGCCGGCATCGTGGCCATGGCTACCCGCAAGAAACGGGCCCTGTGGGATATCTTCCCGGGCCCGGCCCCGGAGGCAAGCCAGGTCGCCTCACAAGATGGGCCGGTGCCTTTCGACGGCGAGCTTGATTTCTCCGATTCAGAGGACGAATCAGAGGACTCCAATGGGAAACCGAGACTCGAGCTGGTAGGTGACGCCACAGACCAAGTGCCCAACGCTGTGGACACCTCTCGGCCCGACCATGAGGGCCTGGCCGAGTGGCACCGGCACCACGACCAGACGGTCTCGGCCTGGATCGAGAATCACCAGAAAGTGCTGGGCGAAATCAATGCCTCGGGCCTCCAGGTCGATATGGACAATCGTGACGAACTCTTGGCCGGCCACGAAGAGCTGGCCCCGAAGATGCGGGAGGCCATCGCCAGCCATCCTTCGCCGGTCATGAGGGCCGAGCTGAGCGCCATGCACGTGGCCGGGGAGGCAGCGGTGTTCGCGGTGATCAAAAGCGACTACGCCACCGCCCGTCGCCAACACCTCATCTACGTGCAGTATCGGGACGAGTGGATTGAGCGGCTGCGCCAATTCTCCGAAGAGCCCATGAGCAACCTGCGGGCGGTTATGTCCACCGCCGAATTCGAACTGGAGGAGATACGCACGGCACTGGAGACGGCGTTGATCGAAACCGGCGAGCCAGAAGAAGACGAGCCCGATTTCGAGGCCCCGATCATGGTGCGAGACGACTCAGGGTCCGTCTTCGACTTGGAAGACCAGCCCGAGGACGCCCTCGAGGTTGCGGTCGGCGTGCCCGAGGACACCACCGAAGACCTTGAAGGCGGGCGCATCCGCCGCCTCCTCCGCCGGCGCAACACCCCCGACCACGCGGAGTAGAGGCAAGCAGCGACATAAATCCAGACCTCTTTAGTCAGGTATTGCCTCAGCGGAGTAGGGTGGGCAGACTTCTTTCATCAATTGCCGCACAGAAGGAGCTGAACATGGCTATCCGACTTGGGGATGCCGCCCCCGATTTCACTGCCGAGACCACTGAGGGAACCATCTCTTTCCACGAGTGGAAAGGGGACTCGTGGGCGGTTCTGTTCTCCCATCCCAAGGACTTCACCCCGGTGTGTACCACCGAGCTGGGCTACACCGCTCGGCTGGCCGAGCAGTTCGCCGCTCGCAACGTGAAGGTCATCGGCCTGTCGTGCGACTCGGTGGAAGACCACATCGCGTGGTCGCAGGACATCGAGGACACCCAGGGCATCCGTCCCAACTTCCCGATGATCGGCGACGCCGACCGCGCCGTGGCCGACCTCTACGACATGATTCACCCCAACGCCAGCGACACTATGACGGTGCGCTCGGTGTTCGTGATAGGCCCCGACAACACGGTCAAGCTCACCATCACCTATCCGGCCAGCACGGGGCGCAACTTCGAAGAGGTGCTGCGGGTGATCGACTCGCTCCAGCTCACCGCCGCCAAGAAGGTGGCCACCCCGGTGAACTGGCAGCACGGCGACGACGTGATCATCGTTCCCGCCCTTTCCAACGAGGAGGCTGCGGAGCTGTTCCCCGGCGGCTGGGATGAGCAGAAGCCCTACCTGCGTGTAGTCTCCCAGCCATAGTTTCCATTATTTCCACCAAGGAAAACCTGGCTAACGCCGAAGAGGTGCAATTTACATGAGCGACGCGTCCACTCTGGCCACCGATTTGACGACCGCCGCCCGCGCGGTGGGAGCGGTGAAGATCTACGGGTCAGGGGAGACCGAAGTCAGAGCCCTAGACGGAGTGGACATCACCTTCGAGAAGGGCAGGTTCACCGCCATCATGGGCCCGTCGGGTTCGGGCAAGTCCACGCTCATGCACTGCATGGCCGCCCTCGACAACCTCAGCGAAGGCCAAGCCTTCATCGGCGACACCGACCTGAGCACCCTCACCGACAAAGAGCTCACCATGCTGCGCCGCGATCGGCTGGGGTTCATCTTCCAGGCGTTCAACCTGGTGCCCACCCTGAACGCAATCGAGAACATCACCCTGCCGATGAACCTGGCCCGGCGCGAGCCCGACCAAGAGTGGGTCGACAGTGTGGTCGCCACCGTGGGACTGGGTGATCGACTCACCCACCGACCCAACGAGCTGTCGGGCGGCCAGCAACAGCGGGTGGCGGTGTCGAGGGCGCTGGCCAGCCAGCCGGAGATCATCTTTGCCGACGAGCCCACCGGCAACCTCGACTCCCGGTCGGGCAACGACGTGCTGAAGTTCATGCGCGAAGCGGTTGACGATCTGGGCCAGACCATCGTGATGGTCACCCACGACGCCAAAGCGGCATCGTACGCCGACCGGACCGTGTTCCTGGCCGACGGCCTGCTCCAGGGCGAGATGCTCAACCCCACCGCCGACCAAGTGCTCGACTACATGAAGATCTTGCAAGTAGGCCAATTCGTCAAAGGCATACCAGAAGGTGCCACCGCGGAAGAGGTCTTGGAGTATATGAAGGACTTAGACGACTGAGTTTGGGCGCAGCCAGGTAGCCCGACCTCGAAGTTCATGATCCGGTAATCGGTCAATGACTCTCCTGCGATACAGCCTCCGAAGCATTGCCGGCGTCAAAGTCCGGTTCGCGCTCACCACCCTGGCGGTGATCATCGGGGTGGCCCTAACCACCGGCGTGCTGATCTCCACCGATGGCCTCCGCTCCTCGCTCAACGACTTATCGGGCAGGATCTACGAAAAGTACGACTTCACCGTTCGCGCCGCCTCCGACGTCGGCGATCGAAACGAGGGCGTGACCCTTATTCCTGTGTCGCTGAGCGAAGAACTCATGTCGGTCGACGGGGTAGAAGCAGTAACAGGATTGGCCCAGGAATTCAACGTTGTGGCCATCGACGGCGAAGGCAACGCCTTGGACCCCGGCGTAGGACGACAAATCGGATACGGCTGGCCAGAAACCGAGTCGCTAAGCACAATCCATGTCTACGACGACGGCATCAGCCGCCGGCCCGTCGGTCCCGATGAATTCGCCATCGACCATTTCACCGGCCAGGAGAACAACTTTGTTATCGGCCAGCGCTACAAGGTGGCCACCCCCGGCGGCACCGGCGAATACGAGCTGGTGGGGTATTTGTACTTCATCGACCCCGAGACCCGGATAGCACTTCAGACCGTCTCGTGGGACATGACCACCACCCGGCAGATCCTGCACGATGGAGGCGGCTACGACCTCATCCATGGAAAGCTGGCACCGGGGGCGACCTATGAAGAGGTGGCCGCGGCCATCAGCGCGCTCGTGGGCCCCGATATCGAGGTGCTCTCCCAGCAGGACAACATAGATGAGAGCAACGCGGAGTTTGCCGGGAACATCGGCCGCATCCAGAACCTCTTGCTGGCATTCGCGGTGATCGTGTTGATCATCTCGGCGTTCATCAGTTACAACACCTTCACCCTGGTTGCGGGGCAGCGCATCAGAGAGCTGGGCCTGCTGCGGGTACTGGGCGCCGAGCGACGCCAAGTCGCCCAAATCGTGGCGGTGGAGGCCTTGATCGTCGGGACCGTGGCCACCGTCTTGGGATTCGGACTCGGCATCTTGGTGGCTCTCGGCGTCGCCGGAGCGATGAACAGCGCCGGCGCTCACCTTCCCGCTATCGACGTGATAATCGGCGGGTGGACCGTGGCAGCCGCAGTGATAGTCGGCATCGGTGTGACCGTGGTCACCGCCATCTGGCCGGCCATGCGGGCCCGCCGGGTGACGCCCATGGTGGCACTGGCCGACGAGGCCGAGATCGATCCCTTCAACCGGCGGCGCGCCCTGGTTATCGGATCAGCAGCCGGCGGGGGGGGGCTGATACTGCTGCTGATCGGCCTACTGTCCAATCTTTCAACCTCCCAGCTCCTTCTCCCGCTCGGCTTGGGGGCGTTGTTGATGCTTCTGGGGGTCAACATCGCCACTCCGGGGATTGCCCGGTCGATGTCGCTGTTCCTGGGCTGGCCGGCCGACCGGCTGTTCACCGTCAACGGGCGATTGGCTCGGCTCAACGCGGCCCGCAATCCTCGACGCACCGCCACCACCGCTTCGGCGCTCATGATCGGCCTGGCCATGGTGTCTTTGGTAACCGTGCTGGGAACATCTTTCAAGCAAACATTGAACAGCCAGTTAGAGGATTCGGTGGAAGCCGATTGGCTCGTCTGCGTCAACGAGTGCAACACCGATGTGAGCGCGTTCAGCACCGCTCTAGGCGCTTTCAGCCAGGAGGCCACCCAGCGGATATCTGAGATACCGGAGATGGAATCGGTGATGGCCTTCCGATTCCGCCCCGACGGAGCGCGCGCTCCCGACGGCGAGGAGCGCCGAGTAACAGCCACCGACATCGACTCGTTCACCCCTCATGTCGATCCGGGGGTGGTCGCCGGAACCTTGGACAACGCCGGCGCCGGTGATGTGCTCGTCCACAAAGACCTAGCCGATGATCTGAACATTGCCGTTGGAGACCAGCTGCTCCTCGAGTTCCCCGGCCAGCAGAAATCTGCGTTCCAAGTCGTCGCCCTCCACACTGAGGATTCCGTGGTCGGCCCCTTGGTGGTCGACCTCAGCGACTGGGACCACATCATGGGCAGCACGCAAGACAACCTGGCAACGGCTATCACCGCCCCGGGAGTCGGATTGGGCCAAGCTCGGTCCAGCCTGGAATCAGAGCTTTCCGACTTTCCCCAGGTCGTCGTAAAGGACCAGGCCGAATACCGAGAGGGCAGAGCCACAGAGATCGACACGTTCCTGGTGATCATCAACGTGTTCTTGGTTATCGCGCTGCTCATCGCGGTGGTGGGTATCGCCAACACCATGGCCCTCTCGATATTCGAGCGAACCCGGGAGGTGGGCCTCCTGCGGGCCATTGGGACGGCCAAACGCCAGATCTGGGGAGCAATCTTCTTGGAGAGCATCATCGTCGCCGTCTTCGGAGGACTGGTGGGCATCGCCACCGGCGTAGCGGCCGGCGCCATCGCGGCTGCCGCACTCCCTGGCAGCGTCATCTCCACGGTAAGCGTGCCGTGGATCACGCTGGTGATCTACCTGGTTGTGTCGGCCGTGGCCGGAATGCTGGCCGCCTTCTTCCCGGCCCGGCGAGCCAATCGCCTCAACGTGTTGAAAGCCATCTCCCACCAGTAATACTTACCCATCGGCCTCATCCGCTACGCCCTCAAGACCATCGCCGGAACTCGCATCCGGTTTCTGCTGACCACCCTGTCCGTTGTGATTGGCGTGGCCTTCACCGTCGGCGTGTTCGTCACCACCGACGGACTGCGCTCCACATTCGACGACCTCTCCGAGGACATATTCCGAGGGGTGGACCTCTCGGTGCGCTCGCAGACCGAGTTCGGAGACCGAGAGCTGAGTGCGCCGCTGGTGGACCCTGCTCTGGAAGACATGGTGAGGTCGGTCGAGGGAGTCGCCGCCGCCGAGGGCGGGGTGTTCGAGTTCAACGTGATTGCCATTGACGCCGACGGCGAGCCGCTGACCAGCTTTGGCCCTCCCCAGATGGGGGTGTCGTGGCCCACAGACGAGCTGCTCAGCCAGGTGAGCGTGTGGCCCGACGGCATGAGCCGACCCCCTTCCGGCCCCGGCGAGTTCGCCATGGACGCCACCACCGCCCGCGAGAACGGGTTCGAGGTAGGCGAGCGGTACCGGGTGTCCACCCCCACCGGCACCCAGGCCTACACCCTGGTAGGGCACTTCCGCTTCGGGACCGGCGAGGACGCCACCGTGGGCGCGCAGATCATGGCGTGGGACGTGGAGACCGCCATGCAGGTGCTGCACGACGGGGGCGGCTTCGACAGCATTGACGTCCGCCTAGAGCCGGGCGCCTCTGTGGAAGCGGTGGCCGCGGCCATTGCCGCGGTTCTGCCCGACAACGTGGAGGTGGTGGCCAATCAGCAACTCGTGGAAGAGCAGACCGACGAGTTCAACGAGGTCATCGGCTTCTTCCAGAACTTCCTGCTGGGGTTTGCCATCGTCATTCTGGTGGTGTCGGCGTTCATCATCTACAACACCTTCACCATCCTCGTCGGCCAGCGCATCCGGGAACTGGGATTGCTGCGGGCGCTTGGCGCCAGCGGCACCCAGGTAACCGCCATGGTGATCGGCGAGGCGGTGGTGGTCGGGCTGGTTTCCACTGGGGTGGGCCTAGGCGTCGGCGTGCTCATCGCCCTAGCCCTTCAAGCGATGTTCGGCGCGTTGGGTGCTTCCCTGCCCGATGCCCCCATCATCATGAAGGGGGCCACTATCGCTGTCGCCTTCATGATTGGCGTGGGAGTGACCGCCGTTTCCGCCGTCTGGCCCGCGCTACGGGCCAGGAAGGTACCGCCCATGGCTGCGCTGGCCGCCGACGTGCGGCTGAGCGTCTCCGATGTGCGCCCGGCCCCCCAACTGGGTGCCTTGCTCTACGGACTGGGAGTAGCGGTCGTGGTGGCGGGAGTGGTGGCGCGGTCGCCGGGGATCATCGTGGTTGCCGCTCTAGTCGGATCGGTGTTGCTCTACGCCGGCGGCTCTCGCATTCATCCGATCTGCGGGAGGGCATCGGTGCTGGCTCTCGGGATACTCCTGCTGGTGGTGGCCATTGTCGCCGACTTCTCCACCGTCGACATCTTGGTGCTGCTGGGGATGGGAGCGCTGCTGGTGTTCGTGGGCATGAACCTGGTGAGCCCGATCTTCGCCAATCCGGCGGTCCGATTCCTCGGGCGGTTGACCCCGTTGCTTTTGATCTTGGGACTTCCCGTGATTCTCCTCATCGGGTTGGGGGCGGTCATGCTTCGCCGAGGCGGGCTGTGGAGACGGTGGGTGAGGGACTTGTTCATGGGGGTCAGCTGGCGATTGGCCCGCCAAAACGCGGCCCGCAGTCCCCGGCGCACGGCCAGCACCGCCTCGGCGCTGATGATCGGGCTGGCCCTCGTGTCCATGGTCACCGTGCTGGGCCAGTCGTTCAAGCAGACTCTGGCCGACGTCTTGGACGAGTCGGTGAACTCCGACTGGCTCATCTGCGTGGGCGGCTGCGGCGACCCGACCGCCGCCTTCAGCCCGTTGGCGGCCCAGGCCATGGCCACCCAACCCGAGCTGGAATCGGTGGTCACTGTGCGGTTCCGCTTTGACGCGGCCCGCTCCACCTTCGACCAGCAAGAACAAGACATCGGATCGACCGATCTGGATGTGATCACCCGCCACATTGATCCCGACATCGTGGCCGGAAGCACGGTAGGGGCAGGCGCCGGCCAATTGCTCCTCCACGACGGCGAGGCCGAAGACCTCGGTGTGGGTGTGGGCGACCTGGTGGAGTTGGAGTTCCCCGGCGGGGAATTGGCTTCTCTGGAAGTGGCCGCCATTTTCTCCGATGCCACTGTGCTCGGAGCGTGGGTGATCGACCACGCCGACTGGGACCGCTACATGACCGGAGATCAAGACCAGTTCATATCCGCCATCACCGCCGAGGGATATACCGCTGATCAAGCCCGGGCCGCCCTAGAGTCTGTCACCGCCGACTACCCCCAGCTCGAGGTGCGCGACCAGGCCGAGTTCCGAGCCAGCCAGGAGAGCCAGATCGACACCTTCTTGGTTGTGGTGAATGTCTTCTTGGGGATCTCCCTGGTCATCGCCCTCATCGGCATCACCAACACGTTGGCACTGTCGGTGTTCGAGCGAACTCGTGAGATAGGGCTTCTGCGAGCGGTGGGGATGTCTCGGCTCCAGACTCGGCGCACGATCCGCTGGGAGGGGGCCATCGTGGCCGCCTTCGGGGGAATCATGGGCGCGGTTATCGGCATTCTCTTCGCCTGGGCAGCGGTGGTGGTCATCCCCGACAGCTTCATCTCGTCATTCGCGGTGCCGTGGTTCACGCTCATCATCTACATGGTGGTGGCCGCGGTGGCCGGGCTGGTGGCGGCCTATTTCCCCGCCCGCCGGGCCAGCCGACTCAACATCCTCGACGCCATCGCCTACGAGTAGCCGTCTCAGGCGGGGAGGAATGAGCAGGGATCTTGCTGTCGTCCACGGTTACGCTGCCAGTGTGCGCGACACCGTCGAGTGGCAGGCGCTGAGCGCCCACCGAGAGGCGCTCAACGGCGTACACCTGCGGGATTTGTTCGACCGCGATTCCAACCGGGGCGAGCAGCTTGTGGCCGAGACCGACGGTTGGCTATTGGACTATTCCAAGAACCTCCTGACCGATGAAACCGTCGAGTTGCTGGTCGCCCTGGCCGACCGGGCGGAGCTGCGGCACCGGATTGAGGCCATGTTCGGCGGCGAGCCGGTGAACACCACCGAGAATCGCCCCGCCTGGCACGTCGCCCTTCGCCAGCCCAACCCGCCCCCTGAGGTTCGCGCTGAATTCGATCGCATGGCGGAATTCGCGGCCGAGGTCCGCAGAGGCCGCTGGCAAGCGGTGGTGAACATCGGCATCGGCGGGTCTGACCTGGGGCCGGCCATGGCCACCGCCGCTCTGGCTGCCTACGCCGATACTGAACTGGATGTGCGCTTCTTGTCCAATGTGGATGGCACCCACTTCCGCGAGATCACCCGAGGCTTGGACCCGCTGCGAACCCTGTTCATTGTGGTGTCCAAAACGTTCACCACCACCGAGACCCTGTCCAACGCCCGCACCGCGCGGGCCTGGATCGCCGATGCGATGGGTGATGAACAAGCCGGTAACCACTTCGCCGCCGTCACTGCCAACCCCGACAAGGCCAAGGACTTCGGCATCAACTCTGAAGCTGTCTTCGCCATGTGGGACTGGGTGGGTGGCCGCTACTCGCTGGCCTCAGCGGTGGGGCTCAGCCTCATGGCGGCCGTGGGACCCGAAGCCTTCGCCGACATGCTGGGGGGGATGCACCACATCGATGAGCACTTCCGCACCGCCCCCTGGGCCGAGAACCT
This sequence comes from Acidimicrobiia bacterium, assembly GCA_022822905.1. GTDB lineage: Bacteria > Actinomycetota > Acidimicrobiia > Acidimicrobiales > Bin134 > Poriferisocius. The sequence continues at coordinate 4,688 of JAJDYE010000028.1, read as the reverse complement.
GCCCGCCCTGCTGGGGCTCATTGGCATCTGGAACCGCAACTTCTGGGGCTGGCCCACCTATGCCGTGCTCCCCTATTCCCAAGAGCTAGCCCCGTTCCCGGCCTACATCCAGCAGCTCGACATGGAGAGCAGCGGCAAGTCGGTGCGGGCCGACGGCACCCCGGCCAATACCGCCACCGGCCCGGTGGCGTGGGGCCAGCCGGGCACCAACGGCCAGCACGCCTTCCACCAGATGCTGCACCAGGGCACCGACATCGTCCCGGTGGAGTTCATCGGCTTCTGCTGCCCTAACCACGAACTCACCGAACACCACGATCTGCTCATGGCCAACCTGTTGGCCCAAGCCGAATCGCTGGCCTTCGGCGCCCCCGACGCTGGCGACCCCCACCGGCAGTTCTCCGGCAACCGGCCCAGTACCATCATCCTCGGCGACCGACTCACACCCCGCACTCTGGGCCAACTCGTAGCCCTCTACGAGCACAAGGTGTTCACCCAGGCCACCATCTGGGGCATCAACCCCTTCGACCAATGGGGAGTCGAACTGGGCAAGACCCTGGCCACCGCCATCGCCGCTGAACTCTCCGGCACCGCCGAGCCCAACCCCACTCGCGACTCCTCCACCCAATCCCTCATCAACCGCTACGCCAGCAGCCGATAGCGGGACTGCCCACCCCCCGATAGCGGGTCAGGTTTCTTCGAGGCATTGGAGGGCTTCGCGGATGGGTTTCCAGCCACTCCAGACCTGCTCGCTCTGTGAGGCTTCGTAGGCGGTGTAGGCAGCGAGCTGGGGGTCTTGGACATCGCCGAATGCGATCAGGACCCGCTTCCAGTTCTGCCCGTAGCCGGGCGGCTTGTCGCGGTTGGCTTCGTAATAGCCGCTCACGGTTTCGAGCAGTTCGTCGGTGACGCAGGCCGCGATCTGCTCGGCCGTCGGGCCGCTCTGGTCGCCGTCGGTGTCGGGCTGGGGGTCGCTGCCGTCGGTGGCGGTGTCCGGCTGGGGGTCGGTGCCGTCGGTGACGGTGTCCGGCTGGGGGTCGGTGCCGTCGGTGACGGCATCGGCTTGGGTCTGCTGGCCGGTGTTGTCGGTGATGGTGCCGGTGGCGGTGTGCTGGTCGGGGTGGAGCCGGGCGCGGCCCGCGCTGACGCCGCGGAGGCGGATCTGGAAGGTCTCGGGGCCTTCGTCGAGACGGTCCCGCAGCAGGTACACCGGGATGGTCTGGGTGGTCTGACCCGCGGCGATGTCCGCGTGCCACGCCGAGGAGGCGTAGTCGCTGTCGGCCGTGGCCGAGGGGGGGCTGGAATCGGCGGTGGCGAAGGAGACGGTCACGTCGTGGCCCAGCACCCGGTCGAGGGTGACGGTGAAGTAGATCACGCCGTCGGTCTCCGCGGCGGCGGCGTCGCTGATCGACACCAAGGCCACCGGCTCGTCGTCGTCGGCGACCGCGACGGTCGCCGCGCCCGCAGTGGCGGAGACGTCGTAGTGGTAGGCGCTGTCGACGGCGACAGTGACCGTGCCGTCGGGCTCGTCGTTGCCGTCGTCGACAGTGCCCAGCCGCAGCGTGAACGTGCCCGACGCGGGGACCGTCACCGTGCGCTGCTCGGCGTCGACGCCGTAGTCGCCCTCGGAGGCGACAGTCAAGGTGACCTCCAGCGGCAGCGCCGGCGCAGGATCCGCGGTGACAGTGAACACCGCGTCTGCGCCCTCCACCACATCGCCGCCCGCGGTCACGCTGACAGCGGGCGCCGCGCCGTTCGGGTCGTTGTCGGCAACCGTGACACGCGCCGTCCTCGACGAGCCCAGCCCGTACGCGCTGCCTGCGATCACCTTCGCCGTCACCGCTGCGCCGGCCTCGCGGGCGGCGTCGTCGACCGTGGCGACCCGCAACGTCGCGAGTCCGGTGTCGTCCACCGTCACGGTGCGCCGGCCGGCCTCGCCCGCAGCAAGATGCCCCGCCGCGCCGGACACGCCGAGCGTCACGTTCATAGAGCTGCCGTGGGCGGGCGGCGGGTTCACCACCACCGTGAACTCCGCCGCGTCGCCCTCGACGACACCGGCCGACTGCGCGATCACCGAGGCTGACGACGCGGGCAGCGTCACCGTGTCGTGGTTGGTGATCGTGTAGACGAACGTGTGCAGCCCGCCCCGATAGCGGCTGGTGCCGATGGGGTCCTTGACGACCACTGTGAACTGCTCGCCGGAGTCCTTGTGGGCGTCGTCGATGATCTCGATGTAGAAGTGGGCGCGGTCCTGGCCGGCCGCCAGCGCAGTCCCCCCGGCGACGCTGTTGTGCAGCGAGCAGTTCGACTGGTTCGGGTCCATCGCCAGCGGCTTGTTGAACCGGTCGCGCACCCGATAGTCCCCCCCCAGCATCGCGGAGACCTTGGCAGGGTCGCTAGCGCCCTCGAAGCACACCTGGAAGCCCCACGCATCGGGAATCTCCACCCACGCGTCAGGATCGAACAGGTCCGGGTCGCCGGTGTAGGTACGCGACCGGGTCACCGCGAAGTGCGCTCCGGACCCGCCCTCGGGCAGCACCGAGCCACCCGAGTAATGCGACAGGTACAGGAAGTCGGTCCAGCTCTCGGGCCAATCGGTGCCGTCGATGTTCACCGTCACATTCCCCATCACCGAGTCGTAGCCGCCGCCGGCAGCGTTGTGCGTCAATACGACCGTGGCATCGTCGACGACGTCGCCGTGACCGTCGGTCTCCCAGCCGTCATCGAGCACCCGCACCGTGACCCGCTGCGGCTTGTGCCAGTCGGTCGGCAGGAAGAGCAGCTTCGGCTTCTGCGTGTCGCCCGAGTCCAAGAACAGGCCCGGCGCCGCCGACACCTCCACCCCTGCGGGCACCGTGATCTCCACCCACACCACACCCGACGGCCTCGACTCCAGACGCACCGAATACACCACCTCCCTGCCATGCTCGGGCTTCTTCACCCCCGAATTCGGGTCGTGGCGGCTCTCAGACACATCCACCGCCAGCGTCGCGGTCGACGACTTCGACAGCACCAACAACATCGGCGCGTCGTTGTCGGCGATTCTCACCGTCGCCTGAGTCGGCGACCCCAGCGTGTAGCTCGAATCAGAGGCCGTGCCCAACGTCAGTGTGAAGTCCTCATCGTTCTCGTCGATGCTGTCATCGTTGATCGCCACCTCGATCGTGTGCGACGTCCGGCCCGCGGGGAACGTGAACGTCGCCGCGGGCGCGGTGTAGTCGGTGCCGCCGCCGGTCGCGGCGCCGTCGGCCGCGGACAGGCCCACCGTCAACGCAGACGACGGCGGCGAGTCGGCTACCACCGTAACGGGCACTGTGCCGGCGCCCTCCCCCACCCGGTACGACGCCTCCTTGAAACTCAGCCGCGGCACCGTCGGCGGGGGTGCCACCGGGTCGGCGTCGATGTTCACGTTGAACGAGTTGCTGGTTCCGTGGGGGTCGGCGCCGCCGCCGACGTTGGTGGCCCTGCTCGACAGGTCGAACCCGTTGGTGCCGGTGCCGTCAGGGCCCAGCGCGACGGTCACCGTCTCCGCCGACTCCGTCGTCGAGTCCGACTGCGCGGTCAGCAGCAGCGTCGCGGTCTGCACCGTGTTGGCGTCATTCCCGGTGAAGGTCACCGTCGGCGTCAGCGAGGAACCCGACGCGACGCCCACCCCGCGGTTGATCGACCCGCCCGGCTTCTTCGCGACACTCACATCGCTCGCGGTCACGACGTTGCCGGTGCTCGACAGCACCAGCGGCACCTCGACCGTCTCGCCCGCATACAGCCGCCGGCCCAACGACACCGTGAACTCCGCATCGGCCTTCGCCCCCGAACCGCCCTCAGCGATCGACCCGGAGTCCGAACGCGACAAGCTCGCCACCGTCGCGTCGTCATCGTCGATCGTGACCGTCACCGTCGCCGGCGACCCCGGCTCCACCCCATCCTGGGACTCAGACAGCACCACCTCGAACGTCTCATCGCGCTCGTCGTCGGAGTCGCTGCGGACCGCGAACGTGACATCGAGACTCGACGCCCCCGCCGGGACCACGACAGGATCGACCGCGTCGCTGTCATAGTCCACCCCCGCGACCGACACATCGCTGCCGCCGGCCGCGGTGCCGTCCGCAGGCGTCAACGCGACCCGCACCGCAACATCGGAATCCCCCACGACCTGCACAGTCACCGTCGCCGCGCCGTCGCCCTCACCCACCGACACCGCCGAATCCCGCAACCTCACCGTCACCGAGTCATCATCGGTGATCGTCACCGTCGCCGTGTTCTGCGACGTATCCACCGTGTAACCGGCCCCCGAGCCCAGCGTCAACGTGAACGACTCGTCGGCCTCCAAGATGCTGTCGCCAGTGATCGCGACGGTGAACGTGTGCGACGTCTGGCTCGCGGGGAACGTGAACGTCGCCCCGGGCGCGGTGTAGTCGGTGCCCGCCGTCGCGGAGCCCTGTGTGTGTGACAGGTTCACCGTCAGCGCCGCGGACGGCGCCGCGTCCGCGTCCACGGTCACGCTCACCGTGCCGTCGCCCTCGCCGACGCTGACGGTCGCCTGGGCGAAGCTCAGCTCGGGCGCCGCCGGCGGTGCCACCGGGTCGGCGTCGATGTTCACGTTGAACGAGTTGCTGGTTCCGTGGGGGTCGGCGCCGCCGCCGACGTTGGTGGCCCTGCTCGACAGGTCGAACCCGTTGGTGCCGGTGCCG
>JAJDYE010000005.1 GCA_022822905.1 Acidimicrobiia bacterium | reverse complement strand
CACACGGCATCAACCACCTCCGCATCCAGCGCGCGCATAATGACAGACACCTCCACCGAGTCGTCGGTTGTTCCCACCCGACATCAAAGCCGGGAAAACCCGACGACCGGTGGATGGTCACCTACCCGCGCGCCCTCTTAGCGCCCTGGGTTTCCTCGATGAGCGTGTCGCAGCCGATGAGCTCGGGGTTGGTGGGGGCCAGGCGGTTGATCATGACTTCGATGGCTTGGGGGTTGTTGTCGATTAGGAGGTAGTCGCGGTTGTGCTTGGCGGCGGCTTCGCCGAGGGTGCCGCTGCCGGCGAAGAAGTCGAGTAGGAGGTCGCCTGGTTTGGAGTGGACCTTCACTAGGCGCTCGATGATGCCGAGGGGCTTTTGGGTGGCGTAGCCGGTCTTTTCTTTGCCGTTGGGGCTGACGATGGTGTGCCACCAGACGTCGGTGGGGGTCTTGCCCCGGGCGGCCTTCTCCTTGCCGACCAGGCCGGGGGCCATGTAGGGGATCCTGTCCATCTCCTCGTAGCAGAACGTGTAGTCGGACGGGTCCTTGGCGTACCACAGGATGCTGTCGTGTTTGGCCGACCACTTCTTCTTCGAGCGGGCGCCGTAGTCATAGGCCCAGATGATCTCGTTCATGAAGGAGTCCCGGCCGAAAATCTGGTCGAGCAGCACTTTGCAGTAGTGGACCTCGCGGTAGTCGATGTGCAGGAAGAGGCTGCCGGTGGCGGCCAGTACTCTGTGGGCTTCTTCGAATCGGGGAGCAAGGAAGCCCAAGTAGTCGTCGAAGGCGTCCTCGTAGCCCGACTTGCCGAGGTGAATCGTCTGGTAGCGGCGTCCGGCGAAGCCGATTCGGTCTCCGTTGGATTCGTCGTGCACTGTCCTGGTCCGGTCGCGCTCCTGGCGCTTGCCGGTGTTGAACGGCGGATCAATGTAGATGAGGTCGACACTGGCGTCGGGCAAGCCCTGCAACACTGGCAGGTTGTCGCCAAAGACGATTTTGCCCATCTCCTCCGATTCTAGTGGCTCGATTGCCAACTTCCCGGTATACTGAAAATTACTGAAAAGGATGGAATCCACAGTGATGTCCACATATCCACAGGAGTAGTGCAAGAGCAAGGGTGTTGCCACCAACGAAGTTTCCATCCCTCAAAGCTGACGAACTGCTGTCGATACTGGTCAAGGCTGGATTCAGGCAGGAACGGCGAAAGGGTTCCCATAGGATGCTAAAGCACTTCGATGGGCGATCGATCACGTTCGCTTACCACAGGGGAGCGACGGTCCGACCGGCGATTGTGCGGCACATACTGGTGAAAGAGGCAGGATTGAGGGATGATGAGATCGCTAGATTGCTCTAGCCGCTTTGGGAGAGGAGCAGCCGATGCACGAGTTTCGGGTCCATGTTGAGACTGACAAGGAGGGGTCGAGCTGGTGGAGTGAGGACGGCTGCGGTTTTGTTGCGGTCGCTGACACGTTGCCTCAGCTGGAGTCCTTGATCCATGAATGGGCTGAGGATGAGGGCATCACGGAATTCACGATGGTGATGCCGGATGTGCAGGCAGAGGTTGCAGGTTTCTGAGCAGTCTTGGAGGGGCCATGCACGAGGTGCGCATACTTCTGAACCGTGATGAAGGGGTCCGTTGGTGGGCTGTGGATGACATTGGCTTCACGGGAGGCTCCGACGACCTGGAAGAGCTAGTGGGGATGATCACGGAATGGGCCGATTGTGAGGGCGTTCTCTCGGGTCTGACTGTGAAATTCGACTCAGAAGCACTGTTTGCCATGGGTGGTGAGCCAGTCAAACCCCTCGGTGGCACCTGAACCGGCTTGAAGCGGTATCCGAGCAATATAGGAATTGTGATGTGCGAAGATGTCCTTCATGGGTGGTGATGTCGATCTGGAGGCAGAGTTCTTCTTCGGTTGTGAAGCAGACACGTTGCGCATTTTCGTTGAGGACCTCTCCACTGAATCAGCATTTGCTGAAGAAGAGTGGGAGATGATCTCTAACCCTGACCGCGTTTTGGATCCGTCACATGAGCCCAGCAAGCCCCCAGCATCCAAGTCGTAGGTGCTCGCTGTTAGCGCAAGAGGCGGCGGGCGGTGTCGATCAGCGACGCTAGCTCAGCGGCATCGGCGTCGCGATGCAGATCGTCGGCAACCGCGTCGGCTTGGTGCTGCAACTCCCTGGAGATTCGGCTGGGGGCGTAGGGGCTGGCCCGCAGGATCTCGGCGAATTCGGCGGCCACCGCGGCCAGTCGGAAGTGGGGGCTGGCTGATTCGAATGATCGTTCCACCGCGGAGCGGGGCAGGTGGGTGACCAACTCGACGATGGTGCCGGTTGCCGGCCGCTCGTAGCGCATTCTGGCCGTGGCAATGGTGCTGCGCTCGTCCCGCGTCCTCGAGGACAGCTCCAGCTCGTAGAGCGCTGTGGAGCTGTGGCCGATGCCGAGCTCACCGGCGTCCTGGGAGTCGTCGCGGAACGACTCGTCCTCGATATCGCGGTTCTCGTAGCCCAGCAGTCGGTAGGAATGGACCACGTCGGGGTCGAACTCCACTTGGACCTTGGCGTCGCGGGCTGCATAGGCCAACAGCCCGTCCAAGTCGTCGACGAACACTCGCACGGCCTCTGACGGCGTGTCGATGTAGTGGTAGGTGCCGTCGGCTTGGTTGGCCAGCTGCTCCATGAGCTCGTCGTTGAACGGTCCGAGGCCCACGCCGATGGTGGACAGGGCGATGTCGGCACGCTCGCCGATCGACTCCAGGATCTCGTCGGTGCGGGTGGCGCCCACGTTGGCCACCCCGTCGGACAACAGCAGCACGAGCACTTGGCGACCCGCATCGGCTTCGTCCAGGGCCATGTCGTATCCCCTGATCAGGCCTGCTTCGGCGTTGGTGGAGCCGCCGGGGGTCACTTCGGCTCGGATCCTGTCCATGATCCACTTGGCGTTGCCGTCTAGCTCCATAGGCTCCAGCACGGTTGCCGATCGACTCTCGTAGGCGACGACGCCCACCCGGGTCTGGCGGGGCAATCCCGAGATCAGCAATTCCACCGCCCGGTGGGCGAGCGTGATCCTCCGCATCGACTCAGCTCCGTATCCGGTGGGCTCGTCCATGGAGCCGGAACGATCCATCACCAGCACGATGCTGTCGGGGCTGGCCGACTGCGAGAGTTCTCGCGGCGCCTGGATGCCTACCCGCAACAGCACAAGGTCGGGTTCGGCGAACGGCGAAGGGGCCGCCTCGAGGGTGACGGTGAACTCGTCGCGTAGTGCTTCGTATCCGCCGTCGAAGTAGTTGACGAACTCCTCGGTGCGAACCGCTTCGATCGGTGGCAGCTGGCCACTGTCCAGGAAATTACGGGCTACGGCGTACGACGCAGTGTCCACATCAAGGGCAAACGTGGACAACGGGTCATCCCAGGGGTCAATGAAGGGATTCACGCCGTAATCCTGGAAATTGTTCGGCTCGCACCGCAGGCAGGGCCGACGCGGGAAGGCGGTCTCTGACGCGGCCTGTTCGACAGGTTGTGGAGAGGCTGACTGGGTGCGGCCGCTGTCGGGGGCTGAGTCCATCGCCGCTGCTTCCGGCTCCTCTGCGGGCATCTCTTCGTCGGCCATCTCATCTATAGCCGGGCCGCTGAGATCAACCGCAGCAGCGCTTTCATCCTCGTCAGCCGCTTCACCTTCGGTCGGAACCCCTCGTACGCGGTCACCGGCATCTTCCGGCGCGCCGGCCGGGGCATCTTGGGGTGCCTCCGGGATCCCGCCGGAATCTGAAGCCGGACTGTCTGATGTCGACATTGACGGCTCGGAGATCTCCAGTGCGGGCCCCGCGGCGCTGTCGTCGTCATTGCCGCATGACAGGACTAGAAGGGCCAAGGCCACAACCACGGCCTTCAGCCCATAGCGAAGTGAGTGCTTTCCTTGCTTGGACTTGATTCCGGTTGCCATCTGTTCCCCCTTGCGCTGCGATGCCCGCGGCACCTTCTTGGGGGTATTTGACGACGCGTAGCGTCCGCTGGTTCCCGTGGTTGGGAAAGTCCTGGTTAGCCAGCTGCCGCGGAGCCAGCGGCGTGGGCGGCCACTAGCAGCGGCCCGATGGTGCCGCCTGCTCCGGGATAGGCCGCACCAAGGGGGCTGGCCGCGGCGTTGCCCACCGCGAAGAGGCCCTCGACGAGGCCGCCCTCTTGATGGCGGACTTGGCCGTGGATATCGGTGCGAGGGCCGCCTTTGGTGCCGAGACAGCCGGGGTGGAGGCGCACGGCATAGAACGGTGGCTCGTCTACCGGGCCGAGCGTGGGGTGGGGGGCAGCGGGATCGCCGACGAAGCGGTCGTAGATCGAGCGGCCCCGGCCGAAGTCGGGATCGTCGCTGGTGGCGGCCAACCGGTTGAATCGGGTTACCGAGGAGGTGAGCTCTTCGCCGTCTGCGTCGATGACGGCAGCCAATTCGGCAAGGCTGTCGGCCCGGTGAAGCCATCTGGGATCGGGGTCATCTCGGCGTAGCGGGCCCAAGTGGTAGCGGCGGCGGTAGCTGGCGTCGAATACCAGCCAGGCGGTGGCCGCCGGGTACCGGAATCCAGTGGGGTCGAAGGCCTGCATGGCCCGGCCCACGTCGTTGTAGTTGCGGGCCTCGTTGGTGAACCGCCGTCCCCGGGAGTCCACCATCAGTGAACTGGGCCGGGCCCGCTCAGTGAGCACCAGCCGGTGGAAGGTCTCGCCGTCGATGGTTTCACCCGGCATGGTCATGGCCGGACACCACCACGCCTCGGCCATGTTGCCCAGTTCGGCCCCAGCGGCCAGCGCCAGGCGGAGCGCGGTGCCATCCATGCCGGGAGCACCCACCGGGCCGGTCATAGGCCCCCGCAGGAACGCCTGCACCAGCGAGGGGTCTCGCTCGAAACCCCCGGAGGCCAAGATCACCCGACCGGTCAGCACATCAGGGCCGATGCGCACCCCGTTGACCGTGCCGCCCGACTGAGCCAATCCGTCCATGCCGATGCCGGCGAGGATCACTGCTCCGGCGGCTTCGGCAGCCTCCGTCAGGGAGGCGATCATCGATCGGCCCATGGTGATCACGCCGCGGCGGGACCGGTCGGCCACCTCGTCCCAGTCGATGTTTCCGGTGGCCAGCTCCCGGTAAGTGATGGGCGCGGTCACATTCGGCGCAGTCCGGATTCGCTGATCGAGGTCAGGCGGCACCTCGCGTGGCTGGGGCTCCAGGGGGCGATGCCCTGGTTTCCCTCCCGGCAGTTCGGGGTGATAGTCGGGGTAGGGGACCGTCTGCCACGACAATCCAGTAGCTGACTCCAGCCAATCGGCCACTGCCGGTGCTTGATCGGCGAAGTAGTCAACGAGTTCGTCGTCCACGTCGCCCAGCCGCAGCGCGTGCAAGTACCGGCGAGCTTGGATGGGGGAGTCGTCCACCTCTTCGGCCGCCATCAGCCGGTTGGCGGGAATCCAGGCCAGACCCCCCGATAAAGCGGTAGTGCCGCCTAAAACTGAGGCCCGCTCCACCACGGTTACCTCCGCCCCTGCCTGTGCCGCGGCCACCGCTGCGGTCAACCCGGCGGCTCCCGATCCGACGACGACTACTGAAGCCACGTCAGCGGGGTAGCGGGACCGCTATTGGCCCTGCAAGGCAGCAGCCAGGGCAGCGGTGTCGAACCACTGGGAAAGGCGGGAGATGCGGCCGTCTTCGACGTCGAATATGTCTACAGCGTCAAATGACACTTCTTGTCCGTCTTGGGTTGCCCCGTTGAAGGTGATCTCGACCACCACGGTGCTGTCGTCGCAGATGAAGCGGGTGGGGTTGTCTTGGTGGACCGGGAATCGCTCGAAGATCTTCTGGAACATGGCAATGGCCTTGTCGGAGCCGATGCGAGGACGCGACCCGGAGGGGATCAGGTCGAGCTCGGGGTGTAGCACCGAGGCCATCAGGTCCCAGTCCTCGTCGTTGAGCGCGGTGAAGTAGTCCTTGACCACCGCAAGCGGGCTTCTGTTCGATCCTTCAGCGCTCATCAGTTGGCCCTCAGGATATCCTTGACTTCGCGCATGGCCCGGAACGACCAACCGGCCAGATCGGGGTCGCCGAAGGCAGTGACGTTCCACATGATCAGGTGGCGCAGACCGGCGTCGTAGTAGGTGCTGACCTCTTCGGCTATCTGTTCAGGAGTGCCGCAGAAGCAGTAGTAGTCCACCACCTTGGGCGGGATGCCGTCGATGATGGCCTCGGCCTGCTCCCGAGGCACCGACGCGGGGATCAGGTCGTGGAAGCCCTCGGGTGGCTCCACCCCCAGCTCACGGAAGATCTGCGGGGGCAGCATCACCATAATGGCGCGCAACAGCGGCGCTTCCTGCATGCGTCGCAGCGTGGCCTCGTCGGGAGCGGCCAGCACGTAGGCCAGCAGTCCGGGGGTGACTGCCTCGGCGTCTCGGCCCGCTTCCACCGACGACTGGCGGATGGTGGCCAGCGAATCGGCGTAGACGTCGGGTGCCAGCTTGGTGGGCAGCCACCCGTCGGCCAGTCGCCCGGTGATGCGAAGCATCCTCGGGCCGTGGGCCGCAGTCCAGATGGGCGGGGGAGTGTCTCCGTAGGGCGACAAGCCGAGCACGGCGTCGTTCAGCTGGTGGAACTTTCCCTCGTAGTTGATGGGGCCGTCGGCGTCCCATAGTGCCCGAATGATCTCGATGCCCTCTTCAAGACGGCCCACGGGGCGGTCGAAGTCCATGCCATAGGGGGTGACGTTCATCCGCTCGCCCGAGCCCAGCCCCAAGATGGCCCGGCCCTGGGTGAGGTGGTCGAGGGTGAGGGCCATGTTGGCCACCATGGCCGGGTGGCGGCGGATCAGGTCGGTGACCACGGCCCCCACCTTGATCGTCTCGGTCTGGGCTCCCACTGCACCCATCATCACCAGCGGGTCGAAGTACACGTGGCCGCTGGGCTGCACTGCGGCCAGCGGGCTCATATCCGGGGTCCAGATCGAATCGGGGTGCCAGCCCATCAGATGGCATGGCCACCACAGGGCGTCGTAACCGTCGGCTTCAGCCCGCTGGCCCAACTCCACCGCCCGGTGGGCCGGGGGCATGATCTGGCCGGGGACGCCGATCTCAAGGTCTTTCATCCCCTGTTCCTGACTGCATGAGGGTACGTGTCGCAGCACATGGCTCGGTCTTTCATCCGCCGAATTCGCGGCGGCGCATGTCGTCGGGGTCGATGACCTCGCGGATCAGCCGCACCTGCTCGACGGTGGGAATCGCGGTGGTGGACAACTGTCCCTCGGGGGTGGGCAGCTCGAAGCCGGTGGCCTCCTGCACCTGCTCGAAGGTGACCCCTGGATGCAGCGATGCCACCTGCATGTGGCGGGTTTCGGGGTGGAAGTCCATAACGCACAGGTTGGTGATCACCAATTCGGGCCCACCTTCCAGTCCGGCGTCGGCCCGCTCCGTTCCGCCGCCCAGGTAGCCGGCGCAGGAGATGAAGTCTACGTTCTCGACCAGTGAGCGGGGGTTGTGGTTGGGGTTCCAGTAGTAGAGCGCCTTGCCGATCGAGCCCATGTCGCCCAGCCCGGCGGTGCCGGGCAGCCGCACCCGGGGGGCGTGATAGTCAGCGCCGATGATCGAGTTGTTGCCGTTGCCGAAGCGGTCGAGCTGAGCCGACCCGACGCAAAACTTGGTGAGCCACCGGCCGTTCAGGGCAATGGTCCAGAAGTCGCCGTACTGCTCCACGTACATGATGGAGTCCCGCCACAGGGGGGCCTCGAGGGTGGAGGCGGGTACCCGGTCGGGCCGGGGCTCGAGACCCACCGCTCCGGCCAGCCATACCAGCTCAGGAGCGTGGGTGAGTCGGGCCAGCCAGAAGGCGCTCACCGGCACGAACGATGCCATGCCGTTGCACGCCTGGTCGCCGTCGGCGAAGCAGGCGGCCAGCCTGGCGATCATCAGCTCGTCGATGGTCCAGTCTTCTGCCGGGGGGCTGTTCTGCCAGTCGCTCACGAGGCCTCCCAATCTTCCACTGCGGCTAGCCGTTCAGATCCGCCCGCAGCCTCCAGATAGGCCGCGTGGTCGGCGGGACCGGTCACGTACTTTTCTAGGAACCCGGCCACGGCCTCGTCGTCGCGGGCTGAACCGATCCACTCCAGGTGCATGGCGGTGTCGTACCCGTAGCAGGGGTAGAACGAGGTCGGGTGGGCGCCGAACGGTGCTTCCACCACTGCGTCCACCATGAAGCCGGGCAGCACCGTGCGGTCGGGATTGGCTCTCAGCACTTCGGAGTCCACGATCTCCTCAACGGTGACGATCACCGTGGTAGCGGCCTTGGGCATGATGCCCAGGTCGGGCCACAGGGCGGTGGGCTCGTAGCCGATGTTGCCGAACCGGTCGGCCTTGTGGGCGTGAACCAGGGCTACGTCGGGCACCAGCGCCTTGCAGGCCACCACAGACGGTCCGCCGAACGGGTCATCGAGCATCACCAGGTTGTCGTTGACGTCGATCAGGTCGGTGCCGATCAGCCCTCGAGTGGGCAGGAACGGCAAATTGCGAGCGCCCGCGCCCAGCCGGGCGTTCAGCGCGGTCTCCGATAGCTCCTCGACACGTATAACGCCGGCCTCCACCGCCTTGCGGTAGCGCTGGCACAGCCCGAACTGCTCCATCGACACCGCCGCGCCGATAAGGCGGTTTATGGCCCCCGCCGCGGCCAGCCAGTCCACAGGTATTCCCCCTACCAGGCACACCACCCCGAGCTCCCTGCGGCCTTGTCGGATCAGCTCCCGGACCAGGGCCATGGGCGCGGCCTGGGTGGCCATGTTCTGGATGGCCACGGTGTCGCCGTCGCGAACGAGGGCAGCCGCGTCGTCAAGAGTGGTGAGCTTCTCAGCGCTCACAGGAGTTCCACCATCTCTCGTCCTCCATGAAGTTCAATCACCTGTCCAGTTGCATAGTCGGAGTCGCCCGACGCCAGCCAAGCGACGGCGCCGGCCACATCCTCAGGAGTGCCAGCCCGGCCAATGGGGATCTGGGCCTCGATGCGCCCGATGATCGCCTCGGGGATGCCCAATCCGGTGTCGTCGTCGCGGGCTCCGGTCAGGCGGGTGCCGGCGATGTAGCCGGGGGCCACCGCGTTGACGTTGATTCGGTGGCGGGCCCACTCCCGGGCCAGCGACTTGGTGAGGGCGATCACCCCGCCCTTGGCTGCCGAGTAGTTGGCGTTGCCCGCGATGCCGTAGATCCCATTTATGGAGGCCATATTTACCACCTTGCGATGGTGGCCCGGCGGGTTGTCCCGACTGCCTCGCAGCAGTGGAAAGGCGGCCCGGCACAAGTTGAAGGTGCCCTTAAGGGCCACATCGCACACCAGGTCCCACTGCTCGTCGGTCATGTTGTGGGCCATGGCGTCCGCGGTGATCCCTGCGTTGTTCACCAGGATGTCGAGGCTGCCGAAGGAGTCCTGGGCAACGCCCAGCATGGCGGCCACGTCATCGTTGTCGATCACCGACCCCGCCGCGGCCACGGCCTGCCCGCCGTCGGCAACGATGGCAGCTACTGCTTCCTTAGCGACCTCGCCGTCGACGTCGTTCGCCACCACCGCAGCGCCATCGCGGGCCAAACGAGCCGCCACCGCCAACCCGATGCCCCGTCCAGCGCCGGTTACCAGCGCAACGCGGCCATCCAGAACTCGAGCCACTAGAAGCTTCTGGGCAGCCCGAAGGTCTCGGCGATGCTGTTCCTCGCCATCTCGTTGGTGATGGGCCCGATGCGGTAGAGGCGGCTGTCTCGCCAGTAGCGCTGGGGATGGGTCTCGAGGGCGTATCCCATGCCGCCCAGCACCTGGATGGCGATGTCGGAGCACTTGCCGGCGTACTCCGAGGCCACCACCTTGGCCATGTTGGCCTCCCGGCCGCAGTCCTCGCCCGACTCCGACTTCCACGCTGCGTAGTAGGTCATCAGCTCGGCCTGCTTCTGCATCATGGCCATGTCGGCCAGGTTCTGATGCCACACCTGGAACGAGCCGATCTTCTTGCCGAAGGCCTCCCGCTCCATCAGATAGCTGAGAGTCTCCTCGATGCATCCGTCGATGATGCCGGTACACAGGGCGGCCACCATGATTCGCTCGTTGTTGAGGGTGGACAGCATTTGGTAGAAGCCCTGGCCGGGCTGGCCCACCACGTACTCGTCGGGCACGAACACGTCGTCGAGGAACACCTCGCACGATCCCACCGACCTCATGCCCACCTTGGGAATCTGGCGGCACTCCAAGCCTTCCGCAGGATTCTTCACCAAGAACAGGGTTACCCCCCGGGCCGGCTTGTCGGCGATGTCCTCGGTGCGGGCCATCAAGAACAGGTAGTCGGACACGTGGGCCGCAGTCGCCCAGATCTTCTGGCCGGTGATGCTCCAGCCGCCGTCCACCTTGGTGGCCCGGGTTTTCATGGCCCCCATCAGGTCGGTGCCCCCGGACGGCTCGGTTACGGCGATGGCCACCCGGATCTTGCCCTCGGCCAGCTGGGGGATCAGCTCCTCACGGGCCACGTCGGTGGCGAACTTGTTGATCGACTTGGCGCAGAACGAGGAAATGCCGAAGGTCCAGGTGAGTCCGGCCAGCGAGCGGGCCAGTTCCCGGGTGAGGATCATCTGAGTGACCACGTCGCCGCCCTGTCCGCCCAGTTCCGGAGGCAGTCCTATGGCGTGGAACCCGGCGTCGGACATCTTGTCCCACAGCTCGAACGGGTACTCGAACTCTTGGGCCTCATAGTCGCGGGACGCGTCCTTGTTGCATTCCTTCTCGACCCAATTACGGACCGTCTCCTGGAACATCGTCTGCTCGTCGGTGAGGGTGAACTCCATGTGCCTGGTTGCTCCTTGTTTGCTCGTTCTTGTCTAGTGGGACTGCTTCCTTAGTAGCGCCAGCCGTCTCCGAAGGTGGGGATGCGGCGTCCCAGGATGTCCTCCACGCAGGTGAGGGCGGCCCGGGCCGAGCGGTCGGTGCCGATGCCCCGGCTGCGGAAGGTTTCGCTGGCGAAGTACAGTCCGTCCACGGTGGGGGCCCGCCAGTGGGGCCGGAACTTGCCCACCAGCATGGGCTTTTGCGCCACGCCGAACGCCGGATCGAACACGAACAGGCGCCTCTTCCACACATGCTCGGCCAGGCCGGGGTACATCACGTAGAGGCCCTGTTCGAGGCGGTTGTACATGTCCTCGATGTAGCGCCGGTCCCGCCCCTTGGAGCCGGGGACGATGCCGCCGGTGCAGTACAGGTGGAGTCCGTTGGGGATTCCCTGGGGGTCCATGGCCGCCTGGTCGTACATATAGCCCGGCGTGGGGCTGTGGGGGGTTTCCAGCCAGGTGGCCAGCTCCCGGGGGTCGAACATGGTCACCGGTTCCTCGGTGGCGAAGTAGAGGTTGAGCATTGTCACCCGGTACTGGTCCTGGGCCAGATAGCGGATCTGGCTGGTGTACCAATCGGGCAGCTCCCACTCGGGCACCACGTTGAACACGTTCCACACCGGCAGGGTGGAGATGACAGCGTCGCACTCGATCACCTCGCCGATGTCCCAGTCGTTGGGGACTGTGGGCTCATGGGGGATGGACACCCCGACCACCGCCCCGTTCTCGATCAGCACGCGGCCGGCCGCGGTCTGCATGCGCAGCTCGCCGCCGTGCTCGGTGAACCCGTCGGCCAGGTCTTGCCACATGCCGTCCCAGCCCTGGCCGGGCCAGCACGAGTAGGCGGCCATGTGCCGCTCCTCGTAGTGCATCTTGCGCACCCACAGGTTGTCGCTGGCCGAGTGGTCGTACCACTCGTCGGTCATGCACTCCAGCACGGCGATGAACTCGTAGAGGTCGTAAACGCCCTGGTCGGAGGTGTACTGGGCCAGCCATTCCCGCATGGGGCGGTCGTCCCACTCTTCCAGCTCGTCCCATGTGCTCTCGGTGATGGCCTTGATGACCTTCTTCACCTCGGTCTTGTCGGGATAGCGGTCGCGGATCGACCCCCAGGTTTGGGTGTCGTTGTCCCAGATCGGCATGTCATGGGACACCTCGCCGTGGATGAGCTCTTTGCCGACATGCTCGAACACCTTGGTCAGACCCGAGCCGGGGTCCTCGATGAGGTGCCCGCCGAGGTTCACCTTGAAGCCCTCGTCGTCCACCGCCAATGCCCGTCCGCCCAGGAAGGGGGATCGCTCCAGGAGGGTGACCGACTTGCCTTCAGCGGCCAGAAGCGCCCCGGCGCTAAGCCCGGCTGCCCCGGCGCCGATGACGACAACGTCGCATTTGGTCATGGGGGGATACTAAGAGCGGGCGGCGTTGGGAGGCACGTTATGAAGTCGGCCGCTCAGCAGGCGGCAATCGCACTAAGCGCATCCACCGTGGCTTGCGGGCCGATGTCGTCGCCGACGTGGGCGCCGGTGAGCAGCACAATGGGCAGGTCAACGCCCGCATCCCGGTAGGCGGCAATGCGATCGGCCAGCATGTCGGACCCGAGGGCACATTGGGCCAGCACGGCCTCATCGGGCACCAGGGATAGCGCCTTGGCCCGGTCGCCGCTCTGCCAGGCCTCGGCAACCTCGGGCAGGTTGTCGAAGGTGCCAACGAATGCGGGCTGATGGGTAGGAACCATTGCGTAGGCCAGCACTTGGCGCCGCATCCGCTCTAGGGCTTGTTCGGGATCGGGGCCGGCGTAGGCCCAGAACGAAAGCACGGTGGCCACGTCGCCGGGATTGCGACCGGCCTCGGTGGCTGCGGTTTCGACAATCTCTTGCTTGGGGCCAACTTCCCCTGGCGGGCACCACGTCATGAACACTGCATCGGCTATCTCGCCAGCCAGAGCCAGCATGCGGGGGTTGATGGCCCCTAGCCAGACGGGCACATCTACCGCGGGCAGGTCGAGCCGGAAGCCGCGTGATCGGAACCGGGGGCCGTCGTGGTTCAGCTTCTCGCCGGCCAGTGCAGCCTGGAGCAAGCCGATGAACTCCCGCACCGTGGCTAGGGGTTGCTCAAAGTCACCGCCGTGCCATCGCCCGACCACGATGGGGCTGCTGGCCCCGATGCCGGCGATCACCCGTCCGGGCGCCAGCGAGGCCAAGGTGGCGAAGCCCATTGCGGTCAACGCGGGGGAGCGGGTGTAGGCGGCCACGATGCCCGATCCCAGGCGGATGCGCTCGGTGCGGGCGGCCATGGCCCCCAGGGTGGCGAACACCTCGGGACCGGCCACCTCGCCCACCAGCGCGGTGTCGATGCCGGACTGCTCGGCGTGTACGACCAGGTCGGTCAGCCAGCCGATGGAGAGGCCGTCCTCCACCGGCATGGTGATGGCCACCGGGGAGTCGGTCATGGCGAGTATCGGCCTACTGTGTTCTGCCGAAAACTAGGAACTAGCCGGAATACCGCCCGCGGAGCTCGTCGGCCAGAGGCTGGTTCTCGGCGTTGTCAGGGTGGGGGAGCCACTCCTCGCCGACCGACAGGTAGCGGGTGGCCAACTCGATCAGCGGGCCGTGGGCCTTGTTGGGAGGGATGAAGTTCCACTTGAGCCACGGCTGGGTGTCGGGATGGCTGGGTTCCTCCATGACCAGCGGGATGTCGGCGTCGCGCACCCCGTCGATCATGGTGTCGAAATCATCAGAGCAGAAGGCGATGTGGTGGACGTACTCGCCCTTCTTTGCCAACACCTTGTCGGGCCAGTGTCCCGGCTCGGCGGGCGACCAGAGTTGGATCGACACTCCAGTGGGGTCGGGGTTCTGGAAGGTAACCCACGCCATTGGGGTTCCGTCCATGTCGTCGGCGCCCTCTCCCCGGGTGACTTTCATGGTGTGGCCCGGTGCCAGCACTTCGAGGATCTGTCGCCAGTCTTCCTCCGCCTGGGCCAGGTCTTTCACCAGCAATGAAATGTGGTCGATGTGAATACCCATTTGCTTCTCGGTCTCCTTGGGGATCTCGCTTGGCTACGCAGCCAGGTTCTCGATGATGGTGGCGTTGGCCAGTCCGCCGCCCTCGCACATGGTCTGAAGCCCGAAGCGGCCGCCAGAGCGCTCCAGCTCGTTGAGCAGTGTGGTCATGATCCGAGCGCCGCTGGCCCCTAGTGGGTGGCCGAGGGCGATGGCCCCGCCGTTCACATTCACCTTGTCCATGTCCACGCCGGTGTCCTTGGCCCAGGCCAGCACCACCGAGGCGAAGGCCTCGTTGCACTCGAACAGGTCGATGTCGTCGAGTTCCATGCCGGCGCGCTCCAGCACCTTGGCGGTGGCCGGGATGGGGCCGGTGAGGATGAGCACCGGGTCGCTGCCCACCACCGCCATGGTGTGGATCCGGGCCCGGGGGGTGAGGCCATGTTCGGCCACTGCCTTCTCAGAGGCGATGAGGAGCGCGGCCGAGCCGTCGGTGATCTGGCTGGAGTTGGCCGCGGTCAACGGGCCGTGCTCGGAGAAGGGGCGAAGCTTGGCCATCTTCTCCATGGAGGTGTCGGGCCGGATGCCCTCGTCGCGGGCGCATTCGCCCACCGCCAACACCTCCCGCTCGAAGCGGCCCTCCTCCCAGGCCCGGGCCGCGTTCTGGTGACTGCGCAGGGCCAGGCCGTTCATGTCCTCCAAGGTGACGTCCCAGCGCTCGGCGATGAGATTGCCGCCCCGGAACTGGTGGACCTCCTCGTCGCCGAAGCGATTGGCCCAGCCATCGCCGTCGAACGGGTAGCGCATGCCCAGATCGGGGCCCACGTCGCCCTGGCTGTTGAGGTGAATGAGGCTCATCACTTCTACGCCGCCGGCCACCACCAGGTCTTGGGTGCCCGACATGATGCCTTGAGCAGCAAAGTGCACCGCCTGCTGTGAGGATCCGCACTGGCGGTCGATGGTCACCGCCGGGACGTGCTCGGGCAGCCCGGCCGACAGCCAGGCATTGCGGGCCACATTGAAGGCCTGAGCGCCGATCTGGCCGACACAGCCCATGATG
The DNA here is from genome assembly GCA_022822905.1 of Acidimicrobiia bacterium. Classification (GTDB taxonomy): domain Bacteria; phylum Actinomycetota; class Acidimicrobiia; order Acidimicrobiales; family Bin134; genus Poriferisocius. The sequence continues at coordinate 23,842 of JAJDYE010000005.1, read as the reverse complement.
CAGTCGTCCACCGCGGCTGGGTCCACGCCGGTGCGGTCGATCAGCCCGCTCAAGATGTTGGCGCCCAGGTCGGCCGGGTGGAGGTGGCTCAGCCCGCCGCCGAAGCGGCCCATGGGGGAGCGAACTGCGTCGATGATGTAGGCGTCGGCCATGTCTGTGCTTCCTGTGTTGTTGTTGCTAGGTCGTTTCGTCTGGTCGCGCCTTGGGGGCGAGGCCTATCAGCCCACAGCCCGCTCGGCGGCGGCCACGGTGTTTGCCATCAGCATGGTACGGGTCATCGGCCCCACCCCGCCGATTCGAGGCGAAAGCCAGCCCGCCACCTCGGCCACGTCGTCGTCCACATCCGACACCAGCTTGCCGTCGGCGAAGCTCACCCCGGCGGCCACGACCGCGGCGCCGGGCTTGACCATGTCGGCCTTCACCATGCGGGGCGCTCCGGCCGCGGCGATGAGGATGTCGGCGTTCTTGGTGTACCTAGAGATGTCGCCCGCCCCGGTATGGACCACGGTGACCGCGGCGTTGGCATTGGGCCGCTTCAGCGACAGCAAGTTGGCCAGCGGCCGCCCAATGGTGAGACCCCGGCCGATGATCACCACGTGCTGGCCGGCGATGGGAATCTCGTAGCGCTCCAACATCAACTGGATTCCCCGCGGCGTACAGGCCAGCGGAGCATCTACCCCCTGCACCAACCGTCCCAGGTTCACCGGGTGCAGCCCATCGGCATCCTTCTCCGGCAGCACCCGCAACAAAGCAGTCTCGTAGTCGAGGTCGCCAGGAAACGGGTACTGCATGATGTAGGCATCCACCGCCGGATCGGCGTTGAAGTCGTCCACCACGGCGTCGACCTCTTCCTGGGTGGCATCGGCAGGCAGATGCACCTCCCGAGACCCCATCCCCAGCTCCTCGCTGTCGCGGTGCTTCATGGCCACATAGTTGGCCGAAGGCCCATCGTCCCCCACCAGAAGCGTCCCCAACCCCGGGGTTACCCCCTTCTCAGCCAGCGCAGCAATCCGCTCCCGCAGACCTTCCTTGATCTCAGCCGACAGCATTTCGCCGTCCAATTTGATAGCAGTCATCGCCCGGAATTCTCTCGCAAACGCTGCGGTTTCACAATGACCAACTCAGCCGTTGGCACTTGGCTGTCTCAGAAGATGGTTTGGTATTGAGGGCTATGCAGCCAAAGACCGGGTTGGACCTCTTGGTAACACCCCGTCAGACCTGCGCTTGGGTGGCTTGAGTCGATGCTCTCCGACGGGGCCTCTGATCACCGCGTAGCCGTGTTTGTGGACTTTCTTGTGGCACTGGGGGCATAGCAGCACCAAATTGGTGATGTCGGTAGGCCCGTTGTCGTCCCACCAGACGATGTGGTGGGCATCACAGGCGCTGGCTCTCATGCCGCAGCCGACACATTGCTTGTCGCGGGCGATCAGGGCCAGCTTCTGAGCGGCGGTGGCGGCCCTTTGCTTTCTGCCCATGTAGAGCGGCTGCCCATCGGCGGCGAAGATGGCGGGCACGATCCCAGCGTCGCAGGCGATGTGGCGGAGGTCGTCGACGTCGATGGGGGTGCCGTCGATGAGCCCGGCGTTCTTCAGTTGGCCGCTCAATGTGTCGTAGTCGACGGAAATGATCAGTGTCGTGGCCTGTGGTGCAATGTCACACCCCGAACCGCTGGAAACGTCGTTCGCAGAGTCAGATTCAGGCGTGCCGACGTCGGGCATTGTCTCTGATTCTCCACCGGTGCTGTCTGCTCTGGCCGGTCGCTGGGTGATGAGCGCGACCAGGGCATCGGCGTTGCGCTGGTCGTGAGTGCGGTCGCTTTCAGCCCTGGCATCCTCGCGGAAGAGCCGATCGCTCAAATCGTGGAGAGCAGTCTTGACCCGCTCGCCGGCGATGCGATCCAACTCGGCGTACAGGACCACCATCTCGTTGTCCCCGTCGAACACCTTGGCACTGCGCCGCTCCCGCTGGCGCTCGTGGCGGGTCAACCCCTCATCAGTCCGGCGCTGGTCCTCCCGGCGGGCCACAGTCTTCTTGAACTCGTCGAGGTCTTCTGAGATGGCCACGACGACCAACTCCAACTCCTCGTCCTTGGACAGCGGCGCCCGCAGATGCGACTCGCCCATCACCCGGGCATGATCAATGGAAATCCACCCCTGCTTGGCAGCCTCCAGCGTGTCGGGCAACGCTTTGAGTGCGTTAGAGGTCTTGGCCTGCTGACGAGCCCGGTGACGTCCGAGCCCAAATTGACGACACAGTTCCTCAACCGCATCCTGCCCCTCCAGATCCCCAAACCGCCCCAACAGGGCAGTCAGATAGCCATCCAACTGCCGCCGGGCACTATCGGCCTGGAGGATCAACTTGACCAATTCACCCGACCCCAGCCCGTCGAATTCAGCCAACTGAACATCCACAGTGGCGCTTCTGCTACCTCGCTGCTCGCCTCTAGCCTTTGTGGTGTTTCCCCTGGTAAGAGTACCTAAATCCATGCCCACAGTCTACCAACGCCAGTGACAGTATCCCCTGGAATGGCTCAACATATGAACGGGTCGTAAGGTGGACATGTCTCATATGCGTGAGTGCAGCATGCGTCGAGAAGTCACCCTCGGTGAACTCTATCGGTGGTCGCGTCGGATCGGCCATGATGGCCGGTCAGGAATGTCGGCGACCGACCGGTGGAGGTGTCCAGTATGGCACGGCGTGTTTGTTTGCAGGAGCGCGTCTGGATTGAGGTGTTGTCCGCGGAGGGGCTCAGCGACGCGCTGATCGCGGCACGGCTGGGCAGGGACCGGGCGACGGTGTGGCGGGAGAAGAAGCGGTGCGACCCCGGCGGCTATTGCGCCCGGCGGGCGCAGGCCGGCGCCGACGCCCGGGCGAAGAGGCCCCGGCTGTGGAGATTGGCCGCTGACGCGAAGCTGCGCCTGAAGGTGCAGGAGCGCCTCGATGAGCGGCTGTCGCCCCACGCCGTGTCAGCGGAGCTGGCCCAGTGCGGGCTCAAGGTGTGCGCGGAGACGATCTACCGGGGGTGCTACGCCGGCGCCGGGCGCAGCGGGCTGGCCGCCGGCACCTGGGAGAAGCTGCCCCGGGCCCGGCCGCGGCGCAAGCCGCGGGGCCGCTGCGAGCAGGCCAAGCGCAGCGCTTTGGGCGACTACAAGCCCATGGCCGACCGGCCCCGATCAGCTGAGGACCGCCAAGAGCCCGGCCACTGGGAGGGCGATCTGATCATCGGCAAACACAACCGCTCAGCGGTGGCCACCCTGGTGGAGCGCTCCAGCCGACACACCCTGGTGGTGGGCCTGCCCGACGGCTACGACGCCCGAAGCACCGCCGATGCGGTCACCGCCGCTTTGGGCCGCCAGCCCGCACCAATGCTCAAGACCCTCACATGGGACCAGGGCACCGAGATGGCCCGATGGGCCCACATAGAAAAGGCCCTCGGAATCCAGGTCTACTTCTGCGAGCCCCGCTCCCCCTGGCAACGGCCCACCAACGAGCAGACCAACGGAATACTCCGCCGATGGCTCCCCAAAGGCACAGACCCCAACATCGCCACAGCCCGCCTAGCAGTCATCGAAGACCGCATCAACAACATGCCCAGAAAACTCCACAACTGGAACACAGCCCAAACCGTCTACAATGACCTCTGTCGCGACCACCAATAGAGCTTGCCACCGGTAGAAAAGGGCCGATGAGGGGGTACACTGACCACGATGGCAATGGTTCATGAGTTTGGCGGGCGGTCTCCGTCCCGGCTTGCCTCTGTGACGGAGACACAGGTGGTCGGCTCTGGGTTTGTCGACGCGCCTGTTCCCGGGCTTGATGCCGTCACTCGCGAAGCGTTTGCACAACTATTGGAGGAGTACTTCGAGTTGTGCGAGCGGCTTTTCGCCCAGGATCCAGATCTCAGTCTGACCTAAGCCTCCCCTGGAGGCACCGGCGCAGTATCCGGCCGTGGTCATCGTTGACGACCATCTTGCCCTCGTGGCGCTGAATGGTCGGCGGTTGCTGGGTTGGGGCAGACAGGTGCCCGTCCTGCCGTGGTCTCTGCATGTGCGCCTCTTGCGTGCTCTTCTCGATAGCCGTGCAGTTGGACGATTGAGCCAGGGTGTCCAGGGTTCTCTGCTGAATGCAGCTCTCTCTCCTCCTCCTGGCGTGCTGGAAATTCTGGATCCACGCCCCTACACGGAAGCGGTGGCATGGCTGAAAATCGAGCACGGGTTGAGCCTCGTGGCCGCCGAACTCTTGGCAGCGGCACTGGCTACGGGAGGGGAAGTCCATGTTGTCGAGGGGAATGTCGGTCGTTCTTGGGAAGCTGTGCTTGCCAATACACCCGTGAAGCTCCACGTCTATGCCAGAAGCGAACTCGATTAGTCGGTTGGTGCAACCCCCAACGAGTACCTATCTCCTGTGGGCGGCTCTTGCCTCAAGCCATCACACGTAGTTCCAGCCGAAGCGGCCTTTTATGCAGAGGTTGCCTTTTGTTACGTCGTGGTCGTCAGGGGAGGTGCATTTGACGATTTGGTTGTCCTGGACGTGGAGTTCGAGGTTGCAGCCGACGCCGCAGTAGGAGCACACGGTTTGGGTGACGGTTTGGTCTTCGGGGCGCCAATCGTCGGCTTGACGGAGGTCGAACTCGGTCTTGAACTGGAGGGCGTTGGTGGGGCACACGGCCACGCAGTTACCGCAGTAGACGCAGGCCGAGTCGGGCAGGGTCACGTCGAACTCTGTGGAGATGCGGGCGCCGAAGCCCCGGCCGGCCACCGAGATGGCGTAGGTGTGCTGGGCATCGTCGCCGCAGGCCTCCACGCAGCGGTAGCACAGCACGCACTTGTCATAGTCCCGGATGTAGAGGTTGTCCTGCACTCGCACCGGCTCATTCATGGTCTCGCCGCCCGGCACGTAGCGATCCGGGTCGGCGCCGTAGTGCTCGGCCCACTGGCCCAGCTCGTCGGCCTGGGACGCGTCAACGCCGGTGGCAAGGAACTCCAGCACCATCTTGCGGCTGTGGCGTACCCGCTCGCTGTCGGTGTGGACGACCATGCCCTCCTCTGCGGGACGGGAGCAGGAGGGGACCAGGGCCCGGCTGCCGTCGAGTTCCACCACGCACACCCGGCACACGTTCACCGGGGTGAGGGTGGGGCCGTAGCAGATGGTCGGAGTTTCTACGCCGGCGGCGTCGCAGGCATCCAGGATGGTCGCGCCCTCGGGCACGGCCACCTCTTGGCCGTCGACCCGGATGGTCACCGCGGTCTCGGTTATGACCCCGCTCACTGGCTATTTCCTATCAGGCCCAGCGCCAGAGCGGAGCGCACTGCGGAGGCGGCGGTGTGGCCCAGGCCACATATGGAGGCATCGACCATGGCCAGCGCCATGTCGTCGATGAGCTCGGCTCGTTGGGGTGCCAGAGGCTGGCCGGAGCCGTGCAACTCCACAAGCACCTCGTGCTGGCGCTGGGTGCCTACCCGACAGGGCACGCACTGGCCGCACGACTCGTCCCGAAAGAACTCGGCGATTCGGACGACGATCGCCTCCATATCCACGGTGTCGTCGAACACCATCACCACGCCCGACCCCAGGGTGGCTCCCGCTTCACGGGTGTCCTCGAGAGTGAGGGGCATGTCGAGGGCATCGGGACCGACAAACACCCCGGCTGCACCACCCAACAGCACCGCGGACAAGTCCCCGGTCGGCCCTCCGGCCAAGTCGAGTAATTCGCCCAGCGTGGTGCCGAACGAAACCTCGTAGAGCCCGGGAACCCCTATCCGGCCTGATAAGCAGAAAAGCCGGGTGCCGGGAGAGCGCTCTGTGCCAACCGAGCGGTAGGCGTCGGGGCCGTCGATCACGATGTCCAGCACGTTGATGAGAGTCTCGGGGTTGTTGATTGCGGTGGGCTGGGAGAACAGGCCGTGGGTGGTGGGGAAGGGGGGTTTGTTGCGAGGCTCGCCCCGGAAGCCCTCGATGGAGTTGAACAGCGCCGTCTCCTCGCCGCATATGTAGGCCCCCGCACCCCGGCGAACCTCGATGTCGAAGCGCTGGCCGCCACCGGCAGCGTCGTCGCCCAGCAGACCGGCGGCCCGGGCCTGGACAATGGCGCTCTCCAGCCGGGCGGTGGCCCGGGGGTACTCGCCCCGGATGTAGATCCAGCCGTGGGGCGCCCCGGTGGCCAGACCGGCGATGGTCATCGACTCGATGACTGCGAACGGATCGTGCTCGCACGCAATGCGGTCCTTGAAGGTACCTGGCTCCGACTCGTCGCAGTTGGCTACCACGTGCTTGTCCGGGCCAGGCTCATCGGCCACGGCCCGCCACTTGATCCCAGTGGGGAAGGCCGCCCCGCCCCGCCCCGACAGTCCTGAGTCGGAGATGGCAGTGATGACGGCATCCGGTCCCATCTCGATGGCTCGGGCCAGAGCCTGGTATCCCCCGTGACTGCGATATGAGTCCAGGGAGGTGGGATCGACCACACCCACCCGGCGCAGCACCCGCAGGCCGGGGTCGCCCGCTTGAGGCAAACGGAAGTCCTCGCCATCGTCGGCCGGCACCCGATCGGGCCGCCCAACACCCTGGACGAACAGGGCCGGGGCCCGTTCGCACTGGCCGAGACAGGGGCTGGCGTGGACCCTGGCCCCGTCGGCTTCTAACGAGGCTCGCAGGTCGTCGTTTCCGACCAGAGCGCACGCCGGGTCGACGCACACGTGGACTATGTCATCGCGGTGGCCGGGGTCGGTGGTGCGGAGCAACTCGTAGAACGTGGCCACGCCGTAGGCCTCGGCGGGGGGAACCCCCAGCCGCTCGGCCGCCCCGTTCAAACCGCCGGGGCTGATCCAGCCGATCTCGTGCTGAAGCGAGTGCAGCACCGGCAACAGCAGGTGGCGAAGGCCGTGGCGCCGACTGCGGCCCCCGCGGACCACCCGCTCGGTTTCGACGATGGTGGCAGCGTCTGCTTGGGGGACGATGGCGTCGATGGCCGCCCGTTCGGCTTCGGTGGGCTGATCGTCGCCGAAATGAAGATCAGCCAACGGAGGCGCCTGCGGTCGCGGCGGTCTGATGAGTAGCGATCCGCTCTACCCGGACGGCAGCCGCCTTGAACTCGGCAGTGCCGGACTTAGGATCCCAGTCGGGGTTGGTGAGCACGTTCACGTCGATCAGTTCGGGATGGTGCAGGGTGGTGAAGGCCAGACCACGGGGCAGGCTTGACACCACCCGAGCGTTCATCTCCACAGAACCCCGAGGGGAGCAGACCCGCACCTGGTCGCCGTCGGCGATACCGAGATCGGCGGCATCGTGAGCGTTCAAATCCAGGCCAGCAAACCGCAGCGGTGAATCATATTTTCCGCTCTGCACCCCGGTGTTGTAGGAGTCCAGTGCCCGGCCGGTGGTGAGCCGCAGGGGAAACTCCTCGCTTAATCCCTCGGTGGGCCCCTCGTGTTCTAGCGCCGAGAACGGGGCTGGTTCGCGGCCTTCGAGGTCGTCGGCCCACAGCCAGCCATGGAGGAATGCACTGCCAGGGTGGTCCTCGTCGGGACACGGCCATTGCAGGCCGCCGGCGGCCTCCAGTCGCTCCCAGGCCATGCCCCCGTGCATCGCCGACAACGAGCGCACTTCATCCCACGCGGCCTCGGGGTCGCGGGGACCGAGCTCAGCGCCCATGGCCTCGGCCATGTCGCACAAGATGTCGATGTCGTGGCGGGCTTGGCCAGGAGGTGAAACCGCAGGCCGCACCCGCTGCACTCGCCGCTCGCTGGAGGTGACGGTGCCGTCGCTCTCCGCCCAGGCCACCGAGGCAGGCAGCACCACGTCGGCCATCTCCGCAGTGCGGGTCATCAAGATGTCCTGCACCACCAGGATGTCCAAGCTCTCGAGCTGGGCCCGGGCATGGAGCACATCAGCCTCGGAATCAGCCGGATTCTCGCCGATCACATACAACGCCCGAAGATCGCCCCGCTCCATGGCTTCGAACATGAGAGTCAGGTGCAATCCGGGAACCGGGTTGAGCTCCCGACCGTAGGCAGTTTCGAAGCGGGCCCGATGGTCAGGGTCGTCCACGCCAGCGAATCCGGGGAACTTGTTGGGGATGGCCCCCATGTCGCCGCCGCCCTGCACATTGTTCTGGCCCCGCAGCGGCACCAGTCCCGAGCCCCACCGCCCTACATGGCCAGTGAGCAGGGCCAAATTGCACAACGACAGCACGTTGTCCACCGCGTTGTGGTGCTCGGTGATGCCCAGGGTCCACAGGATCTGGGCCTTGTCGGCAGTGGCGTAGGCGTGCGCCATCTCCACCACGACCTCGGCGGGAATGCCGCAGATGGCAGCCACTGCCTCGGGGGTGAACGGCTCCACCGAGGTGGCGTAGGCCTCGAATCCCTGGGTGGAGTGGGCGATGAAGTCTTGGCTGGACAGACCGGCGTGGATGATCTCTCGTCCGATGCCGTTGGCCAGGGCGATGTCGGTGCCCACGTCAATGCCCACCCACACGTCAGAAAATTGGGCCGAGGAGGTGTAGCGGGGGTCCACGCAATACATGCGGGCACCGTTGTCGATGCCCTTGAGAACATGGTGGAAGAAGATGGGGTGGGCCTCGCGGGCATTGGATCCCCATAAGAAGATCACGTCGGTTTCCTCAACCTCCTGGTAGGAGCAAGTGCCCCCTCCCGCTCCGAACACTGTCGCCAGACCGACGACCGAGGGAGCGTGTCAAGTTCGGTTGCAGGAGTCGATGTTGTTGGATCCCACCACCGTGCGGATGAACTTCTGGGCGATGTAGTTCATCTCGTTGGTGGCCTTGGAGCAGCTGAACATCCCGAACGCCTGCGGCCCATGCTCAGACAGCACCTGGTTGAACCCGGTCGCAGCCCGCGAAAGAGCCTCTTCCCACGTCGCTTCTCGCAGGCTCCCGTTGTCCCGCACCATCGGCACGGTTAAACGTTCCCGCCTCGCCATTTGCACCCCTTTCCCCCAGAGACACCCTGAGGTTGCTCAAGCCTATCGGCCCGGTAAGGCCTCGACCGCCGTTAGCTCAGGCCGACGATCTCGCCGTTCTCGTCGAGGTCGATGCCCATGGCGGCGGGCTGGCGGCCGAGGCCGGGCATGGTGCGCATGTCGCCGCAGATGGGGTAGACGAAGCCGGCGCCCACCGAGGCCCTCACTTCCCGCACCGGCAGGGTCCAGCCGGTGGGGGCGCCCTTGAGGGAGGGGTCGGACGAGATGGACAGGTGGGTTTTGGCGATGCACACCGGGAGGTGGCCGAACCCGGCCGACTCGTAGGTGTCGAGCTGGCGGTTGGCGGTGGCCGAGTACTCCACGTCGTCGGCGCCGTACACGGTGGTGGCAACTGCGGCGATCTTGTCCTTGAGAGACAAGTCGTCCTCGTATAGCACCTTGAACGAGCTGGGCTCCTCGCAGGCCTCGGCCACCGCCTCGGCCAGCTCGGCTGCCCCCGCGCCGCCGTCGGAGAAGTGGGTGGTGATCGCGCAGCGGGCGCCGTACTCATCGGCGATCTCGGCGATGGCGGCCAGATCGGCGTCGTGGTCGCCGGGGAAGGCGTTGATTGCCACCACCGGGGTCACGCCGTGGGCCTTCATGTTGGAGAGCTGCTTGCGGAGGTTGTCGCCTCCGGCGTGTACCTCGTCGGGGTTTTCGGCCAGCAGCGCCTCGGGCAGAGGACGCCCGGCCACGATCCGGTGGTTGCCAGAGTGGGCCTTGAGCCCACGAACGGTGGCCACCATCACCGCAGCGTCGGGGTCGATACCCGAGTAGCGGCATTTGATGTTGAAGAATCGCTCGGCACCCATGTCGGCACCGAACCCGGCCTCCGTCACCAAGAAGTCGCCGGTGCGGATGGCGATGCGGTCGGCCACGATCGAGGAGTTGCCGGTTGCGATGTTGCCGAACGGCCCGGTGTGCACCAGGGCGGGGCCGCCCTCCAGGGTCTGCATCAGGTTGGGCTTGAGGGCGTCCTTCAACAGCACGGCCATGGCCCCGGCGGCCTTCAGGTCCTCGGCGGTCACCGGGTCGCCCGCTTTGGTGTAGCCCACCACGATCCGGCCCAGCCGGGCCCGCAAGTCCGACAGCGACGTGGCTAGCGCCAAGGTGGCCATCACCTCGGACGCGGCGGTGATGTCGAAGCCTGATTCCCGGGGGACTCCGTCGAGCCGCCCGCCCAGGCCGATCACCACGTTGCGCAAGGCCCGGTCGTTGATGTCCACCACCCGGCGCCAGGTGATGTTGTGCAGATCGAGGCCCGATTCGTTGCCGTGGTAGATGTGGGCGTCGAGCATGGCCGAGCACATGTTGTGGGCCGCGGTCACCGCGTGCATGTCGCCGGTGAGGTGGAGGTTGAACAGCTCCATGGGCACCACCTGGCTGTAGCCGCCGCCGGCCGCGCCGCCCTTGATGCCGAACGTCGGCCCCAGCGAGGGCTGGCGGATGGCGATGGTGGCCCGCTTGCCGATATGGCCGAACCCCTGGCCCAGCCCCACCGTGGTGGTGGTCTTGCCCTCGCCCAGCGGTGTGGGAGTAATGGCGGTCACCACCACATAGCGGGCCCGGGGCCGGTCGGCCAGCGCCTCGATGGCGTCCAGGCTGATCTTGGCCGCCCCCGCCCCGTAGGGCTCCAACATCTCGATCGGGATGCCGGCTTCTTCAGCGATTTCAGTAAGCGGTCGGAGATTCGCCCCGCGGGCGATCTCGAGATCAGAAGGAAAAGACATGGACCCGCCTCTCATGCTCGATGCTTGATGTCAACCCCGCAAGCCTACACGGACATTCGACGTGTGATCGGGCGAGTGTCGGGGGCGATCCTTAGAATCGGGCGGTGGCATCAACGGCGTCATGACGGAGGCTCACCATGACTGATTTCTTCGACACTGTTCCCGAGCCGGTGGCGCATGCCGGAAGTCGCGCTGGGCTCGGCCAGTTGGCTTACCGGGTGTACGACCCCGATCGGGTGGTGATGGGGCGTCGCATGGAGGACCACCTGCGCATTGCGGTGTGCTACTGGCACAGTTTCAACTGGCCGGGAAGCGACATCTTCGGGCACGGCACGTTCGACCGCCCCTGGCTGGAGCCCGACCAAGACCCGATGGCCGCAGCTCTGGTCAAGCAAGATGCCGCCTTCGAGTTCTTCGAGAAGCTGGGCACCCCGTTCTATTGCTTTCACGACGTGGACATGGCTCCCGAAGGTGCGGACTTGGCCGAGAGTCGGGCCAACCTGGACGCCATGGTGGAGCGGGCGGCCAACAAGATGGAGGCCACCGGCGTGCGGCTGCTGTGGGGCACGGCCAACCTGTTCTCCCACCCCCGCTACGCCGCAGGAGCGGCCACCAACCCCGACCCCGATGTGTTCACCCACGCCGCAGCCCAAGTTCGCCACATGCTCGAGGCCACCCACCGCCTAAACGGGGCCAACTACGTGCTGTGGGGCGGGCGCGAGGGCTACGAGACACTGCTCAACACCCGTCTGCGCCAAGAGGCCGACCAGCTCGCCCGCTTTCTGACCCTGGTGGCCGAGCACAAGCACAAGATCGGATTCACCGGCACGCTGCTGCTCGAGCCCAAGCCCCAGGAGCCCACCAAGCACCAGTACGACTACGACTGCACCTCGGTCCACGGCTTCTTGGAGCGCTATGGCCTCATCGACGAGTTCAAGGTGAACATCGAGGTGAACCACGCCACTCTGTCGGGCCACTCCTTCCACCATGAGGTGGCCTACGCGGTGGACAACGGCATCTTCGGCAGCGTGGACGCCAACCGGGGCGATCCTCAAAACGGGTGGGACACCGACCAGTTCCCCAACTCGGTGGACGAACTGTCCCTGGCTCTCTACGAGATCTTGCGAGGCGGGGGGCTCACCACCGGGGGGTTCAACTTCGACACCAAGCTCCGGCGCCAGAGCATGGCCCGAGACGACCTGTTCTGGGGTCACATCGGCGGCATCGACACGCTGGCCCGCTCCCTGCTGGTGGCCGAGGCCATGCTGGCCGACGGCGCCATCGAGCAGGCCCGGTCCGACCGCTACGGCAAATGGGACTCGGGTCTGGGCGCGGAAATCATGAAGGGCGAGGTGGACCTGGCCGCGTTGGGCGACCAAGCGGTGGCCGACGGGCTCGACCCCCAGCCGGTGTCGGGGCGTCAGGAGCGGTTGGAGAATGAAGTAAACCGCATCATCTGGTCCACGCCGAACTGATGGCGAACCGCGCGCTGGTGGCCGGGGTAGACTCCTCCACCCAGTCCACCAAGGTCGAATTGCGAGAAATCGACTCGGGTCGGCTGGTGTACCGGACCAGCGCACCACACACCCACGCATGCTGGGAACCACCAGTGAGCGAGCAGGAACCGGGAACCTGGTGGGAGGCGCTCGCGGCCTGCTTTGCCCAATTCACTGATGCCAACAGGTCCAACGTGGCGGCAGTGAGTGTGGCTGGCCAGCAGCACGGACTGGTGCTGGTAGACGAGGACGGAACGGTCTTGCGTCCGGCCAAGCTGTGGAACGACACGACCTCCGCACCGCAGGCCCGAGATCTGGTGGCTCGTCACAGCGCAGAGCAGTGGGCCGAGCGCTGCGGGTCGGTGCCGCTGGCATCTTTCACCATCGCCAAGCTGGCCGGGGTGTTGGAGCACGAGCCCGAGTTGGGCGACCGGATTGCTCAGATCATGCTGCCCCACGACTGGATCACCTGGCGGCTGACCGGCGCCCATGTCACCGACCGTGGTGACGCCTCGGGCACCGGGTGGTTCGATCCCGCCAGAAACGAACTGGCTGATGATCTCTTGGGATTAGCGGTGGGTGACCCGGAGAGCTGGCTGCCGCGCCTGCCCCGAGTGCTGGCCCCCGACGCTGCTGCTGGTGAGATCGCCCCGGACGCGGCCGCCGCATTGGGGCTGCCCGAGTCGGTGTTGGTCGGCCCCGGCACCGGCGACAACATGGGCGCGGCCCTCGGCCTGGGACTTAAGCCCAGCGACATGGTCATCTCCCTGGGCACTTCTGGCACGGCCTACTCGATGTCCCGCACACCGACCAGCGACCCGACGGGAGCGGTGGCCGGATTCGCCGACGCCGCCGGCGGCTTCCTGCCCCTGGTGTGCACCCTCAATGCCACCCGTGTCACCGACACGGTGGCCCAATGGCTCGGCGTGGATGCCGCTGGCTTGGCCCAGATGGCGCTGGCTGCGCCCGACGGCCCGAACCCGCCGGTCCTGGTCCCCTACTTCGATGGGGAGCGCACCCCCGATCTGCCCGACGCTAGCGGACTGTTTGCCGGGCTGCGCAACGACACCACCCGCGAGGAGCTGGCCCTGGCTGCCCACGACGGGGTGCTCTGCGGGCTGTTTGACGGTCTCGACGCTCTGCGGGCCGCCGGGGTGGACGTAGGAGGCACGCTGCACCTCATCGGAGGCGGGGCTCGCTCGAAGGCCTACCGACTGAGAGCCGCCACCCTCCACGGCGAGTCGGTCACCGTGCCCGACGACGATGAAACCGTGGCGGTGGGAGCGGCGGTGCAGGCCGCGGCGGTCGCCACCGACCGCCATCCGGCTGAAGTTGCCGCCGAATGGCCGCTCGGGAGGGGAGAGCAGGTGGAACCTCCTGCCGGTATCGCAGGCGATGAGGTCAGAGCCCGGTACACGGAGCTGCGCCAGAGATCGCTCCCACTTCAATCCGATCGATAAAGCCGGGCTGTGGGAGAGTAGGCCCATGTCCAGTGACCAAGTGATGCGCGACATGATGGCCAACCTGCCCGTGCCGGAATTCGAGTCCACACCGTGGGCGTCGTCGCCGCCGCTCAGCGAGGCCACGGTGGCCATTGTGACCAGTGCTGGATTGCACCGGGCTGATCAGGAACGCTTCGAGGGTCGTGGGGATACCAGCTATCGGATGCTCGACCGGGGTGACCGGGAGCTGATCTTGGGCCATTGGAGCTCGAATTTCGACCGGGCTGCGTATGTCTCTGATCACAACGTGGTGTATCCCATCGACCGGTTGGAGGAATTGGCTGCTGACGGGACCATCGGGGCGGTGGCGCCCCGGCATGTGGCATTTGCTGGCAACCAACCCGACACGGTGTCGGAGGTGCGGCTTGACACCGGTCCGGCCGCCGCCGCGGAGTTCCGGGCCGATGGGGTGGACGTGGCCATCTTGACCCCGGTTTGACCGCTGTGCACGCGCACCGTGTGTGTGCTGGCCCACGTGCTGGAAGACGCCGGGATTGCCACCGTGGTGCTGGCGTCGATGCGCCCGGTGGCCAAGCGGATGAATGTCCCCAGGGTGCTGTACTGCGAGTTTCCCCTGGGTCGTCCGTTGGGCATGCCCGACAACGCCCAATTCCAACACGGCGTGCTTGCCGCAGCATTCGACCTGCTCAACGCCCCCTCGGGCCCCGTGCTGGTGGACTATCCCGAAGTGGTGGAAGCGGTAGAGACGCCTCTGGCCTGTGCGCTGCCGCCCCGCTACGACCCCGATATCGCGCCGTCGATTGATGAGGCCCAGGGTCTGCGGGCCGCCTACGACCGGGCGGTGGCCCGACGGGGCGCCACCGAGGTGGGCCGGGCCGTCGATGCCGACGGTGTGGCCGCAGCGCTTGGCGACCTCGAGCGGGTGGCTGCCGGAGAACACTGGAAAGAGGTGTACGGGCCCCGGTTGGACACCATCGCGATCGCCCATGACATCCGGGCCTATTACCAGGAGGCCGCCCTGGAGTTGGCCGGGGGTCCGCCTCCGGGTGCACGGCAGGCAGAGGCATGGTTCTACGAGGAGACTGAAGCGGGCAAGACTTTGGCGGCGGCCCGCGACGCCCTCACCGAGCAAGAGGCCCCCAGCGGCATCACCTTCTACATGCAGCCTGTGGGGCGCTGAGCTCTAGCTAGCTTCAACCCACCGCGGGCAGCGGATCGCCGATGCGGGCGAAGCACTCGGCGCTGGTCGCTCCCATGAACGCGGTCCTCACCCCGTCGTCGAGTCCATCGAGCGCCGGCTGGTAGAGCTCGATGGGGTCGGCGTTGCCCTCCTGGTGGGGGTAGTCGGAGGAGAACACCACCATGTCGGGCAGGGCGGCCAGCACGTCGAGGGCGTCGGTGTCGCCGAAGCCGGGCAGGGGAGTGAGCCGCAGGTTGCGGTGCAGCATCTCCTCGCCGCTGACCGGCCACGGCCAATCGCCCAATGACGGCGACGAAAGGCACTGGCGCGACAGCGTGGCCACATACCAGGGCAGCCACCCGGCGCGCATCTCCTCCACCAGTACGGTGAGGTTGGGGAACCGATGGAACACCCCGCCGAACAGCATGCTGGCAATGAGGTTCTGAGCGGCATGGAGCCGCTGGGTGTTGGCCAGTCGGATCAGCCCGCCGATGCCGGCCCCGTCGGGCAGGTCCCAGCCGATGTCGGCCCACTTCGAGAAGTCCGATTCGGTGTTGCCCACGTGGATCACTGCCACCATGCCCAAAGAGGTGGCCGCGGCCCACACCTTGTCCCAGTCGGGGTGGCCGGGCGGGCCTCCTGCGGGCGCGCCCCGGCAGGTGTAGAGGAAGAACGCCCGGGCTCCTCGTTCCCGGCACCGCCCCAACTCGGCCACCGCATCGTCCAGATCGGAGAAGTCGATAGTGGCCACCGAGTGGAGCCGGTCGCGCTGGTCCCAAAGCTGTTCGGTGAGGAAGTCGTTGCACCTCTGGGCGGCGATGACCCGATCGTCGGGCCGCAGGTAGTCGAGCTTCTGCCAGTAACCGCCAGGGTTTACCAGGCAGTGGTCGATGCCCACCGAGTCCATCCAAGCCACCCGCTCGGCCGCAGTGGAGTCATGGCGGGGGTGCAACACCACCGGTCCGCCCGAGTCATTGGCCCGCTCGAACAGTTTGGGCAGGAGTTCTACTGGGCTTGGCAGGCGATCGGCAGGAAGCACTTGGAGCAGGTCACCCGCGATGGCGTTGGCAAGATGCGTCCGATTGTCGGGAATCTGATCCGCCCACGGCTTCATGGGGTCGACCTCGGCTGAGTCTCCCGTGATCTCCCAGTGGGTATCCACATCGATGATCATGCGCCGAGTCTAAGTGGCGGCCAGCCAGCGGGGCTTGCGAGCGGCGCTGCGGGCGGTTGGTGCGGAGGGGACGCACCAACCGCCTACAGCAGTTCCACCGTCCTGTTTGAGGTGGAGGACGAGTTCGTCGTCACTGCAAGGTGGCGATGAACCAGCGGGCGGGTTCGCCGGTGACCATGAGGCTGTCGTCGCCGGGGGTATCTGAGGGATCGACTTGGTTGGGCTGGACACGGGCGATCACGAAGTCGCGGCCCACGGCCAGTTCCACGTTGGTGAGCTCTTTCTCAATATCGGAAAGGCCAGTCAGGCCAAAGGCTTCGGAAAGGGTCTGCCACACCCAGTTGGTGCCGTCGGCCGACCATCCCACCCACGCTTCAACCCGCTGGGGTCTGATGTCCGGGGCGGCCAAGAAGCTCTCAGCGTTCGCCCAAGATTCCAGTTCTTCCCTGGTGAACGACACAAGATGTTCGCCGGTATCCGGATCCTCAAAGACCAGCAGTTCGGGAGCGCCGTCGCCGTCCTCCACAACCCGGATGCCCTCAGGGAGCATGTTGCTCTGCTCGCCCTCGGCATCGAACACGTAGACGGCTGCGTCCTCGGTCAAGTCCCACAGGGTGAAGCCGCCCTCGGGCTCGGCGTAGCGCAGCTCATAGCCGTCTTTGGCGACCCGCAAGTTCAACTCGAGGTCAGCGTCGGGGAAGCTTCCGGGCACCGCCACCATGGCGATGCCCGAAGGGCCGACCGAGAAACGATTCACATGGGCAATGCCTTCCGGAAGCTCAGCGGCCAGGGGGGTGGTGTACACGCCATTGAGACGCTCGACTCGGTACTCGCCTGCTGCTCCACCCGAAGTCCAGACCGTCTCATTGGTTGACCCGTAGTAGTTGGAGAGGCGGTCGACGGGAGATCCATCACCAGTGGACAAAGGAGATTGGCTCCACTGGCGGCCATCCGGGGATGTGAGTTCCAGCGCCCCCTCGTCGGCCAGCATCAAAAGGTGGAAGCCATTGGTCGCGCCGTAACCGGCAACATCCCAGCCCAAATATTCGGCCACGAGTTCCGCAGTTCCGCCGTCGCTGTGGAAGATGCGGATAAAGCTCCGATCGCCCCCGTACAGGAAATCCTCCTCCTGGGCGGTCAGCTCAAACGACTCGGGCGGCGACGACTCGTCTCGAGTAAAGCTCACCGTGTTGCCTTCCACGCCCATCCAGCCCCTTATCGACTCTTTGTCGGGCACCAGGCCACGAGCCACGATTACCGCGGCGATGTCGACGTGGACGCGGCCCTCGACCGCCAGCACCATGTTCTGCCCGGACACCGCTGCGGCTTCGACACGGGAGGTCTCGTCGGGGTCAACAATGTCGAGGGCTAGATCAGTCCACGTGGCTCCTCGGTCGTCAGAGAAGAATGCCTGGGTCTCGAAGCTGGTTTCGTTGAATCTCGAACCAGTTACCAGCCAGCGATCCCCAGCGATGTCGAATCTCTCGGGTGTGAAGTCTGCTGGCATGGGAACCATCGTCCAGTCGCGGCCGTTCTCAGTCACCATGACCTGGTTGCCGTCGGGTCCGTAGGCCTGGGCCAGCATCCGACCGTCACCTACAGACAAAATGTGGTGGGCGTCGGGCAAGCCCGCACCGAAAACCTGGGCTGGCTCGAACTCTGTCCAGGCGACCGCTGGGATGGTGGACAGGCTCTCCGGCGTTTTGGGTTCGGAGCCAACCTCAGGATCAGTCTGGGGCGCGTCTTCTCGCTCATTCGGAGTTTCCGAGGCTGGTGTCGGGGTCGGTTCTGCACTCGGCTCGGGCACAGGGGAGGCAGTGGGATCATCGACCACGATGACCTGGGTGGGTTGATCATCCTCCAAGGCATTCCAGGCGGCAATTCCGCCAGCTACCAGGGCAACCGAAGCGGCGATGCCCACAACCGTCCTCCGTGTGTTGCGGGCCTTGGCCCGGGCGGCGGCCCGCTCGGCGATCGATGACACCGGCGGCCGGGCGGCCGGGGCATCGACACGTCCTCGGATGGCGGAGCCCAAGGCCTCGCCGAGGGCCTGATCGTCGGCGGCGGTCGGGTTCTCAGGGTTGCGGCGCTCGTCGTTCATTGCTCGACCACCTTTCGCAGTTCGGCCAATCCCCGGGCGGTGGCGCTTTTGACCGTGCCCGGCCGCACTCCCATGGCTTGGGCGATCTCTTTTTCGGTCATATCGGCGTAGAATTTCAAGACAAGGACGGTCTTCTGACGGGGTGAGAGTTGGTCGAGGGCATCCAGCAGGTAGTCCTGATCCTCAGGCTGGGGGGGAACGAACGGCCGAAGGCCAATCCGCCTCCTCACTTCTCGCTTTCTCAGCTCGCTGCGGGCGCCGTTTACCACCGCGGTGCGCAGATAGCCACCGGGGTGGTCGAGCCGGCTCCAGCGCTCGTACACCCTGGCGAAGGCGTCCTGGACGATCTCTTCTGCGATTTCCTGCACATCCACCAACCCTCGGGCGAGGCGCACCATCGGCCCGTATTCGTCTCGGTACAGGTCGTCGAAGCTCGTCAGCCGCGGAATCTCGCCAGTTGTCGTGGGCCCATGCCAAATCGGCTGGTTGCCCTCTGAAACTCCCGAAGCCATCCAAGGGATAGTCTTCATCACTTGGCAACGACGCCCAGTGATGGTCTTTGGTTCCCCTTGGCTCTCTTGGGCTTGCCGAAGGACGCGAGCGAATCAGGCCAATGCGGCTAACTCTGCTGTCAACCAGTCCTGTCAGGCGGCGATGACGTTCTTGAGCAGCGCTTCGTTGGGTTCAGCGGGGAGCTCGCCTAGGGGGACAGCGATCTCGTTGTGGGTTGGGCCATGCTGGGCGGCCAGTGGGGCCAGGGCGTCGAGGTCGAATCCGTAGAGGTCGGCGGCGTTGCAGGCCAGAATCTGCTGGAGTTCCACTGGGTCGGTGTCGCAGAACACCTGGCGCAGGTGCTCGCGGGTAAAGGGGCCGGTTCCCTCGTTGTGGGGATAGTCGGAGCCCCACATCACCTTGTTCACGCCCAGCACTTCGCGGGCGGCGGCGTCATCGTGGCCCGGTTGGCTTATTCCCACCCAGCAGTTCTGCTGGAAGTACTCGGTTGCGCTCTTGGGCAGGATGTGGCTCTCGTCGTAGCGCATCTCGCCCATGCGGCCGGTGTCGCGGATCTTGGCCAGGGTCTCGTCCATGTGGGCTAAGGCGCCTACCAGCCAGGCGCAGCCCTGCTCGGTCATCACGAACTTGAGCTTGGGAAAGCGCTCGAACACCCCCGACAGCAGCAGTTGGTAGAAGGGGCGGTGGGAGTAGAAGCTCACCTCGGTGATGAACAGCAGATCGGACACCGAGTACTTGCCGTAGTTGGGCACGCCGGTGCCGCCGTGGCTGTTGACGATCACGCCTAAGTCCTCGCAGGCGGCCCAGAACGGGTCGTACGCCGGGTCGTAGAGGGGGGAAAGGTCTTTGCAGTCGGGCGGGATGGCCGAGATGAGCACGCCGCCGCGCAGGTTGTTGGCGGCGATGAACTCCACGTCCTTGATGGCTTCGTCCACGTCGTTCAAGAAGGTCTGCCCGATCCCGGCCCGCTGATCGGGGTACTGGGCGCACCAGTCGGCCAGCCAGCGGTTGTGGGCCCGGATCCCGGCCAAGCGGTGTTCAAGCTGATCGGCTCGGGGCGGGCGGGCGAACAGGATGAAGCTGGGGAAGAATGGGGGCACGGTGTTGGGGAACACCACCTCGCCCACCTGCCCGTCGGCGTACAGATCGCTTAGACGGCGCTCGTTGTCCCAGTTGCGCACCCGGCCCCCGTCTTGGAGGTCGCGGAATGGGTTGCGGTACTTCTCCCGCCAGGCGTCGAAATCGTCGTGGTACTTCGACTCGAGAAATCCGCGGTAGGTCTCGTGGTTGGCGCCGGCGTGGCAGTCCGCCGAGATGATGGTGTAGCGGTCACTCATTGCACTAGTTTGCCAATTGTGAGCAACTCGCCGGGCATCGTGGAGGGGGAGTGGGACGACCAGCCCCGCAACTGGCGGACGTTCTTCAAGCGGTGGCGCCGCAGCAAAGAGTTGTTCCAACTTGAGGTGGTGCGCACCGAGGCCATGTCAGCCGACGATTTCTTCGTAATCGGCCGGGCCACCGCGGGCCGGGTCCAAGTGGGCGATGCCCTTGTGGTTGACGTCGGCGATCAGGCAGTCTCCACATCGGTTGCCTCCATCGACCACACCGTGCAGAACGAGGACGAGTTCCACATGCTCATGGCCCTCAAACTCGACGGCATCGGCCCCGACTCCGGCATAGAGCCCGGAACCATCCTCCGCCAGCCCGGCTAGCTGCTACCCAAACAATCGCGCGGAGCGGCGCAGGCCCGCTTCAGCTTCGGCCCGAGATCTATGAAGCGAGGCCACCAGCTCAGGATCCTTCATGATGTCAAGGGTCCCCTCTGGGGATTCGAGATAGTCGCAGTTGACCATCATGAACGAAGGGTGGCCAGTGCGGGTCACCAGAATCCAGTCACGCCGCCGCTCTCTGTCCACACAAGTAAGACAGCCGCCGTTTACACGCCCGTTCTGGCAGTGTCAAGTGTCAAAACATGACAAAAACTTGTCATGTTTTGACACTCGTTTTGATTGCAGCGCCGATGAAGCAGACCTACGTTTGTTTGAAGACGTAACGGAGCCGAACTATGAGATGCGTTCACGAACTCGAAACAGGAGGTGCGAGATGAGGTGGAAGAAGTGTCAGGGTGTTTTGCTCTGCGCGGTCGGACTGTTCGCATTTGGTGCGACAATCGCGGGTACGGTGTATGAGGACAGAGACAAGCCGTCTGAACCGATTGGACGAAGCCCGGCTGTGGAATCGGTGGATATGGTTGTGGAGTCGTATGCGTTGGAGTACTCGGTGTCACAGGCTGAAGCCATACGTCGCTTAGGGCGCATCGAGGCGATTCGAGAGGCTCTGGCATCAATTCGCAGCCTGGAGTCGGCGCGGGTGGCGGGATGGGATATCGACCACCGCGGCAGATTCGGGGGCTGGGTGCTGCTCACCGGCAATGGGTCTGCTAGCACAGCAGCGGCTGCCGTAGCAGATGCTCACAGCGACGTGGAGATCCGCACCGGCGCCCAGCACAGCTACACTGAGCTTCAAGCCGCGCAGCGCGGTCTTTCAGAAGATCTCATCGCGTCTAAATCATCTTCCGCTAGCAGCGGGGCAGTGGGCAACACCGGTCAAGGGACGCAGGCAGCGCCCGGCATGCCCGGTGAACCCGGTGCTTCAGGCGAAACCGAGGAAGGCGGGCTTGAAGCTGGCGTAGCCCAAGTAGTCACGTTTTTGGGTACTGACATGGCGGGCAATGCAGTTCGCGTCGGCATAGATCCAGGGCTGGCTCCCGAGGTCGGCCCACTGGGCTGGGTATCTGAACTGTCCTTTGACCAGAGCGCGGCCAAAGTCGCGGAACTGCTCCAAGACCACATTAGTGTGGAATTCACCGTGGATGATGGCCGCGGTCTTGCTGATACGACAAGCTTTCACGGCGGCGAGGAAGTGTCATCGTCGTCTTCGTCATGCACTTCTGGGTTCATAGCCCGGCAAAACAGCGATGGGATTTACGGCATCATCACCGCTGGCCATTGCGGTGGCCCAGGCCCGAATGACACCACTTCATTTAGTATGCGCGGGGTGTCTTTGCCATTTGTATATGGTTGGGCCAGTGCCACTGCCGATGCTCAGTTCAACCGCATTCCTACTCCTACCAGCGGATCGCACTATGTGCAAGACGATTATTTGTGCCGCGAAATTATCAGCTATCCCAACCCATACTGCGAAGTCACCACGGACATTGCCCGAGCAGATATGCAAGGTGATTTCGTATGCCACACGGGAGCCTCGACAAAGTTCTCTTGTGGTAAGGTAACCGATACAAGCTTTACTTATATGTACGTGGTTAGCGGTACCAATCCTTGTTTGGATTCCAGCGGAGCGGGCACACCATGCAGTTCGGTGTTCGTGGAGATGAGGGGTACATATCTGAAAGCCTGCGTGGGGGATAGTGGAGGACCTGTCTATCGCGGCGGGAAAGCCTATGGGATCGTCAAAAGCACCTTTGACGTGTATAATTGCACGTCTGGTGGAAAGAGAGTGATCTTTTCAGCGATTCGAGAGGTCAAGGACTTTCTTGGCGTGGAGGTGCTCACAGAGTCGGTCACCCTGAATGCCCCTTGACCGGTCCGGCAAGCTCAAGGTGACTAGGCGGGACCAGAACCGCAGCAAGGGGCGGGCACGACGGCAAGAGTCAAGTGGCGACATACGACAACTCGTGTCAAATTCTGCGGTGCCGCGTGGTGGAGAGTTGGTGTGGCGGGAGGTTGTGTTGGTGTGTTTGGCCGTGGTCGTTGCGGGGTGCTCGCCTGGGTCGCAGGCGGGTGTGGAGCAGCCGGTCGTCACCAGGACAACGACGGCCCAGCCTGAAACAAGCGGAGCGGATCGACCGACTGAAGCGTCCGGCATGGGGTTACAAGACGGCAGCCGGGGAGTAAGTAAGGATTGGCCGAGGCCACCATTCGCGGGTATGTACGCATACCACCCTCAAATGATGTTTCATTTGGAGGAATGGCAGGGGATCGTGTCCATTGAGCCGCCTTGCGTGTACCTCATCTTCGACCCGGACAGCTTTTTGGCCGACGGCGAGCGACTGCGATTGGCGTTGTCGCTGCCCTATCCCAAGGTGCGCTTTGATGAGGACACCCAAACGCTTTGGAGCGGCGACATCCCTATTGCCCACGGAGATCGGGTTCTCACAGGCGGAAACGAAATCTTCCAAACGGTGGAGGGCAAGGAGCCCGACGAGATGCATCTCTTCTGGGATGTCTGTACCGCCCACTGGGTTGGAATCGTGTCCGGTATGGAGTCTGTGGAGTGGTATTGCGCACGAGACCTATCCAAACTGGGATGGGGTCCAGAACAGAACCAACATCGAAAGTGCGTGGAGGACACGAGGCCAAGGAATCAGCGAGAGCTGTTAGAGCGACAGGGCCTCGCACCTGTTACTGAACCGCCTGCCACCGGCCGGGAGCCCGGCGAGCCACCACCCGTTGCAGAGTTGGATCCGCCTCCGTTTTTGGGCATGCATCCGTACCTTTCCGACATGGAGTTGGAAGTAGCCAAGCTGGTAGGGGTACTGACTATCGAACCCGCGAGGCAGGACGACTACTCACTGATGTGTGCGTACTTGTATCCCATAGCGGCCTCGGCGCAGCAAACGCCGCTATGGGGCGACTCCTGGAAGTACACCGGACCCGAAGGCCAACCACTCGCCGTACGGCTGGATCTGCCCTACCCCCAGGTCCGCTTCGACGAAGACGCCGCGACGCTGTGGAACGGCGACATCGGCCCCATGTCCATTGGAGACCGGGTCATCGTTGACCCGCTAGTCCCGCCCGACTTCAACGACAACGGCTATGACAACCACAAACAGCCCCACGAACCCCAGATACACCCCTGTAGAAGAGCCGGTGCGAGCGCAACCGTTCTGGACATACAACCCGTTGAGTACTACTGCACACACGACCCGCCAGCCAGACATCAGGGCCAATGCGAACAGGCCATGAGCCAGCGCGGTCAGGCCCAATCCAACCTGACACTTCCCGAATAAGAGGGCGCGCGGGTAGGTGACCATCCACCGGTCGTCGGGTTTTCCCGGCTTTGATGTCGGGTGGGAACAACCGACGACTCGGTGGAGGTGTCTGTCATTATGCGCGCGCTGGATGCGGAGGTGGTTGATGCGGTGTGGGCGGCGGTGGAGCCGTTGCTGCCGCGGCGGGCCGATGGCCAC
>JAJDYE010000036.1 GCA_022822905.1 Acidimicrobiia bacterium | reverse complement strand
CGAGTTCACGCAGAGTTGACCCTCGGCCGGGGCATCGCCGTGTGCCGCCAGACGGTCGAGACGCTGATGCGCCGCGCCGGGCTGCGGGGCGTGTCAGGCCGCCCGAAATACCGCAAGATCGCCCATGCGGCGACGGCGTCGAATCTCGTCGACCGCGACTTCGCCCGATCCGGCCGGCCGGGGCGGAACCGCCGGCGCACCAGGTCCTCGGGCGCCGATCCGGAGGGGCCTGAGCCCTTGAGGCGGGGCTTGCGCCGCTTGTGGATGCCGCAGATGCCGTTGCGTCGCATGAGCCTCTCGACGCGCTTGCGGTTGGCCCTGCGGCCCTGCCGGCGCAGCTGTGCGGTGACCCTGGGCGACCCGTAGGCGCCGCCCGACTCCGCGTGGACGGCGCGTATCGCGCCGACCAGCTCGGCGTCGGCCAGCTCTCTCGGGCTCGGCCCCGCCTTGTGGCGGGCCGACCAGTCGTAGAACGCCTGGCGGCTCACACCGGCCGCATCGCACGCTGGTTTCGTCGGGAACCCCTCGGCCTTCCGGGCAGCCACCCACCTGTAGCGGGTCACTCTCCCAACTCCTTCACCCAGAAGGCCGTCGCTCGCATGGCAGCTCACGCTCCATCCGCAGCTTCGAGCTCTCCCGGCGCAACCGCACCAGCTCCGAGCGCTCCCCAGTCGCCAGACCCGGCCTGTCGCCCCGGTCGATGCGGGCCTGGCGGACCCAATCGCCCAAATTGGACTCGCCGATCCCCAGATCGCGCGCCACATGGGCCACCGGCCGGTCGCCGTCCAACACCAACGCCACAGCGTCAGCCTTGAACTCCTTGCTGAAACGCCGCCTGGTCCTGCCCGACGGCCTGTCCCTTTCCATCAATGACATAGTTACCCCCTAATCAAGGTGACCGGCCAAAGGGGGGATACTCACCACCAGCACAAACACCCCCAAAACCGTTGACCGCAACCCCCAACCCCCCCCCCCCCCATACACCCCACCGCATAACCCCAAACCAGCCAGAAGCGCTCGATCCCGGCCCGCTCGATCCCCTCGGTTGCGGTAGCGGCGCTGTGGGCGCTGTGGGCGCTCTGGGCAGCGGCCCGGCCCGATTCAAGGTGTATGGTGGGGGGCATGTTCCAACACAACCCCCCACCACACCCCCACGACGATACAACCCCGGAGCCACCACGGGGGGCCGCTCGGGAATACCTGGAAAAAGAGCGGCAACGCACAGAGGCCGCCGCCCGCTCCCGAGCCGCCGCCGACAAGAGAGCCGCCGCCCGCTCCCGAGCCGCCGCCGACAAGAGAGCCAAGAAAACCGCGGAAAAACAGCTCTTGACACCCTTCTGGCTATTCGCAGCGGTGATTCTCGCTCAAAACCTTGTTCTGGCAAGGTTCATTGGCAGGTGGCCAGCGCTGCTCGTTGGCCTGTTTGTCTTTCTTGTCGTTTTTCCATATGTGCGGCGGGCCTACAGGAACTACCGGCGGCGGCGACACGACAACCATGGGGGGATCGAATGATGGCCGTTTCTGTTTTCTTGAGGAAACCGGCCACAGCTATGGATGAACACAACTCCCCACCACACCCCCACGACGATACCTCCTCGGAAGCCCTCGAAAACCCGCTGAGGCTACGGTTCGTGTACCGGTCCGCGATCACTCTCATGATGGGCTGGATGATTTTCGGATGGTTCGTGTTCGCCCCGTGGTTTGTGGATGCATCGGGCATCAACGCTGACCCCGGACTAGTGCGGCTGTGCTTGGCCATCATCCTCCCGAACCTGGTCTTGTATTCGACTGTATGGGCAGCGCGTTTGATTGAGCGGGTTAGGGCGCGCTCTGCGGGGGTCCGCTGACCTGCCCCTGTTTTTGAGCTGGCCGTCGGGTTAGGTTCCCCCCAGTCCAAGAAAATCGTTGTTCGCCAGCCGCACGATGTGGAACGGGTCGGCGGCGACCTCTGTGGCGGCGGGCAGGCTGCCGTCGCGGGCGAGTTGTCGTATCGCGCTGCGGTAGCCATCGTGGGGGTCGACGCAGACCACCTCGACAGCCTGGGCCCACCACCGGGGCTGCTGGGACACCCATTCGCGCAGGTCGGCAGCGTCTCTCCCGTCGAACACGTCGACGATCTGGCCGGTGGATGCGTCGACCGCGGCGGTGATGAACCGCCGTCGCCGGCGACGGGCGACCGAGGCCATGACGGTCTCGTCGAAGCCCAGCCGGGCGACCTGGCCGACCCTGTCGGGGTCGCCGGCGATCTGCTCTGCGGCCTCGGCTACGGCCGTCCACACGGTGTGCCAGCTCACCCCCAGACGGCGGGCCGCGGCCGCCACCGAGCCCTCCACCGCGGCCAGCCGGTCCGCAGCCCACCGCTCAGCCCGAGAGGCGAGCACCCGGCGCGGCCCGGCCAACTCTGAGCGCTCAGTCCAAGATCCCGCACCGCACCGCGGGCTGCGGCACTCCCAGACGCGCTTGTCCCACCTGACCCTCACCGGTCGGTGCGCGCCCTCCCGCCGGAAACGAGCCGACAGATCCACCGAAAGGCATAAACAGCCGGTCGCAACTCGGGTCAGGCCCGCCCCCGACGAGAGAACCCAAACAGTATGAGTGTCGCGACAGATCGGCCATGATGGCCGGTGTGTTGGCGACAACCAACCGGTGAAGGTTTCCAGTATGGCACGGCGGCTTTGTTTCGAGGAGCGTGTCCGGATCGAGGAGATGGCGCGGGCGAGGTGCAGCGCCGCGGAGACGGCGAGGCGGCTGGGCCGCCATCCCACCACGGTTCAGCGCGAGCTGGGGCGCGGCGGGCCCGGGGCCTATTGCGCCGAGGCGGCGCAGGCGGGGGCCGACACCCGGGGGCGCAGGCCCAAGGTGGCGAAGCTGGCCGCGCCTCGCCGTCGTGCTCGACGTCGGCCCCAGGCGGCTCGTCGGTTCCTCCATGGCCGACCACGCCTAGGACCACGACGCCCACCACAGCCGAGCCGACCGCGCCCAGGGGAGCCGCCGGCATCGAGAGGGCAGGCGACCACCATGGCGGGAGCTGAGAGCGCCCATCCTGGCTCGACGAGCAGTCACAGGACGTGAGCGGGCAGACTACGGCCATGGGTGATCGACCAGTGGCGTTTGTGACCGGGGCTAGCCGGGGGATTGGGAAGTCTTGCTCGGTGCATCTGGCCCGGGCGGGCTTTGATGTGGCGGTGTCGGCTCGGACGGTGACCGACGGCGAGCAGCGGGAGCACTCGTCCACGGTGAAGCGGTCGGACACCTCGCCGCTGCCCGGCAGCCTGTCGGCCACTGCCGCGCTGGTGGCCGAGGCCGGGAGCGATGCGCTGATCGTGGCAGCCGATTTGTTGGACTTCGACTCTTTGGAGGCCGCGGCGGCCACGGTGTTGGAGCAGTGGGGGCGGGTGGACGTGGTGGTGAACAACGGGCGCTATATCGGCCCCGGCCACATGGACCGCCTGCTCGACACCCCGATCGAGCTGCTCGACCACCACCTGAAGGCCAACTGCCTGGCCCCTCTGGTGCTCATCAAGGCGCTTTTGCCCCAGATGATCGAGCGGGGTAGCGGCACCCTGGTGAACATCACCTCGGCCTCGGGCTACGCCGATCCCACCGAGGCGGCGGGCGACGGGGGCT
This sequence comes from Acidimicrobiia bacterium, assembly GCA_022822905.1. Lineage (GTDB taxonomy): Bacteria > Actinomycetota > Acidimicrobiia > Acidimicrobiales > Bin134 > Poriferisocius. The sequence goes on along the minus strand of JAJDYE010000036.1, from coordinate 79,462 downwards.
GGGGCATGGGCTATGGCATCAGCAAGGGCGCCTTTCACCGGGTGGCTGGGTTCTTGGCCGCGGAGCACGGCGCCCAGGGCATCAACACCTTCAACGTGCAGCCGGGCTACATCTCCACCGAGCGCATCGCCCAAGACATGGCCCAGTTCGGCTTCGAGGACACCGGCCAGCCCGCCGATGTGATCGGCGCGGTGGTGGCCTGGCTGGCCACCGATCCCGAGGCCTCGGAGCTGAACGGCACCAACGTCGAGGCCCAGTTCTTCTGCCACGAGCGGGGCCTGCTGCCCGGTTGGCCCGGCCCGGAGCCCAACACCGCCGCCATCCGCTACGACCTGAGCGGCGCCATCCTCGCCGAGAAGGAAGCGCAGCTTCTGGCCCAGAGCACCCAAGAGTGACCGACACCGGAGCGGTCGGCGCCGAAGCGGCCGGCCGGCTTGAGTTGTGCGCGGTCATGCCGGTGTACAACGAGGAGGAGATCGTCGGCTCGGTAACCGAGAGCTGGCTGGAGGTGCTCGACGGGCTGGGGATCCACTACGAGTTGGTGGCCATTGTGGACGGGGCCACCGACGCCAGCGAGCAGGTTCTGCGGGCGGTGGCCGAGCGCCATCCTCGGTTGGTGGTGGACGTCAAACCCAACAGCGGCCACGGGCCCACCATTCTGCGGGGCTACCGGCGGGGAGCGGTGACCGCCCAGTGGGTGTTCCAGACCGACTCCGACGACGAGATGCCGGCGGCTTCGTTTGGCGAGCTATGGGGGCTTCGCCACGATGTGGACGCGGTGATCGGCATTCGCTCCAACCGGAACCAGTCGGCGGGCCGGCGGGCCATCACCCGGGCTGCCCGTCTCACCGCCCGGACGGCCTTCGGCTGCCGCCTGGCCGATGTGAACTGCCCCTACCGGCTGATGCGCTCTTCTGCCCTGGCCCCGCTGCTGGCCCCCATTCCCGACGACACCTTCGCCCCCAACGTGGTGCTGTCGGGCATGCTGGCCCGATCCGGGGCCCGCCTGGCCGAGGTGCCGGTGCCCCACCGAGACCGCACCACCGGCGTGGTGTCGATCCTTGGCTGGCGGGCGCTGCGGGCCGCTCTCCGCTCCTTCGGCCAAACGGTGCGGCTCAGCCGCTCCCGAATACCCAAGATTTGACGGAATTGCTTGGCTGATCTGCCTGATTGACCACTAATCGTCACCGCTGGCGGGTACCTTCTAATCAGGGGTAAAACCCCACATTTCCCCCTTCGAAAATCCGCTAAGGGAACCATGCCCCCAGAATTACAGCTACCGCTCGACAGCGTGTCGGACGATCGCCACACCGATGTCGATTTTGCCCGCGAGATCGTGCCTGTCCCCGTCGACGAGGAGATGTCGGAGTCGTTTCTGGCTTACTCACTGTCGGTCATCACCTCCCGGGCCATCCCCGATGCCCGCGACGGGCTGAAGCCGGTACAGCGCCGCATCCTCTACTCCATGCTCAACATGGGGATCCGCCCCGACGGGCCCCATCGCAAGAGCGCGCGGGTGGTGGGCGACACCATGGGCAAGTACCACCCCCACGGCGATGCCGCCATCTACGACGCCCTCGTGCGGCTGGCCCAGGAGTTCTCCCGGCCCATCGCCCTGATCGACCCTCACGGCAACTTCGGCACCCTCGACGACCCCCCGGCCGCCCCCCGCTACACCGAGTGCCGCCTGGCCGACGCGGCCATGGAGATGCTGGCCGAGATCGACGAGGACACCGTGGACCACCGGCCCACCTACGACGGCGACAGCACCGAGCCCGAGTGCCTGCCGGGCCGGCTGCCCAACCTGCTGGTGAACGGCACCACCGGTATCGCGGTGGGCATGGCCACCAACATGGCCCCCCACAACCTGCGGGAGGTGGCCGAGGCCATTCGGCTGGTGATGACCAAGCGCCGGCCCAAGCCCACCATCGACCAGTTGCTCGATGTGCTGCCCGGTCCCGACTTCCCCTCCGGGGGGATGGCCATCGACTCCGAGGAGGGCGGGCTGCGCCAGATCTGCGAGAGCGGGCGGGGCTCGATCCGCGTCCAGGCCAAGATGGCGCCGGTGAAGCTCACCCGCAGCCGCAAGGGCATCGAGGTTACCGAGCTCCCCTTCATGGTCGGGCCCGAGAAGGTGGTGAAGCGCATCAACGACCTGATCGTCGACGGCAAGCTGCCCGGCATCCACGATGCCCGCAACCTCTCCGACCGCCACCACGGCCTGCGCATCCTCATCGAGTGCGAGCCCCATGTGGAGCCCGAGAAGCTGTACTACGACCTGTTCCGGCTCACCCCACTGGAGGAGACCTTCGCGGTGAACAACGTGGTGTTGGTGAACGGGGTGCCCACCACCGTGGGCCTCTACGACCTGTGCCGTCACTACATCGACCACCGCCTGAATGTGGTGGTGCGGCGCACCCGGTTTCGCTTGGGCCGGGCCCGCGACCGCCACCACATCCTGGAGGGGCTGATCACCGCCTTGGACAACATCGACGAGGTGGTGGCCATCATCCGGGGGTCCGACGACGCCGCCGAGGCCCGACAGCGCTTGCAAGACGCCCTGGACCTGACCGAGGTTCAGGCCGCCCACATCCTGGACATGCAGCTGCGGCGGCTCACCGCGCTGGAGAAGCAGAAGATCATCGACGAGCGCGACGAGCTGATTGCCCTGATCGACGAGTTGGAGAAGCTGCTGGGCTCTGATCAACGCCAGCGCACGGTGGTGCTGAAGGAGCTGGACGATTTGGTCGAGCAGTTCGGCCAGGATCGCCGAACCGAGATCGTGGCCCACCAAGACGCCCCGGTGTACGAGGCCACCCCGGTTGAAGAGCTGACTCCGAAAGCCGAGGGGCCGTGTGTGGTCACCCTGTCCACCACCGGCGTCGTGGGCCGGGCATCGGTCGGGGGGAGGCGGCGATCGCAGTTCGGGCGCCACGACCTGTTGACCGCATCGGTGGAGGCCGACCTCGGCGACACCGTGCTGGCGGTGACCTCGGCCGGTCGGGTGATCGCCTCGTCGGTTTCAGCCATTCCCGAGGTGTCGGGCCGCAGCCGGGGCGCGGGAGCTTCCGAGGTGTTCGGAACCATTCGCAGCGAGGCGGTGCTCACGCTGGTGCTGCCCGGCAGTGATCCGCTGACCCTGGTCACCGCAGGCGGCACGGTCAAGCGCGTGGACCTGTCTGACGCCGACAAGGGCCGGGCGGCCAAGCAGGTGATCAAGCTGAAGCCCAACGACAAGGTGGAGGCCGCCTTCTGTGCGCCGGACACCGCCGAGATGGTGTTGGTGAGCGCCCACGGTCGGGCGCTGCGGGCCCCGATCGAATCAGTCTCCGTCCAGGGGCGGGGGGCATCGGGGGTAAGGGGCATGAAGCTCAAGAACGGCGACCGGATCATCGCCGCCGCCGGTGTGGTGGGCGACGAGGCCGTGATCATGGTGGGCGCAAACGGCTCGGTGGACATCACACCGGTAACCGACATCCCGGCCACCGGGCGCGACGGGGTGGGCACCCAGTTGGGCGGGGGGGAGCCGCTGGCCATGGCCGTGATCGCCCCGGCCGCCGATCTTCTGGCCGAGGTGGACGACAACGGCAAGCCGGCCAAGGCCCCGGTGCCGTTCCCCTTGGAGAACGGTGACGCCGACCACGCGGTGGTCTTGAGCGTGGGGATGCCCCGATGGTGACCAAGACCACCCGCGCCGGGGGCAAGAAGGCCGACTTGTTCACCCCTCCCAACGGGGGAAACGGCAACGGCAGCTACGAAGCCTCCGACATCGTCACCCTCGAGGGGTTGGAAGCCGTCCGCAAGCGCCCCGGCATGTACATCGGGGGCACCGGAAGCGACGGCCTCATGCATCTGGTGTGGGAGCTGATTGACAACGGGGTGGACGAAGCCGGGGCCGGTTTCGCCACCCGCATCGACGTGACCCTCCACGCCGACAACTCGGTGGAGGTAGCCGACAACGGCCGAGGCATCCCGATCGACCCCCATCCCACCAAGAAGGTGTCGGCCCTTGAGGTGGTGCTCACCGAGCTGCACTCCGGCGGCAAGTTCGGCGGCGGCGTGTACGGCGCCTCCGGCGGGCTGCACGGAGTAGGCGCTTCGGTGGTCAACGCCCTGTCCACCCGGCTCCGGGCTGAGGTGGACCGCGACGGCGCCACCTGGCAGCTCTGGTTCGTGCAGCAAAAGGCCGGACAGCTCGACGGGGACAAGTTCTCCAAGGGCAGCAAGCTGCGGCGGGTCCGCTCCACCCGCAAGACCGGCACCCGCATCCGGTTCTGGCCCGATCGGGACATGTTCGACCCCGACGCCGCAGTGGACTTCGAAACCATCCGCCAGCGGGCCCAGCAGGCCTGCTTCCTGGTGCCCGGACTGCGGATCAGGCTGGAGGACAAGCGCCGCAGCCACGACAACGAACCGGTCGATTTGATCTCCCACGGGGGGTTAGCCGACCTGGTGGGCTACCTGTCGGCCTCCGAAGCCGTGACCGAGGTTATCTCCATCCCGGGAGAAGAGGAATTCGAGGAGAAGGTGCCGGTGGACGGGGCCATGACCGTGGTCACCCGGCAGTGCCAGGTGGACATCGCCATGCGCTGGGCGAAGGACTACGACACCAAGGTGGTCACCTTTGTCAACACCATCCCCACCCCTCACGGCGGCACCCATCTGGCCGGTTTTGAGCGGGCCTTGACCCGGGCGGTCAACGACAGCCTGCTGGCCGACTCCAAGAAGCTGGCCCGCCTGGCCAAGCAGGGCAACGACCGGGCCCAGCGCGAAGACGTTCAGGAGGGTTTGGTGGCCGCGGTCAAAGTCACCCTGCCCGAGCCGCAGTTCCGGGGCCAGACCAAACAGGAGCTGGGTACACCGCCGGTGCAGTCCATCGTCTACAACGTGCTCAAAGACGGGTTGGAGAGCTGGTTCCAAACCGGCCCCAAGAGCCACGTAACCGCCCTGCAAGCAAAGATCGCCGATGCGGTGCTGAGCCGGGTGTCGGCCCGCCAGACCCTGGAGAACAAGCGGCGGGCCGCATCTCTGGGCTCCACCGGGATGCCCGACAAGCTGGCTGACTGCCGGGTTCACGGCCCGGAATCCGAGCTCATCCTGGTGGAGGGCGACTCGGCCGCCGGCCCGGCCAAGGCGGGACGCAACGCCGAGAACATGGCCATCCTGCCCTTGAGGGGCAAGGTGGTGAACGCGGCCAAGTCGTCGGTGAAGCAGGTGTTGGACAACGCTGAGGCCCAAGCCCTGTTCACCGCCATGGGGGCGGGCTCGGGCGAAGACTTCAAGATCGACAAAGCCCGGTACGGGCGCATCGTGATCCTGTGCGACGCGGATGTGGACGGCAGCCACATCCGCTGCCTGCTGCTCACCCTCATCCATAAATTCATGCGCCCGATGCTGGAGGCAGGACGGGTATTCGCCGCCCAGCCCCCGCTGTACACCGCCAAGGTGGGCGACCAGACCTACCGGGCGTGGTCCGATGCCGAGCGGGACGAGATCACCGCCGAGCTGGCCAAGGGCAATCGAAAGGCGGAGAACATCCGGTGGTCCCGGTTCAAGGGGCTGGGCGAGATGGACACCGACGAGCTGGCCGAGTGCGCCCTGGATCCCGAAACCCGCACGCTGCGACTGCTCACCATCGACGACGTGAAGAAGGCCGAGGAGATGTTCGAGACCCTGATGGGATCGGATGTGAGCCGCCGCAAGGACTTCCTGGTCGCCCACAGCGAGCTGGTCGACCGCGACGCCCTCGATTACTGACGGCCATGAGAGAAATCAGGTAAACAGACATGACCATGACCGATCCCGTCGAACAGGCCGAACCCGCCGCAGAGCCCGCCAGCGACAAACTCATGGAGATCCCGGAGCGCTACGTCCCCAAGCACCTGTCTCCCTCCAGTGCGTCGTCTTATCGGGAGTGCGCTCGGCGCTGGAAGTTCCGCTACGTCGACCGCCTGCCCGACCCGCCTGGGGAGCCCGCGGTCACCGGCACTTTTGCCCACATGGTGCTGGAGAAGCTGATGCAAGAGCCGGTGAAGAACCGCACGGTAGACCGGGCCAAGGAATTGGCCCGCGAGCTGTGGCCCAAGTTGGAGAACAGCCGGGATTACCAGGGACTGGATCTGGACGACGAAGCCAGCCTGCAATTTCGGTGGAACGGCTGGAAGGCCATCGAGGGGCTGTGGGATCTGGAGGACCCCCGCGAGGTGACGGTCGCCTCCACCGAGCAGGACGTGAGAGTGGAGATCAACGGGGTTCCGTTCCGGGGCATTATCGACCGGGTTGATCAGACCGACGACGGTTTGGTGGTTACCGACTACAAGTCGGGCAAGGCCCCCTCCGAGCGGTTCTCCACCAACTACGCCACCCAGATGCTGCTGTACGCCGCTGCGCTCACTGAGCTGGAGGGCCGCAAACCAGCCAAGGCACAGCTTCTCTACCTGGGCCAAAAGGCGGTGGAGGTGGAAGTCACCGACGAGAACCTCACCGAGGCCGTCGACGAGCTGCGGACCACCTGGCTGGCCATCATGGAGAGCTGCATCTCCCAAGAGTTCGAAGCCTCTGCCGGCCCGCTGTGCGGTTGGTGCCCCTTCGTCGCCCAATGCCCTGAGGGCACCGCCGAGGTGCTCCACCGCGACAAGATCGGCAAGCTGCGATCCGATGCCCCCGCCCTCGAACGGATCGCCCAAGCCGAAAAGGCCGTCGACTAGATCCGAGCCAACCGGGTTCCGGCGAGTCGGCCCATGGCCGGGCGCATGAGCGCCTCTTCCCGTTGGGTGGCCCGAGCCCAATAGTGGGCGGCCTCGCCGTCGTCACCCATGTCGAATCGCTCCCGGTCAGCTCGGTCTTGGTCGGCGAGCACCGGGCCGATGCGATCCACCATGTCCAGATAGCGCACCAGCCGGGCCACCGATTTGGCCCGTGCCGCGGCGTACCCCTCTAACGCAGGTGCGATCACCGTGCGCAGGTCGTCGAGCACGGCTTCGTAGACCGCGCTGGCCTCGGTGTCGGCCGGCTCGGGCACCTCAACGGGCTCCGGCACCACTCCGACGATCTCGCACAAGAGCTCCGCGGTAACCCGGCGGTGGAGGGTGGAAAACAGCATGCCCATGCCCATGTCCCCGCCGGCCGCCCCGGTCACCCCCAGGCCGATGAGGTTGCGGACCTGGCAGGCCAGCTGCCAGTAGCGCACCCGCTCGGCATCCACCGGGCCGTCGTACCACTCGAACGCAGTGTTGATGTCTACAAACGGGGTGAGCATGGCCCGCACCGTGATCCAGGCCAGATCCTCCATGGGATCGCCCACATGGGCCAGCTCCCAATCACACATCCCGGTTACTCGACGGCCGTCGTGCAACACATTGCCCGGCCCCAGATCACCGTGGACCAGCACCGCCCGCTCCGGCGGCCCGGGCGCCATCTCAGCCAGTTGGCGCAACCCCAGTTCGATCAGCGGATCGGGCTCAGGGCAGTGCTCCCGATAGAGCCGGGTCCACACCCCTAGATCGTCATGGGCCAGATCATCGGGCGGCTCAAGAGCATGAAGGGCATTGACCTGCCCCATGAAATCCCTGGCCAGGTCGGGATCGTTCAGCGGACCCGGCGCTCCCTCTACAAAGTCCAACAGCAGCGCACGCCCATCGGGGCTAAGACCACAGAATTCGGCCGCTTGCACCGGCTTGTCGGTTAGCCACTGATAAGCCCGAGCCTCTCGAGCCAGGCCGTAGCCCACCGCGGAGAGCGCTGATGTCCCCGCATCCATCCGCAGGAATCGCCGTCCCCCATCGTCCAGCGTCACCACCCACGCCTGGCGGGAAGCACCCCCCGGAATGCGAACCGCATCAGCAACCGCCTGGCCGCAGCACTCCTTCACCCACGCCAGCAGCTCACGATTCAACTCGCTCACCCGACCAGGCTAAGCCCCTCCATCACCTGCCGCGCACTGGGCAGCTACGTCAGCCCGATGCCAAGCATCGTGCCCCAGATCGTCAACATGAACCCCGACATGATGAACACCATCGTCCGGGTCAGCTTGGCCATCTGAAGCGCAAACTCGCCTCGAAGGCTCTCGAATCCGGCTTCCATTTTGTGCTCTAGGCCGTCGATGCGGGTGTGAACCCTGGCAAATTCTGCGTCGACCAAGGCGAATTTGCCGTTCATCTCGGTGCGAATCCGGTCTTCGCTCGCCTTGACATCGTCTTTGGTGGCGAGATGTTCCCAGCGCACAGGAGGCAGACACTCGATCAACGTTCTCGCCTCCTCCTCACCCAGCACCTCGCTCAACCGGCTCAGCAACGCCAAACGCCTCGTCTCGTCGACAAGCATACCCAGCCTCTCCCATCAAGAAATCTCAAAGGAGGACCGACACACCGCCCACACGTGGGGTTTGCACCCTACCCGCAGCCACGAGACCCGACAACCGCCATTTCGGGTGGTCGAGGTCGACCCCCGACAGGAAATCGACGCCCGTTGAAGCACCAGACCTGAGGAACAGTCACTGGGGGTCTCTAGAGTCTTGGCCGTGGGTATCGAGGTGATCTGCACCCCGTATGGGCCGCCCGCCACTGAGCGGTTGGGCGAGCAGATCACCGCGCTAAAGAAGGGCAACCCACTGGCACCGGTCACGGTGGTGGTGCCCACCAATGTCGCTGGGCTGGGGGCTCGACGGACGTTGGGGGCTAAGGGCCGGGGAATTGCCGCGGTGGACTTCCTCAAGCTCTTCGATCTCGCCAAGCGGCTTGGTGCACCGAAGACGGGCCCACAAGACGAGGGCGGGCGAATGCCGCTGTCAGACTTGGAAATCGGAGTGGCCATGCGCAGAGCGCTGGACGCCGATCCCGGCTTGTTCCGGGCCTCAGCCCACCACCCGGCCACCGAGCAGGCATTGGTGCGGTCGTATCGGGATCTGCGCGATGTGTCCGACGGAGCTCTCGACAAGCTGGTCGAGCAAAGTCCCCGGAGCGCCGATGTGGTTCGGCTGTGCCGATACGTCCGAAGCGAGTTGCGCGACAAGTGGTACGACGGGCAAGACCTGGTCGACCTCGCCGTCGGGGCACTGGAGTCCAAGACGAGCGACGAGGTCCTGAGGGAATTCGGCCCCGTGATCGTGTATCTGCCCCAGCGGGTCACTAAATCGCAGGGACGTTTGATGTCGGCGGTAGCCGAGAAGGTTCCGATTGTGGTGATCGCAGGGCTCACCGGAGACGACCAGGCCGATGCACCCGTAGCGGCCTCCGTGCTTCGTATGGGCGGGACACTGGACGCGATGGCCGCCACATCCCCCCCACATGGCCAGCGGATCATCACCGTGGCCACTGCCACCGAGGAAGTCCGGGTAGCCGTGCGAGAGGTGCTGGAGGCGGCTCGACAGGGCATTCCGCTGGCCCGCATCGCCGTGCTGAGCGGCGGCGGGCCTCCCGTCATCCGACAAGTGCAGGAGCAGTTGAAAGCGGCCGGTATCGGGGTCAGCGGCCCCAGCGGGCGCACCCTGGCCGACTCCCTGACGGGTCGGGGGCTTTTGGCCCTGCTGAACCTGAAGAACCGCGACTTTCGCCGCGACGAGGTGTTCGCCCTGCTGTCGGTCGCCTTCGTCACCGTCGATCCCGGCTCTGACCCCTCATCACCGACGAAGGCCGATGCCCAGCCCGCACCGGTGATGGCCTGGGAGCGGGTGTCGCGCCCCGCCGGCGTGGCCCGGGGCGCCGATCAGTGGCAGATGCGCCTTGGCCACCATGCCGATGAGCTTCGGGACAAAGCAGCAGACGAACAGCAAAACCCCGACAGCACCGACGGCCGAGTGGAGTGGCTGAACCGCCAAGCAGCCCACGCCGACTCGCTGGCCCAGTTCATGGCTCGGCTAGAACGCGACCTCTCCCCCAGCCCCGCACCAGCCACCTGGAAGGGTTGGCAGAGGTGGGTCGAGGGTCTCATCGACGACTACTTGGGAGGCGACGCGCCTGACGACGACTGGCCCGAATCCGAGAGACGGGCAGCCAAGTCCATCCGGGAAATCGTCGCCCGCCTGGGTGAGCTCGACGACATCGAAGGACGTCCTCGTACCAGCACGTTCTTGCCCACGCTGGTGTCGGCATTGAGCACCCCCGCTGCCAGGGAGGGAACACTGGGAAAGGGAGCGCTTGTCGGCCAGGTGGGCGACCCGCTGGGCATGGAACTCGACCGTCTGATCATCATTGGCATGGCCGAGGGAACCTTCCCCCACAGTCCCGCCGACGATCCTCTGTTGCCTGACCGAGAGCGCAAGACGGCCGGAGACGACCTGTCGCTGCTGGCCGACCAGCACCACGACCAGCACCGCAGCTTCCTCGCCGCGCTGGCCTCTGCCCGGTCCACCACCCTGGTGTACGCCCGGGGCGACTCTCGGCGGGCTTCCGAGCAACACCCGTCGCGCTGGCTGCTCGACACCGCCACTGCCCTGGCCGGTCGCCGGGTGGACAGCGCCAATCTGGAACGCCTGGCTGGCGACGGGTCTTGCCATTGGTTCGAGCACGTCCCCTCCTTCTCCGGCCGGGTGGTCGCCGCCGAATTCCCGGCCACCGACCAGGAATTCCGGTTGCGAGTACTGGCCCCTGCTAACGGTTCCGATCACCGAGGGCTTCCCGACGACCCAACGCTGGTCCGAGGGGCCGAGTTGGCCGCGGCTCGAGCCTCCGACCAGTTCACCCGCTTCGACGGCAACTTGGGTGCCCTCGACCTTTCCGAGCTGACCGAGAGCGTGATGTCGCCCACCAGCCTAGAAGCGTGGGCCGACTGCCCAATGCGCTACCTCTTCAAGCACGTCCTTGGAGTGCAGACCGCAGAGCAGCCCGAGGAGTTGGTAGCCATTTCCCCCCTCGAGAAGGGTTCGCTGGTACACAAGGCTCTGGACAAATTCATGAGGGAGCAATTGGACAGCGGCCAGGTGCCGCCTCCCGGCCAACCCTGGAGCGCCGAGCAGCACGACCGCCTGCTGGAGATCGGAGAGCAGGTGTGCTCCGAGGCCGAGTCCAAGGGATTGACCGGCACCCCGGTGTACTGGCACCACGACCGCGGTCGAATCATGGCCGACTTGGACCGTTTCTTGCGAGAGGACAACGAGCTCCGCCAAGAGCGTCTCGTCGCTCCCGCAGCCAGCGAGCTGGCCTTCGGGATGGGCGGAGCCAAGCCCAGCGACCATGAGGCCATCGATGTGGATCTGCCCGAAGGCAGGTCGGTGCGGTTCCGGGGCCAGATCGACCGGGTCGACCAGGGGGAAGGCGGCCTACTGGTTACCGACTACAAAACCGGCAAGGCCGACCCCTACAAAGGACTGGACGAAGGCAGCAAGAATTGGGATCCGGTCCAGCGGGGCACCCGGCTCCAACTCCCGGTGTACGCATTGGCGGCACAAGACGGCCTGGCCGACTCCGATGTCCCAGTGCGGGCCCAGTACTGGTTTGTCACCGGCGAACAGGAGTTCAAGACCTGCGGCTATTCCCTGGACGAGAGCGTTCTCAACCGTTTCCGCGACGCGCTGAGCGTCATCACCGAGGGCATCGGCACCGGTGTGTTCTGCGACCGCCCCCAGCCCGGCCAAACCGAGGGCCCGTACAGCCAGTACTGCGATTTCTGCAACGCCGACCGTCTCGGCACCGAGGACCGGCGCCGGAAATGGGAGCGCATGCAGCACCAGGCTGAGCTGGCCGGCTACCGAAACCTGGCCGAGCCCCCTGAAGACGATCCCGTCGGCGGGGAGGGGGGTTGACGATGGGCGCGCCTGAACACACTCGAGCCGCGCAAGATCAAGCCGACCGGGACACCATCACTGCCGATTTGGGCTCGACCCTGTTTGTGGAGGCCGGTGCCGGATCGGGCAAGACCACCGCGTTGGTTGAGCGGGTGCTGGCCCTGCTCGGCCATGGCGTAGCCATGGAGAACATCGCGGCCATCACCTTCACCGAGAAGGCCGCTGACGAGCTGAAGAACCGCCTGCGCCAGAGGCTCTCCCACACCGGCAACCATCCCGAGGCGCTCGACCAGCTCGACGGCGCGGCCATCACCACCCTCCACGGATTCGCGCTCCGCATCCTCTCCCAGCACGCCATCGAAGCCGGTTTGCCGCCCCGGCTGGAGGTGAGCCCCTTCGACTCCTTTGAGGATCGCTGGGTGGAGTCGCGCGCCCAACTGCTGCACAGCCCCGAGCAGCGGCACCCGCTGGTGCTGGCTCGAATCATGGGAATCTCCATAAACCATCTGCGCGATCTGGCCCAAGCGCTGGACAACAACTGGGACTTGGTCAGCGAGCGCATGGGAACCCTCCCCCCTCCCACCGGGCCGGTCGAGTTGACCGACCTCAGTGGATTCGCCGACCGGTTCCAAGCCGTGGCCGACTTGGCCGACTATTGCCAAAATGCCGACGACAAGATGCTGCCCCGGCTCGAAGCTGTCGGTCAGCGAGCCCAGCTCCTCCGCAGGGCCGAAGGCGACAACGAGCAAATCCTCGCGCTGATGGTGCAGCCGGGCTTGAAGTTCGCCAAAGCAGGCCGAATGGGCAACTGGCCTAACGGAGACGACGATGGCCCCTCGTTGTCGGATGTGGCCGAACAGCTACGCGATCTGGGCGATGCCATCACCCAGGCCAAACAGGACATTACCGATGCAGTCATCGAGCGACTGGCCTTGGTATTGGGAGCACTCATTCTGGAAGCCGCCGAAGACCGCCGACAGCGGGGTGTGCTGGAGTTCCACGACCTGTTGGTGTTGGCCCGAGACCTGCTGCGACACCCTCAACACGGCCCAGGAGTGCGAGCCGCCTTGGCCGAGCGCTACCAGCGACTGCTGCTCGACGAGTTCCAGGACACCGACCCCATTCAGATCGACTTGGCCAAACTCATCGCCACCCCGCCCGAGCACGCCGAGGAATGGCCCGGACTCCAAGACCAGCCCGGACGGTTGTTCTACGTGGGCGACCCCAAGCAGTCGATCTACCGATTCCGACGGGCTGACATCGCAGTGTTCGCCGAAGCCGGAAGCGGACCGACCGTTGCCCGCAAATCGCTCACCCGGAACTTCCGCACGGTCAAGCCCATCATCGAGTGGATCAACGACTTGTTCGACGGGTTCATGGAACCGCCCGACACCGGCGAGGAGCATGTCCAGCCTCTCTACCAGCCGCTCGACCCCGTCCGCGGCGAACCACCGAGGGGAGCTCCGGTGGCCGTATTGGACGCCGAGCATCCCCGTGGAACTCGTACCGGCGGGCTTCGCGAAGCCGAGGCCGAAGATGTCGCCCAGGCCATCATGACCGCCGTCGCCCAAGAGTGGTCGGTAGGTGATGGACGGGATGAGAACGGCCATGATCTCTGGCGGGTGGCCCGACTAGAAGACATCTGCATCTTGCTGCCCACCCGCACCTCGCTGTCCCAACTCGAGCCCGCGCTAAATCGCCACGGCATCCCCTACCGGATCGAGGCCGGCTCGCTGATCTGGGCCAGCCAAGCCATTCGCGATGTGATGGCCGTGGTCAGGTCGGCGGCCGATCCCACCGACGAGGTGGCCCTGCTCAACGCGCTGCGCTCCCCGGCATTCGGCTGCGGCGACGACGACCTTTTCACCTTCAGGGTGGTGTACGGAGGCCGCTGGGACTACTTGGCATCGCTGCCCCCGTCGCTGCCTTTTGATCACCCGGTGGCGGAGGCGATGGGCTGGCTGGTCGACCTCCACAGCAAAGTTCGGTGGTTAAGTCCCAGCGGGGTCATCGAGCACACCGTGGCGCACCGGCGGCTGATGGAGTCGGGCTGCTTCGGCAGCCAGCGCCCCCGCGACGTGTGGCGCAGCCTCCAGGTGGTGATCGACCAGGCCCGCCAGTTCGAAGAGGCCGGCGGTGGCGGGCTGCGGGAGTTCATCGCATGGGTCGACCGCAAGGTGAGCGAGCGGACGAGGGAGTCCGACGTCATCTTGTCGGAGACCGACGACAATGCGGTTCGAATCACCACCGTCCACGCCGCCAAGGGCCGGGAATTCCCCATCGTGATCTTGTCGGGCACTTACGCCCGGCCTCGGGCCATGACCGCCAACCTGGTGTGGCCCGGCTCGGGCGGCTTCGGAGTTCGATTCACCAATTCTCTGTTGACCAAGACCTTCGCCGAACATCGAACACGGGAAGAGCAGATGGAGGAAGCTGAGCGAGTGCGCCTGCTTTATGTGGCCCTCACCCGGGCCAGGGATCATCTCGTGGTGTCGGCCCATCGAATAGAGCGCCCTGAGAACAGCACCGCCAAGCTGACGATGGCCGATTTGGTGGTTCAACATGCTGGCGAACTGCCCGGCATCGAGTGGCAGCCCGGTACTCTGCCCGGTGAAGAGGCGGCCGACTCCCTGTTGATGTCGTACGCCGACTGGGAAGCCGAACGGGAATCCTCACTGACCGCAGCGCAGCGGCCGCTGGCGATCAGCGCCTCGGCCATCGGCCAAATCGCATCTGGCGCTACCCTGCATTCGGCAAGCCCCGACCCAAAGGACATCCCCGACGACGACGGCGATGACCGGCAAACCCCGCGGCGCACGGGACGGGGCGGGACGCAGATCGGCAGGGCCGTCCATGGCGTGCTGCAAACCGTGGACCTGAATGCCGACTCGGAGAGCCTTGAAGAGATCGTCCAGAACCAGGCCAAGTCTGAGGGCGTGCCGCAGGCCAAGAGCACCATCCGCGCTCTGGCCAAGTCGGCCTTGGAATCTGACACCCTGCGAGAAGCGGCTGACTCAGAACACTGGAAGGAGCTGTTCGTGGCCGCCCCAATCGACGGCACTGTCGTCGAGGGCTACATCGATCTGCTCTACCGCGCCGACAATGGCTTGGTGGTCGTGGACTACAAGTCTGACGACATTCACGATGATGATGTCTTTCAGGACAAGATTGACCGCTACAAGCTCCAGGTCGCCGCCTATTCGCTCGCGGTGGAGCAGGCGGTCGGTGAAGAGGTGAATCGCTGCGTGCTGGTGTTTGCCCGCGACGGACAACGAGCAAGAGAAGTCGAGTTCGCCGGCGACGACCTGGCCGCAGCCCAGCAGGTAGTTCGTCGAAGGTTGACGACGGCTGCGGCCTGATAGGAAGAGGAGCGATGTTCACGTTGGTGGTGATGGCTGCGGGGCTGGGGTCGCGGTTCGGCGGCACCAAGCAGCTGGCCCAGGTGGGACCCAACGGCGAGGCGTTCTTGGACTTCGCCATCGCCGACGCCCGTGCCGCGGGCGCCAGCCGCGTGGTGCTCATCGTGCGAAGTGATATCGAAGCCGACGTGAAGCGCCATTTCGAGGCTCGCGGCGGACTACCCGATGATCTCGATGTGGCCTACGTGCGCCAAGACGAGCACGGCCCGGCGCGGCCCAAGCCGTGGGGCACCGCCCACGCCGTGCTGTCGGCGGCCAATGCCGTATCCGGTCCTTTCGTGGTGTGCAACGCCGACGACTACTACGGCCCTGCCGCCTACGCCGCTCTGGCCCACGCCATCGATGGGATGGCCAACGACGAGGCCTGGCTGTGCGGATACCGAATCGACCACACTTTGCCAGCCGAAGGCACCGTTACCCGCGGCGTGTGCCAGGTTGACGGCAACCGCCTCACCGCCATCGTGGAGCGTGAGGGAATCTCCCGAGCCGACAACGCCTTCCCAAAGGACACCATCGTGTCCATGAACCTGTGGGCCTTCTCCCCCGGGTTCCTCGATGACCTCGCAACCGGCTTCAGCCGATTCCTCGAAGAGCACCGCGACAGCCCCTCGGCCGAATACCTCCTCCCCGACGCCGTCGCCGCCCAAATGGAGAAGGGGGATCTCACCGTCCGGGTGGTTGCCTCCGAAGAGACCTGGATCGGCGTCACCAACCCCAACGACCTGGAAATCGCCCGCGCCGCGCTCAAATCCCGCTGACCTGTGCCCGAGCTGCCCGAAGTCGAAACCATCCGCCGTCAACTGGCCCCCCGACTCCAAGGCCGCCGCATCCAAGATGCCCACTCCCACGAGTCAGCGAAATTCACGCCCGCCAGAGACGCCATCGGCGCCACGATCCAAGCACTCAGCCGCAAGGGCAAGTACCTGATCACCAGCCTGAACAACGGGTGGGAGCTCATCATCCACTTGGGCATGACCGGCTCGCTGGCGCTTGCCCCCGAAGTCACCGACGACCCCTACATCCGGGCCTGGTGGCAGCTCAACGGCGATGAGGTTCTCGTCTACCGAGACGTCCGGCGTTTCGGCCGCATCCGCTGCGTTTCCGCCGGCCAATACGACACCATTCCCACCCTGGCCGCCCAGGGCCCCGACGCCCTCAGCCCCGACTTCACCGCGGAGGGCTTCTACCAAGCCCTCCGCAAGAGCCGCCGCCGCATCCCCACCCAGCTCCTGAGCCAACGCCCGGTGGCCGGCGTCGGCAACATCTACGGCACCGAGGCCCTGTGGATTGCCGGCGTCCACCCGGCCAAGCGCCAGATCAGCCGAGCAGCAGCATCGAGGCTCCACGCCGCCCTGGTGCAGGTGCTGGAAGCCGGGCTGGCCGACGGCGGCACCACGCTGCGGGACTACCGCAACGCCGACGGCGAACAGGGCAGCCACCAGAATGCCTTGGTCTGCTACGGCCGCTCGGGCCAGCCCTGCCTGCGCTGCTCCGTCCCATTACAACACCGAACCTACGATGCCCGCACACTGACTTTCTGCCCTCAATGCCAGCCGCGATAACGTCCGCTGCGGTCGAAGGGGATGCGTATGAGCGATGAGATGACCGACGAGCAAAAGGAAGCGTTCGTCGCCAAGCTGCGCCGAGAGGTCGGGAGCACCGGCACCCCTACAGTCGCCCGCGACCCGGTCAACCAGCCCATGATCCGCCACTGGTGCGATGCCATGGAGGACGCCAACCCCCTCTACACCGACCCCGGCGCGGCCAGCCAAGGCCCCCACGGCGAAGTGGCCGCCCCGCCCGCCATGCTCAACGCCTGGACGATGATCGGCCTGGTCCCGAGGATCAATGACCCGAAAGACCCCGCTTCCGGCGTGTACGCAATGTTGGACGAAGCGGGCTACGTCGGCGTGGTGGCCACCAACTCCGAGCACGTTTACCACCGCTACCTCAAGCTCGGCGACCACCTCACCGGCACCGTCAAGCTGGTGGACGTGTCGGAAGAGAAGCAGACCGCGCTGGGCATCGGCCACTTCGTCACCACTGAGACCGAGTACCTCGACCAGAACGGCGGACACGTCGGATCCATGTTCTTCCGCATCCTCAAGTTCCGCCCGGGCACCGGCCGCACCGCCAGTTCAGGAGATGACACCGCCAACGAGCGCCCGCCGCGCCCCCGCCCCAGCCGCAACCAGGACACCGACTTCTTCTGGCAGGGCAGCCGGGTCGGAGAGCTGCGCATCCAAAAGTGCCTCAACTGCGGGTACCTCCAGCACCCGCCCGGCACCCGCTGCCCCGCCTGCGGGTCCACCGACATGGGCTACGTCGTGGCGTCCGGCAAGGGCACGCTGTACTCCTACGTCGTGTCCCACCATCCCCGGGTCCCGTCATTCGACTACCCCCTCAACATCGGGCTGGTGGAGCTGGAAGAGGGCGTCCGCCTCGTCACCAACATCACCGACTGCGACGCCGATCAGCTCAAGGTGGGCATGCCGCTTCAGGCCTGGCACATGCAGACCCACGAAGATGTGAGCATTCCGGTATTCCGGCCCGCCCGCGCCCCACGCAACCCATCCACGCTGACCTTTGATGAGGTGAGCGTGGGCGACGAACTGCCGCTGTGCCCGATTCCCCTCACCCCCACACTGATCGTTTCCACTGCCATCGCCTCACGCGACTACCAAGACGTCCACCACGACCGGGACATGGCCCTCAAGAAGGGCTCCGAGGACATCTTCATGAACATCCTGACCTCCAGCGGCCTCTCGGCCCGCTATATCAGCGATTGGGCCGGCCCCGATGCCGTGTTCAAGAACCTGAAGATCCGCCTGGGCGCTCCCAACTACCCCTACGACTGCATGACCATGTCGGGATCGGTCACCGCCAAGCGGGAGTCCGATGGAGAAGACATCGTCGAAGTGTCGTTTCGAGGTCAGAACAGCCGGGGACCGCATGTGACCGGAACCGTCGAACTGGCCTTGGCCCGCAAGTAGGAGAGCACCGTGAGCCTGAACTACGCCTACCACAGCGCTATCGCCGGGATCGGCGCCACCCCGTTCACCAAAGACTCGGGCCGAACCCCGATGGACCAGGCAGTGGAAGCCTGTCTGGCCGCCTGCGAGGACGCCGGTCTTCCCCCCGAGAAGATCAACGGCATGGTGACCTACTCGGCCGAGCAGAATCCCGAGATCGAGGTGGCCCGCAATCTGGGGATCGACGAGCTGACCCATTTCTCCATGGTCCATCATGGGGGCGGGGCGGCCTGCGGGGTGGTCGCGGTGGCCTGCCAGGCCATCTACTCCGGCGCCGCCGACTACGTGCTGTGCTATCGGGCCTTCAACGAGCGCTCCTGGCACCGCTTCGGGGCCGGGGTGCAAGACCGGCCCGCCGGCGCCGAGGCGTCTGAGGTCAGCTTCTCGTGGAGCTCCCCGTTCGGATTGGTCACACCGGCCTCCTGGGTGGCGATGTTCGCCACCCGCTACATGCACGAGTACGGGGCCACCACAGAGGACTTCGGTCGAGTGTCGGTGGTCGACCGGGATTTCGCAGCCACCAATCCCTACGCCCACTTCTTCCAACGGCCCATAACTCTGGAAGACCACCAGAACAGCCGCTGGATCGTGGAGCCGCTGCGCCTGCTGGACTGCTGCCAGGAGACCGACGGCGCCCAGGCTCTGCTGGTGACCACTGCGGAGCGGGCCAAAGACCTGAAGCAAAAGCCAGCAGTCATCGCCTCGGCCGCCCAGGGAGTGGCCGAAGACCAGCACATGATGAGGAGCTACTACCGGGAGACCATCACTGGCATCCCCGAGATGGGATTGTGCGCCCGCCAGCTCTATCAGTCGAGTGGCCTGTCGGCCGACGACATCCAGACCGCCATCATCTACGACCACTTCACCCCGCTGGTGCTCCCTCAACTCGAGGAGTTCGGCTTCTGCGAAAGGGGCGAGGCCAAGGACTTCATCCGCGATGGCCATCTAGGTCGGGATGGCCGCCTGCCCATCAACACCAACGGAGGCCAGCTTGGTGAGGCCTATATCCACGGCCTCAACGGGATTGCCGAAGGCGTGCGCCAAATTCGCGGCACTTCGGTCAACCAGATCGACAACGTGGAAAATGTGCTGGCCACCGCCGGAACCGCGGTCCCCACCAGCGCGCTCATCCTCTCCCAGCCCCGCTGACTCCCTGAACCGCCGAGCTTTCGTCGTGGCGTACACTTTGATTGGCTTCTCCCTGCCCCTCAGCCCATTGGAATGTGTATGATCCCGGCTGACAGAATGATCCAAGACAGGACCCAACGAGAGAGGCCCAACTATGGAATTCAGCCACGACCGCTCCGGCGACACACTGGTCGTAAATGCTTCAGGCCGGGTAGACGGATCCAATGCGTCGGATTTTCTGGAGTCCCTGCAAGGAATGTTCGATCCTGGCGACCAGCGGATCATCTTGGACCTCGGTGGCCTTGAGTACATCAGCAGTGCGGGCCTCCGGGTGCTCCTGATGGCAGCCCAGAACCTCGACAAGCAGAACAAGTCTTTCAGCATCTGCTCATTGACCGAAGCGGTAGGCGACGTGTTCCGCATCAGCGGCTTCGATCAGATCATCAACGTTTTTCCATCGGTAGAAGACGCCAAACAGGGGTAAACCCTTGACCGACACCTACAAGATCCTGGTCGTTGACGACGAACCGGATCTTGAGCCCCTGATCCTTCAGCGGATGCGGCGGCAAATCCGCTCCAATGAATACGAGTTCGTATTCGCCCGAGACGGATTGGAGGCGTTGGAAAAGCTCAACGCCGACCCGACCATCGACATGGTCCTGTCCGATATCAACATGCCCAAGATGGACGGTCTGACCCTGCTCCAGCAGCTCCCCGACGTCGACCCCAATCTCCGGGCGGTAATCGTCTCCGCCTACGGCGACATGGACAACATCCGCACCGCCATGAACCGGGGAGCATTCGACTTCGTCACCAAGCCCATCGACTTCGACGATCTGAAGATCACCATCAGTCGCACACTGGAGCATTTGGCCGAATGGCGGGAGGCCCTGTCGTCGCGCGACCAGCTCGTGGCCCTTCAGAACGAGCTGAGCATCGCCAGCCAACTCCAGCAGTCTATTCTGCCCAATATTCCCCCGGTGACTGAAGGGTGCGAGGTCTCGGCCAACATGGAGCCGGCCCGCAACGTGGGAGGCGACTTCTACGACTACTTCAAGCTCGACAACCACGTCGGCCTCGTGGTGGCCGACGTGTCCGACAAGGGCATTCCGGCCTCGATGTTCATGATGTCCAGCCGGACCGCGCTCAAGGGGGCGGCCATCGGCGTCCGCGACCCGGAAAAGGTGTTGACCGAAGTCAACAACCAGCTCCAACAAGACAACCCGACTTTCATGTTCGTCACGCTGATCTACGCCTTGTTCGAGCCGGATACCGGACTGCTCACCTACTCCATCGCCGGCCACGACCCCCCACTGTTGGTGAGCGCCAACGGCACGGTCACCGAGTTGCCGCTCACCAAGGGAATCGCGGTGGGCATTGCCGCCGATGTCGTCTACACCCAGGAGTCGGTCACCTTGAACCCGGGCGACACCGTCGTGTTGTACACCGACGGCGTGACAGAGGCCATGAACGCAGACAACCAGCAGTTCGGGATGGGTCGATTGGCGGAGGTGTTCGAGGGCAACCCGCCCGAAAGCGCGACGTCAGCCAACGAGGCAGTCTTCGAGCGGGTGCGGATCTTTGCCGGCGATGCCCCACAATCCGATGACATCACCTGCCTCACACTGAGGCGCCCTTGATGTCTGCCCCCGCACGCTCGCAGCCCGCCACGAGGGGCCGCTGAAATGCAACGATCGCTCCACCTTTCCCACCCTCCGGAGCAGGGCCACCCTTCCGATGTTCTGCCGCTGATCGAGGACATTCTGAATGAGATGGCGGAAGCCGAGGAGTGGCCGATAACGCTGACAATGCGCGCCAACCTGATCTTGGAAGAGTTGGTGCTCAACACGCTCACTCACGGCGACACCAGCGGCCTGACCAAGATCGACCTCGAACTGGAATCGCAAGACCACGCGCTCACCATCCGCTTGAGCGACGACGGCTCGCCCTTCAACCCCCTGACCGACGCCCCTGCGCCCGATGTGACGCTGCCTCTTGCCGATCGCCCAATCGGGGGGTTGGGGGTCTACCTGGTGAAGACCATGGGCGAAGAGCTTGAATACCGTCGGGAGAACGACCGCAACCACCTCAAGCTCGTCGTCCATCCCGAGTAGTGAGGATTTCGGCATTGAGGAATGCCCCTCTATGTCGGCTAGCTGGTCTCGCACTGGCTGCTTTCGCCCTCGTGTTGCCGGGGTGCGGATCCGACGGCTCTGACCCCGCGGCTCCTGATGCGAGCCCCACGGTCGAGCCCGGGAACACACCGGACACCCCATCTGGCACTGGCACGCCTGGAGTGTTCGATGATCGGGTGGTGTTCGGGCAATCAGCGGCATTCAGCGGTCCTGCCCAAGCGCTGGGCATCAACATGAATCTTGGAATCCGCGCGGCGTTCGAGGAGGCCAACAGCAATGGAGGCATACACGGGCGCATGTTGGAGCTCACCACCCGAGACGACGCGTACGAGCCCGAGGCGGCCATCACCAACACCCAGGCGCTGATCGAAGACGAGCGGGTGTTCGCTCTGATCGGCGCGGTGGGGACGCCGACATCGCGCTCAGCCACCCCGGTAGCGGCCGAGGCGGCCATACCCTATGTGGCGCCGTTCACCGGTGCCGGATTCCTCCGAAACGACGACTGGGACAACATTGTCAACCTTCGGGCCTCCTACGCTCAGGAAACCGAGGAGATGGTCGAGCGATTGACAACCGATTTGGGCGTCACCCGGATTGCAGTGATGTTCCAGGACGATTCCTTCGGACGGGCTGGGTACAACGGGGCGCTGGCCGCGTTGGAACGCCGGGGGATGGAACTCGTGGCCACCGGCGTATACCCCCGCAACACCACCGCGGTGAAGTCGGGGCTGCTCGACTTGCGGCTCGGCGACCCCGAGGCCGTGATCGTGATCGGCGCCTACCAGCCGGTTGCCGCCCTGATTTCATGGTCGCGCCACATCGGCTTCGACCCCATCTTCATGACAGTCTCCTTTGTGGGCAGCAACGCATTGGCCTCCGAGCTGGGGGCAGGCGGCGAGGGGGTATACGTCACCCAAGTTGTACCGTTCCCCCACGACGAGTCCATTCCAGTGGTTGCGTCCTACACCGAAGCCCTGGCCGCTCTGGATCCCAAAGCCGAACCGGGGTTCGTGTCTTTGGAGGGCTACATCGCGGGCCGGGTGGCCATCGCCGGACTGGAGGCCTGCGGTGTTGATCTCACCCGCGACTGCTTCTTGGAGAACATCTTGGGTGCGGGTCTTTTCGACATCGACGGGTTCGCAGTGGACTTCGGCTCAGAAGCCGACCGGGCGGTGGACAATCAGGGTTCCGACGCCGTTTTCCTGACCGTGATCGGCGCCGACGGCGCCTACCGGCCCGAGGCGGCTATGGGAGACATCAGCCCGTGACCGAGGCTACCAACGCTCGAGAACCTGCCCCCGGCGACTCCGCCGCCCAGGCGCAGCGGCCTGCCGTCCATCGCAGGATATCCAGCCAGCTCTATGCCGGGATCTTCGGAGCAGTGGCATTGACCATTGTGGCCAGCATTGTGAGCTGGATTTCGTTCAGCAACGTCGACCGCAGCCAAAAGCGGGTAAGCGAAGACAGCGTCCCAGAACTGGTGGGGGCGTTCGGCCTCGCCGAGTTCAGCAATGCGCTGGTGGCCGCCGCACCCCGCCTCACCACCGCGCCGCCCGACCAGTTCTCGGAAATCTCCGCAGAAGTGTCCGACGCCCAAGCCCAGTTCCAAGACCGCTTGGAGACCCTGCTGCGCCAGAACCCCGGCAATATCCACGTTCAGGGGATTTCCGAGGCCGCCGACGCCCTGGAGAGGAACATCACCACGATTACGGCCGACATGCCCCACTTCTACGGCTTGAGCAGGCAAATCGAAGTCCTCCAAACTCGGATCCCCGCTCTCCACGACGACGTCAAGGGTATCGTTATCCCCGCTATCGACGATCAGCTCTTCTTCCAAGTAACCGGGTACCGCAACTTCGACTCCGAACCCACAGATGCCATGACCCGCACCTCTGGCGACGAACTGCTCCTCTACCGTCACCTCAACGAGTTGCAGGCCGATGTCGCCCAAGCCTCCGAGCTGATGGGCAGCGCCCTGATCGCCTCGGAAGCCGACTTCGTCGAACCGCTTATAGAGAGCTTCGAGTCTGCCGAAGACCGCATCCTGATCAGCCTCTCAGCGATTGCCGAGTCTGACACTGTCTCTGGACTGGGGTCGGCAGTCGGCGACCTGCTGACTCTGGGCCGCGGCGACAGCGGCGCTTTCCAGGTCGCCGTCGACCGACTGGAGATCATCGAGCGCCAAGACTTGCTGCTGGCGGAGAACCAGGAGATAGCCGTCGACTTGCTCGACGAGGTCAACGCCATCGTCCAGATAGCCCAGAGCGGGGCCGCCGAAGCCACCGAGAACTCGGCGCAGACCATCAACACTGCCAGGATCCTCCTCGTCATCATCAGCGCCATCGGCGTCGCCGGCGCCGGCCTGATCAGCTGGCTGTTCGTTGGACGAGTGTTGCTGCGCCGCATCGGGCGGCTGTCCAGCCGGATGCGGACGTTGGCCAAGGGTGAGCTGGAGCAGGAGATAGAGATCAGCGGCCGCGACGAGATCGCCGAGATGGCATCGGCGTTGGAAGTGTTCCGCCGCCACGCGCTGGAGATCCAACGGCTTAACCTGGTGGAGCAGCTTGCCCAGGAGCTGAGTGAGCGGAACGATGAGCTTCAGGAAGTGCTTGAGGAGCTGAGCCAGGCTCAGGATCAGATCGTGGCCCGGGAGAAGTTGGCCGCCCTGGGCGAGGTCACCGCCGGCGTGGCCCACGAGATCCGCAACCCGCTCAATTTCATCAACAACTTCTCGGCGGCGTCGGTTGAGCTGCTGGAAGAGATGGCCGAGATCTATGAGGAGCTAACCGACAACCTCTCCGAAGAGGACAAGGGCCTGATCGAGGAGATCAGCCAAGACCTCAACGACAACCTCGATCGCATCCAATCGCACGGAAAGCGAGCCAACCGGATCGTTCAGGACATGCTGCTGATGGGCCGAGGCGGGGGCGAGACCCAGATGACCGACATCAACGACCTCATACACGAGCATTCCTTGCTCGCCTTCCACAGTGCCCGGGCCCAAGATCCCGACTTCATCGTCACCCTGGAAGAAGAGTTCGACCCGGACATGGGACAGTTGGAGGTAGTTCCCCAGGATTTGGGGAGAGTGTTCTTGAATTTTGTGGCCAACGCGGGCTACGCCACCAACAAGAAGCAAAAGGAATTGGCGGAGGCGGAAACGGTGGGGGACTACAGCCCCACCATCTTGTTGAAGAGCCGTCGAACCGATGAGAGCGCCATACTCAGCGTCCGAGACAACGGCAGCGGCATCCCGCCAGATGTGGCGGCAAAGATCTTCGACCCGTTCTTCACCACCAAGCCCACCAATGAGGGTACGGGGCTTGGCTTGGCGCTGTCTGCCGACATCGTCCGCGAGCACGGCGGCAGCATCACTGTCAATACCGAGCCAGGCGAGTTCACCGAGATGGTGGTTGAGCTGCCGCTGACCCGAGCCAAGGGCACGCCCCTCATCGAAAGCGACGGAGACGGCGAAGACGACGACGCTTAGCCGGTCAACCTCATCGGGCTGGCTTGAGAAGCACCCCGCCAACCGCGGCTGACGCCCCTCCGGCATAAGCCAGGAACAAGCCCAAGCCAACCTCGGCGCCCGACGCATCCAGGTCGTCATCAAGGGCCAGCCCCTCCGCCAGGCAGAGCCCCATGACAACCAGTCCCGCGACCACGGCCGCCAGCCACATTTGCCGGCTGCTCCCGAACAATGCCGCCACCAGCAGCGCCCACACCATCGCCGCGGCCACTGGAATCAGCAGCCAGGAATCAGCCACCCCTCCCGGACCCACCAGCCACGGAAGGTCGCCGTCTACCACTCCCCACTTTTTCGAACCGGCATCGGCCCAGGGAAGCAGCAGCCCGGCAATCAGCAGGGCCACTGCGGCACCCATGAAGGCAAGCCCTGCTCTCTGGTAGCTCGAAGAGGCTCGATTGCCGTTTCCTGCTCCCGGGATTCGAATTGGATCTCCCATCGGTTCGGTCCAAGACTCGCCATCCCAATATCGAAAACCGCGTTGGCCCTGCTCGGCGTACCAACCCGGCGGCGCCCGGCGTGTCGATGGGTCGCTCATCCCGACTCCACATGGTCGGTATAGCGCACGTCTCCCTCGGACAGGTCGAAGGTGAGGTGCTCTCGCATATCGCCAATCTGGTCGACAATCACCATCCGGCGGGCGAAACGCCACTGTCCATCGACCAGGGAGAAGTCGTCCTCGTAGCGGCCCGCCACGATGGGCTGAAGGGCCAGGGTATCTGTGCCCTGGTGGACGGCGAAGTACGAGCGGGCGGTGGCTGTCTGCCCGGCTTCGGCCACATCTACGATCACATTGCTGGCCACATGCCGGGTGCGCAGAGTTCCGTCGCCGTGGACTTTGTTGGTGGCCGCGTAGAACGCGGCGACATCTTCTCCCGACATGCCGTCGTCGGGATCGACCGAGCTGGTGGAGGTGAGCACCCCGTGGGCGAAGAGCTCGCCAAGCTCGTCGAAGCGGGCCAAGTCCACGCATTCGGCGTAGACGTACATAAGCGCCTTGATCGATCGCACTGCTTGCTCGTGTGAATTCACGCCGCAAAGCTAACCCACCTCAACCAGCGACGGCCCGGTAGCGTCGGAGACGTGAACCCGAAGACAGGGAGGCTCACGGCTTACTCCCACGGCGCCGGTTGAGCCGGCAAGCTCGGACCGTCCGAGTTGGCGCAGGTCGTGCGCACACTGCCAACCCCGACCCACGAGGACTTGATCGTGGGCACAGAGACCGGTGATGACGCCGCAGTGTGGCGCCTCGGGAAAGGCCGCGCCCTGATCTCGACCGCCGATTTCTTCGCGCCGGTGGTGGACGACCCTCACACTTGGGGGCGCATCGCGGCCACAAACGCGGCCTCGGATGTCTACGCCATGGGCGGCACCCCCCGGTTCGGACTGAACCTGGTGGCATGGCCCCATGGGGATCTTCCGCTGGAGGTTCTCACTGAAGTGCTGGCGGGCGGGGCCGCGGCGGCCGCCGACGGCGGCTGGGCAGTGGTCGGGGGCCACACGGTGGACGGACCCGAGCCGATGTACGGCCAAGCCGTCACGGGGGAGGCCGATGAGGAGAGCTTGCTGACCAACGCCGGCGCCCAGCCGGGACAGTCGCTGGTGCTGACCAAACCGCTGGGCACTGGACTTTTGGCCACCGCGGTCAAGCGCTCTGGGCCCGAGGCGATCGAGCCCGGCGGGTGGCTGGCGGAGGCCTACGCCGCGGGCGTGGCCGAGATGACCCGACTAAACGACGAGGCCGCCTCAGCGGCCCTCGAGGCCAAGGCCACGGCGGCCACCGACATCACCGGCTTCGGCTTGCTCGGCCACCTCCAGAAGCTGGCTACCGCCAGCGGTGTCGGCGCGGTGATCCGAGCAGAGGAGGTGCCGCTGCTCCCCGCCGTCTGGGAGCTGCTGGATCAGGGGTTTGTCCCCGGCGGCACAGCCCGCAACCTCGACCACGTGCGTCCGTGGGTGCGAGGATCAGACGACCAGCGGACTTTGACCATGCTGGCCGACGCCCAGACCTCAGGTGGCCTGCTGTTCTGCTGTCCACCGGCCGCGGCCGCCGAAGCGGTGGCCCGACTGATGGCCGCAGGCCACGCTGCCGCCGTGATCGGCGAGGTCTCCGCAAGCGATCCCGGAGCAGTCGTGGTGGGATGACTGGCCAGTAAGCCCGAGCCAACGGTTGCCGTCGGGCTACTCGGCCGGCTCGGTGCGGGGTGGCAGTCCGTCCAGATGGGCGGCGTCGTTGTATCGCACCAGCCGCCACACGCCGGGCTCGTCGGTGGTCACAAACTCGGTGATGGAAGTGTTGAGGGTCCATAGGACGAACTGCGTATTCATCCCCAGGCCCATAAACAGCCGCATGGCGATATCGATGACCCCGCCGTGGCACACCACCATCATGGTGGTACCGGGATAGCCCTCTACCAGCTCATAGAGCGCTTGGCCGGTGCGGTAGGAGAATGCGGCCAGGCTCTCCCCGCCGGGTGCCAAGGGCAAGTGGGGGTGGAAATCGCCGGTCCACTCAAATAGGGAGCCGAACTCCTGATAGCCCACGCCGTCGGCCTCACCGGGACGGCGTTCCACCAGGTCGGGATGGGTATGCACCTTCAAGTCGCCCAGCGATGGAGACAGCAGATCGGCCGTCTCGATTGCCCGGGGCAGCGTGCTCGCCCACAGTGCATCCACTTTGGGCTCATAGCCCTGCATGTACCGCTCTCCGAGGGCTTCGGCCTGACGGCGACCCAGCGGCGACAAACCCGTGCAGGCCAGATCGCCGCCGATGATCTGCTTGACGGTTACCTCCGATTCGCCGTGGCGGATCAACAACAAGCGGGTTCGTTCACCGGAACTCATCTCGGCCCCATATTGCCACGCCCAACTACATCGTCGGGCCTAAAGGGAACCTTCTTGCCCAACCTGTGGCAAAGCAGCCCTGGCATGGGGCAGAATCTCTAATGATGATGTGGGGGACGCTGGTGCTCATCGTGGCCTTTGCGGCCGGTGCGGTTCCCTTCTCCTACATGATTGCCCAATCGCTGGCCAGGACGGATCTGCGCGAAGTGGGTACCGGCACGGTGTCGGGCACCGGCCTCTACCGAGTCACTGGATTCATCCCCTTGGTAGTGGGTGGGCTGCTCGACGTGGGAAAGGGTGCTTTAGGGCCGTTCTTGGCCGGAGACCGCTGGCTCCTGATGGCATTCGCGGGAGCTGTGTCGGTCATCGGCCACAACTGGTCGATGTTCCTCAACGGTGCAGGCGGCCGAGGGCTCTCACCGGCATTGGGGGCGTTCGCGGTAATCGCCTGGCCCGCGGCCCTGTTCTTGCTCGGCGGGCTAGCCCTGGGCCGCATCTTGCGCCATACCGGGCTGGTGGTGTTCATCACCATGCCCGCTCTGCCCCCATTCATGCTCCTGGTGGCCGACGGCCAAGCCGCCATCGCCACCACCGTGATCATCATCCCCATATTGATTAAGCGCGTTCTGGGAAATGATCCGCTGCCAGCCCCCAATCGCCTGAAGGCCGCCGCCCACCGACTGGTTTTCGACAACGACAGCTGGGTCGGAGCTACCCCCACCAACCCTTGATTCTTGTAGTCCTCGCCGGTCTACTGACCCGAGAACCTTGAGCCTTCGCACCCAGGTCGGCTTTCGTCGTCTTCTCGTCGGACAGGGTGCGTCCGCGCTGGGCGACTGGATGGGCACCTTCGCCCTCATGGCGCTGGTAGACCACTTGAGCGATTCTGCCGCCGCGGTGGGCGGCATTCTCGCCTTCCGGCTCATTCCCGCGGCCCTGGGCGGGACGCTGGCCGCCAAGCTGGTGAACCGGTGGGATCGGCGGCGGACCATGATCACCATGGATCTGCTGCGAGCCGGGATGATCGCGGTGGTCCCCTTTGTGCAAGAGCTGTGGTGGGTGTACTTGTGGGCGTTCGCACTGGAGGCCCCCAGCGTGGTGTTCCTGGCCTCTCGAGACTCCTCCGTCCCCGATCTGGTGGACGAGTCCGACCTGCCGCTGGCCAACGCCGCCATGATGGGATCGTCGTACGGCAACATCCCGATTGGCGCGGGCCTGTTCGCCGCGTTCGCCGCGCTTCCGCTCGACGATGGCTGGCTGGGATCGCACCCCTACGCCCTCGTCTTCTGGATCGACGCGCTCACCTTCGGTGTTTCCGCCTTATTCATCGCCCGAGCCCTCGGTGGACTTCAGAGTCGGGAACCCTCCCCTCAGGCAATCCCGGACCGCGCCGCTATCTCTGACAGCGAAATATCCATTTCCCCCAGTCGGCTGCGCGATGCCTGGTCGGTGCCGCTGGTGCGCAGGGTTTTACCCGCCACCGCTGCCGCCGCCGTTGGGCTGGGAGCCCTGTTCTCGCTGGGCATCAAGCTGGTGCAAGAGGAGTTGGAGGCGTCCGACATCGAATATGGCGTGCTCATCGTGCTGTTCGGCGCGGGAGCGGGCATTGGCCTGGCGCTCACCCATAGGTCTCGCCACGTGGATTTGCTGGTCCTCACCCGAAGGGGAGCGCTGGCTATGGGGGCGTTGGTGGCACTGATGAGCCAGAGCCCGACGGTGTGGCTGACCTTCCTCGGCGCCGCCGGGTTCGGGGCCGGGGCCACCGTGGCCCTGACGTCGGGGATGAGCGCGCTCCAAGCCCAGATTCCCCGCGAAGAGGAACGGGTGCTGGCTTTCTCCGCCTTCCACGTGGTGATCCGCATCGGGCTGGGAGCGGCCGCGCTGGGGGCGGGAGCCATCGGCGACGGGCTGAACGGGGCCGGGCTGCCCGGCACCCGGTCGGTGCTGCTGGCATCGGGCCTGCTGGTGCTGGCCTCGGCCGCCACCGTCCGGCCGATTCTCGACGTCGATGTCGAAAAGGCCCGCGAGTGACCGTCGGCATCGTCACCGACAGCACCGCGGCGCTCCCAGATGAGGTGCGGGCGGCCTGGGACATCGCAGTGGTCCCGCTCATGATCACCGTGGACGGCCGAACGGTGGCCGACGGCGAGCTTGACACTGCGGAGATCCTGGCCGCCAAGACCCACTCGTCATCGGGCCCGTCGCCGGGCGCCTTCGTTCAGGCGATCGCCGGTCAAGACCAGGGCGACGGTGTCGTGGTTGTGACGGTGACGTCCACCCTGAGCATCACCAATCAATCAGCGGTTCTGGCCTCCAAGAGCGCAGCCGGTCCGGTGGCAGTGGTAGACAGCCGAACTGCCGCCGGCGGTCAGGCGCTGGTAGCGGTGGCCGCGGCCCGGGCCGCCCGAGCGGGTGCGACGCTGGACGAGGTGGTGGCAAGGGCCGAGGATGTCGCCAAGCGGATGACGCTCGTGGGGGCTCTGGCGAACCTCGATCAGCTGATCCGCAGCGGTCGGGTACCGGGTTTGGCGGGCCGAGCCGGAAACCTGCTCGGGCTGCGCCCTATGTTCGACATACAAGATGGAGCCATAGGCCGCCTTCGCCCCGCGCTCAGCGATGAGGCCGCCCACCAGCGCATTCTGGGCCTCTGGCGGCGCACCCGGCCTGCCGACGGCAATGGCGAACTTCACTTGGTCAGCCTTCACGCCGAGGTTCCCGAGCGGGCCGTGGAGTTGCTCGATGCCGTCACCGCCGAAGTGCAGCCCGCTGACGCCTTCATCAGCCAATTCGGCCAGGCGATGATGATCAACTCCGGCACCGGCGTGCGCGGCTTGGCCTGGTACTGGGATTAGAGCCCGGCCACGGTGTCGGGAGCGGGGGCCCAGTCGCCCAAATCGGGCGTCATCTGGCGGGACACGTAGCGCCACCGCCCATCCTCTTTGCGCAACACGTCGCGGTACACCCCAGTGATGATCAGTTCTCGCGGCTGGCCGGGAGGAGCGGTGTAGTACACCTCCAAGTACACGTTGGCCACCGCCTCGTCGCCTTCGCCTTCGATGGACAGATTGCTGATCACATGGCGGGTGGCCGGGTTGATCGACGCCGCGAAAGCGACCAAGTCCTCGTGTCCCTTCACCCCTTCGGGCATACCGAACTCCAGCGTGCCATCGGGTACGAACAGCTGGGCCCAAGCCTCGGCTGAGCCGCTGTCGATCAGGTGGTTGTAGTCGGCGGCCAGCTTCTGGATGGCCAGGATGTCTTCAACGGGATGTGCCATGGCCCCATCTTGGCAAGAACATCCGCGCTCGGCGAATGCCGAGAGGGATCACTCTTTGGCGTAAACCTCGGCGGCACCCTCTCCGGCGAGTGTGCGAGTAAGGATCTCCGCCTCATCGTCGTGGCACAACAGGGTGTGCTCGAACTGGGCGCTGCGCCGCTGGTCGGCAGTAACCGCGGTCCACTGGTCGTCCCACAGGTAGAGGTCGGGAGAACCCAGCGTGAGCATCGGCTCGATGGTGAAAGTCATCCCGGTTTCCAGCGGTGTGCTGTGACTGCGTTCGTAGTAGTGGGGGATCTGCAACCCGGAGTGGAACTCGGTGCCCACTCCGTGGCCGATGAACTCCCTCACCACGCCAAGTCGATGGGCGCGGGCATGGGTTTCGATGGCCCGGCCGATGGCGTTTACCGCCGCTCCGTTCCGAACCGCGCCGATGCCCAGGTACATGGCGGCCCGGGTCTCCCGAACCAGCAAGCGGGAGTGGTCGTCCACCTCGCCGACCTCGAATGTCACCGAAGTGTCACCGTGGACACCGTCGAGGAACACGGTGACGTCGATGTTGACGATGTCGCCGTCGGCCAGCGCTCGGCTATCGGGAATGCCGTGGCAGATGACCTCGTTGATCGACGTACACACCGACTTGGGATAGCCCCGGTAGTTGAGCGGGCTGGGATAGGCCCCCCGGCGCACGATCTCGTCGTGAACCTCGGCGTCGATGCTGTCGGTGGTCACCCCTGGGACCACCAGCTTCCCAGCGAACAGCAGCACCTCGGCAGCCATCTGTCCGGCCTTGCGCATGGCTTCGATCTCTTCGGAACTGCGCACCGCAGACGAAGTCGCAGCCCCCGGCTCTCCCGTACGGGCATACGGAGGTCGCTCAATCTCCCTAGGTACCCGCCGCCGCGGCCCGACCAGACCCGGCCGCACCGGAGGATCCGAAATCGGCACCCGCTCCAACGTCGCAGTCCGCGACCGCTTACGCTTCGCCATCGCCCGCTAACTCTACCGGCCCTCGTCGCAACCGGGCTCAGCGCATGTAGCGGGTGAGGCTCTCCACTACGCAGGCTGGTTTGGGGCTGCCCTCGACTTCCACGGTGATGGTGATGACGGCTTGCACACCGCCGGTGATCTCGTCCACCGAGCTGAGCTCGGCGCCTACCCGGACACGCGAGCCCACCGGGACGGGGGCGGGGAACCGCACCTTGTTGACGCCGTAGTTGATGCCCATGGAGATCTGCTCCACGGTGATCAGGCTGGGTAGGAACATGTTGGTGAGCGAGAGTGTGAGGTAGCCGTGGGCGATGGTGGCGCCGTACGGGCTCTCGGCGGCAGCCCGCTCGGGGTCGATGTGGATCCACTGGTGGTCGCCGGTGGCGTCGGCGAACTGGTTCACCCGCTCTTGGGTGATCTCCATCCAGTCGCTCCACCCCAAGTGCTGGCCGACCGCGGCGGGCAGATCATCGACAGTGGCAAAAACGGTTCCCATTGGGGGGAAGTTAGCTCCCTTGGCGACCCGACCACGATGGGGAGCGCTTGGTCAGAAACGCGTCGATGCCCTCTTGGGCGTCGTCGGTGGCGGCGTTGGCTGCCATGACCTCCCGGGTTAAGTCGTAAGCCTCGGGCTCGCCGCAGTCGAGCTGGCGGTAGAAGGCCTGTTTGCCGATGGCGATGGTTTCGTCGCTGAAACGGGTGATCTGGGCGGCCAGCTTGTCGACCTCAGCCCGAAGTTGTTCGGGGGGCACTACCCGATTCACCAAACCCCACTCCGCGGCAGTGCCCGCGTCGATGGGCTCGCCGGTGAGCAGCATCTCCATGGACCGTTTGCGTCCCACGGCCCGGGAGATGGGCACCATCGGAGTGGAGCAGAACAGGCCGATGCGCACGCCGGGGGTGGCAAAGGTGGACTCAGTGGAGGCCACGGCCAGGTCGCAGGCCGCCACCAATTGGCACCCGGCGGCGGTGGCCACCCCGTCCACCTCGGCGATCACCGGCTGGGGCACGGCGTGAACCGCGTCCATCAACTCGGTGCAGGCTTCGAACAGTTGGTCGTAGAACTCGGGATCCCGGTCCACCATCTCCGACAGGTCGTGACCAGCGGAAAACGCGGGTCCCTCAGCGGCGATCACAATCGCCCCAACGTCGGTCTTCTCCCCCAGCTCGCGCAGTGCTTCGGTGAGGCGCTGCATCAGCTCCAGGCTCAGCGCGTTGCGCCGCTGCGGGTTGGCCAGGGTGATCCGGGCTACCGGCCCGTCGATCCCAATGCTGAACATGCAACTGAGACTACCCGCCGACGGTGTGCTACCCATTGGGGCATGGCCGCAGGAGGTGGGACCAAAGCAGTATTGGCTGCGCTCTTCGCCAACCTGGCCATCGCCATTGCCAAGTTCGTGGGATTCGCCGTGACCCGGTCGGCCTCCATGCTGGCCGAGGGAGTCCACTCGTGCGCCGACACCGGCAACCAGGCGCTGCTGCTCTTGGGCGGTCGATTGTCCAAGCGGGATC
The DNA here is from genome assembly GCA_022822905.1 of Acidimicrobiia bacterium. Classification (GTDB taxonomy): domain Bacteria; phylum Actinomycetota; class Acidimicrobiia; order Acidimicrobiales; family Bin134; genus Poriferisocius. The sequence goes on along the minus strand of JAJDYE010000036.1, from coordinate 45,880 downwards.
CCACCCCCCGACATCCCTTCGGCTACGGGCGAGAGCGGTACTTCTGGTCGTTCGTGGTGTCCATCATCCTGTTCACCCTGGGCGCGCTGTTCGCCATCAACGAGGGCATCGAGAAGGTGCGCCACCCCCACGAGCTGGAGTCGCTCTGGGTGGCCATCGGCATTCTGATCTTCGGCATCGTGGTCGAGTCGCTGTCGTTCCGCACCGCCATCGTGGAATCCAACAAGGTGCGGGGCAAGCTCTCCTGGGGCACGTTCATCCGCCGCTCCCGCACTCCCGAGCTGCCCGTGGTGCTGCTGGAAGACCTCGGGGCCATGTTCGGCTTGGTGTTCGCGCTGATCGCTGTGGTGTTGGCCGAGGTCACCGGCGAGCCCCGCTGGGACGGCGTGGGCACCCTGGTCATCGGTGTGCTGCTGGGGATCATCGCCATCGTGTTGGCCATCGAGATGAAGAGCCTGCTGATCGGCGAGAGCGCCACCGAAGAAGACCGAGCCCGTCTGCGGGCCGCGTTGGACGATTCGCCCGAAATCGACAGGGTGGTGGACATCCGCACCCAGCACCTCGGCCCCGAGGAACTCCTGGTGGCCGCCGAAGTGGACTTCGCCGATGACTTATCCGGCGACCAAATGCCCGCGGCCGTAGCCGCGGTAGAGGCGCGCCTGCGCGCCGCCGTCCCCGCCGCCACCCACGTCTACCTGGAGCCCTCCAGCTAGCTACTCAGCCGGCTCGAAATAGGGCAGGGTGATTTCCTCGCTCAACTCCACGAACGTGGTCTTTACCCGCATGCCGACGTGGACGGCGTCGACTGGGCAGTTGATGATGTTGGCCAACAGCCAGAACCCCTCGTCCAGCGTCACGATCACGGCCACGTAGGGGACGGTGAATGCGGGGGTTTGGGGGCGCCACACCGTGGTCCAGGAGTACACCTCGCCGAGGCCGGTGCTGACCTCCCATTCGAGGTTCTCCGAGAAGCAGGCGGAGCAGGCTGGGGCCGGGTCCATGGTGATGGCACCGCAGTCTTGGCACCGCTGAAAGCGCAGCTCGCCGATCTGGCAGCCGTCCCAGTAGGGCTGGGAGTAAATCGTGGGCACGGGCAGGGGGATGCCGGGCGACTGGGGTTGCAGAATCTCGCTCATTTGTCCTGGCTCTCCTCCCGCTCCAGGCCTGGTCTGCCGAAGGACAGTGGAAACAGAATCTCGCTCATGGCGTCTGCGTTCCCAGCAGCATCACGTCGGTGAACAGCGCACCGGCGCCGCCGTTGGAGCACATGGCCACCTGGGCATCGGGCACTTGGGACGACACGCAGGTGCCCCGAAGCTGCTCCACCCCCCGGATGACCCGTTGGAGCTGCTGCACCGCCGCCCCACCGTGGCTGAACGACATCGTCCCCCCGTCGGTGGTAACCGGGAACTGCCCGCCGGGGCCGATGCGGCCGTCCATGATGAAGTCGCCGCCCTCGCCCTCTTCGCAGAACCCGTAGGCCTCGAACTGGCGGATGATCTCGAACGAGAACGGGTCGTAGAACTCGCACACGTCCACATCGGTGGGGCCGAGCTCGCCCATGGCGAACGACTTCTGCGCCGCCCACCGGCCGGTGTAGCCGTTGTTACGGCCGCTGGGGCCGGCCAAGTCCCACGCCGGCGGGTGCTGGTAGGAGGGACCGAAGCTGTCGCAGGCCCCGCCCAGGATGTACACCGGCTTGTTGGGCAGATCCTGGGCCCGCTCCCGGGTGGTGAGGATCAGCGCGCACGCCCCCTCGGAGGTCATGGCGCAGTCGAGCAGGTGGAAGGGGTCGGACACCATGCGCGACGCCAAGATGTCGTCCGGCGTGAAGGGCCCCCGACCGTGGTACACCGCATCGGGGTGGGCGTGGCCGTTGTTGCGGATGGTGGCGGCTACCGTGGCCAGCTGCTCTGGCGTAGTGCCGTGCATGTGCATGTGGCGCTGGGCGATGAGGGCGAACTCCGCCGCGGTGAACATTCCGTAGGCCACCACGAACTCGTTGGCCGGCCGGGTCCACGGCGCAGTGGAAGCCCGCTCGGTGTAGATGCCCGCCGATCCGTGGGCCACTAGCACGGTGTGGCACTGGCCGGTGGCGATGGCTGAGGCCGCGTCCAAGATGATGGGGATAGACGGGGCCATGTGGTTCCGCCAGGCCGGGCCGTTTCGCATGTAGTAGGTGAGCGGCCCGCTGAATGGGCCAGCGGCGACGCCGTCGATGTCCCACGGGGTGAGGCCAGTGTCGGCCAGCACCCGGTGGACGGCTTGGAAGGTAATGGTGGTGGAATCGTGGCCTTCAAGGACACGGGCTTGCTCGGAATTGGCGATGCCGACGATGGCGACGTCGTGAAACGGGTGTTTGGCCACGGCCTCAATGTCTAGTCGCGGCAGAGATGGGTTGCGACTTGGGGAAATGGTAAGCAAGGGAACATGAAGCCGTTGGAGGGTGTTCGGGTTGTTGACTTGACTCGGGTGGTTTCGGGGCCGGTTTGCACTTGGTTCTTGGCTTCATTGGGGGCGGAGGTCATTCGGATCGATCCGCCGGGTGGTGATGTGACCTGGCGCATACCGCCGTGGGTGGGGCCTGATGGCGAGCAGTCGGAGGCCATGGGGCCCGACGACATCGGCATCAGCTACCTGCGCAAGGGGCGGGGCAAGCGCAGCGTGGTGCTTGACCTTGTGCGGCCCGAGGGCGCGGACGCGTTTCGAAGGTTGGTGGCCAATGTCGACGTGCTGGTGGACAACTTCCGGCCCGGGGTCTTGGCCTCGCTGGGACTGGACTACGAGACGCTCTCGGAGCTGAACCCCCGGCTGATCCATGCCTCCATCACCGGGTTCGGCCCCGATGGGCCCGATGCCGACCTGGCTTCCATGGATCTCATCATTCAGGGCCGATCGGGGCTGATGGCCAAGTCGGGCTTCCCCGACGGGCCGCCCGTCAAGGCTGGGGTCACCGTCGGAGATCAGTTCCCAGCGGCCCTCTGCGCTCTCGGAGTAGTTGCCGCGCTGCGCCAGCGGGACATAGACGGCCAAGGGCAATACATCGACGTGGCCATGCTCGACGGCCTGGTTGCGATGCTGTGGGACGAGCCCCTGGACCTCTACCGCGAGCGGGGCCTGCCCGACCGAATGGGCAACGGCGACCCACGGGGCATCTTGGACACCTTTGAATCTCAGGATGGATGGGTGACCCTGGTGATCACCTCCGACGCCCAGTACCAGAGGCTGACCGAGGAGATGGGCCGGCCCGACCTGTGGGAGCTGGGCCCGAATGTGCCGGTTCGGGCCGCCAATCGGGGCGAGATCTGCGGTGAGGTGGCCGCGTGGATGGCGCAGCAGACCACCGAGGAGCTGGTGGCCCGGCTGCACAAGATCCGCGTCCCCGCCGGGGCGGTGGCCTCCGCCTACGCCGCCGTCGAAGACCCCCAAATCCAGCACCGCCAGGCGCTGGTGCCCCTCCAACACCCCCACGCCGCTGAGCCGACCGGCCGCCTCGGACCGGCCTTCCCCATAAAGTTCTCCCGCTCCGAAACCGACCAGCGCCCCGCCGAAACCCTGGGCGCCAGCACCCAAGCCGTGCTGCAAGACATTGCCGGCCTTACAGAAGAAGAAATATCCCGCCTCCGCGGGCAAGGAGTCCTCGGGTAGGCGGGTTGGAGTCGCCTGAGGCAGGCTGGCGGGATGTTCAGAGCCCTACTGCTGAGCCAAGACGACGACGGCAACCGCACCCACGCGATAACCGAGCTGGACGACGCCGAACTGCCCGACCGCCCGGTGATCGTGGACGTGGACTACTCCACGCTCAACTACAAGGACGGCCTGGCCGTGGTGAACGGCGCCCCTATCGTGCGCACCTGGCCCATGGTCCCCGGCATCGACCTGGCCGGCACGGTGGCCCGCAGCGACGACCCGAAATGGTCTCCGGGCGACAAGGTGATCGTGAACGGCTGGGACGTGGGCGAGTCGCACTGGGGGGGCATGGCCACCAAGGCGGCCATGGACGGCGGCTGGCTAACCCCCCTGCCCGACGCCTACACAACCCATCAGGCCATGGCCGTGGGCACGGCGGGCTACACCGCCATGCTGTGCGTGCTGGCGTTGGAAGAACACGACATCACCCCCGATTCCGGCCCCATTGTGGTGACCGGCGCCGCCGGCGGGGTGGGCAGCGTGGCGGTGGCGGTGCTGGCCCAGCTGGGCTATGAGGTAGTGGCCTCCAGCGGCCGCATCGACACCGAGGGCGACTACCTGCGCGAGCTGGGGGCGGCCGAGCTGATCCACCGCGACGAGCTATCCGGCCCGGCCCGCCCCCTGGGCAAGGCCCGATTCGCCGGAGGCGTCGACTCGGTAGGCAGCCACACGCTGGCCAACATCATCTCCCAGACCCAGCCCCACGGGTGCGTGGCGGCCTGCGGCCTGGCCCAGGGCATGGACTTGCCCAGCTCGGTGGCCCCCTTCATCCTGCGGGCCGTGACCCTGGCCGGCATCAACTGCGTCTACGAGCCCGCCGAGCGCCGAGCCCAAGCCTGGAACCGCCTGGCCCGAAACCTGGACACCGCCAAGCTCGACGCCATGACCGACACCATCGGCCTGTCCGACGTCCCCACCGCCGCCGCCCAAATCCTGGCCGGCGAAATCCGCGGCAGGGTCGTCATCGACGTCAACCGCTAAATTTCTGAACCAACGGGGGTAGACCGATGGAACATCACATCGTCATCAGTGCTGACACCCATTGCGGCGCCGATTTGAGGGCCTACAAGCCGTATCTGGAGTCGCGCTACCACGCGGAGTTCGACGAGTGGGCCGACTACATGGACGGGCACAACGAGCGGCGCAAGGAGATGTTTGCCGACATGGATCGCTCGCCTATGGAGGTGGGGGTTGACGGCGATCCCGAGGTTTGGGGATTCCGCAATTGGTCTTCAGACCAGCGCCTGGCAGAGCAGGAGTCCGACGGGTTCATTGCCGAGGTGCTGTTCCCCAATACCCAGCCCCCGTTCGCCCCGCCTGCCGCCACCGCGTTTGAAGCGCCGCCCTACTCTGACAACTTCGAGCACCGCTGGGCCGGGCTGCGGGCCCACAACCGGTGGGTGGCCGACTTTGTGAGCCAGGCGCCCGAGCGCCGGGCCGGAATCGCCCAGGTGTTCTTGGGCGATGTGGAGGGTTCGGTCAAAGAGATCGAGTGGGCCGCCGAGAACGGGTTGAAAGGTGGCGTTCTCATCCCCGGTGCTCCGCCCGACTCCCCGTTTGAACCGCTTTACTCCAAGAGCTACGAGCCCATCTGGGCCGCTACTGCGGCAGCCGGTCTGCCGCTGAACCACCATGCCGGTGGCGGGTCGCCCAACTACGGCAACCACTTCCCCTCCTCGTTGGCCATGTTCATCCTGGAGGCCACCTGGTGGACCCAGAGGGCGCTGTGGCACCTCATGTTCTCCGGGGTGTTCGAGCGCTATCCCACGCTGAAGTACGTGACCACCGAGACCGGCACCGCCTGGGTGCCCGAGACCCTGGAGAGGCTGGAGAGCTTCTTCCACCGGATGAAGTACTCCAAGTACGGCTCTGAGACGGTGTTCGGCAGCCAGGCCGTGGCCGACATGTCGCTCACCCCCAGCGAGTACTTCGCCCGCCAGTGCTACATCGGGGCGTCGTTCCTGCGCCCGGCCGAGGCCCTGCTCACCCGCACAGTGGGCATCGACCGGGTCATGTGGGGCTCCGACTACCCCCACATCGAGGGGTCTCATCCCTATACCCGGGAGCACCTGCGGCTGACTTTTGCCAACCTCACCGAAGAAGAGACCACCAAAATCCTCAGCACCAATGCCGCTGAGGTGTACGGGTTCGACTTGGAGGCGCTGGCCCCGCTGGCCGAGCAGTTCTGCCCCACCAAGGCCGAGGTGGCCACCCCCATCGACTACGCCGACATCCCCGAGCGGGCCAAGGGCTGCCCGGGCATGAACCCCCTCAACCAGGTGGAGGCCGCGGCCTAAGTTGCTCGACTAGAGCTCCGACGCCACCGAGGCCAAGAACTCCCGGGTGCGCTGGCTGGAGGCTATGAGCTCGTCTCGGCCGTCGCCCACGGGCAGCACTCGCACCGAGAGGTCGGTGACCCCGGCGTTTGCAAACGAGCGCAGTCGGGCCAGCACCGCGGCCTCATCGCCGACGGCCATGATGTCGGACACGCCCTCGGCGTTGCCCCGGTCCAACAACCGCTGGTAGTTGGGGGACACCTCGGCCTCGGCCAGCAGCCGCTCGGCCCTTTCTTTGGCGGTGTCCACCTGACCGGGGGCGCAAAGGCACACCGGCACCCCGGCCACGATCCGGGGTGGCGGCCGACCGGCTTCGGCCGCCGCTTCGTTGATCCGGGGGGCTATGAACTCGCCGATGGCCCGCTCGTCGGCCAGCCACAGCGTGGTGCCGTCGGTGCGAGAACCGGCCAGCCGCAGCATGACCGGGCCGAGGGCGGCCAGCAGCACCGGAGTGGCGGCCTGGTCGGCTATGTCCAACGGGTTGTTGATGTGGAAGTACTCGTTTTCCACCCGAACCATGCCGGGGCCGGCCAGCGCTTGGTCCAAAACGTCGAGGTACGAGCGGATCTGGGCCGCGGGCCGGTCGTAAGACAGCCCCAGCATGTCCTCCACGATCCAGTGGTGCGACGGGCCCAGGCCCAAGGAGAAGCGGCCCTCGCAGGCCAGTTGCACCGAGAGCACCTGCTGGCACAGCGCGACGGGGTGGCGGGTTTGGGCCACCACCACCGCGGTTCCCACCTCTACCGTCGAGGTGGCGGTGCCGATCAGCGCAGCCGCGGTCATGGCGTCGAACTCGTCGGGGATCTGGGGGATCCACACCGACGAGAACCCGCCAGCCTCGGCCTGTTGGGCCGCCTCGATCATGCGGTCGATCTTGGTGTCGTACCGGCGCCGCTCGGGCCCCACCATCAGTCCTATGCGCACAGCAACTCCTCCGCCCCGTTCATACCAGACGCCGGCGGTTAGACGGAGACGGGAGCCCAATCGGGGTCGGTTACCATCCCCAGAGGCTTCCAAGGAGGATCGGGTGGGCAGCTCAGCAGATGAATCTGAAGACTCGGCCAACCGGCCCCGCATCGCCCCGCTGGAGTTGCCGGAGTGGACGCCGGAGGCCTTTGCCGCCATGGAGCCCATGCGGCCCCCTGCGGGCTCGGCCTACGACAAGCGCAAGGCCGACCGCAAGCAGCAGGTGAGGCGGCCCAACAACGCCTTGTCGGTGATGGCCCACTATCCCGAGCTGGCCAGGGCCTTCCTGGAGTTCAACCGCCATCTGCTGTACTTCAACACGCTGTCGGGGCGGGCCATCGAGTTGGCGGTGCTGCGGGTGGCGTGGCTGCGCCGAAGCGAATACGAGTGGGTCCAGCACGCAGCCGCCGCCCTTGAAGTGGGCCTGACCGAGGAGGAGATCGACCGCACTGCGGTTGATTCCCTTGAAGGGTGGGCGCCGGAGGACGCCCTGTTGCTGCGGGCGGTGGACGAGCTCCACCACGATCACCGCTGGTGCGATGCCACCTGGGACGAGCTGGCTGAGGCGTTCGATACCCGCCAGATCATGGACCTGCTGTTCACCGTGGGGGCCTACGACACCCTGGCGGTGGCGTTCAACTGCTTCGACCTGCCCCTCGATCCCGAGCTCGAGGGCAGGGGCTTCCCCGGCGACGCCGAGGGCTAATCCGTGTCGTCGATCTTCCCGCCCTTGGAGTATCCCCGAGGCAGCAGCGTCCACAGCCTGCTGGAGTCGGCTTCTGACCGGTTTGGCGACCGGGTGGCCATCAGGTTCGAAGACCGGGTGCTCACTTACCGGGATTTCAACCGGCAGGCCGACGGCTTCGCCCGGCTGCTGGCCGAACGGGGGGTGGGCGCCGGCCAGCGGGTGGCGGTCATGGCCTCGAACCGCCCCGAGTTCTTCACCTCGGTGTACGGCATCTTGAAGCTGGGGGCCTCCGCGGTGATGATCAGCTCGGCCTGGAAGCAGGCTGAGACCGCCCACGCCGCCCACCTCACCGGGCCGGTGCTGGCCATCACCGACGGCGACACCCATCTGCGCCTCCCCGAGCCCCTGGCCGACCGGGTGATCCACTTGGACGACGACCCCGCGGTCGCCGCCTTGGCCGACAGCCCGGCCGATGCCCCCGCCGCCGACCTCGATTGGGATCACAGCGAGGCGGTGCTGATGTTCAGCTCGGGCACCACTGGGATGCCCAAGGCGGTGCGCCACACCCACGCCAGCATCAATGCGGCCACCGTCATCTGGGGCGAGGTTCTGGGCCTGACCCCCGAGGACCGCTTCCAGATCACCACCCCGCCGTTTCACATCCTGGGGCTGCTCAACTTGCTCTCGTCGGTGTGGGCCGGCTCGTCGGTGCGGCTCCACCCCCGGTTCGACCTCGAAGCCATGCTGGGCGCCATCGAGGCCGACCGCATCACCCTGGAGATGGCGGTCGCCCCCATCGCCCTGGCCATGGCCAACCACCCCAACCTAGAGGAGTTCGACCTGTCGTCGCTGCGCTACATCATGTGGGGCGCCACCCCGGTGACCGAAAGCGTGGCCCAGCGGGTGACCGAGCGCACCGGGGTTCCGTTCATGCCCGCCTACGGGGCCAGCGAGGCGCCCGTGCTCACCAGCAACCCGGTACACCGGCCCGATCTGTGGCGGCTGGACTCGCCCGGGCCGCCCGTCCACGACGTGGACATCCGCATCGCCCACTTGGCGACCGGGGAGGTGCTGGCCCCCGGCGAGGTGGGCGAGATCCAGGCTCGCAGCCCGGCGATGATGGCCGGCTACCTGCCGGAGGAGGCCAACGCCGAGGCCTTTTCCGACGGGTGGTATCGAACCGGCGACGTCGGCTGGATGGAGCCCGACGGGTGGCTGCACATCACCGACCGGGTGAAGGAGATGATCAAGGTGAAGGGCTTCCAGGTGGCCCCCGCCGAGGTGGAGGCGGTGCTGCTGGGCCATCCCGACGTGCTCGACTGCGCGGTGTTCGGGCTGCCCGATCCCGACTCCGGCGAGGCGGTGACCGCCGCCGTGCAGCTTGCCGACGGCGCTGCCGCCACCGAAGAGGAGCTGAAAGCCCTGGTGGCCGACACTCTGGCCGGCTACAAGCGCCTCCACGCCGTTCACTTCGTTGAGGCGGTTCCCCGGCTGCCCTCGGGCAAGACCCTGCGGCGGGAGCTGAAGCTCCAGTTCGAGCCGCCTTCGGGCTAGGCCTCGGCCAGCAGCTCGCTTTTCATCACCTTGCCGGTGGCGTTGAGCGGGAACGACTCCCGCAGCACCACCGAGCGGGGCACCTTGTAGTTGGCCATGCGCTCCCGGCACCAGGCGATCAGCTCTTCGGGATCGATGGCCGAACCGGGCTGGGGCACGATGAACGCCCGGCCCACCTCCCCCAGTCGCTCGTCGGGCACCCCCACCACCGCGGCCTGGGCGACGGCGGGATGGCCCAACAGCATGTTCTCGATCTCGGCGGGGTAGGCGTTGAACCCGCCGACGATGAACATGTCCTTGATGCGCCCGGCGATCTTGAGGTAGCCCCGGTGGTCCAAGATGCCCAGATCGCCGGTGTGGAGCCACCCGTCGGCGTCGATGGCCGCAGCGGTGGCCTCGGGATCGTCGAAATATCCGGTTGTCACGCTGAACCCCCGCACCAGCACCTCGCCGGTCTCGCCCACAGCGGCCTCACGGTCGCCGTCGGCGATGCGCACCTCAAGGTCGGGCATGGCCCGTCCCGCGGTGGTGGCGATGGTCTCGGGGTCGTCGCCGGGCTGGGTTCCGGTGCAGGTGCCGGCCTCGGTGAGGCCGTAGCCGGTACACACCCGCTGGAACGGCAGCTCCTCGTGCATCCGGCGGATCAGCTCCACCGGGATGTCGGCCGCGCCGGTGACCGCCACCCGCAGGCTGGACAGATCGAGGGCCGGGCGGGTGGGGTGGTCGAGAATCGTCTGGTAGACGGTGGGCGGGCCGGGCAGCACGGTGACTTGCTCGGCCTCCACCAAGTCCAACACCTGGTCGACGTCGAAGGTCGGCACCGGGTACACGGTGGCCCCGCGCATCAGGCAGGCCAGCCAGCCGGCCTTGTAGCCGAACATGTGGAAGAAGGGGTTGACGATCAGATAGCGGTCGCCCTGGCGGAGATCGGCGAAGTCGCACCAGTGCGAGAACTGCCGCAGGGTCTGCCCGTGGGTCATCATCACGCCCTTGGGCGCGCCGGTGGTGCCCGACGTGAACAAGATGTCGCTGATCTGGCTTGGCCCCACCGCCTGTCGCCGGGCCTCCACCGCTTCGGGGGCTACCGACTCCCCCGCCCTCAGGAAATCGGCCCACGACACCGCGCCGGGCACGTTGTGCGCCTCGGCGGGGGGCAGAACCACCACCTGCTCCAGCGCCGACAGGTCGGCGTCGCCCTGGCGGAACAGACCGGCGGGGTCGATTCCGGCGAACCCGGCCTCGGCCACCAAGAGGCGAGCCCGGCTGCGGGCCAGGATGTAGGCGGTCTCGGCCGGTTTGAAGCGGGTGTTCACCGGCACCAGCGCCGCCCCGGCCGCCTGGAGGCCCACAGCGGCGATGATCCACTCCAAGCGGTTGGAGCCCCAGACCGCCACCCGGTCGCCTGCCTGCACCCCGGCGGCCAGCATGGCCGCGGCGGCTTGGTCGATCTGCTGGCCCAGTTCCGCGAAGGACAGCGAGTTGTCGCCCTCCACCACCGCGGGGGCGTCGCCGAAGCGGGCCGCGGCCGTCTGGGCCATGTGCGGAATGCTGGCCCACTCCCCCGATTCAGTCATGGCGGCCCGAGCTTGCCGCCTAGGCGGCCGGTTCAGCCAGGGTCTTGATCTCGAGGAACTCCTCGAACCCGGCCACGCCCATCTCCCGGCCGATGCCCGATTGCTTGTAGCCCCCGAAGGGAGCGTCGGGGGCGTAGTACATGCCGCCGTTCACGCTGATCGTGCCCGAGCGGATCTGTCGGGCCACGGCCCGGGCCCGGTCGGGATCGGCGCTGTTCACCGAGCCCGACAGGCCGTAGATGGAGTTGTTGGCGATCCGCACGGCCTCGTCGTCGCCCCCGTCATAGGGAATGATGGCCAGCACCGGGCCGAACACCTCCTCTTGGGCCACCAGGTCGTTCTCGCCCACGCCGGCCAGCAGGGTGGGCTCGTAGAAGTAGCCCACCGACAGGTGATCGGGGCGCTTTCCGCCGGTGACCAGCCTGGCCCCCTGGTTTACGGCGTCGGTCACAAACTTGTGGACCTTGTCGCGCTGGCGGGAGTTGATGAGGGGTCCCATCATCATGGAGGGGTCGGTGGGATTGCCGTAGGGGATGTTGGCCAGCGTGGCCGCCACTATTTCGGCCGCGGTGTCGGCCATGGCCGCGGGAACCAGCATTCGGGTGTTGATGGCGCACCCCTGCCCGGCGTGGGTGCAGATCATGAACGAGTTCATGGCGGCGGCTGCTTCCACGTCGGCGTCGTCCAGCACCACATAGGCGCTCTTGCCCCCCAGCTCCAGGAAGGTCTTCTTCACCGTGGCGCTGGCCGCGGCCATTATCTTGCGCCCGGTGGCGGTGGAGCCGGTGAAGGTAACCATGTCCACATCGGGGTGGGTGGTGAGCACCTCGCCCACCGAGTTCTCCGCCGAGGTCAAGATGTTGACCACGCCGGGGGGGATGTCGGTTTCGTTGGCGATCAGATGGCCCAGTGCCAGCGCCGACCACGGAGTGTCGGGCGCCCCCTTCAACACCACCGTGTTGCCGGCGGCCAGGGCGGGGCCCAGCTTGGCCAGGTTGAGCTGCACGGGGAAGTTGTAGGCGGTGATGGCGGCCACCACCCCCACCGCCTCCCGCTCGATCCACCGCCGGTGGTGGCCCCCGTAGGACTCGACCACGCCGAGGTCTTCGGACCACTGGTAGCCGTCCATCATGTCGGCCACCCACTTGACCGACCCCACCGGCGCTTCGAGCTGCGGGCCGCCGTAGGTGAGCATCACCGGAGAGCCCACCTCGGCCACGGTGAGATCACGCATCTCTTCGAGGTGGCTTTCCAGCGCGGCATGGAACTGGCGCAGGCACTTGGCCCGAAAGTCGTGGTCGGTGGCCCAGTCGGTGGTGTCGAAGGCCCGGCGGGCGGCGGTCACTGCGGCCACCGCATCGGCATCGGTGGCGTTGGCGGCCACCCCGAGCACCTCCTCGGTGGCGGGGTTCAGCGTCTCGAAGACGCCGCCCCCCTCGGCGGCCCTCAGCTCCCCGTCGATCAACAGCTTCTCTTCGTGCCACATGGCTGATTTCTCCCTGTTTGCCCAAGGCTGGCCTCACCCTATAGCCGGGGTTCGCCCGAGAACCCCTCGGACAGCATGAGCAACTATCGTCCCGCCGATGGACTCGGAGATGCTCCATCCCCGTGTGTTCGCGGCCCAGGCGCCCGACCACCCGGCGGTGATCATGGGCCGCACCGGCGAGGTGATCACCTACCGGATGCTGGACGAGGAGGCCAACCGGCTGGCGCACCTGCTTAGGGGTCGGGGCCTTGGGGCCGGCGACCATCTGGCCATCGTGTCGGAGACCACCTCGCAGTCGATGGCGGTGTTGTGGGCCGCGCAGTTGGCCGGGCTGATCTACACGCCGATCAACTACCACCTCACTGCGGGCGAGGTGCAGGCCGTGCTCAACGACTGCGGGGCTGAAGCGGTGGTGGCGTCGGATCGAACCGCCCCGGTGGTGGCCGGTCTGGACTTGGCCCGGGTGCCGGTGCGCCTGACCACCGGCGCCGACGCGGTGGCCGGGTTCGAGCGCGTGGCCGAGGCTGCCGCCGATCTGCCTGTCGCGCCCATCGCCGATGAGGGCGAGGGCCGGGAGATGGTGTACTCGGGGGGAACCACCGGCCGCCCCAAGGGCATCCGCAAGCCCACGGCCCAGACCGGCATCGGCGATCCGGCCAACCCCGCGGTGCAGACCGCCCTGGCCATGGGCAACTACGGGGTGGACCGCACCAGCGTGTACCTGTCGCCCGCTCCCCTGTACCACTCGGCCCCGCTGGTGTTCTGCATGTGCGTGCACCGGGTGGGCGGCACCGTGGTGCTCATGGAGGGGTTCGACCCGGCCGACTGCCTGCGGCTCATCGGCCGGCACCGAGTGACCCATGCCCAGTTCGTGCCCACCATGTTCTCCCGGATGCTGAAGCTGCCCGCCGATGTGCGCGAGGCCGCCGACGTGTCCAGCCTGCAACTGGCCATCCACGCCGCCGCCCCCTGTCCGGTGGAGGTGAAACAGCAGATGATCGAGTGGTGGGGGCCGATCCTGTTCGAGTACTACGCGGGCACCGAGGACATCGGCCACAGCGCCATCACCTCTGAGGAGTGGCTGGCCCATCCCGGCTCGGTGGGGCGGCCGCTGCAACCGGTACACATCGTGGGCCCCGACGGAGCTGAGGTGCCCACTGGCGAGGTCGGGGTGGTGTATTTCGACGGGGGGCGGGACTTCCAGTACCACAACGACCCCGAGCGCACCGCGGCTGCGGCCCACCCCAGCGGCTGGCGGACGCTGGGCGACATGGGACGCCTCGACGAGGAGGGCTACCTGTACCTCACCGACCGGGTGGCCCACACCATTATCAGCGGCGGGGTGAACATTTACCCCCAGGAGATTGAGGATGCTTTGATCATGCACCCCGAGGTGGCCGACGCGGCCGTGATCGGGGTGCCCAACGACGACTTGGGCGAAGAGGTGCGGGCGGTGGTCCAGCTAGTGGAGCCGGGGCGGGCGGGCGCCGACGCCGAGGCTGTGCTGTTGGCGTGGTGCGCCGACCGGTTGGCGGCCTTCAAGTGCCCCCGGGGAGTGGACTTCGATGAGTCGCTGCCCCGCGACCCCAACGGCAAGCTGATGAAGCGCTACCTGCGGGATCGCTACTGGCCCTCTGATTCGGATTCGCGGATCGTTTGAGCTGGCCTCCGGGGTCAACCCGGCGGATCGCCTAGCGGGGCTCGTCGCCCTCGAAGGTGATGCGGTGCATGACCCGGAGCTGGCCGTGGTAGTCGTTGATGGGGTTGTGCATGGCGCAGCGGTTGTCCCACAGGGCCAGCGAGCCCGGCGCCCAGCGGAACCGGCAGGTGAACTCCGAGCGGGCCTGATGGGCGAACAGGAACCTGAGCAGGGGCTGGCTCTCTTCTTCGGTCATGCCCTCGAAGCGGGCGGTGTGGGCCACGTTGACATAGAGCGACGGGCGGCCGGTTTCGGGGTGGGTGCGGACCACGGGATGGACCGCCTCATAGCTCTCGGCTGAGGTGTGGCCGGCCTCGGTGGCGTCGGCGATGCGGTCTTCCCGGGTTTTGGACACATCGGCCATCGCCGAGCTGTTCACGGCCCGCAGATCCCCCAGGAACTCCTTCAGCCCGTCGGACAGCGCATCGTAGGCGGCGTACATGTTGGCGAACTCGGTGTCGCCGCCCGCTGAGGGCACCTCCCGGGCCAACAGCATCGACGCCATGGGCGGTCGTTCCAGGTAGGCGGTGTCGGTGTGCCAGATGCCGCCGAAGTTGACGGTCTCGTGGGGCAGCTTCTTGACCTCGATGATCTCGGGGTGGTCGGGCAGGCCGGGAACGAACGGGTAGCGGCCGGGAGTGCCGATGCGGCGGGCGAAGGCCGAGAACTGGTCGAGGGTCAGGTGCTGGTTGCGGAAGAACACCACCAGATGGGCCAGCCATGCCTGGCGGATCTCGGCCACCACCTCATGTGCCAAGTTGTCGCCGAGGTTTGCCCCGCTTATCTCCGCGCCGATGCAGCCGCCCACCGGTTCCACCGTCAGATGCTGATACTCGCCCATTCCGGCTCCACTCCGGCCTAGTCAACGTTGTTCGTTAGGGTAGCGACGCATGCCATGGAGCGCTGATGTCTGAGCCCTACGACCTGGCCGGGAAAGTTGTGCTGGTGACCGGGGCCAGCCGGGGCGTGGGCGCGGCCATCGCGGTGGCAGCCGCGGCCAAGGGGGCCAAGGTGGCGTGCGCGGCCCGGTCTACCAAGGAGTCGCCCAAGCCGCTTCCCGGCACCATCGACGAGACCGTTGCGGCGGTGGTCGACGCCGGGGGCGAGGCCCTGGCCGTGCCCACCGACCTGACCTCGGCCGACGACATCGAGGCCATGGTGGCCGCCCCGGTGGAGGCCTGGGGCCGGCTCGACGTGGTGGTGAACAACGCCGCGGTCACCTTCGTGGGCGAGGTGGACATTCCCCTCAAGCGCTACGACCTCATCATGGACATCAACCTGCGGGCCCCGCTGCTCACCGTGCGGGCCGCCCTGCCGCATCTGCGGGCCGCGGGTCGGGGGCGCATCCTCAGCCTGTCGTCGCAGGCCGCGCTGCGCCCGGTGCCGGGGCTGATGTCGTATGGCATGTCGAAGCTGGCCCTGGAGCGGATGACCACCGATTTGGCCCGCCAGCTCCACCCCGACCGCATTGCGGTCAACTGCTTCCGCATCGACATCCCGGTGGCCTCCGAGGGCACGCTGGCCAACATGGGCGACATCGACCTCACCGACTGGGAGCCCACCTCGGTGCCGGCCGACGGCATCATCTGGATGCTGGAGCAGCCCGACGACTACTCCGGGCGGTGCGAGAGCATGTGGGACCTGCGCCACCGGGAGAAGATCATGCCCAGCCGGGCCCAGGAGGAGTACACCACCAAGCCGCCGCTCCAGTTCATCAACGGCCTCTACGACCTTGAGACTCAGGACGCCTTCGCCCGGGGCGCCGAGACGGCCGGGGGCTGATCGTGGACCTGTCGGGAAAGACCGCCCTGGTGACCGGAGCAGCCTCGGGCATCGGCGCGGCCTGCGCCCGGCGCTACGCCGAGGCCGGTGCCCGGGTGGTCTGCACCGACGTGGCCGACGACGCCGGCCAGCAGGTGGCCGATGAGATCGGCGGGCAGTACCGGCACCTCGACGTGGCCGACTCTGCGGCCTGGGCTGCGCTGGCTGCGGAGCTGGCCGACGATCCCGGCCATCTGCATGTGGCCCACCTGAACGCGGGGGTCATGATGGGGCTGGGCGACATCGCCGATATGAGCGACGACGACTATTTGCGCATCATCGGGATCAACCAGCACGGCGTGGTGTTCGGCCTGCGGGCCGCGGTGCCGCTGCTGGAGGCGGCCGGGGGCGGCCATGTGCTGGTTACCGGCTCGATGGCGTGCTTCAGCCCGCTGCCGGTGGACCTGGGCTATTCGATGTCGAAGCACGCCATAGCCGCTTTGGTGCGCAGCGCTGCTCCCAACCTCGCCGAACAGGGCATCAGCCTCAACGCAGTGTGCCCGGCCACGGTGGGCACCGGATTCTTGGGCGGCAACCGAGACCGCCTCGAAGCCGCCGGCATGGTCATCATGGACTCCGAGGAGGTGGCCGAGGCGGCCATGGCCATCCTCGACTCGGGCCTCACCGGCGAGTGCTTCGCGCTGTTGAAGGGCCGGGCGCCCGAGCCCTTCCCGTTCGCCTCCATCCCCGGCAGCGACTACCGGTCGCGCCGCTAGCTGCCGCCATGGCCGAACCATTGACCGCTGCTCCGCTCTCATCACCCGGCATCGGGCTCACCGTGGCCGAGTCCACCCCTCGGCCCCCGGAGCTGCCCCGAGCCCCAAAGGGCGCGCCCAACGTGCTGGTGATTTTGCTGGACGACACCGGGTTCGCCCAGCTCGGCTGCTTCGGGGCCGACATCGCCACCCCCAACATCGACCGGCTGGCCGCGGGCGGCCTGTCGTACAACCGCTTCCACGTGACCGCCCTGTGCTCTCCCACCCGGGCCGCCCTTTTGACCGGGCGCAACCACCACGCGGTGGGCATGGGGTTTCTGTCCGACATGACCATGGGGTTTCCCGGCTACACCGCCCGCATCCCCCCGTCGGCCGCCATGCTGCCCCGCATCCTGCGCGACGCCGGCTGGGGCACCATGGCCATCGGCAAGTGGCACCTCGCTCCCCGAGGGGAGCGCAGCGCGGCCGGCCCGTTCACCCTGTGGCCCACCGGGGTGGGCTTCGAGCGCTACTACGGGGTGCTCCACGGCGGGGCCAACTGCTGGGCCCCCAACCTGGTGCGAGACCAGCACTACATCAAGCCGCCGGCCCACTACGACGACGGCTACCACCTAAGCGCCGATCTGGCCGACCAGGCCATCGCCCACATCACCGACCAGAAGCACGCCGCCCCCGATAAGCCGTTCTTCTGCTACTACGCCGAGGTGGCCACCCACGCCCCCCACCACGTAGCGCCCGAATGGGTGGAGCCCTACCAGGGGATGTTCGACGACGGGTGGGACCGGTGGCGGGAACGGGCCTTTGAGCGGCAGTTGGCCTCGGGCATCTCACCGGAGGGAACCACGCTCACCGAGCGGCCTTCGTGGGTGCAGCCCTGGGACGATCTGGACGCCGACGCCCGGCGGCTTTTCGCCCGCATGCACGAGGTGTATGCCGGGTTCGTCTCCCACACCGATGCCCAGATCGGCCGGGTGATCAACCATCTGGAGGCCATCGGCGAGCTGGACAACACCGTGGTGGTGCTGTGCTCCGACAACGGGGCCAGTGCCGAGGGCGGCCATGTGGGATCGGTGAACGAGCACCGGTTCACCAAAGGCCTGCCCGAATCGGTGGCCGCCAACCTGGAGTGGCTCGACGAGTTGGGCGGTCCCCGCACCTACAACCACTACGCCTGGGGCTGGGCGTGGGCCGGCAATACGCCGTTTCGGCTGTGGAAGCGCTACGCCTGGCTGGGCGGCACCCGCACTCCGCTGGTGGTGCACTGGCCCGCGGGTATCGCCGCCCGAGGCGAGGTGCGCACCCAGTTCTGCCACGCGGTGGATCTGGCCCCCACCGTGCTGGAGCTGTGCGGGGTGGACGCTCCCGATTCGATGGACGGGGTGGCCCAGATGCCGATGCACGGGGCCAGCCTGGCGGCCACATTCGATGATGGCGAGGCCTCCTCTCCCCGCTCAGAACAGTATTTCGAGGTTCAGGGATCGAGGGCCATGTATCTGGACGGCTGGAAGGCCACCACCGACCACGTGGCCGAAGCCCACGGCGACGAGGTGGCGCTCATGGAGGGGAGCCGCTCGTTCGCCGACGACACCTGGGCGCTGTTCTGCCTCGACGACGACTTCTCCGAGGCCCGTGACCTGGCCGCGGAGCACCCTGAGAAGCTGGCCGAGCTGGAATCGGCCTGGTGGGCCGCGGCTGAGCGCTACGGGGTGCTGCCCCTCGACGACGGCTACATGGGGCGGATGCCGGCCATCTATCCGCCGGCCTACCCGCCCCCCGCCCAAGCCCGTTACCGACCGGGGGCCGGCCGGGTGGCCGACGAGGTGATGCCCACGCTGGTGCGGGGCTTCACCATCGAGGCCTCGGTGACGGTGGGCTCGGGCGGGGCTGAGGGCATCTTGTGGGCCATGGGCGACTGGACCAGCGGCCTGGCCCTCTACGGGTTGGACGGCTCTCTGGTGTTGGGCATGTGCCTGTCGGGCGACCAGTTCAAGCTGGCCACTCCGACGGTTGCCGTTGACGCCACCAGCCTGGGATGCCGGTACCAGCCGACCTCTCCGGCCTCTAGCACCGTGGAGCTGCTGGTGGACGGTGAGGTGGCCGCCCGGTTGGAGCTCGACCGCACGTTTCCCAACTCGTGGCAGAACGGGGGCACCGGGCTGATCATCGGCCAAGATGCCGGCTTCCCGGTCAACGACGACTACCAGCCTCCGTTCGGCTGGACCGGCGCTATCAGCCATATCGATGTCACTTCCCCCAGCGCCGCGCCCCCCGACCCGGCTCAAATCGTCCGGGAATCCCTCAACGCCGACTGAGCGTTAGTGGTGTGGGGCAGAAACTGCTAAACCACAGCCGGACAGCCAAACACAGGAGAAACCATGAGCAGCGAAAACCCAACTGAGCGTCTCGACGTAAGCGGCATGGTGGCGGTGGTCACCGGCGGGGCCGGCGGGATCGGCAAGGGCATCGTGACCGCCCTGTTGGGGCGGGGCGCCACGGTGGTGATCGCCGACATCGAGGCCGACACCACCGAGGCCACCGTGGCCGAGCTGTCTGAGTTGGGCCCGGTGTCGGGCTGGCCCACCGATGTGGCCGACGAGGGCTCGGTGGCCGCCCTGGCCGACCACGTGTACGACGCCCACGGGCGCTGCAACCTGCTCTTCAACAACGCCGGGGTCACCTCCGGCGGGGGCGGCAAGCCCTGGGAGCAGGAGCCCAACGACTGGCGGTGGTGCTTCAGCGTGAACGTGTTCGGCGTGGCCATCTGCACCACCGAGTTCGTGCCCCGCATGCTGGCCGGGGGCGAGCCCGGCCAGATCATCAACACCTCGTCGGGCGATGGCGGCTTCGCTCCCGTGCCCACCGCGTCGGTGTATGCCGCCTCCAAATCGGCGGTGAGCTGCTTCACCGAGACCGTGCACATCAACCTGATCCGGGAGGGCAGCGATCTTCGGGCCTCAGTGCTCTACCCGTCGGGCGGCATGCTGGACACCGGGCTGTTCACTGCCCAGCGCAACCGCCCGGACCACTTCGCCCGGGTAGGCGACGCCACCGGGCGGCGCAGCATGACCTTCCAAGAGCTCAAAGACATCTTGACCGAGGTTCGGGGCTACGAACCCGAAGTGGCCGACCTAGTCGAGCACGGCAACTTCGTGGTCGATTGCGTTGAGCAGCGCCGGTTCATCATCGGCCGCAACATCGAGGACACCGTCGCCCTCCTCCATCGCCGAGCCGAGGCCATCGGCCGCTACGAAGTCCCCGACTACCACGACATGGGGCTGTAGTTCGCTATCTGGGCGCTCTTCACAACAACGTCGGCCCCTGGCGGTCTCCAACCCTCTCCACTACGTCTCCGTATCTTCCGAGAGCGTGAGATTGGGGGAGACCGTCACACCGCAGGCAATCCCGCGGCGCTTGGCGGTAAGCATCACGAGGGACTCATGTCCAAGAGCGGCGAGCACTGCATCTGCACAGGCGAAACGGACAAACTGTCACTCATGCCGGGAATAGTATTGACGATGCATGGCAGAGTGAAGAAGTACAAGCACGCCGACAAACGCATGAAAGCCGCCAGAGGGTCTTCGGGCAAGGCTATCGTCGCCGGTGTGAGGGACCGGGCCACCAGCAGGGTGGCGGCGAGGGTCGCCCCCGACACGACATCCTGCTCACTGGTCGGAATGGTGTCAGACCACACCCAGAGGGAGATGCCCGTGCCCACCGATCGCAATGACCTATTGGTGTCCTCTGGCCCTTAACGGTGATAGGAGAAGAAAGGTGTCAATAGCAGAGTTCCCAGCAGCTCAGCCCAACCCGAAAAGGCTGCTCCCAGGAGAAATTGCAACAGGCGATGCACGACATCACATGACCCGCATAGACGCACACAGCGTCGATCTGAGCTTCTGGTCTCCGCCCTACTACGTGGGCAAGGCGTATGAACAGTACTTGGACTTCGCGGGATGGCAGAAGCTTCTCAGCGAGGTTGTGGCCGAGCATGGCAGGGTGCTCCGCCCCGGTGGTTTCATGGTGGTGAATATCGGGGACATCCTCTGTTTCGAGGACCCCGAGATGCCGAGATTCCAAGCGGACAACGTGCGGAACAAGAAAAGCCCGGTAACCCGTGAGGATGTGCTTCGGGCCAAAGAAAGTAGACCTGACGCCACACGCCACGAACTGGCGGCGATGTTGGGATGCTCAGAGCAGACCGTGCAGCGTCGATTGGAGGGCAACAACGTGAGGGGCGGCAAGCACTCCACACCCACCAAAGTGCTCTTGACATCGGGGATGGTGGAGAAGTGGGCTGCCGATGCGGGACTCTACCTCTACGACCGCCGGATATGGCACAAGGACCCGTGCTGGGCCAACAGCCAATGGCACTCCAACAGCTACCGTGCCGTTGACGAGTTCGAGCATCTGCTCGTGTTCTGGCAGCCGGGTGTAGTCACATATGACCGAGGTCGGCTATCCCCGGTCGAGTGGGCAGAGTGGGGTTCTAGGGGTGTGTGGCGGATCGCATCCGTCAGGCGCAACGACAGGCACGAGGCCGAGTTCCCCGAGGAACTGGCCCGCCGGGTCATCCGCCTGTGGTCGTCCCAGGGGGGCACTGTTCTCGATCCGTTCGTGGGTTCTGGCACCACCACTGCGGTGGCCGCGACTGAGGGTCGGCGGTGGATAGGCATCGACCTCGATGGCGTGTCGGCAGAGCTAGCGCGCAAGCGCACTTCCCCAGAGCAGCTGTGCATCCTGAGCGCATAGAGCAGTTGGAGCGAATCGCCATGTCGATGGTGGTGCAGGCTCTGGCCGACTACCGCACTGATGCCGCCACGATTTTCCGCGAGGAGACCGACGAAGTGCAGGACATCGCTGAGGACGTGCTCCGCGATGCCATCAGCGCAATGGGCCTGTCTGAGATGCACGAGCGCTTATACGGCAAGGTGGATTTCAAGAAAGCAATTTACGTGTTCGCCCCCGACGCCGAGCCTGTGGCTCTGATGCTCGACGCTAAGGCCGAGAAGGATTCCCGCACCGCCACTATCCAGATGTCACAGACATCGATGACCGTCCGGCAGAAGCGCAACAATGTCGAAATGTCCGTGTCGGGAGCGCTGGACACCTTCATCACACGAGGCGACCGAACAATGCTCACGGTTACAGTGATAGCCAAGTTCGTCTACGGAGAGGACGATGACAAGGCGAATCGGTGGCTTGAGAAGATCATTGTGGCATGCATCCCCAACGGCCTGCTCCAAGACACGTACAACCCACGTCCCGACGACACGATATGGCTTGCCGGGCGAAATGCACCATCACGCGGGGAGGAGTTCCGCGTCCGGCTCAGCTATTCAAAACTGTCGGAAAAAGCACCTTGGCGAGTTGTCACCGTCGATATGCCGAATTTTCTGTAGGGATACCGGACAAGTTACCGCCCCGCGTTGCCAATCCGTGCGAACAGCGCTGAACGCGCTAGCGCCGCTCGGCCCAGGCGCGGACAGCCTCCCGGTTTGAATAGTCGATCTTCGCGTCCTCCATGCACCCGAAATGGCAGCAGTTCTCATGGCCGGCGTCTGGCAGTGACAAGAGCCGGCGGCGGGTGATCTTGAAGAACCTGTCGACCACATAGAGATTGACATTCAGCATCTCAGGGTCGAGCCCTCGCGCTTGTGCGCTGTACTCCAGCCACTTGGTCAGCGCCGACTCCATGCCCTTGCGACCCTCCTGGTCCTCGCCGAAGTCGGTGTACTCCCAGGAGAGCAAAAGCCCGAGTACCTTTTTTTTTCGGGCTCCAACTCAGCAAGTCGTTCTTGTAGCACGTAGAGCTGAAAACGCAGATGTCTTTGACGGCTTCGGCCTCCCACGGGGAGAGCTCTCCCTCTTGCTGCACAAGGAATTCGGCGACAATTTCGCCAGACTCCTCCGGGTCGGCCTTGGTGGGCACTGACACACTGGCCCCATCGGGAAGCAGGGCGATCCGCTGCTCTACCAAGGCCAGCAAGTCCTCGTCCAACTCGTAGCTCTCACCGGCATCCCCATCGTGAGCCTCATCGTCGAAATGCTCCATCGGCCAGGCATCGCGCTGACGCAACCCGGCTTCGACGACGGCTCTGGCTTCCGCCAAGCCGGTCTCGACTGTCTGGCCAAATCCGAGGTCGTGGGCTCTCGTACGGAACTCGTCAGTGGTCGCAACGCGGCCAAAGGTATGGGCATATCCAACCAGCGTCAGATCGACCACGACGAACAACCCGACCGTTGTTCCGTCGGGACGGGTGAAATCGATGCACACGCCGTGCTCATCGTCCCACTCATCGGTGAAGATCAGCGCTTTGCGGGGTTCAGCGACACCCAGCGACCCAACCCATTCAGGAACCTGAACACCTCTTTCCAACAGCCGCCGATATAGACGCTGCGCACGAGACCGGGCCGGTTCGGGCCCGAAGACGGCTATCGCGGCTGCCAGCACCGCTGCCGCATCACCGCCTTGGTCAGCCGCAGCAGAGAGGGCATCGAATACATTGCAGAACGGCACCGGCTCATCGGCGGAGGGCCGAAAGGCGGACTGGATGCTCGACGCCCACTCGTCGGCCTCATTGAGACCTTGGACTTCGGTTATCGCCCTACCTGCATCGTGGAGCAGAAACTCGGCTTCTCTGGACAACCTCTGCGGGCAGCGGGCTTGCGCGGGGGACTCTGGGCCGGTGCCCCTGGGCGTGTACCTGCCACCCGATCTCCGATTGCGTTTGCGGCTCAATCTCCCGATCCGTCCACCTGATTCACAATACCGGGCGCTTGCAACGCGCAGGCGCAGCGCCGGGGATTCCAGCTCGTCGCCCCCCTTCCCCTGAAGGCGTCTCAGAGGCCGAAACACCGCTTGGCGTTGAGGCCCAGGATCTTGTCTTTGCGGGTTTCGCTGAGGTCGTCCCGGTCGGCCAGGGCTTTGACCACGCCGGGGAAGACCCCGTCGGGGTGAGGGTAGTCGGTGGCGAAAACCACGCAGTCGTCGCCGAGCGAGTCCATCACTCCGGAAACGGTCCGCTCTTCGGGGTCGCAGGAGATGAAGCACTGCCGCTGGAAATACTCGGTGGCGTTCAGCTCCAATGGGGCCGAGGCGTGGCCCCAGGAGTCCAAGTGCTCGTCGATGCGCTCGAGCCAGTGGTCCACCCAGCCGCAGCCCGACTCCAAGAACACCACCCGCAACTCGGGGTGACGCTCCAGCACCCCGCCGGCGATGAGCTCCAGGCATCCCATCTGCTGCTCATGGGGGTGGGAGCACACGTGGCGGAACATGAAGTTGTCGTAGCGGTCGAGGCCTGATTGGGGCACGTTCTGGGTGGTCCCCTCGTGCAGGGCGGCGGGCACGCCCCGGTCGGCCAGCAGCGACCACAGCCCGTCGTAGGCCGGGTGGTCGAGGGTTCGCCCGGCGATCACGTTGGGGCGCAGCATCACCGCGACGAAGCCCAGCTCGTCGATGGCTCGGCGGGCCTCGGCCAACATCAGCGCCGGATCCACCTGGGGTACCACCGCCACCCCCAGCAGTCGGGACGTGTCGGCGTCGCAGTAGGTGCGGAGCCAATCGTTATATGCCCGGCACAGGGCGTTGTTCACCGCCGCGTCGGCGATTCCGCCGAACATGAGCCCGGTGGTGGGGAAGATCACCGAGATGTCCATGCCCTCGCTGTCCATGTCGGCCAGTCGGGCGTGGGGATCGACGCCGCCCTTGGGGCGCTCCTTGTCGTAGGCCTCAGAATCGAACGGTATGTAGGGGGCCATCTCGCCCCCCACGAAGGTGCGGGGCCGCCCCTGGCTGTCGAGCACTCTTCGAGGGGCGAAGGCCAGGTAATCCGGATCGCAGAACTCCTCCCACAGCTCGGCTGGCTCGCTGATGTGGCCGTCGGCGTCGATCACCAATCTGCTCATTGCGTTTCCCTTCTGCTCGTTACCGCAGCGTGGCCCGGCCCTTGTCGAAGACGGTGGTGCCCCGGTCGGAAACCACTCGGAACAGCACTCCGTTCTCTTCGGCGGGGTCGCGCCAGATCTGGGTGGTGAGCACGTCGCCGTTGTAGCCGGGGGAGGCGAAGCGCCCGCCTATCGAGCCCAATGCCAGGGGGTCGCCCCCGCACACCGTCTCCACCAGGGCCCGGCAAGCGAAGCCGTAGGTGTTTAGCCCCATGAGGATGGGGCCGTCGAACCCGGCCGCCGCGGCCACCGTGGGGTCGTAGTGGATGAGGTTGGGGTCGTTGCCCCCGTGGCGGTAGAGCAGCGACTGCACCGGCAAGGTCTGCCAGTCGACTGTGGCGTCGGGAGGCGCGTCGCCGACATCCCAGGCTGGAGTTTTGGGGCCGGGGTCGCCGCCGAAACCCCCCTCGCCCATCACGAACAGCTTGGAACCGGTGGTGAACAGCGGCTCACCAGTGGCGGCATCCACCGACTCGCTTTCGGCGTGGACCACCGCGCCGGAGCCCTTGTCGTAGATGCCCACCACCGTTCCTGTGCTGACCACAGACCCGGTGGGGCTGATTTCCCCATGAATGGTCAGCTCCTGCTCGCCGTGTACCAGCTGGTGAACCTGGTAGTCGCCGTATCGGAACATGGGATTACCTTCGCCGCTGCTGGCCTTGTCCGACCGACCCCCGGAGCACACGAAGCTGGGGTACACCTGCTGGGGGTGCCCGGCGGCCTGTTCCCCCACGAAGGCCAGATCGCCAAACCCCGCTCCCACGCTGAGCGCATACAGGGTGCAGTCCCGGGGCAGCCACCCCCGCTGATGGGACTTGCCCCGCTCTCCCACCAAGTCCAGGTTCATCGCCATGCCGCCATTGTGACCCAAACCGGCCCCATTCTTCCCAAAGCAAGAGCGACGGTTACGGTGAGGGCATGGCCGACGATCGAGTACAGCTCACGGTGGACGGGCATATCGCCGTCATCACCAACAACAATCCCGCCAAGCACAACGCCTTCGACGACGACATGGACGTGGCGCTGTTCGACATCCTGGGGGAGATCAAAGCCGACAAGTCCATCCGGGCCGTGGTGTGGCGGGGCGAGGGCAAGTCGTGGTCGTCGGGCCGGGACGTGTCGGCCATCGGCGGCGGTCAGATGGGAATCGCCCACCACGCCGGAATGGAGCGGGGCCACCGGGGAATCCAGCAGGTTTGGGACATCGACGCCCCCATCATCGTGGCCATGCAGGGATGGGCCATCGGCGGTTCGTTCCAGCGGGCTCTGCTGTGCGACATCCGGGTGGCGGCCGAGGGCGCCCGCTTCTTGCTCCCCGAACTCACCCACGGGGTGATCCCCGACACCGGCGGAATGGGACGGCTGTTCGAGATATGCGGGTCGGGCCTGGTCAGCGACATGGTGCTCACCAGCCGGGTTCTCAGCGCCGAGGAGGCCCTGACCCACGGCATCGTTTCCCGCATTGTGGCGCCTGAGGAGTTGGACGACACCGTGATGGAGATGGCTGCCAAGATCGCCTCTTACTCGCCTTATACGGTGCAGCTTGCTCGCCGGGTGATCCGCAACCTGGCCATGGAGGGGCTGCGCAGCTCCATGAACGACGAGTACGCCTTCCAAACGCTGATCAACCGCTCGGACGACTTCGCCGAGTTCCGAGCGGCCCGGGCCGAAGAGCGCGACCCCGAGTACAAGCGTTCCTGAGGAGGATATGACAAATGGCTGAGATCACCGGACTGCCCGAGCCCGCCCCGGAGGGCGCCACCGCCCTGGTGCCGGGCACCTACGACGACCAGACCGTGTTCGTCACCGGCGGAGGCACCGGACTGGGCAAGGCCATCGCCACTGAATTCGCCCGGCTGGGGGCCAACCTGGTTATCGCCAGCCGCAAGCCCGAGCACCTGGAAGCGGGCCAAGCGGCCATGGAGGAGATCGGCGCCGAGGTGCTGGTGGTGGGCTGCGACATCCGCCAGGCCGAGCAGATCGCCGAGGCGTTCGACGCCGCCACCGAGCGGTTCGCCATGCCCGACGTGCTGATCAACAACGCGGCGGCCAACTTCCCGGTGCCCGCCGAGGACATGTCGCCCAACGCCTGGCGCACGGTGGTGGACATCACCCTCAACGGCACCTTCTTCTGTGCCCGGGAGTTCGCCCGCCGCCATCTGGACGCCGGCACGCCGGGATCGATCGTCAACATCGGTGCGTCATACGCCTGGACTGGCGGCCCCGGGTTCGCCCACTCGGCCGCAGCCAAAGCCGGGGTCAAGTCGATGACCGAGAGCCTGGCCGTGGAGTGGGGTCCCTACGGCATCCAAGTGAACGGCCTCGTCCCGGGGCTGTTCCCCCATGAGGACATGACCGCCGACATCCGCTCCAGCCTCGACCGCACCCACGAGAAGGACCCCTGCCAGCCGGCCATGCGGGTGGGGCAGCTGCGGGAGCTGGGCTGGGCCGCCACCTTCCTGGCCTCCCCCTTCGCCCGGTTCATCAGCGGTCACACCATGGTGGTGGACGGGGCCAACTGGCAGCGCCGCTCCATGACCAACCCGGCGGTTATCACCATCCGCGACCAGATGGGCAAGGGGCCGTTCGAGCTTTGACCACCGGGCCTGATGGAACTACTAGCCATGGACTATGCCTGAGAGATGACCACCGACGCCCGGCCCTTTGACCCCATCGCGCTGGAGGTAGTCAAGAACGCCTTGGGGGCCATCGCCGAGGAGATGGGGCTGACCACGGTGCGATCGGCTTACTCCTCAGTGGTCAAAGAGGGCGGGGACTCCACCGCGGCGATCTTCGACCATCGGGGCCAGTTCATTGCCCAGTCGATGGGCGCTCCCCTGATGCACTTGTCCAGTTTGCGACCGTCGCTTCGATCCCTGCTGGACGACTTCCCGCCCTCGGGAATGGCCGACGGCGATGTGTACGCCTCCAACGATCCCTACCGGGGCGGCATCCACTCCAACGACGTGATGGTGTTCCGCCCGGTGTTCATCGACGACACGCTGGCGTTTTTCACCTGCGCCCTGTTGCACGTGGCCGATCTGGGCGGCATGGCCGCTGGCGGGTTGCCGGCCAACGCCACCGAGATGTTCCAGGAGGGCCTAGTGCTGCCCCCGGTGCCGCTCTCGATCGCGGGGGAGCCCAACCAGCCGATGCTGGATGTGATTGCGGCCAACAGCCGCACCCCGGAGAAGGTGCTGGGCGATATCCGGGCCATGATGGCGGCCACCAAACTCGGCGCCGACCGACTGGCCGATTTGGCCGACCGCTACGGCCTCGAGCGGCTGCACCAGATCACCGACGAGCTGTTGGACTACACCGAGCGGCGCACCCGGGCGGGCATCGAGGCGCTGGCCGACGGCACCTACACCGGATCGTTCATCATCGACGACGATGGCGTGAACCCCGACGCCGACCACGAGGTACACGTCGCCCTCACCATCAAGGGCTCCACGATCACCGCCGACTTCCAGGGCACCTCACCCCAGGCACCGGGGCCGATCAATGCCGCGGTGTCGCAGACCACCTCCGGGGTGCTATTCGCCGTGCGCTGCTTGCTGGCCCCTGACATCCCGGTGAACGACGGCGCGTTCCGGCCGTTGGAGCTGCGCCTGCCCCCGGGCACGCTGGTGAATCCCAATCCGCCCGCCGCCCTCAACGCCCGCATGGCCACGGTCATGGCGGTGGTGGAGGCGATGTTGGGGGCGTTCTCCCAGCTCGACCCGGCCCGGGCGGTGGCCGCTTCCTGCAACGTCCACGTCTACATAATGAACGGCACCGGGGGCGACGGCCGGCCGTGGGCGTTCATGGATCCCCAGTTCGGCGGCTCTGGAGCCCGGTCCGACCGTGACGGAGTGGATGTGACCGGCCCGCTGGTGCTGGGCGCCGGCGGGGCCTTCCACACCGTTGAGGCCTATGAGCAGGAACACCCGGTGCGCTTCGAGCGCTTCGAGCTGTGGACCGACTCGGGGGGACCGGGCCAGTGGCGGGGCGGCACTGGGGCTCGCCGCGACATCCGCATCCTCGCCGACGGACAGTTCACCGGCCGGGCCACCGATCGCTGCCGCCGCCCCCCACCGGGCATCTACGGCGGCTCTGCTGGCGCGGGCGGGGGCTGGGTGCTCAACCAGGGCACCCCCGACGAGCAACCGCTGCCGGCCAAGGTCACTGCCTATCCGCTGAGAGCCGGGGACATGATCACCATGCTCACTTCGGCGGGCGGCGGCTTCGGAAACCCGTATGAGCGCGAACCTGAGCTGGTGGCCGCCGATGTGCGCGACGGCCGAGTCTCGCCGGAAGCCGCCCGCCGAGACTACGGGGTGGTGGTCGACCTGGAAACCGGGGAGGTGGACCCGGAGGCCACCGCGGCATTGAGAAGCCGATGACCCTCGCCCTGGGCATCGACATCGGGGGGACGTTCACCGATGTGGTGATGATCGACCGCACCGACGGCAGCGTCTGTACCGCCAAAGTGCTCACCACCCCCGACGACCCCGCGGCCGGGGTGCTCGACGGGATTGACGAGCTCTTGGCCGAGGCCGGGCACGATCCCCCCGAGGTGTCCCAGGTGGTCCACGCCACCACCCTGGCCACCAACCTGATCTTGGAGCGCAAGGGCGGCCCGGTGGCCTACGTCACCACCGCAGGATTCGGCGACATCTTGATCATCGGCAACGAGCGCAAGGGCGACGCCGAGAAGTACGACCTCTTCTACACCAAACAAGCCCCCATCGTCCCCCGACGGCGCACTGTTGACGTGGTGGAGCGGACAGGGGCTGACGGCTCGGTGGTGGTGCCGCTCGATGTCGAGCAAGCCCGCACGGCGCTGGCTGACCTGCTGGCCCGCGAGCCGGTGGAGGCGGTGGCGGTGTGCTTCCTCCACTCCTACGCCAATGGGGAGCACGAGCGCCAGGTGGCCGACATCATCGCCGAGCTGAGCCCCGACCTCTACGTGGCGGTTTCCAGCGAGGTTTGGCCCGAGTACCGGGAGCTGCCCCGGGCCTGCACCACGGTTATGTCGGCCTACGTGGGCCCCACTGTTACCCGCTACATCGCCCGACTGGACGAAGAGCTGGCCCAACAGGGCATCGGGGCCCGATTGCAGATCATGGGCTCGTCGGGCGGCATCATCTCGGCGGCCGCCGTGGCCCGACGACCGGTGCAACTGGTGGAATCGGGGCCAGCGGCCGGGGTGATGGCTGCTGCCCACGTCGGCCGCCTCAGCGGCATCGACGATCTGATCTCGTTCGACATGGGGGGTACCACCGCCAAGGCGGGGCTGGTGCGGGGCGGCCAGGCCGCCATCGCCCACGAGTTCTATGTGGGGGGCACTGCCTCTTCGGGCGTGAAGCAGATCAACACCGGCTATCCCATCAAGATCCCGGTGATTGATTTGGCCGAGGTGGGCGCGGGTGGCGGATCGATTGCCTACCTCGACAGCGGCGGAGCGCTGCGGGTGGGGCCCGATTCCGCCGGGGCCGAGCCGGGACCGGCCTGCTACGACCGGGGCGGCACCGAGCCCACGGTGACCGACGCTGATTTGGTGCTGGGCTACCTCAACCCCGGCTTCTTCCTCGGAGGCCGCATGTCCATCCAGGCAGAGCTGGCCCACACCGCCTTGGCCGAGCTGGCCGAGCCAATGGGGCTGAATCCGGAGGAGGCCGCCGCCGGGGTGTACGAGGTGGTCAACGCCACAATGGCCGCCGCGGTGCGGGTGGTGACCCTGGAGCGGGGCATTGACCCCCGCGATTTCACCCTGTTGGCCTCAGGCGGTGCCGCTGGGGTGCATGTGGCCCGCTTGGCCGAGGAGTTCGGCATCACCGAGGTGGTCATTCCGGCCAACCCTGGCGTGGGCTCGGCAGTGGGCCTGCTGGCTTCAGACGTGGTCACCGACCATGTCCGCACCCAGGTGATCGATTCGGTTGGTGTTGATGTGAGCGTCGTCGAGGCCATCTACGCCGAGCTGGAAGCCGTGGCCGTCGCCGAAATCGGGGCTGAGGGATTCTCTGCCGACGAGATCGTTCTGGAGCGAGAGATCGACATCCGCTACCACCACCAAGCCCACGAGCTGACTGTTCCCCTCCACGGCGGAGACCTGGACGAGGCGGCTGCCGCGTTCAACGAGCTCTATGAGGAGCTCTACGGCATCCGCCAGACCGACCCAGTGGAGTTCGTCAACTACCGGGTGCGGGTTGTCGGCCCCGTGCCCAAGCCCGACTGGTCGACCGACCAAGTAGCCGACCAACCGCCCATGCCCCTCTCCTATCGCCCCGCCTGGTTCAACGGCGAAATGGCCGACACCCCCGTCTACCGCCGCCACACCCTCCTGCCCGGCCCCACCATCGCCGGCCCCGCCATCATCGAAGAAACCTCCTCCACCGTGGTCGTCCCCAAAGGCTGGACCGCCTCAACCAACCGCTGGCTCAGCTTGGTGCTGCGCCCGGCCTAGGCCGCTAGTTCCAGCGAACGTGGAGGTGTTCGTGGCCGTGGAGCACCAGGGTGGGTCGATACACCGGGTCGGGCTTGTCGGGGTCTAGCTCCAGGGTGGGGAACCGCTGGACTAGGGCGTCGAGGGCGGCAATGGCCTCGGCTCGGGCCAGCGATGAGCCCAGGCAGTAGTAGGCCCCCAGGCCGAAGCCATTGTGTTGGCTGGCGTCTCGGTTGAGGTCCAGCCGGTCGGGCTCGGGGAACGCCTCGGGGTCGCGGTTGCAGGCCCCCAGCATCACCACGCATAGGTCGCCCTCGGGGAAGGTCTGGCCAGCCACTTCCACGTCGGCGGCCAGCACCCGGTGGTTGATCTGCACTGAGCTGTCGTAGCGCAGCATCTCCTCGAAGCCGTCGTCGATCAGCTCGGGCGTAACCTGCAAGCGCTCCAGCTCAGTCCGATTCTCCAATAGCGCCTTGGTGGCGTTGCCGATGATGTCGGCGGTGGTCTCGTGGCCGGCTTGGAGCAGGATTATGCAGGTGGGGACGATCTCATGGTCGGTGAGCGGACCCCGCTCGTCCTCCACTGTGACCAGCTTGGTCATCAGGTCGTCGCCCGGATTGGCCCGACGTTCGGCGGCAAGCGCGGTGAAGTAATCGGTGAATCCCCGGACGGCCTTCTCGCCGTTGGCGATCATCTCGTCGCTGAGGGCGGCGATGTCGCCCCGGCGGGCGAAGTCCCACATCCACTGCTCGATGTCGGGGATGTCGCTGCGGGGGATGCCCAGCATCTCGCAGATCACATGCACCGGAAGCGGGTAGGCGAACTGGCTCACCACGTCCATGCCGTCGTCGTCGGCCACCTCGTCCAGCAGCCCGGTGACCACGTCGTTGATGGCGGGCTTGATCTTCTCCACTGCTCGGGGGGTGAACACTCGGGCCACCATGGAGCGAATGCGCTGGTGGTCGGGAGGGTCGAGCCACAGCAGCATCCGCTTCATCATGTCGTAGTACTCGGTGCCACCCGCCCCCACGTTGTACATCTCGGTGGTGCGGCGGTCGCTGATGGCCTTGGGGTTGCGCAGAAGCTGATCGGCATCGGCGTGGCGGGTGAACACCCACGCCTCGTGCAGGATCGGGTTGTGGGTCTTGTGGATCGGGGCAGCCTCCCGCAGCGCGTGATAGTGCGGGTAGAGGTCTCCCCGGGTCTCCGGGTTGATGATGTCGGCGATGATCTGCTCAGGGTCGGCGCTCATAGTGAAGGCCACGCTATAGCGGCAGGGGGATCAGTTGCAGGGTCGCCTGGCAGACACATCATCCTCCCAGGTTGGGCCAGTCGATCACCGGGTCCGAATCATCTGCCGACTGGATGGCCGCCCAGACCCGATCCGGCGTCAGGGGCAGGTCGATGTGGCGGATTCCAAGGTCGCTGAGGGCATCGATGACTGCGTTCTGGACTGCTGGGGTGGCACCGATGGTGGCGGCCTCGCCGATGCCCTTCACACCCAGGGGATTCAGATGGGTGGGGGTGATGGTGCTGTCGACGGTGAAGTCGCAGAACTCGGCGGCGGATGGCATGGCGTAGTCGGCCAGCCCGGTGGTGAGCGGGTTGCCGTGGTCGTCGTACGCCACATATTCGTACAGCGCCTGGCCGATGCCCGAGGCCACCCCGCCGTGCTGCTGGCCGGCCACGATCAGCGGATTGAGCAGGTTGCCGGCGTCGTCCACCGCCACAAAGCGCCGCGGGGTGACCATGCCGGTCTCGGCGTCCACCTCCACCACGCAGATGTGGGTGCCGAACGGGAAGGTGGCGCCATCGGTGGTGTGATCCAGCTCGGCCCGCAGCGGCTCGGGTGATGCGTCCGCCACCTCGGCCCAGCTCACCGAAGCCGAGGGCACCCCGGTCACCCCCAGGCGGCCGTCCTCGGTTACCACGATGTCTGCCGCGCTGGCCTCCAGCAGCTCGGCGGCTCGCTGCCGGGCCGATTCGAGCACCTCCAGACAAGCCGCATGGACGGCGCTGCCCCCGAGCTGGGCGCTGCGCGATCCGCCGGTGCCGTCGCCGCGGGCAACGAGCGCGGTGTCGGACTGCACAAAGGCGATCCGGTCCATATCGATGCCCAACCGGTCGGCCACGATCATGGTGAACGCGGTCTCGTGGCCTTGGCCGTGGGAGGCCGTTCCCACCGACACGGTGGCCGACCCATCAGGATGTACCTCGACCACGGCATGCTCTTGCTGCCCGACCGGTGCGGTCACCTCCACATAGCTCGACACCCCGATGCCCAGCCTCACGGGGTCGCCAGCGGCCCGACGGGCAGCCTGCTCGGTCCGAAGATCGTGGTAACCGACCAGCTCGCAGGCTCGGTCGAGTGCCTTTTCGTACTCGCCGGTGTCGTAGGCCCCGCCGGTGGGAGTGACCAGCGGAAAGTCTTCGGGAACCAGGAAATTGCGGCGGCGGAACTCCACGGGGTCGATGCCCAACTCGGCCGCCGCCAGATCGGCAATTCGCTCGATGGTGAGGGTGGCTTGGGGCCGGCCCGCCCCTCGGAACGCCCCCAAGGGGGCCCGGTTGGTGGCTGCGACCGCGTAGTCGAACTGCACCTTGTCGATCCCGTACACCCCCGGCGCCATTAGCCGGGTGGCAAAGGGCAGCACAGCGCCCAGACCCGGATACGCGCCCGCATCCACTATCGCCACCACCTCCAGCGAGACCATGCGGCCATCGTCGGTCACCCCCACCCGTGCGTAGTGAACTTGGTCACGGGCCTGCATGGACACCAAGTTCTCGGCACGGCTCTCGTTCCACACCACAGGCCGGCCCAGCAGGCGGGCCGCGGCAACCACTGTCACATGCTCGGGGCCCCAGCCCCCCTTGGCGCCGAAGCCGCCCCCCACCCAGGGGGCGATCACCCTCAATTGCCCAGGATCGATGCCCAGCGACTCGGCAATGCCATCGCGCGTCGGGTGTGCTCCCTGGGTGGACGCCCACAAGGTGATCTGGTCTCCGGTTGGATCAGCCAAGAGCGCATGGGTCTCCATGGGAACCACCGCCATCCGATTGTGGACTATGCGGGCAGTAACCACCCGGTCGGCTTCGTCATGCAGTCCTTCCACTGGCCCGAAAGCCGCGATCATCGCATCTGAGCCCCGCTCGGGAAACAGCACCGCTTCATCGGCGGCAACCACAGCCTCGGCGTCGATCGACACGGCCAGCGGCTCGAAGTCCACCATCACCAGATCAGCCGCGTCTTGGGCTGCGGACAAAGTCTCGGCCACCACCATGGCCACCGGCTCGCCCACAAAGCGAACCTGGCCCGAGGCCAGTGGTTCGCGCACAAAATGGGGATCGAGCGGGAACCGCGGCTTCACCTGATCCACCCCGATGTTCTCGGCGGTGAACACTCCAGCAACGCCGGGGAGGTCGGCTGCCGCTTGCAGGTCAATCTCCCCAATCGCCGCGTGAGCTACCGGCGAGCGCACAAAGCACGCCGTCAACAGCCCATCAGGCCGCAAATCGCCGGTGTACTCCCCCTCGCCCGTGAGAAGAGTGCCGTCCTCCCGGCGAATAACCTCGGTCCCAAGAATCGATCCAACCATAGGGTGCCCATTATGGGAGGCGCACCACCCAAAGTTGTCACCGTGCCTTCGTAGGCTCCCTTCGTGGCTTCCGACCCCCAG
Organism: Acidimicrobiia bacterium; assembly: GCA_022822905.1. Taxonomy (GTDB): domain Bacteria; phylum Actinomycetota; class Acidimicrobiia; order Acidimicrobiales; family Bin134; genus Poriferisocius. The sequence continues at coordinate 11,302 of JAJDYE010000036.1, read as the reverse complement.
TCCCGCGATCACCCACCTCGCCATCCCAAGAAGCAGGTGGCTGAAGCCGTGGAGAGCGCTTTAAGCCAAGGCTGGCGCTTCAAGAAGGGCAGACCACGAGGCCATGTGTGGGGGTTCTTACTATGCCAGCAGGCTGATCGCAGCGGTTGCCGCATCAGTGTCTTTTCGACCCCCCGAAATTCCGACGACCACGCTGCTGCCATTCGTGCTGATTTGGCCAGTTGCCCTCACGTTCAAGCCAAGGAAGGAGAAGGCTAAAATGCCAGTGATGATCGAATTCCAGTTCACTCTGGAAGTTGTCGGGCCCAGTGGCCAGAACGATGACTTCGCCGAGTGGGTCGCCGCTCAATCCGGAGCTTCCGGCCACGTCAGCCGAGATGAGCATCACTACATCCACTTCGCCCAATCCGCGGATTCTCTTGATGAAGCAGTCCGGGATGCCGTTGATGCGCTGAAAGGCTGGGAAGGCCTGGACATCCTTTCCTTCCAATCCGCTTGTTCCAACACCGGTGTGCTGGCTCGCGCTTGAGTGCATAGATGGCCAAACTGGAATCCTATGGAACTGCGTGAGGCAATCGATCCGGCGACCACCGCTTTGGTGCTACAGGAGTGCCAGAACGGGGTGATTGGAGAGTTGTCGGCGCTGCCGGCGCTTGCTGAGGCGGCCAAGGAGGGGTTGATCCCCAATGCGGCGGCGTTAGCCGCGGCGGCTCGCAGTGCGGGGGTGCGGGTGGTCCACTGCACGGCCCAGCACCGGGTTGACGGGTGGGGCGGCAACCGCAACGCCCGATTGTTTAGGGCCATGCCCAAGATGCCGGTGCAGCTCCATGTCGGCACCCCGGCGGTGGAGGTGGTGCCGGAGATCGGGGTGGCCGACGCCGATGTGGTGCTGCCCCGCCATCACGGCCTGTCGCCCTTCGAGGGCACCGAGCTCGATTCGCTGCTGCGCAACGAGGGCATACGCACCATCGTGGCGGTGGGGGTGTCGGTGAACGTGGCCATCATCAACCTGACTTTCGACGCGGTCAACGCCGGCTACGTGGTCGTTATCCCCCGCGATGCCGTCGCCGGCACCCCTCCCGATTACGTCGATGCCGTGTTCGAGCACACCCTGGGCATCGTGGCCACCGTCACCACCACCGCCGACGTGGTCGACGCTTGGGCGGGCTAGGTCAACCCAAACCGCCTCTCACGTAGGCCACCACCGCGGCGATCTCGTCGTCCCTGAGCTTGGATGCGAACTCGGGCATCTCGCCGAGGCCTTCCCGGACCAGCGCCTCCATGGCCTTCGCCGAGGCGTACTTCTCCAACACCTCGTTGGGGCGGATATCCGGCCCGACGATGCCGCTGCCGTCTATGCCGTGGCACCCGACGCAGCGCGTCAGGTACACGTTCTTGCCGTCGGCCACCGGCCCCGTTGCGCTCGTCACCGGGACTTCGTCAGGACCGGTCCCTCCGCTACAGCCAACGACAGTCGCCAGCGCGAGGGATCCGCCTAGCAACACGGCCCCAACGCTTTTCCGCCAACGGTCAACGGGCAGGGTCAAGCTCCCACCGGGGCGCTGGGGGTGAACGTCACCGGCATTTCCTCGGGGCCGACGATGAAGTTGGACGCCCGCCACGGCAGCGGGTCGTCGGTGGCCAACTGCATGTCGGGCATCCGCTCGGCCAACCGCTGGAACATGATCTTGAGCTCCAGGCGGGCCAGAGACGCGCCCAAACAGAAGTGCGTTCCCCATCCGAAGGCCAGGTGCTGGTTGGGCTCGCGCTCCAGGTCGAACTTGAACGGGTCGTCGAACACCATGTCGTCCCGGTTAGCCGACGGATAGAACAGGATGATCTGGTCTCCCTCACCGATGGTCTCACCGTGCATCTCCACATCCCGGGTGGCGCTGCGCGACATGTTCTTTATGGGGGTCACCCAGCGCAGCAGTTCCTCCACCGCCCGTTCCATCCAGGCGTCGTCGGCCGCCCTCTGGTTGAACAGCGCCTTCTGGTCGGGGTGCTCCATCAGCGCCAGCATCCCCCCGCTGATCACGTGGCGGGACGTCTCGTCGCCCCCGATCAAGATCAGCAATCCCTCCTGATACAGCGACTCGTCGTCGAGGCTGTCGCCGTCCACCTCGGCATGGCACAACACGCTCACCAGATCGGACTGGGGCGGGCGGGCCCGGCGGTCGGCGATCACCCCCATCAGGAACTCCCGAAAGGCCACGCCGGCCATGATTCCCTTCTCGAGGGCCTCCTGGTCGGTCTCGGTGGTGGCCCGCATCATGTCGTCGGACCACTCCAGCAGGTCGTCGTAGCTCTCACGGGGAAAGCCCAGCATGTCGCCGATCAAAATCAGCGGCAACGGAGCGGCGATGTCCCAGATGAAATCGCACTCGCCCCGCTCGCACACCTTGTCCAAGATCTCGTCGCAGATTGCGATGACGTCGGGCGTGTGATCCCGCACCCGCTTGGGGGTGAAGCCCCGGTTCACCAGCTTGCGGCGCTGCTTGTGCTCTGGGTCGTCCATGGAGATCATCATCGGCAGCGAGTCCCCGTGGGGCCGGGGGCTGCGGTAGGACGAGAAAGTCTTGGGATCCTTCTCGACGGCCAAGATGTCGTGGTAGCGGGAGATGCCCCACACATCGCTGTTGGCGTCGTAGTACACCGGCGCGTGCTCCCGCATCCAGGTCCACGCCTCGTGGGGCTCGTGCTGGAACCAGAACCCGTCCATGAAGTTGACCCCGTCGAGGGCGGGGTGATTGGGCATTGCTCTACCTCGTGCTCGTGCTGCTAACCCTCGCCCATGAGCCGGGCGATCATCCGGCTGCCCTGCTCTGGGTCCCACGCCGCCACCATGTCGTCGATCCCGTCCTCCCACGAAACCGTGCAGGGCCCAGTTATGGAGATGCGCTTGTCGCTGTCGTAGGCCCGGCTGTGGGTGCCCACCGGGTAGTACTCGAAATTGGGCTCCACCCCGACCTGGGCTCCCATTCGCCGGCACATGTCCTCGATGCTGACGTTCTCGTCGCCGCCCCAGTTGACGACGGTGGCCGGCACGGTGGCCATCTCCAAGAACGCCTCGGCGTGGGCGCACATGTCTTTCTCGTGGACCGGGGAGAACATGTTGGGCTCCGAGTCTTTAAGGGGCACCGGCATGTTGTTGGTCATCATGGCCAACAAGATGGCGGGCAGCCCCCCGTTTTGGCCGTAGGCCACGTTGATGCGGCCGATCACTGTGGGCAGATCATAAAGCCGGCACATCGTCCGGGCCACCGCCTCGGCGGCCATCTTGGTCACCCCGTAGGTCTCCGAATAGGGCTGCTCGCTGTCGCCCAGCGGATCGCCCTCGGCGTAGACGTAGGTGTGGTCGTCGTTGTTCTTGTACGCGGCGGCGGTAGAGGCGTGCAGAAAGCCCTTGGCGTTGCGGCAGTGCGCCATCAGCAGGCCGGTGGCCTCGGCGTTCTGGGTGAGGGCGAAGTCGTAGTCGGGGGTGGCGGCCATGAACGCAGCCATGTGGATCACATAGTCGAAATCGTCGGGCAGCCCGTTCAATTCGCCGGAGGCCAGATCAGCCTTGTGGGGAATGGCCCCGGCCTCCTCCACCTGCTCCTTAGATCCCGGCTGGCTGAATCGGGCCAGCCCCCACACCTCGTTGTTCTGGGCGAAGTGTCGGGTCATGGGCAGGGCTATCTGCCCTGCGGTCCCGGTGATCAGAATCTTCTGGCCTTCCATCGTCGTTCCTCCTCGACCTTTGCTCTCCCTGTACTAGCACGGCGAGCCTGCGGCGTTGACATGGTAGGGATAGAGACATGTCAAGTACGCCTGACCGACTAGGGGCGGGCATTCAGTCCCAGGGCAGCGTGAAGCCCTGCTCGATGAAGTGGGCGTCGAAAGCTAGGGCGTGGGTGATGCCGCGGCTGCGCATTAGCTCGAACGATGTCCAGTCCACCAGCGACACATTCCGGCGGTTGGCGGCCATCATGGCTGCGAACGCCCTGGCGTAGAGCTCCTTGTCCACCCACACAATATGGGCCAGTCTCAGAATTCGGTCGTTGAGCTGGCGCACTGAAGCCATGCCCATGCGACGCTGCACCAATGACACTGTCTCTGACATCACGAAGGAGTGGGTAATCGCCGCGGTTTCGCCTGCCCTGATGCCGTCGAGCAATCGATGCCAATAAGCCATCGCATCAACATGACGAAGATCGTTGTCGTCTAACAGGGGAATCAGTGCTGACGAGTCGAGCAGAACGAATACTGCCATATTTCAGTAATATTAGAGGTTTTCTAGACCTCTTTGGATATCTTCGTAGTAAATTTCGGCAAGATGCTCGTCATGGTTCTCGGCAAGGTCGGTATAACCCGAGGATACCGGAGTGATATTCCGGGCCAGTTCCACCCAGCGGATCAGATCGTCCTGGTCAAAGTAGGCGTTGAGGGCTTGGCGGAGGATCTCGGCCTGCGAAATCCCCTTGATCGTCGAGTGGGCTCGCAAGCGTTTGGCTTGTTCTTCAGTGAGCGAGATCTGCGTCCGTATCATCCGCTCATGATAACAGTTTCCTAGTTGATGATGTAAGTGTGTTGGTCCGACCTCCAGGCGGCACTACAGCGCCCCTAATGTGGCGCTATGCCAACCCCTGAGGGACAGGAGTCAGCCATGCCCGACACCGTGCTGTATGAGCTAACCGGCCACGTGGCCACAATCACCCTCAACCGCCCCAAGGCCCTCAACGCCATCAACGGCGAATTGCGCCAAGACCTGAACGAGGCGTGGTACCGGTTCCGGGGCGACAACGAAGCCTGGGTGGCCATCATCACCGGAGCGGGCCGGGCCTTCTGCGCCGGGGCCGATATGCGCGACGGCGAGGGATCGGTAGGAGTGTTCGAGGGCACCTTCTGGGAGAAGCCCACCATCAACTCTTTCGAGTCGGGCTTGGAGCTGTTCAAGCCGACCATCGCCGCGGTCAACGGCCACTGCCTGGGCTACGGGCTCACCGGTGCGCTGGCCTGCGATTTCCTCATCGCCAGCGACCAGGCCACATTCGGCTTTCCTGAGGTGCTCTTGGGCGTGCCCACCATCGTGGGCGCCATACGACTGCCCCGCAAGGTGGATTGGGCCGATGCCATGGAGCTCCTGTTGACCGGTGAGCGGGTGGACGCGGCCCGGGCCCGGGAGATGGGGCTGGCCTGGCGGGTGGTGCCCCACGAGAGCCTGATGGACGAGGCCCGATCCTTGGCGGAGCGACTGGTGGCCGCGGCGCCGCTAGCAGTGCGGGCCACCAAGGAGGTGGCCACCCGCACTCGCACCATGTCGTGGGTGGAGGCGGTGCGCTTCGGTGAGACCATGCGGATAGTGGCCGGGGCCACCGAAGACGCTGGTGAGGGCACGACGGCCTGGGCCGAGGGCCGTCCCCCCGACTGGCAGGCCCGGTAGTGGGCCTACGGGCGATCATCGCTTGCTTGGTAGCGGCCGGACTGGCCTTTGTCGCCCTTTCCTTGGCCGGCATCGTGTCCACTTGGGGACTCGATTGGGTGACCATCGAATCGGAAGAGCCCGAGCCCGAGTCCACCCCCGAGCCCACCCCCACTCCCACCGAGGCACCCCCGCCTGCGCCGGTGGCGGTCGACTTGGAGATCGATCCCCGCTATCCCCCCGACACCCACTGGACGGTGTTCGACGTGCCCTCCGCGCTCAACATCCGAGCCGGCCCCTCCACCGCTCATCAGGTGCTGGGCACCGCCAACCTGGGATCCACCGTCACCCTCACCGGCCAAGTGGTGGAGTCCCCCACCAGCGGCACCTGGGTACAAATCCGCTCTACCACCGTCGACGGCTGGGTCTTCGCCGCCTACTTGACCCCGGTGGGCTGATCAGCCTGGTTTTCAGAGGTCGGAAAAGCGATTGTCAGGAAGTCCCCAGGGCGTCAACCACAGGGATCTCCTCATCGGCGAGGGGGGGCATGGGAGTGCGACGGGCCAGGGCGGCCTCGATGTGGGGGGCGAGGCGCTCGGCTTTGGCCGCCTCCCGCTCGTCTTCGCCCTCTTTGAGGGCGGGCATGACCTCTTTGGCGAACATCTCCAGCGACTGGCAGATGTGGTCGTGGCGGTTGCGGCCCGACTGCTGGATGAACATCACCTGATCTACGCCGACATCGGCATAGCCCTGGAGCTGGCGGGTCACCTGATCGGGGGTTCCGATGCCCAGCGTCTCCCCCAGCCCCTCAAATGACTCCCTGGTCTCTTGGAAGCTGTCCCAAACATTGGTCCGGCCCGGTTGGTGCTGGCCCACCGCGTAGTAGTGGATCAGGCCGTGGCCGAAGAAATGGAACCCTTCGAGGCCCCGGCGCTCGGCCTCGTCTCGGTCGTGGTGCATCGACAATCCCACCACCATGGCGATGTTGGCGTTGACGGTGTGGCCGATGGGCACGCACTCCTCCGAGAGAATCCGGTAGTAGTCGTCGACCCAAAGGGCGGCCTCGTCGGGGTCCACGAAGGCGAACGTCAGCGCTCCCATGCCCAGCCGGGCCGCCAGCTTGATGGTCTCCCGGTTTGAGCATGCCACCCACAGCGGCGGGTGGGGCTTCTGCGCCGGCTTGGGCACCACGTTGCGGCACGGCATCGAGAAGTACTCGCCCTCGAACCCCGGGTAGGGCTCCATCACCATCATGTTGCAGCACTGCTCGGTGGCCTCGGCCCACGCCGGGCGCTTGTCGGCGTGCTCGATGTTGAACCCGCCCAATTCCACCGCGGCCGACGACTCGCCGGTGCCAAAATCCACCCGGCCGTTGGATATGAGGTCGAGCGTGGCGATGCGCTCGGCCACCCGGGCCGGATGGTTGTACTTGGGTGGCATCTGCACGATGCCGTGGCCCAGCCTGATCTGCTCGGTGCGCTGGCTGGCCGCGGCCAAGAACACCTCGGGGGCCGATGAGTGCGAGTACTCCTCCAAGAAGTGGTGCTCCACCTCCCAGGCGTAGTCATACCCCAGCCAGTCGGCCAGCTCCACCTGCTCAAGGGCTTCGTGCAGCAACCGCTGCTCGTCGCCGGGCTGCCAAGGCCTCGGCAGTTGATGCTCATAGAAAACGCCGAACTTCACCCTCGCAGCCTACGCCCCGATGGAACCGGGCAATCACCCGCCCTCATATGCCGTCAACCGCAAGGGCCGCGAATTTTCCAGGGAAATGGCCTTGCAGGTAATCCTGTTTTAGTCGGCAGGGGTTCATGGGAAGCATCAACATGGACATTTACGACGTTCACAACGCTGCGGCCAGCCGGTTCCGCGGGTGCGGGGCACGAGGGCATACCCCCTCCAACCGTTACACTGAGCCCCTGATGCGATACTGGGTTGCGTCGTGTTGAAGTGCCGATATCTGCCGGTGGTTCTCGTCGCCTGGCTGGTGGCATCGATGGGTTTGGCGGTTGTGCAGAACGCGCCTGTGCTGGCCCAAGGCGGCGCTGCCCAAGGCGGCGCTGCCCAAGGCGGCGTCGGGGAGGGTTTGATCGACGTTGATTTGGGCGACGGGGGCGGTTTGGCCTATCCCGTGCTCGGGTCGCATCTCAGCGCGCTGGCCGGTCAGGCAGCCGCCGACCGCTTGGGCGGTGTCCCCGCGACGCCTCACATCCCCGCCAACTCCAGCGGCGCCGGCAACTCCAGCGATACCGGCGGCTACGCGGTGTTGATGATCGGGCTTTCGATCACTTTCGACGGCGATTCCGAGCGGGTGGTCGATGCGATCGCGGCCGTCGGCGGCGATGTGCGCAACGTGTTCGACGGCTATATAGAGGCGTTCGTGCCCCCTGCCGCGCTGGCCGCTCTGGCGCGAATCCCCGGCCTCACGTGGGCCCGGGAGCTCGCCGAGCCGCACAAGGACAGGGGCCGCGATACCAGCGGCGGCGTCGCCGCACACCTGGCCGGCGCATGGCACAACGCGGGCGTCACCGGCGCCGGCGTGAAGATCGGCGTGATCGACGCCTCGTCGGGTGCAACCACCAGGGACGGCTTCACGGGCTTGCGCGCGGCCATGGCCAGCGGTGATCTGCCCGCCACTGTGGTGGGGCGCTGCTACAAGGCGGTGGCCTTGGCGACCGGCGACATCGACGACTGCGCCAAAGCAGGCGGCGACAGCCACGGCCTGTCTGTGGCCGCGACAGTGATGGATGTGGCGCCCGACGCCGGCCTGTACATCTCCAATCCCTCCACTTGGGGCGATTTGCAGCGGTCGGTGGAGTGGATGAGGAACCAGGGGGTCGGGGTGATCGTCTATGCGGCGTCGTGGAGCTACCACGGCGCCGCCGACGGCACCACTCCGGTGAACCCGAGTCCGTTGAACACGGTCAAGTGGGCGGCGGACAACGGCATTGTGTGGGTTAACTCCGCCGGCAACTACAACGGCAAGACTTGGTTCGGTGCGTTCACCGATGCCGACAACGACAACATTCACGAGTGGGCGACCGGAGATGAGTACCAGGAGTTCACCTTGGACGCCGGTCAGACCAAGCCAGCGGTGTTCATGCGCTGGGATGATGCGTGGGGCACATCGAGCAAAGACTTGGCGCTGCTGGTTGTCGAGAATCCCGGCACCGCGCAGGAGCAAGTGGTCGACAACTTGAACGACGAGCAGAAAGGCGGCCCGAACAGCTACCCGTACGAATTCAAGGAGTTCACGGCCCCCCACGCCGGCACATACGCATTCGTGGTCAAAAAGGTCAGCGGCGCGGCGCCGGGCTGGATCCAGATGGGCACGTTCGGCTCGCTCGCCCACACCACCTCCGGCCACAGCATGTTCAGCCCGGCCGACAGCCCCCACACCGGGATGCTGGCCGTCGGCGCCGCTTCAACCGCCAGCAGCGACATCCGAAGCTACAGCAGCCTCGGGCCGACTCCCGACGGCCGCACCAAGCCCGACATCGTGGGCGCGGACGGCTATGTGGCCGTGAGCACCCACATCTCCTCCCGCGTCATCTTCTCCTTCGCCCAGTTCGGAACCAGCTATGCCGCGCCGCATGTCGCCGGCCTGGCCGCTCTGGTCCGACAGCAGAACCCCGCGTTCACTCCCGCGAAGACCGCCGAGTACCTCAAGACGCACGCCGTGCCGCGCGGCAACCCCTACCCCAACAACACCTGGGGACACGGCTTCGCGCAGCTGCCGCCGCTCGGCTGCGTCGACCACCTCGACGGCGACAGCACAGTGTCAGGCACCTGGACCGCGAATTGCACGTCGGCGGTCCACACGCAGAAGTCGAGCCGGCACTACACCTTCACTATCCCGCAGCAGTCGACGGTGACGATCGACCTCTCCTCCAGCGTCGACGGCTACCTGTACCTGCGAAACGGCTACAACAACCAGAAAGGCGCGGCGCTGCACACCGACGACAACAGCGGCACCGGCGCCGACGCCCGCATCAGCGAATCGCTGGCCCCGGGCACCTACACAATAGAGGCCACCACCGCGGCAACAGGGCAGACCGGCGCGTTCACGCTGGCGGCGTCCGGCGGGCTGCTGGCGGTGTCTGAGATGAGCATTGCACCCGGCGCCGACATCGCCGAGGGCAACAACGCGACTTTCACTGTGACGGCCGATCCCGCGCCGCCAGCTGCTTTGGATGTGACTGTAGCGGTCACAGCGACGGGCGACTTCGGTGTCTCTCCGGGCTCGCAAACCGTCACGATCCCCACGTCGGGCAGCGCCACTATCGCCGTGGCGACGACTGACGACGGTATCGACGAGGCCGACGGCACGGTCACCGCGACTATCAACGAAGACAGCGGCTACACCATCTCCGCAGCCGCAGGCTCAGCCACCATCGCAGTCGCCGATAACGATGCGCCCGAGGTCAGCATCGCAGCCGGTGGCGGTGTCACCGAGGGCGGCGATGCGGTGTTCACAGTGACTGCTGCTCCGGTACCGGCGGCAGCACTCCCGGTGAGCGTCGCGATCACGAATGTAGGTGACTTCGGGGTGACGCCAAGATCGCAGACTGTCACCATCCCGACGTCGGGCAGCGCAACATTGAGCGTTGCCACGACACGCGACTCCGTAAAGGAAGCCGACGGCTCCGTCACCGCCACACTCAGCACAGGCACCGACTACACGGTGTCAGCATCAGCAAGTGCAGCCTCTGTCAGCGTCAAGGACGCGACGCCTGCTGATTCTTGTTTCGAACACCTGACAGTCGACGGCACCTCTACAGGCAGTTGGAGCAGCGCTTGCCTCTCCGATGAGCGGCGCAAGCCCAATACACGCTTCTTTACCGCACGGTTCTATGCCTTTGAACTCACTGAACGGAGCACCGTCACCATCGAGTTGAAGTCGCGCCGGGACACCCGCCTCTACCTGCGCAGGGGCAAGGATGTCTGGCGAGGCCAAGCTCTGCACCAGAACCAATTCGGCGGGCCCGGCATTTATGACGCTCTCATCCGAGAGCCGCTCCCGGCTGGCTGGTACACCATTGAGGCGGCGACGGCTTTCCGCGCCAGGATTGGGAGCTTCACCTTGGATGTCAGTGGCATTGGCACGGTGGCAGCAACGCCGAAGGTCAGCATTGCGGCGGGGGCTGATGTGACCGAGGGAGGCGGCGCCACCTTCACCCTCACTGCGGTTCCGGCGCCGTCGGCGGGGTTGGATGTGACGGTGGCGGTTGCGGCGGCGGGCGATTTCGGTGTGTCGCCGGGCTCGCGCACTGTCACCATCCCCACCACCGGCAGCGCTGACTTGACGGTTGCCACGGTCGGCGATTCGGTTGATGAGGCGGATGGGTCGGTGTCTGCGACGGTCAGTTCGGGCGCTGGCTATGCGGTGTCTGCGACGGCGGGGTCGGCGTCTGTCGCGGTGGCTGATGATGACGATCCGGTGTGTGACGCTGCGGATGCCATCAGCCGGGCCCGCTCCGCGTTCGCGTGGCATGCCGACAATGGCGGCGGCAGCGAGACGTTGTTCTGGCAGATTCTGGCGTATCTGGGTGCTGATCCGTTGCCGGCGCCGCCGGGCGGCGCTGCGCCTGGTTCGACGACCCCTGGGGCGGTGAGGACGTTCAGCGACGGCAAGTCGTGGCCGGGCTGGACGCCGATCAACGCCGCCATGGGCTGCCATGTCCCGCCGCCGGAGGTCAGCATCGCCGCGGGCGCCGACATCGATGAGGGAGGCGGCGCCACCTTCACCCTCACTGCGGTTCCGGCGCCGTCGGCGGGGTTGGATGTGACGGTGGCGGTTGCGGTGGCGGGCGATTTCGGTGTGTCGCCGGGCTCGCGCACTGTCACCATCCCCACCACCGGCAGCGCTGACTTGACGGTTGCCACGGTCGGCGACTCGGC
>JAJDYE010000010.1 GCA_022822905.1 Acidimicrobiia bacterium | reverse complement strand
GGTTGGATGTGACGGTGGCGGTCACCGCGGCGGGTGATTTCGGTGTGTCGCCGGGTTCGCACACCGTCACCGTCCCGACCTCGGGCAGCGTCACGCTGACGGTTGCCACCACAAACGACTCCGCGGATGAGGCCGACGGGTCGGTCACCGCGACCGTCGCCGCCGGCAGCGGCTACACCGTGTCCGCGAGCGCCGCCACAGCCACGGTCGCGGTCCAAGACGACGACCCGGCGCCTCCGCCGCCGCTGGCTGCGACGCCTGAGGTCAGCATCGCAGCAGGCGCCGACATCGGCGAGGGCGGCGACGCGATCTTCACCGTAACGGCCGACCCGGCCCCGTCGGCGCTGTTGACGGTGGATGTGACCGTCGCGCAGTCCGGCGATTTCGGCGTCACCGCAGGGGCGCGCCAAGTGACGATTCCCACTACCGGCAGCGTCACGTTCACCGTGGCGACGGCGAACGACTCGACGGATGAGACGGACGGGTCGGTGACGGTCACCGTCGACACCGGCAGCGGCTACACGGTGTCCGCGAGCGCCGCCGCAGCCACGGTCGCGGTCCAAGACGACGACGACCCGGCGCCTCCGCCGCCGGCTGATCCCGAGGTGAGCATCACCGCCGGCAGCGGGATCACAGAGGGCGGGACCGCAGTGTTCACGATCACCGCCGACCCCGCGCCCGCAGCGCCGCTGACGGTCGACGTGACGATCGCTCAGACCGGCGACTACGGTGCGGTCACCGGTTCGCGGACCGTCACTGTCCCCACGTCGGGCACTGTCACCCTGACCGTCGCCACCGCCGATGACGGCGCGGACGAGGCTGACGGGTCGATCACCGCCACCATCGGCGCCGGTTCCGGCTACACCGTCTCTGCGACCGCCGGCACGGCCACTGTCGCAATAGCCGACGACGACCCCGCACCGCCGTCGTCGTCGAAGCCGTCGATATCGGTGGACGACGCGACAGCCGGCGAGGGCGACGGCGCAGTCGAGTTCACCGTGAGGCTCAGCGCAGTCAGCACCGCCGCTGTGACCGTGTACTACGCCGCCAACCCGGGCACGGCGATGCCCTACGCCGACTATCTGCCCGACTGGGGCCGGATCACTTTCGCTGCGGGCGACACCTCAAAGACCGTGCAGGTCTCCCTCATCGACGACCGCACCTCGGGCGAGGGAGACGAGACCTTCGTGCTCAAGCTGATCCTGTCCGACACCACCCACGCCACACTCGCGGACGACCAGGCACAGGGCACCATCACCGACAACGACTGACAGTTGAGCGGGGTCAGTAGATGCCGGGGATGATGCGGTTACGGGACCCGCTCGCACCTCCCCTACAAGGAGGGGGTCGCGGGTTCGAGTCCTGCAGCGCCCGCCGATGCGTGCCGAGCCGCGGTTTGCTTGTGCTACGATGTGTGCGATCGTCTCGGCTGTTTCGGGGCGGGTGTGTGAGGCGGGGGTTCGGATGCTGATGCCGCGACGGTTCACCGGCTTGGTCGTTGCTTCGGTTGCGACTGTTCTCGTTGCGCTGTTGCTGAGCCCTGTTGGGGCGTCGGCTGGTTTGCCGTCGGCTCAGGCGTCGGTTCAGCCTGATGCCGGGTCTGGCAAGGATCCGTGTCCGGTTGCTGCGCAGGGCAGGCTGCGGTCTGACGCCGAGTGCGATTTGGTGATCCGGCTGATCAACAACAGCTCGGCTGTTTCGACGTTCTCCATCAGCCAGAGCGGCACCGCGGATGCGCTTGATGAGAGCGTGTTCAGTCCGTCGCTGCCGGGAAAGAGCAGGTTGGGGGAGTGTCCGTGTGAGGTGACGGTTGCTGGGAACTCGTCGGCGACCTTCGGGCTTCGGGTTGTGGTGGGCGATGTGACGCCGGGCTGGTACACGAGCCGTGTCCGTGTGCATCGGCTGCACACCGGCGGGCGGCTGTTGGCCAGTTTCCAGATCAAGATCGATGAGGTCGGTGCGGACTGGGACGTGGCGGTGTCGCGGGGCTCGGTGTCTGTGGCCGAGGCCGACGATCTTGGCACTGTCGGCGTGTGGGAGCATCAGGCGGCCTATTCGGTGAGGCTGACCGAGGAGCCCTCCGGTGTTGTCACTGTCACGCCGGTGAGCGCGGACGCTTCGGTTGTTGCGGTGTCGGGGGCGTTGACGTTCACGGCGGCGAACTGGCAGGCCCCCCAGACGGTGACGGTGACTGCTGTCGATGACGACATAGACAACGTCGGGGATCGTCACGCGAGCATCCGGCACGACGTCAGCGGCATCGGCTCCGGTGAGGTGATGGTGGACGATGTGGCTGTCGTGGTCGCCGACGACGACACCCGCGGCGTGAGCGTGTCGGCAGGCTCGCTGGCGCTCGCCGAAGCCGACGATCCCGATACCGGCGGGGTTCTGGAGCACCGAGGCGCCTACACGGTGCGGCTGGCCAGCGAGCCTGCCGGCGGCGATGTGACTGTCGATCTGGCCAGCGGCGACACGTCGGTGGCGACGGTCTCCCCGGCGACGCTGACGTTCACCTCTGCTGACTGGAGCACCGAACAGACGGTGACGGTCACCGCGGTCGACGACAGCACCGACACTGCGGGTGGCCGTCAGACCAGCATCGCCCACACCGTCGCCAGCGCCGGCGACTACGCTGGCGTGTCAGCCGACAGCGTGTCGGTCACGGTCGGCCCGCCGCGCAGCGGCCCATGCCCTGCCGCCGCCGGCGGCGATTACGACATCGACGACGACGGCCTGATCGAAATCTGCAACCTGGCGCAGCTGAACGCGATCCGCTGGGACCTCAACGGCGACGGCGCCGCTGACGTGTACCCGCCCGACAAGAACGGGTTCACCGGCCACGACCCCGACGGCGCCGCGAAGCTCGCCGCCGCGTTCCCCAACGCCGCCACCGGCATGGGCTGCCCGACCGGCGGCTGCACAGGCTTCGAACTCAGCGCCGACCTCGACTTCGACACCAACGGAAACGGCCGAGCCGACACAGGCGACACCTACTGGAACAACGGCCTCGGATGGCACCCCCTCATCGGCGCAGAGAAGATCAAATCAACAAAGGCGCACTATCGATTCAGGGACCACTTTGTTGTCGGTCGAATCTCCGTCTGTTGCGGCGACCGTCCTAACCCGCGCGCTCGGATGTTCACAGCAGAGTTCGAAGGCAACGGGCGCACCATCGCCAACCTGTACATCAACGACCCAAAACTGAGTTGGGCCGGACTGTTCGGTGCAATCGGTCCTGGCGCACACGTCCGCAACTTCGGGCTAACCGCACCTAATGCGGACAGTCAGGTGATCGGAAGTTGGAGTGTGGGAGCGCTGACCGGCGAAATCGAGCGTGCCCGGGTCAGCGGCGTCTATTCCGACCTCGACGTGTCGGGAAACGCTTGGGTCGGTGGGCTGGCTGGCTCCATCTGGCGCTACGGTTTCATGATCGAGAGTTACGCCACCGGCGACGTCGCTGGCGGAGCAATGGTCGGCGGCTTGCTGGGATCAGTGAGCTGGACCGGCGTCGCCGCCGTTTACGCCACCGGAGACGTGACGGTTGCGGGCGACGAAGGTGGTGGCCTAGTCGGTTACCGTACGGATGGACATATACGGGCCGCATACGCGACCGGCTCAGTCACTCACACCGGGGCTTATTCCGGTCCGCATCAGCGCCGCATTGGCGGATTGGTCGGCCACTACTCGCACTCATGGACCGAGTCGTGGATGCGAGCGAACTATGCCACCGGACGCGTCAGCAGTCCCAGTGCCGAGGTCGCAGCCGGCGGGTTGACCGCGGGCTGCACGCGGAGCAAGAGGGAGCGCAGCGACGGCGCAAACTACTGGGACATAGAAGCCACGGGCATGGTTCACAGCCCGGATTGTGGTTTGGGCTTCACTACTGCCCAGTTGCAGGCGCCCACCGGTTACACGGGCATCTACGAGGACTGGGATGTGGACGTGGACGTGGGCAGCTATCACGGGAGCTTTCTGGGTCCGGGTGATGATCCGTGGGACTTCGGCACGTCCACCCAGTATCCGGTGCTGAAGTATTGCGCCGAGAAGCCGGGCATCGAGACCCCTGACGGGCAGCCGTACTGCCCGCTGCGGCCTGACAATCAGCGTGGCCCTTCGAGCGGCCAAGTCGGGACTGTCTCCAATCCCGTGGTGAACGTGGCTGCGGCGACGAACATACGCGAAGGCGAGACTGCTGCGTTCGTCATCGCAGCCAACCCGAGTCCGTCTGCTGACTTGCCGGTGAACATCTCCGTCACGGCGAGCGGCGACTACGGCGTCACCGTCGAGACGAAGACGGTGACTGTCCCCGCCGGCGGCAGCTACACCCTGGGCGTCGCCACGGCCGATGACAACGTGGGCGAGGACGACGGCACTGTCACCGTGACGATCAACACAGGCACGGGCTACACGGTCTCGGAAACGTCCGGCGCGGCCAGCGTCACGGTCCACGATGACGATGAGCCCAAGATCAGCATCACGGCGGGTGCCGATGTCGCCGAGGGCGGCGTTGCGGAGTTCGCGTTGACTGCGGTTCCGGCGCCGGCGTCGCCGTTGTCTGTGAACGTGTCAGTGGCCCAGTCCGGCGATTTCGGTGTTTCGACGGGTTCGCGTCAGGTGACAGTCCCCACGTCGGGGGCTGCCACGCTGTCGGTGGCGACGGTGAACGACTCGGCAGACGAAGCCGACGGTTCGGTGACAGCGACGGTCGGTGCGGGCTCCGGTTACGCGGTGTCTGCGACTGCGGGTACCGTGACTGTGGCTGTCGCCGATGACGATGATCCGCCGTGTGACACCGCGGATGCCATCAGCCGGGCCCGCTCCGCGTTCGCGTGGCACAGCGACAATAACGGCGGCAGCGAGACGTTGTTCTGGCAGATTCTCGCTTATCTGGGTGCCGATCCGTTGCCCGCACCGCCGGGCGGCGCCGTTCCCGGTTCGACCACTCCTGAGGCGGTGAGGACGTTCAGCGAGGGCAAGTCGTGGCCGGGCTGGACGCCGATCAACGCTGCCATGAGCTGCCACACCCCGCCGCCCGAGGTCAGCATCACCGCGGGCGCCGATGTGGACGAGGGCGGCGACGCGGTGTTCACGGTCACTGCCGACCCGGCGCCGTCGGTGGCTTTGGATGTGACGGTGGCTGTCGCTCAGTCGGGTGATTTCGGTGTGTCGCCGGGCTCGCGCACCGTCACCATTCCCATCACCGGCAGCGCTGACTTGACGGTGGCGACGACGAACGATTCGGCTGACGAGGTTGATGGGTCGGTGACCGCGACGGTCAGCGTCGGCAGCGGCTACAGGGTCTCCGCTGCGGCGGGCACGGCCACCGTGGCGGTCCGAGACGACGATGTGCCCGAGGTCAGCATCGCGGCCGGCGCTGGCATTGTCGAGGGCGGTGATGCGGTGTTCACGGTGACTGCGGTTCCGGCGCCGTCGGCGGGGTTGGATGTTGCTGTGGCGGTCACCGCGGCGGGCGATTTCGGTGTGGCCGCGGGTTCGCGGACAGTGACAGTTCCGACGTCGGGCAGCGCCACGCTGACTGTCGCTACAACCAATGACTCGACCGACGAGGCTGACGGGTCGGTCACCGCCACCGTGAGTGCCGGCAGCGGCTACACCGTGTCCTCGGCTGCTTCATCGGCGTCGGTCGCGGTGGCCGATGACGATGTTGCGGCGCCGGTGGGCGATCCGTGTGTGGTGGCGTTGTCGGGTGATGGGAGCGTCACCGGTGAGTGGGCCGTGGGCTGTGATTCCTCGGCTCGGGCTGGCCGGTATGCGCGGTTCTATTCGTTCTCGCTGGGCGGCTCGGCCTTGGTGACGATCGATCTGGAGTCGTCGGCTGACACGTATCTGTATCTGCGCGCCGGACCGGGCCAGCGGTCGGGTGCTGCGCTGGTGTTCAACGATGACGGAGGCGACGGGTACAACTCGCGGATCAGCCGCCGGCTCGCGGCAGGCGACTACACCATCGAGGCGACGACGTACCGCTCGTCGACGGCCGGGTCGTTCACGCTGACGGTCGCCGGCATCCCGACGCAGACCGCGGTCCAACCGGACCCAGAGGTCAGCATCGCAGCCGGCGGCGACGTCGACGAGGGCGGCGACGCCACCTTCACGGTGACTGCTGTTCCGGCGCCGTCGGCGGGGTTGGATGTGACGGTGGCGGTCACCGCGGCGGGTGATTTCGGTGTGTCGCCGGGTTCGCACACCGTCACCGTCCCGACCTCGGGCAGCGTCACGCTGACGGTTGCCACCACAAACGACAGCGCGGATGAGGCCGACGGGTCGGTCACCGCGACCGTCACCGCCGGCAGCGGCTACACCGTGTCCGCGACTGCTGGGGCAGCCACGGTCGCGGTCCGAGACGACGACGACCCGGCGCCTCCGCCGCCGCTGGCCGCGACGCCTGAGGTCAGCATCGCAGCAGGCGCCGACATCGACGAGGGCGGCGACGCGATCTTCACCGTAACGGCCGACCCGGCCCCGTCGGCGCTGTTGACGGTGGATGTGACCGTCGCACAGTCCGGCGATTTCGGCGTCACCGCAGGGGCGCGCCAAGTGACGATTCCCACTACCGGCAGCGTCACGCTCACGGTGGCGACGGCGAACGACTCCGCGGATGAGGCCGACGGGTCGGTGACGGTCACCGTCGGCGCCGGCAGCGGCTACACGGTGTCCGCGAGCGCCGCCGCAGCCACGGTCGCGGTCCGAGACGACGACGACCCGGCGCCTCCGCCGCCGGCTGATCCCGAGGTGAGCATCACCGCCGGCAGCGGGATCACAGAGGGCGGCGACGCGGTGTTCACGATCACCGCCGACCCCGCGCCCGCAGCGCCGCTGACTGTGGACGTGGCCGTGGCCCAGTCCGGCGATTTCGGCGTTTCGCCCGGCACGCAAACGGTCACGATCCCCACCTCGGGCACCGCGACGCTCACCGTCGCCACGACCAACGACACCACCGACGAACCCGACGGGTCGGTCACCGCCACCGTGAGCGCCGGCAGCGGCTACACCGTCTCCACAGCGGCTGGCACAGCCACCATCGCGATAGCCGACGACGACAACCCCCCGCCGCCACCGCCACCGCCACCGCCGGCGTCGAAGCCGACGATCACAGTGGACGACGCGACCGCCGCAGAGGGCGACGGCGCCATCGAGTTCACCGTGAGGCTCAGCGCAACCAGCACCGCCACCGTGACCGTGTACTACGCCGCCAACCCCGGCACCGCCATGCCCTACGCCGACTACCGGCCCGACTGGGGCCAGATCACCTTCGCCCCCGGCGACACCACAAAAACCATCCAAGTCTCCCTCATCGACGACCGCACCCCCCGCGAGGGAGACGAGACCCTCACACTCAAGCTGATCCTGACCGACACCGCCCACGCCACACTCGCCGACAACCAAGCCCAAGGCACCATCACCGACAACGACTGAAGAATGAGCACCCATAAATCCCCAAGAGGAACCCGCTACGTCAAGGCACAGTTCTGGGTGGCTATGACGTGCTCCCTGTTTGCCGATCCCGGTTTGTAGGAGTCAGACGGGCTGTAGCTGGTTCAGCTCGGTGACGTTGTCGAGGAGGATCTTCTTCTTGGTGGCGTCGTCGAAGCCCTTGTCTTTGAGCTCCACCAGATAGTCCAGCGGCTGGGGCATCCCCTCGATGTGGGGCCAGTCGCTGCCGAAGATCACCCGGTCGTCCCCCATGTAGTGGACCACCTCGGCCACGTCGTCCTCCCAGAAGGGGTTGATCCACACATGCTGGCGGAACAGCTCGGAGGGATCCTCCTTGAACCAGCCGATGCTCTTGTGGGTGGCCTGGCCCAGCTTGCGGAACATGTCGCTCAAGAACTGCGACCCGTTCTCCACCGAGGCGATCCGCAGGTTGGTGAACCGCTCGAACAGCTTTTCCAGCGACAGGGTGATCAGGTAGTCGTAGGCGGCCCGCTCGATGTTGTAGGCCTTGATGCTGGGCTTGTACTTGCGCTCCTTGGCCATGCCCGACGAGGCGAACCCGTCCACGTCGTAGCCGTGGGTGGTGTAGCCGCTGTCGCCGGCGTGGACCACCGCGCAGATGCCCGACTCGTTCACCCGGGCCCAGAACGGGTCGAAGTGCTCGTCGGCCGGCGACATGAACCCGTCGGCTGTCCAGACCGCGGCAGGGCGCATCACGATGGTGCGGGCACCCTTGTCGAGGGCCCATTCAAGCTCCTGGCAGGCCCAGTCCACGTCGCCCAAGGCGATGTAGGGGGCGGCGAAGATGGTGTCTCGGTAGGCAAATCCCCACTGCTCATCGAGCCAGCGGTTGAACCCGCCGAACAGGGCGCACACCGCCTCGATGTCCTCTTTGATGAGCTCCTCGTACAGCACGCCCAGCGTGGGGAACAGCCACACCGACTGAAGCCCCTGCTGGCGGACCTTGTCGACCCGGGCGTCCCGGTCGTCCACGTAGTAGCGGGGCAGTTTCTCCCGCTTGCTCAGCATCTCGACGGGGTTGCGGCCCTCGGGATTGCCCCGGAAGTAGTCGTGCATGGCGCCGGGCAAGGCGATCGGGTCCCAAGTGGGGTTCACCACCGCGTGGCTGATCTGGCCCCCCACCAAGTGGTACTGGCGGCCGTTCACCTCGGCCCATTGCACGCAGCGGGGGTGCATGGCGGGGTCCACATGGCGCGTGAAGGCGTCTACCGCCTCGTAGTAATGGTTGTCGCAGTCGAAGGGGATGTAACCGAGATCGTCCACGAAACCAGGCTACCGCCGGGTGGTTGGCGGTGCCCTCTTGGACACCGGGTCCCCGCCTGCCAGCAGGCGCGCTACCGTCGGCCCCGTGCCTGAGACTCATGAATCTGAGCCCGCCATCCTTGCTGAGGACCGGGAGCGGGTCCGCTACATCACCCTGAACCGCCCACAGCGGCGCAACGCCCTGACCATGGCCCAGCTCGGCCAGTTCTTTGACACCTTGGCCGAGGCCGACGCCGCGGCTGATGTCGGCGCCATTGTGGTCCAGGGTTCGGGCGAGGCGTTCTGTTCGGGCATCGACCTCGACCCCGACGAGATCGACCTGGACTACGACTCCCGGTCCTTCGAGCAGGAGTTGGCCCTGGTGGAGCCGTTCCGGCGGTTCGAGGATATGTGGCGGCTGCGAACCCCGATCATCGCCTCGGTCCACGGCTATTGCCTGGCGGTGGGCACCGACATCGCCTTCCACGCCGACATGACCGTGTGCGCCACCGACGCCCAATTCGGCTACCCCATCGTGCGGTCTATGGCCTCGCCCTCCACCCACATGTGGACCTACCTGGCCGGTCCACAATGGGCCAAGCGCCTGCTGCTCACCGGCGACATGATCGACGGCGCCACCGCAGCCCGAGCCGGCTTCGTGCTGGAGGCGGTGCCCGCCGACGGCCTGGCCGAGCACACCCACGCCCTGGCCCGCCGGGTGGCCACCGTGCCCAACGACATATCCGCCGCCAACAAGGCCATATGCAACAAGGTCATCGAGCTGATGGGCTACACCGCCGCCCAAGAGGCAGCCCGCGAGCACAACGTCATCGCCCACCAATCCCCCGCCGCCCAAGAATTCGGCCACATCATAAGAACTGAGGGCTTCAAAGCCGCCCGAGCCTGGCAAGCCGAGAACTTTGGGTAGCGCCCACTTAGCTACCCCCCAATGAAGCCCCCATTGGAGCAGCCTTCACTAGCAAATCATCCCTGACATCACTGAGGCGTTTACCTTCCGGGCTGTTGATGGCCCAGAAGGTCCAACCATTTACGCTCGTCCCTCCGGCTATAGCGCTGGCAGCTGCCGATGGGCTTTCAAAGCTGTCGCCGCCGATCTCAATTAGGCCGCCACCGAGGATGCGGCCCTCCGCTGGCCACTTCCTAGAGGTAGACACGACTGTTGTCCCCACAGGGATAAGCCCAACCGCGACGAGGTCAGCCAGTTTGATGTCTTGCCTTGTCGGAGTCTGTGCTGTGGACCCATCGGCGTCAGCACGCTCCTTGCCGTTACTGTGATCTGGCTGATCCCCAGACTGACTCCCGACATCACCGGGCGCCTCGGGTTGCATCTCCCCCTCCAATTCTGGAAATCGCGGGGGCACATTGCCGGATCTGAGATGGTCGCGCAGTTCGTGCAGTGTCGGACCACTAGTAGATTCGACTGCCCAAAAGGTCCAACCCGATTCTGATTGCCGTTTGCTGATGGCCCTGGCAGCAGCCGAAGGCGACCGGTGCGTTTCACCAGCCGCGTGGATACATCCGTCAGCCGTGATAGTCCCTTCTCCGGGCCATCTCTTGTCTAGCGTCACGACCTTGGTGCCAGCATCAACTAGGCCGGCCTGCACCAAGTTCGCCAGTTTTCCGAGCCGGGATGACTCCTCAACGTCATGAGTCGATTGGGTGTCGCTGCGTGCCCCCGAATGCCCAAGCATCGCAAGCACACCCGCAAGTACTTCGGGCACTTTCAGGAGCGGCTTCTGCCTTTTCGGGGCGAGTCTGCTTTTGCCCGGTTCCTGGCTGTTCGACAACGTGACTCCAGGCAATCGACGCAAGGCCTGATATACGAGCCTCTCCAAGAATGCGACCTCGGCCTCATCCCAACCGCTGTTTGAAGGGCAGACTGCTACAGCTCTGTACCAACTGTGCTTTTTGGAGGCTTTCAGGTGGTTCAGCAGGCGTTTCTTCACACCACCATCAGCTGCACTCTTGCCAACATAGACTTCCCATTCCCCATCCCGACTAGGCCGCTCCAAGAGCAAGTACACCCCGGCCTCGGACCATTTCTCACCTAGTTCGCTGACCTGCAAGCGCTCGACAGCTGAAATCCTCAGTTGGACGGGATGGCTGATGTCTAGTTTGACCAACGCTGGCCCATCGCCACCGGAATCCGCCATTTCGATGCTGACATCGCCAAGGATCTCGTCTAGAGGCACTCCAAGACAATAATCGGCTCTGTGGGCTTCCTCATGACTGCTCTGATGACTGGGCCTCAGATTGCCATTGGGATTTCAAAGAGCGCCTGAGCCACGTTCGCAGCTACGCAGTTGCCCTGTCGATATCGGGATAGCGGCGCAGGGCAGCCCTCAGCTGTGACTCATAGAAGCGTTCACGACCCTCACGAACCGCCTCATCCCATTTGGGTCTGGCTTCAACGAGATCTTCAGCGATCAGCATCTCGATGATGTCTTCGAGTATGGGCCGAAAGAGAATTCCTCCCCCGTCGTGAACCAGACCGCCAATGGGAAAAAGCAGATCACGCAGCTTGTCTCTCTTTCTGCCCCTTGACTTGAAGATCGACCCGTAGGACCTGCCTCCATCTCCATAGATGTGGAAATGCGCCAGGGGATACCCGTTGTCGAGCTTTCGCACGTAGTCATAAGCGAAGAGGGTCTTCCGATCTTCTGACTCACCTACCTGGACGGCGTAATTCGTCTTCGATGCCATCAGCCAGGTGCCCTCTGTGTCATCAAGGCACAGCTCGTGGGAGGCAAACAAGTACAGCTCTGGTTTCTTCTTGCTGGTGGTCAGGGCGACCAAGTCTGGCTCTAGCGGGTTCCTGTCCGAGAGATTGCGCCCGATGGCATATCGGCCATCGCTGAGCTTGGCGGCGCTGAGCTTTACACCGTCGGAAATCGTGTTGTTGAGTAGCTTCGACAGGTCTTCGGCGAATTGCTTCGCCTGCTTGTGAAGCGATGGCACCATGTCAGGGCAGGCAGAACCAGGCGCGCTTCGCCGCCTCCGTCTTGAACTTGCCCTGTCTCGCCTGCTCTTCCAACTCTTCCCTTGAAAACCCGCACTTCTCCAACAGCCGCTCCTCGGCTGCCTTGAGTTGTTCAGGAGACGGGCAGTACACACCGTCTTCTACGGCACTGTCCGCATCCTGAAGATGTGAAAGTTGGGTGGCGTCCATGCACATGAGTGTAAGCACCACAGCGACAATTTGTTCACTTTTTGAACACTGGCTGCAGCTGCCAAGTCTTTGTCCGCCCAGCCACTCCGAGCAGCTAAGGCCCCCGCTCTCGCAGTTCTTCTAGGACTTGGGTGCCGAATTCAACCTGGTAGGGCGCTGCCTCCACGGATGCGGGATCGACTTCGAAGCCCTGGGAGCCCAGCCGTTCGACGACCCAGCGGTACCACTCCTGATCGTCTTCCGGATCGAGAGCTGCGATCACCGATTCAGTAAGGCTCTCCCGAGTGGTGAACCGCCACGGGTCGCTCGCCAAGGCTTCAAGCTCGGATCCTTCGTACCAGGATGCATCGCGCACCTCGCCGGTCCCGGGGTTCCAGTCAACGGCATGAAGTGTGCTGCCAAACCCGCGGTCGTCGCTCAGGATGACTCGCTGGCCATCGCTCAAATCTGCGAACTCAGTCAGGCTGAAACTAAGGGCCACTGCCTTCGGACCGTCAGGCTCTTCCACAATTTGAAGCTCCGGATGGTACGGCATGGGTTGTGGGCCATCTACTGGCAACGGAGGAACCGGCTGGTCGGCATGCCTCACCGATTCGTCCTCGGTCACTTCACAAATCGCCCCAAGCGCCACGACTCTCAGCATTGGCCGACCACCTCTGACATGGGTTCTGAGAATACTCATGATTTTTGAGAGAGTTTGAGATTTTTCCTGGTCAGGGTGGGTTTTTTCGGGGGTAACTGTCACTGGTCGTAGGTAGGATGAGCGTCATGGAATCCACATCTATTTCCAGGCATCACAAGGATATTCCTTGTAAAGATGTTTGCTACCCAGACGGGGTGAGTGTGGCTGCTGTCGATGTGGCTGGGCTGTCGGGGGATGGGTTGCGGGGTCGGCTTCGGGAGATTGGGCGGGCTGAGTCGAAGCTGGGGGCGATGAAGTCTCAAGTACTGGCTGAGTTGAGCCGCCGGGAGAATGCGGTAGCCGCGGAGAGGGTGGCTCGGGAGGAGTTGCAGTCGTCTAGGCGGGGTGCCCAACGCGATGTGGAGGCTGCTGAGCGACTGACGGTTCTGTCGGAAACTTCGGAGGCCTTGTCCTCGGGAGACATTCCTGTGGGGCATGCTCAGTTGATTGCCCGGGCAGCTTCTGAGGGGCCGATCGATCAGTCCCTCTTGGTCGAGGCGGCCAAGCACCAGGGTTATGACCAATTCGCAAAGACGTTACGCACCCATCAGAAGGAGCAGTCCGACGACGATGGGCAATCCATCTTCGACCGGCAACACAAGAATCGCAAAGGAAGGGCGTTTTCGAGCCGAGAGACCGGGATGTACCTCATGTCGGGAGAGTTCGACCCCATCACCGGCGCCAAGATCGATACCGTGCTGGCCGCCAAAGAGAAGGAACTGTGGAACCAAGAGGATCCCAGCGACCGGCGCACACCACAGCAGCGGATGGCCGACGCCATTGCCGAATTGATCCTCGAACCCGGCAAGGGCTAGGCCCATGGCACGGCGCTGATGGTGGTGGCCGACTACGACGCCGTCAACCAAGAGCTGGCCAACGCCCGTCTGGCCGACGGCACCCCTATCCCGATGTGCGAGCTGGTTCGCCTGGCCTGCGACGCCCACATTCTGCCCGGCGTGTACCGGGCCGCCACCCAGGAGATGAACCTGGGACGGCGGCGCCGCACCGCCAGCGAGGCCCAGCGGGCCGCACTGATCTACCGGGACAGGGAGTGCATTGGCTGCGGAGCCAGCGCCAACCGGGGCTTTGCCCACCACGTCCAATTCTGGTCAGACGGAGGCCCCACCGACTTCGGCAACCTCGTATTGGTGTGCAACAAATGCCACCACAGCATCCACGACGACAACTGGCAAGTCACCCGCGACCCCGACGCCAACCGCTGGAAAACCCGCCCCCCGCCCGACCCCTTCCCCAACCGCGGGATTGACACAACCCGACCAGTCCAGCACAACCCCTTGCTCCGAAACTGAGCGACAAGGGTTCCAAATGAAGAAGGTGGACTTGCTAAAGGAACTTCGGCGGATTGCGCAAAGAAAAGGGCTTATGCTTGAGCTGCGGCGCAAGGGCGCTAAACATGAGGTCTGGCGTTTGGGCAGTACGACACTGACGATTCCCCGCCATAGGGAGATTTCTCGGTTCACTGCCGAAGGGCTGATCAAGGACGCAGAAAAGGAGAAGCCATGTCGCTAGCCCACGACACTGATGCTCAACCATCAGTGAGTGACACCCATCACCTCACTGTCGTCCGATCAGGCAAATGGTGGGCGATCAAAGCCGACAACCTACCCGGATGCCACACGCAGGCAAGACGACACGCCAAGATTGAGGTAACAGCCCGCGATGCCATCGCACTGTGGTTCGACGCAGACGAAACCGAAGTTGGCCCCTTAGTCTTCAAATTCGCCGAACAGGGCTAGCGGCGTCATCATCCACTTCCCAGTCAGACCAGTCTTCGGCCGGGAGCCAATACTGGACAGAGCTCAATGCAAGTTCGTCTTCGGTGAGTGGCATTTTCTCGTAGATCTCGGCATCCCGCTCGGCCAGGATGGGATCGATATGGCGGCGCAGCGCTTCGCGAAACAATTCCGAGGGGGTAACTCCCACGAACTCGGCACATTCATTGGCTCTTTTTGCCATTTCTGGGGCAACCTGGAAGCTAAGCATTGACATACATAGGCAGGCTACTGCATTACTTCGGAATCAGATGCCCCTATTTGCCCATTAATCAGGGCTTTTGCCCCACTCTGGCTTGTCAGTTCCCGCTCTCGAGCAGCTCATCCAGCGCTTGGTGGAAGTGGATTAGGGCTACTTCGTGGCGTCCTACGAGGGTTTCTTCGACCAGGCCGGAGGATAGGGACTGCTGGATTTTGACGGCTTGGGGGAAGTCTTCGCCAGCACCGACTCTCTGGTGGAGTTCCAGGGTGCGCTCGTAGTGGGGGCGGGTTTGTTCTGTGACGGGCTCGGGGGTGTAAAGGGTCATGGTGACGTCGGTGTGGTCGACGGCGGTGGGCAAGAACTGGTACACCGCAAAGTGATCCACGCTGTGGCTCAGAATGACGTTGGGAGCGATCAGATACTCCACGGTGGCCCGGCTGAGAAGGTCCCACTGGTCCTTGGGGGTTTCGGCCAGTTCCAGGATCGACTTCTGGCAGGTTTGGAACCTCAGGTTGGGGCCGTAGCCCCGGTAGGTCATGGGCTGGGACAGGTAGTACTTGCCCACTGTTTTTCGATGAAGCGAGAACACGTGGTACGACTCCAGAAACGTGTCCACCATCAGCTTCCAGTTGCACGGCCAACTCGACTCCCACCGGTCGAACGGGAGGTAGCTCCCCACATTGAAGTCATCGAGATCGAACGCGGCCTCCCCCACCAGGCTGGCCGCGTTTACCGGGCCGTCGCCCTCGGGCTGCACGAACACCAGGCCGTGGGCCTCTCCCACCGGCACCGGCACCAGGCCGAGGTCCGACTCGTCGGTCCCGTCGAACCCCTCCCCCGCCTGGGGCCGGGCCAAAAGCGTCCCGTCCAGCCGATACGCCCAAGCGTGGAACGGGCACCGCAGCGAGGCAGCTCCCGAACCGCAACCGCTCACCACCGAGGAGGCCCGGTGGCGGCACACATTTTGGAACCCCCGCAGCACCCCGTCGTCGCCCCGTACCACCACCACCGGAACGCCGCCCACGGTGAAAGACACGTAGTCGCCGGGTGAGGCCACCGCCCCCGACAGGCAGGCCACCACCGGGCGGCGGCGGAACAGCGCCTCCCGCTCGGCCTGCCAGTGCTGTTCGCTCACATAGACCTCAGCGGGCAGCACCAGCACGTCGTCCGCCAGCTGCGTGGTGCCCGAGGCATGATGGTCCAACAGCTCTCGGATCAGTTCCACCTGGGTCTCGCGCCGCACAGGCAGAGCCTACGCCGGTAACGTCGGCGGGTGATGCTCAGGAATATGCCCCCTGCCAACCACCCCGGAGACCCAGCATGAACCGCGACCTATATCTGTATGAGGTGGTCGACATCATCGGGCAGGGCCAGTACGACTACATGGAGCACTTGTGGCAAGACCCGGTGCTGCGCATGCCGGAGATGTTTGGGCTCCAGGGCGCGTTCTACATCCTGGGTGCGGGCGGGGGGCGTTGGCCCCAGGTGGTCAACATCTGGGACATCGGATCAGAGGGCTGGAAGGGCTTGGCCAAGAACCTCGACCGGCTAAACCTGAAGCGGCGCAAGGCATTTTACGGCGACTGGTGGGACGAGGCGGCCCAGTGGCGCTCGGGCGGATTCGACCGGCTATGCGGGGGCGTGCCGGGCAGCCCCAACACCGCCGAGATCGCCGAGGCGGGCATCAAAGGCACCCTCTTTGTGAACGAGATCCTCACCGTGCGGCCGGGCACGCCGCTGGAGTTTCTGGCCGCGGTGGTGCGGGAGCGGGTACCCCTAATGGTCGACTACGGCCACCGCCCCACCGGGCTCTACGAGGTGCTCAACAACCAGCACGAGGTGGTGATGGTGTGGGCGGCCGACATCGCCTCCCATATCACTTACAGCCAGAACCGTGACACCACCCGGGGCCTGTGCGACGAGGGCACCGCCGACGAGCGGATCACCGCTTGGGAGCAGCGCTCGGCCGAATACGTGACCGGCGGCGACACCCACTTGATGACACCGCTGCCCCGCACGGTGTACGGCCCCGACGACTGGGAGGACGCCAGCCTGGAGAATTGGCTGGCCGCCCAAGAATCAGCCGCGCAGGATACAGCCGGGGGAAGCGATGGATAGGTTCGACCTGACCGGCAAGGTGGCCCTGGTTACCGGGGCATCTCGGGGCATCGGCCACGCTCTGGCCTTGGGGCTGGCCGAGGCCGGGGCCAAGGTGGTGGCGGCCAGCCGCACGCTGGACGCCTGCCAGACCCTCGCCGACCAGATCACCGCCTCGGGCGGGGAGGCCATGGCCGCCGAGCTCGACGTCGGCGAGCTGAACCAGCATCAGCCGCTGCTCGAGGCTGTGATGGGCCGCTTCGGCCGCCTCGACGTGCTGGTGAACAACGCTGGGGTGCTGCGCCCTCATGTCACAACTCGGGTCACCCCCGAGGAGCTGGACGGGATCTTGGCCGTGAACCTGAAGGGACCGCTGTTCCTATCGCAGGCCGCGCTCGACCACTTGGCCGCCGACGGGGGCGGGTCGATCATCAACATCGGGGCGCTGGGGGCCTTTCAGCCCATGGAGGGCATCGGGGCCTACTGCGCGGTCAAAGCGGCCATGGCCAACTGGACCACCACGATGGCCCGGGAGTGGGCCAGCCGGGGAGTGCGGGTGAACCTGTTGGTGCCCGGCCCAGTGGCCACCGACATGATCTTGCCCCGCGACTCCGAGGCCCGAGCCCGCTTCGAGCAAGAGGTTGCCGCCGAGACCATTTTCGGCCGCCTCGGTGTGCCCGATGACCTTGTTGGCGCCGCGGTGTTCTTGGCCAGCGACGCATCTGCGTTCATGAGTGGTCGACCGGTATTCGTCGACGGCGGAATGCTGCGCTGAGCAGGCTGTTCAATTTCGCCCAAATGGTGCACAACTGCCGCTCCGACACCGGGTAGGGTCGGGTCATGGCCACTGATATGGCCCATGAAGCCCTGATCGCGCCTTCAGTGCTGCCCGCCGACTTCGCCCGCTTGGGCGAGGAGTGCATCGGCTTGGAGAAAGCCGGGGCCGACCGCATCCACTGGGATGTGATGGACGGCCGGTTCGTGCCCAACCTCACCTTCGGCCCCGACGTGATCGCCTCGATCCGCCCCTTGGTGTCACTGCCGTTCGAGGCCCACCTCATGGTGGAGGAGCCCCATGAGCTTGCCCCCCGCTATGCCGAGGCCGGCTGCGAGCTCCTCACCGTCCATGTCGAGGCCTGTCCTCATCTACACCGCACGCTGGGGGCCATTCGAGAACTGGGGATGGACGCCGGCGTGGCCCTCAACCCGGCAACTCCGGCCTCCTCCGTGGCCCATGTGCTGGACCTGTGCCGACTGGTACTGGTGATGACCGTCAACCCCGGATGGGGTGGCCAGTCGTACATTGCATCAATGGAGTCCAAGGTGGCCGAAGTGCGGGCGATGATCGACGAGGGCGGACACGACGTGGAGTTGGAGGTGGACGGCGGAATCGGCCGCTCCACTATCGGAGCCGCGGCCCAGGCCGGGGCTGGGGTGTTCGTGGCCGGCAGCGCGGTGTTCTCCGACGAGCTGGGGTTCAACCACGCCATCACCGAGTTGCGAGAAGCAGCCGCCGTCAGTTGACCATGCGATGCCGCCGACGGCCGATTGCGGCTGTGCTGGTGCTGGGAGCCCTGATGCTCGGCCTCAGCGCCTGCGGTGATGACGACCAGCCCGATTTGAGCGCTTTCTGCCAGAAACTGGAGACCGCCTTTGGACCTGAGGGCGCATTGGCCTCGGACTACTCCGATGACCCGAGCGCCGCGGCGGGGGTAGTGGACGAACTTGAAGCCATACGCCGGGTGGCGCCGCTGGAAATCGAGCCGTCGCTGGCCACCATCAATGCCACTGCGAGCCTCATCATCGAGGCCTTCGACAACCCGGAAGACTTGACGCTCGAAGCGGAGCAGTTGCAGCAAAGCGAAACGGCCGCGGTTGAACTGGCCCGATACTCAACCGAACACTGTGGTTTGAGGCTGGACTGGGAGAGTCCTGTGGTGTTCGTCGACCCCGACAAGATTCCCGGCGAGGTACGGCTGGACGTGCGGGGCTAGCCACTGCCGGCCAGTGAAGTCGGCCGACGATCGATCAGAGCATCTCGCCGCGCTTGACGATCACGTGGTCGATGATGCCGTACTGCTTGGCCTCTTCGGCTGTGAACCAGCGGTCGCGGTCGGAGTCGGCCTCCACCTGCTCCACCGACTGGCCGGTGTGGGTGGCAATGCGCTCGGCCAGCAGTTCCTTCACGTAGGCGTGCTGCTCGGCCTGGATGGCGATATCGGTGGCCTGGCCCCGAACGCCGCCCGAGGGCTGGTGCATCATGATCCGAGCGTGGGGCAGGGCATAGCGCTTGCCGGGGGCTCCGGCACACAAGAGGAACTGGCCCATCGAGGCGCCCAAACCCATGCAAATGGTCCCCACGTCGGGGGTGATGAACTGCATGGTGTCGTAGATGGCCATGCCCGAGGTGACCGACCCGCCCGGGGAGTTGATGTAGAGCCAGATGTCTTTCTCGGAGTCTTCGCCCTCCAGGTAGAGAAGCTGCGCGGTGATGTAGTTGGCGATGTCGTCGTTCACGTCGGTTCCCAGAAACACGATGCGGTTCTTTAGAAGCCGGTTGTAGATCTCGAATGCGCCGCGCTCGGGGCTGCCCGGCTCGAACAAAACGGGTTCGGTCATGGCCACAATCGTACCGGCCCGCTAGTGCGTCTCGGCCACCCGATCCACCGGCATCACCGTGCATATCGGTGCCTCAGGGGGTTCGGCGGGGAGCATGAAGCGCCAGAACACCGCGGCTCGGGGCTCGCCGCAGGTGTCCAGCCAGTTGGGCACGCCGGGGTCGCGGTGGGCGATGACCACCCGGTAGCGGCGGTCTGCGTCTGTTTCCATCTGGGCGTCGTTCAGCGAGACGGTGTGCTCCAAGTAATCGGCTGTCTGGCCCAACTCGTTCCAGATCACCACGTTGGTGAACAGGCCCTCGGGCAGCCGTCCCTCCATGACCAGGGCCTCGTCGGGGGCCAACTCGTACTCGCCAGCCGAGTAGGCGATGTCAACCGCTCCCCATCCGCCGCCGTCGCCGTCGGTCCAGTCCACCGGCGGGCCCATGGTGTTGGGCACCTCGGAATACCAACTCGGGCGGCGCCGGGGTAGCGGGCCGAGCATCTGCCCGCCGAACTTCGAGCGCACCCACGCTTCCACCCGCCTCAGGCGACGGGCCACTGTTTCGTCGTCGGGTACCGGAATCTGCTCGGGTCCGTCGACTGTTTCGATACGCAGATCGGGCACCAGCTCGGGCTGGGCCGAGGCGGCTTCTGCCTCGTTGAAGTAGAACCGCACCACCACCGATCCGGCGTCCTCGGCCAACTCCATCCAATTGCCCCCGTGGGCGTGGGGCGACAGCGCTACTTCGAAGGAGCCATCTTCGTCGAACGCCATGTCGTGCATGTTGAGCTCGCCCACCACCCGGGTTGGCCAGTGGCCGTCGCGGTCGCCGCCGTGCACAGTGAGCGACAGGTAGACCTCCCGTCCTCGCCGACCTTGAACCCGATAGGTGAGGTCTCCCCGCAGCGGGGCGAAGAAATAGATGGCGTCGGGGTTGTCGCCCCATTTCCGGTACGGGGAGATGAGGCGCACAAAGTGGGGCCGCTCCGGTTCATTTTCCAGGTAGAGGTCCAGCGCCCCCCACAGCGCCATGCCCAACCCCCGAATGCCCAAGTGCTCCCGGCCGGGGGCCAAGCCTCGTTGCGGCCCGATCCAGTCGGCGTCGATCTCCGCTAGCGCGCCCAGCAGATCCCGCCAGGCCCGCCGGGCCTCGCTGTCCGGCTCGTTTTCCCGAAACTCGCTCACAGCGCCTCCGGCCCGATCGGGGCCGCCGCCAGCGTGTCCTCGTCAGCGTCGAAAAGCACTGCCAGAAACGTGGTCGGACGGTCGGTGCGGTTGCGCCAAGCATGGACCGTCCCCCGCTGCACCACGCAGTCCCCAGCTCGGAGATGAACGTCCTCGTCGCCCTCCAGCACCAGCCACAATTCGCCCTCCAGCACACAGATGAAGTCCACCGTGGCGGTGCGGTGAAGGTTGTCCTCGTCGCCCACCGGGCGGGGATTTCCATCGGCGTCCACATAGACCGCCGAGTCGGGCGGCAGCTTGTTGCGGATGATGTTCACCCCTCCCGGCGGCGGCGAAAGCCGGAAGCCGCCCCGGTCGCCCGATGCGGTATAGCTGGTAGGAAGCTCGTCCACCGCCCATATCGCAGTAAGAAACTGCTCGGGATGGCGAGGACTGATCGCCACCGGCGGCAACCCATCACTGTCCACCACCGAATGACCATCCCCGTCCACCGCAGTCACAATCCGCCGAAAGTCATCAGTCATGTGCGCCAGGTGGTGTAGTGGTTCAGAACACTAGGAACCTTATGTCGTATGGAGGAGTTGGCGCGAGTAGGGAAAACCCCTAGTCAGCGGCGTATCCACTTCGGCATAGATACGCCAAACCCTGTATCCCCAAAACCATTTTCAGCGTTCCCGCAGGTCAAAGGTCTGGTCCGACAATTCCGAAGGACCGCTCTCCAGCTCCCCTAGCTGCCGGTTCTGGTCTTGTTGTAGCGGGGGTTCCGACCTCTGTTATTTCGGCGGTGCCGTGCCAGTCTTGCTGCTTCCCAGCGTCGAGCCACTCCCCTCGGCATCCCTGGCGTTTCCACCTTCATGCGTCCGCGCTTGCCGGACTTCTGGTGCTCGATAGCACGCCGCCTGGGGTTGTTGGTGGTCCCTACATAGACAACCTTGCCGCGACGGCTACGCAGGGTGTACCCCTTTACAGCCCGCGGCCGCTTAAATCGCCACTGCCTATAGCTCCGCCGCCCAGCCATTCGCCCACCATAACCCGACACTCGCGTCGTAGCAGTGCCGGCTGACGGTGCACGGATGCCTGTGATGAGGTTCAGTGCGGGCGAGCAGGCCGGAATGCCAAAGGTCTGATAGGTCTATAGATGCGAAATTCCGGTGTGGAAGGAAATAGGAGAGCAAGGTTGTTGAGTGTTTCAGAGGTCGTTGATCGCGCCAGTGTGCATCGGGCGATTCGTCTGCACGACAAGATTGGGAGAGAGTCTTTTCTAGCTGAGCACGGATACGGACCAGCGACGAGATATTTGCTGGTCGTAGACGGCAAAGAGTACGACTCGAAGGCGATCTGTGGAGTCGCCTACATACTCAATCACCCCGACCGCGAGCGCCCCAAGAGCTTCAGCGGTGGCGTATCTGGCAAGAACACTGCTGCAACAGTCTTGGAGAGACTTGGATTCAAGATTGTCGTTAAGCCTTAACCCTACGGGCAGGCAGAGAGGGTCCGTGAAGCAGAGTTAAGTGATTCGATCTGCGACACGCTCGTAGACTCGCTGCCGACATGAGTGCCCCCCAGACCAATCAAGCGGACGTGCTAGCCCGTTGGGAGCAGGCTGCGGATTGGCCAATGCTGGTTTTGGCGTTGGGGAGCATCCCGCTTTTGGTGTTCGAGTCGTTCTACCCGTCATTGTTCGCTGTGTTGAATTGGCTGATTTCAGGGGTGTTCGCTGCCGAGCTTGGGGTGAGGCTGGTCATTCACGGGCCTGGTCGCCGAAGGTACGCGATCAGCAAGTGGTACGACTTTGCCATTGTCGCTCTAACCCTGATTCCTGTACTGATGCCGTTGCGGGCCTTGCGGTCGGTGCGGGTATTGAAGGTGCTGAAGATTCTCAGGCTGGTGGCATTCGCGGAGCGGGGCTGGCACACCGCCAAGAGGATGTGGGCCGGAACATCGGGCCGCTGGGTACTTGTAGCCGCTGTTGTGCTGATCGCAGCTGCGTCAGTGGGGGTGTGGTTCTTTGAGGATGGTGGCGGTGGAGACATCGACTCACTGGGCGAGACGGTCTGGTGGGCGATCGTCACCATGACGACCGTTGGCTACGGAGACATCTCTCCTGAGACGGGTGGTGGCAAAGCAGTAGCAATCCTGGTCATGCTGGCGGGCATCACCGTCTTCGGAGTCATCACCGCGAACCTGGCAGCATGGTTCACCAGAAGCAAAGAAGAAGCCGAGAAAGACGACCTAGCCCGACAGGTGAGCGAATTGACCGCAGCAGTAGAGCAGCTGACGGCGCAGATCGAGGAAGCAAGAACCGAATTGTCAACAGAGGACTAGCCAAGGTCCGAATGCTCCCAGTCGGGGACTCCCCTGGAGATCATTTCCAGGATTGACCGCAGACAAATGCCCTGAGTAGTGGCAATCAATTCACCAGTTGTGCGGCCTCCTCCACTGTCGGAAGGCCAACCACTTGATCTGGGTCGAAACTGTAATGCCACCCCTCAGTTCGCTCCCCGTAGCAGGCCAGACCTGATCGATGCAGATAAGGAGTCGGCTCAGGGGTAAGGGCGCTGGCGCTGATGTCATTGCCCGCGCCGCAGGCGACGGTGACCAGGGCGGCAACAGCGACGGGCTCGGTGTCGGATAGGCCGATGCGGGGGTTGACCTGGGGTTTTCAGGGGGGATGTGTCACTGGGGTCGGTATAATTTCATGTATGGAAGTTGCGATGGACCCCGGTACAAAGCCCCGTGCGGGCAGTGCTCATGGCGGTGCTAGCTCACGCGTTGGCGGGGGTTTCGGGTTCCCGGATTATTCGGGGGCGGACGCTTCGGAGCTGTTGGGTTTGATGGGCGAGGCTGATCTGTTTCGCCGCCGGGCTGAGGGCTATCTGGTGGGGCTGGTTGCCCGCTACGGCGAGCTCGAGGGCCCGGGAGCGGCGGCGACGGTGTGCCACCAGTTGGGCATCAGCGCTTACCGGGCCCGCCAGCTGGCCAGGACGGCCCAGGGCGTCGCGGCCATGCCCCAGATCCTCGGGGCGGTGCAAGACGGCCGCATCTCCGCCGACCAGGCCGGGCACGTGGCCGAGTCGCACAAGCGGGCGCCGATGAGCGCCCAAGACCAACAAGAGCTATTGGATCTGGGCGGCTGGCAGAACCACGACGAATTCAAGAAGACAGTCGCGTCCCGCGAGGACCAGCGCCGCGCCGCCGACGGGATGAGCCGCTCCGAGCGCCAGAGAGCCCGCCGTTCCGCCAAAGTGTTCGATGGGACCGGCGGCATGGTCGTTTTGTACGCCGAGCTCGATCCGGTCTCCGGCGATCGGGTCAAGACCGCACTCGGCGCCATGAACACAAAGATGCTCGGTGACGACATCGCGTTCGACCCGATCCGCACCTTCGAACAGCGCAACGCTGATGCGCTGGTCGCGCTCATCACCCAACAACCCGCCGACAACACCGAACCCGCAGCGGGCGGCCCGGACTGCGGGACCCGCCCGCAAAAGACAGTGCTGGTGGTGTCCGCCGACTACGACGCCCTCGAAGGCCGGCTCACCAACGCCGGGATCATCGACGGCACACCCATCGACCTAGACGAGTTCCGCCGTATCGCCTGCGAGGCCGACATCGTCCCCATGATCTTTGCCGCCGATGGGCAGCCCCTCTACGTGGGCAGAGCCCAAAGAGCGCCCACCAAAGCCCAAAAACTCGCCCTTCACAAAAGGGACGGGGGCTGTGTGGGCTGCGGCCTAAGACCACAGATCTGCGACGCCCACCACATCCAACCATGGGACCAAAACGGCCCCACCGACATCACCAACCTCGTCCTCCTCTGCCCCCGCTGCCACACCAAAATCCACAAACACCACCACTCCATTGAAGCCGACCCCAAAACCGGCCGATACCACCTCCTACCCCCACCCCGACCCAGCCCCACAACCCATCCCCCACCCGCCGAACGACCAAAAGCCGCCTAATCACCCATCCTTCCACCGAGAATCTTGCCAGAATTGTCACTGACCCCTTGTAGGGGGCAGCCGTGGTGAAAGGGGAGATTGCGATGAAGAGCGCTGAGCCGATTCCTGGCGAAATCGTCGAGATTCCCTGGCCACGAAACCGCAATGTTCGCTGCAGAGTGCGCGAGGTCTACGGCTCACCAGACTTTCGCCACGCGATCGTGGAATTGACTCCCGAGATAAGCGACGACGCCGTTGCGGATTTGACCACCTACTCCCTGCCGGTGTCAGAGCTCATCCGCATCCCCACACCCGCCTGAGCACAGCTCGCGAATTCACATTGTGCGCCAGGTGGGATTTGAACCCACACGGGCTTGCGCCCACAGGGACCTAAACCCTGCGCGTCTGCCAAATTCCGCCACTGGCGCGTAGCTTGATGGGGTCAGGCTACAGGCCCAACTGGGCGGCCAAAGACCGAAAAGCCCGGCCCCGGTGGGAGATTGCGTTCTTCTCGTCGGCCGACATCTCGGCGAACGTGCGCCCGTCTCCCCCGTCGGGGACGAACACCGGGTCGTAGCCGAAGCCCCCGTCTCCACGAGGCGCGGCGGCGATGACTCCCGACATCATGCCCTCGGCCAGCAGCTCACGACCGTCGGGGAACACCACCACTGCCACCGTGCGGAAGCAGGCCGACCGGTCGGCTGCCCCCTCGAGCTCGTCCAGCAGACGTGCCCGGTTGTCGGCGTCATTGGCGTGCTCCCCGGCAAATCGGGCCGACCGCACTCCCGGCGCTCCTGCCAGTGCGGCCACCTCCAGGCCAGTGTCGTCGGCGACTGCGGCCTTTCCGGTGTGCGCGCACACCGCGGCAGCCTTCAGCCGGGCGTTGGCCTCCAGGGTGTCGCCGTCCTCGATCACTTCGCCCAGATCGGCGGGCCGAGGCAGGAGTTCCACCGCCGATCCCAAGATAGCGGCGATCTCAGTCAGCTTGTGGGGGTTGGCGGTTGCCGCCACCAAGCGCGGCGGACTGTCTGGCGGAGGGCTCAACGAGATGGGGGCGGGTCGGCCAGCAACTCGTTTTGCCGCTTGATGATCTGCTCTATCCCCGCAGTGGCCAAGTCCAGCAGCGCATCCAGATGGTCCCGGCCGAACGGCTGGCCCTCGGCGGTGCCCTGCACTTCCACGAAGCGGCCCGACTCGGTCATCACCACGTTCATATCCACTTCGGCGGACACGTCCTCCTCATAGGGCAGATCGAGCGACGGTGTTCCGTCGATGATCCCGACGGACACCGCGGCGCACGCCTCGATCATCGGGTGCTGTTCGATCTGGCCTGCGACAACCAGCCGAGTGAAAGCGTCGTGCAGAGCGACGTAGGCGCCGCTGATGGCGGCGGTGCGAGTGCCGCCGTCGGCTTGAAGCACGTCACAGTCGCAGATCACCTGGCGCTCGCCGAGCTTCGCGGCATCGGTCACCGCTCGCAGTGAACGGCCGATCAAACGCTGGATCTCCTGGGTGCGGCCCGACTGGCGGCCCCGGGCCGCTTCCCGATTGACCCGCTCCGGCGACGACCCGGGGAGCATGGAGTACTCGGCGGTCACCCAGCCGGTTCCCCGACCCCTCATCCACCGGGGCACATCGGGGTCGACCGAAGCAGTACACAGCACCCGGGTGCGGCCGAACGAGACCAGCACCGAGCCGTCGGCCATCTCGGTGAAATCCCGCTCAAAGGTGATAGGTCGCAGCTCGTCCGCCGCCCGGCCGTCGCTTCTCATCGTTGACCTGCTCTCATTCGCCACACCTCAATTCTTGGCGCCTCTCGGCTGCTTCGACCACTGGGGCACGATACAAGAGCCCAAAGAGGAACGGCCTCGACTCTGGCGGGATGAGTCGAGGCCGTTCGGCTGGAGCTGTGCTCCAGCGTGGTGGTGTGGTTTGGGTATGGAAATCCTAGCAGCGCGGAGTGCTTATAGCACATCAAGGACCACAAAACCCGTCCAAGTGGGGATTTTTTCACTTGGAGTTCAGAAGTAGATGATCGACTCGGCTCGAGCGGTCACCTGGTCGATCGGGTCGGTCCATGCCCCGGTGGACAGGTACTTCCAGCCGCCGTCGGCCGAAACCACGACCACCGCGCCCTCGTCAGTCCGCTCGGCCACTCGGGCTGCCCCGGCCAGTGCCGCACCGGTGGAGATCCCGGCGAAGATGCCAGCCTCCTCAGCCAACCGCCGGGTCCACTCGATCGACTCTCGGGGGCGCACGATGCGCTTGCCGTCCAAGAGCTGGTCGCCGCCCCATTTCTCATAGACCGGGGGGATGAACCCGTCGTCCAAGCTGCGCAGGCCGTCCACCATCTCCCCCGCGGGGGGCTCCACCGCCAGCACCTGCACCGAGGGTTTGCGCTCCTTGAGATAGGCGCCCACCCCCATCAATGTGCCACTGGTGCCCAATCCCGACACGAAGTGGGTGATCTCGGGGCAGTCGGCGTAGATCTCCGGCCCGGTGGTGTTGTAGTGGGCCCGAGGGTTGGCCTCGTTGCCGTACTGGTAGAGGAACGCCCAATCCGGGTTTTCATCGGCCAGCCTCTGGGCCATGCGGACGGCCCCGTTGGACCCCTCGGCCCCCGGCGACCAGATGATCTCGGCCCCGAACACCTCCAGCAGCTGGCGGCGCTCGGCCGAGACGTTCTCGGGCATGACGATCTTGATGGGATAGCCCCGGAGCCGCGCAATCATGGCCAGGGCGATCCCGGTGTTGCCCGACGACGGCTCGATGATGGTGCGGCCCGGTTCCAGCGTGCCGTCGGCCTCGGCCTCGAGGATCATCTCGCGCGCCACCCGGTCTTTGACCGACCCGGCCGGGTTTACCCCCTCAAGCTTGACGTGGATGGCCACCGATGGGTTTGGCGACAGCACACTGACGTCGACCATGGGGGTGTTCCCGATCAGATCGATCACCGATTTGTGCGCGGCCACAGGCCTCAGATTACCCGGATGCCTACCCCTCGACGACCACCGGTTCTTCGGTTATCTCTCCGTCGAGAATGCGGTAGCACCGCAGCGCAGGCTCGGGATCCTTCAACGACACGATCACATAGAGCAGCGCCCCGAAGGGGTCGAACGCCGTGGCATCGCGCACATCGGTGGGCGATGGATAGGCGGTGGTGTGGGTGTGAGAGTGCATCACCGCTACCAGCGACAGCCCCTCGTCATCGGCGGTCCGCTCCACCTGGAGATATTCGGCATCATCCAGCCGATAGATTTGGCTCGACTCCGCCGCATTCCGCACCGGAAAGAACCGGTTGGCCACCTCTCCCCCCGCCGGAGCCGCCAAGAGTCCACAAGCCTCATTGGGCAGCCCCGCCAACGCATGGGCGATGACCTCCGAATAAACCCCCCCACTCAACCGCAGCACCCGCTCACCCTACCCGCCCCCATGGCCACACAGTTTGGCTCTGGGATCGGGATTGAACCTTGGCCTGCGAAGCTATCGGGATGGCCCGGTTGTTCTTGGCTGTATTTCCGCCGGTGGATGTTGTTGAGCGGCTGGGCGAGTTGGAGCGGCCGGAGGTGGAGGGGTTGCGGTGGACGAACCGGGAGCAGTGGCACATCACGCTGAGGTTTTTCGGGGAGGCGGAGCAAGGCGATGTGGAGGACAGCCTGCGGGGGTTTCGGGGTGCAGCATCCACTGTGCTGCTCGGGCCGGCTAGCCGGTGGCTGGGGAGGCGGGTGCTGGCGCTGCCCGCGGATGGGCTAGACGAGTTGGCCGCCGAGGTGCGAGCCCGGACTGAGACCATTGGACAAGCACCCGGACGCCGAAAATTCACCGGACACCTCACGTTGGCTCGAACCCGAAGGCGATTGCCCGGTGCTTTGGTCAGCCAGCCCTTCGGCGCTCAATTCAAAGCCACAGAACTTTGGCTGGTGTCCAGCCAGCTCCACTCCGATGGCGCGCGCTACACCAAGCTGAGCAATTGGCCGCTGGGGGAAGAGGGCTGAGCGGGACCCCGCTCAGGGCTCTTCGACGAGGGGAACGAATCTCACGGGGCAGAACCGCTTGGAGGTGGTCTCGTCCCCTGCTCGGGTGACGAGGGTCAGGTTCTGGGTGAAGGAGGGCGGCCCGACGGGGATGATCAGCCGTCCGCCGTCGGCCAGCTGGTCAAGCAATTGCTGCGGGATGCTGGGGGCTGCTGCGGTGACGACTACCGCGTCATAGGGGGCACCCGGCGGATGGCCCTGTGAGCCGTCGCCACACACCACCGTGGCGTTGGCATATCCGAGGGTGCTCAAGACCTTGGCCGCCGCGTCGGCCAGCTTCCGGTGGCGCTCCACCGTGACTACCGAGGCGCCTAGTTCGGCCAGCACCGCAGCGCCGTAACCCGACCCGGTTCCCACTTCCAGCACCCGGTGCTCCGGCTCGATGGCCGCAGCCTCGGCCATCAGGGCGACGATGTAGGGCTGCGAGATGGTCTGGCCCGCCGAGATGGGCAACGGGTGGTCCTTGTAGGCATCGCCCGCCAGCGTTCGGGACACGAACCGATGGCGGGGCACCGACCTCATGGCGGCCAGAACCCGGGGGTCGCGAACCCCGCGGCCCTCAATCTGGCGACGCACCATGGCCAGCCGCCGATCTCGGTGCCGATCTTCGGCCATGCCCAATGATGCTCCAACTGCCCCATCTTCGGGGCAGGGAACGCCCTAGACGCCGCTAGACCTCGCGGCGGGATAGGCGCTGGTCTCGTCGAACACCGCTTGCAGGACATCAGCGTCGCGGGTGAAGTCCCCGTCGTGCTCCGCAGCCGCACTCCATGGGGGTGCCGGCGCCCACCACGGCGGCAGCTCGGAGCCGCCCTCGGACGTCTCTTCCGGTATGAAGGCCAAGCACCACTGCCACGAGCCCTTCTCACCGCCATCCTCATCTTCAGGATGGCCCCCAGGGGGCACCAGAGCGTAGGTGAATCCCGGACCGGGACCTGACCTCTCAAGATCACTGGTCGCAGGACTGCACGACTCGAGGTTGCCAGACACAGTCCGGCGGGAATGCGGTAGCCGGGCGGCAACGAACGGCAGTGCCAGCAGCAGTACGACGATGATCGAGGTAATGACCGTCGTCAGGTTTAGTTCAGGCATATCGGGTGCCTCCGTCAAGAGCAGACGCGACGGCCTACTCAAGCCTCATTGGCCCCATTAGCCCCACCCGCGACAGAAAAGGGTAGCGACCGACCCTCCCCGGGGTCAATGCACAATTCCGCGCCACACGGCGCGAAAGGCCTCAGACCACTACCACCGACCGGAGCACTTCTCCCCTCTCCATGGCGTGAAACGCCTCCTCAACGTCCTCCAGCGAGATGGTCTCCGACACGAACCGCTCCAGGTTCAGCCGTCCCTGGAGATAGAGATCGATCAGCATGGGGAAGTCCCGCGACGGCAGGCAATCGCCGTACCACGACGACTTGAGCACACCCCCTCGTCCAAATATCTCGATCATGGGCAGCTCGATCTTCATCTCCGGATTGGGCACCCCCACCAGCACCACGACCCCGGCCAGATCCCGGGCGTAGAAGGCCTGCTCGTAGGTCTGGGGCAAACCGATGGCCTCGATGGCCACGTCCACGCCGTGGCCCCCAGTCAGTTCCCTGATCCTCTCCACCGGATCCTCCCGGCTGGAGTTGACGGTGTGGGTGGCGCCGAACTCCTTCGCCCACTCCAGTTTGGTGTCGTCGATGTCCACCCCGATGATGGTGTGCGCTCCGGCCAAGCGGGATCCCTCGATGGCGGCATCTCCGACCCCGCCGCAGCCGAAAACGGCCACCGAGTCGCCTCGGCCGACTCCGCCGGTGTTCATGGCCGCCCCCAGCCCGGCCATGACTCCGCAGCCGATCAGACCAGCCACCTCGGGACTGGCCTCGGGGTTGACCTTGGTGGCTTGGCCCGCCGCAACCAGCGTCTTCTCGGCGAATGCCCCGATGCCCAGCGCCGGTGACAGATCCTGGCCGTCCAGCGTCATCTTCTGGGTGGCGTTGTGGGTGGCGAAGCAGTACCACGGACGGCCCCGCAGGCATGCCCGGCAGTTGCCGCACACTGCCCGCCAGTTCAGGATCACGAAGTCGCCCGGGGCCACGCCGGTCACGTCACTGCCCACTGCCTCCACCACTCCGGCTGCCTCATGGCCCAACAGAAACGGAAACTCGTCGTTGATGGCCCCTTCCCGATAGTGCAGATCGGTGTGGCACACACCGCAGGCCTGCACGGCCACCAGGGCCTCGCCCGGCCCGGGATCGGGCACCTCGATGGTCTCGATGCTGACCGGCTCGCCCTTGGCCTTGGCGATAACGGCTCGAACCTGCTGGGCCATCTGCTGCTCCTTTCGCCCGGCCATCGGCCACTGCCGCCGAGGCCATCTGCCGCGAACCTACTACGCGCTGAGAAAACGCGGTCGCTCAGGTGTCCAGGAAGCGCAAAGGTGGCGAGGGCTGTCGCTCAGGTGTCCAGGAAGCGGGTGACCGCGATGCCTGAGCCCACCGTGCCCACGATGGCGCCCAACCCCACCATCTGGAACCCCAGCGTCCAGACCCGGGAGGGATCGACGGTGAAGCCCCGCAGCAGCTCCAGGGTGACGTCGTCGTTGATCACGCTGAAGAAGTTGTTGGTGAGCCAGATGAGCGGAATGGCAATCACCCCGCCGATGAGGCCTTGGACGAGCCCCTCGAACATGAATGGCACCCGGATGAACCAGTTGGTGGCACCGACCAGCTTCATCACCTCGATATCCCGTCGACGGGAGAACAGCGCCATGCGGATCGTGTTCAAGATCAGCACGGCAGCGGCCACCAACAGGACGATGGCGATGATGATCACTCTCTGGCGCAACCCGCTGGACAGGTCCTCGATGGCCCGGATCGTCTCGCTGGCGGTGACCACCCTGGCCACTCCGGGCTGGGCGCGGAATGCCGCGGCCAGCTCGTCAACCCGCTCCGGCAGGGTGTCGCTGGGCTTGACCCGGAACGAAGCCGGCAGCCGCTCCGGCGTGATCACCTCTACCAGCTCAGGCGAATCGCCCAAGAGGTCCTGCACTTCGGCGTAGGCCTCGTCCTTGTCGATATAGGTGAATCCGCTGACCTCGGGGGAATCCTCGAGCTGGCGGCGGATGTCGGCCTCCAACTCCGAGCTGATCTCGGGGTCGGTGAAGACGATGAACTCCACACCGTCCTTCCAGCGGACAGTGGCGTTGTCCACGGCGTCGCCGAACAGCAGCGCCGCGCCCAGCAGCGTCAGCGAGATGGTGACTGTGATGATGGTGGCCAGTGTGAGGGTGATGTTGCGGCGGAAGTTGCTGGCCGTCTCCCGCAGGACATAGTCCAACTTGAGGCTCATCGGCTCGCGCCCGCCAAACGACCGGCCTCACCGAGCTCGCGAAAGCCCATCGGCTATTCGTACACGCCCCGGGACTGATCCCGGACGATCTGGCCCCGGTCCAACTCCACAACCCGGCGGCGCATCTTGTCGACAATGCTGCGGTCGTGGGTGGCCATCACCACCGTGGTGCCGGTGCGATTGATGCGGTCCAGCAGCGTCATGATGCCCAGCGAGGTGTTCGGGTCGAGGTTTCCGGTGGGCTCATCGGCCAACAGGATCAGCGGACGGTTGACAAAGGCCCGGGCGATGGACACCCGCTGCTGCTCCCCTCCCGACAGCTCGTCGGGATAGTTGTGCATCTTCTTGGACAGGCCCACCAGTTCCAAGATGGCCGGCACCTTGGACTTGATCACGCTTCGGGGGCTGCCAATCACCTCCAGCGCGAAGGCCACGTTCTGAACCACGGTCTTGTTGGGCAGAAGCTTGAAGTCTTGGAAAACGCAGCCGATGTTGCGACGCAAAAAGGGCACCTTCCAACTCGGCAGCTTGCCGATGTCCCGCCCGGCGACAAACACCCGGCCCCGGTCGGGCTTCTCCTCTTTGTTGAGCAGGCGCATGAACGTGGACTTGCCCGAGCCCGACGGACCCACCAAAAAGACGAACTCCCCCCGCTGTACTTCACAGGAGGCGTTCTGAAGGGCGAGCACCTCGCCCTTGTACACCTTGGTGACGTTCTCCATTCTGATCATGCGATGTGAACTCCGAACTGCGAACCGGGCTCGCACCCCCCTTCGGCGGCCTGGAAAGCTCGACCAACGCTACCACCGGCACCAGGCTCCACTCGCGCACCCTTCCCCCCAATTCCTGGGTCGAATCCGGCAAAACTCAGGACATCCGCCTCCATCGCAGGTAGGCCTCGATCATCTCGTCGATGTCGCCGGCCAGCACTGCTTCCACGTTGCCGATGGTCACGCCGGTGCGGTCGTCCTTGACCTGCTGGTAGGGGTGCAGCACATACGAGCGGATCTGGCTCCCCCATTCGGCCTTTTGGTAGTCGCCGGCCAGCCCGGCGATCTCGGCCTCCCGCTCGGCCCGCTTCAGGTCGGCCAGTCGGGCGGCCAGGATCTGCATGGCCCGGTCTTTGTTCTGGTGCTGGCTGCGCTCGTTCTGGCACGACACCACGACGCCGGTGGGCAAGTGGGTGATGCGCACGGCCGAGTCGGTCACGTTCACGTGCTGGCCGCCCGCTCCCGACGACCGGAAGGTGTCGATCCGCAGGTCCTTGTCCTCGATCTCCACCTCGTCGGAGACCTCGTCGAAGAACGGGACCACCTTGAACTGGGCGAACGCGGTGTGGCGGCGGGAGTCGGAGTCGAACGGCGAGATCCGCACCAGCCGGTGTACTCCCCGCTCCGACTG
Source organism: Acidimicrobiia bacterium (assembly GCA_022822905.1). Classification (GTDB taxonomy): domain Bacteria; phylum Actinomycetota; class Acidimicrobiia; order Acidimicrobiales; family Bin134; genus Poriferisocius. Next base: position 18,523 of record JAJDYE010000010.1, on the reverse strand, counting down.
GAGCAGGCCGTAGGCATTGCGCCCGGAGATGGTGAAGTCAGCCGAGGAGATGCCCGCGCCCTGGCCTTCTGACACGGAGTCCACCTTGAACTCGAAGCCGCGGCGCTCAGCCCACCCCTGGTACATGCCCAGCAGCATCTCGGCCCAGTCCTGCGCATCGGTGCCTCCCGCGCCGCTGTGGAGCTCGCACACGGCATCGGAGTCGTCGTGCTCACCGCCCAAGAGCGACCGCAGCTCCAGGTCGTCCACCTTGGCCGACAGGGACTCCAGCATCTGGGCGATCTCCGGGGCCTGCGACTCGTCATCTTCCTCATTGGCCAGCTCATGCAAGGTGTCGGCGTCGTCCAACGCAGCCTCCAACCCGGCGAACAGCTCCAAGTCCTCCACCAGCTCGGACAGCTCCCTGGTCACCTTGCGGGCCTGGTCGGGGTCGTCCCACAGGCCGGGGGCAGAAGCGGCCTTCTCCAGCTTGGGACGGCGGGCGATCAGATCGTCGATATGCAGATAGCGCCGGGCCTCGTCCAGTTTGGATCGGAGCAGGGCGAGGTCGCCGGTGAAGTCAGGCACGGGGATTCCCGGGGTTCAGCAGTCAGCGCCCGCAGCACTGCTTGAACTTGCGGCCTGATCCGCACGGACAGGGGGCGTTGCGAGGGGTCTTCTCCAAATCCGACTTCACCACGGGTTGCTTCGACCTGGGCGCCGACTCCTGCACCACCTCAGGACCAGCCGCAGTGCTGGCCAAGGCGGCTTGGGCGCCGGCCCGGGCCAAAGACGGCTGGGTGGACGGGTCGGCCGGACCCGATTCGGTGATGTTGCTGGTGCCGTCGTCGTCGGCCTGCGCCGGGGCATCCACGTTGATCTCCACATGCATGATGTAGGTGACGAAGTCCCGGGCAACGCCGGCCATCATCTGGCCGAACATCTCGAACCCCTCCCGCTGCCACTCGGTGAGGGGGTTCTTCTGGCCCAGGGCCCGCAGGTTGATGCCCTCTTTGAGGTAGTCCATCTCGTAGAGGTGCTCGCGCCAGCGCTGGTCGATGATGCGCAGCATGATCTGGCGCTCCACCTCCCGCATGGCCTCGGCGCCGACCAGCTCCTCCCGCTGCTCGTAGTGGGTCACCGCCTCCTCAACCAGCAGGTCGTACAGCTCGTCGGTGGAGGCGGCCTCGCCCATCTGCTCGGGCCCCATCTGGGTGGGCCACAGCACCCGGACCTCGGTCTCCAGCTGCTCGAGGTCCCAGTCCTCCGGGTCTTCCGACGTGCAATGCCCGGTGATCACCGCGTCGACGGCCTCGCCCAAGTGCTCGAGGGCCTCGGCCCGCAAGTCGCTGCCCGACAGGATCTGGGCTCGCCGCTTGTAGATCACCTTGCGCTGCTCGTTGAGCACCTCGTCGTACTTGAGCACGTTCTTGCGGGCCTCGGCGTTCTTCTGCTCCACCGTGCCCTGGGCCCGCTCGATGGCCTTGGTGACCATCTTGGCCTCGATGGGCACATCCTCGGGCAGGGCCTTGTCCATTACCCAGTTCATGGCCCCGGTGGCGAAGATCCGCATGAGCTCGTCTTCCAACGACAGGTAGAACCGGCTCTCGCCGGGATCGCCCTGGCGGCCGGAGCGGCCCCGGAGCTGGTTGTCGATGCGGCGGCTGTCGTGGCGCTCGGTGCCCAGCACATACAGGCCGCCCAGCTCCCGCACCTTCTCGCCCTCAGCCCCGCACTCGGCCTCGTGCTTCTCCAGCAGCTCGGCGGCCCGGGTCTGGCCCTCGGGGCTGGCGGGGTCCAGCCCCTCGGCAGCCACATCCCGGCGAGCCATTGCCTCGGGGTTGCCCCCCAGCACGATGTCCACGCCTCTTCCGGCCATGTTGGTGGCCACGGTGATGGCGTGCAGCCGGCCCGCCTGGGCCACGATCTCAGCCTCCCGGAAGTGCTGCTTGGCGTTGAGAACCTCGTGGGGAATGCCCCGCTTGTTCATCACCTCAGACAGCTTCTCGGAGTTCTCCACCGAGACGGTGCCCACGAGCACCGGCTGGCCCCGCTCATAGCGCTCCACCAGGTCATCAACCAGGGCGTTGAACTTGCCGTCCTCGGTCTTGTAGATGAGGTCGCCCTGGTCGGCCCGGACCACCGGCAGGTTGGTGGGAATCGGCACCACGTGCAGGCCGTAGGTGCCGAACAGCTCGTTCGCCTCGCTCACCGCGGTACCGGTCATGCCGGCCAGCTTGTCGTAGAGCCGGAAATAGTTCTGGAGGGTGATGGTAGCCAGCGTCTGGTTCTCCTCTTTGATCTTCACCCCCTCTTTGGCCTCCACCGCCTGGTGCAAACCCTCCGACCAGCGGCGGCCGTCGAGAACCCGCCCGGTGAACTCGTCGACGATCTTCACCTCGCCCCGCTGGATGATGTAGTCCTTGTCCCGGTGGTACAGCTCCTTGGCCCGCAGCGCGGCCTGGAGCTGATGGACCAGGTTGGCGCTGACCGAGTCGTAGAGGTTCTCCACCCCCAAGGCCCGCTCCACCGCATGCACACCCTCCTCGGTGGGGGCCACGATGCGCTTCTCCTCGTCCACGTCGTAGTGGACATCGCGCCGAAGGCCCCGCACCACGCTGGCGAACTTGTAATACGTCTTGGCCGCATCGGCCAGGCGCCCGCTGATGATGAGGGGGGTGCGGGCCTCGTCGATGAGGATCGAGTCGATCTCGTCCACGATGCAGTAGTTGTGGCCCCGCTGCACCCGGCGGTCGGCCGACATGGCCATGTTGTCCCGCAGATAGTCGAAGCCCATCTCGTTGTTGGTGCCGTAGGTGATGTCGCAGTCGTACTGCTCGCGCTTGAACTCAGAGCCCCGCTCGCCGGGAACCACCAGCCCGACGGAAAGGCCCAGCCACCGGTGGATGGCCCCCATCCAGTCGGCGTCGCGAGCGGCCAGGTAGTCGTTCACCGTCACCACGTGCACGCCCTTGCCGGACAGGCCGTTCAGGTACACCGGCAGCGTGGACACCAGGGTCTTGCCCTCACCGGTGCGCATCTCGGCCGCCCAGCCGAAATGAAGGGCCGCGCCCCCCATCAGCTGCACGTCGTAATGGCGCTGGCCGATAACCCGCCAAGCCGCCTCCCGCACCACGGCAAAGGCCTCTATGAGCAAGTCGTGAAGATCCTCGCCGTTCTCCAAGCGCTGGCGGAACTCCCCGGTACGGCCTCGCAGCGCATCGTCGGACAGCGCCCTGACCTCGGGCTCGAGCGCGTTGATGTCGGGCACCAGGCTCTCCAGTGCCTTGAGCTTCTTGCCCTCACCAGTGTTCAGGACCTTCTGAAACACGCTCATGCCAGGCCCACTCTACTGTTGTGCTGGCGCGATTTAGTCAACGGAGCCAGCCAGAAACGTGTTGGCGGACTACCTCCGAGGGCGAGTCGGAACTCCGCTCGCCAGATGTGTGGAACTCAGCTGGCCCGGCGTTCCCGGGAGTGGTGCTGGCGATCCACCCGGCGGGTTTTGGTGCGGCGGAGCTGGCGCTCCAGCTTGGCGATGGCCCGATCCAAAGCCGCGAACGGGGTGGGGCCGTTGACCCGGCTGCGGATGTGATAGCCGTGGCCCTCCAAGGTGACCTCGCAGATGTCGGGTTCGGCGATGCGGGGGTTCTTCTCCTCGCTGAACCGAACCGTGGCGTGATCGATGCCCGATAAGTAGCGGCTCAACTTGCCCACCTTCGTTCGGGTGGTCTCCCCCAGTCTCTGCGACACCTGAATCCCGCTGCTGCTGATGGTCACGTCCATTGCGGCTCCCTTTCGGCTGGGGTTGAGTTGTGGGTTCTCATGGTAACCACACCGGGCGGCTGTCGTGCGGAAGACGGCGTGTAGGGGAGCGGGGTGGCGCCGGCCACCACCGCGTCCACCCGTCCAGCACCGGCCCAAACCAGGGTGGATGCCGCGGCCTGGAGCGTGGCCCCGGAGGTGACCACATCGTCTACCAGCAGTACCGAGGCTGGCGGGGGGCGGTGGGGAGCAAAGACAGGGGCGCAAAAGCGCTGGCTGCGGCTTCGACCGGTCTGGCCTGCGGCGTCGACTCGCTTCAGCAGGGGAACGACACACAGCCCGGTCTCTCGGCCCAAGGCTCGAGCCAAAAGCTCAGCCTGGTCGAAACCCCGCCGCCGGCGTCGCTGGGAAGACGTCGGCGCCCACGTCACCGAGTCGACCGCCAGTCCCGGCGGCAAGGCTTGAGCCATGGCTGACGCCAGCCACCTCACGCAAGACCGCTGGTTGCGGTACTTGAGCCGGGCTAAGAGCTCCCGGCCCGCACCCACGTAGGCGAAGGCCGCCCACAGCCCGGCCAGCGGTTCGGGCGGAGGCATCTCCCCCACTGCTCGCATATCGGCCGTGCAGCGCCGACACGGCGATGGCCCCGGCCCTCCGCAACCTGCGCACGTGCATGGAATTAACATGACCGCACCCTAAAAGCCACCAGTGACACTTTCTCTTGCCCATTAAGGCCCCTGGCCGGCGGTCACTCGATGCGGTCGCTGATGCCTTCTTCGGTGATGTAGCCGGTGACCAGTTCGGCGGGGGTGACGTCGAAAGCCCAGTTCTGGGCGGCCATGCCCTCGGGAGCGAGCCGCACTCCGCCCACTTGGACCACCTCGTCGCCAGGGCGCTGCTCCACCACAATCTCCGATCCCGATGGGGTGGCCGGGTCGATAGTGGACGTGGGCGCGGCCACATAGAAGGGCACGCCGTGGTGCCGGGCCAGCACCGCCAGCGAGTAGGTGCCGATCTTGTTGGCCACGTCGCCGTTGGCCGCAATGCGGTCAGCCCCCACGATGGCCAAGTCCACCTCGCCGGCGGCCATCAGCGATCCGGCCATGGCGTCCACCACCAGGGTGGCCGGGATGCCGAGCCGCTGAAGCTCCCAGGCGGTGAGCCGGGCGCCCTGCAATACCGGCCGAGTCTCGTCCACCCACACCGATGGCTGGCGCCCCGCATCGTGGGCCGAGCGGATGACCCCCAGCGCGGTCCCCCACCCCACACAGGCCAGCGATCCGGTGTTGCAATGGGTCAGCACCCGGGCGCCGTCGGCCACGACTGCCATGCCATGCTCCCCGATGGCCTGGTTCACGGTCACGTCGTCGGCCGCGATCCGCACCGCCTCGGCCACCGGATCGGCCGCGGCCAGGGCCCGATCAACCCCCCAGGCCAGGTTCACCGCAGTGGGCCGGGTGGCCTTCAGCATTCGGGCGGCGTCGTCGATGCTCCCGCCCTGCACCGAGGCCAGCGCCACCCCCATGGCTCCGGCCGCGCCCAGTGCGGGCGCACCCCGGATGGCCAACTCGAATATCAGCTCGCACAGCTGCTCGACGGTGTCCACGTCCACTAGCACCAGTTCCTCGGGCAGCTGCCGTTGGTCGATGAGCCGGATGTGGTCGCCCATCCACTCGATGGTGGGCGGAATGGGAGAACCCTCCAGCAAAGGCGATGCCATCGTTCAATCCAAACGGATCAGTACCGGTAGTGGTCGGCCTTGAACGGCCCGTCGGCCGACACCCCCATGTAGTCGGCCTGAGAAGGAGTCAGCGTGGTGAGGCGCACCCCGAGAGCGTCGAGGTGCAGCCGGGCCACCATCTCGTCCAGCTCCTTGGGCAGCGTGGTCACGTCGGTGCCGTAAGCCTCGGCGTTGGCGTGCAGCTCCATCTGGGCCAGCACCTGGTTGGTGAAGCTGCAAGACATCACGAAGCTGGGGTGGCCGGTGGCGTTGCCCAGGTTCAGCAGCCTTCCCTCCGACAAGATGATCACCGAATGGCCGTCGGGGAAGACGTACTCGTCCACCTGGGGCTTGATATTGATGCGCTGCACGTCGGACAGGGCGTTGAGCCCGGCCATGTCGATCTCGTTGTCGAAGTGGCCGATATTGCCCACCACCGCCTGATGCTTCATCCGCCCCAGGTGCTCGGCGCTGATCACGTCTTTGCAGCCGGTGGCGGTGATGAACAGATCGGCGGTCTCCAGCACATCTTCCAGCCGCTGGACCTCGAAGCCCTCCATGGCCGCTTGCAGCGCGCAGATGGGATCCACCTCGGTGACCACCACTCGGGCCCCCTGGCCCCGCAATGATTGGGCGCAGCCCTTGCCCACGTCGCCGTAGCCGCACACCACCGCCGTCTTGCCGCCGATCATCATGTCGGTGCCCCGGTTGATGCCGTCGATCAGCGAGTGCCGGCAGCCGTAGAGGTTGTCGAACTTCTGCTTGGTCACCGAATTGTTGACATCGATGGCCGGGAAGCGCAGCGTGCCGTCAGCTTTCATACGGTAGAGCCGGTGGACGCCGGTGGTGGTCTCCTCTGATACGCCCCGGACTCCGCCGGCAATGGCGGTCCACATCCCAGGATCGTCGGCCAGCGTCCGGCCCAGCAGGCGGCGGATCTCGGCCAGATCCTCAGAATCGGCCTCATCGGGGTCGCCGGGGTTGCCGGCCACCTCAGCGTCGGCCCCCATGTGCACCAGCAGGGTGGCGTCGCCGCCGTCGTCCAATATGAGATTGGGCCCTCCGCCGTCAGGCCAGCGCAGCACCTTCTCGGTACACCACCAGTACTCCTCCAGGGTCTCGCCCTTCCAGGCGTAGACCGGAACCCCCTGGGGGTGATCCGGTGTGCCATCGACACCCACCGCCACGGCGGCGGCGGCCGTATCCTGGGTGGAGAAGATGTTGCACGACGCCCAGCGCACCTCGGCACCCAGCGCGGTGAGGGTCTCGATCAGCACGGCGGTTTGCACGGTCATGTGGAGCGAGCCGGTAATGCGGGCCCCGGCCAGGGGCTGGTGGTCGAAATGCTGGGCTCTCAGCGCCATCAGGCCGGGCATCTCGTGCTCGGCGAGGCGGATCTCCTTGCGGCCGGCCTCGGCTAGGGCCAGGTCGGCCACTTTGAAGTCATGGTCAACGGTCACTTCCACCATCGCTTTCTATTTGCAGCGCTTTCTGCCACTATCGCTTTCAGGTTGCGGGCATTCAGACAATGGGATCATCAGGGGCGGCCCGCCAACACCTGCCGAGCAGTCATAATGGCCGGCACCGGCCCGGGATCGAGGCCCACCGCGGCGGCCATCTCCAGCGCGGTCATCGACCCTTGGTACATGAGATCGAAGATCTGGGCCACCGGGCCCTCTCCAGCCGCCTCCACGGCATGCACGTCGCCCACCACTTCGTCCATCAGGTCGATCAGGATGTCGAAACCTCGCATCACCTCGGGATGCTCGTGTTCGTGGCGCAGCACCACCATGCTGAACACCTGCCGGGTCAAGTCGCCGTGCTGGCCCCACCCGGCAATCTCGTTGTGGAGCAGATCGGGCACCCCGGCGCTGAACGCCGGCGCCTTGGCACTGGTGTTGATCATGTTCTTCCAATGCCGGGCGGCCACCGAGCCCAGTCCGCCTCCGCCGTAGATCAGCGGCACCGTGCCCGCTAGGTGTCGGGCCAGGGCCGCAGCCGGTGCCCGGGCCGTGTCCCTTCGACCGCGGATCTGATCCACTGCGTGGCGCACCCACTGGGAGGCGCCAGGGAACAGTCCCATCTTCTCGAGAATGATCATGGGGGCGACGGTGAGCACGCTGAGTCCGGCCCGAGGTGGATACAACATCGGATCCACTTCGACCAGCGGGGCGGACCAGTCGGCGGCCATTTGGGCCAGCTGCCCTCCCCCTGTCACCGCCACCACACGCCCACCAGCCCCGGCGGCCTGGGCGGCGGCCTGAACGATCTCCGGGGTGTCGCCGCTGGCAGAAAGGGCGAACACCAGGGTCTGCTCGTCCACATACGAAGGGGGCTGGTAGCTCTTCACCACCACGATGGGCAGGGGCATGAACGGACCCGCGGTTACGGCCAACAGGTCGCCGGCGAACCCGCCCGGGCCCATGCCCAACACCAGCACGTTGGCAATTTCCGACCGGTCGGGCAGCCCCTCCAGCTCGTTGCACCGGTCCAGCGCGTCCAGCATCTGCTCGGGCAACCGGTTGACCGCCGGCCACATGCCCAGCGTGTCCACTCGCTCGCTCACCGCCTACTCCGATCCCCAGGAAGCTCTCACGGAGTGAAGGTGAAGGGAATGGACTCCGATTCCGCCCTGGCCATCAGCCGCTCGTGCTCGGAGTCGTCCACCGTCCCAGCCTCGTCGATCAGCATGTTGGGGATGTCGTCTTCCACCGCATAGCGGCGGCGCAGGCGGGGGTTGTACAGCGAGTCCTCATCGGGAAAGTACAGCAGCGGCCCCTTGTCGTCAGGACAGGCCAGAATCTCAAGCAGTCGGGGATCCAGCGCCATGGCCACAGTCTTACTCAACCGCTGCCTCTAGTTGAAGCAGCCACCACGATCACCCAGTTGCCGCCCGGAACAGCAGCCCGGTCCCGGCGACGTCATACTCGCCGGTCCCCGCCGGCATCCACACTGCTCCGCCGCCGGTGATCTCGTGACCCGCCACGCTCGCACGCCCCGATGTGCAGAGCACGATTTCCGGCCCCGCGGGAAGAAACCGCCGGGCCCCGTCCAACTCGACGCGGGCAAGCCCGAAGTCGGGTGCCGGCGTCTGGAAGGAGAAACACGGACCGTCGGGGCTTTGCACGGGCACGTCGATGGGGCGGCAATCCACCACGTCGAGCATTGCGGGAACATCAACGTGTTTCATGGTGAGACCTCCCCTCAGCACGTTGTCGCTGTTGGCCATGACCTCCACCGCTACTCCGTGGAGGTACACGTGCAGGTTTCCGGCTTCCAGAAGGAGGGCCTGGCCGGGGTTGAGGCGGACCAGGTTCAGCATCAGGGCCACAGCCACCCCGATGTCTCCGGGATGCCGCTCCCCGATCCGCACCGCCCACTGCCTCTCATCGGGAAACGGGCCGGGCTGAGCGCAAGCCGCCACCACCTGATGGGCGATGTCCGCGCCGGATTGTGGGGAGTGCTCCAGCAGGCATCGAAGGGCTGGGGCGATCTCCCCTGCCTGCAAGCAGCCGGTTGCCGGGGCCAGAGCGGCAACCTCCAGCGAGTCGAATAGAGCGGCGGCGGAATCCGGCGACCGGAACCCGCACAGGGCGGTGAACGGCTCGAGCGCACAGATCAGCTCCGGCTTGTGGTTGCGGTCGCGATAGGAGCGGTGGTCGGCGTCGACGGGGATGCCCTGGTCCTCCTCTGAGTCGAACCCCGCTTGGGCCTGCTGGCGGGTGGGGTGGGTCTGGAGCGAGAGGGGCTGGTCCACGGCCAGGATCTTGAGCAGAAAGGGCAGCTCATCGCCGAACAACCGGGTCGTTTCCGCGCCCAGCTCTGCCTCCGGGTCTTGGGCGATCACCTCGTTGAGGGGCCGGTCCACGCCGTCGCGCCGCAACGTCGACGGCGCTCGGGGATGGGCACCCAACCACAGCTCTGCCTGGGTCTCGCCAGTGGCCGGAACGCCCATGATCCGGGGCAGCGCCTCCCGCGATCCCCACGCGTAGGGCTGGACTGCCCCAGTCAGAACACCCGGCGAGCTCATCGCATCCAGGCCCTCAAAATCTTGCTGCCAACCCAGTGCTCACGGTCTCAAGTTAGGCCAAATCGGGCTCAAGCCAGCCAGATCAGGTTGATCACCGCGATCAGATTGAAGCCGACGTGGGCCCAGATGGCCGGCCCCAGTCGCTTGTACCGTTTCACCAGCAGGGCGGCGATGATTCCGAAGGCCATGAGCGCGGGGAACTGGAGGAGTTGGAGGTGTACCGCTCCGAACAGGGCCGAAGAGGCCAGCACGCCTATCACTGCCCCCCATTTGCGCTCGAACGCCCGCAGCACCAGACCGCGGAAGAAGAGCTCTTCGAAGATGGGCGCCCCCACCACCACTCCCAGCATCACCAGAGCGATGTCGCTACCGGTGGCGGCGCGGTCGGTGATCTCGCGGGCGGCCTCGCTCACGTCAAAGTCGAAGAACTGCTGGAACGGCGCATAGATGAGCCAAACCACCGCGATCTGGGCGAACACACCCACTAGCAGCCCCACAGGCACATCCGATGCCTTCATCGACAGGCCGAAATCGCGCCGCAGCCCGGTTCCTCGCAGCGTGCCGGCCACCAAAGCGGTCAGGGCGAATCCGCCCCACAGTCCGATCTGGCCCACCGGCAGGGTCCAAAGCGGCAGCCCCGGGTCGTTGCGCTCCTGGCTCATGGCGTCGCTCAGCCCGTAGCGCCCCACGTACGACCCGGTGCCAGTGGTCCCCCCGGTATCCAGCCCAACCGCGGCCAGAACAACCAAGAACACCACCACCGCGGCCACCCAGGAGGCCACCACCCCGATGAAGACATCGGGCAGACCCCACCGGATCTCTCGCTCTTTGCTCAGCTTCGCGGCCTCCACCGGCCCGCAGCGTAATGGTGACTTTGTCACCGAGCCCTCGTAGAATTGCGCAATGGCCTCTCCCCCGCCGCCGCCTCCCCCGTCGCCTGAGCGGCGAGACCCCGAGCGCGGCCCGGGTCAGCAGCAGCCCACTCCGAGCCGGATGCCGCGCTGGGTGTGGTTCATCGCGCTGGGCATGTTGGCCGCGCTGCTGTTGTCCAACGTGTGGCGCGGCGACGACAACGGCAGGCAGATCTCCTTCGACGTGCTCTTGGACGCGGCCGAGGACGACAAGGTTGCGGAAGCGGAGTACAACAACAACACCGGCGAGATCAAGGGCACGATGGAAGAGGGCGCGACGGTGGAGATCGAAGGGGAGACGGTGGCCGTCTCCAAGTTCCACACCACCGGCAGCGTCCCGCTGGGAGACGCCAATGAGGAAGTGCTGCTGAAGAACATCGACACGTTCGAGTTCCACACCCCCCGCAGCAGCATCTGGGCCAGCATCCTGCCCCTTCTGATCCCGGTGGCGCTGATCTTCTTGATCTTCTGGTGGTTCCAGCGTCGGGCTCAGGGGCAGATGAGCGGGATCATGTCCATCGGCCGGTCCAAGGCCAAGACCTACACCACCGAGCGACCTGAAACGTCCTTCGAGGACGTGGCCGGTTACGAAGGGGTGAAGAAGGAAATCGTCGAGGTGGTCGACTTCCTCAAACACCCCGACAAGTTCGCCCAGATCGGGGCCCGCATCCCCAAGGGAGTGCTGCTGGTGGGGCCGCCGGGCACCGGCAAGACGCTCATCGCCCGGGCGGTGGCCGGCGAGGCCGGGGTGCCGTTCCTGTCGGTCACCGGGTCGGACTTCATGGAGATGTTCGTCGGGGTGGGCGCCAGCCGGGTGCGGGACCTGTTCGAATCGGCCCGGAAGATGGGCCGGGCCATCATCTTCATCGACGAGATCGACTCCATCGGCCGCAAGCGGGGCGCTGGCCTGGGCGGAGGCCACGACGAGCGGGAGCAGACCCTCAACCAGATGCTGGCCGAGATGGACGGTTTTGAGGCCACCGAGGGCATCGTGATGATGGCGGCCACCAACCGGCCCGACATCTTGGACCCGGCGCTGCTGCGGCCCGGACGCTTCGACCGCCAGGTGGTGGTCCCCCTGCCCGAGGCCGACGACCGGCTTCAGATCCTCAACGTCCACGTCCGGTCGAAGAAGATCGCCGCCGATGTAGACCTCCCGCTGATCGCCCGGGGATCGCCGGGGATGAGCGGGGCCGACCTCGCCAATCTGGTGAACGAGGCTGCGCTGTTTGCGGTGCGCAGCGAATCCGATCAGATCCGCATGATCCATTTCGAGAACGCCCGCGACCGGGTGTTGATGGGCCAGCGGCGCGAGTCCATGGTCATGTCCGAGGAGGAGCGGCAGATCACCGCCTACCACGAGGCCGGCCATGCGGTGTGCGCCGCGGTTCTGCCCAAGGCCGACCCGCTGCACAAGGTGACCATCATTCCCCGGGGCATGGCCCTGGGGGTGACCATGACCCTTCCCGAGGAAGACCGGCACACCCTGCGACGCGACTACTTGGACGACATGCTGGTCATGCGCATGGGCGGGCGCATCGCCGAGGAACTGGTGTTCGGCGTGGCTTCCAGCGGCGCGGCCGACGACCTGGCCGGCGCCACCGAGTTCGCCCGCCGCATGGTGCGGGAGTGGGGCATGAGCGACCGCATCGGGCCGATGGCCTGGCGGAGCGCGGGACAGGTGTTCTTGGGCGACGAGATGATGACCAACCGGGAGTACAGCGACGAGACGGCCCGGGTCATCGACGAAGAAGTGGCTGAGATCTTGCGGACCCAGGAGAACCGGTGCCGGGAGACCTTGACCAAACACCGCAACGGCCTCGATCTGGTGGCTCGGGCCCTGCTGGAGCACGAGACCATCTCCGGCGAGGAGGTGGGCAGGCTGGTGGAGCTGGGCGACGAGGGCCCCATCGGAGATCCCCGAGACATAATCGGCGCTGCTCTGGGGTCTCGCAGCTCTGGGGGGACGCGGGGAACGGCCACAACCACTGTTGCCTCCTCCACCGACCTGGAGGAGCCCGACACCCCGGAGACGTGGCCCGCACCCTGATCGCTCTGGGGGTAATGGTCGGGGCACTGGCTGTGGCCTGGCTCTATCGCCGCTTCCGCCCTTCGAGCCCCACTGCACCGACATACTCGGTGCCCACCCGACTGGAGCGCTGGGATTTCGCCCAGCCCAACGCCGAGTGGCTGTTGGCGGTGTTCACCTCCAAGACTTGCTCGACCTGTGCCGCAGTGGTGAAGGAGGCCGAGGGCTTGGCCAACGACTCTCTTGCGGTGCAAGAAGTGGAGTATCGCCGCCATGGCGAGCTACACCGCCGTTACGCGGTTGACGCCGTTCCCCTGGCGGTTTTGGCCGATCGCTCGGGGGCGGTGTGCGCCTCGCTGGCCGGCCCGGCCACCGCCGCGGAGCTGTCAGCCCTCATCGCATCGGCCCGCCAACTACCCGGTACCGTCTGATCTCATGGAATCTCCCTCTGGGAAACCACCTGAATTGAGGAGCTGATGGGTCTGTCACGAGACTTGGTGCAAACCCGGGAGTTCTTCACCTCTCGGGCCGCCGGCTGGGAGGATCGCCACCCCGACGACGACGTCTTGTTCAATTGGGCGGTGACTCAGCTCAAGCTGTCCCCCGGCGATGTGGCTGTTGACGCCGGCTGCGGATCGGGACGGGCGCTCGCCCCCATGCGGGCGGCAGTCGGACCCCAAGGCGCGGTGCTGGGCATCGACGCCACCCCCGCCATGCTCTGCGAGGCCTCCCGGCTGGGGCGCCAGGCCATCTCGGTTTGCGCAGTGGGCGACGTTGGCGCACTCCCGGTTCGGGAGAACTGCGTGGCCGGGATCCTGGCCGCGGGGCTGCTTCCCCACCTGCCCGATCCCGTGGGCACGCTGCGAGAGATGGCCCGGGTGGCCCAGCCCGGCGCTCGGCTAGGAGTCTTCCACCCCATCGGCCGCCTCGCTCTGGCCGCCCGTCACAAGGATCGTGGCGCCCACGCCCACGACATGAACATCGACCCCCACCGCATCGGCCCGCTGCTGGCGGATGGGGGCTGGACCCTGGAGCACTTGGACGACGCCGATGACCACTACCTGGCCCTGGCGGTGTGCGATGGCTGACCAGCCAGCCGGCGATTCGGTCTTGTTCGAGGTGGTCGACGAGGTGGCATGGGTGACCATCAATCGCCCCGAGGCCCGCAACGCCATCAATCAGGCGGTCTCAGAGGGCTTGGCCGCCGCGTGGAACAGGGTGGAGTCCGATGATGAAATAGCGGTGGCCGTACTGACTGGCGCGGGCGAGGTCGCCTTTTCAGCGGGTGCCGACCTCAAGGAGATGGCCGCCAGGGCCGAGCGGGTATTCCCGACTCAGTTTGCCAAGGGACTCCTGGCCGAGGGTGGGGTAACCAAACCGGTCATCGCCGCGGTTAACGGTGTTGCCTACGCCGGCGGCTTCAACTTGGTTATGCAGTGCGACCTGTGCGTGGCCGCTGAACATGCCCGATTCGGCATCCTTGAGGCCAAGGTGGGAAGGGGATCACCGTGGGGGGCCCAGCTGGGCTGGCTGATCCCACCCCGAGTGGCCATAGAGCTGCTATGCACCGCCGAGCCGATTGCCGCCCAACGGGCGTACGAGCTTGGTTTGGTAAACCGGGTTGTGCCCGCGGACCAATTGAAGGCGGCCGCCGCTGAGCTAGCCGCCGCAATCGCCGCCAACGCGCCGCTCACCGTCCGCGCCGGCAAAGCCATGATCCGAGCCACCGCCGGCCTGTCACCCGCTGAGGCCGCGGCCGTGGCCGACGAGATCTACGAGCCGGTCTACGCTAGCGACGATGCCCAAGAGGGCCCTCGGGCCTTCGCCGAGAAGCGCCCTCCCCGCTGGCAGGGCCGCTAGCCCAGCACCCTCAGCAGCTCATCCAGATTCCGAATACCGGGAGCTCTCCGGCCAGACTCGATCTCTTGCACCATCTTGAGCACCGCATCATTGGCCGGAGTGGGGATGCCCAATCGCACTCCCTCCTGGCTGACAAACCCGCTGAACGAGTCGATCTCGGTTTTGCGGCCTTGTTCGATGTCGGTGGGCATCGAACCCCTGACCTCACCCAGTTCGGCGGCGGTGGCCGCCCAGTCGGCGGCCAGCTCGGCGGCCCCTGGCCCGCCCGCGCCCCCAGTCAAGATGCGCTGGGCATCTATACCGCTCACCGGCTCGATGGTGTGGCCTGATGCCTGGCCAACCGCCACTGCCTCCGAACCACAGGCCAAGCTCACCCGGCGGGGACCGGGCTGCTCCCGGCAATCCCGAGCCCGGCCTCCAAGCACCGCGTTGACCGGGTTGCTCATGCAGTTCATCACCAACTTCGACCAGATAGCCCCCCAGATGTTTTCGCTCACCGGGGTGTCGATCCCCTCCCCCAGCGCCGACGACACCCGCTCCAGCCGGTCGGTGCGAGTTCCATCGAGCTCGCCAATCTGAAGCACGGGATGCCAGTCGAGCCTCACCTGGCCCGGCTCGACAACCGCGGCGGGAAACAGCACGACGGCACCAATCACCTGCTCTGAACCCAGATGCTCGACCAACAGGGGTTCGTTGACCCCGTTCTGGGCCGAGACCACGGTGGCGCCGTCGGCCAACCGCGGGGCCAACCGCGGGATAAGCCACCGGTTGTCGAATGCCTTGGCCGCGATCACCAACACATCGATAGGGGCCAGCAACGGCCACTCCTCGATGTGCCACGCGGGCAGCCGAGCTGTTCGCTCCCGCTTCGAATCTGGGCCCACCAGGCGCAAGCCGTCGGCCCGGATGGCCTCCACGTGTTCGGCCCAAGCATCGATCACGCTGACCTCGCCACCGCTAAGGGCCACTTCGCCGGCGAGGGCGCCGCCGATTCCCCCCGCGCCAGCCACCACTACGTGCATCGGTGCCATGCTAGGAATTCTCTATGGCCCTCACCCGATATCGCGACGTGGAGTGGTTTCAGCCCGGCGAGAACCCGGATCCCGATGACACCGATCTGCAGAAGGCATGGCTGCACCGAGGGACGTTCTTCGCGCACGCCATCCGGCTGGCCCCCGGCTATGTGATCCCTCCCCACAGTCACGACCGAGATGAGCTGATGGTGGTTTTGGCCGGCAGCGCCACCCTTGACAGCGGAGTGGTGGTGGAGCCGCCCGACACGCTGCTGCTGGCCGCCAACGTCGAATACGGCTTCACCGCGGGACCCGAGGGCATGGAGTTCATGGTGGTCCGCACCGGTCAAGCAGGCCTGACCATTTCCGGCTGAATGAGCGCACCAGCCAAAGACCTCACCCCGCTGGTACGGCCCCGGTCCATCGCGCTGGTGGGAGCCACACCTCTGGAGAGCAACAAGCTGGCTTCGTGGGCGCTGGGCAACCTGCTCAAGCACGATGTGCCCGCCGATCTCTACCTGGTCAACCCCAGATACGACACGCTGGAAGGGCGGCCCTGTTATCCCGATTTGGAATCCCTCCCGGCAACCCCTGATCTGGTGCTGGTGCTGGTGCCCGCGGCCGCCGCCATCGACGTGCTCCGCCAAGCGGAGACGCTCGGCAGCCGGGCCGCCATCTTGTTCAGCAGCGGGTTCGGCGAAGGAGACCGGGCCGGGTCGCCGCTCGACTTGGAGTTGAAGGCATTCCTAAGCGATACACCCATGGCGGTGTGCGGACCCAACACCAACGGCGTCATCAACTGCATCGACCGGATCCCCGCCGGGTTCCCCCCTTATGCCATGGCCGACGAGCTGCCCGCAGGAAGTCTCGGTGTGGTGTCCCAAAGCGGCGCTCTGGTGTCGTCGCTGGTCCAGCATCTGCTGGGCAACGGCCTCGGCCTCACCGTGGGGTTCGCGGTGGGCAACGGCATCGATCTCACGGTGGGCGACTACGTCCGGTTCTTGGCCACCGACGATCGCACCGAGCAGATCGTGGTGTATGCCGAAGGGCTGCACGACGCCGACCGGTTCTTCGCGGCGGCTGATGAGGCCCGAGCCGCAGGCAAGCCCGTGCATATGATGAAGGCCGGCCGCTCTCCCGAGGGCGCCGATGCGGCCCGCACTCACATCGGGGCCCTGGTGGGCGACTACGACGCGTTTGCGGCCCGCTGCCGCCGACACGGCATCCTCATGGCCCGCGACTTGGCCGAGCTGGCCGCGCTCCCCCTGGCCCAGGGCCGCTGGGGGCAGCGAATCGGAGTGCTGTCGTCGTCGGGGGCCATGGCCGGAATCCTGGCCGATTCAGCCCGCGAACATGGTTTCGACGTCCCCCCCTTGGGACCGGTGGCCCATTCGGCCTTGGCCGAGCGCATGACGCTGGGCGAGCCCCGCAATCCGCTGGACCTCACCGGCCAGTCGGTGGTGGACCACGGTCTGCTGCCCGCCGCCCTCGATGCCATGGGCAACGACCCCGGATTGGACGTTCTGGTACACGGGATGCTGATCGGCCCCGAGGCAATCATCGACAAGCAAATGGACTCTCTCGTGGCCCAGGCCCAGCAGGGAACGCCGGTGGCGGTTTACAGCGCGCCGGGGTGGCACACGGTGGACTATCCCAAGCTGGCCGAAGCTGGCATCCCGGTGTTCAACTCCCCCGATCGGCTGTTCCGCTGCCTGGCCGAGTGGGAAAAGCGACGCCACTTCCCGCAGGACGATGAGCCGCAGACCTGGCCGGATGAAACCTTGGACGATTTGCTGGTCGACATCGCATCCCCGGCTTGGACCCCCGCCGAATACGCCGAAGACCGCCCGGCCGCAGTGAAGTTGCTGGGTGATGGCCTGGACCACAAGACCGAACTCGGGCTGGTTGAGCTCAACGTGGAACCCAGCGACATCGTGGCCGCCGCGGCGCGGCTGGAAACCCGCCGCCGGGAGCTGGGCCTGCCGGACGCCGTGGTGGTGGCTCAGCCCATGGCCGATCCCGGCATCGAGCTGATCGTGGGCACCAGGGTGGACCCGGAGGCCGGCCCTTGCGTGGTGGTCGGCCTCGGAGGCGTGCTGGCCGAGCTCGTCGACGACGTGGCCATCGCCCCCGCTCCGCTGAGCGCCGCCGAGGCCCACGCCCTGTTGGACGCCACCCGGGCCGGAGCGCTGCTGGACGGCTATCGGGGCAAACCAAGGAGTGATCGAGAAGCCGCCGCCGAGGTGCTGGTGCGACTGGGGCGCATCGCCGCCCGCCATCACACCGAGGCCGAGATCAACCCGCTCATCGTGCATACTTCAGGGGTCACCGCCGTCGACGTGCTCATCGGCGGCCGCTGAGCGACTTCGGCACAAAGAGGCACCCATGGAGTTCACCCCCGAACAGGAGCTGCTGCGGGAATCGGTGCGAGGCTTCGCGGCCAAAGAGATGCCCTACGGGTTCGCCCGGGAGTGGGACATCAAGGGCGAGCCCCCGCTGGAGACCTACCAGCGGTTCGCCGATGCCGGGTTCATGGGGGTTGGCATCCCCGAGCAATACGGCGGTCAGGGTGGGGGCATCGTGGAGGTGGCCATCGTGCTGCACGAGTTGAGCCGAGCCATGATGTCATTCGCCATCATGGTCTATCGGTCGGCCATCCACGCCTCCGGCGGATTGCAGATCTACGGCACCGAGGAACAGCGGGAGCGATTTCTCCCCGGCATCGCCTCCGGCCAGTACAAGTTCTGCTTCTCGCTCAGCGAGCCTGATGCCGGATCCGACGCCTTCAACCTCAAATGCCGGGCCGTGCGCGACGGCGACGAGTACGTGGTGAACGGCACCAAGATGTGGAACTCCTTCGCCCGCCACGCCGACTACGTGCTGTTGGCCACCCGCACTTCCGATGAGCCCAAAAAACAGGACGGCATCACGTTCTTCGTGGTGGACCTGTCGAGCCCCGGCATCGAGATCACTCCCATCGAGACCGTCGGCGAGCGGGCCAGCGGAACCAACATGGTTGCCTACACCGACGTGCGGGTGCCGGCCGCCAACATCTTGGGCGCCGAGGGCCAGGGCCATCGCAATCTTCAGGCCAACCTGGAGCGGGAGCGATTCTCCTCGCTGCCCATCAACCTCGGGCCGATGGAGGCCATCTTGGATGAGGCCATCGAATACGCCAACAGCCGGGAGCAGTTCGGCCAGGCCATCGGGCGCTTC
>JAJDYE010000042.1 GCA_022822905.1 Acidimicrobiia bacterium | reverse complement strand
GGGGTTCCATCGGTTTTTGTGGTCGATGAGTTTGGCGGTGATCAAGATGGTGGTGGCGAGGCATAGGGCGGCGTGGCGGCAGTCGGGTTTTCGGTCGGTGTTGCGGCGGAGTTGCCCGTAGTTGGAGAGCCAGGAGTTGGTGGACTCGACGATCCAGCGGAGTCCGAGCCCGTTGGGGCGCCGCTGGCCTGTGCTTGGCGCTCGCCGCTGGATGCATGCGTCTTGGATTCCGATGCCGGCGAGTTGTTGGCGCACGGCGGGGTAGTCGTAGCCGCGGTCGAGGTGCAGGGTCTCGACGTCGCGGAGCAGCCCGGCGTTGGCGACGGCTTCGAGGGTGGGTTGCAGAAGGCGGACGTCGTGGCGGTTGGCCCCGTCGATGGCCCAGCCGACCGGGATGCCGTTGCGGTCTGCGGCCACCGACTGCTTCCACCCGAGTTTGCCCCTGTCAACAGGGCTTTTGCCGGTTCCGGCGCCGCCGCAGGGGGCTTTGTGGATCGACCCGTCCACCGCGACCTCCGACAAGTCGAGGCCCACTATGCGGTCGAACGCGGCGACCGCCTCAAAGCAGAGCCGGTCGAACACCCCCGCGGCGATCCACTCGTCTCGGCGCGCCCGCAAAGTCGTGTCCGACACCCGCCACTCCAAGATGGCCTCGATGTCAACCCAAGACGAACCGGTCACCAGCCGGATCAACAACCCCCGAAAGCACAGCCTGTCCGAAACCCGCGGCCGGTGACAGCCCAAAGGGTGCGACCGATCCCGCCGCGGCAGCAAACCCCTGACCGCATCCCAAACAGCATCTACCACCTCAGGATCAGACGCGCGCATAATGACAGAACCTCCACCGAGTCGTTGTTGTTGGTCCTACCCGACATCAAAGCCGGGACAACACAACGACCGGTGGATACTCACCTATCCGCGCGGCCCCTAAAAGCGACTATCCCCAACAGATGGGACCAGACTGACTGGTCTAAGAGATAGCCAGCCAGCCAGCCAGTCAAACCACCACCCGCACTCACACACACCACAACTGCTTTGCTGACCGGCTTAGGCATTCGCCGCTTCAAACAGGCGCTCAGCCTGTTTTTGGGGGCGTCCGGGGCTGTATCGTCGTGGGGGTGTGGTGGGGGGTTTTGGTAGATCATGCCCCCCACCATACACCTTGGATCGGGCCGGGCCGCTGCCCAGAGCGCCCACAGCGCTGCTACCGTAACCGAGGGGAGCTGGCCGGGGGGCTGAGAGCCACCACAGCGGCCACAGCGGGCCTCGGGGGAGCTGAGAGCCCAGCATCGGCCGCCAGCGCCGCCGGGGGTAGGGTCGGGGCGTGAACAGCGAATGAGTCCCCAAATAAAGAATCAGGCTTGATCGCGCAGCGCCTCGGGCCATGCCCCGCGCTGTGGGGGCCTAGGGCGCGAGCAACAAAAGCGGGAACCGGGAGCCAGTACGGCGCTCAGCGCCGCACCAGCGGCTAGACCAAGACCAAACCGGGCAGCTCAGCGGTGGCCCGCTGAGCGCGCCCTGACACGTCTAATGATTGGTGGACACACAAGCACCAAGACGCCAGCGGCCCCCGTCGGCAGTATCACGATGGCGGGGTCGATGTTCAGCAGGCCCGCGAACCACGGGACGAACACCATGTAGATGAGGAGGGAGGCCGATCCCCAAACGAGAAAGAACAAGGTCGCGGCGGTGCGCCGGCTGATTCGCTGGGCATCCGGGCCGGTATCGTCGTGGGCGTGTGGTGGGGGGTTTTGGTAGATCACGCCCCCCACCATACACCTTGGATCGGGCCGGGCCGCTGCCCAGAGCGCCCACAGCGCCGCTACCGCAACCGAGGGGAGCTGGCCGGGGGGCTGAGCGCCACCACAGCGGCCACGGCGTTCCCGTGGGGCGACAGGGGTTTTTGTGCGGGTTCGGGTTGGTTTGGGGTTATGCGGTGGGGTGCATGGTGGGGTTGGGGGTCGGGGTTGCGGGGGTGTTTGTGCTGGTGGGGGGTGGTTTTGGGGTTTTGGTTTACATAACGGGGGTTCTCCTACAACCGCGGCGTTCCCCCAGGCCGGCGGCCCGAGGCCCCGCCACGCCGGGGCCTCGGCGGTTTATGCACTCTCCCCGGCGGCCCGAGCCAGGCCGGTTTATGCGCCTTTATGCACCGCCGCCGCCCCGATCCCGCGTCGCTGCTGGAGGCCCTCAGCGCTCCCGAGCGTCGCCAGAACCGGCCTCCTAGTGGCACCAGAGGCCCGCTGGGGGCGCTCAGGGCCTCCTAGTGGCACCAGAGGCCCGCTGGGATTGAATGGCGTTCCCAGCGCCGTAAGCCGCTTGGTACTGCCAGCCGGAGCGTCGCCAGAACCGGCCTCCAGGGCGCTCAGCCCGACGTGGAGGCCCTCAGAAGATCGACGCCGCCGCTCAGCTCCAGGGGGCTGGCGGGGCCGGGCGGCTCAGCTCGCCCGCTTCACCTGTACCCGCGCCCGGCAGAGCACTTCCACCCAGCCGGCCCGCCCTCCGTCGCGCCGCCGCCGCAGCTCGCCAACGTCGGGAACCCTGCGGGTGTGGCGGGCCGCAAGGTCGGGATCGCTTGTCACCAGCCCGCAGGCGCAGCGGTACACGAACCGGCCCGGCTCCGGGTTCGCCGCAGCCTCGAACCACTCGGGCGGCGTGACGAAATTGAGGCCCATGCGCCCACCCTAACGGTCCCCGGCGACAACGCCCCAGAGGCCGCCGCAGCGCCGCTAAGAGCCACAGCCGAGCCGGAGGCCCCGAGGGCCACGCCCAGCCCCACGACGCCCACCAGAGGTCGCCACAGCCGAGCCGGAGGCCCCGAGGGCCACGCCCAGCCCCAGGGGCGGTGGGCAGACCCCGATCACCTCGCCGTTCACCCAGGCCCAGAAGCCGTCGGGCTGGACAGCCCATTGGCGGAAGGCGTCGGAGATTTCCTGTAGTTCATCGCGGGTGGCAAATCCGTTGTTGACTGCGTGCTCGGCGAAATCGCTTTCGATTGCTCGCACCGCCCACATCTCGCCCCACACCGTTCGACCCTCGTGGTCGGTGTGGGCAGTGGTGGTGGCAGTGGCCTCGATATCGGTGAAACCGGCTTCAATTGCCCACGACAGCAGAAAGCGACCGGCGTCGGCCTCACCGCCGTTGGCGGTCGCAACCTGGTGGTAGAGGTCCCGCCAGCGCTCGATGGCCGGGAATACGGGAGCGTGGATCATGGTGGCATAGTCGGAGTCGCGTACGGCCACCAGCCCGCCGGGCCGCAGTACTCGCCGGGCCTCCCGCAAGGCCCGGACCGGATCGGAAAGGTGCTGGAGCACCTGATGGGCGTACACCACGTCGAAGCTGGCGTCGTCCCACGGCAGCTCGTAGACCGAGCCGACCTCGAACGTGGTATTTGACAGCCCGCAGTCGTCGGCATGGGCGCGGGCCGCGTCCACCACGTCAGCCGATAGGTCGAGGCCCACCACCCGCTCAGCGCGGCGGGCCAGCCCAGCGGTGATGGTGCCCGAGCCGCAACCGATGTCGAGCACTTCGGAATCGGGCCGCAGTCGAGGCAGCAGGAAGGCCGCGCATGTCTCGGCAGTGCGCCGGGAGTGCCATCCCACGATTACCTGGTGGTAGCCGTGGGTGTAAGTCTCGCCCTGGGGCTGTTGTTCAGCCAACGGGTTCGGGAGTCAAGAACGCGTCGAGGCGGTCGGGTCCGTTGGCCCAGAACACCGGGGTCTTCTTGCGAACGCATAGGGGGGCCAGCTCGGCAGATGCCACTCGGTTCAAGAACACCTCCAGCGCCACCCGTCCCTCCAGGCGGGCCAAGCTGGCGCCGGGGCATATGTGGGGGCCGCCGCCGAACGCGATGTGGTCTTTGGGGCGGTCCCGGTCGAGCCGGAACTCGTCGGGATGATCGAAGTAGTCCTCGTCCCGATTGGCCGACGACACCCCGAACACGATCTTGTCGCCACTGCGCATTGGAGCGCCGAACACATCGGTGTCGACGGTGCAATCCCGAATGAGCATGTGGGCGGGGGAGTCGATCCGCAGCGATTCCTCCACCGCCCGCTCGGAGAGGCTCCGGTCGGCCTTGAGGGTGGCGAACAGCTCGGGGTCGCCGATGATGCGCCACAGCAGGTTGCCGATCAGGTGCCGGGTGGTCTCGTTGCCCGACATGATGAGGAAGGCCAGCTGGGTGCGGATCTCCACGTCGGTGAGGCGGTGACCCTCAATCTCGGTGGTGATGAGCCGGGTTACTAGGTCGTCGGGGGCTTCGTCGCTGGCCCGCCGCTCGGCGATCAGGGCATCGATGTAGGCGCAGAACTCGGGATGGGCCCCGGCCAGGCCCTCGCCCCGCTCGTTGCGGTTGGTGCGGGGGTAGTCGCCCAGCACCACCTCGTCGGTCCAGGCGTGGAACTGCTCCCAGTCCTCGGCAGGCACCCCGATGAGGTGGGAGATCACGTTGATGGGCACCGGGGTGATGAACTCGGCCACCAGCTCGCCGTGGCCTCGCTCCAAGATCGGGTCGAGATATTCGTGGCACAGGTCCCGCACGAAGGGCTCGGCCCGCATCGACTTGTGATGGGCCACGGTGGCGTTGATGATCCGCCGCACCTTGCCGTGGCGGGGTTCGGGGATCTCACTGATGAGCTTTTCCTCTTCGGGCACCACCACGCCGGGATCGCGGAAGCTGGACACGAAGGTCTCCACGTCTCTGGTGGCCTCCAAGACATGGTCGAACTTGGTGAGGTACCAGCCGGTGGGAGTCCGGGCTACTGGGCACTCCGCCCGCATCTCGGCCAGCGTGTCGATGGGCACCTCTTCGGGATAGGCGAAGGGATCGAACGCCTTGTCCGTTTCGGTGTCGGAGAGCGGATCGGACGTCAAGCTCATGGTCCTATGGTGCCACGTTGTCGTTCGTCAGGCTGAAGAGTCCGGCAGCACCGCTCATGCGGCGGCGAATGCGGCGATGCGGGTCCACTGGTTGGGGTCGGCCTCGTCTGCCTCGCCATAAATCGGGCGCAACGTGAATTCAAGCTCCGCGATATGGCCGTCGAGCTGCTGTTGCTCGAGCCAGTCGGCAAAACCGAACTCGTCGAAATGGGCAGAGTTGATCCCGAGTGCGAAACGAGCACCGGGGCTGGCCGCCCGGAGAAGTTTCGAAATCGTCTCCGGACCGAAGATCCCATGGGTGAACGCTCCCGAGCTCACGATGCCGGCGTAGGCGTCATCGGCCAACTCGGTCTGACCGGTGAGGTCGGCTTCAATGAGTTGCCGGTACACCGGGCGGCCGTTGTGCGTCTTAGCTGCGGCTTCGGCCAGCATTTCCGGCGAGATGTCAATGCCGTCGATGACCGACACCCCCAACTTGGCCAGCTCGCCGCCGACGACTCCAGTTCCGCAACCAACATCCAGAACAGGCTGGCTCTTTTGTGTGAACCCATCGCTGAAGACTTTGACCACCTCTTGGTGGTAGACGTATCCGCTGTCGACGATGAAGCCCGACTCGTAGGTGTCCGCCCACGATGCGTACAGCTCGCGATTGGCCTCTGGACCCTTGGCTGCATAAGCCATCTCAAGCGCGAGTTCTGTGGCCCTAGATCGTGGCCCTGTTTGCTCCGTCATTACCCCTCAGGGTAGTGACCACCCCGGTTGGCACCCCCATCTCCCGGTATTGTGCCCGGCGATGGAGTTGGTGATCGGCTCGGTGTTCGACAATGCGGCCGCGACCGTGCCGCATCGCCCGGCGGCTGCGCTGGACGGGCAAGTGCTCACCTACGGGGAGCTGGGCCAGCAGGCCAATCAGATGAGCCATGTGCTGGCTGGACTCGGGGTGGGTCGGGGCGACCGGGTGGTCACCTGGAGCGATAACAACCTGGCGTCGGTGTCTCTATTTGTGGCTTTGGCCCAGGCAGGGGCGGTGTTTGCCCCGGCCAACGCCCGGTTGTCGCCCGAGGAAGCGGCCGAGATGGTGGGCCTGGCCCTACCCCGGCTGTTGGTGGTCGATCCCGGACATGCCGAGGCTGGACAGGCAGTGGCCGAGGCGGTGGGGGTTCCACTGGTGCGGCTGGGGGGGACCGGGCCGGGGCTCGATCTCGTGGCTGAGGCCCAGTCGGCCTCGGATACCCCGCCGGCGCCGTCGGGAGTGGGGGAGCGCGACCCCCATGTGGTGTTCTTCACCAGCGGCAGCACCGGGAGGTCCAAGGGCGTGGTGCTGTCACACCGGTGCAACTGGCTGCGCACTCGCACTCCGGCGCTGCTGGAGCCGAGGGGGGCCACGGTGTGCATGTTCCCGATGTTCCACATGGGGGCGTGGACCATCGCCCTTCAGGCCTGGCAGGCCCGGGGGCTGGTGGTGTTCACCGATCGGGCCGACGCCGATGTGCTGATCGACGCAGTCCAGGCTCACCAAGCGGCCTACCTGAACTGCATTCCCGCGGTGTGGCGCCGAGTGCTGGAAGCCAACCGGCATCAAGACCTGGCCTCACTGCGATTCGCCACTTCGGGCACCTCGGCCACCCCGCCGGAGATGCTGGCCGACCTGAAGGCCGCGTTCCCCAACGCCCATCGACGGGTCTTCTACGGGTCCACCGAAGCGGGCTCGGTCACGATGCTGGACGACGCCGACATGAACTCCCGGCCGGGAAGCTGCGGCCAGGCCCACACCGGTGCGGAGGTGCGTCTCGACTGGGGTGAGCTCCAGACTCGCTCGCCGTTCATGTTCGACGGCTATTTCGACAATCCCGAGGCCACCGCTGAGGCGTTCACCGAAGACGGCTGGTTCCGCACCGGTGATCTGGCCGAGGTGGACGACGACGGCTTCTACTCCATCGTCGGGCGGGTCAAAGATGTGATCCGCACCGGTGGTGAGACAGTCTCTCCCGCCGAGGTGGAGGGCCACCTGGCCGATTTCCCCGGCGCGGCTGAAGTGGCGGTGGTGGGCATTCCCGACGACCGCTGGGGCGAGGTGGTATGCGCCGTGTTCGTGTTGGCCCCGGGCGTTACCATGCCCACTGCCGACGGAGTGCAAGCCCATCTGAGCAACCGCCTGGCCCGGTTCAAGCACCCTCGCCGCATCGAGACCATGGATGCCATCCCCCGCACTCCCGCCACCGGCCAGGTCCGCCGCCGCGACGTGGTGGCGGCAGTGTTGTCAACCGACGGCTAGTACTCCTCGTTGGGGTTGACGATTCCCTCCAGGGTTTGCCCGTCCAAGCGGCGCTGAAGATTGTCGGCGAAGGGGGCCATGAGGAAGTCCCAGGATTCAGGCATGCACCAGGACACATGGGCGCTGAGCCGGACTTGGGGGTGGTCGTACAGCCAATGGCCCTCGGGGAGGGGTTCGGGCTCCACCGTGTCTAGCGATGCCCGGGCGATATGCCCGCAGTCCAGTGCAGCCCGTAGGGCGTTTTGGTCGATGAGGTCGCCCCGGGCGATGTTGATGATGTGCGCGCCCGGCTTGGCTTTGGCCAGGGCATCGGCATCCAAGAGGTGATGGGTGGCGGCGGTGGCCGGAGCGGCCACCACGATGTGATCGGAGCGCTCCAACAGCTCGTCCAACGAGGTGGCAATCTCCACCCCAACCAGAGGCGAAGGCGCCGCTGTGCGTCGCAAAGCCAGTACCGACATATCGAAGGCCAGCGCCCGGCGGGCCACCGCGGTGCCGATACCCCCTAGGCCGATGAGGCCAAGCGTCTTCCCGTAGAGCGCTCCCAGATCGGCGGTGAACCACCGCTCGGGTGGGCTTTGGAGCCACACGTTGGGAAGGTCCTTCTCGAAGGCCAGCATCATGGCCAGGCACCACTCGGAGATGCCGATGGCCGAGGCCCCTCGTGAGCAGGTCATCACCCGGTCGCCCAGCAGCTCGAGCGGGAAACCGTCGATCCCGGTGCTGGTCACATGCACCCACTCCACGCCCCGGTCCAGCAGCTCGGCCAGGTTGGGGTAGCCCCGGGGGATGGTGAGCAGAACATCGCCGGACGCATCGTCGGGGATGTCGCCCTGACGGGGCACGTACACGAACTCCACGGTGTCGAATCGGGCGATGATCGGGTCGAGCCGCCCGTCTTCCATGTGGTGTAGCACTCGCACGGGGAGGAGCCTAGGGAACGGCGGGCGGGGCCGTCGGCGATTCCCGGCTCGGATTCGGCTGGGTGCAACCGCATAAGGTTCGGGCCGTGAAATCTGAGGCTTTGTCCCACATTCGCATCTGCGACTTCACCGGGCAGCTGGCCGGAGCAGGGGCCACCCGGTGGATGGCCGCCTTCGGGGCCGAGATCATCCGCATCGAGGATCCGGTGCGCCTCGGCAAATGGGATGTGCTCCGGGGAACGTCCCCGTTTGTGGACGACCGCCGAGGCCACGAGTTTGGCGGCTGCTTCAACAACCACAACGTGGAGAAGCTGGGGGTCACGCTCAACCTGCGCACCGACCGGGGCAAGGAGCTGCTGGCCGAGATCATCGCGGTGAGCGACGCCGTTACCGAGAACTTCGCCGCCGGGGTGCTGGAGCGGCTCGGTTTCGGCTACGACCGCCTGAAAGAGATCAAGCCCGACATCCTGTATGTGTCCAACTGCGGGTTCGGCCACGTCGGTCCCTATCGCAAGTACAAGACGTGGGGCCCGATCGTGCAGGCTTGCTGCGGGCTCACCTTCACCTCCGGGCTCCCCGATATGCCCTCGGCCGGGTGGGGCTACTCCTACATGGACCACCACGGCGGGAATTTCATGGCCATGGCCATCATGGCCGGGCTCATCCACCGCAGCCGCACCGGCGAGGGCCAATGGATCGACATGTCGTGTACCGACGCCGGGGCCACCATGCTCGGCCCGGTGGCATTGGACTACACCGTCAACGGACGGCCGCTGCGGCGCGACGGCATGCCCTACAGCAACCGCAGTCAGTTCCCGGCCATGGCTCCTCACGGCATCTATGAGGCCGACGGGCACGACGCCTGGCTGGCCCTGGCTGCCCGAGACGACCGCGATTGGCAGGCCATCGCCGGGCTCATGGGCATCAACGACAGCCGGTTTGATGACCTGGCCGGGCGACTGGCCTATGAGGACGAGTTGGACGAAGCCGTGCGGACCTGGAGTTCAGGTCGGGATCGGTTCAAGGCGGCCTCCGAGCTGCAAGCCGTCGGCGTGGCCGCGGCGGGGGTAGCCAAGCCGGAGGACCGAATCGACGACGACCCCAACACCGAGGCCTGGGGATTGTGGCCCACCGTCACCCACGGTGAGATGGGCCGGGTAAGAGTGGACGGCATTCCTGCCCATTTCTCAGAGACCGACTGGGTGTTGGAGCGGGGAGGTCCCCTGCTGGGCCAGCACAACCGCCAGATACTCGGAAGCCTGCTCGGTCATTCCGACGCAGAGTTGACCGATCTGGCTGCGGAGGGGGTGATCTGATGACAGGGAACGATCTTCCCGGCGCTCTGGCAGGAATCCGAGTAGTGGAGCTGGCCGGTGAAGCGTCGGCGTATGCCGGGTTGCTGCTGGCCGGCATGGGAGCAGAGGTGATCGTGGTTGAGCCTCCCGACGGTCACCACACCCGGGGATTTGAGCCGTTTCTAGACGACGATCCCGACCCCGAACGCAGCCTTTGGTGGTGGCACTACAACGCCTCCAAGCTGGGCGTGACCCTGGATCTCGCAGATGAAGACGATCAAAACCGGTTCCGCTCGCTGGTTGCCGCCGCCGACGTGGTGCTGGAATCGGAGCGCCCTGGTCGACTGGCCGACTTGGGCATCGACCACGACACCTTGCGGACCGACCATCCTGAATTGATTTGGGTGTCGCTCACCCCGTTTGGCCGCAGTGGACCGCGGTCCCAAGAAGAGAGCATTGATCTCACCGTGCTGGCCGGGGGCGGGCCGGTGTGGAGCTGCGGTTACGACGACCATGCCATCCCACCCCAGCGGGGCGGAGGCAACCAGGGGTACCAGACCGGCTCAGTGTTCGCAGTGCTCTCCGCCCAGACCGCGCTGTTGGCCCGAGACAGCACTGGTCGGGGCCAGTTCGTGGACGTCAGCATGCACGCCGCCGCCAACGTGACTACCGAGTTCGGCTCGGTGCAGTGGCTGGTGGCTGGCGACGAGGTGCAGCGCCAGACCGGGCGGCACGCGGCCATCGAGCCGACCACGTTCACGCGGGCACTGTCGGCGGACGGCATCGACGTGAACACCGGTTTTCCGCCTCGCTCGGCCCGGGACTTCGCCGTGGTAGTGGAGTGGATGGAGAGCCTGGGGTTGAAGGACGACTTTGAAGAGTTCTTCTTCTTAGAGATGGGGGCCCAACTTGAAGAGGATCTGCATCTTTCGCAGGTGGGCCAAGATCCCGAGGTGACCGCCATGTTCGGTGCCGCCCGAGAGGCAGTCCGGTTCATCTCCGAGAACATCACCGCCTACGAGTTCTTCATCGGCGCCCAAGAGCGGGGCTTGGCGGTGGGCATCATCTACTCCCCCGAAGAAGTGCTGGCCGACCCCCACTTCCAAGAGCGAGGCTTCCCAGTCGAAGTGGAGCACGAGGACCTGGGCCGCAGCTTCACCTATCTGGGAGCGCCATACATCGCCCCCAAGTCCCCCTATCGCATCCGTCACCGCGCCCCCCACCTCGGCGAGCACAACTCCATCATTGAGGCTCTGGCCTAGATGCCCTCCCGTCACCCCGTCATCTGCGGCATTGGCCTGAGCGACTATCCGGTGGTGCCGCACCTGAACTCGGTGCAGCACCATGCACTGGCCGCCCGTCGTGCCATTGCCGACTGCGGCATCGCCAAGTCGGCCATCGACGGATATGTGAGCACCAGCGGCGGCGGGCCGGCAGCGGGCGACGACGCGGTCTCAATGGCCGAATACCTTGGGGTGAACCACAGATATATCGACGGGACCATGGTCGGTGGCTCCTCGTTTGAGTTCCACGTGCAGCACGCTGCCGCCGCCATCCGGGAGGGGCTGTGCGACACCGTGCTGATCACCTATGGCTCCGACCAGCTCACCCGTATGGGACGGGTCCTTGGTACCGGCGGGTTTCAACGCGACGCTCAGCCGGTGACCGGAGCCATGCAGATGGCCACCCCCTACGGATTGCCCCTGGTGGGGGCCTATGCCCTGGCCGCCCGCCGCCACATGCACGAGTTCGGCACCACCTCGGAGCAATTGGCCGAGATCGCCGTGGGGATTCGGGAGTTCGCCGGACTCAACCCTGATGCCCGCTACCGCGACCCCATCACCGTGGACGACGTGCTGAACAGCCGCATGATCGCCGATCCGCTGCACAAGCTG
The DNA here is from genome assembly GCA_022822905.1 of Acidimicrobiia bacterium. Classification (GTDB taxonomy): domain Bacteria; phylum Actinomycetota; class Acidimicrobiia; order Acidimicrobiales; family Bin134; genus Poriferisocius. The sequence continues at coordinate 68,721 of JAJDYE010000042.1, read as the reverse complement.
GACTGCTGCGTGATCACCGACGGCGGCGGGGCGCTGGTGATGACCACCGAGGAGATCGCCCGCGACCTGTGCCATCCCCCGATCTACGTGCTGGGTGCAGCGGGCACCCAGACCCACTGGAACATCCACCAGATGCCCGACTTCACCGAGATGGGGGCGGCGGTGTGCGGGCCAGAGGCGATGGGCCAAGCGGGGGTGACACCGGCTGATATCGACACCGCCCAGCTCTACGACAGCTTCACCATCACTGTGATGCTCATGCTGGAGGGCTTGGGCTTCTGCGGTCGGGGAGAGGGCGGCGCCTATGTGGAAGAGGGCCACCTGCGCCGAGGCGGCTCGATGCCCACCAACACCGACGGAGGGGGTTTGTCGTCCAACCATCCGGGAATGCGGGGCATCTTCTTGTTGATCGAAGCAGTACGTCAGCTGCGAGGCGACGCTGGCGAGGCCCAGGTACCCAACGCGGAGTTGGCCCTGGCCTGCGGCTCCGGCGGCTGGCTGTCGGCCATCGCCACCGTCATCTTGGGCAAGGACCGGCCGTCATGAGGGTCGTCAGCGATCTTGAATGGCAGGGACCGGTCCCCGCCGGCGAGGGCGAGTACGGAGAGTTTTTCGCCGCCGCCGCTGAGGGCCGCTTGCTCATCCAGCAGTGCCCGGAATGCGGCCATCGCCAGCATTATCCCCGAGCAATATGCACCGCCTGCGGCGCCGAGCCCGAGTGGATGGAGGCCGCCGGCACCGGCACCGTCTACACCTACACCGTGGTCCGCCAATACGGCGTCCCGGCCTTCGCCGAACTGCCCTATGTGCTGGCCATGATCGACCTCCCCGAGGGAGTGAGAATGTTCGGCGGCCTCACCGGCATCGACCCCGAAACCGTCGAGATCGGCATGCCCGTTACCGCCTACGCCCGCACCTACGACGACACCCACGCCATGATCTTCTGGGAACCCGCCTGACGCATCCCAAGTACGGTTCCTGATCCCCATTCGGCAAGGGCCATGATGGGGCCATGCACGACGACATCATTGCTGCGTTTGATATTTCCGACCAGGTGGCGGTGGTCACTGGGGCGGCTTCCGGCATCGGCCGGGGCACGGCGGTGACGCTGGCCAAGGCCGGGGCTTCGGTGGTGCTGGGCGACGTCGACGCTGATGGAATGGGTGAGACCGGAGGGGCGCTGGACGAGTTGGGAGCCAGTTGGTCGGCGGTGCCCACCGATGTGAGCGACAAGGCGGCGGTGGATGCTTTGGTGGCTGATGCGGTGAACCGCCACGGCCGGCTGGACATCATGGTGAACAACGCGGGGATCATCACCGACAGCCTGATCGTGAACACCACTCCTGAGCAGCTCGACCGCGTGATGAACGTGAACATCAAGGGCGTCTATTGGGGCACCGCCGCCGCGGGCCGCGCCATGGCCGACCAGAAGTCTGGCTCCATCGTCAACCTGTCTTCGGCCGGGGCCGATATGCCCGCCCCGATGATCTCGGTCTACGCCCTCACCAAGGCGGCGGTGAAGATGATCACCCGAACCGCGGCGGTGGAGATGGCCCCCATCCGGGTGAACGCGGTGGCCCCCGGCTCCATAGAGACCCCCATCTACGACCGCCACTTTCTGGATGACGACGGCAAGGTGGACCCCGAGCGCCAGAGGAACCACTTCGACACCATCGCCCAGATGAACCCCCTGGGCTATGTGGGCGAACCCAACGACATCGCCTACGCCATTCTCTACCTCTGTTCCGAGGCTGGCCGATTCGTCACCGGGCAGACCATGCGGCCCAATGGCGGCGTGGTGATGCCGCTGTAACCAGCCCGTAGCCTGTGTCCATGAAGTCCAAACGCAATGTCCGCCGCATCGCGGCACTGGTCACCGCTGTTCTCTTTTTGGCGGCTGCCTGCGGCGGCGACGACGATGCTGCCCCGGGGGCGGTCGAGGTTGCCCCGGTGCAGATCGTCGGACAGTCTCTAGGGCCGGCAGGAGATTCTCCAGCTTCTGATCCGGCAATCGGTCGTCCAGTGCCTGGGCTCTCGGGTACAGCCATCGACGGCACGCCGTTTTCCTGGACTCCGGGTGAGCGTCCAGCAGTCTTCTTGTTCTTGGCTCACTGGTGCCCGGCTTGTCAGGGAGAAGTGGCTGAGTTCACCGGCTGGCTTGCCGCAGGAAACGAGCTTCCCGACGGGGTGGACCTGATCAGCGTGGTCACCCTGGTGGACTCCAGCAGGGACAATTACCCGCCCAGCCAATGGCTGGCCGATGAAGATTGGCCGTTCCCTGTTCTGGTGGACAGTGCCGACAACGAGATTGCCGCCGCCCTCGGGCAGGCAGGCACTCCGTTTTGGGTCTTGGTGTTCAGCGACGGAACGTTGGCGTCTAGGGGAAGCGGTCGTATTCCCCCAGAAACTCTGACCAAGCACTTCAACCTTCTATTGGCCGAAGCCGAAAGATAGGGTTTCCCCCCGTGACTGGATATCTCGAAGGCAAGAACATCGTCGTAACCGGAGCGGGCAACGGCATCGGCCGGGCCATCGCCATGGGCTGTGCCTCTGCCGGCGCCAACGTGGTGGTGGCCGATTACGGCGTGTCGCTGGCCGGCGCCGACCCGTCGTCGGAGGTGGCCGACGCGGTGGTGACCGAGATCGAGGCAGCGGGTGGAACTGCCATTGCGGTGGCCTCCGATATCAGCACCATGGAAGGCGGCGCGGCCGCGGTCCAGGCTGCGGTGGACACTTGGGGGTCCATCGACGGCGCAGTGTGCGTGGCCGGCATCTTGCGGGAGCGGATGATCTTCAACATGACCGAAGAAGAGTTCGACGATGTGATCCGGGTACACCTCAAAGGTCATTTCACGGTGTACAAGCACGCCTCGGCCATCATGCGCAAGCAGGAGACCGGCGGGTCGCTGGTGGGAATCACCTCGGGGGCGTTCACCGGCTCTACCTCCCAGTGCAACTACGCGTCGGCCAAGGGCGGCATCATCTCGCTCACCAAGAGCGCGGCGCTGGCCCTGAAGCGCTACGGCATCAACGCCAACTGCATCGCTCCCAGCGCCAAGACCCGCATGTCGGAGAACGTCCCGTTCGAGATCGAGGCCGGCGAGCCCGAAGACGTGGCGCCGTTGGCCGTGTACTTGCTCAGCGATGCTGCTCGGGACCTCACCGCTCAGGTGTACACCGTGGTCGGTCCTCGGATTTCCGTGTGGGCCCAATTCGGCGAACTTCGCTCCATGTATGCCCCCGACAGCAGTTGGACCCCCGAGGGGATCGAGGAGTCGCTGCCCCGCACCATCGGCTTCGAAGAGCACCCCACCATGGCCTTGCTGGCCGCACAGGCCGCTCAGCGCCAGGCCGCTCAGGGCAGCTGATGTCCGGCGGCGCGCTCGAGGGGCGGATCGCCGTCATTACCGGCGCCGGGCGGGGAATCGGTCGCCATTACGCCCTGCTGTTCGCCGCCGAGGGTGCCAGGGTGGTGGTCAACGACTTGGGTTGCGCGGCCGACGGCACCGGTGCCGACCAGTCAGTGGCTCAGGCGGTGGTGGATGAGATCACCGCCGCGGGAGGCACAGCAGTAGCCAACAGCGACGACGTGGCTGAGATGGCTGGCGCCGAATCGGTACTGGCTCAGACACTGGACGCCTTCGGCGGGGTGGACGTGGTGGTGAACAACGCCGGCATCCTGCGGGACAAGATGTTTGCCAGCATGAGCGAGGACGACTGGGACTCGGTGATCCGCGGCCACCTCAAGTCCACCTTCTGCATGACCCGGGTTTGCGCCGGCTGGTGGCGCGATCAGACCAAGGCCGGGGAGGCGGTGAACGCCTCGGTGATCAACATCAGCTCCACTTCGGGGCTGATCGGCCAGGTGGGCCAGTCCAACTACGGCGCGGCCAAATCTGCCATTGCCGGCATGACGGTGATCATCGCCCAGGAATTGGGCCGCTACGGCGTGCGGGTGAACTGCGTGACCCCCGCGGGCCGCACCCGCATGACCGAGGGGGCGCCGGGTGTGGCCGAGATGGTGGCCAAGCCCACCGAGGGGTTCGACGTGTACCACCCGTTCCACCCCGCTCCGGTGGTGGGGTGGCTGGCTACCGCCGACTGCGAGGTGACCGGCCGGGTGTTCATGGCCAAAGGCGGCGACGTCCGCTGGTACACCCCGTGGCTGCGCCAAGACTTCCTTGATGCAGAGCGGGATTGGACCATCGCCGATTTGGCCGAGGCCATGAAGGATCTGCCGCCGGTCCCGGTATCGCCGTGAGCCGGGAAGTGCCTGCTGAGCCGCCGGGAAGGGGGCTGCTGGAGGGAAAGACCGTGGTGGTAACCGCCGCGGCGGGTACCGGCCTGGGCTTCGCCGCCGCTCGGAGGTGCATTGCCGAGGGCGCCCGGGTGCTCATCAGCGATATCCACGAGCGCCGCTTGGATGAAGCCGCCGACCGCTTGGATGAAGAGTTCGGTGTTCGGCCCACCACACAGCTTTGCAATGTGACGGTCGAAGAGGAAGTCCAAGCATTGATCGATGCCGCAGTGGCCGAGTTGGGCCATGTGGACGTGATGATCAACAACGCCGGTTTGGGGGGCACCGCCAATCTGGTGGACATGACCGACGAGCAGTGGCAGGTGGTGATCGATGTCACCCTCAACGGCACCATGCGAACCACCCGAGCGGCGCTGCGCCACATGATGCCCCGGGCCTCGGGGGTCATCGTCAACAACGCCTCGGTGATGGGGTGGCGGGCCCAAGCCGGCCAGAGCCACTACGCCGCGGCCAAAGCCGGGGTGATGGCGCTAACCCGCTGCGCGGCCATCGAGGCGGCCGAGACCGGGGTCCGAGTCAATTGCGTGGCCCCCAGCCTGGCCATGCACCCGTTCTTGGCCAAGACATCCAGCCAGGAGTTCCTCGACAGCTTGATTTCGCTGGAGGCGTTCGACCGGGCCGCCGAGCCGTGGGAAGTGGCCAACGTGATGGTGTTTCTGGCCAGCGACTATTCGACGTATATGACCGGGGAGATCGTCTCGGTCAGCTCCCAGCACCCCTAAACGAGAGCGGCGGCCAGAACAGAGCGGTCGGTGGGGTGATAGACGTGGGCCAGCTCGAGGTCCACGATCTGCCGGGGCATCTCGGGATCGAACCAGCCGTCGATGAGGCCCCAGTGGTGGGGACTCATCATGTAGTCCACCTTTAGCCCGTCGAGGGCGTAGTACTCCTGCTCCCAGCTATGGGTCCACCGGGTGCCCGACGGGCCGACTACCCGGCTGAGAGTCCAGTTCACAATGGCTGGAATGTGGTCGGGCATGGCCATGAGATCCCGCTCGAACGCAGCCACCGACTCGGCCGGGGCGTCGGGCTCAACCCGAAGCAGGAGGGTGCGCTTGATCTCCCCGGCGAATTCGGGATCGGCCAGCGAACCATCGATGAGTGAGAGCTCAACAAGGTCGATGTCAGCCACGTCCTCGAAACCGGGTGGGATCGGGTCGTCGATGCCGTCCCATGTGTAATGGCCGCCGCCTACCGTGCCCGGCAGATGCCGGCCTAGCACTGCGGCCATCTCCAGTTCGGTCACCCGGCCGGGGTCCGCCCCCTCAACCAGGGTTACCAGCGCCAGCTTGCGGCTCATCGCCCCTCCTCAGCGGGGGAATCATCCACCAAGAACCGCCGCTGTCGGTCCACGCAGCAGGCGTCCACCTCAGCCCAGAACCCAGCCACGGAGGGATCTCGCCCGGCGGCGCCCCGCATCGCCCACCACGCCGCCGCATCAGGCACCGACCACAAGTACACCAGCGTGTTGGGCTGGTCGAACAGCTCAATCGGCGGTGTCAGCCACGTCTGCTCCAACGTCATGCCCCGCGCTTTGGCCCCCGCCATGTAGCCCTCGGTCATCAACCGACGCACCTCGTTTAGCCGTCCGGGCTCGACGGTCAGCTCGTCCAAGACGTGAATCTTCCCGACCACGCCCTCACGCTAGTGGTGTCCTAGATTGCGGGCCGGAGAGAAGACGGGTAATTGGAGCAATGAACCATCAGCGGCGCATCCCGCTAGACGGGTGCGTGAACTTCCGAGACCTGGGCGGCTACGCCAGCTCATTGGGCGGCACCACCAAGTGGGGAGTCCTGTTCCGGGCTGACTCACTGCACCGCCTCAGCCCGGCGGACGCCGAGGTGATTACAGGCCGGTTGGGTGTCCGCACCGCCGTGGACTTACGGGCAAACGACGAGCGGGAGCGGGTTGGGGTGCTCAATCCGACCCTGGGCATCGTCGAGCACCACGTGGGAACCACCGACCGGACCATGCACACCTATGAGCGCCCCGATCCCGACATGGCGAACCGCTCATTTGGCCAGCTCTACGAGAACATGATCAGCAGCGAGGGAGGGCGGTTCGCCGCAGCAATTGAAGTGGTGGCCGATCCCGACCTTTGGCCGACTGCATTTTTCTGCATGGCAGGCAAGGACCGGACTGGCTGTCTGGCTGCGATGATTCTGGGATTGGCCGGGGTAAGTCGCCAAGACATAGTGGGCGACTACGCGGCTACCGCTCCCGCGGTACCGGCAATCCGAGAACGGTCCTTGGCCGAGTTGCCCGAAATGGCCAAAGTGTGGGCGAAGCTGCCCGACGACATAACCAATGCCCCCATCAGCGCCATTACCGAGCTATTGGACATCGTCGACGACCGGTGGGGCGGTCTTGAGGGTTACGCCCTCGAGTTTGGAGTCAAGCCCCAAACCATCGAGCGCTTGCGGGCATCCTTCTTGGTCTGATCTCTAAAATCGCTGGATCATAGTCATATTAATATGGCTATGATGATGACATGGATAGACCTGGGGGAACACAGTCAGGAGAGCGCATTGTGCCCGCTGGAGAGTTCAAGACCAACTGCCTTCGCCTAATGGATGAAGTGCAGGAGACCGGAGCGGAGATCGTGGTTACCAAACACCGCCGCCCTGTGGTGCGTATCAGCCCGTTCAGACAAGAGGAGCCCAGGTTGGTGGGGTCGTGCAAGGGCCAGCTTCGGATTCTGTCCGATATCGATGCCGAGCCGGCTATCCCCCTAGAAGATTGGGAAGTCATCTCTCACCCAGAGCGATTCCTCAATCCTGAGGAACACGTGTGAGCATTCTGCTGGATACCAACGTCTTGCTGAGGTTGGTCGCCGACAGTCCAGGAATCAGCAGTTCCTTCAAATCAGAGGTTGAAACTGTGCTCCCTGAAGGCGGGGTGGTCGTCTCGGCCGCCACATTCATGGAGACCACGCGCCTCCACCACCATGAGCGCATTGACTTGGGCTGCCATCCTTCCTTGTGGCGCCGAGAGCGCCTGCAGGCGGGACTAAGAGAGGTTCCCATTGACGGCGATGTGGCCGTGGAGTCAGTTCTCTTGATGAACTCCGGGTTCCACCGCGACCCAGCCGACCAGCTGATCGTGGCCACCGCCATGCTGGCCGGCATGACCCTGGCAACCACCGACACCCAAATCATCGACTGGGCTCACCAAACCCGCTTGATCTCTCTGGTTGACCCATCAGGCTAGGGAGAAGTGCTGCTCTTTCATCACGATTCGGGCGTGTGGCGTACCGCTCTCACGCCGACAGGCCTCGCTTTTTGAACTCGCTTTGGGCGTACACGATGCCGCCCAAGTGCTCGTCGGCCTCGGGGGATGTGGCCAGCCAGGCCACCACTGCGCCGATGGTGGCCGGCTCTCCGCCGGGGTACGGGAATGATCCTGCGGTGTTGCGGGCCCGGGCGGCCTCGGTAATCACATAACCGGGGTCGATGCTGAAGCAGCGGATGCCGTCGGGGCCGTGCTCCACGTGGATGTGCGGGGTCATGCGGGTGAACGCCCCCTTGCTCATGGCGTAGGCCATGCCCCAGCCGCCTTTGCCGATGGGGCCGGGCGGGTCGGTGTAAGCCGAGGCGGAGATCATGTTCACGATGGTTCCGGAGCCCTGCTCCACCATCGCGGCCAGCACCCGTTCGGTGATCGCCATCTGGGCGAACACGTTTCCCTCGAACAGCTTGTGAACCTCGGGCTCTTCTAGGTCCAGGAACGGGGTCATGCTCACTTTGCCCTGGTAGATGGCGTTGTTCACCAGTACATCGAGATGGCCGAAGTGCTCCAGCGCCCCATCGATGCATGCCGTGACGCTTTCTCGGTCCAACAAGTCCATGGTGAACGCCACTCCCTGTTGGCCCTCGGCTTCGATGGCGGCCACGGTGGTGTCGAGTCCGCCGGGAATGGTGAGGTTGGGGTCGTACATGTCCCGGCCTGCACCGTCCACCAGGGTCCGGGCCGACACGGCCACGTCAAAGCCGGCCCGAGCCAATGCGATGGCGCTGCCCTTTCCGATTCCCCGGCTGGCTCCGGTGACCAGGGCGGTCTTTCGATCATTGGCGCTCATCTGGGTCTCTGCCTTTCGGTTGCTCCGGCTCGCAGGCATACCGTAGGGCCATGGGTCCGCTAAAGGGAATGCGCATCATCGAGTTGGCCGGTATCGGGCCGACCCCGTTTGCCGGCATGATGCTGTCGGACATGGGTGCCGAGGTCATCCGGATCGACCGGGTGGGTGGCTCGGGCAACCCAGTGGCCTCGCAGTCGGGTCCCATGGAGCGGGGCAAGCGCACCGTGGCCTTCGACCTGAAGCAGCCTGAGGGAGTGGAAGCGGTGCTCCGCCTGGTCGAATCGTCCGACGGGCTTTTCGAAGGCTTCCGGGCCGGTGTGGCCGAGCGCCTCGGCGTCGGCCCCGATGAGTGTCTGGCCCGCAATCCCAAGCTGATCTATGGACGGATGACCGGTTGGGGGCAATCGGGTCCGATGGCCGATAGGGCTGGTCACGACATCAACTACATCTCCCTGGCTGGTCCACTGGCCCATATAGGGCGGACCGGACAGCCCCCGTCGGTGCCACTCAACCTCATCGGCGACTTCGGGGGTGGCTCGGTTTTCCTGGTACTGGGCATGGTGGCCGCCTTGTTGGAGGTGGCAAGGGGCGGCGACGGCCAGGTTGTCGATGCCGCCATGGTGGACGGTGCCGCCTACCTGCTGTCACCCCTATACGCAGCCCACGCCAGCGGATTCTGGACTGACGAATACGGGGCCAATTTCTTGGACTCCGGGGCCTACTTCTACGAGGTGTACGGCACTGCCGACGGCAAGTGGCTGGCGGTGGGGGCTATCGAGCCCCAGTTCCACGCCGAGTTCATGGAGGGAATCGGGCTGGCCGACCGCGACGATTTGCCAGACCAGATGGACCGGGACCGGTGGCCGGAGATGAAACAGCGAGTAGGGGAGATTATCGCCACCCGCACCCAGGACGAGTGGGTGGCTGTGTTCGACGGCACCGACGCCTGCGTTACACCGGTACTGACCATGGGCCAAACCCCGGCCCACCCCCAAGCCATGGCCCGCGATGCGTTCTTCCAGTTCGACGGCATCAACCAGCCCCGGCCCGCACCCCGATTCGATGGCACCCCCTCCGAGCCCGCAATGGCGTCGCAGCCGGCGGGGGCTGACACCGAGTGGTTACTGGCCGAACTGGGTTACTCCCCATCCCGAATAGCCGCCCTGCGGGCAACAGGCGCGGCGGCTTGACTGCTTAGACCAGCCGGATCAACTCTGATTGCCCTCAGTTGCGAGGGAACCTCCAATAGGTTGGGGGCGTCGGAATATATGAAGGCATCGCAGGCAGAAAGCAGAGCCCGCCGTGAAAAAGAGAATTACATCTGGTCTCCTACTGCTTGTGGCGCTATTGGGCGCTGCCTGCTCCTCAGGCAACAACGACACCGACACTGTGTCCCAGGCCCCAATCGCGTCACCAGAAGCTGGTGCAGCCGAAGATGAAGTCGAAACCACCCATACAGAAGCGGCGGCTGTGGCGCAGGAAGCTCAAAACGGACCGGGGCAGGGGTCGCTACCGACCGCAGATGAGGTAGCCGAAGCCATTTACCGGGTCCTGTGGTCAGACGTCGGGGCACCCGAGTCGATTACCGATCAGCAGATGCGCTGTATCGGTAACGCCGCAGCATTCACGCTGGGCGAAGAGAGGATCGTCGAATTGGGCATAGACGGGCCATCGCTGGAAGCGGCCTACGCCGAGAGCGGGTCGTTCCTGCTGGGAGACCGCTTCGGGATAGACCAGGATGAGATCGACGAGGTCGTAGAGGAAGTCGCTACCTGCGCCGACTGGCGGAGGCTTTTTGTGGAGGGGCTCCAAGGCGATGGCGAGTCACCTGAGATGGCGGCCTGCTTCGCTGCCGAGATGTCAGATTTATCGGTCAACTCCTTGGTGGGCAGCATATTGATCTCACCTGAGAGGCCCTTGGGGACATTGGGGACAGACAGCGAGCGCGCTGGTCAGGAAATGGCTCGGCTATTTGACATCTGCCTCGACCTGAGATCGGTGATCTATAACGCTCTTGTAAACGGCAGCGGTGTCTCAGAGCAAAGCGCCCAGTGCGTGGTGGACAACATGTCAGACGAGCTAGTCGAGAGGTATCTGCTGGTCGCCTCGGACGAAGACGAGGAGGACGAGCTAATGGAGGTGGTGTCAGAACTGCTGGATATCCAGAACCAGTGTTTGACCCCTGAGGAGTTGGAGCTGATGGGGACGACCGAATTCGAAGCTCCCGAATTCGCACCCCCAGACGATTTCGGGTCGGGTCCTTGCCCGCCCACAGACGGTTCGGGAACAACGGTGCTGGATTTCGACGGTCCCCAGCCCATGTGCTTGGACGCCACCAAGCAGTACACCGCGGTATTCGACACCACCGCGGGGGAGATGAGAATTGCCCTAGACACGGCGAATACGCCGGTCACGGCAAACAATTTCGCGGTGCTGGCCCAGCACCACTATTACGACGACACGCTGTTGTTCCGCACCGATCCGAGCATCGGCATTATCCAGGGCGGGGCACCACACACGAATTCTCCTTCTGATCCCGGGCCGGGATACACCATTCCCGATGAGGGTTCGGGGTTCACCTATGAGCCGGGCCAGATCGTGATGGCCCGCACGGCGGCGCCCAACAGCGCCAGCGCTCAGTTCTTCTTCGCGGTCAACGAGAACACCGCCCGCCTCAACAACCAGGGCACCTACGTGGTGTTCGGCCAGATGGATGATGCGAGCCTGGCGGTGGCTGAGGCTATTCTGGCCAGCCACGTGGACCAGCCCGACAATCCCCTGGGTGGGGGTCCTGAGCCTCCGGTGTTCGTCAATTCAGTGACAATCGAGGAATCCGGCTGACCCGGAACCCGTCCTAATGCGTCGAAGCTGGTTCTTCCCGATAATCCTTGTAGCTCTCATGGCGATGGCCTGCTCGAGTGATAGCGAGGACAGCGCACCGTCCGTGTCGGCAACCCAGGCTCCCGCGGTCCAACCTACTGAGGCGGTTGAAGCTGCTGGTTCATCGTCTGTCGAAGCCGCTGGCTCCGACATTGGTGAGCAGGGGGAAGATGGCGATCCGCCCGCGTCAAATAGGCAAGAGCTGGCCGATACGTTTGCGAAGCTGGTCTTGGAAGACGAACTGGTCACCACCTACATGAAGCGACAGGAGATCAATTGCCTGGCCGAGGGAGCATTTGCCGTATTCACCGACGAACGGCTTGGCGAGCTGGGACTCAATCCGGGCTCGTTTGCTGAGGCATACCAGCAACCGGGTTTGTTTGTGTTCGGAGACTGGTTCGATATTTCTGATCGAGAGGCGTTTGATCTTGAGAATCTGGCTTTGGGCTGCGTCGACTGGCGGAACTTTGTGGTCAACGTCTTGGTGGCAGAGGGTGAGCCGATAGATCGGGCCAGATGCATCGCCTCCCAAATCTCGGTTGAAGGGCTGCGGGACGTCGTGAGGGACGCGATGGTGGTCGACACAGGAGAAGGCTTCGGGAAGGCGCAAGACGAGGTGGCGTCGGCTCTGGTTGCTTGCTATTTGAATGAGCCTTCAACGAGTGTCTCGTAGTTGAACAGCCCGACGGTGCGCCGGCAGCGCTCACCGTCTTCTACTCCCGGTAGTACACCGCCTCGGCGGTGGCCTCGCTGTCGGTGCTTACCCGGCCGTCGCCTGTCATGGCGATGAGGTGGGCCAGCACCGAGCGGGCCGCGGGCTCGTGCAGCTCGGGGGTTACGTCGGCGTACATCACCTTCACCATCTCGGTGATGGTCTGCGGCCCGGTGGCCAGGCACTCCAGGATTTGGCGCTCCCGGTCCAGGCGGTGGGCATAGAGGGCTTCCACGAGAGCGTGGGGCTTGGTGACCGGTGAGCCGTGGGTGGGCCAGTACACCCGGTCGTCGGGGGACTCAGCTAAGAGCCGCAGGCTGGCCAGGTAGTCGGTCATGTTGCCGTCGGGCGGGGGGACGATGGTGGTGGACCAGCCCATGATGTGATCGCCGGTGAACACTCCGGCCGCTTCCCGCCAGCGGTAGGCAATGTGGTTGGAGATGTGGCCCGGGGTGTACAGGCACTCGAAGCTCCAACCCGGTCCCTCCACCACATCCCCGTGGACCACCTCCTCATCGGGAGCAAACCGGAGATCACCCCTCTCTTCGCTCTTGCCGTCGTCGTCATCAGCAGGCGGATGGGGGCCGAAGCCATAGGCCGGAGCATCGGTGGCCTCGGCCACCGCCTGCGAAGCGGGGGAGTGATCCCGGTGAGTATGGGTGATGAGCAGGGCCTCCACCTGCTCGCCGTCCACCGCGGCCAGCACCGCTGAGATGTGATCGGCGTCGTCGGGGCCGGGATCGACTATTGCCACCCGGCCCTGGCCCACGATGTAGGTGCCGGTGCCCCGGTAGGTGAACTTGCCCGGGTTGTTGGCCACCACCCGGCGTAGGCCGGGGGCCATCTCCACCACCGCGCCGTAGTCCACCTCCGGCTCGGTCACAAACGGGATGCTCACCGCCATGGCAGGGCAGTCAGCTTTCCTCAGCGGCTACCTCGCCGGTGGAGACGCCCAGATAGGCCGGCTTCTCCCCGCCGCCGTGGACCTTGATGTTGGCCCCGGACATCCACCGGGCCATGGGCGAAGCCAAGAACAGGCACACATCGGCCACGTCATCGGGTTGGCCCATGCGGCCCAGAGCGATGGTCTCACCCACCGCGGCGATGCCAGCATCGTCGCCGTAGTAGAGGTAGGCGTCATCGGTCACAATTAGCCCGACGGTCACGGTCAGCACCCGGATCTTGGGCCCCCATTCCACCGCCAGCGTCTCGCTCAGGTTCAACAGCCCGGCCTTGGCCGCCCCGTAGGCGATCCCCATGGGGTTGGGCCGGATGCCCGACACCGACGAGATGTTTAGGATCACCCCGCCGCTGTCCTGGCTCTGCATCACGGGATACACCGCCTGGCTGAACGCCATCGGAGCCATCAGGTTCAAGGCCACGATCTTCTCGTTGAACCGGGGCGACACCGTGGCCGACTCGGCCGGAGGGGCACCCCCGGCGTTGTTGATGAGGGTGTCGACCCGCCCGGTGTGCTTCACGGCGGCCTCCACCACGCCAGCGATCTGCTCGGGATCCCGCACGTCGGCGGCCACGAACCGCGCCTCTCGGCCATCGGAGGCCACCGGCTCCTCCGGCGGGCGGCGGGCGCAGATCACCACATCGGCGCCCGCAGCCAGGAAGCGCGCGGCCATTCCCCGCCCCAGCCCCTTGGTGCCGCCGGTGATGATGGCGGTCTTGCCAGTGAAATCGAGGTCATCCATTGCTGCCAGTGTGCCTTATGCGGGCTGCTATGAGCATGACCACGCCATAGGAGGCTGTTCTGCCAGTGTGGGCCGGGTCACAGGAGCGGGCTATCGTCGCCGCCATGGTCGACAAGCGGATGACCGAAGACGAGGTCGTCTCCGAGCTGAAAGACGGCATGACCATCGGCATCGGCGGCTGGGGTTCCCGGCGCAAGCCCATGTCGCTGGTGCGGGCGATATTGCGCTCCGATCTGAAGGACCTCACTGTGGTGGCCTACGGGGGACCCGACATCGGGCTGCTGTGCGCGGCTGGCAAGGTGCGCCGGGCGGTGTACGGGTTTGTGTCGCTGGACTCCATCCCGCTGGAGCCCCACTTCCGCCAGGCCCGACAGAGCGGGGCCATCGAGTTCACCGAACTGGACGAGGGCGCCTTCTACCTGGGGCTTCTGGCTGCCTCTCACCGAGTTCCGTTCTATCCCACTCGGGCCGGTCTGGGCTCCGACATGCTGACCATGAACCCCGAGCTGCGCACGGTGACCTCGCCCTATGACGACGGGGAGGAGCTGGTGGCCATCCCTGCCTTCAAGCTTGACGCCGCGTTGATCCACATGAACCGGGCCGATGCCGCCGGCAACGGCCAGTTCTTGGGGCCCGACCTGTACTTCGACGACCTGTTTGCCATGGCCGCCGACAAGACCTACCTGAGCACCGAGAAGATTGTGCCCACCGAGAGCCTTCTCGACGAGGGATCGGTACACACGCTGCGCATCCAGCGCATCTTCACCGACGGCGTGGTGGAGGCCCCGCGAGGGGCGCACTTCACCGAGTGCCCGCCCGACTATGGGCGCGACGAGGCCTTCCAGCGGGAGTACGCCGCCACCGCCCGCGACCCCGAGGCGTGGGAGGCGTTCCGGGCCACCTACCTCGAAGCTCCTTCCCATGCGGACTACTTGAAGGCGCTGGAGGCCCGGTCATGAGCAGCATCGCCGAAGCAACCATCGACGAAATCTGTGTGGTGGCCTGTGCCGAGGCCTTCCGGGGCGACGGCGAGATCCTGTGCAATCCGATCGGCACCGTGCCCATTGTGGGCGGCCGGCTGGCCCGGGCCACCTTCGAGCCCGATCTGGTGTACACCGACACCGTGGCGGTGCTGCCGGCCAACAACTTTCCGGTGGGCGATCCCGACGCTCCCAAGGTGGTGGAGTCGTGGGTGCCCTACCGCACCGTGTTCGACATCGTATGGTCGGGCAAGCGCCATGTGTTGATGGGCGCCAGCCAGATCGATCAGTGGGGCAACCAGAACATCGCTGCCATCGGCGACTTCCGCCAGCCCAAGGCCCAGCTCCTCGGCTTGCGGGGCGCCCCGGGCAACCTGGTCAACCACACCACCAGCTATTGGGTGCCCAACCACTCCACCCGCTCATTCGTGGCGTCGGTGGACGTGGTGTCGGGGCCGGGGTACGACCGGATGCGGGCGCTCGGCTCGCCGAGCAACCGCTTCCACGAGGTGCGCCGGGTGGTGTCCAACCTCGGGGTGTTCGACTTCCAGACCGACGACAACCGCATGAGGATCGCCTCGCTTCACCCCGGTGTGACCGTGGAGCAAGTGGTAGAGGCCACCGCGTTCGAGCTAGCCGACACCGACGAGGTGGCCGAGACCCGTTTGCCGTCTGAGGAAGAGCTTCACCTGATCCGCGAGGTGCTCGACCCCGGCGGCGCTCGAAAAGCCGAGTTCCGCTGAGCCTCTGATGAGCGCCGATCCTCGCCTCCAAACCCGGGCGTGCGAGCTGTTCGGGGTGGAGTACCCCATCGTCCAAACCGGAATGGGATGGGTGTCAGGAGCCCGGCTGACCGCAGCCACCTCCAACGCCGGCGGCCTGGGCATCATTGCCGCCGCGCCGCTCACCTTCGACCAGATGGTCGAGGCCATCGACGCGGTGGCCGATGCCACCGACCGGCCCTTCGGGGTAAACCTCCGCACCGATGCCGCCGACATCGACCGCCGGGTGGACCACATCATCGCGGCGCAGATCCCGGTGGCCAGCTTCGCCCAGGCCCCAGGCGAGGCGACGGTCAAGAAGCTAAAGGACGCCGGAGTGGTGGTGGTTCCCACCATCGGAGCCCCCCGCCATGCAGAGAAAGTGGCCGCCTGGGGGGTCGACGCGGTCATCGCCCAAGGGGCCGAGGGCGGGGGCCACACCGGCCCCATTGCCACATCTTTGCTGCTGCCCGAGGTCGTCGACACGGTGGACATCCCGGTCATCGCCGCGGGCGGCATGGTGGACGGCCGCTCCCTGGCCGCGGCCCTGGCGTTCGGAGCCGACGGCGTTGCCATGGGCACCAGATTTCTGCTGTCGTCCGACAGCGATGTGCCCGACCATGTCAAGGCCGTCTACCTCGACACCAAGCTCACCGGCACGGTAGTGACCACCGCGGTAGACGGCGTGCCCCAGCGGGTGATCAACACCGACGTGATCTCCCGATTGGAGCGGTCGGGGCCGCTGTCGTTCATCCGGGCAGCCCGCAACGCCCTCAAGTTCCGAGCCCTGACCGGGGTGGGCTACCGCCAACTCCTGTCAGAGGGCCTGGCCATGCGCCGCAGCCTGGGCCTCACCTGGGCCCAGATGGCCATGGCGGCCAACGCTCCCATGATGACCAAGGCCGCCATGGTCGACGGCCACCCCGAGGTCGGCATCCTGCCCACCGGCCAAGTGGTGGGCAACATCGATGCCCTCCCAAGCTGCCAGCAGATCATCGACTCCATCGTCGCCGAAGCCACCGAAGTCTTGGATCGCCTGGCCGGTTCGGGCCCAACGCCCAGCAATCCGTAGAGTTTTGCGCTGATGGATCTGTCGTTCACCCCGGCGGAGGAGGAGTTCCGGGACGAGGCCCGCACCTGGCTGGCCGAGAACGTGCCCGCTGAGCCGCTGGCGTCCATGGACACCCCGGACGGCTTCGAGGAGCACCGCGAGTGGGAGCACCACTTGTTCGACGCCGGCTGGGCGGTGGTGTCGTGGCCCGAGCGCTACGGCGGCCGGGAAGCCTCTCTGGTGGAGTGGCTGGTCTTCGAAGAGGAGTATTGGGCATCGGGCGCACCGGGACGGGTCTCATCCAACGGGGTGAGCCTGCTGGCTCCCACCGTTTTCGATTTCGGCACCCCTGAGCAGCAGGACCGCTTTCTGCGGCCCATGGCTCGTGGCGATGAGGTGTGGGCCCAGGGTTGGTCGGAGCCCGATGCCGGATCCGACCTGGCCGGGATCAAGACCAAGGCGCAGCGCGACGGCGAGCACTTCGTGATCGAGGGCCAGAAGACCTGGTGCTCCCGGGGGGCGTTCGCCGACTGGTTCTTCTGCTTGGTGCGCACCGACCCCGACTCCGAGCGTCACGCCGGGCTCAGCTATTTGCTGGTTCCGGCCGATACCGAGGGGCTCGAGGCCCGGGCCATCGGCCGCCTGGACGGCGAGCCCGGTTTCGCTGAGCTGTTCTTCGACGGCGCCCGGGTACACGAGCGCTACCTGCTGGGCGGCGAGGGCGAGGGCTGGGCGGTGGCCATGGCCACTACCGGCAGCGAGCGGGGGCTGAACCTGCGGGCGCCGGGCCGGTTTATGGCCGCCGCCGACCGTCTGGTGGGCCTCTACCAGGAGCTGGCCGACAGCCGGGGCTCAGACCTAGACCGCCGGGACCAGGTGGTGAGCGCTTGGATGGGGTCCCAGGCCTACCGCTGGCAGACCTACGCCACCGAGGCCCGCCTGCGAGGCGGTGCCCCCATCGGCTCGGAGGCCAGCTTCATGAAGGTGCTGTGGTCGGAGCTGGATGTGGAACTGCACGCCACCGCGCTGCGGCTGCTGGGCCGCGACGGGGAGCGGGCCGACAGCTCGTGGATGGACGGATATGTGTTCGCACTGTCCGGTCCGATCTACGCCGGCACCAACGAGATCCAGAGAAACATCATCTCTGAGCGGGTTCTGGGACTCCCGAGGCGGTAGACGTGGATTTCTCGTTCAGCGACGACCAGATCATGTTCCAAGAGGCGGTGCGGGATCTCTTGGCCAACGAATGCCCGCCGGAGGTGGTCAGATCGGCTTGGGAGAACGACACCGGCCGAACCGACGGCTTGTGGGGCGCGCTGGCCGAGATGGGCGTGGTGGGCATGACCGCCCCTGAGTCGGCTGGCGGATTGGGGATGGACGAGACCGACCTGGTGCTGCTTCTGGAGGAGGCCGGACGGGCTGCATTGCCCGAGCCCCTGCTGGAGCACACCGCAGTGGGCATTCCCACCCTGGCCGAGGCAGGCGGCTCTATCGCCGAAGCCTGGCTTGAGCAGGCCGTAGCAGGGGAGGCCACCCTGGGCGCGGGCGCCGATGGGGGTTATGCGGTAGGGGCGGCGACCAGCGATTTAGTGCTGCTCATCGGTGATCAGATCCGGGCCGTGCCGGTAGCAGGAGCGTCGCTGGTGGAGCATCAGTCGGTGGACTGGTCCCGTCGCCTGTTCGAGGTGGGCGGTGAAGAGGTGGTGCTCGATGCCGATCCTGGGCTGGCATTCGACCGGGCCGCCGGGGCCGCTGCCGCCCAGTGCGTGGGCGTAGCCCAGCACTTGTTGGACGCCACTGTGGAGTACGTGGCTCAGCGCTATCAGTTCGGAAAGCCGGTGGGCAGCTACCAGGCGGTCAAGCACCACCTGGCCAACGCCGCCCTCAAGATCGAGTTCGCCCGCCCGACGGCCCGCCATGCCGCTTGGTGCATCGCCGCCGGCAATCCCGACCGCAGCCGGGATGTGTCGCTGGCCAAGGCTTTGGCCTCTGAGGCGGTGGACTTGGCCGCCCGCACCGCCCTCCAGTGCCACGGCGCTATTGGGTACACCTTCGAATACGACCTGCATCTGTGGATGAAACGGGGCTGGGCCCTGTCAGCCGCTTGGGGCGACGCCGCCTGGCACCGGAACCGAATCGCCGCCGCCCTGGGCATCTGAACCGCGCCGACCGCGAGCCCCTTTCACCCTGACCTCTCCAGTCACCGGGCGGGCTACGCTGCGGCGACGACAGCAGTAACACGGAGGGATCCATGCGCGTTTGGCAGAGCATTGCGTTTGCAGAGACAGAGCAGTTGGTCGACATCGCCGTGGCCGCCGAAGAGCTGGGTTTCACCGGGTTGACCACCGCCGATCACCTGGTCACGCCGGAGACCATCGAGGCGCCCTATCCCTATTCCGAGGACGGGAGCATCTGGTGGGATCCCAACACGGACTTTCCCGATGTGTGGATGGCCGCCGCTGTGCTGGCCCAGCACACCACCACGTTGCGGTTCATGCCCCTGGTGTACATCCCCCCGCTACGGGAGGTGTTCTCGGTGGCCAAGCTGATCTCCACTGCCGCAGTGTTCAGCGGCAACCGGGTGGAGCTGGGTGCCGGTGTCGGCTGGATGAAGGACGAGTTCCTGCTCACCGGCCAGGACTTCCACCGCCGGGGCCGCCACACCGATGAGATGCTGGAGGTGCTGCGCAAATTTCTGACCACCAACGGCATGGTGAGTCACTCCGGGGAGTTCTACGACTTCCCTCCGGTGCAGATGGAGCCGGTGCCCACCGAGCCGGTACCCGTGCTCATCGGGGGCGTGTCCAAGCCTGCTCTGCGCCGGGCGGCTCGCTGGGACGGCTGGCTGGGCATCAACTTCGAGATCAGCGAACTCAAAGAAATGGTCGGCCAGCTCAACGCCGCCCGCCAAGAGGCTGGCACTGCCGACCGCGCCGACTACCGCATCATGATGGCGCTCAATCAGACGCCCACGCTGGACGACGTGGAGCAGCTCAAGGAGCTGGGAGTCACTGATTTGAACGTCGTCCCCTGGCTGTTCAGCCACGGGCTGGCCACTTCTTCCATCGAGTTCAAGCGCGACACCATGTCAGCCGTCGCCGACGCGGTGATCTCCCGCCTGTGAGTTTGGGGGAGTAGCGTGGCGGAGATGAGCACTGAGGGGGCCACTGCGGTGGCCGATCGCCCCGCCGAGTCGGGCCAGCCTCTCTTGGCCGTGGAAGGGGTCACGGTTCGCTTCGGTGGCGTGGTGGCGGTGGACAACGTGTCTATGTCGGTGCCGTCCGGCCAGGTCAGGGGCCTTATCGGTCCCAACGGCGCGGGCAAGACCACCCTGTTCGACAGCATCACGGGCGTGAACACCCCGGCCGCCGGCTCCATCCGCTTGGAGGGTGAGGAGCTGACCGGCCGTCCGGCTACCTGGCGGGCCCGTCGGGGTATCCGCCGGACCTTCCAGCGTCAGCAGCCTTTTGGGTGGCTGTCGGTGGCCGACAACGTGCTGTCGGCCCTGGAATGGGAAGGGGGCGGGGGTGGCATCACCGCCGACCTGATCGCCCTACCCGCCCGCCGCCGGATCGAGGCGAAGCGGCGTGAGCGGGTAGACCAAGTGCTGGAATTGTGCGGCCTCACCGACATCAAAGACACGCCGGCGGGGGAGCTGCCCATCGCCCGAGCCCGCATGGTGGAGCTGGGTCGAGCCATAGTGTCTCGTCCCAAACTGCTGCTGCTGGACGAGCCCACCTCCGGCATTGAGCACGAGGAGGCCGAACAGCTCGGCCAGATCATCCAGACCATCCGGTCTGAAGACCAGTGCTCGGTGCTGCTGGTGGAGCACGACGTGGCCTTTGTGATGGCCCAGTGCGACCTGATCACCGTGTTGAACCTGGGCCAGGTAATCGGCGAGGGCTCGCCCGAGGAAGTCCGCAACAACTCGGCCGTGCGCGACGCATATCTGGGTTAGCAGTAGCCGGATATGCAGACTTTCTCATCCTCCACTTCTATAGCGGCTCCTCGGGAGATCGCTTGGGAGGTTATGACCAGCCACGAGCTCTACTCCCGGTGGACGCCCGCTTCCCGGGTCGACCTGGAAATCGAGGGGTCGCCCGAGCCCAACGGCGTGGGGGCGGTTCGGGCGTTCCGCACCGGCCCGGTGAGCACCCGTGAAGAGGTCACCGTTTTCGAGCCGCCCCATCGCATGGTCTATCGGTTGCTGAGCGCGCCACTGCCGATACGAAACTACCGCTCCGAGATGATGCTGGTGGGTGACGACGGGGGCGATAGCTGCCAGCTTCACTGGGATTCCTGGTTCGACGTCGTCATTCCGATGACCGGCGGGATATTGCGCAATTTCATGGCGTCGGCGGTAGCGAAGATGGCTGCCGGCATCGCCGAGGAGGCTCAGAGCCGAGCCCAATCGGCGTGAGCGAATCGGGACGGCTGGCTGCGCCCAACTTGCTGCCTCCCGCGCTGGATGTGCAATACGACGTCGACGACTTGGGCCACCCCACCGTGACCGCGGTGGTGTGCTTGGGCGAGGATTATCAGGGGCCGCCCGGCGCCGTCCACGGCGGCTACCTGGCCGCCATGTTCGACAACCTTCTGGGGGTGCTGCCCTACCGCCTGACCGGGCAACGGGGAGCATTCACCGGCCGGCTCACCGTGCGCTATCGGGCCCTCACCCCGCTCAACTCTGAACTGGTTCTCACCGGCCGGTTGACCGGCGTCCGCAGTCGGCGGGTCACCGCCGCGGGCCAGTGCCATGCCGGGGGCGTGCTCACCGCCGAGGCCGAGGCCCTGTTCGTTCGTCCTGCTGCCGAGGGGCCATGACCGAGTCAGACGCCATGTTCGTCCGTTCCATGTCCGCTTGCCCATGACCGAGTCAGACGCCCGGCCGGTGGTGGTGATGCTGTGTACCGGCAACGCCGCCCGATCCGTGATGGCCACCGTCATCGGACGGGCCCGCACCGACGCGGTGCGATTTGTGGGAGCAGGCACCCACAGCATCGAAGGCCTGCCCATGAGCGGGCGAACCCGGCGGGCGCTGGAGTCGCTAGGGCTGGCCGACGGCAGCCACCGAAGCCACCAGCTGACCGCTGCCGACGCCCGAGGCGCCGATCTCATCGTGGCTTTCGCCCCGGAGCACGTGGACTACGTGCGCCGAGTCCACCCCGAAGCCGCGGCCCGCACCGCCACCATCAAGCGCCTCGTCGACGAGTTGCCGCCCGGGCCCGAGTCCTTGGCCCAGCGGGTGGCCGCCCTCAACCTGGCCGACGCCACGCTGCCCTACGGCGAGGAGGTGGTGGACCCCGGCGGCTTTGATGAAGACATCTTCATCGCCTGCGCCCAAGAGATCGACTCGCTGATGGATCGACTACTGACCCTTCTCTGAAGGTCGGTACCATCGCAGCCGATGGATATTCGATTCTCCGCAGAAGAGATCGCGTTCCGCGACGAGCTGCGCGACTGGCTCGGCGAAGTGCTGCCCACGCTGGGTGATCCTCCCGACCGCGACGATTGGACCGCTCGCCGGGAATGGGACATGGGCTGGCAGCGCAAGCTCTACGACGCCGGATACGCGGGCATCAACTGGCCGTCGGAGTTCGGCGGCCGGGGCTCCACTCCCACCGAGCACCTGATCTTTCTGGAGGAGACCACCAGGATGGGCGCGCCGTACGTGGGGATGAACTTCGTCGCCCAGCTCCACGCCGGCCCCACCCTCATACTGGAGGCCACTGCCGAGCAGCAGGCCCGCCACTTGCCCGCCATGTTGAAGGGCGAGGAGGTTTGGTGCCAGGGGTTCTCGGAGCCCAACGCCGGGTCCGACCTGGCCTCGCTGTCCACCCGGGCCATCCGCGACGGCGACCACTACGTGGTGACCGGCCAGAAGATCTGGACGTCGTTCGGCCATGTGGCCGACTACTGCGAGCTGCTGGTGCGCACCGATCAAGAGGCCCCCAAGCACCGGGGCATCACCTGGCTGATCTGTCCCATGGACCTGCCCGGAATCGAAGTGCGGCCCATCACCACCGTGGCCGGTTCCAGCGAATTCTGCGAGGTGTTCTTCGACGAGGTCCGCATCCCGGTGGAGAACCGGGTGGGAGACGAGAACGACGGCTGGCGGGTGGCCATGGTCACGTTCAGCTTCGAGCGCGGCACCGCTTTCATCAGCGAGCTGCTGGGCACGATGAACCAGCTTGCCGAGATGGCCGAATTGGCTCGGGGCATTCGCCGCAATGGGTCTACCGCCTGGGATGACGACGAGATTCGCCGGGAGATCGGCCATCTCCAGGCCGAATACGACGCCCTGTGGGCGCTCACCAAGCGGGTTGTTTCGCAGGCCCAGCGCACGGGGATGCCCGGCCCCGGCGGGTCGGTGTTCAAGCTCTACTACGCCGAGGTGAAAAAGCGCATGGCCGACTTGGCCCACCGCATGCTGGAGCGGGGCGCCCTGGTGCTGGCCGAGGGCGGCGGTGACGAACAGACCGGCGGCGACATGGTGGCGAGCCGCCTGTACGTGCTCAGCTTGTCGATCGCCGCGGGCACCTCCGAGATCCAGCGGAACATCATCGGCGAGCGCATCCTGGGCTTGCCCAAGGAGCGGTAGGCATGGACTTCCGGCCAATTGAGCACTCTCAGGACCAGTCCAAGGAGCAGTAGGAATGGACTTCGAGCTAACCGATGACCAAGTTGCCCTGTGCGACGGCATCCGGGACCTGTGCCAGGGCCGTTTCGACATCGACACCGTGCGGGGCTTGGCCGACTGCGGCGGAGTGGACCGCCAGTTGTGGGGCGAGTTGGTTGACACCGGCGTGTTCTCGCTAGTGGTGCCCGAGGAAGACGGCGGGGTCGGCTTGGGTTGGGCTGAGGCCGGGCTGGTGTTCGAGCAACTCGGCCGGGCCCTGGTGCCCGGGCCGCTGGTGGGAACTCTGTTGGCCGCGGGGGTGACAGACGATGCAGTGGTCGGCCTCATCGAGCGCACCGACGGTTCCGCGCTGGTCGAGTACCCCGACGTGCTCGATGCCCTGTTGGTGCTCGACGGCGACGGTGTGTGGCGGGTGGATGCCGCGGAGCTGTCGTTCGAGCTGGCCCAGTCGGTGGACCCGCTGACCCCGGTGGGCCGAGTGGCCGAGCTGCCCCAGGGTGACGAGGTTGGCGGCGGTGACGGCTGGGCCAACCGTGCGGTGTTCTTGTGCTCGGCCCTCCAAGTGGGCCTGGCCACCGGCGCTCGGGAGCTGGCCGTGGCCTATGCGCAGGAGCGCCAGCAGTTCGGAAAGCCCATCGGCCAATTCCAGGCCGTCAAACACAAGTGCGCCGACATGTACAGCCGCGAAGAGGTGGCCCGAGCCGCTCTGTACTACGCCAGTTGCGTGCTCGACGCTCCCGAACTGGCCGACGAGGACCGGGCGGTGTCAGGCGCCCGCATCCTGGCCGCCGAGGCCGCCGACCACAACGGCAAAGACTGCGTGCAGGTCCACGGGGGCATGGGCTTCACATGGGAGATCGACGCCCACCTCTACCTCAAGCGGGCTTGGGCGCTCACCCCCTGTTTCGGATCGCTCGACGAGCACGCCGAGCGGATCGCCGCGATGGTCTAAGGGTCTGCGGCGGGGGTCTACGGGGAAAACCGAAAGACCACGTTGTCCCGGGAGGCAAGGGTGTCGTCGGGGTTCAGGTGCTCGATGATGGCTATCCGCCCTGAACCGCAATCCCCGTATGCATCGCAGTTGATGTCACCGATGAGCCCCTGGTAGTCGGAAACCTGGTTGAGGTACTGACGGATTCCAGCCCTATCGATCACCAGTTCGCGGCCTTCAATACGAGATGCGGCGGTGACGGCATCGAGCAGCAGCGTTGTGGCGTCGTAGGCGTGAGCCCAGAAAGCCCGGTGGGGCGGCGACCCCGTTTTGATTGTGAACCGTTCGGCTGCTTGGTCGGCGTCCACGCCGGTGGCCTGGTTGGCGTTGCCGCCGAAGTCGAGGTCGGGACCGGAGACGAACACCCCCCGTGAGGAGTCCAAGGCCAAGAATGCGTCGTGCAGAACGCCGTCGCCTGACGCCAGCACCGTGTTTTCGAAGTCTCCATTGCGTCTCAAGGCCTGGATGAACTCGGCAGCTGTGTCTTGGGTGAGCGGGAAGTACAGCGCATCGGGATTGCCGGCGGCTAGACGGGTCAGCACTTCGGCCAGGTCAGACGCGTCCGAGTTGACCTCCACGAAGTCGGTTACGGTGCCGCCGCTGCGCTCGAACGAGGAGCGGAATGCCTGGGCCAGCCCTCGGGTATAGGCGTCCCCCTCGTGGACAATCGCCGCGCTTTGCGCCCCGAGCGTGTTGTGCAGGAAGGAGGACACCGCCTCACCCTGGTAAAGGTCGTTGTGAGACGTGCGGTAGTACCCCGGCTGATAGTGCTCGGCCGGCGTGCCGGCCAGGTCAGAGGTGAGCGCCGGCGAGCTGTTTGACATGGAGATCACCACCAGCCCCTCTGCGGTGATCAACGGCACCGCGGTGGTGGCGGTCGACGAGCAGGATGTGCCGATCACCCCCACCACGCCGTCATCAGCCAACGCGGCCTCGGCAACTCTCGGACCTTCATCGGCTGAGCACCCGTCGTGGATGCCCTTGCCGAGCCCGACGGTGAATTCGCCATGGATCGGCCCGTAGTCATCGATGGCCATCTCCACGATGTTGATGTAGTCGCGGGCACCGGCGCCCATGTCCTCGAAGGAGCTGATCGAGCGGATTTGGACGGAGTCGCCCCGGCCCACGGTGACCGTGCCGAGGGTGCCGTCGCCGATGGCGGGGGTGTCGGCATCGCTGCACGCGGCTGCCAGCAGCGCGGCCAGCAGTATCGATGTCGCAGCGGGAACAAGTCGGTTGACCATGGGCAGTTTCTAGTCGATTGTCAACGGGTTGCTACCGTCATCCAATGAGTGTCGGCAGGTCTAGGGGTGTAGGCGTTGCCGCGCTGGGTTGAGCGTCTCCCGCCCCACCTCGATCCCGAACTGGTGGAGGCTGGCGACACCCGCAATGTGGTGGACGTCTACCGGTTCTGGCGCCATGAGGCCATCGTGGCCGATCTGGATGCCCACCGCCATGGGTTCCACGTTGCAGTGGAGAACTGGCAGCACGACCTCAACATCGGCACCGTGGTGCGCAACGCCAATGCCTTCGGGGCGGCTGCGGTACACATCGTGGGCAAGCGGCGCTGGAACCGTCGGGGGGCCATGGTCACCGACCGCTACCTCCATGTGCTGCACCACCCCGAGCTGGACGACCTGGTCGCCTGGGCCGCTGAGGCCGAGCTGCCGATCTTGGGCATCGACAACGGCCCCGGCACCGAGCCCATCGAGGGCTATTCGCTGCCCGAGCGCTGTGTGCTGCTCTTCGGCCAGGAAGGCCCTGGTCTGTCGCCCGAGGCAGTGGAGGTGTGTGAGGCGGTGCTGGCCATCACCCAGTTCGGCTCCACCCGCTCCATCAACGCCGGGGTGGCCTCGGGCATCGCCATGCACCGCTGGGTGTGCCAGCACGGCCTTTGAGCGCCCGCCGATGGCGAGCCTGGTCGCTCAGGGCCGGGGCAGCAGGTTGCGGGGGAACAGGTGGTCGAGCTCGTCCAAGGTCCACGGGTCCACCTCGGCGTGGTCGCCCCGGTAGATGGCCCGCTCCTCTCGCAGCTCGTTGAACACCGCCACCTGGCCGCCCGCGGCGTGGACCACGTGGCCGCTGATGTAGTCGGCCGCATCGGTACACAGCCACACCGCCGCGGGGGCCACGTACTCGGGCGGGGGAGTGGTGAGGTAGCTCTGCCACATCTCGTCGTCGATGATCCCCTGTTCGTGCCAGGCCTTGAAGCCATCGTGCGATTTGGCGTGCAGCCGGGTGGCAGCCCCCGGGGCCAGGCAGTTCACGGTGACACCGGTGCCCGCCGTCTCGGTGGCCAGGGCCTTGGTCATGGAGATCACCCCGCCCATGGCCGCGGCGAACGCCGGCTGGCCCAGGTCGCCCAGTGCCCCGTGTGAGGTGGTGTTCACCACCCGGCCCCAGCCCTGGGCCACCATCAGCGGCACCGCGTGGCGGGCGATGTACCACTTCTGGGACATCTGCAAGGCGATGGTCTTGTGATACAGATCCGGTGCCATCTCATAGATCGACCCCTCGATAGCCGCCCCGGCGCAGTTCACCGCGATGTCGATACGCCCGTAAGCGTCCACCGTCTGCTGCACCACTGCCCCAGCCCCCTCGAAGCTGGCCACGTCTGAGTGGTTGGCCACCGCCGTGCCCCCCGCCGCCTCGATGTCAGCCACCGTCTGGGCCGCATGGGAAGCGTCCGCCCCGTCACCCAGCTCATCAGTCCCCAGGTCGTTCACCACCACCTGAGCCCCATGCTCCGCCAACAGCAGCGCAATGGCCCGCCCAATCCCATTCCCCGCCCCCGTAACCATCGCCGCCTTGCCATCCAGCCTCAAACTCATGGCCGCAGGGTAGCGTGGCCCGGATGGTTGCCCTGGAGTTCGACGACCTGATCGCCGGAAAGCGCCTCTCGGGAGTGGTAACCGACGGCGACGTGACTGTGGTTGCGCTCAACGTGCACGGTGCCGGGTCGGCGACCTTGACCTATCGCTCTGCCACTGGAGGGCTTGGAGAGCGGATCATCACGCTGGACGACCTGGCCACCATCCAGGAGGTGTCGCAGCAACGGTGGAGCTTTGACGCCGATGGTGCTGCATTCCGCCTTGCCTCTGAGGCTCGCCGCATGAAGTCGGCGCACTTGGCCGACCCCTACGCCGCGGTGGACACCTCCAACATCGAGCCCTATCCCCACCAGATCGACGCCGTCTACAACCGATTCTTGGAACAGCGCCCGCTCAAGTTCCTGCTGGCCGACGACCCAGGTGCCGGCAAAACCATCATGTCGGGGCTGTTGATCCGCGAGCTGATGCTGCGAGGCGATGTGGCCCGCTGTCTGATCGTCGCCCCCGGCAGCTTGGTGGAGCAATGGCAGGATGAGATGTGGGACAAATTCGGCCTCAGTTTCGAGTTGATGTCCCGCTCGGCGGTCGAGGCGTCGCGCACCGGCAACCCGTTTCTGGAGAAGAACCTCTTGGTGGCCAGGGTCGACCAGCTGTCACGGGCCGAAGACCTCATTGAGAAACTGAAGCTGGCCGATTGGGACCTGGTGATTGTGGACGAGGCCCACAAGATGTCTGCCCACCTATACGGCGACGAACTGCGCAGGACCAAGCGTTTCGAATTGGGCGAGGTGCTGCGGGACCGCACCCGTCACTTCCTTCTTCTTTCGGCCACCCCCCACAACGGTAAGAACGAGGACTTCTTGGCCTTCATGACCCTCATCGACCCCGAGCGGTTCGCCGGGCGGCTACGCGACGACGATATGCCTGAAACCGACGACGTGATGCGTCGTTTGGTGAAGGAGAACCTGCGAACTTTTGAGGGTAGGCGCCTTTTTCCTAAGCGGTTTGCCCACAGCCTCAACTTCGAGCTGTCAGAGCTTGAGCAGGCGCTGTACGAAGCTGTTACTGATTATGTGCGTGATGGCATGGACTTGGCCGCCCAAATGCAGGAGGAGGGTGACCGCCGACGGGGAATCATCTTCGGATTCGCGCTGGCTGCTCTTCAGCGTCGTCTGGCGTCGTCGCCAGCGGCCATCTACCACTCCCTGCGTCGACGTCGAGATCGTCTCGCTGATCAAGCCGCCGAATTGCGCCGGCTTGCTGCCAGCGGAGATCCAGTGCCGGTCGCCGATCTGCCCAAAGGGGTGAAGCTGAGCGACTTCCAGGAGGTCGATTTCGATGACTACGACTCCGAGGAACTGGAAGACCTTGAAGATTTTGCAATCGATTCTGCTTCAGCCGACGAAACCGCCGAGGGCAAGGAAGCCGAGGTCGAGCTGCTTGGCCCCTTGATTGATCTGGCCGATCGTGTGCGCAACAGCGGTACTGACACCAAGTGGACCGAGCTGCGCAACCTCCTGCGGTCCGAGCAATTCCGAACTGGCAAAGGCGAGAACCCCGATGGCGATGCCACCTTGTCGGGTCCCCGGAAGCTGATTGTGTTCTCGGAGCACAAAGACACGCTGGACTATGTGGCCGACCGGATCATTGCCGAACTGGGCCGACCTGAGGCTGTGGCGATCATCCACGGAGGCGTCAAGCGTCATGACCGGCGGGCTATACAAGATCGATTCCGAGTTGACCCCACGGTGAGGGTGCTGGTGGCCACCGACGCCGCTGGCGAGGGTGTCAATCTCCAAGTGGCCAACATGATGGTCAACTACGACCTGCCCTGGAACCCGAACCGCATCGAGCAGAGGTTCGGCCGCATCCACCGCATCGGCCAGCAGCGGCCCTGCCACCTGTGGAACATGGTTGCCCACGAGACCAGGGAGGGAGTGGTGTTCAGCCGGCTGTTCGAGAAGATCGAGCAGCAACGGGGTGTGTATGGCGATCAGGTTTATGATGTGCTGGGCGACTCCCACATCAACACTTCCCTTCAGGAACTGCTGCTCAAGGCCATCACCGCCGACGACGATCCCGCCCACCTCGATTACATGCAGGAAGTGATCGAGGGCGACATCGGCAAGCAGCTGGTGGATGTACTGGAGGAGCGAGCCCTAGTGGGCGGCCTTTCTGATCCAGCGGCCAACGACAAGATCCGAGAGGACATGGAGCGGGCCCGGGCCCGCAAGCTGCAACCGTGGTTCGTCCACGCCTTCTTCTCTGAGGCCCTTCGCCAGTACGGAGGGCGCATCACCGGACGGGAACGAGGCCGCTTCGAGATCACCCGAATACCGGCGACGATCCGCTCGCAAGCTGATCCTGGGCTCGGACCAGTACACGACCGTTACGAGCGGGTGACCTTCGACAAAGCCAGCATCCAAATCGACGGGGGCGATCGAGCCGAGCTCATCTCACCGGGCACGCCGCTACTTGCCGCGGTCATCAACAGGGTCCTCGCCGATCACGAGCGCACGCTGTCGCGGGGAGCGATTCTGGTTGACCCCCAGGACCACTCAACCGACCCTCGCCTTCTGGTCTATCTCGACCATTCCGTTACCGACGGGCGGCAGGTCCACGGCCACCGCCAAGTGGTATCCCGGCGATTCCAATACGTGGAGATCGACCGACAGGGCAACGCCAAGAGCGCAGGGAACGAGCCCTACATCGGCTACGCCCCGCTGACCGAGGAAGACCGTGCGCTGCTGGAAGGCCAACTCGACTTGGACTGGGCCGACTACACCGCTGAAGAAACTGCCAAGAGCTGGGCCATTGAGCACCTCTCCCAGCCCCACTTCGAGGAGATCGTTCGTGTCACCGAAGCTCGAGTCGCAAAGGTCAAGGAGGCAGTGCGAGAACGCCTCGAAGCCGAAATCCGCTACTGGGACCAGCGAGCCGAGGAGTTGAAGAAACAAGAGCTCGCCGGCCAAAAGCCCCGCCTCAATTCAGGCCGTGCCCGAGCTCGAGCCGACGAGCTAGCCACTCGACTTACCCGTCGCCGATTGGACCTAGATCGCGAGAGCGACCTCCACAACAGCCCTCCCACCATCGTCGGCGCGGCCATCGTCGTCCCACAAGGTCTCATCGACCAGCTCCGAGGCATGCCTCACGACCCCGAAGACACCGACGACAAGATGGAGACCGACCGCCGAGCCGTCGCCGCCGTCCTCGAAGCCGAACGAGCCCTCGGCCGCAACCCCGAGTCCCAAGCTCACAGCAACCCCGGCTACGACGTGCTCTCCATAGACCCCAAATCCGGCACCCACTACTTCATCGAAGTCAAAGGCCACCTCCCCCGCACCACCGAAATCCACATCAGCGCCCAACAGATCAGCAAGGCCAAATCCCTCCCCGACCACTGGCGCTTAGCCGTCGTCTCCGTCTCCGACGACCCCGCCGAACCCCCCACCGTTTGCTACTTACTCGACCCTTTCTCCGATTACACCCCTCACTTCGCCCAAACCGGCCTAACCCTCAACGTCGCCGACCTCCTAGAAGCCGCCCAAGACCCCTGCTGAGCAGCAGCTCGCCAGCGCCCGGGGGTGCTCAGAAAGGAAAGACCCGGCACTCCTTAGGTGAGCATCGACTCCCATGGATGCAGGCACTCACTTCACAGCGAATCGGTGCTGGTACGCTTATCAGGAGAGGAGGATTGGTGCTCCTAGACGTGGATCTGATGCAAAACCCGCTGTACACGGTTGCCGAGGCAGCGCGGATCGTTGATGTTCCTGTCTCCACCATGACCGCTTGGGCCAAGGGGTACCAGCGACGGAGGACGGGCAAGCCCAACATCATTGGCAAGCCGATAGTGACGTGGATCGAACCCCAAGGGAGGGGCTGGCCGTCCATTCCCTTCATCGGCGCGGCGGAGGCGCTGGTGGTTGCTGCGGTCCGGCGGCGGGGAGTGCCCCTCCAACGTGTTCGCCCTGCGCTGGAGGTGCTGATCAAAGAGATCGGCGTCGATCATGCCCTGGCGTCTCAGAGGCTCTATACCGACGGAGCCGAGATCCTCTACGACTACGGCCACCGGCGCGGCGACTCCGAAGAGGGACACGCGGCAATGGAGTTGGTGGTAGTCCGCAGCGGCCAGCGTGTCTTCGATCAAGTGATCTCGTCGTATTTGGATCGCATCGACTATGGCACCGACGGATTCGCTGAGCTCATTCGAGTGCCGCCGTACTTGCACGGGGCAGTGGTGGCGGACCCGCGTCGATCCTCTGGGGCCCCGATCTTCAGCTGTGGCGCTGCCCGGGTCGAGGATGCATTGGCTCTCTTCCAAGCCGGCGAATCGCTCGAAGGTGTGAGCCTCGAATTCGGTGTGCCCGTTGACCACCTGCTGGACGTTCTGCGTGTCACATCCTGCCGGGCTGCCTGACATCTTCTTAGACCGCAGCCTGGGACGCCGACAGGTTCCCGACCTTCTGCGCGCCCAAGGTCTCAGGGTGGTCACACTTGCCGAGCACTACGGAATCCCACAAGACGAAGATGTAGCAGACGAGGATTGGCTATCACTTGCGGCCAACCGCGATTGGGTGGCATTCACCAAAGACGGGCGCATCCGAACCCGAGAGGGTTGGGCCATCAGGCGATACGGCACTCGCTGCTTCTGCATAACCCGCCAAAACCTGCCGTCAACCGAGATGGCTCGGCGCTTTATTGTCAATCTCGATGCAATCACAAGGGCATGCGCCCAACCAGGACCCTTCTTCTACGCAGTCCACGCTAACGGCATCCAACGCCGCCCTCTCTGAGCCTCGGGGGTTCGCTCTCGACTCCGTTGATCCCAAGCGGCGATCCCTCAATAATCTGTCGGCGTTGCACCAAAAGCTCGCAGAGCACGACTGCGCCCTCGTGCTCGCCAACAAGGTTCGCCCCATGTAGGGCCACAGCAGGGGTTCTCCTGAAACCGGTGGTTCTGTCGTCGCCGACCGGGTATGGTGGGCACCCCAAAGTACGCCACCGTAATTACAGGACGGTGTCCAGCTCATGAGCACTTCTCGACTTCATCCAGACGGTCATGGAGCATCCCTCATGAGTTCGTGCAGGCTGGATGCCAACACATCGCCGCGTATTGAGTGTCGGGTGTCCGCGTCTGTGCCTGGAGTCGATCATGGTTGACCGCGTCACATCCGATGCCTTTGCTCGCTCATTTGGCCAGAGAACCGGCCAACTTGCCTGGCTGCTTGGTGCTGGCACATCGGCATCTGCGGGCGTACCGACAGGCGTGGACATGATCGCCGATTTCAAGACTCGCTTGTTTTGTGACCATATGAACCTCTCTCGCCAAGAGGTGGACATAAGCGATCCGATTTGGGAGCAGCGCGTCTTGTCTCACTTCGACGGTGCGCGCGGTTTTCCGCCGCAAGGCGACCCAGGCGAGTATGCGGTGGCATTTGAAGCTGCGTATCCGGATGCCCGCGACCGTCGTTCGTACATCGACAATGCTGTGACGAAAGGAATTCCATCCTTCGGTCACCGTGTCCTGGCTGGTCTGATCTCGAGCGGCCAGATCCACTGCCTATTCACCACGAACTTTGACGACCTCATCAAGCGGGCCACTGTCATCACTGATGATCTGCTTCCTCCGGAGAAGCGGTCACACCTCACCGTGAGTGCACTCGACTCAATCGAACGAGGGGAGCGGTGCATCAGTGAGGGTGATTGGCCCCTGCTGGTGAAGTTGCATGGCGACTATCAGTCTGAGCACCTGAAGAACACTGCTCAAGAACTCCAGGTTCAGGACGAACGGCTGAGGAGGGTGTTCGTCCAGGTCCTTACTCGATTCGGGCTCGTCGTTGCTGGCTATAGCGGTCGTGACGATTCGGTCATGGATGCCCTAGATGAGGTTGTGGCCATCGAGGGAGCCATGCCCTCTGGCCTTTGGTGGGTGTCTCGACCAAATGAGCAACTCCTCCCGAGGGTCCAAGAGTTGCTGCAACGGGCAGGGGAATCGGGCATCGAGGTCCGCATTGTCGATTCTGAGAACTTTGATGAGCTTGCTGGTGACATAGAGCGGCAAGTGTCTATGGAGGTCCCTCTTCTTGAGCACATACGCGAGGTGCAACCACGTCCCATCATCCAGCCAGTAACTCTTCCAAGGGTCAGAGCTGCAACCTTCCCAGCTCTGCGATGCTCAGCGCTCGAGGTGCTTGAGCTACCACGCGAAGCCAGAGAAATCGTCTTGAGCGGGCCTCTCTCGACCAGAGAAGCTCGAAAACTCGTCAAAGAAGCTGAAGTGTGGGCGACTGTGGCGTCACGTGGGAGGACACTGGTCGCTTTCGGAGCGGATCGGGACCTCGAATAGGCATTCGCATCTGTTGGAGGCAAACTGGGCGGAAGAGTGCCTCTCGACCCAGCACAAGACTCGATCGACCGTGGCCTCATCTACGATGCGTTTACAAAAGCAATTGCGCGACGCAGACCATTGCGGCCGGTCTTGCGGGGTCGAGGGCACGCGGTTGTCGTTCAGCCGCCAACGGACAGGCAAGCCGATCACGTTGTGCAACGCCATGAAGAGCAATTGGACGGCTTGCAGCAGGCGTATGGATCAGCACTGGTAGGTGTCGTACCAGAGATCAATCAACCCTTTTCTGAAGCTATCCGCGTGCGGCTCGAACAATGGGATAGTCGTTGGTGGTTTGTCTACGAGCCCTATACATGGATTGATCTTCCTCGGATTGAAGACGTTGAGTCGTCTTCGAACGATCTGGCTAGATCCCCAAGCTCGACCGATCCAGGAACAAGCCCAAAGATCGTTGCGGCCGACTGGCGGCGAGAGCGATGGGCGCAGCGCTACAACCCAACGTGGAACAGAATTGTCGCTGCTTGGGCGAAATTCGTCGCTCCAGAATCTGAAACAGAGCTGTTGACTCACTATTTCGATAGCGAAGGCATCAACGGGATTTTTCGCATCTCTTGGACAACTGCGTGGAGCAGCCCGGCTCAGGCATTGGCAAGGAGCCGAGAATGAGCGCAACAGCCCGCCCAGGACTGCTGGCCCCCTATACTCCACTGGAAGAGCCGTTCCTATCGTTTTCGTCGGCGGATCCATCTGAAATCGACACCCACCCGCTCAGAGGTCTGGTGACGTACGGGCCCTATAGCAAGAACTCTCTGGCCACTTATTCCGACTCGGTGCGGGTCGCCATTGTGGGCCCCGAGTCAGGTAGAGAGGGGCGCAGAAAGGTGCTCGGCAATCTAAGGCAAACTCTGCCGCCCTCGGATCGTCGCGATTACGTCCCACAGTTTCCTGGATTTGAGTCGCTCTTTGGCATCCCACTTGTGCCAGCCCCAGAGTGCACGCGGCTGGACTGGCCTTCTCGTTTAGATGAACTAGGAGACGGAGCCCCGCATGAGCGAGTCCGACGAGCAATCTCAGAGCGGCTGCGGCAATTAGCAGGAGTTCGCGACCAGTTCGATGTTGCGGTCGTCCACCTGCCTGATGGCTGGGGGCCCGGGCTCCATGGGGAAGGCTTTGACGCCCACGACGAGTTGAAGGCGATAGGCGCCGAGTTGTCGATGCCTACGCAAGTCATCAACGATCGCACGTTTGACTTTCGCTATGTGGCATCTCTTTCATGGCGGCTGGTTATCGCCCTCTATGCCAAGGCCGGAGGGACGCCGTGGCGATTAGCTCCACTTTCAGGGATTCCCTCCGAGAGTGCATACATAGGACTTGCCTATGCCCTCCGAGGCAACCCACAGGAATCCAGATTCATAACCTGCTGCTCCCAGCTCTTCGATGCGGACGGCGGTGGCATGCAGTTCGTGGCATACGACGCCCGCGACCCCCTCGACAATTCCGAGGACGCTCGACGGAATCCATATCTCAGCCGATCGGACATGCGTGCTGTCTTGGCAAGAAGCCTAGACCTCTATAGACGCCGTAACGGTGGTCAGGTACCGCAGCGAGTGGCAGTACACAAGACGACGGATTTCAAGGAACAAGAGCTTGCAGGCGTTTCCGACGCACTGGCCGCAGTGAAAGAAGTCGAATGTGTGAAGGTAACCACGGATGTGAAGTGGCGGGGAGTTTGGCTTCAGGCACCGCGGAGTCAAGGAAGCAAGAGCCAACCTGATGGGTATCCTGTGCATCGCGGGACGATGGTCCCCCTTTCGGGGACTTCAGCACTGCTCTGGGTAGCGGGAAATGCCCCCTCCGTAGCGCAACGAGGGGGTAGCTTCTTCCAGGGAGGCAAGAGCATTCCATCTCCCTTGATCTTCACCAGGCAGATGGGTCGCGGACCCCTTGAAGTTATCGCGTCCGAACTCCTAGCTCTCACGAAGATGGATTGGAACAACGACGCGTTGTACGACCCAATCCCAGTCACGATTCGCTATTCGCAGCGCCTCGCCCGGATCATCGCAAATGTGCCTGACCTTCCTCGAAGCGTCTACCCCTATCGCATGTTCATGTGAGCCTCCGGGGAGTGCTGCACCCTTCTACTGCTGACTCACCAAGTACGGTTACTGCCGGGGTCAGCGCGCTGGGCACGAGCTAGCGTGACGGGCTGTGAGTGATGGGGGCTATCGGCCGAAGCTGATTGAGGTGGCGTTGCCTTTGGCGGCGATCAATGCGGAGGCGGCGCGGGAGAAGTCGATTCGGCATGGGCATCCGTCGACGTTGCACTTGTGGTGGGCTCGGCGGCCGTTGGCGGCGGCTCGGGCGGTGATTTGGGCTTCGTTGGTGGACGATCCGTCGGGGGATGAGTCGCTGACGCCGGAGGAGCAGGAGGCGGAGCGGCAGCGGCTGTTTGGGATCTTGGAGCGGCTGGTGAAGTGGGAGAACTCCAATGATCCTGAGGTTCTGGCTGAGGCGCGGGCGGAGATCGACCGCTGCTTTCCGGATGGGGCGCCGCCGATCCTTGATCCTTTTGCGGGGGGTGGGGCCATTCCGTTGGAGGCGCAGCGGCTGGGGTTGAAGGCGTTGGCGGGCGACTTGAATCCGGTGGCGGTGCTGATCAACAAGGCGATGATCGAGATACCACCCCGCTTTGCCGGGATGCCGCCGGTACATCCGGATATCGACAAGTCGCTCAGCACTTGGGAGCGGGCGCAGGGGTTGGCTGCGGACGTGGAGGCTTATGGGCGGTGGATGCGCGACGAGGCCAAGCGGCGGATTGGGCACCTGTACCCAGATGCAACGGGTCCGAACGGGGAGAAGCTGACACCGATTGCCTGGATATGGGCGAGGACGGTGGAGTCGCCTGATCCGAGTTGGTCGGGACATGTGCCGCTGGTGGCGTCGTGGACGCTAGCGAAGCGGCCAGGCAAGCCCAAGGTCTGGATTGAGCCGATCATCGACTGCCAAGCGCAGACCATCAGCTACGAAATCCGCGAAGGCGGCGAGCCGACGCATGAGCGGACCGTGAACAAGGGCAATGGCACCTGCATCGCCACCGGAGCGGCCATCTCCGGGGACTACATCAAATCCGAGAGCCGGGCCGGTCGCATGGGCCAGCAGATGATGGCCGTTGTGGCCGAGGGCGCTGACGGCAGGAAATATTGCTCTATTGCCGGAGATGACGTTTCTGCTGCGGAGATTGAAACCCCGATTCACGAGCCGAGCGCTGGTGTAGCGCTTGATCCCCGGAACATTTGGATCACCATTTACGGGCTCGATGAGTGGTGGAAGTTGTTTACGCCGAGACAGCTTGTAGCCCTGACTACGTACTCCGACCTTCTACCCGAGGCTCGGAAACGGGTGGCGGTGGATGCTCTCGCCTCTGGCATGGCCGCTGATGATCGGCTGTGCGACAGAGGGAAAGGAGCATCAGCGTATGCAGAGGCGGTGGTCACCTACCTGGCCTTGGGAATAAGCAGGCTTGCCGACATGTGCAATGCCTTCTGCCGGTGGGAATCGTCTAGAACGCAGGTACGAAATCTGTTCAGCCGTCAAGCCATCGCAATGACCTGGGACTTCGCGGAGAACAATGTATTCAATGACGCCGGAGGCGACTTCCGGACTTCCCTTGGGAGTCTTGCGCGCGCGTTGGAGCGACTTCCCGCAATCGGCATTGGCGAGGTTGCTCAGCGAGATGCTCGGGCTCGTGTGCGGGAGTGTGCCGGGTCGGTTGTGTCCACTGATCCGCCCTACTACGACAACATCGCGTACGCGGATTTGTCTGACTTCTTCTACGTGTGGCTACGCAGAAACCTCTCAGGGGTTTGGCCCGATGAGTGCTCCACGCTGTTGACGCCGAAGGCCGAGGAGTTGGTGGCCAATCGCTATCGGGCCGGGTCAAAGGAGCAGGCACAGGAGCACTTCGAGTCGGGGATGGCCGAGTTCATGGGGAAAGTAGCCGAGTCTCAGGATGCTCAAGCGCCATCGACCATCTACTACGCCTACAAGGCCACTGAGACCAAAGAGGGCGAGATCAGGACTACAGGCTGGGATACTTTCCTTCAGGCTGTGCTGGATGCGGGGTTGCAGATCACGGCCACCTGGCCGATGCGGACGGAATTGGGCAATCGCTTGCTTGCTTCAAAGGCCAATGCCCTCGCGTCTTCGATTGTTCTCGCTTGCCGTCCTCGTGCCGCGTCAGCATCCTTGGCTACTCGTGGTGAGCTCATCGCAGCGCTCCGTGCCGAGTTGCCGGAAGCGGTGCGGGTTCTCCAGTCGGGCAATATCGCCCCTGTGGACATGGCGCAGTCCACCATCGGGCCGGGGATCAAGGTGTTCTCGCGGTATGCCAAGGTGGTGGAGGCGGATGGGTCGTCGATGCCGGTGTCGGCGGCGCTGGCGATCATCAACAATGTGCTGGGGGAGGTGCTCGACGGGGAGGAGGCCGAGCTGGATTCCGATACCCGGTTCGCACTCACCTGGTTCTCCGAGTTCTGCTTCAACGCCGGCCCCGCCGGGGATGCCGACAGCGTGGCCAATGCCAAGAACACGTCGCTGGCAGGCATCGAGGAGTCGGGCATCGGCGAGGCTCGGGCGGGTAAGTTCCGGCTCTATGAGCGCTCGGAGCTTCCGCCGGGCTATTCGCCCGTCGACGATCTTCGGCGCACGGTGTGGGAGTCGGTGCAACATCTGATCGCCGCTTTGGAGCGGTCGGAATCAGAGGCGGCTGAGCTATTGCACACCCTGGGCGGCTACGGCGAACGGGCCCGCCAACTGGCCTACCTGCTCTACCAGAAGGCCAACGACAAGGGATGGGCGGCCGAGGCCGGAGCCTACAACGGCCTCATCACCGCCTGGCCCAGCCTCCGATCCGGGGCCGATGCAACGGCTGCCGCAGCTGTGGCCCCTGTGCAAGACAGCCTCTTATGACCACTTGCGAAGTGCTCTCGACTTAGACGGCGGCGGTCGCTTGGTTGTGGTTTAGCGGCTATATGCCGAAGACGCTGACGTTTCGGGCATAGGCGGCTAAGGCTGCGATGTCGTTGATATCTCCGGTGAGAACCGCGCCACCGGGTTCGGCCATGGCAACTATCACCGCGTCCACGGCTGACCCGCGGCCCGCCATCGCCCTCAAGGTGCCGGCACGTCGAGCCAGCTTCTCGTGAGGCCCATCAACCACCGTGCAGCTTTTCAAGAATCGGTTGACCACAGCGTCGTTGTGCTGTCTACCTGATAGGCATTCCACGAGCACGAGGGAGGGCACGACGGCTGACCACGTGTCTGGGCTTTCGTCGATGCGGATGTTGGCGGTTTTTTGCCTGTTTCGGCGGGACAGGCCGGTGACTGCACCAGAATCCAGAATGAGAGCCTTCACGGCGTGTCGTTCTTTGTCAGGTGCTCCTTGATGGGTTTCCACCAAGCTTCGGCACGAGCCACCTCCTCGGCGGTGGGTTCACCGAATTCCTCGATGAGCTCAGCGATGTATCGTTCACGTTCCTCGCGGAGTTCCTGCTTCCGCTCTTCTGAGATGACGATTGGATCAGGCACGTAGTCGGCCCACTCCTTTGCAAGTTCTTCCTTCTCTTCTTCGGTCAGCGGAGGGTACGGGCTGATCGGGTCTTTGCGATCCAACATTGTTCCTTGTCTATCGGATGGTGAATGGAAAAGCAACGAAATATGCTGTTCTTCTTTTTCTGTGTTGGTGATCGGGGGTCGGGCAGAGGATATGTCGCTGCTGCGTGGCATTGTGGGGGCGTGAGCATGCCTGACGGGGAGCGGCGCCGATGGTGATGGCCAACACCGAGCGCATCTCCAAGGCGCTTGATCTGCTGCGCGACGGGCTTCGGCCGAAGTGCGAGGACACTTGGCGGGGGTTCTATGGGGACGTGTGGCTCGATGCGGTGAACGGGCGGCTTCACACGCCGGAGCGCAGTCCTTCTGTTGACGATGCGGCCTTTTTGTTCAAGGGGATGAAGGCCACCTGGCAGGAGGTGTTCGGCCATGGGTTCCCGCCGGCGGTGCGGGCGCTGGTGTTCGAGGTGGCCGATGCCCGCAATAGCTGGGCTCATCAGCAGGCGCTGTCCACCGACGACACGGTGCGGGCGCTCGATTCCATGGAGCGGCTGCTGGAGGCATTCGGGAACCTCGAAGAGCGCCAGCAGATTCGTAGCCTGCGCCGCGACCTGATGCGCCAGATGATGGAAGAGGAGTCGCGGGCGGAGCGGCGCAAGACCGCGGCGAAGCCCACCGAGGGCCAGCCCCAGGCGGGCCTGACGCCGTGGCGCGACATCATCACCCCGCACGCCGATGTGGCCCAGGGGAGCTTCGAGCAGGTGGAGTTCGCCGCCAACCTGTTCGAGGTGCTGAGCGGCAACGCCGAGCCGGAGTACCAAGACCCGAGGGAGTTCTTCGCCCGCACCTACATCACTGAGGGACTGCGGGATTTGCTGGTGGGGGCGGCCCGGCGGCTTTCGGGGGGCGGCGGCGACCCGGTGATCGAGTTGCAGACCAACTTCGGCGGCGGCAAAACCCACAGCCTGATCGCTCTGTACCACCTGGCGTCAGACGCAGCCGCCAAGGACTTGTCCGGAGTCGGCGAGATACTCGCTGAAGAAGGGCTGTCGCTCCCCGACAACGTGTCCCGGGCCGTGCTGGTGGGGCAGATGATCTCCCCCTCGGCACCGGAGCCGGTTGAAGACGACGTGCTGCTGCATACCCTGTGGGGACGGATGGCCTATCAGCTCGGGGGCCGCAGCGCCTATGAGCTGGTTCGGGCCGACGATGAGGCCGGGACCAACCCTGGCGCTGCGCTTCGGTCGCTGTTCCAGCAGTGCGGGCCGGCGGTGGTGCTGATCGACGAGTGGGTGGCCTACGCCCGCCAACTGCGCGACGGCGACGAGAAGAGCCGTTCCGTTGGCGGTGACTTCGACACTCAGTTCACCTTCGCCCAAGCCCTCACCGAGGCGGCCGCGGCGGTGCCCAATGTGGTGGTCTTGGTGTCGATTCCCGCCTCGGACATCGAGGTGGGCGGCGATAAGGGGCGCACGGCGCTGGAGAAGCTGAAGAACGTGGTCACCCGCACCGCCGCCCAGTGGCAGCCGGCGTCGCCCGATGAGTCGTTTGAGATCGTCCGGCGGCGGCTGTTCGACCCGATTCCGCCCGACAAGGCGAGGGTGCGCGACGGGGTCATCCGGGCGTTCAGCGAGATGTACCGGGACCAGGGCAAGGAGTTCCCGTCGGGCGTTGGCGAGGCCGACTATCGCAGGCGAATGGAACTGTCGTATCCGATCCACCCCGAGCTGTTCGACCGGTTGTTCGACGACTGGTCGGCCCTCGACAAGTTCCAGCGCACCCGGGGCGCATTGCGGCTCATGGCCCTGGCCATCTCCCAGCTCTGGCAGCGCGGCGACCAGTCGCTTCTGATCATGCCCGGCAACCTGCCGATGGACTCGGGTGCGTTGGTGAGCGAGATGAAGAAGTACCTGGAGGAGGCCTGGGATCCTGTCATCAAGTCGGATGTGGACGGGGCCAACGCCCTGCCGCTGCGCATCGACAACGAGTACACCCATTTCGGCCGATTCTCTGCCACCAGACGGGCAGCCCGAACCGTGTACATGGGCTCGGCGCCCCGGCCCGACGGGAAGCGGGGTGTGGATCTGAAGTCGGTGGTGCTGGGTTGCGTGCAGCCGGGCGAGCCAGTCGGTCAGTTTGCCGACGCCCTCCGGCGGCTGTCGGGGGAGGCCACCCACCTGTACGTAGACGGGGCCCAGTATTGGTACTCGCTTCAGCCAAACGTCACCCGGATGGCCGCTGATCGGGCGGCCTCGAACTACACCGATCTCCACGCCGACGATGAGGTGGCGTCTCGGCTGAAGAACCAGCGGGAGCGCGGAGATTTCGCGGCGATTCAAGTGTTCGCCGAGGGGCCGGGTGGTGTGCCTGATGACGATGACGGTGTGCGGCTGGTAGTGCTCGCTCCCGACGCCACGCATTCCTCCAACGATGAGAACTCTCCGGCAGTGGCGCTTGCTCAAAGCATCTTGGATCAGCGCCACGGCGGTCCACGGTTGAACCGCAACCTGTTGGTGTTTGTGGCGGCGACCGCCAACCGACTGAGCGAGTTGCGAGACGCGGCCCGGTCGTACTTGGCCTGGCAGTCGATCGCCCACGAGCACGAGGCTCTCAACCTGACTCCCCATCAGAAAAGTCAGGCTGAGAGCAAGGTGAAAGAAGTGTCACAGCAGGTGGACAGCCTCATTTCCGAGACGTTCACCCAGGTGCTCACCCCCAAGCAGGAGGCGGGGACTTCTGAGGTCGAGTGGCAGACCACAAGGGCAGCCGCCAGCGGCGATATAGGTTCCCGTGTCTCCAAGAAATTGGCCACCGAAGAGAAGATGATCGCGACTTACAGCGGCGTCCGAGTGCGGATGGACATTGATCGCCGAGAACTGTGGTCAGAGCGGGGCGATGTGGCAGTGGGAAAGCTGTGGGAAACCTACGCCCGCTACCCCCATATGCCAAGGCTGTCGTCGCCCCGTGTGCTCAACTCAGCCATCAGCACAGGCACCGCCACAACAGATTGGGCCCAAGAGACCTTCGCCTATGCCGAAGCCCACGACGATTCAACGTGGGTTGGCGTCCAAACCCTTCAGCACGTAAACCCAACCCCAAGCGGCTTACTGGTACACCCCGACCAGCTGCCCGAGCCATCGGAACCGGAGTCTCCCGAGCAGGAGGGCCCAAGACCATCAGCTGACACTCAATCTCCCGGCACCTCGTCGGGGACTTCTGGCTCAGCGA
This sequence comes from Acidimicrobiia bacterium, assembly GCA_022822905.1. GTDB lineage: Bacteria > Actinomycetota > Acidimicrobiia > Acidimicrobiales > Bin134 > Poriferisocius. The sequence goes on along the minus strand of JAJDYE010000042.1, from coordinate 26,592 downwards.
TGAGTACCAGCCCAACCCAGTTTTACGCCCAGTTCGACCTCGACCCCGTGCGCTGCATCAAAGAGCTAGGCGAGATCGCCGAGCACATCAACTCCCACCTCGGCACCAACGTCGAACTAGTCCTAGAAGTCCGAGCCACCAACCCCGAAGGCTTCGAAGACTCCACACAACGAACCGTCTCCGAAAACGCCACCAACCTCGGTGCCAAAGCGTCCGAGTTCGAGTGACTTTTTTGAGGTCGCTGAGATTTTCTGCGGCCCTTGCATGATCCTGTCGATATCTTGATATCTTTATGGGTATGGCAAAGACATCTATTAATGTGGATCGAGATATCGCTGATCAGGCCGCGGCGATTCTGGGAACGACGACGCTGAGAGAAACGGTGCATGCTTCGCTGCTGGAAATCGTAAATGCCAAGCGTCGGCTAGAGCTCGTGGCGCTCTTGAGCGAAGAGGGCAGATTCGACTTTGAAGCGGCTGAACTGGCCTGGGGCGGCGACGCATAGTGGCCCGGGCCACTCACTTGGCCGATACGAGCGTCTTTGCCCGCCTCTCGAAGGCATCGGTGGCCGCTGCTGCTGCTCCGCTCATGGCTGAGGGGCGTATTGCCCTGTGCTCACCGGTGATATTTGAGCTCGGGTTCAGCGCCCGCAGCTCAGCTGATCACGAGGCGATCATGACTCGGCTTGACGCGTTTGAGACTGTGCCGGTCACCGACGGCGACCATCATCGGGCGATCGGCATCCAACGACAACTTGCTGAGAAAGGCCAGCATCGAGCGCTTTCTCTCGTCGATGCCCTGGTTGCCGCGGTAGCTGAGGCTCGCCAGTTGATCATCTTGCACTACGACGCCGATTTCGAACTGGTTGCCGAGATCACCGGCCAGCCTCACCAATGGGTATTGGAAAGGGGCACCGCCGACTAGTTCGGTGACCTCGCTGCAAGGCTTCGACCCCTACTGCCGTCTCAGGTAGACGGTCCAGTTGGTTAGGCCTATTGCGGGCTCCTTGTCAATTGTGATGATGAACTCCGCACCACCCGTTGCGGCATCCTGCATGATGTCGCTGAACAGAACTTCGGCTTCAGGTAGGGACAGGTAAATCGGTTGGTCGCTGTGATCGTCCGTTCCAGCTATGGAAGGACAATACCGACGGGTAATCAACAGGTAACAAGCTGTTCGCCCACTGACGAATGGGCGTACGTTCTGATCAGCTGCGGGCGAAAGTTAGGAGTGGCTTGATCGCTCCAGCGTCGGCGTGTTGCAAAGCGGATTGGTAGGCCTTGCGGAGGCCGCTGGTGGTTAGGTCGAGGAAGCGGCCCCAAGTGAAAGGCTTGGTGCCGAGGGCGCGAGCTAGGTAGTCGGCGGCGACGCGGCCGTGGCGTCCGTTGCCGTTACGGAACGGGTGGATGGCGACGAGTCGGTGGTGGAATCGAACGGCGATTTCGTCGATAGCGAAAGTCTCCGAGTCGATCCACCAGGTGACGTCGTCGGTGAGCGAGCGCACGGCAACGGCGATCTGGGTGGGCTCGATGCCGATGTTCGTCTCACGCGTTCGGTATTGGCCGGCCCAATTCCAGACTTGGCCGAACATAGCGTTATGCAGGTCGCGGAGATACTTGTCGTCGAGCAATTCGTCTGTTCGCGGAGGGCGGCGCAGCAGGGCCTGGGCGATGTTTCGCTGCTCCGCGTCGTATAGGTCGCCTCGGGTTGCGATGTAGCTCGGGATCAATCCATCGTGATCTTCAGGAGAAAGCTCAGTGTGGCCTTCTCCTATGGGCATTAGGGCATCGGTCACTGTGAGGCGACTGGCTCCTCAGTCCACAGACCACGCCGCCCAGCGAGTAGAACAGCCAACTCTTCGATTTGGTCGGCTAGTTCTTTGTTGCTGACAGCTTGATCTTCGAGCCGGCTGTGCTGCGAAATTGCTTCTAGATGCTGAATTGCTCTGTGCCTGGCTTGGTTCATGAGGATTTCCTCGAGGGTGGTGTCGGGGATGAGGGCGTAGACCAGTTGGCAGTTCATGGCCTGGGCGACGCTCTCCAGGGTCTTCAGTCGGATGGTGTCGTGCTGCTCGCTGCGTTCGATTTCGCTGATGGTCTGCTGGCGGACTCCCACTCGGGAGGCCAGCTCACTGGCGCTCATGCCGAGGGCGTCGCGAATAGCCCGGATCCACCCTTTGTGGGGGCGAGCCAAGTCGCCAGGGGAGGGGATAGTCTTGAGTCGGTCGTCTAGGCGGTTGCGGGCCAGTTCGGAATTCTGCACACGACATAGGGTACAGGTTAATCCCTGTAGTATCAATCGCAATAAACAGGTCATAACCTGTTTATTTACTGCCGTCTTAGATAGACGGTCCAGTTGGTGAGGCCGACGAGGGCACCGCCGATGATATTGCCGAGGGTGACGGCGATCAGGTTGTGGGCCACCCAGCCGAAGTTGAGGCGGTCGATCTCATCAGTGGTGAGGCCGGCGGCGGCCAGGGCGTCGGCATCGGTGGACACCAGCCAGCCCAGCGGCAGGAAGAACATGTTGGCGATGCTGTGCTCGAAGCCGGCGGCCACGAAGGCGGTGATGGGCAGGATGATGCCTATCATCTTGTCCACCAGCGAGCGGCCGGCCACCGCCATCCACACCGCCAAGCACACCAGCATGTTGGCCAGCAGCCCCCGCACGAACGCGGTGCCGAACGACAGGTTTACCTTGTCGTTGGCGATCTGGATGGTCCGCGCCGAGAACGAGTAGTCGGCCTGGGCCCACCATCGGCTGAAGTAGAGCAGAAACACGATCACCAGAGCGCCGATGAGGTTGGCCACGAAGGCCAGCGCCCAGTTGCGCGAGAGGTCGCGCCCGCTGATGCGCCGGCTGAAGAAGCTGGCCACCATCAGGTTGTTGCCGGTGAACAGCTCCGACCCGGTAACCACCACCAAGAACAGCCCCAGCGAGAAGCCCACACCGATGAGCAGTCGGGCCGGGCCGGTTCCCAGCTCCGGGCTGACCGCGATGGTCAGGGCGAACACGCCGCCCAGGGCGATGAACGCGCCGGCCATTATGCCGAGGATTGTGGTCTGGGCCAGATCGAACTTGGCCTTGCCGATTCCGGCCCGTTTGATCTTCCGGGCAATCTCCTCCGGGCTCAGGGCTTCTGACATATCCCTATTCTTACTCAACTACCGTGTAGGACATGGCTGAACCGGCTGTCGAGACGGAGTTTTCTGCCGGGGGCGTCATCTCCGACTCCCGCTACCTCGCCGGGGCGGTGGAGGCATTGCGCAGCGCCTGTGCTCATATAGGGGAGGCGGCCGATGCCGCCCAGCGGGCTGGCTTCTTCGCTGATATCGCCGGATGGAACGATGAGGCCGACGCCTCTGCCCACGATGCAGACAAGGCCGCAGTGCTGGCCATGGCCGAGGCCCTGCGGGCCAAAGGGGCGGTTGCCTCCTATGCCGATGCCGCCCGCAGCACGCTGGCCGAGGTGACCGCCGCCTTCGCCGCGTCCGACTCGCCCACCAGCGCCATTGTCGGCGCGGGGGCTGGAGATACCGATGCCGCCGACGGGGAAACGGAAGAGAAGAGCGAGTTCTCCGGGCACTTGGCCAGCGCCCTGGTCGCCTTGGTGGAAGAACGGGAGAGGGATGCCGATCTGGACTCCGATGAAGCCGGCTACGTGAAGATGGCCCAGACCCTCACTGTTTTGGCCGATGCCCGTCAGGCCTATCGAGACGTGGACGAGGCCCTCATCTTGCTGGCCAATGCTCGAACCGCCTATCTCAAGGAGTTGGAGGCCGCCTCCCAAACCGCCCTGGCCGCCGATCTCAAGACCGCGGTGGACGATGACATCAACTCGTCGTCTGTCGGCAAGTATCGCTCCGCGCTGACCTCGCTGGCCGTAACCCGAACGGCGTACAACGCGGCGGTGGCCGACGATCTGTGGGCCGCTTTGGCCGAGGCCCGGATCAACCTGGTCGCGGCCACTGCCACTGCTTTCGAGATTCAAGTTGTCGCGGGCGACCGCGACAGCACCGACGACGTCCACTCCGCATCAGCCCTGGCGTATTCGTTCAGCGACTCGGAGACCCCGACGGATGTCTACGACACCGCCCGAGACGTCGTCATCGAGGCCAAGGAGTTCCGGCGCCGGGCCCAGGTGGCCTGCGACGCGGTCGATGCCCTGCTGGTTGAGAACCGGGCGGTGGCCGCCGACGCCTTGATCGAGGCCCAAGCGTTGATCGGCACGGGGGCACTCGTCGAGGTCCGGGCCGCCTATGAGATAGCCAGCGCGGCGATGGACTCCCTGTTCGGGGCTCGGGCCGCCTTCGAGGTGGGGTTCGACTTCACCCTTCCCGAGGTTTTCGGCGACGGCGATTTCTGATCAGAGACCTGCTTACAGGGTCACGCCTAACAGCAGGGCGGCGATAGCGGTAACGCCTGCCACCGAGCCCAGCATGGCGATATGACGGCGCTCGGTGGCCTTGGTGTGGAGCCAGGCAGCCAGCCCGGTGGCGATCACCAGCACGAACTTGACGCCGAAGGTCACGTGGTAGCTCGTGGCTGCATCCGCGAATTCCACTTCGAAGATGTTCCAAAGCCCGGTGATCACCGACAGGGCGAAGAACGGCCACGCCACCCTTCCGAACTGCTGGGCTGCGGCCTGAGTGGCCTCTGGCCCCACCTTGCGCAGGGCTGGCACTAGGGCCGCTACCACTACTTGGCCCCCCACCCACACCGATGCGCCCAAGATGTGGAGGAAGGCTCGGAGCGCGTCGAGGTCCCAATTGGCTTCGATCATGGCCTCAATCTAGTTATCCGACCACTTGGTATTGGTACCGTCGCGCCATGAGCATCTACCGAGCCGTCTATCAGCAAGCCCTGCGGTCCGACGGCGAGGCCATCGCCGCGGCCGGGCGGAGGAACATCGACGCCGCAGTGCCGTCGTGCCCGGGATGGACGATGCACAAGCTGCTGGCCCACGTGGGCCGGGTGTACCGCTCGGTGGGCCGACACGTGGCCGAGCGAGCCACCGAGATGATCCCCGCCGATGAGATCCCCCGTCCCCCCGAGGGCGATGCCATCGTGGAGTGGTTCGAGGAGGGCCACCGCTTTGTGCAAGAGGCGCTGGATGGGGCCGACCCCAACGAGGCGGTGTGGAGCTGGGCCGGTCAGAACACCATGGCCTTTTACTTCCGGCGCATGGCCCATGAGACCGCCGTTCACCGCTGGGACGCCGAAGCTGCCTTCGGCCAGCCCGGCACCATCGATTCCGACCTGGCCGCCGACGGAGTAAGCGAGCTGTTCGAGGTAGTGCTGCCCTTCGCGGTAGCCAACTGGGACATGACCCTGCCCGACGCCAGTTTGCATCTGCACCGCACCGACGGCGACGGGGAATGGCTGCTGGTGAACAACGGCGGCCGCATCAAGATGAGCTTCGAGCACGCCAAGGGCGACGCGGCAGTGCGGGCCAGCGGCACCGACCTGCTGTTGCTGTCGTGGGAGCGCATCGGGCTGGACAGCCCGGGCGTGGAGACCTTCGGCGACGCCGACGCTGCCCAAGCGTGGTTCGCCCTGTCCCGCTAGAGCCGCCGAGCACCCTGCCCATGGCCGACGACGCATCCCGCCCGGCACCCACGCCTTCGGTACCCACTCGGGCCGATGTGTTCGACCAGTACATGCCCATCGTGCTGTTCCTGGTGCTTAACAGCGTGGCCGGGTTGGCCTATGCCATTGCGGCCATGACGCTGTGGGCCATCAAGGCCCAGATCAGCCGGCACCGCCGGGGTTTGCCCCTCGGGCGGGTGATGCCGATCATCGTGGTGTACCTGCTGATCCGGGGCACCCTGGGCATCATCTACGACAGCGAAGAGGTGTACTTCGGCATCGGTATCTCGGCCAAGGGCCTGGCTGCGTTGGCTTTGCTGATATCGGCAGCTATGAGGCGCAACGGTGTTGGCTACGCCCTGCCCTACCTCGTTCCACTAGATCGTGACACCAAGGCCCACCCTGAATATCGAGCGGCTACCCGCCAAATCTCCATCGGGGTGGCACTGGTGGTATTCGCCAGCGTCGGCTTCGACATCTGGCTGCTCCAGAACGCGTCGATCAACAAGTTTGTGCTCATCCGCCTGGGGGTTAACTGGGGGCTTTCCATCCTCACCCTCTTAATGGTCGCCCTGTACCTCGACCGCCGCCTGCGCCGTATCCCTGGCTTCCCCGGCATGATGCCGCTAATTGAACAGAGCCTGAAAGGCCTCGGCATGAACCCGCCGTCTGCCTCCAAGGGATGACCGGACGGCATCCGCATCACTAGAGTCTCGGCCATGGCAGAGAACAACTGGGGAAGATGGGGCGACGAGGATGAGCGGGGGGCACTGAACCTGCTCACCCCCGACGTGGTGAAGCAGGCCAGTGCGTCGATCACCACCGGCAAGGTGTACCCGCTGGGCATTCCCATCCAGTCGCAGGGCGTGCCCATCATGGACTACCGGGGAACGCCTATGCGGTTGACCCTCCAAAATGCCTCCGACGAGGGCATCTACGAGGCCTACGGCTGCCACGCTGGCACCGGGGCCCACGAGGACGTGCTGGTGTTCGCTTCGCACACCACGAGCCACATGGATGCCTTGTGCCACGTGTACGGCCAAGACCAGCACTACAACGGCTTCTCCAAGGAGGCCATGAAGACCCATACCGGGGCATCTCGCCTCGGCATCGAGAAGGTGGGCGCCATCGCCGGACGGGCCGTGCTGCTCGACATGGTGGCCCACATGGGCGCCGACAAGTGGCTGGAAGCTGGCACGCCGATCAGCGGGGCCGACATGGCCGCCTGCGCCGAGGCCCAGGGCACACCGGTGCGAGCCGGCGACATCGTATTGATCCGCACCGGCTACCTCGACATGTGGTGGTCGATCGAGGCCGACCCCACCGCTGAGCAGCCGTTCGCCCAGCCCGGCATCAACAACGACGGTGCCAGGTGGCTGGCTGACAAGGATGTCGTGGCCGTGGGGTCCGACAACGCGGCCATCGAGGTCATCCCGTTCGACGAGAACGACTTCCTCACCGTCCACAAGATCCTGCTGGTGGGCGCGGGCATCTACATGCTGGAGTTCTTGAACTTCTCCGAGATGGCCGCCGACGGGTGCCACGAGGGCTTCATGACCGTGTCCCCGCTGAACGTCACAGGGGCCACCGGCAGCCCGATCAACCCTGTGGTCATCGGGTAGCTCTGCCCATGCCCGAGATGGCCGGGGGAGGCCTGCTGGGCACCCCTGATGGGGCGGTGCTCGATCAGGTGCGAGTGCTGGAGCTCACCCGCACTATCGGTGGGGCCTACACCGCCAAGCTGTTTGCCGACGCCGGAGCCGAGGTCATCATGATTGAGCCTCCCGGCGGCGACCGATTGCGATCATGGTCGGCCTCGGGCTCGCCCGCGGGCGGCGATTCCGGTGACGGGGCGTTTTTCCAGTTCCTCAACGCGGGCAAGCGCAGCACTGTGATCGACGTGGACGACCCTGGAGGCCGGGACCGGTTCCTGGAGCTGGCCAGCACCGCCGATCTGGTGGTGGAGGATTTGGGGGCCGGGACCGTCGAGTCGATGGGATTGGGCCACGCCGAGTTGGTCGAAAGAAATCCATCCTTGATACTGCTGTCGATCTCTCCTTGGGGCCGTGGAGGACCATGGGACCATCGCCCAGCCAATGAGTTCACCCTCCAATCCTGGGTGGGCTCCACCCACAGCCGGGGCATTCCCGGGGAAATGCCCCTCGGAGTGGGGGGCAAGCTTGGGGAGTTCCTGACGGCAGCAAACGCCGGCGCACTGGGACTGGCCGCTCTGATGTCTGCCAGACGGGACAATGCCCAGGGCGAGCATGTGGACATCTCGGCCTACGAGGCCATGACTACCAGCTTCATTGTCTATGCCCACCTCTACGCCACCTACGCCCCCGAATCCCGCACTGGGGCCACTCGCTCCATCGAAATCCCCTCGATAGAGCAGGCCAAAGACGGCTGGGTGGGCTTCTGCACCATCACCGGCCAGCAGTTCAAGGACTTCTGCGTGGTCATCGACGACCCCGAAATGGCCGACGATCCGAAGCTCTCCAGCGGTGACGGCCGGATGGACAACCGCAACGAGGTCTGGGAGCGCATCGCTCGCTACACCAGAGTCCACACCGTGGATGAGATCGTAGAGAAGGCCACCTTGTTGAGGGTGCCGGTGGCCCCTATCGGCGACGGCAGCCGGGTCGCCCAAATCGACCACTTTGCCGAGCGGGGCGTCTACGTGGAGAACCCCGGCGGGTTCACCCAACCTCGAGTGCCCTACAAGCTCGGTTCTCGACCGTCTCGCCCAGTGCCGAGCGCTCCTGCTTTGGGAGAAGCCGACGATGAACTTGCCGGGGCGTCGGCCGATTCGAGTCGTGCCTCAGGCCCGCGGCCGGCCCGTACCGAGCCGTCACTCCCGCTGGCCGGACTCCGAGTTTGCGATCTGGCCACCTTCTGGGCCGGGCCGGTGGCATCGTGTCTTTACTCTGCCTTGGGCGCCGACGTCATAAAGGTGGAGTCCATCCAGCGGTGCGACGGGATGCGCTATGCCAGCGGACTCCAACGCGAGGACCTGTGGGAGTGGAGCCCGGTTACCCACGGGGCCAATACCGGCAAGCGGTCGGTGACGCTGGACTTGTCCACCGACGACGGTTTGGCGCAGGTGAAGCGGCTGGTTGAGATCTCCGACATCGTGATCGAGAACTACTCCCCCCGGGTGGTGGAGAACTTCGGCTTGGACTGGGACGAGGTTCACCGGCTGAATCCCAACGCCATCATGGTGCGGATGCCCGCCTTCGGGCTCGATGGGCCGTGGCGCGACCGCACCGGCTTCGCCATGACCATCGAGCAGGCCAGCGGTCTGGCCTTCCTCACCGGCGATCCCGAGGGCCGCCCGCTGGTGCCCCGGGGAATGTGCGACCAACTCGGCGGGATGCACGCGGTGTTCGCCACCCTGCTGGCCCTCGAGCACCGGGCCCAAACTGGGGAGGCGCAGCTGGTGGAGGTTCCCCTGATTGAGGCTGGGTTGAATGCGGCAGCCGAGCAGGTGATCGAGTGGACCGCCTACGGACAGCTCCTCCAACGCCAAGGCAACCGTTCGCCCTACTCCGCCCCCCAGGGCATCTACGCCGCGCCAGGCGAAGACCAGTGGGTGGTGATTTCGGTGGACAACGATGCCCAATGGCCCGCATTAGCCCGCCTCCTTGGCCGTGAGGATTGGGTGGTGTGGGCCAGCCGGGACGAGCGCCATGCCCACCACGACGAGATCGACGCCGCCATCAGCGCATGGGTGGCCGATCGGGACCGGGATGCCGCCGTGGACGAGCTCCTTGAAGCCGGTGTGCCCGCCGCCCCGGTTATCAGCGGCCGGGAGTCGGTCGACAATCCCCAGCTCGTCGCTCGGGGCCACCAACAGTGGATGGACCACGTGGTGGTTGGGCGAGTGCCCTATCCCAGCTTCCCCGGCCGGTTCAACGGCCAATACCACCGCCTGGGCCGCCCCGCCCCCACTCTGGGAGAGCACAATGAGGAGATCCTCCGCGAGGTGCTCGGCCTCGACTCATCCGAGATCGCTCGCCTAGCCGAAACCAAAGTCATCGGCACCCGCCCCGCCTACTAGTCCTGACGGCGACTCCGGGCTGAGGTTCGCGGCCCGCAGGGCAATAGGGTTTCCGTCGATGTTCCTCGACCTCACCGAAAGCCAGATCGAGCTGCAATCCACGCTGCGGAACTATTTCGAGAACCTGATGACCCCCGAGCGCCAGGACGCCATGGAAGGCAGACGGGCGGGGCAGGTTTACCGGGAGACCGTCCGCCAGATGGGCAAGGACGGCTGGCTTGGAGTTGGTTGGCCCAAGGAATGGGGCGGACAGGGCTACACCCCGCTGGAACAGCTCATCTTCTTCGAGGAGGCCAATCGGGCCGGTGTGCCCCTGCCGTTCGTGACCCTCAACACGGTGGGACCAGCCCTGAACGTGTACGGAACCGAGGAACAGAAGGCGTTCTTCCTGCCCAAGATCCTGGCCGGCGAGCTGCACTTCTCCATCGGCTACTCCGAGCCCACCGCAGGCACCGACCTGGCCTCGCTCAAGACCCGGGCGGTGCGCGACGGCGACGAATGGATCATCAACGGCCAGAAGATTTGGACCACCGGCGGCCACGAGTCCGACTGGATATGGCTGGCCACCCGCACCGATCCCGACGTGCCCAAGCACAAGGGCATCACCATCTTCGCGGTGGACACAACCCTGGACGGCTTCAGCCACACCCCCATCTGGCTGCTGGGCGGGGGCCACACCAACGCCACCTATTACAACGACATCCGGGTGCCCGACTGGGCCCGCATCGGAGAGGTGAACGGCGGGTGGAAGCTCATCACCGCCCAGCTCAACCACGAGCGGGTGGGCCTGGCTCCGGCGGGCAATATCGACGGGCCGCTGCGCCGGGTGGTGAACTGGGCTCGCCAGACCACCCTGGACGACGGTCGCAGGGTGATCGACCAGGAGTGGGTGCGCCTCGCGTTGGCCGAGGTGTACGCCCGCAACGAGGCGCTCAAGATGTACAACTGGAAGGTGGCCGCCGCACTGGAGGACACCGAGTTGAAGCCAGCTGATGCCTCGGCCATGAAGGTGTTCGGCACGGAGCTGAAGGTGAAGTCGTTCCAGGCCCTCATGGAGGTGCTGGGGCAGCGGTCATACTTGGTTAAGGGCACGCCGGAGGCCGTGCTCGCCGGCGAGTTGGAGCGGGCCTATCGAGGGGCCCCGGTGGGAACCTTCGGCGGGGGAGTGAACGAAGTGCAGCGCGACATCATCGCCACCGCGGGGATGGGGTTGCCCCGGTCGCCTCGCTAGAAGGTTGTGGTCTGGCCGCCGTTGGAGCGGAAGACGTTGCCGGTGGTGAACTTGCCGGCGTCTGAGGCCAGGTAGAGCATGAGGTAGGCCTGGTCGAGGGCTTCGCCGAGGGCGCCGATTGGCGACAGGTCTCGGGCGTAGTCCAAGAACTCGTCGTAAGCCTCTTGGTTCAATGTGCCGTCCTCGTTGTGGAGCCGCCAAGTGGTGAAGTTGGTGAGCGTGCTGCCGGGGGCCAAAGTACACACCCGGATGTCGTAACGGCCGACCTCCAGCGCCAGGGTGCGGCCCAACATGGCCACTGCCGCCTTGGTGAAGGCGTAGACCCCGATGCCCTCGTAGGCCAGGTCGATGGCTCCCGACGACACGTTCAGGATCACCCCGCCACCGTCATCCTTCATGGCCCTGATGGCCGCCTGGCAGCCGTAGACCACCCCTTTGAGGTTGAGGTCGATACCCCGGTCGAGGTCCTGGTCGGTGAGGTCTTCGATCAGGCCGGGGAACATGGCGCCGGCGATGTTGGCGATGATGTCGAGCCCGCCGTAGGCGTCCACCGCACGCTGTACAAGCGCGTCCACCTCGTCGCGGGAAGTCACGTTGCAGGCTTGGGCGATGGCCTCGCCCCCGTCCTCGCGGATGCGCTTGACGGTGTTCTCTGCCCCCTCACCGTCGAGGTCGCCGCACACCACCTTGGCCCCAGCGGCGGCAAAAAGCTCGGCGGTGGCCTCGCCGATGCCCGAGGCGCCCCCGGTGATCACCGCCACTTTGCCGTCCAACCGGAATGCGTCCAGCGCGTCTGCCTTCATCGGATCCTCCTGTTACCTTTGCGGCTGCTGAGATCAATTGTCCGCACTAGGCAAACAGCCTTGTGCGATTCATCAGGGAGCAATCATGGCAGATGGCGTGAAGGGATATGGAGTGCTGGTGACCGGTGGCGGCACGGGAATCGGCCACGCCTGTGCGGCGGCGCTGGCCGCCGACGGCGCCGCGGTCACCATTTGCGGGCGCACCGAGTCGAAGCTGGCCGATTCGGCCGAGCGCATCAGCAACGAAGCCGGCAACGGGGGCAGCGTGGCCTACGTGGTGGCCGACGTGACCGACGAGGCCTCGGTGGCCGCCGCAGTGGCCGCCGCCGCCGAGCCCACCGGGACGCTGAACGGGGTGGTGGCCAATGCCGGCGGAGGCGGGGGAATGGGCCCCTACCACCTCCAGGACACCGACGAGTTCCTGCGGGTGCTGCACCTCAATGTGCTGGGCACCATGCTCACTGTCAAGCATTCGGTACCCTGGATGAGGGCCGCCGGGGGCGGGTCGTTCGTGGGGATGTCGTCGATTGCCGGTCACGTTACCCACATGTATTTCGGGGCCTACACCCCCGGCAAGGCGGGCATCGAGGCCATCATGCGCAACGCGGCCGACGAGTACGGCGCGGCCAACATCCGGTTCAACGCCATCCGACCGGGCTTCATCGCCACCGAGATCATGGAGGGAATCCCCCGCGACGGCGAGGTGTACGACAGCTACATCGACAACACTCCCATGGCCGACGTGGGGTACCCCGAAGACGTGGGCCACCTGGCCCGGTTCCTGATCGGCCCCGAGTCTCGGTGGATAACCGGCCAATGCATCAACATCGACGGCGGCCACAGCCTGCGCAGGGGCCCGTATTTCGGCTCCTTCATCGAGCCCGCGCTTGGCCGCGACGTGATGCTGGGGGACATGCCGGGATCATGACCGGCCAGGACGGCTCAGCGGGCACCGAAATAGGGAGATGCCAGTGAAGTACTACGCCGCGGTGATGTTCGAGGAGACCGAGCAGGTGGTGGACATCGCACGGGCCGCCGAGGCCGAGGGGTTCACCGGGGTTGCTCTGGCCGACCACGTAGCCGTGCCCGCCGGATTCGCCTCGGTACACCCGTCGGGGGAGAACCCGTTCGACCACACCTCGCCGTTCGCCGATCCGCTGATCACCGCCGCGGCCATGCTGAGCGCCACCACGTCGCTGGAGGTGCTCACCTACGTGTACATCCTGCCCATGCGCGAGCCGTTCTCGGTGGCCAGCCAGGTCGCCACCCTGTCGCTGCTATCCAATAACCGGCTGCGATTGGGCATTGGGGTTGGCTGGCTGCGGGAGGAGATCGAGCTTCTGGGGGCCGACCCCCGCACCCGGGGGCGGCGCACCGACGAGATGATCGAGATATGTCGCCGGTTCTGGCGCGACGGCACCGCCGAATTCCACGGCGAGTTCTTCGACTTCGGCCCCACCGGGATGTATCCCCAGCCCGACGCGCCGATCTCCATCTGGGTGGGGGGCAAGTCGGAGGCCGCGCTGGCCCGGGCGGTCCGCAACGACGGCTGGGTAGGCATGAACTACGACCTGCCCGAGATTCACCAGCTGCTAGATCGCCTCGGCGAGCTGCGCAAAGAGGCCGGTAAAGAAGACGGATCGTTCGAGACCATGGTGATCCCCAACGCCGACCCCTCGCCTCGACTGCACGACAAGATGAACGAGCACGGGGTCACCTCCACCATCGCCATGCCCTGGTATCCCGGCGACCCGGCCTGCGCCTCCATCGAAGCCAAGCGCGACGCCCTGGGCCGCTTCGCCGACGCCTTCATTCGGCGCTGAACTCCATGGTTGACACCGCACCGCCGCTGGCCAAGGGCTCAGTATCGCTGCGGCTGTATCCCCACGACGGCCCCGCCGCTGAGCAACTAAACGAGGTGCGCGACCTGGCCCGGCGAGCGGTGGAGGTGGGCTACGACGGGGTAATGGTGTCGGAGCACCACGCCGGTTTCCCGGGCTATTTCCCCAGCCCTCAGCAGATGGCCGGATTCCTACTGGCGGCCATGCCGTCTGGATGGGCTGCGCCGTGCCCTCTGCTGTTGCCGATGAAGCCCTACGCGCTCATCGCGGAGGAGATGGCCTGGCTTGCGGCAGCCTTTCCGGGTCGGGTGGGAGCGGGTTTCGCGTCAGGAGCTCTGCCGGTGGACTTCGAGTTAGCAGGGGTTCCGTTTGACGAGATCAGCCCGCGGTTCAAGCAGGCCCTACCCCTAGTGGTGGCCGCACTGCGGGGCGAAGCCGAGGGTCCGCTGGCCGACGACCGGGCCATCGCCGCCTGTGCCGATCACCCGGTGCCGTTGGTGGCCGCCGCCCAGTCGCTCGCCGCAGTCCGCCGGGCGGCCGGGCTCGGCTTGGGCATCCTCTACGACAGCCTCCAAGCCACAGACCATGTGCGGGCGCTGTCCGACGCCTACGACGAGGCCGGAGGAACCGGCCCCAAGATCCTGATCCGCCGAGCGTGGATCGGCGGCCCCCCCGGTGAGGCCGTCGACAACCAACTCGACCTCTACCGCACCTACACCACCGAGGGCACCATGGCCCGCTGGGACCAAGGTGCCAACACTGTCCTGGCCGCCAACGGGACCGAGGCCGCCCAGCAACTATGGGCCGCCATGGAGGCCACCGGCTCCAACACCATCAACATCCGCATCCACGTAGTAGGCCTGTCACCCGCCTACATCCGCGACCAACTCGACCTCCACGGAGAGCTGGTTGAACAACTCAAACAGTTGATTTCCGGGTCGGGCTCCACGAGCCACAGCTTGGAGTGAGCCTACGGCTTCATTACCACCAGGGTTCTTGCCGCTTTGTCGTGCCATCCCTGTCGATCGCGATCCCACATCAGGGCCAGATAGCAGAGCAGAAACAGAATCTCTCCAATGTATGGAAGGTAGAAGGCGGGAACGAGCAGCACGGCGGGGAGAGCCCAGCGAATGGTCGATTGCCCCAAGCTGGGAGCGCGGCACCATTCCGGCTGGAAGAGGTCTTCGGCTCGGACCACCTGCGTTCTGGTGGCCATCTTGCCGAAGGTTTGGCCTCTCATCGCGGTCAGTCCGATTTCATAGAGCGCGATGAACAAGATCGGTACCCAAAAGAGCCCTTCCACGCTTTCGGCATAGTCCCGAACAAGGTCGGCATCGTACGGCTCGTCGACCGGTATCGGCCGGATGTCGGTGAAGTGAAGGACGAGCAACAGGGCAAAAGTGAACACGAAATAGACAGCCAAATCGATGAGCCGGCCACCAAAGCGAGCCATGCGAGAGGCCAGTTGGACCGGCTGGTCAGATGAGAGTGCCTCTTGGCCGGCGGTTGCCCCTGAGCCGCGGGTGCGGCGCGCCTTCGGGGGCTCCAGGTTTTCTGCACCGGTAAGGGGGTCGAGGGATTGCACCCCGTCGTCGGCCACATGCTCGGTCCACTTTTCACCGTCCCACCAGCGGTATTCGTGACGGGTTGTGGGATCCGACTCCCAAGCGGGATTGCTCATGCGGAGGTCAGGCTATCTGTTGGCCGTAGGTGATCCCTTGGCACAGATGGTTCTTGGAGAGATGGATTTGGAATTAGCCGCCGAGCGGGTGTCGAGGCCGAGGAACGGGCTTGAAGATGTCGTCAGGATCGTCGATAACCACCGTCTTCAACATCTTGTCCCACAGCGCCTGATGCCGGTCGTCGACAAGTAGGGCGATTCCGTTGATCACATCCCAGAGCAGACCCAATAGGAACATCGAAGGAACTATCTTCAATACCAGCTCGCGCAGTGCCATCAATCCGAAGCTGGCTGCTCGCTGGTCTGCAATTCGTACTACTCGCATGCCGAGCACGTGCTTCGCTGGGGTTTGCCCTCGGGAGTAAACGATCAACGCCCAAATCAACCAACCCACGATGAGTGTTACCGGGATCAATAGGATTTCCAGAATGAAGCCGCCGAAACGCTTCCCCCGGGAGGACAGCATCAGGAAGGGATCAGGGCTGTCAGGGGTGAATTGATCTCCGAGTTCACCTGGCATCGGGCTAGAGGGCTGTGAGACCGGAGAAACCATCTCGTGGGAAAGATTCGTCTCGGAAGCGCTGACAGGGTCGACGGATTGGATGCCGTCGTCGGCTACTTGGTCGGTCCACTGTTCGCCGTCCCACCAGCGGTACTGGTGGCGGCCGGTGGGATCGGGTTCCCAGGAAGACACGCTCATCTTGGTGTCAGGCTAGTAGTTGGCAGCGGCTATTCAACACCGGCAGGGTGAAGTCAATGACGGGCTATGACGAGTTCTCGATGCTGGCGGACAATGCCTCTGAGGTGGGGCTTGACTGGGATGGGCCGCCGCAGGTGGAGCGGTGTCGGGTGGAATTGCCCAGTGGGCTTGGCTTGAGCGCCATC
This sequence comes from Acidimicrobiia bacterium, assembly GCA_022822905.1. Taxonomy (GTDB): domain Bacteria; phylum Actinomycetota; class Acidimicrobiia; order Acidimicrobiales; family Bin134; genus Poriferisocius. The sequence goes on along the minus strand of JAJDYE010000042.1, from coordinate 10,502 downwards.
GTGTGGGGGGATGCACCGGCTCGGGTGGTGTTCATCCATGGAGGCGCTCAGAACGCCCATACCTGGGACACGGTGGTGCTGGCGTTGGGGGAACCGGCGGTGGCCATAGATCTGCCCGGCCACGGGCACTCCGACTGGCGGCCTGAGCACGACTACTGGCCCCCTTCGATGGCCGACGATGTGGCGGTGGCCATCCAGGAACTGGCACCGGAGGCCGAGTTGGTAGTGGGTATGTCGCTGGGCGGGCTGACGGCCATCTGCCTTGGGGCTCGTCACCCGGAGCTCGTGCGCTCGCTGGCGGTGGTGGACGTGACTCCTGGCACCGACCACGCCAAGGCCGAGCCCATCGTGGAATTCATCTCCGGACCCCAGACTTTTGAGAGCTTCGACGACATCTTGGGCCGCACCATGGAGTTCAACCCCACCCGCACCGAATCGTCGCTGCGGCGGGGAATCATCCACAACGCCTTCGAACAGGAGGACGGGAGTTGGACTTGGCGGTGGGATCCGGTGCGGGACTGGAAGCTCACCGACCCAGACCAACCGGTTGGGGGCAGCCCGGAGTTCTCCGACCTGTGGACCGCGGTGGACGCGCTGGCGTGCCCGGTGGTGCTGTATCGGGGGGCCGACTCAGGAGTGGTGGGCGACGAAGACGTGGAAGAGCTATTACGCCGCCAGCCCGATGCCGAGGTGGTGGTAGTGGCCGATGCCGGCCACAGCATCCAGGGCGACCAGCCGCGGGAACTAGCCCGTTTGCTGGCCTCCCGCCTGAGCTAGTCGTTGCCGTAGGCCGCGGTGAGGCGCTCGGCGCCGCCGATGCCGGGGGCGGGCTGGCCGCCGGGGTAGCGGGCTTCGTAGACCCCGGTCAGGCCATCTCGCCAGCTCACCTGGCACGGCCCGGTGAGTGAAATCCGCTTGGCCGGGTCGGCCCCCGCGCCGGGCTGCGAACCGGGGAAGACGTCGTAGGCGACCTCGGGCATCTTCCCGGAGAGCTCGCCCAGGTGCATCACCCAGTCTTCGGCTTTGACGTGCTCGTCGCCTCCCCAGTTGACCACCGTGGCTGGCACCGATGCCGCGGCCAACAGCGGCTCGACGTGGGCGTTCATGTCGTCTTGGTGGATGGGGGAGTAGGGCGAAGGGGCCGGTGCCCGCAGCCTGATCGGCAGGTCGTTCATCAACCAGTCCATGTGGTACACGGGCAGCCCGCCATTGGGCCCGTAGCTGGCGTTGATTCGGGCGATGGTGGTGGGCAGGTTGAGCGCCCGGGCCATGGTCCGGGCCACCGCCTCCCCGCCGATCTTCGACATCGAGTAAGTGGGGGCGTGCACGGCGTGGCAGTCGCCGATGCGGTCGGTCTCGGTGTAGAGATGCCACGGGTCGGGGTGGGCGTGGTACACCGAGCAGGTGGAGGCGATGAGCGCGGCCTTGGCCTTGTGGCAGTGGGCCATGAGCAGGCCGGTGCCCTCGGCGTTTACCTGGATGGCCCAGTCGTAGTCCAGGCCCTGTCCCTGGAAAGCCGCCATGTGTACCAGGTAGTCGAAATCGTCGGGCAGCATGGAAAAGTCTCCATCGGCGACGTCTGCAACCTCGGTGTGGACTCCGGCGGCCTCCACCATCTCCCGGCTTCCCTCAGCGCTGAACCGGGCGATTCCCCATACCTCGTTGTGCTCGGCCAGATAGGCGGCCATGGGGAGGGCGATCTGGCCGGTCATGCCGGTGATGAGGATTTTCTGGTCTTGCAGCATGGGAACTCCTTCGCAGGTTCTAGAGGTCGTCGATCAGCTTGAACAGTTCGGCCGAAGCCAGTCCGGCTCCTACTCCCGCTTGGGCCAGCTTGTCGGCCACCCACGCGTGGAGTCGGGCCAGGTCGGCGTGGCTGGGGTTGGGGGGCAGGTCCAGGGTGGTCTCATATTGGCTGACGAAGGCCTCGATGGCCCTTGCCTTGGCCGACTCGAACCCGGAAGTGTCCTCGGCGTGGTCGGGCTCGTCGGCCTCGAACAGGAGCAAGGCGTCGGGGCGGTAGGGGGCCAGGCCCAGCTCGGGGAAGAAATGAGGGTCGCGAGCAGCCACAATGCCGTCAACGGTCAGCCATCCGGCATGGCGGTGATCGGGATGGAGCCGCCATCGCCGCCACGGGTCGTGGCCCAGCACCACGGTGGGACGCAGGGTCCTGATCCACGAGGCCACCTGCCGGCGGGGTTCCAGCCCCGATTCCAGCTCCCCGTCGACCCAGCCCAAAAACACCACCTCGTCGGAAGCACCCAGCCGCCGGGCCGACTCGCGCTGCTCGTCTTGGCGCACCGCCACCAGCTTGTCCAGATCAGCATCGGGATCCCAGGTTCCCTTGGAGCCATCGGTACACACCAGCAGACTCACCTCGCAGCCCCGGGCCGCCCATTTGGCCAGGGTTGCCCCGGCATTCAGCTCGATGTCGTCGGGATGGGCCCCGATGGCCAGCGCCCGCTCGGGGGTGGCCAAATCCTGCGACCTCACGCCATCACTGCCAGCTCATCCAAGTCGGCAGGAACGTCGATGTCGAGTCCGAAGGCCGGGTCGCGCAGAATGCGCAGACTGCGTCCCTGCCGCTGGGCTTCGGCCAGGTGGCGGGCGAACGAGCCTCGGCCGTAGGAGAACTCAAACGGGCAGTCGCTGGGCAGGGCGATCACGTTGGTGCCGTCGTTGCGGCGGTCGGGCACCAGAGTGATGCCGGGCCAGTCACCCAGCGGAGTCAGTGATCTGGCCCGCGGGAGGTCTCCATGGGCCACGATCACCCGGTCGAAACCTGCATCTCGCAGGTGGTCCACCCCGCTGCGCACCGCGCCGTTCAGCCCGGTGCCAGGGCGCCACACCACCTCGGCCCCCACGGATTCGGCCCAGTCGCGTACCCCGCCGTCGTCGCACACCACGGCCACCGCCAGCGGAGCGGCCGACTGAACCACGTGGGTGGCCATGTCGCGGGCCAGAGCAGCCCGTTCCTCGGCCCCGAGAGCAGGTGCAAGCCGGAGCTTGGCCTCGGCAAAGGCCTTCACCGGGATCAACACCGCCACCGTCGGTCCTGGGCTCACCCGCAGGAGTCTACGGCCATCGGCTCTGGCGGCCCATACGCAGTACCACTGGCCTGTTTTGGTACTGACCCGTCTACGCTCAATGCCTATGTCCAACAGGGTCGCGGTCGTCGGCGGAGGGTCGTGGGGCACCACGGTTGCCCATTTGGCCGCGCACAACGAGCCCACCGTATTGTGGTGCCGCGATCCGAAGACGGCCGCCGCTGTGGACGAGCGCCACGTCAATCCCCGCTATCTGCCCGGCTTCGATCTGCATCCCCATCTGCGGGCCACCACCGATTTGGAACAGGCAGTGGCGGAGGCCGAGGTGGTTGTGATGGGGATTCCGTCGTCCGCGTTCCGACAAGTCCTGGAGAAAGTGACCCCTCATCTGCGACCGTGGGTGCCGGTGGTGAGCCTCACCAAAGGGCTGGAGCGGGGCACCCGCCAACGCATGACCGAGATCATCAACCAGGTGGCTCCCGCCCATCCTGCGGGCACCCTCACCGGCCCCAACCTGGCCAAGGAGATCCTGGCCGGACATGCGGCCACATCGGTGATGGCCATGGCCGACGACACCGTGGCCACCGCCCTTCAAGGGGTGTTCACCACCGAGCGCTTCCGGGTCTACACCAATGACGACGTGATCGGCTGCGAGCTGGGCGGCACCCTAAAGAACGTGATCGCCCTGGCCTCAGGCATGGTGGACGGCCTTGGTGCGGGGGACAACACCCGAGCGGCGGTGATTACCAGGGGGTTGGCAGAGATGGGCCGTCTCGGCACCGCAATGGGCGGTCGGGCCGATACCTTTGCCGGACTGGCCGGGATGGGCGACCTGCTGGCCACATGCATAAGTCCCCAGAGTCGTAACCGCCATGTGGGCGAGCAGATCGGACTGGGCCGCAAGGCCAAAGCGGTGGTGGCCGAGATGGACCAGGTGGCCGAAGGGGTGTTCACCGCGGGGGTAGTAGTGGAGCTGGCCGCCGAGCACAGCGTGGAGATGCCCATCAGCACCGAGGTGCATGCGGTGATCAAGGGCACGCGGACCGCGGCCGAGGCATCGATGGTGCTGATGGGGCGCCAAACCCGTCCCGAACCAGAGGCGACCAGGGCGTCGCGTTTCCGCCGATTGTGGCCGGAGAAGGCGGATTCCAAGGGGTCGCCGCTGCGTCGGCTCTGGCGGTTCGTTACCCGATCTTCTTGATGAGCAAACCTCTTGATGTTCTCGGTGCCCCCGGGTGGGGGGAAGTGGATGCCCGCGGGTCGGTCTGCCCCGGTTTCGGGGAATGGAGGCTGGACTGGTGGGTGGGTGCCTCTGACCGCTGGCACCGGGCGTCGCAGGAGGCCGCCGTGCGCCAGAGCGATGTGGGGGCCGGTGCGGTGGTAGAGACCCGCATGAAGGTGCCCGACGGAGACGCGGTGCAGCGGGTTTGGGCCGTCGCCGCTGGTGGGGCACCGGCCGCGGCGGTCGTGGAGGTGGGAAACGAGGCCGCCACCGCTTTTGCCGTTGCGCTGGTTGTTCAGGCTCCAGGGGCGGTGCTGTCGGTGAGTCCGACCGAGATCTCTATCGGCGGGGAACCGGTATTGAACTGGGATCGTCCTCCCGCGGGTGCCGCGGTCGGACCTGATGCAGTCGAAGCTCTGCTTGAGGCTGAGGGCGGAGCCACCACAGGGTTGGACCGCAAGGGCCGTGACGTGGCCGCCGCGGTGTGGCCGTTGCCCCATACCGCCCGAATGGCGGTCAGCGCATCGCTGGGCCGGGGCAAAGTGCCGGCGCCATCTGATCTGCCCGACGCCGAGGCGGTGGTGCGGGGCTGGCAGGCCCACCTGGACCGGGGGACCCGGATCGAGGTGCCCGATGAGGGCTTGGCCCGGCGCATCGACCGCAATCGCCGCCGATGGCTGGGGCAAACCGGCCGCATGGAGACCCTCGACGTTGCCGAACTTTGCGAACTGTCGGTGCGGCTCGACCATCACGGCTACCACGACGATGCCGAGGTGGTGCTGGATGAGATCGCCGCCCGTTGGACCACCGAGGCGCCCACCGAGCGGCTGACGGCGTTCACCGTCCACCACGACCTGACGGGCGACGATGAGGCTGCTGTTCGATTTGTCGAGGCAGTGGCCGAGGCGGTTGAGGCTGCCGCCCGAATTGGTGCAGCAGCGCCGGTGGAGCCGGTCGAACGCCTTCTGATCGCTGCGGGCCAGGATCGGGCCGCGCAAGACCTCCGCCGTCTCCACCTGGATGCGGCTGAACCTCCTGCTGAAGGGCTGCGGTCCGAACTGGTGGCCGACCACGGCGAAGATCTGCTGGTGGCTCCCGGCTTCCGACCAGCATGGAGGGGAGGGTCGCTAGCGGTCTACGGTCTGCCCACTCGGTTCGGAACGCTGTCCTATGCAGTGCGCTGGCACGGTGCCCGCCCCGCGCTGCTGTGGGAGCTGGACTCCCGGCCCGGCCAGGAACCGGTTGTGATCCGAGCCCCCGGGCTGGATGAGAGCTGGTCGAGTCGGGAACCGACCGGAGAAACGCTTTTGGCTGCACCTCAATAGCTACCTTGAGGGGATGCGGGCCGCTCTCAAGTCGGCTGCCCCCACCTTGGCGGTCGAGCGCCGTCTCTGGGCAGAGGGCCACCAAGTGGTCGTGGGCATGGACGAGGTAGGCAAGGGGGCGTGGGCCGGGCCCCTCACCTTGGTGGCCGCGGTGCTGCCCAGCGACCGGAGGGTCTACCGGGTGCGCGACTCCAAGGCCTTGACCGAAGCCGAACGGGAAAGGCTGTTCGACCGGATCGCCGACTGGTGCGTGGCCTGGTCGGCGGGCCACGCCAGCAACGACGAATGCGACCAATTGGGAATGTCGGCGGCCCAGCGCCTAGCCGCCCGACGGGCGCTGGATGGCCTGGGCTGTGAAGCCGACGCAGTTCTGGTAGACGGGCGGTGGGATTTCGTGGGCAACGGCAAGACCCAGTCCTTGGTCAAGGGCGACACCACCTGCCTGACCATCGCGGCCGCGTCCATCCTGGCCAAGGTCACCCGCGACCGCATGATGCGAGCCGCAGCCGAAGACCACCCCGACTACAACTTCGACAGCAACAAGGGCTACCCCTGTCCCCGCCACCGCGCCGCCCTAACCACCCAAGGCCCCACCCCCCTGCACCGCCGCTCCTGGGCCTTCATGGACACCCACGGCTGGTCCCACCTCCGCATCCCCTCCGGTCCGGACACCGCCCTGCCGTTCTGATTGACTGGGAGAGTGGTATCGCTGGGCGAGGTGTTCGATGGCGCGACGGTGGCGGCTTTGGCCGGATCGCGTGTGTTCGGGCGGGGGTTGGCCTATTTTGACGGTGGGAAGGTCGAGCTGGCTGCGGTTCGAGATGGGCGGTTGCAGGCGACGGTTCGGGGGACGATGCCGTATATGGTTGAGCTGTGGGTCGGCGAAGGCGGGCCGGATTGGTCTTGTACCTGCCCCGCCGCTGAAGACGGCTCATTCTGCAAGCACGCGGTGGCGACCGCGTTGTCTTTGGAGGCCCGGAACGAGCGTACGGGTTCGAGGTCTGTCGAGAAGGAAGATCGCGCTCTGAGCAGGGGATCGTCATGGGGGTCGACGTCGGCTGAGGACGACGATTTGGCTGCTTTTGTGGAGGGACTCGGGTCGAAGCGGCTGACTGAGATTGTGCTGGATCAGGCCGCGTCGGATTGGCGTTTGAGGGAGCTTCTGTTGGCTGAGGTCCAAGCCGCTCGAGGGGCTGGTCCCGACACGGGGGTGTGGCGTCGTCGGATTGACCGGGCCTTTGCCCCCGGCGAATATTCTCGCGGCGGCTTCATCACCTATTACGAGGCGCCTGGGTGGGCCGCCGGGATCGACGATGTGATCGACGCTCTCGACGGCCTCTGTGATACCGGCCACCACGACGCTGCGGCCCGTTTGGCCGAGCACGCTCACCGCTGCGCCGAGAAGGCCATCGAATACGTCGACGATTCCGACGGCTGGCTGACCGGTTTCTCCGAGCGGCTGTCGGAACTGCACCTGCGGGCCTGCGAGGCCGACCCACCCGACCCGGCCGGTCTCGCCGCTCGCTTGGTGGAGCTCGAACTGGGCTCTGATTTGATCGGCTTCGACCGGTGCGCTGCCACCTACCGGGAGGTTCTGGGCGCGGAGGGTTTGGCTGCGTTCCGCGTGCGTCTCGATTCGCACCGAACCCAGATCGACACCGATGGCGACCACGGTTTCGGCGGAGACTTCAAACTGCAAAATGCGCTGGCCGGCTGGGCGCTCGGCACCCGGGATCCGGACTTCCTCATCGAGGTATACAGCCTGAGCCGGCCGCACGCCGACGACTACTTGGACATCGTGGATGTCCTTGATCGCGTCGGCCGGGTGGATGAGGCGATGGACTGGGCACGTCGCGGCCTGGCCGAATGGGGCAGCAGGTCATACATGGCCGGCGGGCTTCGTAACTTTCTGGCCGGCAGGCTGCGCGACCGCGGCGAAGATGGGGCCGCGGTCGAACTCTATTGGCAGGCGTTCGCATCGGATCCGTCGGTGTCGGCATACAGTCGCTTGCTCTTGGAGGACGACCAACAGGATTGGCTGCGGCGTTGCGGAGACCATCTCCGCGGCGCGCTGAGCAGCCGCCAAAGGGTTGGAGACGACAGGACATCCACCCCGGATGCGGCGTTTCGATGGCCTGGGTCGCCTGTTCCTCAGACTGCATCGGCACTGGTGAGCATCCTTCTCTACGAGGGAATGATCGATGAAGCCTGGCAGGCGGCCAACGACTATGGCGCCGGATCGGAGACTTGGCTCACGCTGGCTCGGGCACGGGAGCGCGACCACCCTCTGGATGCGATAGCGGTGTATGAGCAGTCGGCTCTGGCGACCGTCGAAAGCAAGAACGCGAAGCTGTACCAGTCGGCGGTCGATCTCGCAGCCCGCATCCGCCGACTGGCAGACTCGGCCGGCGAGCCGGGTCGCTTCTCATCACTGCTGGAGAGGCTTCGCGCCGAACACCGCCCCAAGCGCAAGCTCCAAGCCCTCCTTGACGCCCAAGGCTGGTGAAGGGCTCGTCTCGCCTAGCTCCAGAGGGTGCAAATGGGGATGGCATGGATGCGTTCGTCAAGAGAGAATCGGCCTGGCCCGGTGTGGAGCATGATGCCTACCTTGAACTGGTCGCCCATCTGGTCGCGCAACCAGATCAAATGACGGGCGTGGGCAAGCGTGGGAGCACTGTGGGCTTTGATCTCAATTCCGATTATTCCGCGGGCACCGAGGTCGACGATCAAGTCCACTTCGTGGCGTCCGTCGCGGTCGCGTAGATGATAAAGCTGGGGCCGAAGCGGGTCCACGGCGGCCTCGGCCCGCAACTGGTTGGCGACGAAGGTGTCGATGAGGCGACCGAGCAGATCGCCGTCGCTCATCACCAGGTCCAAGTCGGCTCGAACCGCCGCACCCCACAGCCCGGTGTCGGCGACATATCGCTTTGGGGATCGAGCCAGTCGCTTAAGACGGTTGCTGCTCCACGCTGGAATTTCGGCAATGACTCCGATGTCTGCCAACAACCTGATGTGGGAGAGTGCAGTGCGCCGATCAAGCCCGACAGCCTGGTAGAGCGTGTTGTCGTTGACGATCCCCGCGGAGTTCAGGGCATAGGCCTGGAAGAACTCAGCTATCTTGACCTGAGCCTCCCCGTTGCGATTTCCGGGCACATCGTGGGCGAGCATTTGCTCGATATAGCTGCGCAGCCAGTCATCTCGGATGCTGCCGGATAGTTCAACCGCCGGCTCCGGAAAGCCGCCGCGCAACGCGACCTCGGCGTAGTCGCGCAGATCGGGGGGATCGCTTGGCAGATTGAGCGACTCGCCGCTGATCAGTCCGCTTACGAAGTGGCGAGGGGGTTTGGAGAGTTGTTCGCGCACCGTTAGCGGGTGCATGTTCATCCTGATGAGTCGGCCGGTGCCTGGCCAAAGTGCTGGATCGGCCTCGGATCGAACTGAGCCCGTCAGGATGAATCTCCCTGGTCGGCGCTCGGTGTCCACAGCCCGCTTGACGGCCCCGAGCACGCTCGGACACGCCTGCCACTCGTCGAGCAGCAAGGGCTCGGGGCGTGCACGCAGGGCAGCGTCAGGGTCGGCCTCGAAGGGAAGGGCCTCAGGCGTGTTGTCCAAACGAACGACGCTTGCCGCGTGCCGCAGCGCGGTGGTGGTCTTGCCCGAGGCCCGGGCACCGGTGATCATGACAGCGGGCGCAGACGCCATCACTTCGGTGAGCCAAGGGTCCACAAGGCGGTCCAGATACTTCTCCACAGTGCCAGCGTATCCTGCCTCAGAGAAGGCGATGTCGCTTCTGCGCATAGATTTATGTCGAAATGGCGCACCTGTTGATGCCGATTTGGCGCATTTCCAACTGCGGTACCACCTCCCTTTCTATCGCGGCAGTGTCGGTCCTGGCCAAGGTCACCCGCGACCGGGTCATGCGGTCCGCGGCAACTACTTGTCTCCGCCCCAGGCGGTTTCAACGGTATCGAAGTCAAAGCGCTCGGGTTGACTGAGCAGCCCGATCAGCTCAAGGCGCCGCTTGGCATTGACGATCTCCAATGAACTCCATTCCAACGATTCCGACTTCATTCGCGGAATCACCGTGGTCTTTTGAAGTCTAGATATCTCAGAACTGACTTCACTGGGATTAACCAGGCGTGTCGGCTCGGATGATCCCTGATTGGGCGGCGGTTAGGTCGATTTGGGTATCGGCGCAGTCGTTGGTGGCGTGATGGAGGATGGTGTTGTACTCGGCCTGGTCCATGGTCAGCTGCCACCGGTATTTGATGGTGGTCCACCAAGCCAAGTAGGTGCATAGGGCTTCGGAATCGGGAGGGAGCCATTCGGCTGGGTCTCTGGCGCCTTTGCTCCTATTCGTGCCCGCGGATACGGCAATGAGGTGCTCAGGAAGCGACAAGTCGTTGGCGTAAAGCTGTCTGGTGAGAGCGTCCCAAGCCCAACCCCCCGACTGATGAGCTTCGGCCAAGGCCACGACGTGGTCGACATCGAGCTGTCTGGCGACGGTGATTTCCTCGCCGTCGTAGTGGCTGTACCACTGGCCCTCTCGGATCCTTCCTCCTTCAACTAGCGGATCAGCCAGCGCTTCTTCGGCGAGGACTTCTTGCCTGGTGTCGAGGCCGTCGCCGTCGGCATCAACCCAGTGATTCCAATCATCTCGGTTGTATCCCTCTGACTGTTCCGTGGCGATGGTGACCAGGGTGAGGAGTTCGGCCAGAGTGATCCATCCTGAATACTGCGGCGCAGCCGGAGCAGGTGTTGGGGTGGCTGCCCTAGTGGGCTGGGGCAGTGGGGATGGTGAAACAGCCAACGTCGGGGTTGGGTCGGGTGTGGGTTGGCTGGTGGGCGGTGGGGTTGGGTCGGGTGTGGGTTGGCTGGTGGGCGGTGGGGTTGGGTCGGGTGTGGGTT
>JAJDYE010000016.1 GCA_022822905.1 Acidimicrobiia bacterium | reverse complement strand
TCGTCAGGTCCGGGACACCGCCTTGCTTGAGTTGATTGCCGGTGATCTCGGCACGCACGAAGTTGTCGTAGTGCGCTCGCGCGCCGGTCCCGCCCGTGGTCGCAGCGGTCTCTCCTCTGGTGACAAAGAGGAGGCGGAACGAGTCGCCCACCGACAAGCCGTCCGGCACAAGTGGCGAGGTGTGTGGCACAGGCTCGGAAGCGGTAGCGACGGGCGGTGGCTCGTCGTCGTCGTCGATGCCGAACCACGCTTCACCGTCGACCGGGGAAGCCGTGACGCCGCCGCCCAGGTTGGTGTCGACGGGGGAGCTGGTGAGCGGCTGGTCCGTGTCGGCGTCGAACACATGGAAGTTGTGGGGGAAGGTGATGGCGAACGCCTCGTCGTGGCGCTCGCCGTCGTCGAAGCCGTCTTTGGCGTGCACGACGACGGTGGCGGTCTGCGCGCCGGCGCCGCGGAACTCGACGTAGCGGAAGCCGATGTGATTCGGCGTGTGGCGGTTGGAGTGCTCATAGGTGATGCCGGTGCCGGTGGCGGTCATGACGAAGTCGTTGTGCTGGGGCGGCCAGGCGACGTCGGCGCTGGCGCGCGGCCCGCGGAAGCTGTCGACGACCGTGCGGCGCGAGTCGAGGTCGCCCGGCAAGGGAGGGTCACCGTCCTCGCTGTCGGGCGGATCGTCCGGCAGCGACGGATCGTTGCCGTTGGCGACGGCCTCGACGCGGAGGGGCACGCGGACGTACTCGCCGTCCACCAGCGCGCGGCTCAGCGTGATGGTGAGGGTGCGGTCGACGCGCGTGGCGTCGCCCTCGACCATGATGCGCGAGATGTTGCGGCTGGTGCCGGAGTTGCCCGGGTCGCGGACGCCGGCGCCGGCCATGGTCACGGTGGTGGCGTCGTCGTCGATAACGGTCACCTCGTGGGTGACGTCAGGCAGGGCGGCGTAGGTGGTGTCGCCGCTGAAGGCGTGCGTCACGGTCAGCGTCCGCCGCGGCTCGTCGGTGCTGTTGCCCGTGGGACGCACCGTGACCGTTTGCGGCATCGCATGGTTGCCGCTGTTGAAGGTGAGCGTGCCGCCGGCTTGCACCGATCCGCCTGATGCGATGGTGGTGGTGATGGTGACGGCGTTCGACGGCGCCGTGTTCAACTGAAGGGTGTAGCTGTAATCCTCGCCCTCCGTGACCACGCGCAGGTCGGGGTCTTCGTTCTCGATGATGGCGAGGCCGGGCACGGCCTCGGCGAGGGTGACCGACTGGAAGCGCTGGCCGGGGTCGCCCTGGGGGCGGTCGGGGCAGCCGTGCGCGGCGCAGACCCCGCCGTCGAGGTTCGAGCGGAGGAAGTTGGCCCGCCAGGGCTGGTCAAAGGGCGGCATCCCGATCTGCAGCGTCTGGGTGTCGGAGTCGGAGTCGGCGAGGGCGGTGACCTCGATCACGCCCTCCTGCACGCCCGCGCCGGCGAGAGTCACCAGCCCCTGCGCGCCGTCGTCGGAGTCGGCGTAGGCGACGCCGGTCTGCCCGCTTTGCGCGGCCAGCGAGAAGTTGGTTCCCAGCGCCGCGCCGCTGAACGTCAGCAGCGCCGTGACCTCCTCGCCGGCGACCAGCGCGCGGTCGAGCCTGACCCGCACCGCGGCCTTGTCGGTGGCGCCCTCGGTGGCTTCGTTGTCGGCGGGGCTCGTGGGCAGGAGCCGGACGCGCGTCGGCTCGTCGTCGTCGGTGACGCGCACCGGCAGGTCGGGGATGGCGATGGCCGTGTAGGCGGTGGCATTGCCATACGCCGTGTCCGAGCTTGTGCCGCTCAAGGTGGTGCGGAACGCCTCATTGTCCACATAGAGCTTGAACTTCAGGTTGCCCGCGATCGTCCCGCCTGCGCTGTCGACCGCGTTGTCGGTGGAGATGATCGTGAAGTCCTGGGAGCCGGTCGCGCCCGATGCCCAGTAGCCAACCAGGTACTCGGCCCGCGCATCGTTGTGGCCCGTTTCGCCGTGGGGCGGGTAGTCGGGCGACAGCGCACTGTTGATGCGGGCAAACGGGGCCGTTCTCGTGCCGGTACTCACGCCGGTCTCGGTGTAGGCGACGACGGCGATGTCGGACGTGGGCGCGGTGGTGACGTCGATGCTGAAGGTGGCGCGGCGGTCGCGGCCGTCGCCGTTGGCGGAATCCTCCATGACCGAGAGCGCGCTTCCGCCGGCGACGGTCAGCGTAGCGCCCGTGCCGGAGAGGGTCGTGTCCGCCTGAGGCTCGGTGATGGTGACCGTCCACTCGCCCAGAACCGTGCCGCCGACACAATCCGCAGTCGTGCACAGCCGCACCCCGAACGTCTCGTCGCCCGCGCCGTCGCTGTCGGCGTTCGCCGTCACCTCGAAGCGGATGCGCCTGTAGACGCTGTCGGGGTAGGCGCGCGGGCCGGCGGCGTCGGGCGTGACGCTCAGCGCCTGGCCGAGCAGGTTGTCGGTGGTGATCGTGACGTCCGAGGCCTCGGCGCTGAAAGAGCCCGCGACGCTGGCATGCAGGTAGTAGTCAGGCCGGGTGGGGACGTTGGTGATCCGAAAGGCGCGCGTCTGGCCCTCGACAATCGTGCTGCGATGCAGGACCGCCTGCGAGGCGACCTGCTGCGCCCCCGCCAACGGCAACCCCACCGGCACCACCGCCAACACCGACCCCAACAACACCAGCCCCAACCCGGCGCCCAGCCAACGCCTCACCGAACACACCATCAAAGAAGAGGAAGAAAACGGGGGGGGGGGGTCACAGCATCAGGGCCGCCACGGCAAAAAAACCTGGAAAGCACGCCTGAAATTTTTCCACCTGCCCTCAACCGAAGCAAACAATCCCCCGAATACTCCTATAGGGCAGGGGTTGGCTGCATCTGTCTGAGCGATCTGGGGCGGTGGCGGGTGGACCTGCCTCAGTATGTGCTGGGAGTTTCTCACTACGTGGGGTCGAAGTGGGGGCGGTTGAGGCTGTAGCGGGCGATGGCGCCTTGGGCCACCGCGGGGTCGAGGCTGCCTTCGGTGGTCAAGGCGCTCAAAACAGCGGAGATCACGCTGTGGGCGTCGGTCTCGAAGAAGCGGCGCAGCGACTCCCGGGTGTCGGAGCGGCCGAAGCCGTCAGTGCCCAGGGGGATGAAACGGCGGGGCACCCAGCGGGCAATCTGATCGGGAACCATGGTCATGTAGTCGGTGATCGCCACCACCGGGCCCCGCCCGCCGGCCAACCGCTGAGTCACCATCGGCACCCGGGGCGCCTCGTTGGGATGCAGGCGATTCCAGCGCTCCACTTCCAGGGCCTCCTCCCGGGCCGCCTTGAATGAGGTGGCGCTCAACAGATCCACCCCGATCCCGTAATGCTCGGCCAGCTCGGCCTGGGCGTCCCGAGCCGCCTGGTGGGCGGTGCCCGAGAAGATGATCGTGGCCTGCTGCGCGGTGCCGTCCAGAGCGTGGTTCCACTGGTACAGCCCCGACAAGATGTGCTCGTCGCCGATGAAGTCGGCCCGGCGGGGCTGACGGTAGTTCTCGTTGTAGATGGTGATGTAGTAGAAGACGTCGCCGCCGCCGCCGTTGCCGTACATCCGGTGCAGGCCAGCCCGCACGATGGCGCCCAGCTCGTAGGCGAACGCCGGGTCGTAGGCGCAACAGGCCGGCACGGCAGACGCCAGCAGGTGGCTGTGGCCGTCCTGGTGCTGCAAGCCCTCGCCCAACAAGGTGGTGCGCCCCGCGGTGGCGCCCATCAAGAACCCCCGGGCCCGGGAGTCGGCCGCCGACCAGATCAGATCGCCCACCCGCTGGAATCCGAACATGGAGTAGAACGAGTAGAACGGCACCATCGGCACGCCCACGGTGGCGTAGCTGGTGGCCGCCGCCGTCCATGAGGCCAGCGATCCCGCCTCGGTGATGCCCTCCTCCAGGAGTTGGCCGTCCTGCCCCTCGGCGTAGGACAGCAGCAGGTCGTGGTCCACCGGCTCGTAGAGCTGGCCCTCGGAGGCGTAGATCTTGAACTCCCGGAACAGCGAGTCCATGCCGAAGGTGCGGGCCTCGTCGGGGACGATGGGCACCACTCGGGCCCCGAACTCCTCGTCTCGCATCATGTTGCGCAGCATCTGGGTGAACACCATGGTGGTGGACACCTCGCGCCCGTCGGAGCCCTCGTCGTAGTCGGAGAACAGCTTGTCGTCGGGCAGCTTGATGGGCCGGCGGATATTAACCACCCGAACGGGCAGCGGACCGTCCAGCTCCTTGCGCCGGGCCATCAGGTACTGGTGCTCGGGGGAGTCGGGCGATGGCTTGTAGTACGGGGGGTTGGCGTCGTCTTGGAGGGCCTCGGCGGGGATCTCCTCTTCCAGGTGGAGCCGGGAGCGCAGATCCATGAGCTGGGCGGTGGTCATCTTCTTGATCTGGTGGGTGGCGTTGCGGGCCTCGAGCCCCTCGCCCAGCGTCCAGCCCTTGATGGTTTTGGCCAAGATCACCGTGGGGCGGTCGGTGGCCTCCACCGCGGCCTTGTAGGCGGCGTACAGCTTCAAGTAGTCATGACCGCCCCGGGGCAGGTCCTCGAGCTGGCGGTCGCTCAGGTGGTCCACCATCTTGCGCAGCCGGGGATCGGGGCCGAAGAAGTTCTCCCGGATATAGGCGCCGGTCTCGGTGGCGTAGCGCTGATACTCCCCGTCCACCGTGGTCATCATCTTCTCCAGCAGCACGCCGTCGACGTCGGCGGCCAGCAGCTCGTCCCAGCGGGAGCCCCAGATCACCTTGATCACGTTCCAGCCCGAGCCCCGGAAGTTGCCCTCCAGCTCCTGGATGATTTTCCCGTTGCCCCGCACCGGCCCGTCGAGGCGCTGGAGGTTGCAGTTCACCACCCAGATGAGGTTGCCCAGGTTGGCCCGCCCGGCCAGCGAGATCGACCCCAGCGTTTCGGGCTCGTCGCACTCGCCGTCGCCCACAAAGCACCACACCTTGGAATCGCTGGTGTCCTCGATGCGGCGGTCGTGCAGGTAGCGGTAGAAGCGGGCGTGGTAGATGGAGTTGATCGGCCCCAATCCCATCGACACCGAGGGGTACTCCCAGAAGTCGGGCATCAGCCGGGGGTGGGGGTAGCTGGAAAGGCCCTGGCCGCCGATCTCCATGCGGAAGTTGTCAAGCTGTCCGGCGGTGAGGCGGTCCTCCAGGTAGGCCCGGGCGTAGATGCCGGGGGCGGCGTGGCCCTGGATGTAGACGGCGTCGCCGGGCAGCCCGTCTTCTTTGCCCTTGAAGAAGTGGTTGAACCCCACCTCGTACAGCGCGGCCGACGAGGCGAAGGTGGACAGGTGCCCCCCGATGCCGTCGGCCCGCTTGTTGGCCTTCACCACCATGACCGCGGCGTTCCACCGGATGAAGGCTCGGATGCGGCGCTCGATGTACTCGTCGCCGGGGAAGAACGGCTGGTCGGCGGTGGGGATGGTGTTCACATACGGCGTCTGCACCGTGCCCGACAGGCCGGTGCCCAATTCGTCGGCCCGGTCGAGGAGCCGCCGCAGCAGGTAGCGGCCCCGCTGCCCGCCTGAAGCGCTGACCACCGCGTCGAGGCTGTCGAGCCACTCGCGGGTTTCTTCGGGGTCGGTGTCGGGCAGTTGGTGTGAGAAGTTCACGGCCACGGTCTAATGCCCTTGGTGTGAGAGGTACATAACTGTGCACAATGCTTTCAATTCTGGGGCGGTCATGCCAGCATGAGCGGATGCCTGATGCTGGAAAGCCCACTGTGGTGTACACCGACGGTGCCTGCCGGGGGAATCCCGGACCGGGTGGATGGGGTTGGGTGGTGCCCGATGGCCCGTCGGGATCGGGCGGCGCGCCCCAGACCACCAACAACCGCATGGAGTTGATGGGGGTGCTGGAAGCGCTGCGGTCGCTGGATGGGCCGCTGGAGGTGTACTGCGACTCCACCTACGTGGTCAATTGCTTCAAAGACCGGTGGTGGGAGGGGTGGATCCGCCGAGGCTGGAAGACCGCCGAGAAAAAGCCGGTGTCGAACCAGGATCTCTGGAAGCAGATCATCGAGCAGGTTGAGGCCCGCTCTATCGCCTTCCACTGGGTGAAGGGCCACTCCGGGAACCGGTGGAACGACGAAGCCGACCGCCTGGCCACCGAGGCCGCCGACACCCAGGACGTGGTGGAAGAGCAGTCGCTGTTCTGATTTCGATCAGCGCAGGATCTTGTCCAGCGCCCCTCTTAGGTCGGGGTGGCGGAACTCGAAGCCCGCATCAGTCAAGGCGACAGGATGGGCCCGGGTGCTGGAGAACAGGAGTCCATCGGCCAGCTCCCGGCCCAGCAGGAGCCGGGGCCCGAAGCGGGGGACAGCCACTACCGCGGGGCGGCGCAATACCGAGGCCAGCACCCGGGTGAACTCTCGATTTGTGACCGGGTTGGGCGCGCACAGGTTCACCGGGCCGGAGATATCGGACTCCAGCAAGAAGGCCAAGGCCCTTACCTGGTCCTCCAAGGCGATCCACGGCCACCACTGTCGGCCGTTGCCCAGCGGCCCACCCAAGCCCAGCTTGAACAGGGGCAGCATACGGGTGAGGAACGGGGCGCTTTCTGCCACCACCAGCCCGGTGCGGGCTATTGCCACCCGGGTGCCCGCATTTTGGGCCTCGGCGGCAGCCGCCTCCCAATCGGCCGCCAGGGTGGCCAAGAACCCGGTCCCAGGTCCGGATTCCTCGTCGAGCAGCTCGTCTCCCCGGTCTCCGTAGAGGCCGACTGCGGTGCCGGCTACCAGCACCGCGGGGGGAGAGGCAGCCGCGCCCATGGCCTCCACCAGCAGCTTGGTGGCGTCTACCCGGCTCTGGCGCAGCTCGCGTTTGCGGCGCTCGCTCCAGCGGCGATCGCCGATGCCCGCTCCGGCCAAGTTGACCACCCCGTCGATGCCGTCGAAGGCACTGTCGTCGATGTCGCCGGTGGCCGGGTTCCAAAAGCGGGCGTCCTCGGCCCGGGACCCCGGATTGCGCACCAGTCGGACCACTTGGTGGCCGGCAGAGTTGAGATGGCCGACCAGAGCGGTCCCGATCAGCCCCGACGCACCGGCAACGACCACTCTCATAAGCCAAGTGTAGGGGCAGTTCGGGTCTTCGGGTCCTGCGCCAGGTGACGCGGGTAGCGTGGGCGTATGTCTGAACCGCAGCCGAGACCCCCCTACGACCACCAAGGCACCGAGAGGGCTGAGCCGAAATCCCGGTCGTTTACCGATGTGCTCCGGCAGATCAATGCCCGGATGGTGCTCGGTGTGCTGGCCGCAGTGGCGCTGATTGTGTTCATCGCTCAGAACACGAAGGAGGCCCGGGTCAACTTCTTGGGGTGGGACTGGGACCTGCCGCTATTCCTGCTGCTATTGATCACCATCTTGCTCAGCGTGGTCTGCGCCGAGATCGTCGGCTGGTACATGGGCCGCCGACGGCGCAGCCGCCGTTGATCCCGCTGAGGTGAGCACTCGCCGGTTGATCCTTCTGGCCCTGCTGTGCGGGGTGGCCATTTTGGTGGCATTCGCCGTTCAGGCGGTGCTGATCCTGCGCTGACCCGTGGGCCAGCATCACCCATGGGCCCGGGGTCAGGGTATTGGTAACGCAACTAAGTGAGACTAGATCATTTTCAGTAAATCTCACCGTATGCTGTGCGGGGCCGCACCGGACCCGTACAGCAGGCCCGGTGCGGCCCTCGGAGAGAGCAGTGCTTTCTCCCAAATGGGGCTACCCGTGGTCGGGCCGGTGAAGACTTGACACCTGGCCGGGAGGGTTCGATCCCCTCTAGCTCCACCCCCAACCATATACGGCAGTTGCGCTGCTCACTACCCAATAGGCTGGTTGCCATGAGCAGCAGCCATGACGTGGTGGTGGTCGGCGGTGGGCCCGGCGGGTATGCCGCCGCGCTCTACGGCGCGGCTGCCGGCCTCGATGTCGCGGTAGTAGAGAAGCAGAAACTGGGAGGGACCTGCCTTCATGTGGGCTGCATCCCGGCGAAGGAACTGCTGGAGACGGCGTCGGTGTACCGCACGGTGGCCCACGCTGATCGATTCGGGATCACATCGGGGTCGCCCTCGGTGGACATGGGGGCGGCCCAAGCCCGCAAGCAGAAGATTGTGGATCAGCTCCACAAGGGCGTGGGAAAGCTGTTGGAGGGCCGGAAGGTCACGGTGCTGGACGGATGGGGCTCGCTTGGGCCCGACCGGTCGGTGACGGTGTCGGGTGGGGAGTCGGGCGATGCCACCCTGACCGCCGACCACGTAGTTCTGGCCACCGGATCGGTGCCCCGCACGCTGCCTGGCTTCGAGGTGGATGGCGAGCGGATCATGACCAGCGACGAGCTGCTGTCCATCACCGAGCTGCCCGAGCGGGCGGCGATCATCGGCGGCGGGGCCATCGGCTTGGAGTTTGCCTCGATGCTGGCCGATCTGGGGTCGGAAGTGACGGTGCTGGAGGCGCTGCCCCGGATCTTGATGGGGGCAGACGACGACGTGGTCAAGATGCTGACCCGGGCGTTTAAGAAGCGCAAGATCGAGATTCGCACCGGCGTCGCGGTGAGCGGCTGTCGGAACACCGGCGACGGCGTGGAGCTGGACATCGGCGGCGGCGACCTCCTGAGCGTGGACGCAGTAGCGGTGTGTGTGGGGCGCCGCCCGTTTACCGACGGCCTGGGCTTGGGCGCCGCCGGTGTGGAGACAGACGACGGGGGTTATGTGATGGCCGATGAGTTCTGCCGGACCACCGCACCGGGGGTTTACGCCGTGGGCGATGTGGTTCGCACCCCGCAATTGGCCCATGTGGCGTTTGCCGAGGCCATTCTGGTGGTGAAGCACCTGCTGGGGGAGTCGCCCGCGCCGGTGGACTACGCCAATGTCCCGTGGGCCATCTACTGCCATCCCGAGGTGGCCTTCGTGGGCCACACCGAGGCGTCGGCCCAAGAGGCGGGGTTCGAGGTGGTTACCTCCACTCACCGCTTCATGGGCAACGGGCGGGCCATGATCGTGGGGGAGACCGACGGGCTGGTCAAGGTAATCGCTGACCGAGACCACAACGGGACCGGCGGGCGCATCCTCGGAGTCCACATGGTGGGCCCGTGGGTGACCGAGCAGCTCGGCCAGGGCTATCTGGCGGTGAACTGGGAGGCCACGGTGCCGGAGGTCGCCGAGTTCATCCAGCCCCATCCCACCATGAGCGAGCTATTCGGAGAGTCGGTGCTTTCGCTCACCGGCCGGGCCCTGCACTGAGGCGAAGTGCTGGCTGAGACGAACAGTGAACGGGAGGCTCGATGTCTGAGGTGAGGATGCAGAAAGAGGTAGGTGGGCAAGATGTCTGAGGTGAGGATGCCGCAGCTCGGAGAGACGGTGATGGAGGGCACCATCATCCAGTGGTACAAGCAGGTGGGCGACGAGGTGGCTGAAGACGAGCCGCTCTTCGAGGTGTCCACCGACAAGGTGGACTCCGAGGTTCCCTCTCCCATGTCCGGGGTGCTGGTGGAGATTGTGGCCGCCGAGGGAGACACGGTGGAAGTGGGCGCGGTGATCGCCGTTCTGAGCGAGGACGGGGCGGCTGCCCAACCTGCGTCTGAGCCGCCCGCATCTCCGGCCGAAGCCCCGACTTCCGCGTCCGAGCCAGCAGCAGAAGCGGCTCCGCCACCTCCGCCGCCCCCAGAGCCGGCACCCGCTCCGCCAGATCCTGCTCCCCCAGAGGCGCCGAGTGCTCCCGCCTCCGGCGGCGGCCGATTCGTGTTGTCGCCGGTTGTGCGCCGGCTGATCGCCGAGAACGGGTTGGATCCCTCGCAGATCACCGGCACTGGTGTTGGCGGGCGAATCACCCGCTCCGACGTGGAGTCGTACATCGCCCAAAACCGCACCGCCACCGATCGGGCGGCGCAGACGGCACCGTCTGCGCCGCCCTCTGCGCCGGCTGCCCCGACTCGATCAGCTGGACGGGACACAGTGGTCCCGCTCAGCAACATACGCCGCATCACCGGCGAGCACATGGTGCGGTCGAAGCAGGTGTCGCCCCATGTGCTGACCGCGGTGGAAGTGGATTTCGAAGGGGTGGAGCAAGTGCGCCGAGCCCACCGGGGGGAGTTCAAGGCCGAGCACGGTTTCAGCCTCACCTACCTCCCCTTCATCGCTCGGGCGGTGTGCGATGCCCTTCACGAATATCCCCACATCAACGCCTCGGTGGGAGACAACGAGCTGGTAGTACACAACTACGTCAACCTGGCCGTCGCCGTCGACCTCGACTTCCAAGGGCTGCTGGCCCCGGTAGTAGTGGACGCCGATCGCAAGCGCCTGACGGCGATCGCCGAAGAGGTGGCCGACCTGTCGAGGCGGGCGCGGGCCAAGAAGCTGAACGCCGATGAGATCTCGGGGGGCACGTTCACCATCACCAACCCCGGCCAGTGGGGAACCATGATGCAGTTCCCCATAATCAACCAGCCCCAGGTGGCCATCTTGTCCACCGACGGGATCCGCCGCCGACCGGTGGTTGTCACCGCCGAAGACGGCGGTGAGGCCATCGCCGTCCACTCGGTGGGGGTGCTGGCCCTGGCCTGGGATCACCGGGCCTTCGACGGGGCCTACGTGGCCGCCTTCTTGGACCACTTGCGTTCGATCATCGAAACCCGCGACTGGCACGCCGAGATGCCATGAGCCTTCGATGAGCCCGCTTCGCATCCGATGGCTGGGGCGGGTGTCGTATCGGGACGCCCACGCCTGCCAGCAGGCCATGTTCGAGCGGAGTGGCGACTACCTGCTGCTGTTGGAGCATCCCCACGTGTTCACCCTGGGACTGCGGGGCGACGAGGCCAACATCTTGGTGGACCCGGTCGAGGTGGGGGCCGAGGTGGCATACACCGACCGAGGCGGCGACGTCACCTACCACGGACCCGGCCAGCTCGTCGGCTATCCGGTGATGACCGTGGCCGGCAAACGGGGCGGGGGCATGGCCGACACCGTGGCCTACGTGCGCTCGGTGGAGCAATTGGTGATCGACTCGCTGCGTGATCTGGGGCTGCCCAACTGCGGCCGGCTGTACGACTATCCCGGTGTGTGGGTGGATCCCGACAGCGACAACCCCCGCAAGATCGCGGCCATCGGCGTGCGCCTCAGCCGTACCCGCTCCATGCACGGCTTTGCCCTGAACGTGGACTGCGACTTGGACTGGTTCGATCGCATCGTGCCCTGCGGCATCCCCGACAAGGCGGTCACTTCCCTGGCCGCCGAAGGACGGCGGGCGACCATGCGGGAGGTGGTGGACGCGGTGGCCGCCCGAGCCGCCGACCGCTGGGAGACGGAGGGAGTAGACCGGGCCGACGTGGCATGGCGGCAGCGGCCCGAAGACTTGAGCCCGTTCAGCCGAGGGATGGGCCCGGGCGATGTACCCGGCCGGCCGGTCCGGCTGCAATCTCGGATGGACGAAGCCGGACTGTCCGAGGGGCTGGCCATCAACGGGCGCAAGCCGGAGTGGATGCGGGTGCCCCTTAGGACCGGCCCCGAGTTCCGGCGACTGCGGTCGGTTTTGCACAGCCGGAATCTGGTGACGGTGTGCGAGGAGGCTGGCTGCCCCAACATCTACGAGTGCTGGAACGAGGGCACGGCCACGTTCATGATCAACGGCGAGCGCTGCACTCGGGCCTGCGGCTTCTGCCTGGTGGACACCCGCAAGCCCGAGCCGCTCGATCCGGCAGAGCCCGAGCGGGTGGCCGACGCAGTGGAGGCCATGGGCCTGGACTACGCGGTGGTCACCGCGGTGGCCCGCGACGACCTGGCCGACGGGGGTGCTGGCGGGTTCGCGGCAGTGGTGGATGCGGTTCGCACGCGCACCCCTGAGGTGCGGGTGGAAGTGCTCATCCCCGACTGCAAGGGCGACCCCGACGCGCTGGCCGTCGTTTTCGACGCCCGGCCCGACGTTTTGAACCACAACATCGAGACGGTGGCCCGGCTCCAGCGGGTGGTTCGGCCCTCGGCGGGCTACGCCCGCAGCCTGGCGGTGCTGGCCCAGGCCAAGGCCGCGGGGCTCACCACCAAGTCGTCGATCATCGTCGGCCTGGGCGAGACCGACGAAGAGGTGGTCCAGACCATGGCCGACCTGGCCGCGGTGGGCACCGACATCGTGACCGTCGGCCAGTATCTGCGGCCCACCACCCATCATCTCCCCGTGGCCCGCTGGGTGCCGCCCGACCGATTCGAGGAGTTCCGGGCCGTCGGCCAGTCGCTGGGCATTGCCCACATAGAAGCCAGCCCCCTAACCCGCAGCTCCCACCACGCCCAACACGCCCACGCCCAGGCTTTGGCTTCGCCGGTGGGGGCGGTGGGTTGATCCTGGCCGTGTTGGCGTGTTTGCTGCGGCTTTGGCTTCTCCTGCCGGGGTTGCAGGAGTAGGTTGATCCCGATGTTCAGTCAGCGAATGGAGCGATTGCGGGCTCAGATGGCCGAGCAGCAGGTGGATGTATTGCTGTTGTCGGTGGGCGCCGAACTGCCCTACTTCTGCGGCTACGAGGCCATGCCTCTACCGAGGCTGACCATGCTGGTGGTGCCCTGCGAAGGTGATGCCCGGCTCATCGTGCCCCGCCTGGAAGCGCCCAGGGTGGTGGAGCGTACTGGTGTATTTGAGGTCGTGGCTTGGGATGAGACCGACGACCCCATCGAACTGGCGCGGTCGCTCATCGGATCAGCCTCGGTGATTGCCGTTGGAGACCGTATGTGGGCCGGCTTTCTGGTGGACCTGGCTCGACTACTGCCTCGGGTCGAGTTCCGCCGGGCTTCGGAGGTGACCAGTCCGCTGCGCTCGGTGAAGGATGCCGCCGAAGTGGAGTCGCTGAGGGCGGCGGCGGCGGCAGCCGACCGGGTGACCGTCGATCTCCGATCCGGCAACATCGAGCTGGTGGGGCGTACCGAGGCCGAGGTGTCGGCCGAGCTGGGCCGCCGACTATTGGCTGAGGGCCACCAGCGGGTGAACTTCGCCATCGTGGCTGCGGGGGAGAACGCGGCCAGCCCCCACCACGAGGCCGGGGAGCGGGTGATCAAGCCGGGCGAGGTGGTGCTGTGCGACATTGGGGGGACGATGATGGATGCCGACGGGGTGGGCTACTGCTCCGACATCACCCGGTGTGTGCACTTGGGCGAGCCGCCCGCTGACCTGGTCGAGGCCTACGACGTGCTGTTCGAAGCCCAAGCCGCTCAAGTCGCCGCCTCGGTGGTCGGAAACAGCTGCGAGTCGGTCGACCGGGTGGGGAGGGGCATGATCGCCGAGGCCGGGTTCGGCGACAACTTCATCCACCGCACCGGCCACGGGATCGGCACCGAGGCCCACGAAGACCCCTACATCGTGGAGGGCAACACTCAGGAATTGCGCCCCGGCCACGCCTTCTCCATCGAGCCCGGCATCTATATCCCCGGCAAATGGGGTTTGCGCCTGGAGGACATCGTGGTGGCCGCCACCGACGGCCCCGACAACCTCACCACCACCGATCACCGCCTGGCCGTTCTCGACGTCTGACGGAGTGCCTGGCCGCCGGTTGAACGGGGCCGCTACTCAGTAGCGTCGAGCACCGCGATCGCTTGGGTGATTCTTGCCCACTTGAGGATGCGCTCGTCGGTAGTGGCAAGAGTGCTTCTTTCGGCAATGGCCGTCGCCGCGATGATCTGGTCGCCAGGGTCTCGGTGGAAACCATGGCGAGCATGAAGGTCAGCGGCTTGGACTGCAATTCTCCCCGTCAGGTGCACCTCGGCCACTCCTCGGCGAATGTGGGCGTGACGCCATTCTTCTGGAGGCATGCCGAGATCAACTCTGTTGTCCCAGTGGAGCCTGGCGGCTTCGAGGAACACGATGGTGGGCACGCCGATACCTTGAGCGTGGATGGCATCGTCGATGACCTGTCGAGCGCGTTTGCCAATCTTGGGATCTCCGGCTGTCATTCGCAACAGCACGTTGGTGTCCAGAAGGATCATTCGGGTGGAGCAGAAGCGGGGTTGAAGACCCGATCGGGGTCACTGACGATGTCCCAGTCATCGGGAGGGATGGCTGGGCTGTCGATGTCCCCAAGTATGCGGGTGGTCCCTTCCATGAACCCCCAGAGGCTGCCCTTGTCGCGGCGGGCAGGTCCGACGACGGCGACCGGTTTCCCGTGTTTGGTGACAATCAGTGTGTCGCCGGTCTCATTTATCTCATCCATGAGCCGCAGACAGTGGTTCCTGAACTGGGATGCAGGAATGGTTCGCTCTCCGGTGCTCATCCCCCAAGATTCCCAAATCTTGTACAAAAAGTCTAGCCAATATTAGCCCAAAGGCGCTCACGAAGAACACTATAATGATAAATATCATTGAAAGAAAATAAATATCATGTAGTATCTAGCAGCACACGGGCGACTAGATCCATGCCGAAGCCGGTCAGGATGCCCAGGTACAACAACCCGGTTGCTGCCGTCGATGGTCCCGCCAACCTCACCACCACCGATCACTGCCTAGCCGAGATCGACGTCTGAGGAGGGTCTACTCCGGCTTTGTGAGGCCTATTCGGACGTACGCCTCTGCGGGAATTGCCTCGAGCGACTTGTAGACGGTCCAGGTGCACTTGGCCGGCTCTGAGCCGGCGGTCTCTTCGGGGTAGAGAGGGGAGTCCACCACCCGGATCGGGTGGCCCCACTGGCGGGCTGGCCATAGTTCCAGCGTGTAGCAGCAGTGGGCGCAGTAATAGCACACGCCCTTCTCGTTCCAGGCCCAGTCGTGCTCCTCAGTGGTGACCCCGAAGTCGTAAGGCGGCTCGGAGCGGGAGCCGGTGCCCTCAACTGGGTCGCCGCGTTGGCCTCGATTGCCCGACCCGCACGGATCGAAGGAGATCACAAACTTGTCGTCGTCCTCGGTCACCTCCATGTCGCCGGTGCGATCGGGACCGACGAGGTGGGCCCGCATCGCCTCGAATGCCAGATAGAGGTTGCGGTACAGGGTGTCCTCGTAGTTCTGCTCGCGCAGGTCGAACGGTGAATAGCGCTCTTCGAGGTAGGGGGCGAGCACATGGGCGTAAGCGTCGCCCACCGCGGCCTCGCCCAACCGCCCGGCCACGAAGCTCAGCATGCCCGACTGGAAATCGGCCCCTCGGTCGTGGAGCTGACGCCAGGCTTCTTGCAGCTCATCCAGTCGGCGGTGAGCTTCAGCGGGATCGATCTCGTAGGCGCGCAGCCGGTTTCCCAGTTCGCCGGCGAGGTGGGCCAGTGAAGTCCATCGCGGCTCGGGATTGAACGGCTCGCCGTCGGGGAAGGCCAGCAGTTCCCGGATTCGCATGACCTCGGCTTCGAGATCCTCTTGGGCCACGCCCGCGGTGGTCAAGAAGGAACCCCATCCTTGGCCCCAAACCTGATAGATCACATGGACGACTTTGGCTTCCTCCATCCAGTAGTCCACCAGTTGGGCGGCGGTCTCCCAGTCTCCTCCGTCGATGGCCTCGGCGATCTTGGCCGTTGTGGAGACGGCTTGGTCAGCCCAGTCGCCGGTGCGGACCCGCTTGTTGATGGCGTCCGACCAGGTCAAGTGGGTGGCCGGGGCCGATGCCGTCCCCGAGATGCTTCGCGCCGGACGGCTGTCGCCCGCTTGGTTCGTTGGCTCGTCGCTCACGCTGCCCCCTTCAGTTAGTACATCAACATGGCGCCGCTCACGTTGATGGTGGCGCCGGAGATGAAAGATGCGTGCTGGCTGGCCAAGAACACCACCGTTCCGGCCAACTCCTCAGGCTCGGCCACCCGGCCCAGCGGGGTGGCCACTCTGAGCTGCTCGAGCACTTCGGGGTCGAGGTCGGTCATCAGCATGGGGGTGTTGATCTGGCCCGGCGACACCGCATTCACGGTGATCTGATCAGAGCCGTAGGTGCGAGCCATCCCTCGGACCATCGAGACGATGCCCCCCTTGGACGCGCAGTAAACTACCGAGCCCCCGAAGCCTCCCGTCCACCAGCCTTGGGAGGTGAAGGCGATGATGCGGCCGCCTTCGCCAGCGCTCCGCATGGTGTTGGCCGCGGTCCGGCACAAGAAAAATGTGGCCTTCAAGTTGGTGTCCACCTGGAAGTCCCAGTCTTGCTCGGTCACCTCGTCCATGGAATCCCGTCGTTGCAGCACGGCGGCCAGATGGGCGAGGGCATACACCCCACCCAGCTCGCGTCGAGCACGGTCCACCAGCTCTTGGTGGGCACCTAGGTCGGACAGGTCGGCGCCTACAGCCACGTGGCCCGTTCCCTCCAGCCCGGAGACCACCTCGTCAGCTGCGCTCTGATGCAAGTCCACGGCCATGACCCGGGCTCCGGTGGTGGCGAAAGCCTCGGCCACCGGTTTGCCCATGCCGCCAGCTGCCCCGGTCACGATCACGCCACGGCCCTCCAGCCCTGCTCCCACACTCCATGCCATTAGCCGCCTCCTTTGTCCAGGACTCTCTCGCTGCGGTAGCGGTCCACCACCCGCTCGTCCACCTCTATGCCCAAGCCGGCCCCTGTCGGGGGGTAGACCCACCCATCCACATGGACGAGGGGATCGGGCACCAATTCATGCTGCATAGGGTTCTCCAGCGGCTTCAGCTCGAACAGCTTGCACGCCGAACTGGAGAAGCTCACCGCCAGGCTGGCCGCGGAGACAATGGCTGACGACCACGCGTGGGCGTTGGCTTGCCGGCGGTGCCGCTCCACTAGCTCGGTTACCTTCTTGAACCCGGTTATCCCCTCGGCCCGGCCGGGGTCGCAGCCCACCACGTCGACAGTTCCGGTGGCCAAGATCCGCTGGAACCCATCCGCGGTCCACTCCTTTTCCCCGTAGGCCATGGCCGTCGTGGTCTTGCTTCGCAATTCGGCGTATCCGCTGGGATTCCAGGCGCCAAGCGGTTCCTCTATCCAGTCGATCCCGTATTCGTCGAATGCTTGAGTGCGTCGGACCGCGGTGGGGATGTCCCACTTGATGGCCCAGCCCAAGTCGATCATGAGGTGCTTGTCGGGACCGATTGCCTCCCGCATGGCCCGCACATAGGACACGTCGCGATCGTGCTCGAATCCCAAGCGGGCGTTGCCTCGCTTTCCGAAACCCACCTTCATGCCTTGCAGGCCATCGGAGAGCCAGTCGATGGCCTCCTCAGCCATGTCGGGGATGGACTCGTGGTGGGCGTGGGAGGAGGCGATGGCCGGCAGTCGGTCGTGAACCGGTCCGCCCAGCAAGTCCAGCACTCGGCACCCCAGGGCCTTGCCCTTGAGGTCCCACAGCGCGATGTCGATGGCTGAAATGGCGAACGAGGCGATCCCGCCGTCGTATCCGTACCACCAGGCCCTGTCTTTGAGGGATCGGTAGATGGCATCCAAGTGGATTGGGTCTTGGCCCACCACCAGATCGGCCATCCCCTCGATGATCGCCTTGGTGGCGAAGTTGGACTCGGGCCACATGGTGACCGACTCGCCCCACCCCACCGTGCCGTCGTCAGCGGTGATCTTGGCCAAGCACAGGTGGCGGATGGCGTCGAAGTCATTGGGTTCGGGGTAGCTGACCGGAATGGCCTCGACATGGGCGATCTTCATGGTCGACCTCGTCTCATTTTCGTCGTGCTCACCAGGTAACCAGCCCTCCGTCGAAGTTGACGGCCTGACCGGTCATGTAACCGGCGCCGTCGGAGAGCAGGAACCAGATCAGCTCGGCAATCTCGTCCGGGCTTGCGCCCCGCCCCAGCGGCACCGATGTCTCCCGCAGGTCGGATAGCTGCTCAGGGGTCATCCCCCTGATGGCGGACACCTGCTCGAGCACGGCGTCCTGCATCGGCGTGTCGATGATGCCCGGGCAGATGGCGTTGACCCGCACCGGTATCGGCGCCAACGAGTAGGCGAACGACCGGGTGATCGACAGCACTGCGGACTTGGAGGCGGCATAGACCGCCGCCTCGGTGGTGTTGGCCAGCTTGGCGGAGGAGGAGGATAGGTTCACGATGGCACCGCCCGCCGGCATGGTGGCACCGATCCCCTGGCACAGGAAGAACATCGCCTCGGCGTTTACCGCGAACACGTCACGCCAGTCTTCAACGGTGACCTTCTCTATGGGTAGCAGGCGAATGATGCCGGCG
Source organism: Acidimicrobiia bacterium (assembly GCA_022822905.1). Taxonomy (GTDB): domain Bacteria; phylum Actinomycetota; class Acidimicrobiia; order Acidimicrobiales; family Bin134; genus Poriferisocius. The sequence continues at coordinate 400,883 of JAJDYE010000016.1, read as the reverse complement.
GCCTGCACTAGATAGTCCACTCCGACGGCGGCCTCGATTACCCGGTCTCGATCGCGGAGGTCGGCCAGGTCGACGATCAGCGTCTCGGCCCCGAGCTCGGACAGCGCCGCGAGGCCGCGGCGGTCGATATCGGTGGCGAGCACTTCCACCCCTCCGCCCAGCAGGCGCCTGGCGGCACCGGCACCGATGCCGCTGGCCGCGCCGGTGACCAGCGCCCGCCGCCTCTCGGGAGCGCTCATGCCACGCGGGGTGGTGTGGTTCGCATCTTCCTCCCACCGAACTTCTGGAAACGTTTTTAGTAGGGTAACGGCCAATCGACTGTCCGGGAGGAATCAGCATGGCTGAAGGGCTTGAATTTGTTGACACACACGTCCACTTCTGGGAGCGGCCCCATTCAAAGCTGGAGTGGGCCTGGCTGGCCGATGACGCCATTCATCCCCAGTTAGGGGCGATTCGCCCGCTGAAGAACCTGACCAGCTACACAGTGGAGAGTCTTCAAGCTGACACCGCGGGCCTCAACGTAACCAAGATCGTCCATGTCCAAGCGGCCATCGGCTCGGCCGACCCGGTGGACGAGACCGAGTGGCTTCAGGCCATGGCCGACGAAACCGGGTGGCCCACCGGCATTACCGGTGACGCCCGCCTCCAGCAATCCGATGTGGAGGGAACCCTCGAGCGCCACTGCGAGTTTGCCAACATGCGGGGCCTGCGCGACTTCGGCGAGGGCGACTATCTGGTAGATCCGGCCTTTCACCGGGGCTACGCCCTGTTGGAGAAATACAACTTGGTCTACGACCTCGATGTGCTCTGGGAGGACATGGGCAAGGCCGCCGACCTGGCCCGCAAGTTCCCCAACATCATCTTGATCTGCGACCACGCCGGGTTCCCCCAGGAGCGCAACGACGAGTACTTCGCAAACTGGCGCCAGGGCATGGCCAAACTGGCCGAGGCGGAGAACGCGGTGGTGAAGATCTCGGGCCTGGGCATGGGCGATCAAATGGCCGGAACCAACTGGACGGTGGACAGCATCCGCCCCTACGTGTACGGCTGCATCGAGGCCTTCGGGGTGGAGCGCTCGTTCTTCGGCAGCAACTGGCCGGTGGATCGGATGTACTCCACCTACCGGGAGCAGCTCGACGCCTATGTAGAGCTGGTGGCCGACTTCTCACCCGACGAGCAGGTGGCGTTGTTCTCGGCCAACGCCGAGCGAATCTATCGGATCTAAGTCACCAAGAGATCAACCGGGGTCGCCGAAGGGGCGGTGCCGCGGCGCGGACTACCGGTCGTCGCGGTGGTGCTCCACGTAGTCCCAGTCCAACTTCAGGCCCCAGCCCGGTCCCGAGGGGACGGTGTAGGTCCCGTTGGCGATGGGGGGCAGGTTGGCGATCAGGTCCCAGAACAGCGGGTCTCGGGTGGGATGGAACACCTCGACAAAGGTCCCGTGGGGAACTGAGGCCAGCATGTGGGCTGCGATCTGGGCCTCTTCATGATGGCCCATCTCCACTCCATAGACCTGGGCCATTCCCGCGATCCGGCGCCACTCGGTGGGCCCGCCCCCCCAAGATGCGTCGTAGTTGCAGACATCGATAGCCCCGGCGCTCATCAACTCGCCCATGCCCTGGCGGTTGAATTCGCTCTGCCCGGCGGCCACCGGCACTCCGGCCATGAACCGCACGTCGCGCATTCCCCGCACGTCGTTGTACCAGCGCACCGGCTCTTCGAACCATCGGATGTTCTCGGGGCCGACCAGGCGGACGAACTCCACTGCCTCAGCCACGGTGTAGCCCTGATTGGCGTCCACGGTGAACACGAAGCCGTCGCCGGCGGCTGCTTGGGCAACTTTGAACCGGTGGGCATCCTCGGCCGGGGATAGTCCGCCGATCTTGAGCTTGCACCCGCCCAGGCCCATCTCCAGGTAGTCCTCCATCTCGGCGGCCAGCTGGGCGTCGGTCTTGCCGTAGTAGCCCCCGATGGCCACGATGGGCAAGCTGGTGCGGTAGCCGCCCCACAGCTTGTACACGGGCAGGCCGGTTACCTTGCCGGCCAGGTCCCAAAGGGCGGAGTCGACCGCGCCTATCGCCATCACCACCAGCTTGCGGTTCCGGAGAATGTCGAAAGTGGGAGGCAGCATGGCTTCCCAGCACCGCTCCACCAGCAGCGGGTCCTCCCCGATGATGAGCGGCTGGAGTTCGTCGATGATGATCCGGGCGATCTCGTGGTGGGTGTCGGGTTCGTCGCCGTTGTAGCACTCACCCATGGCGCCGTCATCGGTGTAGACGCGAGTGATCAAGGTTGCTCGCTCCGACATGGAGTACTTCGATCCCATGAAGGTCTCCGTAAGGGGGACCGCGACGGGAATTACCTCAATGCGCTCGATCTTCACGATCTTGACTACCTCATCTAGTCCAGTCAGTCAGCGTATTGGCAACGTTTCCAGTAACACAAACCATGCCATTCCCGCTACTGTCGATACGGCGAAAACATGCTCTTGCGCTACCGAGCCTGAGAAGGGGGGTGGATATGGCCAATCCCGATGAGGCCGGCACCAACGAGGCAGCCGAAAAGCCGATCCCTGCCAAAGAAGTCACCATGAAGGAAGTGGCCGCCCATGCCGGTGTGGCCTTGTCGTCGGTTTCCCGAGTGCTGAACGACCATTCCGATGTGAGTGAGTCGATGCGAAAGCAGGTGCTCGACGCCATCGAAGCCGTGGGCTATGAGCCGAACCTCTTGGCGTCCAGCCTGAGAAGGGGCTCCACCATGACGGTGGGGTTCATCGCCAACGACATCTCCAATCCGCTCTTTGCCGAGATCGCCATGGGCGCCGAACGCCGCTTGAACGAGGCGGGCTATTCCATGGTGCTGACCAATTCGGAGGGGAGTCCGGAGCGGGATGAGGCCATGATCCGGCTGCTTCGGTGGCGGCGAATCGACGGGCTCATCCTCTCGGTGGCCGACGAAGAACGGGCGGGCACCTTGGCCGAGCTGGCCAAGCTGTCCGAACCAGTGGTGTTGATAGATCGGCAGGTGCGCGGGGCAGATGAGGCTTCGGCCGTTTTGTCCGACCATGCCAATGGGATGCGGGCCGCGATCGACCACCTGCTGGACCTGGGACATCGGCGGGTGGCGTTGATCTCAGGACGACCGGGGCTCCGACCGGTTCGAGAGCGTTTGAGTGGCTTCAAGGCCGCATTCCGGGCCCGGGGTCTCGACCTTCCCGAAGACCTGTTGAAGCTCGACAGCTTCTCGGCCACCTTCGGCCAGCAGGCCACCCATGAACTGCTGGCGGCCGACGATCCGCCCACTGCCATCGTGGCCGGCGGGAATCTCCTGCTCACCGGGGTATTGCGCGCGCTGCAAGCGGCCGGGCGAACGGTGGGGGCCGACATCTCGCTGGTGTCTTGTGACGACGTTCCCCTCACAGAACTGCACTCGCCGCCTATCACGGTGATCGACCGGGACGCAGTGCAGATGGGAGAGGCGGCGGCGGAGCTGTTGCTCAAATTGCTGGCCGGCGGCGAAGGTCCCCTGGTTACCGAGATTCCCACATCCCTGATTCGGCGGGCCTCCACCCAGCCGGGGCCGGCGGGCTGACCTGAGTCTTTCGACCGGGGCGTTTTTCGACCGGGGCGTACTTCAGTCGGAGACGATGATGGCGATGGGGTCGCCGATGTCCACCTCATCGTCCACGGCCACGAGGTGTTCCACGAGGGTTCCCGACACCGGGCTGGGGACATCAGAGTCCACTTTGTCAGTCTCAACCCGCACCAAGTCGTCGCCCGCGGTCACGGCGTCGCCCACCTCGGCCAGCCATTCGAGAACCACCACCAGCTCGGTGGTATCCCCCAACTTGGGGAGCTTGATGGTGTAGCGCACGGAATCGCTCCTCAGGGTGCCAGCACGTTGGCGAACATGGCCTCCACCGGGGCGGGAGCGCTGGCCAGCACGAGTTCCACCGCGGCGTCGATCCGGGCGTCGACCGCGGCTTGGACCTCCTCAATGCCGTCATCGCCCAAAACGCCCTCGTCAACCAGCTGGCGGCCGAAGTTGACGATGGGATCCTTCTCGTACCAGCGCTCGAACTCCCCTTCGGGGCGATAGGGGGCGGTGTCGGCCCGGGAGTGCCCCGCGTAGCGGTAAGTCTTGAGCTCAAGCAGCGTCGGTCCGGACCCGCCGCGGGCTTGGTCCAGGGCGCCGGACACGGCCTCGGCCACCGCGTCGGGATCTTGTCCGTCCACGATGGCGCTGGGGATGGCATAGGACTCGGCCCGACAGGCGATGTCGTCCACCGGTGTGGTCAGGTCGATGCGGCTGTACTCGCCGTACTGGTTGTTCTCGCACACGAAGACTACCGGGAGCTTCCAAATGGCAGCGAGGTTTAGAGCCTCGTGAAACGCGCCGATGTTGGTTGACCCGTCGCCGAAGACGGCGATCGCGGCATCGTCGGTTCCCCGCACTTGGGCGGTGAGCGCTGCCCCCGCGGCCACCGGGATTCCGGCGCCGACGATGGCGAATGTGGGCATCAGGCCGATCTCCGGGTCGCAAAGGTGCATGGAGCCGCCTATGCCGCCGATGGATCCCGCTTCTCGGCCCAGGATCTCTCCTAGGAGTTGCACCGGTGTCAGTCCGAGGGCCAAGGCCACGCCGTGTCCCCGGTAGGTGCAGGTCACCTGGTCGGTGGTCCGGGCGGCGGCCGCCACTCCCACGGCCACGGCCTCCTGGCCCAGGCACAGGTGGGTGGTTCCGTGAACCAGACCTTCGTCGAACAGGTCTTGCACCTTGTTCTCCAGCGCCCGGATCTCCACCATCCGCTCGTAGCGAACCCGGCGGTCTTGTTGCAGTGCCTGTCGGCGTTCCAGTGGTGTGCTCATGGTGTTATCTCCTCGCGTTGCCACCACGGGGGCGGCACCCGACCGGTGTCCAGCAGCTCTATGACCTGCTCGCCCACATAGGTCGAAGACGGCATGTACCGCTCCTCTAGCTCCTTGCCAAACGGCACGGGCACATCGGGAGCGGTGATCCTCAGGGGCGGGGCCTTCAGCTCACCGAATAAGTCAGAGGCCACTGCGGCCACGATGTCGGCGCCCCAACCGCCCGAGAGCGGGTTCTCCTCCACGGTGACCAGCCGTCCAGTGCGAGCCACCGATTCGTATACCATTTCTTTGTCCCACGGTTGCAGCGATTGCAGGTCGATCACATCGGCCGACCATGATGCGGCGGCAGCCGCCTCGGTGGCGGCGCCCACGGTTGATCCCAGCGCCACCACGGTGGCGGCGTCCCCGGAAACCGCCTGGCGGGCAGTCCCCAAGGCGATGATGCCCTCTTCTCCCACGGTGACCTCTTCGCGCTGGGCGTACAGCCGCCGAGGCTCGAGCACCACCACCGGGTTGTCGTCCCGGATGGCGGCCCGCATCAAGCCGTATGCGTTCGCTGGTCCGGAGGCCACGGCCAGCTTGAGACCGGGAGTGCCCACCACCCAGCTCTCCAGGGTCTGGGAGTGCTGGGTGCCGAAGCCCAGCCCCGCGCCTACAGAGGCCCGCACGGTTAGCGGCACCTTGACCAGCCCGCCCGACAGGTAGTGGAACTTGGCCCCCTCAGTGGAGAGCTGGTCAAGGGCCACCCCGAGGAACTCCACAAACATGATCTCCACCACCGGGCGCAATCCGGTGGCTGCGGCCCCTACCGCCGCGCCCAAGAAACCCATCTCGGAGATCGGCGTGTCTCGCACCCGCAGCGGGCCGAACTCATCCAGCAGCCCGGCCGATGTCTTGAACGGCCCCTCGGCTACGGCGATGTCTTCTCCCAACACGATCACGTCGGGATCAGAGCGCATCTCATCGGCGATGGCCGCCGAGATGGCCTGGTTCATTCTCATTCTGGGCATGGGTGCCTTTCGGTAGCGAACTTGCCTAGCCAATCCACAGACTGGGCCACGATCTCGTGCTCTGACCAGCCAGAGGCCATGTCGGCCACTTCTACGTAGGCCAGCCCGTCGAATCCGGCCGCTTCCATCAACTCCAAGGTGCCGGCAATGTCCAAGTCGCCGAGACCGAGGGGCACCCCGGGCCAGTGGCCCCCGGGCTCGCCGGGCGTGGACGACTGAAGATCCAGGTCTTTGACGTGGATCATCTTGGTATAGGGGGCCAGAGCAGTCGCGGCGGCCAATAGGTTCTCGCCGATGCGGACAACATTGGCGCTGTCGAACACCACGCCCAGCCGGGGGCTGGCCACCTGCTCGACGAGGGTGCCGACGGAGGCGGTGGTGAGATCGCAGTGGGTTTCGACGGCCACGTCCAGGCCGCGCTGTTCGGCTCGGTCGGTGATCTCGGCTACCTGGGGGACCACCCGGCGGAGCACCTCGGTTTCGCTCTCCTGGCCGAAATGACGGGTTATGCCCACCACGATGCGGAGCAGCCCGCACCCCAGCCCGGCGGCCCGGTCCACCGCAGCGAGCGCGTCGGCAAACGCCTCGGGATCGAGGCCCATGGCCAGTCCGTCAGGGTGGCCCCAGGCCAGCACCCGCTCGAAGCCGTGCTGGTCGAGGCGCTGGCGAAGCGATGCCACCTCGGCGTCGGAGTCGCAGTCCAAGAAGCAGGTCTCCAGCGAAACTCCGTCGACGCCTAGTTCGGAACAGAAGTTCAGGAAGTCATCGGTAGTCCAGCGCTGGTCGACAGGGGATTCGCCCTCTCTCAGCTCCCCGAAGTACCTGTGGAACGAGTAGCTGTCAACACCTATGCGCAAGCTGGTTTCCTCTATGCGCAAGCTGGTCTCAATCGCCGACCTGCACGACGCTGCCCGACTGGGCGCTGTGCTCGGCGGCGGCCACCACCTCCACCGTGCGGGCGCCCAACTCGGCGGGCGATAGGTTGGTCGCATCCCGACCCTGGGCCAGATCCACCAGCGTGTTGGGAGGCCCATCGCAGGTGTAGAGGCCGGCGTGGCGGGGCAGGTCTACCTTTAAGTCGAAGCCGTCGTTGCGGTACAGCCAAAGGAAATCCCGCTCCAAGTCGGCGATGAGCTGCCCCTCGGAGCCGTAGAGGCGCACTAGGAGCTGGTGGCGGGGCCACGGTTCGTCGGGATCGTCGATGGCGTTGGCGGGACCAGGGCAGCTTGCGCCGCTAATTGATCCGGTGGCCCCCGAGGCATATCGCACCGAGATGGCGTCGTGGAGGTCTACCCGCGCCCCCCGGTTGTTCATGAAAGCGAAGACCTCTCGGGCCCGATCGCCGGTCAGCCACATTGCCAGGCCCATGGCGTGGGAGATCTGGGCCGGGGCGTATCCGCCACCCGATAAGGCGGGGTCGGTCCACGTGGCGGCCTCGGGCGCGAATCCCTCGGCCGATCCCTCATATCCGCCGCCGCCAGTGGAGGTGAGCAGCTCGCGGGTCCCCGACGCCATGGACACCATGACGTGCTCCACCTCGCCCACGCCGCCCTCTTCGTCCATGAGTCTCTTGGCCTCCATGCCCAGTGGCCCGTAGTTCCAACCGAAGGAGATCACCAGATTTCGGCCCAACTCCTCGGCGGTGCGGTGGAGGTCCCAAGCGTCGGCGGGCTCCACGGTGAAGGGCTTCTCACAGAGCACGTCTGCGCCTGCCTCCATGGCGGCCTTGGCGTGCTCGTGGTGGAGGCCGGAGGGGCTGGCCACCACCACGGCATCGAGTCCCTGGTCGAGGGCATCTCGATAGTCTTCGCTCAGGTGGGAAAAGCCGAACCGCTCGCCGATCGACTCCAATGCGTCGCGTCCCTTGCGAACGGCCGACACCAGCTCCACGTCGTCCCGCGCCGCCAGGACGGGAATGTGGTTGCTGATTGCCCAAGACCCCGCGCCGATGACACCGACACGGACCTTTTTCTCGTTGGCCGTCATGTCGCCTCCTGAAAAGAGCCGGTAACGTTTCCAGCCTAGGAAGCGAGCAGAGGAGCCTGCAAAGCGATGACGGACATCTCGAGTTCTGATGTCGGGTATGGGTGTGTGGCCGGGCGGATCGCGGCGGTGACCGGTGCCGCCCAGGGAATCGGAAGGGCGGTGGCCGAAGCGCTGCTGGCCGGCGGAGCTCGGGTTGCCCTCCTAGATGTTCGAGCACCCGAAGACCGGTCGGCGCTAGACCAAGCCGACAACACCATGTTCGCCGAATGCGACGTGACCAGCGAGTCTTCGGTGGACGCGGCCTTCTCCCAAGTGGAGGCGGCATGGGGACAGGTGGACATCCTGGTGAACAATGCCGGGATCTTCGCCATCCAGCCCCTGGAGGAAACCGAGCTGGGTGACTGGAACCAGATGATGGCGGTTAACCTCACGGGTTGCTTTCTGTGCAGCAAGCGGGTGCTGCCCAAGATGCGGGAGCGGGGTTGGGGCCGGGTCATCTCCATCGGGTCGAGCGCGGGCAAGACCGGCGGGTCCAAGAACACCGCGGCCTACGGCGCGTCCAAAGCCGGGGTGATGGCCCTGGCCAAGGCCATCGCCACCGAATACGCCCCGTTTGGGATCACCTCCAATGCGCTGGCCCCTGCCCTCATCAACACCGACATGGTCACCGGGATCGCCGATCTGGCCGACCGCATCCCGGTTGGGCGGCTGGGTCGTCCGACCGACGTGGCCCAAGCAGTGCTGTTCCTGGCCGGCGAGCAAGCTGAGTTCATCACCGGCGAGGTGATGGATGTGAACGGGGGCTTCCTCATCGACTGAGGGGCGATGGGTCCAGAGGGAGAGGAGACCTCCCCCGCGGTTGCCGCTGGAAACGTTTCGCAGCCACCGGGTAACTTGCCGGCTATGGAGCGTGCCTGTTTTACCTTCGAGATCTACCCGGACATGGCTGATGAGTACAAGAAGCGCCATGACGAGATCTGGCCAGAGCTTGTCGAGCTCATCCAGACCGCCGGTTTGAAGAACTACACCCTGTTTCGACGGGGCACGCAGGTGATCGCCTACGTGGAGTGCCATCCCGATGTCGAGACCGCGTTCGCCAAGGTGGGCGAGTCGGAGGTCAACGCCCGCTGGTCGAAGTGGTTCGAGGAAGTGATCGTGAGCTTGGCCGACGACGAGGGCAACCTGTATTGGGCCGACGAGGTGTGGCACCAGGATTGACCTCCTGAAGATCGACCTCGGGGCGAGCCGCTCACCAGGTGGCTGAGATCAACTCCACGCTGGTCTCCACCAGGATCCGCTCGCTTTGGGGCGCGATCTGCTCGACCAGCCCGTAGGAGTGGTGGGCGTAGTCGCATTCATACCCGCCGTCGGGGTACTCCGCCGCCGGGGGCATGTAGGTGAGCACGCCGTTGGTGTAGGCCGAGAACAGGGTAGTGGCGGCTGCTGAGCGCTGTTTCACCTCGATAGACAGCTCCGAGAACGCCTCTCCGGGCATGGTGGCGATCACCGTGTCACCGATCTTCAGGGCTTGGAGGAAGGCCGGGACGCTGGGGGCGACCTCGCCCTGGCTCAGTTGGTCGATGGCGTCCTCGGCCCAGTTGAGGTGGTACTCGATGGGATTGAGCGCTGCCTGGTCGGCGCCTGCTTGGCGAGCGTCTTCGAGTTCCCGCTGATAGCCATCGCGCTCAGCTTCCAGGTCGGCCAGCGACGGCAGCGGTTTGAGCGGTAGCTCCACCACGCGTCCCACCGCGGCCAGCTCCTGATCGGGTTGGGGCTCGATGGCCACCCGCCGGTGCAGCACGATCGGGGTGACCGAGCCGTAGTCGATCCGCTCCAACCGCCGTTCGATCGGGTCGATCTGCTCCAGCACGTGCAGCACCTCCACCCCCAGCTTGCGTCCGAAGGCCTGTTCGGGCCCGGGATGGTCGAAAAAGCCCTCCAACGGGAGCAGATTGCCGCAGCCCCCCTGCAAGAACAGGCAGGTGGCACCGGTCACCTGCTCCACCAGATCGCGCATTGGACCGGGAAAGTCGGGGTTCACCCCCGGATCCTCGGGCCCGACCACCACCGGATGGCAGGCGTAGTTCACCACCACGGCCAACGTCGTGCCGTCTAGGCGGTCGATTCTCAGCACTCCCACGTCGCGGTCCACGGGCTTGTCGGGATTCCACCCGAGGATCACCCGGCCCTCGGCGTTCTTCTCGCGCCGGTTCACGGCCAAGTCCACCGAGCCGACCCCGCCGGCAGCCCGCACCGGTTCCATGCAGCCCGCCGCCTGAATCGCGGCGGCGGCGAGCTGTTGGGGGAATGAGTCGATGAACTCGCGTTCATTGGCCGAGCGCTCTCGCTGGCGTCCGCCGATCTTCACGCCGTGGGCATGGGTGGTGGGTCCGCCGTGGGTGTGGCTGACGCTGATCATCACATGGTCGGCCGAGGTGCCTAGTGCGTCGGCGATCTCGGCTCGCAGCCGGTCGGCGTGGGCGGGCAGCAGGAACGGCACGTCGGCGGCGATGACCACTGCGGTGGTGGAACCTGAGCTCAGGGCCAGCGCAGTGGCGGTCAGGGGCGCCCTTATGTGCCGGGCCGGCTCCGCTCGACGGGAATAGCCGACCACATCGATGGGGACCGACGGGGTGATGTCCACTCGGGCGATGCCGGCGGTGAGCATGGAGGCATTGTGCCAGAATCGTTTCCAGTATGCAGGGCCGCTCGGCAAGGAAGGGATTGCAGTGAGGATTGGTCAGCTCTCGGTGTACTTCGGGCTCTTCGACGAGGCCATGCCGGCCGGGTTCCGCGAGACCCGCCGCCAATATGCCACGGCGGTGGGGGAGTTGCTGGCCGCCTACGGCGAGGTGGTGGATCCCGGACTGGTGGACAGCATGGACCAAGCGGTGCACGCGGCCAAGGTGTTCGCCCGCGAGGAGGTGGACATGGTGGTGTTCGCCCCCACCATGGCCGCGCCTCCGGCCTGGTCCGAGCAAGCTTTGAGCGGCGCGGACGTGCCGGTGGTGGTTCTGGGCGCCCAAGAGAGCGGGGTGGTGCCCGACGACTACGACACGGAGATGGCAACTGCTCGTAGCCTCCCGGTGGGCTTGGTGATGTTCACCAACGTGCTGGTGCGCAACGGGTGCCCCTTTGCCTCTGTGGTGGGGGAGTTGGGCACGCCGGAGCTGTCGGCCACGCTGGATCAGGCGATGCGGGCCGCGGCGGCGGTGACCGCCATACGGCGGCGGCCGATCGCGCTGGTGGGCCAGCCCATGGACGGCTACAGCGATGTGCTGGCCACCGACGACGATCTGGCTCGGCTGGGCGTGCAGGTGGAGGCCGTCACCGCCCCGGAGCTATCGGAGGCATACGCCGCGGTCGCCGAGGCCCATGTGCGGCAGGAGATCGAGGAAGTGCAAGGGGTAGCCGACGCCGAGGCGGTTTCCGATGAGGTGTTGGAGCGGTCGTGCCGGTTGAGCGTTGCCCTCGAAGGCCTGTGCGACGCCCGCGGGCTGGGTGGCGGGGCGGTGAACTGCCACGGCCCCACCCTGCGGTGGAATCCAGGAGTGGGGATAACCGCCTGTTTGGGGGTGAGCCGGATGAGCGAGAGGGGCAGCCCGTTTGCCTGCACCGGGGACGTCCCTACCGCCATCGCGCTCATGCTGGGCAAGGCGGTGGCAAACTCGGCCCTGTATTGCGAGCTCTATCAGCTCGACCTGTCCGGCAACTGGATCTTGGTGGCAAACGGAGGAGAGGGCGACTACTCGGGTCGGGCGCCGGGATCGACCATTCGGCTATTGCCCGAAGACCACTACCGCGGCGACAACGGCCCCGGCGTGGCGGTGGCCTTCGAGATGCCCGTTGGTCCGGCCACGCTGGTGAGCCTGACCCCGGCCTCGGGGGCGGCGGGCGGCTGGATCTTGGTGGTGGCAGAGGGAGAGGTCATCGGCTCCCGGCATCACCGAATGGAAGGTCCCAACGCCATGTTCCGATTCTCATCGTCGCCGGTGGCTGAGGCGTACCAGCGCTGGTGTCAGGCGGGCGCCACCCACCATGCGGCGCTTCTTCCCGGCGCTTGCCGCGGCGACCTCGGTGCAGTGGCCGACTTGCTGGGGATTCAGCTGGCCACGGTGTGAGGGGTTCGACGGCTTAGGCGTGAAGGCCGCGGCCTCAAACCACCACGCACTCCACCCCGGCGAATCTGGCCACCGACGCCACCGGCTGGGCCAAGTGTCCTGGGGCTATGGCGCTGTGGTGGTTGACTCCGGCACTGGCCCAGCGGGTCCATGCCTCGGTCACCGGGCTGGTAGTGAAACGGAATACCCCTCCTGCGGTGGGATTCCAGGGCAGCTCACGGCCGGTGATCTCCCCTTCGGCCACCACTAATCCGAACCCGGATGGGTGATCGGGCTGGTGGGTAAACCCCACCAACGAAGCCGGGCCCGCGGGCAGCTCGAAATGCGCCCGAAAGCTCGTGCGGGGGTCGTGGGCGAACCACGGATTGGGCTCGAAGCCGGGGGCCTGCCCTTCGGCGGTCCAACCCAAGTCGTGCTCGCCGGAGTTGGCAATGGCCACCTCCCCGGTCTCGAAGTCGATGGCCTCCACCTCGTGGTAGAGGGCGGCGCCAGACAGCCCCTTGGCCACCAGCATGGCCACCGCGGTGAGCACGTCTCCCGTGCAGCTCCAGGGGATGCCCCGGGTGGTCTCGCAGCCCAGTCCGAAGCACGGAGTCAGCCCCGGATCGTCGCCGAAGCGGATCTCGGGAACGTGGCAGTTGATGGCCCCTGCGGCGATGGAGTTGTCCCGATCGAGCGTCTCCATGGCCACGGCCAGCCGCAGCGTTCGGGCCAGGTTTTCCTGGGGAGGGCTGTCACCAACCGCAAAATGCCGGTCCACTTCTTGTCGCGCTGCGGCGATTTCGTCGTCGCCAACGGCCTGGTAGCGATCCTTCACCTCCTGGGGGCTGATGTGTACCACCTGCATTCCGAGGGCCCGGTGGAGATCGTCGTCGTCGGCGTCCACGCACACGTATCCGTCCATGGGTCGGCCCACTCGGGCCAACCGGGCCCCCCGGAGCCGATGGGCCACGGCACCGGCCCGGAGCCGGTCGGCCACCGCCTCGCCGGCCGTTGGGTCATCCGTCGACGACACCACCAGTTCGAAGGGCCGACTCGTACGGTGAAGCAGGTTGGTGAGCATGGGCGTGCCCACGGTGGCGCCCAGCGAGGTGATTTGGGAGGCGTCGAAGTCGGGAGAGATGGTGGTGGAGTCCTGTATGGCCCAGATCACCACCGGCTGGGGGAGGTGTTCCAGCATCGCTTGGACATAGGACGGGGGCACCGCCATCGTCTGAACCACCAGCACGGCGTCGGGGCCGACACTGGCGGCCTCAGCCCCCATGCTCGTGCCCTGGTCGGCATGGTCGACAAGTCCTTGCCACACCACTTCAGCGCCCAACTCGCCCATGCGGTCGGCCACGGTGCCCAGCAGGCGCTCGCGCCTGGTGCGAAGCTCCGGCCCTACCGTCGGTTCCCAGAAGTCCCAGTACGGGGCGACCACGGCAACCCGGGGCACAACCGACCGACGATGGCCCGGTTCGTAGGGGCTGGGTATACTCATCGCTGGAAACGTTACCAAGCGGGAGGAGCAGCCGGATGGCTGAGACCAGAATCGAGTTCTCTGAAGTGGTGGGACGACGGGTTCGCCTCGGATCGTGGGAAGACCAGAAGATCTCGACATATCGGAAGATCGCCGAGAGCGTCGAGGCCGGGGACTGGGATAGCGCAGCCGATTTGGCCGACTACTTCACCGACGAGGCCAACGTGTGCTTCAGCCTCTATCGCCAGTGGATCAACGACTTGCGGGGCTTTCTGCGGGACGGCGGGGCGTCGGCCGAGGTGGTCGAGGCCATTGACTCTGACGTGCAGTCCAAGCTCACCTGTCCCGACGGACGCCAGTGGAACCCCCACCGTCATTGGGACCAGTATCGCTCCGAGCAGCGTCAACTGTTGGCCAGCATCTATCGGGAACAGCCCCAAGAGGCGCTGGAGAACCTGGTCGCCATGAAGGAGACGTGGCGGCAGACCCACGACCGCGATGTCGACCACACCTACGGCCTCATGCATGCCATTCAGGAGCGCCATGGGGCCCAGGGCATCGCCGACATGTACCAGCGAGTGCTGGTTCCGCTGTTCTCGTGGCGATACAACAAGTTCGACATCGACCAGCACCCGTGGGACGAGGGGCTGGAAACGCTGATGCTGGTGGCTTGCGAGGCGATGCGGGGCCACCTCGTCGGCCCTGAGCGCACCGGTGATTTCGATCTGATCGAGACCGACGACCGATTCATACTGCGGTTCGACCCGTGTGGATCGGGGCAGCGCACCGTGCGGGGCGACTGGATCGAGGACACACCAGCCCGGATGGATCCCCCCTACAACTGGGATGTGGCCAAAGAAGAGGCCTCGTGGAACCACTTCACCAAAGGGGTCTGCCTCTACTGCGCCCACTGCATCGTTTTGATGGAGGAGCTTCCCATCGACCGCTTCGGCTATCCGGTTCGGGTGATCGACCCTCCGGTGTATCCCGACACCGACCGCGATCCCGACGCCCGCCAGAAGTGCCAGTGGCAGATGTTCAAGGATCCCACCCAGGTGCCCGAGGAGTATTACATACGGGTCGGTCGGACAAAGCCCGACCGGTTCGGCTCCAGCAACTTCGACGCCCCCGAGCTGCCCGACGCCGGAGCGCTCGGGATGCCCGGCACCGGCTGATCGGAGGTCGATATGCGAGCTGCTGAACTACGGGGCTACGGGCAAGCGCTGGAGTTTGTCGAGCGATCGCCGCTGACCCCCGGCCCTGATCAGGTGGTGGTGCAGGTCAAGGCCTGTGGCGTGTGCGGCAGCGATGTCTTTCTCCGCAAAGGTGGATTCGACTCGGTGCTCCCCATCGTGCCTGGTCACGAGGCTGCCGGGGTGGTGTCCCGCATCGGCCCCGGGGTGAGCGGTGTGCAAGAGGGCGACCCGGTGGCCATCTACTACATCGAGCATTGCGGGGAGTGTTCGATGTGCTCCGTCGGGCGGGTGAACATGTGCCTGTCGGTACGGCGCATGGGAGTGGAGTACGACGGTGCCTTCGCCAGCGAGGTGCTGGTCCCAGCCCGCAACCTTATCCCGGTGGAACCCGATGACGACCTGGCCGCGGTGGCGGTGCTCACCGACGCGGTGGCCACGCCGTACCACGCCCTCGTCCGGGTTGGAGATGTCCAGCCCGGAATGACCGTGGTGGTCTTCGGTGTCGGCGGGATCGGGTCGAACGCCGTCCAGGTGGCTGCTCATCTGGGCTGTGACGTGATCGCAGTGAGCCGCTCGCCGGCCAAACTGGAATTGGCCGAGCAGTTGGGCGCTCGGGTGCTCATTTCTGCGGCCGACGGCGCCGGTGACGTGGTGGAAGCCGTCCGCGCCGCCGCGGGGCCGGGCGGCCCGCCCATAGTGGTCCAGACCGTGGGGTCGGCCGAAGTGGACGCCCAGGCGGTTGCCGCGGTGGGCATCGGGGGCCAGGTGCTGCTCATAGGCTCCAGCGTGGAGCCGTTCTCCATTCGGGCGGTGGACCTGATCTGGAAAGAGGCTTCGGTCCATGGTTCTCGGGGATTTGTTCCCGATGACATCCGCGAGGTGTTGGCTCTCAACCGTTCGGGTGTGCTGAAAGTCGACCATCTGTTGGGCCGCCAACGCCCGCTCTCGGAGGCCAACGAGGCGCTTGACGACCTCGAAGCCGGAAGAGTGCTGCGTTCGGTGCTGATTCCCTAGCGGTCTGAGCAGTACTGGGGCAGGGCTCAACACGCGAGTTGCGCTGTCAATCGGCCCCCGCTAGTTTTTTCGACTAGAAACGTTTCCAGCCACGGCGAATGCCCGGCGATGAGGGGAGATACGATGAGGAAGAGCCTCAAGATGGTGATCGCCGTTTTGGCGGTATTCACGCTGGTTGCCACCGCATGCGGCAACGATGACGACGGCGGCGACGGCACGGTTGGCTACATCTCCCTGGGAGATTCGGTTCCGTTCGTCAAGCTGGTCTCGGACTCGATCCAAAAGGAAGCTGACGCCGCCGGTCTAGATCTGGTGTTCTGCGACTCAGAAATTGACGCGGCCAAGGCACTGTCGTGCGCTCAGCTTCTCGGCCAGCGCGATGTGGATGTGGTGTTGAACTTCCAGGTCTTCCAGGAGTCCAGCCCCGAGATCTGTGCGGCCTACGGGGATGTGCCCACCATTGCCATCGACATTGTGCAGCCGCCCTGTGAAGTGGCCTTCATGGGGGCCAACAACGCCGGTGCCGGGGAGATGGCCGGTGCCGCGATAGGGAAGTACTTCAAGGACAACTTCAATTGCGAGTACGACGGCTACATCTCCCTTGAGTCCACCGCAGCGGGTGCGGCCAACACCGACCGCATGGGCGGCTATCGCACAGGATTCACCCAGCACTGCGACATCGTGAACGAGCGAGTCCTCGACGGCGCCGACCGCACTGATACCGCCCTCGAGCAGGTGACCGACCTGCTACCGGCTCTGCCCGGCAATCGGATTGCCGTTGTGGCCATCAACGAGGACGGGATCATCGGCGCATTGGCCGCGGCTCGCACCCTCGGGCGCGACGGCGACCTCTACTACTCCGGACAGGGCACCGATCCGAGCATCTGGTGCGAGGTTCGCGACAATCCGAACTACGTCGCTTCCACGGCGTACTTCCCCGAGCGGTATGGAGAGATTCTGATTCCCGCTGCTCAGAAGCTCCTGGCCGGGGAGTCCGTTGACGAACTCCTGTTCACCGAGCATCAGATCATCAACTCGGAGAACATCGAGGACATCTACGAGGTCACCGACTGCGGCTGATCCCTGACGAATCTCATTGTCAGTGGCAAGCTGCATTGAGATGAGGGCCTGCTGATGAGCGCCGCCGATACCGCGGTGTCAACGGTGCCTGTGATCGCCACGGCGGGGATCAGGAAGTCGTTCGGCGGAGTCGAGGTGCTCAAGGGCGTGGACCTCGAGGCTCGTTCCGGCTCTGTTCTCGCCTTGCTCGGTGAGAACGGCGCCGGGAAATCCACCCTGGTCAAGATCATGGCGGGCGACTACCGGCCCTCTGCGGGATCGGTGGTGATCGACGGTGAGGCTCATCACGTCCTCACCCCCATCGAGTCGAGAGCCGCGGGCATCGCCATGATCGCCCAGGAGTTCAACGATGCCCCCACCTTGACGGTGGCTGAGAACATCGCTTTGGGCCGGCTGCCCCAGAAGCGGGGAATGGTCCTCTGGCGGGAGATGAATCAGTTGGCCCAGGAGGTTCTCGAATCTCTTGAAGCAGAAATCGACCCCAAGGCGAACGTGTCATCACTGGCGGTGGGAGAGCGGCAGATCGTCGAGATCGCCCGGGCACTCTCCAGCGAGGCCCGCGTGCTCATTCTCGACGAGCCCACGGCAGCGCTGTCCCAGCACGAGGCGGATGTTCTGTTCGAGCGGGTGCGACGCCTGCGCGACCAGGGCAAGGCGATCATCTACATAACCCACCGTCTCGACGAGGTGTTCGAACTGGCTGATCGGGTTCAAGTGTTAAGGGATGGGGATGTCGCCCTTGTCGCCGACACCGACGCCGTGGACCGCGGCCAGTTGGTGGCGGCCATGGTGGGGCGGTACGACATCGTCACAGGCCGACCAGAAGATGCCGCCGGCGAGCGTGGAGAGGTGGCTCTTCGCTGGCGGGAGGCGTCGTCACACGGTGGATTCAGCGACATCAACATCGAGGTGTGCCGGGGCGAGGTCGTGGCTTTGTACGGCAAGCTCGGATCAGGGGCGTTGGAGGTTGGACGCAGCGCCTTCGGACTTGAGCCGATCCACTCGGGCGAAATCGAGGTTGCCGGTGAGCAAGTTGAACTGTCTAGTCCGGTTGATGCCGTAAGTCGGGGTATCGGGTTTTTGAGCGAAGACCGCAAGGTTGGAGGGGCATTCGCGTCGCGTCCGGTCGGAGAGAATGTCGCGGTGGCCTCTTGGCCCCAACTCGCCACCCGCGGTCTTCTGACCTCCGATACTGAGCAGAAGGCATTCGACCGCTGGTACGACCGCCTGTCTATTCGCAGCAAGGGTCGAGCCACCCAGCCGATGGAAGAGCTCTCGGGAGGGAATCAGCAAAAGGTTCTGGTGGCCCGCTGGCTCGAGCGAGGAGCGGAGGCGCTGGTGTTGCTCGAGCCCACCCGGGGTGTCGACGTGGGTGCCCGTGCCGATCTCTACAAGGTTCTGCGCGATTTGGCCGCAGAGGGTGCCGCCATATTGATCGTCACCTCGGATCATGAGGAAGTGGTGGCGGTAGCCGATCGCGCCTATGTAGCGGCCAAGGGCAGAATCACCGCAGAAGTGCCGGGAGATGAAATCACCATGAGCTTGTTGCTCACCCAGGCAGGAGGATGAGATGAACGAGACTGCCGAGACCGTTGAAGCCTCTGCGCCGACCGGGGACGGCTCAACTGGCCCCGAGTCCAGTGGGTTGGGTTGGTTGGGCAGGACCATTGCCTCTCTCCCGGAGACGGCGGCGCTGCTGTTTGTGCTGGTGGGGTTGATCCTCTACTTCTCGCTGGCTTCTGAGTACTTCTTCGACTTCGACAACTTCGTCAACATTGCCCAGAACTCTGCGGTGATCGGCATCATCGCCATGCCGGCCACGGTGCTGCTCATCGGCGGCCAGGTGGACCTCTCAGTTGGATCAGTGGCCGGGCTCATGGGAATGACCATGGCCGTGGCCACCACAGCCACTGATGCCGAAACCACGCCGTACGGGCTGGGGGTGAGCATCGGGGTCGCGCTCCTGATCACCATTGCCCTGGGATTTTTGATCGGCGCATTCAACGGATTCGCGGTGACCAAGATCGGATTGAACTCGATCATCGTGACGCTGGGCGGTCTGGCCATGTTCCGCGGGCTGACCAAAGTTCTCGGTGACGGGCAGACCATCCGGATAAACGGCTTCGGCGATTTGGGGGTGAGCCGCCCGTTCTTGGACATTCCCACGCCGGTGTGGATCTTCATCGGGGTGTCCATCGCTTGCCACCTCCTGCTCAAGTACACCGTGTATGGGCGCTCGGTGTACGCCGTCGGCGCCAATCCCCATGCCGCCCGGCTCGCCGGCATCCGGACCGGGCGAGTGCTGTTCATCGCGTTTGTGCTGACCACGGTGGCCACGGCCTTGGCTGGGCTGATCCGGGTGTCGCAGGTGGGCAGCGCAGCCACCAACGGCGGCGCCGGTTTCGAGCTCACAGTGGTCACCGCGATCATCCTCGGCGGCGCCAGCCTTTCGGGTGGCCGGGGTTCAATCGCCGGCACCTTTCTCGCTTTGCTCGTGCTGAATGTGCTGGAGAACGGGCTCATCCAAACCGATGTGCCCACGTTCTGGATCGAGTTCAGCGAAGGTGCCCTTCTGATCATCGCTGTGTCGTTCGACCGCTTGCGGGTCCGATTGGGCAACGCCGAATAGCTGGCAACCCACGGTTCCAGTCGGAGAAATCATCGGGCCTACGCTCAGCAGGTGATCGAGCTTCAGCCGGCCACGCTTCTGCTGCAACTCGCTGTGGGCGGGCTGGCGTTCACCTGGCTCACCACCCGACGGCGGGAGGCCGGGCTGGGCTACGGCTGGCTTATGCGCAGCACCTTTGGGCTGGTTGCCGCGGGCGGTGCCTGGCTGGGCTTTGCCACCGACCCGGTGCCGGTGCGGAACTGGACCGCAGTGGCGACCGCCGCGGCCACTGGTCTGGCTTTGGCGGTGTCGGTGGTGCGGCGAAGGGCTGGCGTGAGCGGGCAGCGGGAGCGGGTGGAACGGCGCAGCGCGGAGATCGCCGAGATGACCGGCATCGACCGGGAGGAGCAGCGGTTCGACCGCACCCAGCCGGAGTTCCCCCCCGTGCTGGACCTGATCGCGCCGGCAGTGGGTTTGATCGGGGTGGTGGCCGGAGGGTTGGACGCGGGCGATCCGGCCGCACTGGCCGTGGCCCGCACCGTGATCGGGGCGTTCTTCCTCGGTGCGGTGACCGATGCCATGCTCTTGGGCCACTGGTATCTGGTGCAGCCCGGCTTGGCTCGGGGCCCGCTGCTGGAGCTGGTGCGTTGGACCGGGCTGTTGTGGCTGCCCGAGCTGGTGGTGATGCTGTGGCCCACTGGCATGGGATCGGTGCTCAGCGGAACCATCGACGATGGCTACAACGGGCTGCTGGGCTGGTTCTGGGTAGCGTGCGTGGTGACTACCGCAGGTCTCGTGGTGCTGGCCCGCGCCGCGTTGCGGGAGCGGTTCTACTCGGCGGTGATGGCGGCAACAGGGCTCTTGTATCTGGGGATACTGACCGGGTTTGGGATGGACTTGGTGGCTCGAGTGTTGCTGGATACGGCGTAACCACCCACCGCCCTCGGGGGTGGGTCCCCCTGGCTTAATTGGAAAAGGGGGTTAGCGGGCGACGAAGTACTTGGCTTGGGGGTGGTGGCAGATGAGGGCGGACGTGGTTTGCTCGGGCTGGTACTGGTAGCTGGTTTCCTCTCCCACTTGGATGCCGATGCGCTCGGCGTCGAGGAGCTGGGCCACGGTGAGGTTGTCCTCCAAGTCGGGGCAGGCGGGGTAGCCCCAGGAGTAGCGGCCGCCCCGGTATTGCTGGCGGAACAGCCCGATGAGGGTGGGGCCGTCCTCTTCAACAAAGCCCCACTCGGTGCGGATGCGGTGGTGCCAGTGCTCGGCCAACGCCTCGGCCATCTCCACCCCGAGGCCGTGCAGCAGCAGGTAGTCCTGGTAGCGGTTGTCGGCGAACAGCTTGGCGGCGGCTTTCGACACCTCGGCCCCCATGGTCACGATGTGGAAGGCGGCGTAGTCCACTTCATCGCCGTCGGCGGGCCGGAAGAAGTCGGCGATGCACAGGTATGGGTCTTTGGGCTGGCGAGGGTACCGGAAGCGGCAGACCTCGCCAGTGGGCTCGGGGCTGTCCCACACCACCAGGTCGTCCCCGCTCCCGTTCACCGGGAAGTAGCCGTACACCACCTGGGGCACCAGCAGGCCCTGGGCTGTGGCCGAGGTGAGTTGCTCGCGCATGGTGGGGCGGATGCGCTCCTTGAAGGCGGCGTCGTCCTCGCCTTCTATGGGGCGGAATTGCCATTGGTTGCGGAACAAGGCGGTCTCGTTCACGTACTCGGAGATGTCGGCGACGGGGATGCCCTTGACCACCCGCGAGCCCAAGAACGGGGGCTCGAACACGGGGTTGTCGGTTTCCACCGACGGAGCTCGTTCGGGAAGCTCGTCGGCTGCGGCGCCGGACGCGTCTCGGCGGGGGCGGCGGGGCAGGTCGCGGCCTCCGGGACGGCGACCGAACTCGGGGTCGTCAACCCCGGTGCGGCGCAGCTCGCCCAGTCGGTCCATCACCGCCAAGCCCTCGAAGGCGTCCTTGCCGTAGAACACCCGGCCCCGGTAGGTCTCCCGCATGTCCCGTTCCACGTAGGTGCGGGTGAGCGCGGCACCGCCCAGCAGTACCGGGAGGTGGTGGAGGTTCCGGGTGTTCAGCTCCTCCAGGTTGTCCCGCATGATCAGGGTGCTCTTCACCAGCAGCCCGCTCATGCCTATGGCGTGGGCGTCCACTTCTTGGACCCGGTCGATCATTTCGCCGATCGACACCTTGATGCCCAGGTTGTGAACGTCGTAGCCGTTGTTGGTCAAGATGATGTCCACCAGGTTCTTGCCGATGTCGTGGACGTCGCCCTTCACGGTGGCCAGCACGATCCGGCCCTTGCCCCCGGTGTCGTCGGCCTTCTCCATGTGCGGTTCCAGGTACGAAACCGCGGTCTTCATGGTCTCGGCCGACTGGAGCACGAACGGCAGTTGCATCTCGCCGGAAGCGAACAGCTCGCCCACCACCTTCATTCCCGCCAGCAGCGTGTTGTTCACGATGTCCAGCGCCGGGGTGGTGGCCAGCGCCTCGTCCAGGTCGTCCTCCAGCCCGTCGCGTTCGCCATCGATGATGCGCTGCTCCAGACGCTGCTCCACCGGCCACCCGGAGCGGTCTTCCTTCACGGCCGCAGTGGCGGTCACGTTTTCGAAGGCGGCCAGGAGCTCGGTCAGAGGGTCGTAGTCGTCCCGGCCCTCCGAAGCTGTCCCCGCTGGGCCCCGTCGGTCGTAGATCAAGTCGAGGCACACATCGCGGTGGTGGGGGTCCACCCGGTTCAGCGGGATGATCCGCCCGGCGTGGACGATGGCCGAGTCCAGCCCGGCATCCAGGCATTCGTGGAGGAACATGGAGTTGAGCACATGGCGGGCGGCGGGCTTCAGCCCGAACGACACGTTGGACACTCCCAGCGTGGTGTAGGCACCGGGCAACTCGGCCTTGATGCGCCGGATGGCCTCGATGGTGGCCAAACCGTCTTTGCGCAGGTCCTCGTCGCCGGTGGACAGCGGGAATGTCAAGGCGTCGAAGATCAGATCAGACGGCGCCAGCCCGTAGCGATCCACGGCGAGGCGGTAGAGGCGGTGCGCCACCCGCATCTTCCACTCCAGGTCGCGGGCCTGGCCCTCCTCGTCGATGAGCAGGCACACCACCGCGGCGCCGTACTCACGGGCCAGCTTCAGCACCCGGTCGAGGCGGGAGCCCTCGGCCTCGCCGTCTTCCAGGTTGGCCGAGTTGAGCACCGCCCGGCCCCCGATCCACTCCAAACCGGCCTGCATAACGTCGGGCTCGGTGGAGTCGAGCACCAGGGGGGCGGCCACCCCGGTGGCGAACCGCCGGGCCAGCTCGTCCATGTCGGCGGTGCCGTCGCGCCCCACGTAGTCCACGCACAGGTCCAGCAGGTGGGCGCCCTCACCCACCTGGTCGCGGGCGATCTGGAGGCAGCCGTCCCAGTCGGCCTCCAGCATGGCATCGCGGAACTTGCGGGAGCCGTTGGCGTTGGTGCGCTCGCCCACGATCAGAAACGACGTGTCCTGGGCGAAGGGCACCGGGCTGTAGATGGAGGTGGCCGACGGGGGCAGCTCGCCGAGCCGGGGTCCCGGGGTGAGGTGGGCGCAACGGTCGATCACCGCTTGGAGGTGCTCAGGCGTGGTGCCGCAGCACCCGCCGATCACGCTTACCCCCAGTTCGGTTACGTAGCGGGCCAGGTAGTCGGCCAGCTCGTCGGGGCCGACGTCGTAGTGCATCCGGCCGTCCACCACCTGGGGGAGCCCGGCGTTGGGGATGCAGGCCACCGGCACCGGGCACTGCTCCGACAGCACCCGCAGATGCTCGCCCATCTCAGCGGGGCCGGTGGCGCAGTTCAGCCCGAACACCGCGGGGTCGAGTGGGGCCAGGGCAGCCAGCGCGGCGCCGATCTCGGTGCCGGGCAGCATCCGGCCGGTCATCTCGATGGTGACCTGCACCTGAAGCGGAACCTCCCAGCCCACGGCGGCCATGGCCCGACGGCACCCGTTGATGGCGGCCTTGGCCCCCAGCAGGTCGTACTGGGTTTCGATCATGAACAGGTCCACCCCGCCGTCCAGCAGCCCCCGGGCCTGCACTTCGAAGGCGTCGCGCAGCTCGGCGTAGCGGATTTGGCCCAGCGAGGCCAGCTTGGTGCCCGGCCCCACCGATCCGGCCACCCACCGGGGCCGCCCGTCGGTAGCGTGGCCGTGGGCGGCCTCCTTGGCGATGCGGGCGGCGGCCAGGTTGATCTCGTAGGCCTGATCGGCGATGCCGTACTCGGCCAGGGGCACCGCGAACGCCCCGAAGGTGGCGGTCTCCACCGCGTCAACCCCGATGCCCAAATACAGGTCGTGCATCTCGGCGATGAGCTCGGGCCGGGTGAGGCACAGGAGTTCGTTGCAGCCCTCAAGGTCGGGACCGCCGAAGTCGTCGGCGCTCAGCGGCTGCTCCTGGATGTAGGTGCCGAATGCCCCGTCGTAGATGAGGACGCGCTCACGGGCCGCGTCCTCGTATGAGCCCATGACTGCCGAGGCTACTGGGCATAGGGTGCAGAATTGCTGCCAGATAACATCGCAGGGGCTTGAAGCAACCCGAGGAGATCTGGTGATCGCGTTTCGTACCGGCAGAAAAATCCCGGCTAGCGCCGAAGTGCATGCAATTGGCGTGTGCTCGGGCGGCGACGCCGAGCGGCCCGACGATCTGGATTGGGGAGTGCTCGACGGCCGGGGGTTCGAGGCCAAAGCCGGACAGGTGGAGATCGTGTCGGGAGGAGAACGGCCCATCGCCGCGGTTGGGCTGGGACCGGCCGACAAGATAACCGCGGCGGTGATCCGCAAAGCGGCGGCCTCGTTGGCCCGGTCGGCCAAGCGAATGCGGCGCATCGCGGTGTCGGTGCTAAACGCCGTGCCCGACAGCGTCGACCGCGCCGACGCGCTGCGGGCCTTGGCCGAGGGCATGGCGCTGGGGGCCTATTCCTACGGCGACTTCAAGTCGGAGCACAAGCCCAACAAGCTGGAGAACGTGCATGTCATCGGCCCGGGGGGCCGGGCGGTGACTGAGGCGCTGGAGCAGGGCCGGCGCGTGGCCGAGGCGGTGTGCTTCGTGCGCGATCTGGTGAACGAGCCCGGCGGATCGCTCACCCCCATCCGGTTTGCCGAGCTGGCCGAGGAGATGGCCGAGCGGGAGGGCTTGGAGATCACCGTGCTCGATCTGGATGCCATCCGGGAGGCCGAACTGGGCGGCCTCTTGGGGGTGAACCGGGGGTCGGACCAGCCGCCCCGGTTCGTGGAGGTGTCTTATGCCCCCGACCCCGAGGTCGAGTGCCGGGGTTCGGTGGCGCTGGTGGGCAAGGGCCTCACCTTCGACTCCGGTGGGCTGTCGATCAAGACCGGCACCGGGATGATGACAATGAAGTGCGACATGAGCGGGGGAGCGGCGGTGTTGGGCGTGATGGCCGCGATCGCGGCGGTGGCGCCCCCGGTGAAGGTCACCGGATATGTGCCCATGACCGACAACATGCTGGGGGGCGACGCCACTCGGCCCGGCGACGTGCTCACCATGGCCAACGGCAAGACGGTGGAGGTGCTCAACACCGACGCCGAGGGGCGTCTGGTGCTGGCCGACGCCCTGTCGCTGGCCTGCCGGGCCGAGCCTGACGCCATTGTCGATCTGGCCACCCTCACCGGGGCGTGCATGGTGGCGCTGGGCCCCAAGGTGGCCGGGCTCATGGGCAACAACGAGGGGTGGATCGACCAGTTGGCCGATGCCGCCGAGCGCACCGGCGAGCGGGTGTGGCGGCTCCCGCTGCCCGACGACTACAAGGCCCAGCTCGACTCGTCGGTGGCCGACATGAAGAACATCGGCGGCCCCCACGGCGGCGCGCTGACCGCCGGGCTGTTCTTGTCCAACTTCGTGGAGGAGGGCATCCCCTGGGCCCACCTCGACATCGCCGGCCCCGCCTTCACCGACGCCGAAGACGGCGAGACCACCAAGGGCGGCACTGGCTTCGGCGTGAGAATGCTCCTAGACGCCCTAGTCAACTTCGAACCGCCCTCGGCCTCGGACGACGACTGAGCCTGGCGCCCTATCTCCGAGCGGGCTAGGAGGGGTCGATTCGGGGGTTTGGGCGGGTTATTCGAGGCGGGCGCGCAGGGCGGCAAGTTCGGCCTCGGCGGCGTTGGCACGGGCCTCGGCCGCATCGGCGCGGGCGGCTTCGTCTTCGTGGTCTCGTAGCCAGGTGTCTGTGGCGGAGTGGTAAAGGCGGAGTTTGGGGGGTGCCCAGCAGAGGTCTAGGCCGAGGGCGCTGCTGTGGCCGCGCCGCTGCACTCCGTGGCCGCCGGTTGTCTCAGTGGTGATGGCGATGGGTTCCCATTGGCCGTTTCTCCGGCGTTCGCCGGCCAGGGGCGTGCCGAGGAGTTCTCCGCCGGTGGGATCGAGCCGCCAGTACTCTGCTACGCCGAGGTCGGCGAATGTGGCGGGCTTCTCGTGCAGGTCTTTCTTGTAGGTGGTGTGTGAGGCGATCTCCAGCGCGAACACCGGGACGGCGCCGGCCTCCCACACCTTGTAGGTGCTCTTGTTCTCGACGGCGGCGGTGTTGACGCCGAACGCGACCGCCACGTCGGGGGCCACGACGATTCGTGGGTCGCCCTGCTGGTAGTAGATGTTGATGTCGCTGCACACCCAGGCGTCTGGGTGGTGTTCGGCCAGCCAGCCCCGCAGGGCCACGACCAGCTCCATGCGGCGGCGGGTTTGCATGTCGCCTTCGGGCACCCGCGGTCCTTCCGGATAGTAGACCTCGGCTCCCGGTTGGCGGGCCGCCAACATGCTCATCGGAGCGACTTTCTGAACACGTCGCCCACGCTATTCGCAGCCTGGCGGGCATGCAACCCAATACGCATGAGTCAACTTGAAATATATGCAAATTCACATTGCTGGTGAGCTTGTGGCTAAAAACCCGGTCAGGATCGACCGCAGTCACCGCCGGGGCGAGGATCGCGACCGCTGATGCCGGATTCTCCCGATTCGAAGGACTCAACTGGTTTGACCCAGCAAGCCAATAGACACCGTTTCCAGAGTCGTCATTGGCCTTCCAGTCACCAGCCTGCGATCATCCATATGCCCAGCTACTCGCCCTGATCGCGTCTCCGGGCAATCCGAGTCAATCTGTGCTCAGTATCGAATCGAAGAAAATCGTGGAAATTCTAATATCTCCAAAATCCGACACGAGCGTTAGGTCTTAACACTCAATTAAGACATGGTAAGAATTTTGGAAATGGCCAACAAAGATAGATTTTCAAGTTCATCATCCATGCTATCCACTCCGGGGATCACAAATTGCATAACCACGTCCCGACCTTCATCCTGATTCTCTGCTGCAGCAGCAATCACAGTGCGTGGGCCGTGAGTCCTTAAGACAAACACTCTACGAACAAAGATCCCTAACGAAGTGGCAACATCGGGCAGCATTTTCGTAAGCGAAACTCCACCTTTTCGGGCGTAGCTCATTTTGAGTCGTGCTAGTGCAGAAGTGGAGGGCATATTCATGTGATATCTTTCTACCACCAGTAGACCACGTATGCCGTCGGTGTTTATGGAGAAATTGCTAACGACGCGGCGAGGATAAGTTTCCACATCCAATTCATCCCACGCCGAAGACGACAAGCGCTTCAACTCTTCTTCATCAAAATACACAGTATTAGAAATACTCATTAGTCATCACCAAAAGAATGAGATAGGAACTCGGATCTGCCTGGCGGTTTGATATAAGTCAAAACCGTCAACCGCGATTGTTGCTCAACCTTAAATTCGCTGCCAAATAAAGGTGTATCTACATCCACATCCACTAAATCCGATTTTTGGACAGCTTCTACTTGGGCTGTAACGGTAGCTCTTTTAAGAAATTCAGCGAGGTTTAGGGAGCCATCCACTGGATTCAATAGATTATCCCAAGCATTCTTTGCAGAGTCGTCGTCTAGATCAAGTGTGGCCTTCATTGTGAGTCCAGCGCCACCCGTCAATGAATCCAAACCAGGAAGTAGCTCTTTCAGTTTTTCTGATTCTGTGCCCGCCACGCCATCAATCCTAAAGAATATTTCCACTTCCGAACCATTGGGTCCCGAACGCTGCTCTCCATAAAGGTCGACATTGACACCGCCCTCCACGCTGCCTTTGCCATCAACCTCCAACTCAACTTCAACGCTTCCTTCAAGAACGAAAATATGTTCTTTGGTATGGAAATCATGCCCGTAATAGAAACTTACTGACAATTCACTTTCTAGTTCAACGAACTTTGTCGGAATGTCAAGTTCTCCTTCCGCGTAAACACCACCATACAGGACGGCGTTTGTTCTGCTACGCTTGTAGCCGTTCCACAATAAGTTCGCTACGTCATTAAGTGGGTCGAGATCGTCAACGAGGAGGTTACTCGCTTCTATGATAAAATCGTCCGCTTCCTTGTTATTATCAAATTTGTGTGTAACAAACACTCCCACTTCGGCACCCACTGATGCCTCGCCAGCTTTCAGGTTTAGTGCTGCTCCCAATTTACCGGAAGCCGAGAAAGTAAGACGCACATCGCCGTTGTTCATTTGCTCTCTAATTATGACAAGATCAGCACCTATCTCAACCCAGAAGATGTTCACTTCGACCGACATATCGAGGGATGTTGAGGCCAAAGAGGTGTTTTCCTTGACATATTTTAGCCAGTTTTCGACTGCCGTTTTGTAATAGTTGGCGGGCTTATTCTCAACATCAGCTAGGACGAAATCGAAATCGTACTTGACAGCGTTAGCCCTCGAAGTCTCGCCTATTGCGGCATAATCGACTCGAACTCGGCAATATGGCCAGAGTCGATGATCGGCTCGTTCAAGACCTTTATGGCGACCAATCGATCGAACTCAACCTGCAATGCCTCATAAACTCGGCTGAAGCCACCCCGGCCGATCTCGCGTAATTCCTGGTAGCCGTCAATCACCGGCAACTCGCCAGTACCCGCGCCGCCAGCTTCGCCTTGGCCTACATCTTGGCTAGCCAGCCGAGCAGCCTCGGCGCGAACCTCGTCCAACATCTCGTCGTCAATGTCGAACGTCGCCTCATCGTCGAAGCCGTCGCCAGGCAAAGGAATACCTCCGTAACACCAATTGGCCAGCCAGGTTATACAACCCGGCTCCGAACAGTGGCGAACTCTGCCTTTTGGTGGAAAACGCGAAAGAGGGGAGGGAGTGGGTCGTTGCGCCTACTTCAACTCGGAGTGTGACGCCCTGGCCAACTTCGAACCGCCCGCGGCGGCCGACTGAATGCGGGTGGAGGCATCGGTGGTGAACACCTAACTTTAGTGTGCTTATACATATTAGAAGCTATGCTTATATGCATGAGAACAACCATCATTCTGCCCGATGGTCTTGCTGAGGAGGCGAGGCAGAGGGCCAGGGAGTCGGGGCGAACGTTCACCAGCCTGGTGATCGAGGGCTTGCGCCAGGTGCTGAGGGAATCGGACATGCCGGTCACGGTCGAGCGTCTGCCGGTCCACGGGAGCCCGTCAGATCGGCCGCTCGTCGACATCTCAGATCGTGATGCGCTGGCTGCGGTGCTCGATGCCGACGGCCTTCGATGATCCTTCCCGACGTCAACATCATCGTCTACGCCTACAAGCGCGAAGAAGAGATGCATGGTCAATATGCCGATTGGCTCAACGATGTTGCGGCTGGCGCCGAGGCTCTTGGCCTCGTCGATGTGGTGTTGACCGGCTTTCTCCGCATTGTCACCAACCGCCGGATCTATGCCGAACCAGCTCCATTGAGCGATGCGCTTTCGTTTGTGGCCGCATTGCGAGCCGCGAGTCCGGCCCGGGTTATTCATGGTACCGGAGCAGCATGGGAGCAGTTCGCAGCATTCGCGGAGGCTGATCGGCTCCTGCGGGGCAACTTGGTGCCCGACGCATGGCTGGCTGCGATAGCAGTCACCTCCGGGGCGAGGATCGCGACCGCTGATGCCGGCTTCTCCCGATTCGAAGGGCTCAACTGGTTCGACCCAGCAAGCTGACAGATACCGCTTCCAATAGGTCACCTGGAAGTAGGGCGAATGAGCCAGGTAAACACCCCATAGGCACCCCCCACTACGACCACGAAGAAGGGGGCGAGGAGCCATTGCTGGGTCTCGAACAGCTTGTCGACGGCTTCGACGGGCCAGGAAGCCGCCACCAGCCCAGCCACCGCGGCCAAAACGTTGACCACCACATGTCGCCTGGTCGCAGCCATTTCGATGCGGCCGAAGCAACCGCAGGGTTCTGCTGATCCTGAGCGGACCATGGCTGCGGCCACCACCGCGAACCCGGCGTACAGCGCGGCGAGGGCTGTGGCGGGTACGACGCCCTCCACGATGAAGGCACTAGCCGCCACTATGAGCTCTACCAGGCCCAACAGCCGCACCGCCCACTGGCGGTGGTAGAGCCCGAGGCGGGAGAGCGCAGCCGACGCCGGCTCGGGGGTTACGGCTTTTGAAGCTCCTGCCGCGCCCAGCAGGACCGCGGCCATCAGGTAGACCGCGGCCGCGTACTCCATGGGTTATCTGATCTCCGCGGTCTGAGTCGTTTCCATGGGCTATCTGGTGAAGCGGCGCAGGGCGTGGCGGCGGCGCTCAGCATCCAGGGCGGCACGGTCTTCGGCGCTGAGCCGGGGGGTGTCGGGATGGAGGTGATTGTGGACCTCGGCCACCGCCATGAGCCGCAGCGTGGGCACCGGCGCGGTGTCGGCGTTGTTCCACCGGTAGGTGATTGCGCCTTGGGGGCAGCCGCCGAGGGCGATCCAGTTCTGGATGCCGGGATCTTGGTGGGAGATCACCACCCGCAGCACGCCGTCGGGGTCGAGGCGGGCCTGGGAGTCGTTCATGGTGGAGGGGAGGTTGATGTAGTCGAGGCTCTGGTACCAGGTGTCGCCCACTTGGATGTTCCAGTACAGGCAGTCGGGCGGGGTTACTTCAAACAACAGGGCCTGGTCGGGGCCCACCTCGTACCAGCACTGCCCGTAGGACTGCTTCTCGCTTCCCCCCTGGGCGCTCTGGCTCACCTTGTGGGCGGGAACATGGTCGAACGAGTTGATCTGGCCCCGGTCGCGCTGGCCTCCGGCGAAATCGGTCCAGAACTTGGGCACGGTGTCCACCTCCCGGGTCAACTCGTCGAACAGCTCGCAGGTTCGCACCGGGTCGAGCCGGCCGGGCGGGCCCGACGGGTCGAGGCATTCGAAATAGAGCTCGGCTTGGCTCTCGGCGGCCCAGTCGGAGAAGAACTGGCGCACGAACAGCCGACTCTCGCGCGGCTCCACCTGGAACCAGTCGCCGATGTGGTCGCCGGGGTCGGGGTCGGGGCTGAAGACCACGTTTATGCGGCCATCGCCGATGTCGGTCAGATCGGGGCTGCCGACGTCGACGAGCTGGATGATGCGCCCCCGGCCGAAGCTGTGGTCCATCAGCGACACCCCCAGGTAGCGCAGCGTATCGATGCGGCCGGTGAGGCGGTAGGTGTGGCTCAGGTCCACCGGAGCGGTCATGTACATCGCATCGGGATTGTCCTGGCCCACTTTGAACGGGTACACCCAGCCCAGCTCGGGGTGTTCGGGGTCGTTGTTCTCCACGATCCGGTCGTAGGCCCAAAACAGCATCCTCAGATGGTGGCGCAGGCCCTCGGCTTGCTCAGAGGGATCTGCTCCCCGCGCCGGGTCGAACACGTAGTCGGCCGACTGCTTGAGGCCGTCGCACAGCCGATCCCAGGCAGCCTTCAGTTCATTGTCCACGCCCTATGTCTAGCGCCCCCTCGTGGCTGGGACCGCCTCAGGCTGCGGTCTTGGGAGGGGAGTAGTAGGAGGTGTGGGAGCGCTGGAGATGAGTGGGCAGCCGGCGGAGTTGGGCGTGGTTGAGCGGGGGCAGCCGGCGCCGGATGGCGTAGCCGGTATGGCTTTCAGAGGCCAGCCGGAACATCACCAGGCGGTGCAGGGTGCGATGGAGGCCGCCTCGGGGTCCGGCCTTGGGGCTGATCCCCAACTGCAAGGCGATGGGGGCCACGGGAAGCTCGAACCCGTCGGGGGAGTTGTCGAACTCTTGGGCCACGTAGCGCATGAGCCACGCCGCGGTGGGGCCGATCACCCCGAGCCAGAACTGCTCCACGTATTTGGATCGGGGGTCGTGCCCGTTCTCCTCGGTGACCAGGTCGCGCCACGGTTCAATCCACAGAGAAGAATGCGTGAGTAGGGATGTCATGGGAGGATCGTTTCTGCCGGCAGTCGCCATGCCAGATTCAAGGAGGAAGTTTTGGTGTATTTTGCCTATGTTCATGTAATATTGTCAATAGTCAGATCGGGAATTCATGCGGCCGATTGATGAGCTGACGGCCGAGATCGACGCAGCCCGGGCAGTGCTGGGCCCGGCCGAGAGAATTGTGGTGCTCACCGGGGCGGGGATCTCCACCGACAGCGGTATCCCCGACTTCCGGGGGCCGGAGGGGCTGTGGACCAAGAACCCCGAGGCCGAGAAGACGGCCACGCTGTCGTCGTATGTGTCCGACCCCGAGTTGCGCAAGCGCAACTGGCAGCGGCTGGCCGAGGGGTCGATGTGGGAGGGCAAGGAGCCCAACCCGGGCCACCGGGCGCTGGTGGAACTGGAGCTGCAAGGCAAGCTGCACACGCTGATCACCCAGAACGTCGACGGTTTGCACCGGGCCGCGGGCACCTCTGAAGAGCGGTTGGTGGAGATCCACGGCACAACCTCCAAGTTCCGGTGCCTCGATTGCGGGGACACCGCCCCGATGGAGTTTGCCCTGGAGCGGGTGAGGGCGGGGGAGGCCGACCCGCCGTGTCGGATCTGCGGCGGGATATTGAAGTCGGCCACCATCTCGTTCGGCCAGAACCTGGTGATGGCCGACCTGCACCGGTCGGAGCAGGCCGCCATGGCCTGCGACGTGCTGCTGGCGGTGGGCTCCACCCTCACCGTGTACCCGATTGCCAACGTGGTGCCCATCGCCCATCAGGCCGGGGCCCAAATTGTGATCGTGAACGCCGAGCCCACGCCGTTCGACGGACTGGCCGCCGCGGTGGTGCCGGCCTCGATCAGCGACGCGCTGCCGTTGATCGTGGCGCCATGAATTGGGGGATTGGTAAAATCGGACTAACTAGGTAGGATTTCTATCGCTATGTCCACGTTCAGAGATCTGCTCCGAGAGGCCAAGGCTGTAATCAGGGAGACCGACCCGGCTGGTGCTGAGGCGATGCTGGCGCAGGGCGCGGTGCTCCTCGATGTGAGGGAGCCCGATGAGTTCGAGCAGGGAGCGATACCGGGCTCGGTCCACATCCCCCGGGGCAATCTGGAGCCCAACGTGGAGAACCGCCTGCCCGACAAGGACGCGGCGTTGGTGGTGATGTGCGCGGGCGGAGTGCGCTCGGCGTTCGCGGCCCAGACTCTCCATGAGATGGGCTACCGCGACGTGGTGTCCATGGACGGCGGCTTCAACCGCTGGAAGGACCAGGGCCGCAATTGGGGGGTGCCGGTGTCGCTCACCCCGGATCAGACCAACCGCTACCACCGCCACCTGCTGCTGCCCGAAGTAGGAGTGGAGGGACAGCTCAAGCTGCTGGAAGCCAAGGTGCTGTGCCTGGGCGCCGGCGGGCTGGGCTCGCCTGCGGCCCTGTACTTGGCCGCGGCGGGAGTGGGCACCGTGGGCATCGTGGACATGGACGTGGTGGACGCCTCCAACCTCCAGCGCCAGATTCTCCACAACCTCGACCGGGTGGGGGATCGCAAGGTGGACTCGGCCAAGAAGACCCTCAACGCCTTGAACCCTGATGTGAACGTGGTGACCTACGACGTGCGGCTGGGCGCCGACAACATCGTGGACGTCATCAAGGACTACGACGTAATCGTGGACGGCGCCGACAACTTCCCGGTGCGCTACATGCTCAACGACGCCTCGGTAAAGCTGGGCATCCCCGTGGTCCACGGGTCGATCTTCCGGTTCGAGGGCCAGGTCACGGTGTTCGACCCCCGCAACGGCCCCACCTACCGGGACATGATCCCCGAGCCGCCTCCCGCCGAGATGGCCCCGAGCTGCGCCGAGGCCGGGGTGCTGGGCGTGCTGCCCGGAATCGTGGGGTCGATCCAGGCGCTGGAGGCCATCAAGCTGATCCTGGGCCACGGCGACACTCTGGTGGGCCGGCTGCTGGCGTTTGACGCCAGCGAGATGTCATTCCGGGAGTACAGGCTGCGGCCCGACCCGGACCAGCCCATCACCTGGGAGAACCGGGACAAGATCCAAGTGGTGGAACTCGACGGCCTCTGCGCCCCGGCCCCGATCGGCTAGCGGTCAGAATCGCCAGCTCGCCGCCGGAATTGCCGGCTAACCCTCAGCCTCAGCGTCTTTTCTCTGTTCGTCGAGTTCTCGGCGCAAAAGCGCCACCTCTTCCATGAGGATCTGGATGCGCTGCTCGGAGCGGCTGAGCTCCCACGAGTACTGCACCAGCACAACCAGCACGAATCCCAGGGCGGCCATGAACACCAGTGATGGGGTGTACTCCACTCCGAGCCAGCCGCCCACCGTATCGACCACGTCGGGGGCTGCCGCCATCACCAGCATCACCGCGGAGGTGGCCATCCACAGCAGCCCGTACTTGGAGACCAAGCCCCCTCGCCGCTGGAGTTTGAGGATGATGGCCACCACAAAGGCGGCCAGCAGCGCGGAAACGATTCGGGCGGTGAGGCTCATGATCGACCTCCGATCGAGATGGCGAGCAAGGTTCGCAGATAGTGGAAAACCAGCCGGGCCCCCTGGGTGGAGGGCTGGCCTCCCTGGCGAGGGGCCATCGTCACCGGCACTTCAGCAATGGCCAGCCCGGCCCGGGCGGCTATCGACAGCCCGAGCAGGTTGTCTAGGTACCCGGCCGGAAGCTGCCGGGAGAACAGCTCCACGCAGGGCCTCGACATCGCCCAGAACCCAGATGTGGGGTCGGTGAGCGCCACCCCGCGGCGATGGCGGAGCACTCGGCTGACCACGCGTATGGCTGCTCGCCGGATGCGGGACACCGGGTAGGCAACCGCGCAATCGGGGTGGAATCGGCTGCCCAGCACCAGATCGGCCCCCGAATGGCAGGCGGCCACCAGGGAGGGGATATCGGTGGCGATGTGCTGGCCGTCGGCGTCCAGCACTAGGGCGCAGTCCCACTGGCGTCCGGCGGCGTAGCGGAAGCCCAGTCGAAGAGCGGCCCCGTACCCCAGGTTGACCGGCAATCGCAGCACCGTGGCGCCTGCGGCGGCTGCCGTTTCCGCGGTGGAGTCGGCGGATCCGTCGTCCACCACCACCACCTCTACTGGCCTCACTTCAGCTGGCCTCACTTCTGCTGGCCCGGAGCAGGTCCGCTGCACCTCGGCGATCACCGCTCCCACGGTGTTCTCCTCGTTGTAGGCCGGGATTACGGCGATCAGGCCCGAGTTGTCCACAGCCACAGCCTAGGTAGCGACACCGGCCAAGGTTGCCCCCGCGGCCGCCAACACCACTGCGGTGAGGCCCCAGCGGATCAAGCGGTTGTCGAGCACCGGTACTAGAGCGGCCGCCGCAAAGGGCAATAGCGACAGTCCGTACCGGGGATTGGTGTCGAAGTAGATTCCCAGCGTCAGGTAGCTAGTGACCATGGTCACCACTCCGGTGGCCACCATCCCGGTGACCGCGGCGGCGGCCAGCGCCCGGTGGTTCGATCCCTTTGCCGCGAACAGCGCCACCGCCCCCAGGCCCACCAGAACCAGCAGGTTCATGAGATCGCCGAGGGGCTCCAGCAGGTTTCGGGGCAGGGTGTCGGGCACGAAGGGATCCCGCAGGGGGGTGAGTGTGGAAAAAAGCTCGTCGCCGAGGTTGTCCCACTGGAAGCTGTCCACCTGGTAGATGGCGTTGGTGGGCAGTTGCTCGGCGGGGATGTGGCCTCGGGCTTCCTGAACCGCCGACCACGAGACGATCGAGGCCACCGTCAAGATGACCGCGGCCCCGGCGGCCGCCGACCAGGCCCGGATTTGGCGCCGGGTGAGGTTGTTTCGCTGCTGCCAGCCCCGCACCGCGAGGTACACCACGGCCGCCCCCACCGCTACCGAGTTGGTGAACTTGAGCCACACCGCGGCCATCGAGGCCACAGGGAGCAGCCACGCCGGGGCCCGCCCGGCCTCCAAGCGCAGGGCGGCGGCCAGCACCAGCGCCCCGCCCAACAGGGCGGTGGTGTCGGGATTGATGATCGACGATGCGTGCAATACCCGGGGGGACACGACCAAAAGGATGATCAGCAGCGCCTTGGCCCAACTCGACGCCCCCAAGCTGCCCAGCACATACCACAGCACGATTGCTGCGGCGCCCAGCCACAGGATTCCCACCAACCGGGCGCCAGTGACCGGGCTGTCGACGCCGGGGGCGGCCTCGATCGCCGCCCCTCCCAGCGCGGTGGCGGTGTAGTAGACCGGCGGGTGGGGCGAGGCGGTGTTCAGCCCCCAGTTGGGAAATTGGTCGGGGCTCAGCAGGAGCGACCGGCAGGGGGGCAGCTGCACCCGGGCGATGCTGTCGGGGCTGAGGGTTTCGATTCCCCGTTCGCCGGTCAGATGCAGCCAGTTGTTCAAGGCATCAATGGACAGCCGCGTCGGATAGTCGATGCCCCGACAGGCGGCCTCCTCCATGGTCTCCTGGCCGATGGTGTCGCCGTGGCGGGGGACGTGGAACGGCGACTTGAGGGTGTAGTCGGTGTGCTGGAGCTCGTCAACGTGCGACAGGGCCGGGTGGTCTCGCACGTGCAGCCCCACCAGCACCGCCACCGCCACCAGCACTGCGGCCAGCGCCACCCTGTCGCAGTTCCCACGTGACACCTGCCAAGCGTAGACCTTGGGAATTACCGCCTCTGGTCAGACAATGTGCGGTGGCTGTGCTACGCCTTCTAGCGATGAGCGACTCAGCAGGGTCACCCCACCGCTCGACTGAGAGGCTCAGATCATGGTGGAAGATCGATGGGGCGGTGCTCAGATCATGGTGGAAGATCGACATTGCCGTGCTGGTGGCGGTGGTGGCGGTGGCAGTGGGGATCGTGGCCTTGCAGGTGCGAGACCATCCCCAGCTTTCGCCGGTGGACGAGCTTCAGCATCTCGACTATGTGCTGAAGTCGCCGTCGGCCGGTGTTCGCATCGGCGAGCAGTTCGGCTTGGAGGCCATCAAGGTGGCCTCGTGCCGGGGAATGGCGTGGCCGGGGTGGCAGCCGGGCAGCGAG
Organism: Acidimicrobiia bacterium; assembly: GCA_022822905.1. Lineage (GTDB taxonomy): Bacteria > Actinomycetota > Acidimicrobiia > Acidimicrobiales > Bin134 > Poriferisocius. The sequence continues at coordinate 364,306 of JAJDYE010000016.1, read as the reverse complement.
AGGTGGCCTGCGTGCGGCGATCCGCAGCCTGATCCAACCCGCAGCCATTCCAATGGCTACAACACGTCTTATCTGCACACGCCCACGTACTACTCGGCGACCTGGCTGGCGGGGGAGGTGGTGTTGCGCCTCCCTGGCGTGGACAGCCCTCTGGTGGCGTATCGGCTGGTAGGGGCGGCATGGCTGGCTGCCGGCCTCATATTGGTGTGGTACGCGCTGGGTTTGGTGAACGTGGGGGTGTGGGGTCGGGCCGCGGTGGTGGGACTGCTGGGGGTGTCGCCCGCGGTGGTCCACGCATCGGCGTTCTTGAATCCCGATGCCACCGCCATTGTGGGTGGCGGGCTGGTGCTGGTTGCGCTGTTGAAGTGGGAATCGGGGCGGTGGCCGTGGTGGTGGGTGACGGTGGCCACCGCGGTGGCGGTGTGGTTGAAGCTGACCAACGCGCATGCGGCCGGAGTTGTGACCGTGTACCTGGCCTTTCGGATCTGGCAAGAGCGGGATCGCCGGAACTGGGCCAGGGCGCGCCAACGGGTGCTGGTGGCATTCTCTTCTGCGCTGGTGGCCCTGGGGTCGGTGCTGGCGTGGCGGCTGTGGCAGGGCGCCCGCCAACTGGATGAGGAGAAAGACCTCCCCATCTTCACCAACATGCGATTCGACTCATTCCAATGGACGTCGCTGGACGATCAGCTTCGCAGCGTGGTCACGCCGTTTCGGGATCAGTGGGTGCCCTTCGCCATGCCTCGCAGCGCGCTCTTGCCGCTGGGCGGAATTGCCGACATCGGCCTGCTGGTGCTCTTGGGGGCCGCGCTAGCGGTGACCGCGGCCAAGTCGGCTCATCGCGCCCTCGTAGTGGGGGTGTTCGCGTCGATGGTGGCCATGGGTGTGGTGACGATGGTCTCATTCCACCTGGCCCTGGGGCTCGACTCCCTCACCCCGGGGCGGTACGGCCTTTCGGTGCTTCCGTTTGCCGCGGTGGCGGTTGCGCCGGTGGTGCGCCGTCAGGTCTTGGCCCGGGCGCTGATCGGGGCGTTGGCCTGTGCCACCGCGGCCGTGATGGTGTACGGGGTTCTGTTCTACGGGCCGAAGCCCACGATGGCGTCATCGCCCGACAGCGAGACCACCATGGGAGTTTGGTGCTCCACCACTTCGACGTCTTATTCCTGGCGCTGGAATGAGGTAGAAGACGACACCGTCTATCACGTGAGTCTCGACGGGTGGTCGTGGGAGGAGCACGAGGGCACCACCCTGGTGTTGACCGGCCAGCCCGCCAATACCGAAGCGGTGCTCTATGTGCAGGCCGGCAGCGCCGAAGAGTGGGACGGCGGCCCTTCTGGCAGCAAGGCCTGTCGCACTGCCCCGGAAGGCAGGCCGAACGTGGTCTGCACCACCACCTCCACCTCATACACCTGGACGTGGGATCCGGTAGATGACGCCACTTGGTACCGAGTGCGGTGGGATCGGGCCCACCCGTGGTTCGAGATCAACCGGCTCACAGTCACCATCGACAAATCCAGGTCTGATGCCGGCGACGTGCTGTATGTGCAGGCCGGCAACCCCGACGGCTGGAACACAGAAGGCACGGTGGAGACGGTTTGCCGCCCCCAGCCCTGATCGGCCCCCGCCTTGAAGCCAGAGCTCACCTAGTGCCTCGCCAACAGGGGGGCCGTACACTGTGCGGCGAATGAAGGGGTTGATCTTGTCGGGAGGTGCCGGCACGAGGCTGCGTCCGCTGACCCACACTCGGGCCAAGCAACTCGTGCCCATCGCCAACAAGCCGGTGCTGTTCTACGGCATCGAGGACATGGCCGCGGCGGGCATCACCGACATCGCCATCGTGGTGGGCGACACCCACCAGGAGATCCGGGGCGCAGTGGGCGACGGATCGCGCTTCGGGGTGAGCGTCACCTACATCCGCCAGGAGGCGCCATTGGGGCTGGCCCACTGCGTGCTGGTGGCCCAAGATTTCTTGGGCGACGACTGCTTTGTGATGTATCTGGGTGACAACATGCTGGAGCAGGGCCTGGCCGAGTTCGTGGCGCAGTTCGAAGGGGAGCAAGAGCAGGGCCCCGGCCACAGTCAGGCGCAGATCCTGCTGACCCCTGTGGACAACCCCTCGTCGTTCGGGGTGGCCGAGCTCGGTCCCGATGGCGATGTGGTGAACCTAGTGGAGAAGCCCGCCGATCCGCCCTCCAACCTGGCCTTGGTGGGGGTGTACATCTTTGATTCCTCCATCCACGACGCGGTGGCCGCCATCGAGCCGTCGGCCCGAGGCGAGTTGGAGATCACCGACGCCATCGACTGGCTCATCCAGAACGGCCACCGGGTGAGCCATCGGATGCTGGGCGGCTGGTGGATCGACACCGGCAAGAAGGATCCTCTGCTGGAGTGCAATCGCCTGGTGCTCGACATCCTGGCGCGCCGGGTGGACGGAGCGGTGGACGATGCCTCCAAGGTCGAGGGGCGGGTGGTGGTGTCGGAGGGGGCCAAGATCGTCAACTCCACCGTGCGGGGTCCGGCGGTGATCGGCGCGAACACCCGCATAGAGAACACGTTCATCGGCCCCTACACCTCCATCGGCGACGAATGCGTGATCAGCGACGCCGAGCTGGACCACTCGGTGGTGCTCGAAGGCTGCCGCATCGACGGGATCAGCCGGATCACCGACTCCTTGATCGGCCAGCACGTTCAGGTGACCCAGTCGCCCGAGCGCCGCCCAGTGTCCCGGCTCATGCTGGGCGACCACTCCCATCTGGAGCTGGGGTAGATGTCGGCTGGTCATTCTCACTTGGAACTGAGGTAGGGCCATGGCTGAGGTAAGCCGCTGTGAGGCGATATCGGGTGTGTTCATCGTGTCCCCCGAAATCCATGGCGACGAGCGGGGCGTGTTTGTGGAGACCTACCGGCGGGAGTGGATTCCCGGGGTCCGGGAGATGATCCAGGCCAACCGGGGCGACCGGCGAGCCGGCTCGGTGGTGGGTTTGCACTACCACCTCCATCAGGCCGACTACTGGTATGTGCCCGTGGGCCAGGCCCGGGTGGTGCTCCATGATCTGCGGTCAGGCTCACCCACCGACGGGCGCACAATGACGCTGCCCCTGGGCACCGAGCCCGACGGCGTGAACCACCATCGGGGGGTGTACATCCCGCCGGGGGTGGCCCACGGGTTTGCCGCGTTGTCGGACATGACCATCAGCTATCTCGTGGACGGCTATTACAACCCAGACGACGAGCTGGGGGTGGCCTGGAACGACCCCGAGGTTGGGGCCGACTGGGGGGTGGGCAACCCCGTGCTGTCGGCTCGGGACCAGTCCAATCCCCGCCGCTCGGCGATACCGGATCATCTGATTCCCCGCTTCGAAGCCCAAGGGTGACATGAAGCTCTTTGTGACCGGGGGCGCGGGGTTCATCGGATCGAATTACGTGCGCTGGGTGCTGGCTCGCACCGACGATGCCGTGTTGGTGTACGACGCCCTTACCTACGCCGGAAACCGCGACAACCTGCGGGGCCTAGAAGACGACCCCCGCTTGGAGTTCATCCATGGCGACGTCTGCGACCGCGACGGGGTGGCCAAGGCCATGGATGGCTGCGATGGGGTGGTTCATTTCGCCGCCGAGAGCCATGTAGACCGCTCCATTGTCGGCCCCGACGCCTTCGTTCGCACCAACTGCGACGGCACCAACGTGGTGTGCGACACCGCTCGGCTGCTGGAGGTGGACAAGGTGGTCCACGTGTCCACCGATGAGGTGTACGGGTCGATCGCTGAGGGGTCGTTCACCGAGACCGACCGTCTGGGGCCCAGCTCGCCCTACTCGGCGTCCAAGGCCGGCGCCGACTTGATCGCGCTGGCCTACCGGGAGACCTTCGGCCTGCCGGTGGCGGTTACCCGCAGCACCAACAACTTCGGCCCCTACCAGCACCCCGAAAAGCTCATCCCCCTGTTCACCACCAATTTGCTGGACGGATTGAAGGTGCCCCTGTACGGCGATGGCCAGAATGTGCGGGACTGGTGCCATGTGGACGACAACTGTGCGGCCATCGACCAGGTGCTGCGCCAAGGCCAGGCCGGAGAGATCTACAACATCGCCGGCGGCAACCAGCTCACCAACCGGGACCTGACCAGCCGCCTGCTGGCCCTGTGCGGGCGGGACGAGTCGTTCATCCAACCGGTGGCCGACCGTCTGGGCCACGACCGGCGCTATTCGGTGGACGCGGCCAAGATGAAAGAGCTGGGGTGGTCGCCGGTCCGGGAGCTGGACGAGGCCCTGGCCGCCACCGTTGCCTGGTACCGGGACAACCGCTGGTGGTGGGAACCGCTCAAGAAAGCTGCAACATGAGGGCCGCGGGGCCGTGAGGGTGCTGGTCACCGGAGCGGCGGGGCAGCTCGGCCACGACGTTGCCGCGAAGTTGGCCGCATCTGGCCACGAGCCCATCGCTGCTCGCCGCCAAGAACTGGACGTGTCCCAACGAGACCAAGTGCTCAGCGCGGTGAGCGCCATTCGGCCTGACACCGTGGTCAACTGCGCGGCCTATACCGCGGTGGACGCTTGCGAGACCGAGGCCGACCGGGCCTACCAGGTCAACGCTCTCGCGGTACGCCACATGGCCGAGGCCGCTCGGCGGTTCGATGCCCACTTCTGCCACGTTTCCACTGACTACGTGTTCTCCGGCAACAAGGCCGAGCCCTATCACGAATGGGACCGGCCCGATCCTCAGTCGGTGTACGGCGCCAGCAAGCTGGCCGGCGAGAGGGAAGCGGGCGAGGACGCCACCGTGGTCCGAACCTCCTGGCTGTGCGGGCGGCACGGGTCCAACATGGTGGGCACCGTATTGCGGCTCGCCGCCGAAGACAGTCCCCTTCGGTTCGTGAGCGATCAGCGGGGTTCGCCGTCGTTCACCGCTGATGTGGCCGCAGTGATCGAGAGGCTGTGTGTTGACCGGCGTCCCGGCCTGTACCACGCGGCCAATCAGGGAGACGTGTCTTGGTATGAGTTCGCTCGGGAGGTGATGGCCGCTGCGGGCCATGACCCCGACCGGGTTGCGCCCATCTCAACCGCTGATTTGCAGCCGCCCCGCCCCGCCCCCCGTCCGGCCAACTCGGCGTTGGAGAATCGGGCCTTGGCCTTGGCCGGCATGAGGAGCCCAGGCGACTTTCGAGAGCCGCTGAGGCGCTTGGTGGCCGAGCTGCTGGGCTAAGCCGCCCCCGCCTGAATGTGGGGCTCGCAGGCATCGTTGGCCTCTTTGGCGGATTCGCCGAGCGTCACCGGCCCCATGTGGCAGTTCACGATGAAGAGCGCCTGGTAGAGGGTTTCTAGTTCAGGGGAGGCGTGGGCCAGGTGCTCGAGGGCCCGCTGGCGGGCCACGGCGGCCCGTCGAGTGCGGGGAAGGGCGCAGATGTCGGCCACGTTGTCGCCGTTGCTGTCGAAGGCATAGGTGGTGGGACCTCCGAGGCTGAAGTTCAAGCAGAAGTCGGGGCCGTCGATGATCCCGGAGTAGTACTGCCGGTCGTCCACTGCGTAGTCGTCCTGACCGACCGCCGACCTCGGAGTCTGAGCGCCGGTGCCGCCATTGGGCGCAGCCGATCCGCCCGGTAAATTAGCCGTGAAGTCCCGATATTGCTGGCACTCGTCTGCCGTCTCCTTCTCCGGTTCGCCGAAGGTGTTGGCCACCGAGCGGCATTCCTCTGCGAACCGAGCGCTGAAAATCTCCCGTTCCACCAGGGCAAGATGTTCAATGGTCTTCTGGTGGGCCACCGCCTCCCGTCGGGTGCGGGGCAGGGCGCAGATATCGGCCACACCGTCGCCATCCCGGTCGAAGGGGTAGGTGATCGGTCCGCCCAGGCTCCGGTTTAAGCAGAAGTCCGGGCCGTCGATGACACCGGAGTAGTACTTCTGGTCGGCGGGAATGGAGTCGATCGGGGGTGTATCCCCGGGATCTCCCGGCGTGGTCGTTGTGGAGGGAACGCTGGCGAGAGGAACGGTGAAGCTGAACAGCGTGGACAGCAGCTGGTTCTGTCCGCTCTCCCGGGCGGCGGTATTGATCCGAGCCTGAAGCCGATTGCCGCTGACGGTGACGGTTCTAGACGTGCCGGTTATCCGGACTTGGGCCTTGTCCAACCGGCCGGAGCCGCCGGTGCCGCCAATCACGTCCATGCTGATGAGCCGGCCTATCGCCGTGTCGGTGTGGTCGTTCAGCCACCGGTTGAGGTCGGCCACCGAGTAGGAGCGCGACCAGGAGGCATACGGGTTGGATCCCATGCTGTCGAACGGGTCGGGCTTGGCCGGCAGATAGGCCAAATCAGTGGAGAACACATATCCGCTGCGCTCGGTGTGGCCGCCGTTGGAGGCCGAATAGAAGGCTCGGATGGGCGCCCCGTTGTGGAGCATCACCTGTCCTGCGGTGTTTTGCACGGCTTGAAGCCAGGTGGCGGCGTCGGCGTGCCTCTCCCGGGTATCGCCCACGTAGGCCTGGTCCCACACGCTGGCGTATAGGTCGAATGGCCGAGTCCAGGTGTTGGAGGCCCGCCGCTCCCGCAGGGTGGCGGTGGCGTAGCTGCGGGCGGCGATGGCCTGGGCCTCGTGAATGGCCAGCGGCCAATTCATGGGCGTCTCGGCGATGCCCCACAGATACTGCTCCATCGAGAGGGAATCGAGGGTGACGTAGAAGGTGCCGGGGTCTCCGCCGGCGGGCACCAAATTTATGCGGCCGTGGGAGTAGGAGTGTCCGGTGTTGGACACCGCCACCGACGTGCCGGTGGCGAAGTGAAACTGGGCGGTATGGCCCGGACAACCGTTGCTGCCACAGGCGTCGACTCCGTTGATGGTGAAATGCCAGTGGCCGGGGTGGTAGACGACATTTACCGGTGTTCCGGCGGGCACCCGGATCTCGCCTTGGCCGTCAACGGTGATGCGGTTTGCCCCCCGGGGGGTGAGCGTGGTTCCGGTAGTTGTGCTCAGGTGGACGCGAATGGCGTCTTCGGGATGCACGGGGTCGGGCGGAGGTTGGATGACCGTTTCGGTGATGGGCGTGGAGTCGGCTTTCGGGATCTCAGGTGGCGTGTTGTGGGGATCGCTGAGGAATCTCTCGGGGGTCAGCGAGTCCAAGACAACCCGGAATAGGTTCGGATCACCGGCCTCGGCCACGAGGTTGAAGCGGCCGTGGGAATAGGAGCGGCCGGTGGTGGACAACGCGACCGCGGTGTCGGTGCCGAAGTGGAGCTGGACAGTCTGTCCCGAGCAGCCGCTGCCGCAGAGGTCGGCATTGCCGTATCGAATGCGCCAGCGTCCGCCGACGCGGGTGACGATGATAGGGGTGCCGGCTGGGGCTCGGGCTGCGCTCTGGCCGCCGATGGTGATGTTCTGGTTGTCGATGGTGATGCGGTTCAAGCCCTGGGGCGTGAGCGTGGCGGCCTGGGTGACGGCCAGCACGAAGTGGGTCGAACCGGTTGTCTGGTCAACGCCGGTGTTGGGCACCGCGGGGTCGTTGTGGGGGTCGTTGAGGAAGGTCTCCACGGAGAGCGAATCGAGAGTGATGTGGAACTGGCTGGGATCGTTGGCCACGGCCACGAGGTTGATGCGGCCGTGGGAGTAGGAGCGGCCGGTAGTGGACACGGCCACCGCGGTGTCGGTGGCGAAATGGAGCTGGACGGTTTGCCCGGAACAGCCGTTGCCGCACACGTTGGTGGTGCCGAATGTGATCTGCCAGAGCCCGCCGCTGCGGGAAAAGTCGATGGGCGTTCCCGCGGGGGCTCGAGCTGCGCTCTGGTCGCCGACGGCGATGTTCTGGTTGTCGATGGTGATCCGGTTGAGACCCTCGGGAGTGAGCGTGGTGCTGCCGGTGGTGGCCAGTGCCAACGGTGTCGCACTCTCCCCGGCAGCGGGCGTGGCGGGAGAGCTCGGTTCGGGGGAGGAAGGCGGTTCCGCACCGTTGTCCGGGCGCCCATAGTTCTCTGCAAGCACGGTGTTCTCGTAATAGAAGCCCAGGATCTGCTGGGCACTGTGTCCGGCCTGGGCTCGGGCAAGGCCTCCCCACTGGCTCATTCCCACTCCGTGGCCCCAGCCGCTGCCGGTGAACGTGGCGGTTGCGGTGGGATCGACGACGAGCACCGGTGAGGGATTGGGATTCTGCTGGGCGGAGGAGGGGGCCGCGATCAGCAATGATGCCGCGACCATGAGTGCTGTCGAGGCGGCAACAATCTGTGATAAGCGAGGGCGGTTCAACACCGTCAATCGCTGCCAATGCATAGAACGTCCAAAACCGGTTGGCCGCCCGCCGGGCAATTCTCCCAGCTTCGGCTTCTGCCATCAAGTGCACCGCCATGGCAGAAGCCGTCTTCACTGCGGTGGGAGGCTTCTCGGGTGAAAGCGAAACCAGGAGTACAGGTAGGGTGTCGTAGTGGTTCGTCGTCTGCTTGAGCGAGCTCTCCCCCGAGAAACCCGCCGTCGACGGCTGGTCAGCAGTGCGATGGCCATCATCCGGGAGGCACGCCGCGCGGTCCGCCGCACCCAGACAGCAGAGCCGCCCGCCGGGCCTGAGCCCGAACCAGCTCCGCCGCGCCGGCCGGCCGGTGTGACCTATCGAGAGTGGTTCTGCCGGCTGCCGGCCGATCCCAGCGTCCTGGCGATTCAGCGGCAGTGGTTTGACGAGTGGACCCGACCGCTCAGGGTGTGGGGGCTGGTGGTGGACGGCGGCGGCGATGTGGCTGCCACCGAGGCGTCGCTGCACGGCCAGTCGTGGGGGCTGGTCGAGGTGGTCAAAGTCGAGGCTGGCGGGCTGGCTGAGGAGTTCGACCGGCTGTCGCAGGACTGTCCCCGGGATCTAGTGGTGCTGCTGCGGGCTGGCGACCGGCTTCGGCCCGATGCGGTGTTCCAGATCGCGCAGGCCGCGTGGCGCGACCCATGGCTGGAGTTGGTGTATTGGGATGATGACCTGGCCGATCTGGGTGAAGTATGGGAGTGGCATCTCGCGGGGATGCCCGAAGGCGTCTATTTCGAAGACGACCTGGACCGCTTGAGCCGGCCCCGCTTCAAGCCGGGCTGGTCGCCCGATCTCCTCGTGTGTGCCAACTACATCGGACGGGCCTTTGCCGTTCGGGCCCGATGCCTTCAAGTCGAAGCCGCCCTGCGCTACCGCGATGCTGGGGCCACTGACGACTCCCTGTGGTGGGATCTGCTGCTGGGGCTGGACGTGGCCGACCAGCAGGTGTGCCGCCTGCCCGCGGTGTTGCAGACCGGGGACCGCCGCGACGACCGCGTCGAGACGCACCATCTGGAGTTGGTGAACCGCTGGCTGTCGCGGCAGGGCTGGCCGGCTCGGGCCGAGGCGGGGGCCAGCGGCGTCAACCTGGCGTGGGCGCCCGCCCGGGATGTGCCGGTCAGCGTCATCGTTGCCACCCGCCACAATCGAGGCCTGCTAGAGGGCGCATTCGACTTGGTCCGTTCAGCCAAGCACCCTGCCGTTGAGCTCGTCATCGTGGACAACGGCGGCCGTAGCGACGACAACGAGGCCTGGTACCGGGCTCGAGCCGTTGATCTGAACCCCGAGGTCATCTGGTGGGATGAGCCGTTCAACTACTCCGCGGTCAACAACCGGGCGGCGGGCCAAGCCACCGGAGAAGTGCTGGTTTTCTTGAACGACGACACCTCGCCCGGTCATCCCGGATGGCTGGACAACCTCAGTGGCTGGGCTCAGCGATCCGAGGTCGGCGTCGTCGGCCTCCAACTCATCGACGACGAAGGGCTGATTCAGCACGGCGGGGCAGTCATCGGCATGACCGGGCTGGCCGGCCACCTGTTCCAGGGCATGGCCCCGCATTCCGACAGCCTCTTGGGGTCCACTGATTGGACCCGCAACGCAGTGGCGGTGACCGGCGCCTGTATGGCCGTGCGCCGTTCGGTGTTCGAGGAAGTCGGCGGGTTCGACGAGCGCCTAGAGCTCTGCGGTAGCGATGTGGTGCTCGGGCTGCGGGCTCGGCAGGCCGGATACCGCAACGTGGTGTCGGCGGCCACCCCGATCACCCACAAGGAGTCGGCCACCCGTGGCCCGGACATCCCGGACGGCGACGTGTTCGCCAGCTATTGGGTCTATCAGCGCTGGCTGATGGGGGGTGACCCCTACTTCTCCCCGAACCTCAGTGCCGCCCACCCCGAGCCGACGGTGTACTGCGAGGAGAAGCCGGGCGTGCTGAAGCAGCTCACCGAGATGCTGGGTCGGCCCATGGAAGTCTTCTACCAGCGCAACGAGACCGGGGAGGCCCACGCCCTGGCCTTCGCTTCCGAGGCGGATCGGCAGTTGGCCGAGTCGGTTCGCCAAGGCCATCGAGCAGTGCGGGGCCAACACGAGGTGAGAACCGCCAACTGGTTTGTGCCCGAGTTCCAGAACCCCTTCTACGGCGGCATCCACACGGTGTTCCGGCTGGCCAACCATTTGGCCGTGAATCACGGGGTGGAGAACCGGTTCATGGTGATGGCCGGTCCCGTCGACCACGACGAACGGTGGTACCGGTCGGGAATTTCTGCGGCCTTCCGGTCGCTGGCCGACAGCCCCATCGCCTACCACGATTCATTCGCCTTCGATCCCGGCGATGTTCCTTCGGCCGATGCAGCCATCGCCACCATGTGGACCACCGCCTATTTCGCGGCCCGCACCCCGGGCCAGAGGCGCCGCTTCTACCTGATCCAGGATTTCGAGCCCATGTTCTACCCGGCGGGCACGCTTTACGCCCTGGCCGAGCACAGCTACCGGCTAGGGCTCTACGGGTTGTGCAACACCGGCCATCTGGCCGACATCTATCGGGATCGCTACGGCGGAGTGGCCGATCATTTCTGGCCCGCGGTGGACGACTCGGTGTTCCACGCCCGCAACCGCATCGACCCTGATCCCGACCGCCCGGTGACCGTGTTCATCTATGCCCGTCCCGGCCATCTGCGCAACTGCTGGGAGTTGGCCGCTCGGGCCGTGCGCCTGGTGAAAGACGAACTGGCCGACGAAGTGCGCATTGTGACCGCGGGATCGTGGGCCTTCCCCGAGCACATGGACTCCCTCGTCACCCATATGGGACAGCTCGACTACCGGGAGACCGGCCCGCTCTATCGATCCTGCGACATCGGCGTGGCGCTCACCACTTCCGAGCACCCCTCCTACCTGCCGCTGGAGCTGATGGCCTGCGGCACCGCGGTGGTGGCCTTTGAGAATCCGGCGGGGGACTGGCTTCTGCGCCACGACCACAACTGCATGCAGTCGCCCCAGACGGCAGACGGGCTGGCCGCCGAGATCGTTGCCCTGGCGCGGGATCCCGCCCGCCGACAGCGTCTAGCCCAGCAGGGCCTGGCCGACATAGCCGCCCGCCACGCCCGCTGGGATCAGAACCTGGGCGGCGTGTACGGCTTTCTGTGCGATCCCGAGCCGCCGCGGTGAGGGTTATGAAAGGCAGCGCGGGAGGAGTGGGCCGCCTCGGATCGATGAGGTGGTCTTGGGCGGCGCTCACAAACCGGGGCGGCGTCCTGGAGATCTGGGGCTACCGGGAGCTGATCGGACGCCTGGTGCAGCGGGAGCTGGGGTCGCGCTACAAGCGATCGGTGCTGGGGTGGCTGTGGTCGATGCTCAATCCGGCGGCCACCCTGGCCATCTACGCGCTGGTGTTCGGGGTGCTGTTGAAGTTCGACCCCCCTCGGGCCGGCAACGGCCGCTTCGACAACTTCGCCCTCTACCTGTTTTGCGCCCTGGTCATGTGGAACGCCTTCTACGGAGTCATCACCGGGGCGATGAGCGCGTTGTTGGACTTGGGCTCGCTTCTCGGCAAGGTGTACTTCCCCCCGGAGGCCCCGGCGGTCGCCGCCCTTCTCACCGTGCTGTTCCAAGCGGCCATCGAGGCGTCCATCTTGATGCTGATCCTCATCTGCCTGGTCAACGTGAGTTGGACCTTCCTGCTGTGGCCTGTCCTCCTGCTGTTCTTGGCCATCTTTGCCCTGGGGATCGGCCTGGTGCTCAGCGTGTGGAACGTGCGCTATCGCGACGTGGGCTACCTGTCCACCATTGTCTTGCAGTTCCTCTTCTATGTGACGCCGATCGTCTATCCGCTGTCGTTGATCCCCGAGCGGGCCATGGGGCTGCCGGTGCGCGACATCATCCGGTTGAATCCGCTATCACAGTTCACTGAGGCCTCTCGCGAGCTGCTGTACGGATTGGACTGGCCCGGTCTGCTTCGATTGGGGCTCATGGCGCTGATCTCGCTGGCGGTGGGCGCGGGTGGCTGGTTGATGTTCAAAGTCCGAACCCGCGACATCGCCGAGGAGCTCTAGGCGATGGGCGAGAACGCGGTGGTCGTCGAGGGCGTGTCCAAGCGCTTCCGGGTGACCTTGGACCGGCCCCTCAGCCTGAAGGAAGCGTGGACGGGGCTGCGCCCCGGATCGGGCCGCTCATTCCGCCGGGTGCGCAGTGAGCCGTTCTGGGCGCTTCGAGACATCAGCCTGGAGGTGCCCCGGGGTTCGATGTACGGGCTGGTGGGACGCAACGGATCGGGCAAGTCCACCCTGCTGCGGGTCATGGCCGGGATCTACCGCCCCACCGAAGGCCGAGTCGAAGCCAACGGCCGGACGTCGGCCCTCTTGGAGCTGGGGGCAGGGTTCCACCCCGCATTGAGCGGCCGGGAGAACATCTACCTCAACGCCTCAGTGCTCGGGGTGCCGAAGTCTCAGATTGATGACCGAGTGGAGCAGATCGTCGAATTCGCCGGCTTGGAGGAGTTCATCGACAGCCCGGTCAAGATCTACTCCAGCGGCATGTACGTGAGGCTGGGCTTCGCGGTCGCCGTCCACGTCGACCCCGAGATCCTCATCGTCGACGAGGTGGTGGCCGTGGGCGACGAGGAGTTCCAGCTCCGGTGTTTCAGCCACTTGGAGTCGCTGCGGTCCCAAGGGGTGACCATCGTGTTGGTCAGCCACGATCTGGGGATGCTGCGGGCCAACTGCGATCAGATGGCCTGGCTCAACCGCGGGCTGCTGGCCGCGGTGGGCGATCCCCAGGATGTGGTCAACGCCTACCTCGACACCATCGACACCGAGGGGGCCGCCTCGGTGGGTCACCGTCCCCGCTCCGATACCGAGGGGGAGACGCCGTTGCGCATCACGAACCTGGAATTCTTCGATGGGGCCGGTCACCGGCCCAAGTCCTTCGCATCGGGCGATCCGCTGGTCGTGCGCATCCACTACTCCGCCTCGGAGCCGGTTGAAGACCCGGTGTTCTCACTGGGGTTCTACGACCACAACAACCTGCACCTGGCCGGCCCCCGCTCCCACGTCGACGGGTTCCGACCGGGCAAGGTGGACGGCGAGGGGTGGGTGGAGTTTCGCCTGCTCCGCATACCGTTCCGCTCGGGTGCGTTTCATGTCAACGCCGCCGTGCAGGATTCTGACGCCTCGTTTCTCTACGACCGCCGAGCCCGGGAGTTCTGGCTTCAGATTTCCGGTGAGCCCGATCCGCAGGCCAACGGGCTGTTGAACCTGGAGGGCGACTGGCGGGCCGGGGTCTGAGCCGGCCGGGATGTGCTGATGAGCGCTGAACCTTTGCCAATCACCATGATCGGCGACTCGCTGCCCTATGCCGACGGGGCTGAGGACGAGCTGCTGGCCGTGCTGCGAGCCGCGGAAGACCGCCGAGTGGGGTCGGATGAGCTGGCGTCGGCGATCCACGACTGGCCCACGGCCTATCACCTGGCGCCGGAACGGGCCGTCTTATTGGCCCCGGTGGCCATCGGATCTGGCGACAGGGTGTTGGACGTGGGGGCGGGCTCGGGAGTCAACACCCGGATCTGCGCCGACCGGGGGGCGGCGGTGACCGCGGTGGAGGGCAGTGAAGCCCGAGCCGAGCTGATCGCCCATCGCTGTGCCGGACTTCACGACGTGGGGGTTCTGTGTGGGCCGCTGGATGCGCTGGGCGACGGCGGGAGCGAGGCCTACGACGTGGTTCTGTTGGTGGGAGTGCTGGAATACGCCGGCACCGGCCAGGGTGGGGGAGACGGGCCCGCGGCCCTTCTCAGCCGGGCGGTGGATGCCCTCGCTCCCGACGGAGTGGTGGTGTTGGCCATTGAGAACCGCCTCGGGCTCAAGTACCTGCTGGGATTTCCCGAAGACCATCTGGGGCTGCCCTGGGTGGGCTGGGAGGGCTACCGCGACGGGGAGCCCACCACCTGGTCGCGGCGGGAGCTGGCCGAGATGCTGGCCGACGCCGGGTTGGGGACCCAGAAGTGGCTGTACCCGTTTCCCGACTACAAGCTGCCCACCGCGGTGCTGGCCGAGGAGATCTATGGCCGACCCGATGGCGTCGACATGGTCGACCAAATCGTGGGCCACCCCACCAGCAGCGAATATGCCCGTCCGGTGGTGGTTGCCGATGAGCGGGCCGCCCACCGAGCGCTGCTGACGGCGGGCCTGGGACCCGATGTGGCCAACTCTTTTCTGGTGGTCGCCGGTCGGAGCAAAGAAGCGGTGGCAGAGCGGGTTGACCAGCGGTCGCTGGCCTGGCGCGTGGCCCCGGATCGACAACGGCGCTGGAGACTGCAGGCCGTGGTGGTGGATTCGGACCAGAGCCTGGTGGTGAGGCGCAGTCTGCTGGATGAAGACAGGGCCGGTGATCTCGACGGGTGGCTCGGGCAGGTGGAGGTGTCCGAGGAGCCCTACTACCCGGGCCGGAACCTCGAGCAGTGTCTGCTGGACTGCGCCCGGGAGGGCGACGAGGACGGATTCGCCGAGCTGTTGCGGAACTGGCGGGCCGCGCTGTCTGCTCGGGAGACTCCGATCGACTCGGTTGCCGCGCCCCACCCCTATCTGCCGGCCGATGCCGAACGGGCGCTGCCCCCGGTGTGGTTGGATTCCGGGCCCGACAACTTTGTGATGACTGCGGAGGGCCTCAAGTTCGTGGACCGGGAATGGGTGGCCGCCGGGGGAGTGGATGTTCGTTTGGCGGTGGTCAGAGGGCTGTGGAAGACGGTCTCCGCCCTGCTGAGCGCCCGCTGCCATCTGCCCTGGCCGGTGACCTGGAGCAACGACCGCCTGGTGGCTCATCTCGGCGGACTGATCGGCGAACACATCGACGACGACCTGCTCAGCCGGTGGAGACAGGCCGAGGGCGAGCTGATGGGTCTGGTCTACCGCCAGCCGGCGGTGAGGCTGGCCGAACTGCACGATGCGGGGTCCCGGTCCCGGATGGACCGGTTGGGATCGCCGCTGGCCCCCTACCGTCGCATGGAGCATCTGGTCCATAGACAACAGGAGCTGCTGGCCCAGCTGTCCGAGCAGCACGAGACGGCGGTGGGCTTGGAGCAGGCCCAGGCGCAACTGGCACAAGCCGATGCCAGGCTGGCGCAGCTCCAGTCTGAGCTGGCCGAGGTCCAGGCCCGATTGGCCCGGGTGGCGTGGCGGGAGCGAGTCCACAACAAGGTTGCCGGGTTGATAAGGGGCTTCGGCCGGCGCTGAGGCTGCCCGCCGGGATCAGTCCCCGACTTCCACCAGGTCTTTGAGGGCGATCCACATATGCTCGCGGGTGACGGAGGATCAGTCCCCGACTTCCACCAGGTCTTTGAGGGCGATCCACATCTGCTCGCGGGTGACGGAGATGTCGAACCGCTGGGCCGACTTGACGCCGCGGTCGCGCAGGCTCTGGCGAAGCTGACCGTCGCTCAGCACTCGGTGGAGGGCCAGGGCCATGGTCACCGGCCGCTTGTCGCGTATCACGATGCCCGCATCCTGGACCGTCTCGGCCACCGCGGCCGCGTCGTAGGCCACCACGGGCAGGCCGTTGGCCATGGCCTCGACCAGGGGCACTCCGAAGCCCTCGTGCTCCGATGTGCAGGCCAGCACATCGGACAGCTGATACCACTGGAGGAGGTTCTTGTCGGACACCTTGCCGGCGAACACCACCCGACCGTGTACGCCGAGGCGGCGAGCGAGGCTCTTCAAAGAGTGCAGGTATTGGGGAGGAGAGGCTTGTCCAACGAGCACCAGCCTGGCCTCGGGGCGGAACCGCGACAGCACCGCGAAGGCGGCGATGAGATCGTGCTGGCACTTGTTGGGGGCCAGCCGGCCGACGAACAACACGGTCCCCCCGCCGTCGATGTCGGTGCTGTCGCCCGGCTCAGACGGCGGCACGCCGCTGCCCAGCTTCCACAGCACGGGGGCGACCACCACGTCGTCGATGCCCAAGTCCCTCAGTTCCCGGGCGTTGAACTCCGAGTCGGCGATCCCTCGACGGGTCAGCCGGGCCAGTTGGCCGAGCTGCTGGCGTCCTCGCTGGACGCTCTTGGCCAGTTCGGGCTGCCACGACTGGAAGTAACTGGCGGGGGTGATGTTGTGGTAGTTGAGCACGACCGGCGTCTTCTTCCGGATCACGAACTGAGCTACCTCCGACCCGATGGAGTGCTGGAGAATCGAGACCCGGGCGTCGCCCTTCCACTTCTCGACCGACAGGTCGCTGCCGTCGGACCGGCTCTTGCGCTCTACCACGACACGGGTCTCTAACCCCTTCTCTTCGAGGAGCTGCTGGATCAGCCGGGTGTGATTGCTGGTG
Organism: Acidimicrobiia bacterium; assembly: GCA_022822905.1. Classification (GTDB taxonomy): domain Bacteria; phylum Actinomycetota; class Acidimicrobiia; order Acidimicrobiales; family Bin134; genus Poriferisocius. Next base: position 347,748 of record JAJDYE010000016.1, on the reverse strand, counting down.
GCGTCTCCCGTGGCCATCTGCGGGATCAACAGGTCGACGGTGGGGCTCATGGCCGGCTCAGTGGGCTCATGATTGGCACAGCGAGGCTCATGGCCGGCTCGGCGGGGCGGTGCGCTGGGCGACCACTATCTCGGTGATGCGGGAGTCGGAGCAGGGCTCCAGGCTGGCGTCGAAGCCGGCCTGCTCCAACAGGTGCCGCCAGGTGACCGGCGATATCCCCAGCCCCGAGCCCAGCTCGGCTTCTACCCGGGCCCGGGCTGCGGGGTCGGCCACTGCCACCACGATCCGCCCGGTTTTCTTCAGCTTCAGGCTGGCCTGGTTGACCATTCCGACCAGGTCTCTGAGCGGGAGGGTCTCCACAAACCCGGTGAGCACGATCGTGCCGAATTCCCCGTTCTCGGCGCCCACCAGATGGGGGAGCACGCCGCCCGCTCGAATGTCGAGGCGACGGCGGAGTCCGGCGAGAACCCGGTCGGGGTCTTGTTCCACGCCGTGGACGCTGATGCCCTGCTGGCTGATGGCCTCGACTATGGCGCCTTTCCCACCGGACAGCACCAGACACGGCCCCGAGCCCGCCAAGCCGGCGACGTGGGACACCACTTCGGACGATGGCTCAGGAGGACTGTCGAGAACACCGAAGCCGGCCGGAACGGTGCCGTCGCCCAGATAGCCGGCCGCGCCTTCCAGTCGGCCCAGTCGGGTTTCGACGTTGCGCAGGTGCCGGATCAGCACTCCGGCGAACACGTTGAACTGGTCGGTGAGAAAGCGGGCGTACCAGTAGGACAGTTTGCGGACAAGCCACTTGACGCCACGGAGTCCCCGGCGCGACCCGATCGGGACATGGGGGTCGAGCGAGGCCAGATTGGCGGCCTGGTTCAAGAAATCGCCGTCTTCGTCGATGACGTGCAGACAGGACTCGGACTCGGCGATGTCGGCCCAAGCTTGCTCTATGTCGTGTTCAAGCTGGGCGATCTCCCGGTCTTGGCGGCGGCGCTTGTCGGCATCAGCCTCGATCTCCGCGCTGACCTGTTTGAGGTCAAGCTCGCTCATGCCGGCCCGATCCTGGGACTAGACGACGAGCAAGCCGGATGATGGCCGGTCGGGCCAAGTCCTCGTGCAAGCGGAGGTTCTCGGCCTCGAGCTCGGCGATGCGGGCGTCCTTCTCGTCGGCGCTGGCGTCCTTCTCGGCCATGCGCAGGTCCCGCTCGGCGATGCGGGCATCTCGTTCGCCTATGCGGGTGTCCCGCTCGGCCACCCGGTTTTTCCACTCCTCTATGCGGGTGTTCCGCTCGGCCACCCGGCCTTCCAGTTCGGCAATCTGGTCGTCTTGGTGGGCGACGCGGTTCGTTAGGAACTGGTTGCGCGCTTCGGCTCCGAGGGTCCGATCGCGCTGGTTGAGGAGTTCATGGCGGAGCTGATCGCGATCCTCGCCATCCACCTGATCGGCGGTCATGGCTGAATCGTAGTTGCGGTCGGATTCGGAATTGGCAGGGAGTGGCCCCCGGTGGGGCGGCTCGCCCCAGCGGGCGACGAACCTCTCCCACTCCCAGGATTCGATGACCGGTTCCCGGCTGGCGCTCTCGTGGTGGATGAGGGTGGCGGTGGGCTCCACCACCACCCGCAAGCCCGACCGGATGAGCCGCAGGCACAGATCGACATCGCCGTAGGAGGCGGGGAACTCCAGCGACATCCCGCCCACGGCCAGCAGATCCCGGCGTCGGGCCAGAAAGCAGGCCCCGGTGACGCCGATCACATCGCGAGCCCCGTCGCCGCCGGCCGCGGCGGCTTCGGACTGCTGGCATCCCCGGAACGAGTGGATGGGATGAGCACCGTCGAACTCCATGCCGATGTGCTGGATCGACCGGTCGGGATACAGCAGGGCGGCCCCTACGGCGCCGATGCTCGGATCGCTGAGATGGGCGGCCATTTTTCCCAGCCAGTCGCCGGTTTCTGCCTCTATGTCGTCGTTGAGCATCAGAACCAGCTCGCCGTGGCTGGCCAGCACGCCGCAGTTCACGGCCCGGGAGAAGTCGAAGGGCCCCGGGCCCCGGTGGACAACTCGCAGGGGCAGGCCGGCGGTCTGCTGAGGCGGCTCGCCCTGGAATTCGTCGCCCACCACTACGATCACCTCCGCGGGCGCCGGATCGAGCAGGGTGAGCGTGGCCAGGCAGCGCTGGAGCATGGAGGCGTCGGCGTCAGACTGGAGGTGGCCGGCGCTGGGAATGACGATCGAGGTATTGGCCTGCGAAAGCGGTTGGGAGTCGACCATGAAGCGTGATCGATGCTACCGGCGTGCGGGCCGGGCCGACAGCCGGCGCCGCGTGCGGGTTATTCGATAACCGCCACTACGTCGCCGCCCCCCACCGAGTCGCCCTCGGACACCCGGACCTCCGCTATCGTGCCGGACTTCTCGGCACACACGTTGTTCTCCATCTTCATGGCCTCGAGCACCACGATGGGATCGCCGGCCTCTACCGTGTCGCCCGCAGCCACCATCACCTTGACGATGGTGCCCTGCATGGGCACGGTCACCTCACCGCTGCCCGCGCTGCCCCCGCTCTTGCTGGCGGCGGCCCGCTTGGGGCGCTTGGCGCCGCCCGATGCGGGGGCGGCGGATGGGGCAGAGGCGGTCTCCGGCACCCACATCTTCACCGAATAGCGCTGGCCGTTGACCTCCACGTCGATGTCCCGCTGCACCAGGGGCTCGGTGTCGGAGGGGGGGCTGGCCGGGGCGCTCTTGACTCCGGTCAGGTCGAGCGTCTCCTCCACCCACTTGGTGGAGTGGGTGAGGGCGGCGAAATCGGGGTGGGCCAGGATGGCCTTGTCGGCGGGAATGGTGGTGGCCACCCCGCTCACTTCCAGCTCGTCGAGGGCCCGCAGGGTGCGGGCAATGGCAGTGGGCCGATCTCGGCCCCAGCAGATCAGCTTGCCCACCAGATTGTCGTAGAACTGGCTGATCTCATCTCCGGCCTCGTACCCCCCGTCCCAACGGGTTCCGTACCCGCTGGGCGCCCGCAGACCGGTGATCGGCCCCGGTGAGGGCAGGAAGGCGCCCTCGGCAGGGTCTTCGGCGTTGATGCGCACTTCGATGGCGTGGCCGGATATCTCGATTTCCTCCTGGGTGAACGGCAGCGGCTCGCCGGAGGCCACCTTGATCTGCTGCTCTACCAGGTCGATCCCGGTGACGAGCTCGGTGGCCGGATGCTCCACTTGGAGGCGGGTGTTCATCTCCAAGTAGTAGAACTGGCCGTCCTCATACAGGAACTCCACCGTGCCGGCGTTCACGTAGTCGCAGCCTTGGGCCACCTTTACCGCGGCCTCGCCCATGGCGGCCAGGATTTCGGGGTCGATGCCGGCCGCGGGGGCCTCCTCGATCAGCTTCTGGTGGCGGCGCTGGGCTGAGCAGTCACGAGTGCCCAGGTACAGGCAGTTGCCGTGGCTGTCGGCCAGAACCTGCACCTCCACGTGGCGGGGCTGCTCCAGATAGCGCTCCATGTAGATTTCGTCGCGCCCGAAATAGCTCAGCGCCTCCCGCTGGGCCGACTCGATGGCCTCTTCCACTGCGCTCTCGTCGGCCACCACCTTCATGCCCCGGCCGCCGCCGCCGTAGGCCGCTTTGATGGCCACCGGGTAGCCGTGCTCGGCGCCGAAGGCCCGCACCTGCTCGGGATCGGTGATGAGGTCGGTGGTGCCGGGGACGCCGCTCACCCCTACCCGCTCCGCGGCTAGGCGAGCGGAGATCTTGTCGCCCATGACCTCGATGGCCTCGGGATTGGGGCCGATGAACGCCACCCCCCGGGCGGTGATGGCCCGGGCGAAGTCGGCGTTCTCCGAGAAGAATCCGTAGCCGGGGTGGACGGCGTCGGCGCCGGTGCGCTCGATGACGTCGAGGATGGCCTCGGTGTTGAGGTAGCTCTCGGCTGCGGTCTGGCCGCCCAGGGCATGGGCCTCATCGGCCATGCGAACGTGGAGGGCGCTGCGGTCGAGGTCGGAATACACCGCCACCGTGGCGATGCCCAACTCCCGGCAGGCCCGGATCACTCGAACGGCGATCTCCCCCCGGTTCGCCACCAATACCTTGGACAACACGGCAATATGGTGGCAGAGAGTCTCGGGATCACGCGAATAATGGCGAGGCGAAATGGGACGGGGCAAAGTGACCGACTTCCAAATCCAGTGGGTGAATGAGACCGGCTCGACGAACGCCGACTTGTTGGCCGCGGCCCGTCGAGGGGCCGAGGCGAATGCGGTATTGGCGGCCGACTACCAGAGCGCGGGTCGGGGGAGGCGGGGGCGCAGCTGGAGTGCCGCGCCAGAGTCGAGCCTGTTGTTCTCGGTGCTCACCAGGCCCAGGATCGATGTGGCGCGAGCCCACCTGGTGACCACCGCGCTGGCGTTGGGGGCGGTGGAGGCCTGCGATTCGCTGGCCGGGGTGCGCCCCGGTTTGAAATGGCCCAACGACCTGGTGGTGGCCGACCGCAAGCTGGCTGGGGTGCTGGCCGAGTCGGTGGTGACTGGAGATCGACTGGAGGCTGTGGTGGTGGGCATGGGGCTCAACGTGCGGACCGGAGCAACACCCCCCGAGGTGGCTGACACCGCGGTGGCCTTGGAAGACGTGTGCGGCGCGGCGGTAGATCGCGAGGAGTTGCTGGCCGGGGTATTAGCCGGCTTCTCGCAGTGGATGGACGGAATCGAGACGCCCAGCGGCCAGGCGGCGCTGGTGGCTGCGGCCCGCCGAGAGTCGGCCACATTGGGCCGGCAAGTGTCGGTGCAGCTTGGTGACGGAAGCGTGCTGGAAGGACTGGCCGAGGATTTGGATGACGGAGGGGCGTTGGTGATGGAAGGCGGGACCAGGGTGGTGGTGGGCGATGTCGTACACCTGCGAAGCCGGTAGATCTCTTGGCGGAATCGCTAGGGGTCGATCTCCGTGGCCTTGAGTTGGGCGAAGGCGCGGGCCGCGGCTTGAGTGTGGGGGCCGGGGGCAGCGGGAAGGGGATGGCCGTCGACGGCGTGGATGGGGTGAACGTCGCGGGTGGTGGAGGTGAGAAACGCCTCCTCGGCCGCGGCCAGCGCTTCGAGGGGCACGTCTCGCTCGACCGCGCCGGTCAGCTCGATCACGAGCTGGCGGGTGACTCCGGCCAAGCATCCTGAGGCCAGGGTGGGAGTGATGAGCTGGCCATCGTGGGCCAGGAAGACGTTGCTTCCGGTGCCCTCGCAAAGCTGACCCTGGGTGTTGGCGAAGATGGCCTCGCTGGCGCCGGCCGTCTTCGCGTCGGCCAATGCCCGCACGTTGGCTCCGTAGGACACGGTTTTGAGGCCGGCCAGAGGGCTGCGCTCGTTGATGGTCCAGTCCACGGTGGCCACCGCCACGGTGGCGGGCCAGGGGGCTTGGGGAGTGGCGGCCACGGTGGCGGTCGGCGGGCTGTCGCCCCGGCTGCTGCCCAATGGCCCGGTGCCGCTGCTGATGGTGACCCGCAGACGACCCTCTTGGAGCCCGTTGGCGTCGGCCACCGCGATCATGGCCTCCCGCAGCACATCGGCGTCGAGAACTGCCACCCCCAAGTGCTCGGCCGAGTAGGCCAGCCGCTCCAGGTGGCGGCGAGCGGCGAACGGCATTCCCCGCACAATGACCAGGGTCTCGAATACGGCATCGCCCACCAGCCATCCGTGATCGAAGGGTGAGATCCGGGCCTCGTCCTCCGGAACCAGATCCCCGTTGATCCACACGATGCGGGCCGTCACTAGAGCACGTACTCCCCGGTGGCCACGGCCAGCAGCCGCTTGGCCTTCAGCTCGGTTTCCTGCCACTCGTCTTCGGGGTCGCTGTCGTAGGTGATGCCGCCTCCGGTGCCGAGGTGGAGGTGCTCGTCTTCGATCCACAAGGTGCGGATGGCCACGTTCAAATCGCCCCGCCGGTGGTCGGCGTCCACCCACCCCACCGCGCCGCAGTACACCCCCCGCGGTTGCGGCTCCAACGCATAGATGGCGTTGAGGGCGGCCAGCTTGGGAGCGCCGGTTACCGACCCCGGCGGGAAGGTGGCGTCGATCAGCTCCGGCCATCCGCAGCCGCGGGCCAGTCGACCCCGCACGGTGCTCACCAGATGCACCAGGCCGGGGTGATGCTCCAGGGAGAACAGGGCGGGCACGCTCACCGTGCCGTAGTCGCACACCCGGCCCAAGTCGTTGCGTACCAGATCGACGATCATGAGGTTCTCGGCTTGGTCCTTGGGGGTCAGCCCCGATGGGTGGGCGGCGGTGCCCTTGATGGGAGACGATTCCACCCATCGACCGTTGCGCACCAAGAAGCGCTCGGGCGATGCCGAGGCAATGTGTACGCCGTGGTCGGGCAGGCGCAGCACGGCGGCATATGGTGCGGGGTTTCCTTCAGCCAGCGCCGCTCCCAACGCAGCGATGTCGGTGTCGGGATCGATGAGCGGTGCGCTCAGGTGGCGGGTGAGGTTCACCTGGTAGACGTCGCCGGCGGCGATCATCTCCCGGATAGCCGAAACCCCGGAGGTGAACTCGGATTGGTCGAGCGAGCTTCTCCAGGTGTCGGCCGGGATCCCCTTCCAGGGGCGGCCCTTCCAGGGTCGGGCTGGGCGAACCGAGTCGAAGCGGGCGCACACTGCCTTGCCGTGGAAATCTATGGCCACCGCCCAGAAGCCCTTGGACTCCAATGCCCCTAAATCGTCGGTGACGTCGACCAACCTGGAACACAGATGGTGTCCCACCACGGCCACAGCCGCCACCTCCATCGGGTGCAGTGTACTTAGTTGCGAGGCGCGTGGGGTTTCGCATTTGCCAAATCCCAGTAACCGCTGGGACAAGCAGTAGCGCGACAAGATTACTGGCGCACGCTCTTACACTGGCGGGCAATGAGGCGCGGTCGTCGGCGCGGAGCACGCCGGAGAACTTGGTGGCAGCTCATGGTGGTGCTGTTCGGGCTGCTGGTGTTTGCGGCCGCGGTGGGCGGGGCGGTTGGGCTGGGCATGGTGAAGTCGCAGGTGAGCCAGATTCCCCGGGTGTCGGTGGGGCTGTCGCTGGACCTGGTGGGAGCGCCGGTGAACTTGGTGGGCGCATCGGAGGGAACCTCAGTCGACTCCGCGGAACACCCCGGCGCAGGAGCCTTGAATTTTCTCCTGGTGGGGATCGACAACGCCGCTGGAATCGACCCTGACAGCCCTATCCACATAGATCGGGACGTCAACTCGCTGCTGACCGACTCGGTGATCCTGGTGCGCATTGACCCCGAGGCCGACCGGGTGGCCATGTTGTCGATTCCCCGCGACCTCTGGGTGCCGATTGCCGACAGGGGATGGAGCGAGCGGGTGAACGCCGCCCGGGGCATCGGCGGGCCCGCGGCCTTGATCGAGACGGTGTCGGAATACCTCGGGGTGCCCATTCACCACTACGTGGAGATCAACTTCGCCGGATTCCTGCGAATCGTGAACACAGTGGACGGGGTACCGGTGGAGATCGCCCAGCCGATCCGAGACGACTCGCTGGGATTGCGGATCGAGCAGACGGGCGTGGTCACCCTCGATGCCGACACCGCGCTGGCCTATGTGCGAACCCGCCGACCGCTGACGGTGGCCCCGGGGGGCAATCCGGCCAATGACGACGACTGGGTGCGGCTTGGCGTGTGGAACGACTTGGAGCGCAACCAGCGCCAGCAGGAGTTCATGGTGGCCACCCTCAAGCGGGCGGTGGAGAAGGGCATCCGCAATCCGCTCAACCTGCGGCGGGTGGCCAGCGACCTTCTCGATGACGACAATCCCAGCATCACGCTCGATGATCGCATCACGGTAGGCCAGCTCGTCGATCTGGGTGACGAGTTCCGGTCGTTCTCCGTGGACCAAATAGAGCGGTACAAGCTGCCGGTGGTTGACGCCACCATCGACGGCAAACAGGTGCTGCTGCTGGAAAACGACGCCCAGCCGGTGCTGGAATTCTTCCGGGCCGGGAGCCTGGCCAGTGTGCGGGTGCGGATCCTCAACGGCACCTCGTCGGGCACCGTGGCCGGAGTGGAGGCGGAGTTGGAACGGGTCGGGTTCTCGGTGGTGGACCGGGGCAACGCCGACCGGTTCGATGTGGCCAGAACCGCTATCCGCCACACCGAGGCTGCCGTGGAACAGGCGACGACCCTGGCCCGCTTCATCGAGCCCGCGCCGCTTCTGGAGCAGGTGGGTGGAATTGGCGGCGCCGATGTGGAGCTGGTGGTGGGTGCCGACTACCGAGCGGTGTTGGAAAGCCCTCGGGACTCGGCCTCCTGACGATTGGCCAAGTACCACTCGTAGGTGCGGCGCAATCCCTCAGCGAAGGGGGTGGAGGCCTCGAAGCCGAACAACCTCTTGGCCCGGCTGGGGTCCACGCAGCGGCGGGGTTGGCCGTCGGGCCGGGAGGAATTCCACTCGATCCGACCGGTGAAACCGGTGACTTCGGCCACATCCTCCACGAGCTCTTTGACCGCAATCTCCTGGTCTGCCCCCAAGTTGACCGGCTCTGCGCCCCGGTAGTGCTCGGCCGCCAACAGGATGCCTTTGGCGGCGTCGTCCACATAGAGGAACTCTCGGCTGGCCGTGCCCGTGCCCCAGACCTCGATGCTGTCTTGGCCGGCTTCGATGGCATCGACGCATTTCTTGATGAGCGCGGGGATCACATGGGACGCCGATGGGTGGAACTTGTCGCCCGGGCCATAGAGGTTGGTGGGCATCAGATATATGCCCTGCTGGCCATATTGCTCGCGGTTGGCCTGAAGCTGCACGAGCTGGGCCAGCTTGGCCACTCCATAGGGGGCGTTGGTCTCCTCGGGGTAGCCGGTCCACAGTGAGTCTTCGGAGAATGGCACCTTTGTGTACTTCGGGTACGAGCAGATGGTGCCCACCACAACAAGGCGATCGGTCTGCGCCAATCGGCACTGCTCGATGACGTTGGTGCCCATCAGCAGGTTGTGGAGGTAGAGATCGGCGGGTCTCTCCTGGTTGGCGCCGATGCCCCCGACCCGGGCAGCCAGGTGAATCACTGCATCGGGCTGGATGTCGGCGAGCAGCCTCTGCGTATCTGTAGTGCTGCGCAGGTCGTAGTCGGCGCTGGACGGGGCGGCCAGCAAGGCGGGCTCGGCCTGGTTGAGCAGTCGGCAAACCGCCTGGCCCAAGAATCCGGTGCCTCCGGTGACCAGAACCCGCTTGCCTGCCCAGAAGCCGCTCATCGGTTCTCAGACTAGTGGTCCGCGGCGTGCTTGTTGGGTTCGGGCTGGCAGAATCGTGGCAGTGCGAGTGGCGATCACGCTGGAGCAGTGCTGGCATCGGGTGCCGGGGGGAACGGCGACGGCCGCGCTCGGGTGTGTGGAGGCTCTGGGGCGGCTGTCGGCGCCTCCCGAGATGGTGGGGGTTTCGGCCTGGCACCGGAGTTTTCCTGAGGAGCCGTTCGCTCCCGGAATCCCGGTGGCTGCTCTGCCGATGCCTCGCGTCGGGCTGTACTGGTGCTGGCACCACATGCGTCGGCCTTCCGTTCCAAGGGCGGTCGGCCGGGTGGACGCCATTCACGCCACCGGCATGGCGGTGCCCCCTCGGACTGCTCCGTTGGCGGTGACGGTCAACGATTTGGCGTTCTTGCGCCATCCCGACCACTTCACGCCACGAGGCCTGCGGTTTTTTGCTCAGTCCCTGAACTTGACTCGCGACGAAGCCGACATCGTGGTGTGCCCGTCGCAGCACACGGCGGATGACTGCGTGCGGGCCGGGATCGACGCCGACCGGGTGCGCGTCGTTCCGTACTGGGCTGATGACCGCTTGGTGCCGTTACCGGAGGCCGAGGAAGTGCGACAGCGATTTCAGCTGGCCGACAGGTTCGTGCTCTGGGTGGGGACGGAAGAGCCCCGCAAGAACCTGGCCGGCTTGTTGGAGGCGTGGCAGTTGCTGGGGGAAAGGGCCGAGGAGTTGGTGCTGGTGGGCCCGACGGGTTGGAAGTCGAACCTCGACCGCGATCTGGCTGCGTCGAAGTCAAAGCTGGACGGGGCCCTGGCCTCCTCGGGGCCGCGGATTCGCCGTTTGGGGTTTGTGGCCGAGGCCGACAAGCGGGCGCTGATGAGGGCCGCCCAGGCGGTGTGTTATCCGAGCCTGACCGAGGGCTTCGGCCTGCCGGTGCTGGAGGCGATGGTGCAGGAGACGCCGGTGGTGACGTCGGCGACGGGGTCCACTGCCGAGGTGGCCGGTGAGGCGGGAATGCTGGTGGATCCCACTCGGCCGGAGGGGATCGCCGACGCCCTGGCCGGTGTGCTCGACGACGAGGCTTCTGCGGCTTGTCTGGGCTCACAGGGCCGAGAGCGGGCGCTGACTGAGTTCACCTGGAAGCGCACTGCTGAGGGGCTGTTGGATGTCTATCGGGAGCTGGCTGGCTGATGGGCTCGGATGCCTTGCCTGACTCGACGGCGCACGTGGGCGTGAACCTGTTGTGGCTGCGGTCGGGCCGGGTAGGGGGCACCGAGGACTACGCGGTCAGGATGCTCTCGGCCATTCCGTTGGATTCTTCGGTGCGTTTGACCTTATTCGGCCCGCCTGGCTTCGCCGAGGCCCACCCGGCGCTGGCGGAGCGCTTCGAGGTGGTGAAATCGCCGGTGGGCAAAAGCCGACCGTTGCGGGTGCTGATGGAGAACTCCTGGCTGGCAGTGCAATGCCGCCGCCGCGGAATCTCATTGGTCCACCACTTCGGGGGAACCGTGCCCTGGATGGGCATACGCCCGGCAATCGTGACCATCCACGATTTGCAGCCGTTGGACCATCCCAAGCGATTCAGTTTGATCAAGCGGCTGTACTTGAAGACCATGCTGCCGCGGTCGGTGCGCGGGGCAGAGGTGGTTGTGACCGTGAGCGAGTTTTGCCGGAGTCGCCTTGTGGAGCGCCTCGGCGTTGACCCCGAGCGAGTAGTGGTGCTCCCCGCACCGGTGGACGCTTCCTCGGGTGCTTCGGAGATGCCGCTGGCCGCGGCAGAGCCGGACTTGTCCCACCCATTCGTGCTCTATCCGGCCGTGGCCTACCCCCACAAGAACCACGAGGTGTTGCTGAGGGCGTTGGCCCGGCTGGCTGCCGATGGGGTGGATGTGGCGCTGGTGGCCTCGGGAGGGCCCGGCCCCCGTGACGCCAAGCTGGACCATCTGGCCGACGAGCTGGGAGTGGGGAGCAAGTGGCACCGGTTGGGCCGTATACCCAGAGCAGTGCTCGACGGCCTGTTCCGGCAGGCAGTGGCCATGGTTTTCCCGTCTCGTTATGAGGGCTACGGCCTTCCGGTGGTTGAGGCCATGGCCCGCGGTTGCCCGGTGGTGGCCGCCGATGCGGGGGCGTTGCCGGAGGTTGTGGGAGCGGGCGGGCGACTTCTGGATCCTGACGACGAGGACCAGTGGGCTGACGCCATCGGCAAGCTGGTGGAAGATGGCGATGCCCGTCACGAGCTGAGCGCGGCGGGAAGGTCCAGAGTTCTGGAGCTGGCCGACCTCGACCCGGGGGCGGAGCTCAGCGGACTGTACGCCAAGGTGGCGGGATGACGGTGCCGCTCTCGATCCTGGTGCTGTGTCCGCACTATGCGCCCGACACCGCTCCCACCGGGGAGGTTATGACCGCCGTCTGCGAGCAGTGGACGGCCCGGGGCCACCGAGTGGAAATCATCACCAGCCTCCCGTGGTATCGAGACCATGCAGTTGCAGGCGGATGGTCGGGGCGGCTGGTGCGCACCCAGCAGGAGCCGTGGGGTCGGATCAGGCGCTGGCATCCGTTTCCCGCCGACAAGAGGCGGCTGGCGGCCCGGGCGGCGTCGTTTGCCGGGTTCACTGCGCTGGCCGGCGTTGATGCTGTGATGGCTGCGGGCCGCTGCGACGTGGTGTTCGCCATGTCGCCCCCGCTCACGCTGGGCGCCGCGGGGTGGGCGGCCGCCTGGCGGGGCCGGGCACCCCTGGTGTTCAACGTTCAAGACGTGTTTCCCGACGCGGCGGTGGACACCGGTGTCTTGCAGAATGCCAGGGTGGTGGCCGCGGCCAGCCGGCTGGAGCGCTGGGTGTATCGGCGGGCCGCGGCCGTGAGTGTGCTGTCGGAGGGAATGGCCGCCAACGTGCGGGCCAAGCTGGCCCCCGGGGTCGACCCGGACAAGGTGGTGGTGATCCCCAATGCGGCTGACGCAGACCGCATCACCCCGTCGGATCGGCACAACCGGTATCGGGCCGAATTGGGGCTGGACGACGGCGAAACCACCGTAGTTATGTACGCCGGAAACCTGGGCCACTCCCAACCCTTGGAGCTGGTGATTTCAGCCGCCGAACGGTTAGCGGGCCAAGGGAGAACCGATGTGCACTTCGTGGTCAACGGCGACGGCGTGGCCCGTTCGGCAGTGGCGGCAGCGGCCCAGCGCCTCGACACCCTGCACCTGGTGGGCTGGCAGCCGCCCGAGCGGTTGGCGGAAGTACTGGCGGCCGCTGATCTGCACTTGGTGCTGCTGCGGGCCGGACTCGGAACCACCAGCGTGCCCTCCAAGGTGTACTCGGTGCTGGCCGCAGGCCGCCCGGTGCTGGCCAGCGTGGATCGGGGCAGCGAGGTGGAGAAGCTGCTGGACGCCTCTGGAGCGGGCACCACGGTTGACCCCGAAGACGTCGACGCTTTCTGTGCTGCGGTGGCCCGGATGGCCGATGATCCCGATGGACTGGTTGACATGGGGCGGCGAGGCCGGGCCTATGCCGAGCAGGCCGCCGGGCTCCAGGAAGTGGCCGGGCAGTACTTGGAGCTGTTCCGGCGGTTGATGCGCTGATCGCACAATCGGGGCGGTAGCCTGTTGAGCCGTGGCAAGAGCCTCTGGTTCTCGAAAGGTGGCGCGGGCCGCGGCGATGGGCGGGGTCGGACAGCAGCGCCGGCTCATCGGCTTTCCCGCCGTGGTGGTGCTCATCATCCTGATCGGCATTGCGGTGGTGGCCATTGCCCGCACCCAGCGCGATGAAGAGGCCCGTCCCGGCCTCAGCGACCACTGGCACTCGGCCTACACGGTGTGGGACTGCACCGACGGCGGCGGAGCCCACCAGCCCATTTTCGAGGGCCGGCGAAACAGCCAGGGCTATCCCTACGACCCCGAGGGCATCCACTCCCACGCCGACGGGTTGATCCACATTCACCCGTTCACCGCCAACGCCACCGGCAAAGACGCCGTCATGGACAAATTCTTTGATGCGATGTTCGTTAACATTGACCAGAACGGCATCTTCGCCGAGGAGTTCGGTTTGATCAGCGCCGTGGATGCGGTTTGCGACGGGCAGCCGGCGGTGGTGCAGATCGTGCGCTGGTCTACTGCGCTCACCGCAGTAGCCGCTGAGCCCGACGAGCGGATCTACTCGGACTTCGGCGATGTTCGCTTCCAGAAAGACGGCGAGGCCTTCACCATTGCCCTGGCCCCTCGAGACGCCGTGGTGCCGCTGCCTCCCACCATCAACGATCTGCTCGGGGTGTCGCCGTCGCTGGTGGCTGACCTCTCCCAGCCCGAGGGGCCGGTACAGTTCGACGAGAGCCTCGACGAGAACGTTCCAGTCGTCCAGTTGCCAGACGGCGGCTGAGCCGGTGTGGACGCGGTTGTTCTGGTCGGCGGCTTCGGCACCCGGCTTCGGCCTCTGACCCTGACTCGGCCCAAACAAATGCTGCCGGTGGTGGACCGGCCCATGATCGAGCATGTGGTGGGAAGACTCGGACAGCAGGGAATCACCCGAGCGGTGCTCTCGCTGGGATATCGGCCAGACGCCTTCGAAGCCGCGTATCCCCAGCACCGCTGTGCCGGGGTGGAGATGTTCTACGCGGTGGAGCCCGAGCCGTTGGACACAGCAGGGGCCATTGCCTTTGCGGCTCGAATGGCCGAGGTGCAAGACACATTCATCGCCGTGAACGGCGACGTGATCAGCGACTTTCCGCTGGCCGATCTGCTCGACGCCCATAGCGGCAGCGGCGCGGCGGCCACCATCGCCCTGACCCCGGTGGAGGACCCGTCCCGCTACGGAGTCGTGGTGTGCGATCCCGATGGGCGGGTCCAAGCCTTCGTTGAGAAGCCGCCCGCCGACGAGGCGCCCAGCCGGTGGATCAACGCCGGGATGTACGTTCTGGCCCCCTCGGTGCTCGACTTGATCCCCGAAGGCCGCCCGACATCGATCGAGCGGGAGACCTTTCCCGCCCTTGTGCAGAAGGGGCTGCTGTACGCCGTGGCCCACGACGGCTTTTGGATCGACGCTGGCACTCCTGCCGCCTATCTGGAGGTCCAACTCGCCCTCGCGGGGGGCACTCACATCCACTCCACCGCCGAAATCGCTCCCAGCGCCCAGATCTCCAACTCGGTGATAATGGACCACGCCACCGTTGCCGCCGGTGCCCGTGTAGCCGACTCTGTCTTGCTTCCCTACAGCACGGTTCAGGCGAACGCAGAGATCAGCGGGGCCATCATCACCCCCGACCACCACATCACTGCCTAGCGGGCTAGCGGAACAGGTCTTCGCCAGGGGGTCGGATCAAGTCGGCTTGAATGCTGCCAGGTCCAAGCCAGCCGCGATCGACACCCCTGATGACGGCCACGGGCACGCCCTCGGCCTTGCCCATGACCAGCTCCGCCGCGGCCGCCAGTTCGTCGACAATGGCCACTTCGGTTACTTGGAGCTCTCGGCCTGAAGCGTCGGGAGTGCCCCGAAGATCGAGAATGGGGCGGACCCCGGCCACCCCGATGGCCACGTCGGCCACTCCCCGCCGCCACGGCCTCCCGAAGGTGTCGGAGACGACCACCCCGACGTCCAATCCGGTCCTGGCCCTGATCCCGTTTCGGATACGCCGGGCCGAGCGGTCGGGATCGTCGGGCAGGAGCGCGGCGGCGTCCGCGGCCACGTTGGACCGGTCGACCCCGGCGTTGGCGCACACAAATCCATGCTTGGTCTCGCTGATGACGAGATCGCCTCTGCGTCGCAGGATCCGTACCGACTCCTGCTCCACCACCGGTTTGTGCGAGAGCGGATCGTTTGGATCCACCGCGACCATGGCGTTCTCGGCTTTGGACACGATCTTCTGGGTGACCACCACAACGTCCCCGTCGGCCAGGTTGGCCGCGTCGGAAATGAGGCTGGCCAAGTCGTCGCCCGCCGTTATCTCCGGCAATCCCTCCACGCCGAATATCTCGAGCTTCATGGCCCCTTGATCCCAGTGCAGTTCAACACTGTGCGGGCCAGTTCTGCGGCAGACTCGACCCCGTCCATGACGGTGGGGGCCACAATGCAGGACACTCCAGTGGCTTCCACCTCGCGGGCTAGGTGGGCGTCGGCCTCGTCGATCACCAGGGTGCCGGCCACGTCTTGGTAGAGGCGGGCCACTCCCACCACGGAGCATTCATGGCCGAGCTCTCTCATGAGCCGGTCGGCCGGGCCCTTGAGGGCGGCGCCGCCCACGATGGGCGAAACCGCCACCACCGCATCGCGGCGGGCGGCTACCGCATCCCGTACGCCGGGCACCTCCAACACCGGCCCGATGGACACGATGGGGTTGGAGGGAGCGATGATGATCGAGGCGGCTGAGGCCAGGGTCTCGATGAGGCCGGGAGCGGGCTGGGCCCGTTCTGATCCGGCCACCCGGATGGCGGTCACGGGCACATCGTGGCGACGGCGCACGAAGTAGTCCTGGAAGCCGATCTCACCCTCGTCCACGGTCGTGACCCGGGTTTCGATGCGGTCGTTGGTAACCGGCAAAACCCCCAGCTCCAAGCCCCAGGCCTCGGCGATCTCTGAGGTCACGGTGGCCAGGTCGGCCCCCTGGCCGAGTCGATGGGTGCGGTAGAGGTGGGTGGCGAGGTCGCGGTCGCCGAGGCGGAACCAGGTGATTCCGCCGTAGCGGTCCAAGGCGTCCATGGCCTGCCAGGTCTCCCCGGCCAAGCCCCAGCCGGTGTCGGGGTTGACCGCTCCGGCCAGTGTGTACACCACGGTGTCCAAGTCGGGGCTCACGTGGAGGCCGTGGAGCACGGTGTCGTCAGCGGTGTTCACCACCGCGAGCAGGTCGTCGGGCGGGTGAGCCCGCACCAGGCCGGCCAGCAGTTTGGCCGCTCCCACCCCTCCGGCCAGCGTGACCACCCTTGGGGTCAAGAGACTCCTTTGGGCAAGCAATTGGCAGGTCGAATCAAGAAATCCCTTTCAGCTTGCCCTGGAGCAGGTCCAAGTCGGCATCCACCATCATGGCCACCAGATCTTGGAATCCGACTTCCCGGTGCCAGCCCAGCACCGACGTTGCCCGACTGGGATCGCCCACCAGTATGTCGACTTCGGCCGGACGGAAGAAGGCTTCGTCGATCACCACGAAGTCGCGGTAGTCCATGCCCAAGTGGGCGAAGGCCAGTTCGCAGAACTCTCGAACCGAGTGGGTCTCTCCCGAGCACACCACGTAGTCGCCTGGCTCGTCTTGTTGAAGCATCATCCACATGGCCTTCACGTAGTCGCCGGCGAATCCCCAGTCGCGTTTGGAGTCGAGGTTGCCCAGCCGCAGTTCGCTTTGGCGGCCGAGAAAGATCGCCGCCGCCGCGTGGGTGATCTTGCGGGTCACGAACTCCAGTCCCCGCCGGGGGGATTCGTGGTTGAACAAGATGCCCGAGCTGGCGTGCAGTCCGTAGCTCTCGCGGTAGTTGACGGTGATCCAGTGGCCGTAGACCTTGGCCACCCCATACGGGCTCCGGGGGTAGAAGGGGGTCGCCTCGGTTTGGGGCACCTCCCGTACCTTGCCGAACATCTCACTGCTGGACGCCTGGTAGAAGCGGATGGACGGGTCGACGATGCGGATGGCGTCGAGCAGGCGGGTAACTCCCAAAGCGGTGGTCTCGCCGGTGAGCACCGGCTGGCCGAAGGAGGTTTGCACAAACGACTGGGCGGCCAGGTTGTACACCTCGGCGGGGCGGTGCTGTTGCAATGCCTCGATGAGGGAGGCCTCGTCGAGCAGGTCGCCGCTCGCAATGGTGATCTGGTTCTGGAGATGGGCGATGCGCTCGAAGCTGACCATGCTGGACCGCCTCACCAAACCCACCACCTCGTAGCCCTTGTCGAGTAGGAACTCAGCGAGATACGAGCCGTCTTGTCCGGTAATGCCGGTGATCAGCGCTCGTCGAGGCCGTTGCTCAGCCATCAGGATCACCAGTTTGGCCGGTTTGTCGGCTGCGGGCATCCTCGAGGGTGTCGGCCAGGGTGTCGGCCAAGGCGATTGCCGGGGTCCAGCCGGTGGCCTTTTGGAGTTTCGTGTTGTCGCCTCGCTGTACCGGCAGATCGACGGGGCGGAACAGGCGGTCGTCCTGCTCGAGGTTCATCGGGGTCTTGGCCAGGCTGAGCAGGGTTTCGGCGATGTCGGACACGGCCACATCCCGACCCGAGCACACGTTGTAGGCCTCACCGGGCTCTCCGTCTGCCACCAGGAGTCGGTAGGCCTGGACCACATCGCGCACATCGGTGAAGTCGCGTCGGGCTGTGAGGTTGCCCACCGGGACCGCGGTGTTGCCGGATTGCTCGTTGCGGGCGATGCGGGCAGCCAGGGCGGGGGCTAGGAATCGCTCGCTTTGACCGGGGCCGAGGTGGTTGAAGGCCCGGGCTCGGATCACTCCGAGGCCGTGGCCCAAAAAGCCCTGAATGCACACCATTTCGGCCGCGGCTTTGCTCGCGGCGTAAGGGTTGACCGGCCGCAGGGGGGCGTCTTCGGTGATGGGCAAGTGCTCGGGTTCGACCATGCCGTAGATGTCGCTGCTGGTGACCGAGAGGAGTCGCTCGACGCCAGCGTCGATGCAGGCCCGTACCACATGGAGGGTGCCGTCGGCATTGACCTGGAAAGTGCCCATCGGGTCGTTCCACGATGCGGCCACATCGCTTTGGCCCGCCAGGTGGTACACCACGTCGGGCTTGGTCTCCGCGATCAGCTCCGATATGGCGCCGGCGTCTTCGACGGGAGGGCTGCCGATTACGCGATCCACCTCAATCACGTCGTCGGCACACGCGTTCAGATGAGCGACGAGGTGAGTTCCGACAAAACCCCGCGACCCGGTGACCAGGGCTCGCATTGCCACGAGTGTGCCATGTGGACCATACCTCTGCTTTGTTGGATGGGCCGGTACGGTGGTGAGGTGGGCGAGCCGCAGCCAGCTCAAGCGCCGGTGCCAGAGGAAGATCCGCTGGTGGAGTGCATACGCAACGGCATCTACACCGCAGTGGGACTCGGTCTGTTGGTTATCAATCGCGTGCAGTCGGCCCGGAGGGATTTGGCCGGTCAGATGCCTGATGAACTGCGGGAGGCGTTCTCCGATCTTGCTGAACAGGTCCCAGAAGACGTGCGCAACGCGGTGGCGGACATGGCTCAGCAGCTTCCCGATTCGGTGCTGACGGTGCTCTCGGATGCGGTTGACCAGGCACCGGCCCTTGCCGAAGCACTGCGGGAGTTTGTCAACCGCAACTCAGATCAAACCTGATGCAGGCCAAGTCCGATTTCAGGATCCACGTGGTGATCGTGAGCCACGACCCGGGCCTGTGGTTCGACGAGATGTTGGAGTCGATTGCTGCCCAAGACCATCGGTCGGTGGAAGTGACCGTGGTGGATACCGGCAGCGAAGCCGACCCCACCGCCCGAGTTCGACGCGTTTTGCCCCAGGCCTCGGTCCGCTGTTTGGGATACGACCCCGGATTCGGCCCCGCGGCCAACCAAGTGCTGCTGGACGCGGGCCCGGTTCCCGACTTCTTCGTGTTCTGTCATGATGACGTGGCACTGGCCCCCAGCGCCCTGCGGCTGCTGGCCAATGAGGCGGTGCGGTCCAACGCCGGGATCGTCGGCCCCAAATTCGTGGATTGGGACGACCCCAGCCGCCTTCTCCAAGTCGGTCTCATGGTTGACAAGACCGGAATTCCGATTCCCACCGTAGAGGTTGGCGAACTCGATCAGGAGCAGCACGACGCGGTTCAGGAGATGTTCGCCGTCCCCGGAGGATGCGTCTTGGTTCGCGGGGACTTGTTCCGGGCCGTCGGCGGCTTCGATCCTGAGATGACGTTCTGCTACGAGGATGTGGACCTGTGCTGGCGGGCTCGCACCGTGGGGGCGCGGGTCATGGTGGCGCCCAGCGCGGTGGTTCGCCATCGCCAGCGGCTGGCTGAGCGCATTTCCCAAACTCAGGTCAGCCGGCTGATCCGGCGCCATCGGGTGCGAACCCTGCTGTGCGTGTACGGGGCTTGGCACTCGGTGCGGGTGATTCCCCAGGCAATGCTGCTTTCGCTTCTTGAGCTGCTGGTGGCGCTGGTTACCGGCCATCTGAGCCAAGCCCGCCAAATCGGGGCGAGTTGGGGGTACAACCTGGCCCGACTGGGGTCCATCCGGCAACAGCGGAAGGCGGTGAGCCGTGTCCGCCGGGTGGGGGACTCCCATATCCGTATGGCCCAGGCTCAGGGCTTCGCCCCGTTGGCCTCGCTGCTCACGAGCTGGAGGAGTGGCGCGGGCGACAGACTTTCAACGCGGAACGCCCTGCTGTCCCGGTTGAGTCGATCTCGGGCGTCGGTGGTGGTTGGGATCGTCACGGTGATCTTGGTACTGCTCGGGACTCGTGGTCTGGTGGCCGGGAGCATTCCCGCGGTGGGCGATCTGGCCCGATTGGGATCGAGTTCAGATCTCCTGAGCGGCTGGTGGAGTGATTTCCGGCCCATCGGCCTGGGGCAAGAGGGGTTCGCTCCCACCGGCCTGGGGGTTCTGACCCTGCTGAGCTGGCTGTTCTTAGGGGAGACCGATCTTCTGCGCACTGTGTTGATAGTTGGCATGGTTCCGCTGGGGGCACTGGGAGTGTGGCGGCTCATGCGCCCCTTCGATTCCCTGTGGATCCAAGGGGTGGCGCTGGCGGTGTACCTCGCCAACCCCGTGCCCTACAACGCGCTGGCCAACGGAGTGTGGAGTGCCCTGTTGCTATACGGCGCGGTGCCCTGGCTGATGCGAGCCGTCTTGGCTGGGTCAGGTCTTGCTCCCTACGGCGAATCGGGAGGCAGCCCCGGGCCAGGAGCGCGCCGACCGCTGTTTCTGCGGGAGGCCCTTGCCGTCGGCCTGCTCCTCGGCTTGGCCGCTGCGATGGCCCCCGGGGCAGTGATTGTGATGGGCCTGATTCTGGCCGGACTGGTTCTGGGGTCGATCATCGCCGGAACCGCAGAAGGCGTGGGCCGCATGGTGCTGGTGGTGGTGGCCGGTGCCGCGGTGGCCGCGGTGCTGAACCTTCCGTGGCTGGCCGACAGCCTGCCGTCGCTGCTCGGGGATCGGCCGGGGGGCAGCAGCGGAAACTCTTGGGCAGAGATACTGCGATTCGACACCGGACCATTCGGCGACAGCCGGCTCGGTTGGGCCCTCCCGGTGGCTGCCGTACTCCCCCTGGCCCTGGCCCAAGACTCCCGGCTGGCGTGGGCAGTGCGGGGGTGGACGCTCTATCTGGGCACCGCGGCGGTGGCACTGGTGGCGGAGCAAGACTGGTCTCCCGTGCCCCTGCCCCGACCGGAGGTGGTGCAGGTGCCCGGGGCCGTGGGCCTGTCCATCGCAGTGTCCATGGGTGTGGCCGCCTTCCTCGTGGATGTCCGCCGCCACCGCTTCGGTTGGCGGCAGATCGTTCCCTTTACCGCGGTGGCTGCACTCGTGGCGGGAATGCTGCCGTTGCTGGCCACGGTCTCCGACGGCGATTGGAACGCGACCCGCGACGACTACACCGAGGTTGCCCCGTTCGCCGGCGTCGAAGATGGGGATGCGGCCGAGCCCGGCCACCGGGTCTTGTGGCTCGGCCATCCCGATGTGCTGCCGTTGGGCAGTTGGCACCTAGACGGTCGACTCTCGTTTGCGGTTTCTGACAGTCGCGCCTTTCCCACCGTGGCCCAGCGTTGGGTTGGCCGAGTGGACGGTCAGACCCGCCGGGTAGGCAACGCGGTTCTGGGAGCGTCGGAGACGGGCACCAGCAGATTGGGGGCAGAGCTGTCCCAATGGGGTGTCGGCACGATTCTGGTGGCAGAGCGCTTGGCGCCCGCTCCCTACGGCGAACTGTCGCAGCCTGCCCCCGAGTGGCTGTTTGAAATGCTCTCTGGCCAACTCGACTTGGTGCCTGGCGGGCTGACCGCGGGTATCGCCACCTACCACAACACGGCATTGGATCTGGATGCGGCTGGGGCCGGCCCCGCATTGCCCTCCGACGACGGAACCTCGGCGGTGACCCGGCTGCTTCTGGCGGTGCAGATCGTGCTGTGGGTGGTCGGTTTGGTGGGGATTGCGCGCCTCAGCATCGGTGAAGGGCGTCGTCGGCAGAAGGATGCCCGATGAGCGGCCGCGTCACGCGTTGGCCACTGGTGTTTGTGGCCCTGGCGACGGTGATCGGGCTGGCTGTTGCCGACGGGGGTGACGGGCGCGAATCGGCTTCAGCGCCCCCGGTGACCACCAGCGAGGCCCCGGGTCAGGATGCGGAGGGGGGCGTCTGGTACTGCGCGGAGGGAACCTCTCGTCCCGGCGAATTCGCCGATCACTCGGTGATCGTTGCCAATCCCACCGGCACGGCGGTGGCGGCTTCGGTCTCGGTGTTTCCGGTGACACCGGTTGGAAGGGTGTCGCCGTCGGCGCTTCCCGAAGAGGTGCTCCTGAACGTTCCCGCGAGGTCGCAGGCCTCCCTGCGGCTGGCTGAGGTAGTGGAGTCGCAGTACACCGCGGCGCTGGTGGAGATTGATTCTGGTTTGGCGGTGGTTGAGCAGCGGGTGCAGGGCCCCACGGGCTTCGACGTTGTTCCCTGCGCCACCCGATCGTCGTCGGTCTGGCATTTTGCCGCCGGTTCGACTCGGCGAGACGCTCGGCTGATCTTCACCCTGTTCAACCCGTTCCCCGACCGGGCGGTGGTGAAATTCTCCTTCTTCACCGAGGAGGGAATCCGCGAGCCCCAGGCGCTGAGGGGGGTCTTGGTTCCGGCTCAGTCGCTGGTGGTGGTGGACGCCACCGATCTGGTGCCTCGGTTCTCATCGGTTTCCACCACGATCGAGACCCTGGCCGGAAGGGTGGTGGCCGGAAGGCTTCAACTCTTCGACGGCACCGAGGGCCTGGAGGGTTTGACCGCAGGCCCAGGGGTCCCGGAGGCCCGGTCCCAATGGGTGTTCCCCACCGGCCCAGGCGATCCGGGCGTGGTGGAGCACATCGTGCTGTACAACCCAACTGACCAGGTGGCGGCGGCCGACATCAGCATTCGGTCGGACGCCTCCGACCCCAGTGAGGTACCGGCGCCGTTCGATGTGTCGGTGCCTCCCCAGCAGCAAGTGGCATTGGCATTCGGGGATGTCGGAACGTACCCGCTTCCCCCCGTCTCGTTCGCCTACGGCGCCGCCGGCCTGCCGGTGGAGGGGACCGGATTCTGGGTTGCCGTGCAGGTGTACAACGGGGTACCCATCGTGGTTGAGCGCGTAGCCGCTGCCCCTGCGGCATCGCCTCCTGCGGGAGTGGCATCGACCGCCGGATCGTCGGCAGCCGCGTTGCGATATCTGGTCGCGGGGAATCGGGCCGAGGGCTCGGAGGTTGCGCTGGTGGTGGTGAACCCCTCGCCCGACTCCATTGCCCAAGTCACCGTGTCCAAGATCGCCGACGGCCGAATTGCTCCGATTGCCCAGCTCAATCCCCGGGAAGTGGCGCCGCACAGCCGATTGGTGGTGCCGATTGACCGATTGGTCGACGGCGACAGCTACGCCCTGTTGGTTGAGGCCAGCCAGCCGGTGGTTGTGTCCCGAACGCTGGCAGCCCAAGGCGGAACCGGGTTGACCTCCGGGCTCTCGATCCCCTTCGATTCCCTGCCGCTCGATCCTTCTGCGTTTTAGCAGCCTCCGTCTGCCTGTCTACCATCCCCATCTGTGGACACCTCTGCCGAAGCCCTCCCCACCATTCGAGACTCGGTGCTGAGCCGGGCTAGTGACGACAGCCTGGCCATGCTGTTTGAGGACGAGCAGCACACTTACCGGGAGTTCACCGCCGGGTGTGTGGCCCGAGCCCACTTGCTGTTGGACCGTCGGGGAGCGGGGCCGTTCCATGTGGGTGCGCTGCTGGACAACGGGCCGGAGTATTCCATGCTGCTGGGCGGGGCAGCGGTGGCCGGAGCAGCGGTGGTGGGCATCAACCCCACCCGGCAGGGGGCGGAGTTGGCCCGCGACATCACCCATGCCGACTGCGGAATGATCATTACCGAGAGCCGACACCGCGGGCTGCTGGACGGGTTGGATCTCGGTGCCGCCAACGGCCGGGTGCTGGACGTGGACTCGCCGGATTGGGCTGCCGCCTTGGCCCCCTATGCCGGTGCCGAGCCGCCGGATGTACACATCGACCCGCTGGCCCCCTACCTGCTGCTGTTCACTTCGGGCACCACCGGCGACCCCAAGGCGGCCATCTGCTCGCAAGTCCGGCTGGCCCGGATCGGCGAGGTCATCACCGAGATGCGCAAGCTGACGCCTGATGACGTGTTCTACCAGGCCATGCCCATGTTCCACTCCAATGCGCTGATGGCCGGCTGGGTGCCGTGTCTGACTGCGGGCGGCGTTGCCGCGTTCCGCCGCCGGTTCTCGGCATCGGGCTTCCTGCCTGATGTGCGCCGTTTCGGCGTGACCTACTTCAACTACGTGGGCAAGCCCCTCACCTACATTTTGGCCACCCCTGAGCAGCCCGACGATGCCGACAACTCCCTGCGGATCGTGTTCGGCAACGAGGGCGCCGTCCATGACTTGGAGCGGTTCTCTCGCCGCTTCGGGGTACCGGTGGAGGACTCCTACGGCTCCACCGAGGGGGGCGTGTCGGTGAGCCGCACGTCGGATACGCCGCCCAATGCCCTGGGGCGGGCCGATGAAAGCGTGAAGATCCTCGATCCCGACACCGGGGAAGAGGCACCATTGGCCGTCTTCGACGACACCGGCAAGCTGCTCAATCCCGATGAGGCCATCGGCGAGCTGGTATCGATGGTGTCGGCACCCACCTTCGAGGGGTACTGGAACAACCCCGAAGCAGACGACGAGCGCACCCACGGCGGCATCTACTGGTCGGGCGATCTGGCCTATCGTGACGCCGAGGGGTTCGTGTACTTCGCGGGGCGGAACTTCGACTGGTTGCGGGTGGACGGGGAGAACTTTGCCGCCGCCCCGGTGGAGCGCATCCTGGTGCGCCACCCCGACATCGACCTGGCCGCGGTGTTTGCCGTGCCCAGTCCGTCGGTGGGCGACGACGTGATGGCCGCGGTGGTGCGCCGGCCGGGAGCGGGCTTCGATCCTGATGGGTTTGCGGAGTTCCTGGCCGGTCAAGACGATCTGGGCACCAAATGGACCCCTCGCTATGTGCGCTGGGCCGACACGCTGCCCCAGACCGAGACCAACAAGATCCTCAAACGCACCCTGCGCCGGGAGCGCTGGGAGTCGGACGACGAGACCTGGGTGCTGGACGGCGAGGGCTACCGCCAGCTGGCGGCAGATGATGCTGAGGCCATCAGGGCCGAGTTCGAAGCCCGGGGCCGGCTGTCGGTGCTGGACGTCTAAGCCTGGGCGGCCTCGCTAGCCGAGGGCGCCTAGCCCAGAGCGACTGCGGCGATGGCCTTCACAGTGGCCGCCATGTGGGCCCGCTGGTCGGCGTCGATGGCCTCGTAGACCTCGTTCATCCGGGCTGTGGTGATCTCCTCAGCCTGCTGGTGTACTGGCTTGAAGGGCTCGGGGTCGGGAAACGGCCCGGCCCAGCCGAACATCTGGGCCTGCTCGGGCCCGAGCTGGGCGACCACGGCCTCGACCGGGGTCATGCCCACCGCGCTCAGCCCATGCACGTGGAATCCGAATCGCAGCTCGCGCAAAATCTTCAGTGCGAGGCCGGTAGCCGCGGCTGGATCATCGGGCACGGGCATGGCCCGCCAGCCGGCATACAGCGGCTGGCTCATCGGATTGGTGGCGTCGAACACCGCGCGGGCCGCGGCGGCGAAGTCGGCCAAACCGTCGAGATGGCCGAACGTCTCAGCGGCCCACCGGCCCAAGCCCTCGGCAAAAGCCGCCGCCGCATCTGTAGGCGTCCCCTGCTTCTTGGTCTGGGTCCAGCCCATCTCGATGAAGGACGGGCTGAACAGGGCGAACGCCGACACCACCACGTCGGTAGCCACATCACCCAAGACCCCGCCTCGGCCTCCCACATAGCCGGACAACCCGGAGAAACCGGCTTCCGCCAGAGCCGCATTGGTGGTCTCGCTGAAGTAGTACTTGCTCCCGAGCATGGCGATAGGGAGCGCAGTGGCAGCCGCCACTTCCTCTGGTGTCATTGCTTGGGCCTTTCTTGGAACCGGCGCGGCAAGCGCCTCGTGAAGTGGATGAAGAATAGTCAGACCAGGCCGTCGGATTTGGCTTGGACGAGGCGGTTGGCGTCCCAACCGAGCAGTTCGGCGTAGACCTCGGCGTTGTGGGCGCCTATCGGGGGGCCGGGGTGGTTGATGGTGCCAGGGGTCTCGCTGAGGATGGGGGAGGGGGTGGGCATGGGCACCGATCCCAGCACTTCGTGGGGCACCAGGGTGACGCTGTTTCGGGCCTTCACTTGGGCGTCGGCCAGCAGGCCGGGCAGGTCGTGGACGGGGGCCACTGGGATACGGGCTTCGACGAACACGGCGAGGGCCTCTTCCAGCGGGCGCTGGGCGATCCAGTCGGCCACCAAAGCATCGAGCTCGTCGTTGTGGGCCAGCCGGTCGGCCATGCGGGCGAACTTGGCCTGGTCTTCGGGACCGTCTCGCCCGGTCAGGGTGAGGATGCGCTCCACTTGGCGGTCGGTGGTGCCCGACAGGCACAGGTAGCGGTCGTCGGACGTACGGTAAATGTTGCGGGGGACGCCGGTCTCCAGGCGGGATCCGAACCGGGCGGGAGGAGGGTCGTCGCCGTCGGGGTCCCAGGCGGCCAGGGTGCTGCCCATCAAGGTCAGGATGGGCTCGTACATGGACACGTCCACGTGCTGGCCGCCGAGGTCGTTCACATCCCGGCCGTAGCAGGCCACCAGCGCCCCGATGAGGCCGAAGATCCCGGTGAGGGTGTCGCCCAGCGGGATGGAGGTGAGCATGGGCGGGCCGTCGGCCTCTCCGGTCATGTGGGTGAGGCCGGCGAATGCCTCGGCCATGGTGCCCGCACCGGGCCGGTCGGCCAACGGGCCAGTGTGCCCGTAGGGGCTGACCGACACCATGACCAGGCCGGGATTGATGGCCCGCAGCCGCTCCCAGGTGCAGTCCCAGCGTTCGAGCATGGTGGGGGAGTAGTTGTGGACCAGCACATTGATCTCGGCTACCAGTTGGCGGAGGATGTCGCGACCTGCGGGTTGGTTCAGATCGCAGGTGATGACCCGCTTGTTGCGCGACACCATGGCCCACACCAGCGACTCGCCGTTGCGGCTGGCCCCGATGCGGCGCAGGGCCTCGCCCGACGGGGGTTCGATCTTGATGACGTCGGCACCGAAGTCGCCCAAGAAGGTGGCCACCTGGGGCGCGGCCAAAAACGACGAGATGTCCAGTACCCGAAGGCCGGCGAGCGCTCCTGCGGATTGGGTCATTGGCTGCCCAAGGCGAAGGGGAGGTCGGTGGTTAGCAATTGTATAGACGTCACCTCGTTGACCAGCGGCTCGTCGGCCAGCAGGCGGCGGAGGTTGTCGCAGAACAACTCCGCGCCCCGATCCCACCTCCCGATGCCCCCGCCGGAGGAGTGAGGAGTGAGCACCACCTTGGGATGAGTCCAGTAGGGATGGGCGGAATCGAGGGGTTCGGTGTTGAACACATCGAGGATGGCGGTTGCCAAGCGGTCGCCGTCCAAGGCTCGCAGCAGGGCTTCGTCGTCCACCAGCTTGCCGCGGGCGATGTTCACCAGCACCGATCCCGGTTTCATGGCTGAGAGGAAGCCGTCGTCCACCAGATTCTCGGTTTCAGGGGTGGCGGGGGCGGCCAGCACCACCACGTCGGCTTCGGGCAGGGCCGCGGGTATCTCGGCGGGCGAGATCATGGCGTCCACCGGCTCGTGGCCAGTTGGGTGGCGGCGCACGCCGGTTACGTGGGCCTCGAACGCTTGGGCTCGGCGGGCGGTCTCGGCGCCGATGGCCCCGAGGCCGATGATCAGCCAGCGGGACCGCCAAACCTCCCGGAAATTGTGGTGCTGCCAGCGGCCATCGGCCTGGGCAACCCGCCAGCGCCCAGCTTCTTGGAACACGTCGAGCACCGCCCGCAGCACGAATTCGGCGATGGGGATGGCGGTGAGGTGGGCGTTGCACATGCGGCCCCCTCGGCTCATTAACCGCTGGTACTCCTCGAGGTCTACCCCGGCGGCGGCCGACTGGAGCCAGCGGAAATCCGGTGCGGCCTCCACAATCTTGAAGAACCGTTCGATAAGCCCGCCAAAGAACACGTCGCTCGACAGCCACCCCACCTCGGGATGGGCATCGGAGGGCCCGCGGAGCACGCCGTCGTCGGCCAGACGCAGCCATTGGAGACCGTGGCCCTCATCGTCCAGCGCATCGAAGTGGGGCCGGTTCTGCCCATAGGCCTTCTCGGTCACCAGCGCGAACACGTCGTCGATGCTATGGCATTGATGTTCAGGTCAGAGGATGGCGAAGAACAACAGCCTATATCAATAACTTTCAATCTACATTGACATAGGCAAGCCCTACTGGAATACTCCAAGCAGGGCTCGCCTCCGGCTAAGGCGAGCCTTAGGGCGGGGAGGTCCACTCTCCCCGCCCGTCAGGGCTAGTTCCGAAACCTAGCCCGACACCTGGTGGTGGGCAAGCGAATTATCTGATCTTTCAGATTGTCTCGGTCTTTGGGGAGATCTTGGCTAGCTGGGGAAGTAGATGCTGCGGTTTGCTTGGTTTCTGCGTTGTGAGAGCGCCCCTGTAGCCTGAGTGGAGTTGTGGAATCTGCTGTCCGGCTCCGGGCCGCTGTGACGTTGTTGGGGCGGTTTCCCGCCTTGGCCGGAGTTGATCTTGACATCACGCCGGGGGAGATCGTCCTGCTCAAGGGACCGAACGGGGCAGGAAAGACCACCCTCCTGCGGCTGTGCGCCGGGCTGTGCTCTCTGTCCACTGGCCAGGGCTGGGTGCTTGGCCACGATCTGAACTCCGAGCGGCGTATGGTGCGCCGTCGGGTGGCGCTGTTGGGCCATCGCACCGGGCTGTACGACGACCTCACGGTGACCGAGAACGTGAGCTTCTGGGCTCGGGCCGCGGGGGCCGACTCCATCGACGTCGACGAGGCCATGGAGCGGCTCTCGCTTACCGGGCGGCTGGCTGACACCCGGGTGGCGCGGTTGTCGGCCGGGCAGCGCCGTCGGGCCTCAATTGCCTCTCTGGTTGTGCGCCGGCCCGAGCTGTGGCTGCTGGACGAGCCCCATGCCGGCTTGGACCAGCAGACGCGCGACACCGTGGACGCGCTGGTGCGCGGTGCGGCTGCGGCGGGGGCCACGGTGGTGTTGGCCACCCATGAGCTGGAGCGCATTGCGGTGCTGGAGCCCCGGGTGGTGAGCGTGGTCGGAGGCGTGGTGCGAGCCGATGACGACCCGGCTGATTCAGAGAGCCCGGACCCCTCGTCCGAGGCAGAGGACGACCGCCGTGTTTCGTGATGCATGGCTGATCGCGGGCAAAGACCTGCGGATCGAGATGCGCTCTCGGGTGGGGCTCAACCAGATCGTGCCGTTCGCAGTGACGGTGCTGGTGCTGTTCGCCTTCGCACTGGACACCGATCAGGAGGCCCTGCGCACATATGCGCCGGGGTTGTTCTGGGTGACCGTGCTGTTGGCCGCGCTCCTGGCCATCGGCCGCTCGTTCGCGGTGGATTTGGCCGACGGGGCCGCCGACCGGCTGCTGTTGTCGGGAATCGACCCCATTTCGGTGTTCGGGGGCAAGGCGGCCGCCATCGCCGTGCAGCTAGTGGTGCTGGAAGTGCTGTTGGGGGCTGGAGTAGTGCTGCTGTTCGACGTGACCGTGCACCGCTACGGCTTGCTGGTGTGCGCCGGGCTGGCCGCCGCCGCCGGAGTGGCCACCGCGGGCACGCTTTATGGGGCGCTGGTAGCCGGACTCGGGGTGCGGGAGACCCTTTTGCCGCTGTTGTTGCTGCCGGTGGTGGCCCCGGTGCTCATCGGCGCCACCCGGGCCTTTCAAGACGCATTCGGGGTGGCCGGTGCTGAAGGTTGGGCCTGGTTGGGCCTTTTGGCCGGATTCGCCGCAATCTATGGGGTGTTCGGAGCCTTTAGCTACGGGGCTCTTTTGGAGGAAGCGTGACCACGGCAACCACCGAGTCGACGGGGACCGGCGACGGCATCCCGGCTACCACGTCGTCGAGGGCCACGAAAGTGCTGGGCTGGCTGACGCTGGCCGGTTTCGCGGTGCTGGTGGCGCTGGCCTTCGCCTGGGTGCCCGAGGACACCCGCATCACCGAGCAGGGTGACGTGGTGGGCCAGTTCGACGCCGTGCGCTTGATGTTCGTGCACGTTCCGTCGGCCATCTTGGCCTACACCGGGTTTGGGCTGACCTTCTTGGCCAGCCTGGCCTATGTGCGGTGGCGCACCGACTGGTGGGACATGATGGCCCACGCCTCGGCCGAGATCGGGGTGGTGTTCGGAGTGCTGACCCTGGTGACCGGCTCCATCTGGGGCCGCCCCACCTGGCAGACCTGGTGGGAGTGGGGCGACGTTCGCCTGGTGACCACCCTGGTGATGGTGCTGGTGTTCGTCGGCTATCTGGCCGTGCGCCGCATCCCGGCCGATGCCGTGGTGCAGGCCCGGCGTTCGGCGGTGATCGCCCTGGTGGGGGCGGTGAACATCGTGATCGTGAACCGATCGGTGGATTGGTGGGAGAACCGCACCCTGCACCAGCAGTCCACCCTCATCGCCCGCAAGATCAGAGACGAGACCCTCTTCACATTGTCGTTCTCCTTTGCGGTGGGCATGGTGCTGTTCGCCTGGCTGCTGCTGCACCGCTTCCGCATGGCTTACCTTCAGAGGCAGATCGAAGAGCTCGAAGTGGACGAGGCTCTCGCAGAGCGTCGAGCCGAAGCCGGGATGTCCGAAACTCAGGGGGGTCGGCCATGACGCACGTGGGATATCTCATTGCCGGCTGGAGCATCTCGGTGGCCGCGGTGCTGGCGTACGCCGGATGGGTGCTGATGCGAGGTCGGTCGCTGAGCCGGCGGGTGCCCGAGAACCGCCGCCGTTGGATGATGCCCGATGACTGACGTTCCCCCCGAGGACAAAGTCGATCCTGGTGAGGCGATGGACCTCAGCCCCCGCCCCGCCCGTCCTCCCCGCCGGGGCATCCGGCGATGGGCGCCGGTACTGGTGGTGGCCATCGTGGCGGTGGTGATCGGAATTGTGTTGTGGCGGGTGCTGGCCGACGCCACCTTGGTATTCCGCGAGGTGGACGATGCGGTGGAGCGCCGGGAGGAACTGGGCGACGACCGGTTCCGGATGATCGGCTCGCCGGTGAGCGGATCGGTGCAGGAGGTGAGCCTGGAGGACGGCCGCCCGGCGGTGGCCTTCTCGGTGACCCTGGACGGGGTGGTGGCCGATGTGGTTCACACCGGGGCGACATCCGACCAATTCCAGCCCGAGGTGCCCGTTGTCATCGACGGCCATTGGGTACGAAGCCGCGCCTATGCCGGAACGGCCGACGACGGCTGGTACTTCGCCAGCGATCGGATGCTGGTGAAACACGACAACGACTACCGAGTGGAGAACCAAGACCGCATCGACGACGCCGAAGAGCGCGGGCAATACGAATGACCGGTGATCGGCGCGAGGACGACCTGAGGCCGTGAACATAACCCTGGGGGTTTTGGGCATCGCGGTGGCCATGGCTTCTGCCGCCATCGGGGTGTTCATGGTGGCGGCCCGGCGGCTGGAGCGGGTGCAGCTCTGCGCCTGGCTGGTGCTGGGCGGGGCGGCGCTATCGGTGTTCGCCATGGAGCGGGCCCTCATCACCCGGGACTTCTCGGTGTCGTATGTGGCCGAGAACGGCAGCCACGCCACCCCCGCGCTGTTCAACGTGGCCACCCTGTGGGCCGCGCTGGAGGGCTCCATCCTGCTGTGGGCCCTCATCCTGGCCGGATACCTGGTGCTGGTGGCGGTGAAGTTCCGCCACCGCCTCCACGATCCGCTGGTGGGGTGGGCCATGGCGGTGCTGTTCATCGTGTGCCTCTTCTTCTTCGTGCTTATGTTCAACTGGCCCAACCTCGACCTCGCCCAGCCCTTCCGGAAGGTGGACGTGCCGCCGGGCTACAACGGCCCCGGCCCCAATCCGCTGTTGCAGAACCACTGGCTGATGGCCGTTCATCCCCCGATGCTGTACCTGGGCTATGTGGGGTTCACCGTGCCCTTCGCCTTCGCAGTGGCCGCGCTGGCCACCGGGAGGCTGGGGGAGGGGTGGCTGGTGGAGACCCGGCGGTGGACCCTGTTCGCCTGGGCCTTCCTCACCGCTGGAATCATCCTGGGGGCGTGGTGGTCGTGGGACGTTCTGGGCTGGGGCGGTTATTGGGGCTGGGACCCGGTGGAGAACGCCTCGCTGTTGCCGTGGCTCACCGGCACCGCCTATCTGCACTCGGTGATGGTGCAGGAGCGCCGAGGGATGCTGCGGGTGTGGAACCTGTCTCTGGTGTGCGCCACGTTCGCGCTCACCATCTTGGGCACCTTCTTGACCCGCTCGGGTTTGGTGGACTCGGTTCACGCCTTCTCGGCCGATGCCGTGGGGCCCGCGTTGCTGGTGTTTTTCGCCATTGTGGTGGTGGCCACCGTGGGTCTCATCGCCTGGCGAGGCGATCGACTCCGCTCGCCGGGCCAGATTGACTCGTCCCTGTCGCGGGAAGCCTCATTTCTGGCCAACAACCTGCTGTTCGGAGTCTTCGCGTTCGTGGTGCTGCTGGGGACGGTGTTTCCCTTGATTGTGGAAGCGCTCAACGGCGACCGGATCAGCGTAGGCACGCCGTTCTTCGACCGGATGACCATGCCAGTGGGCCTGCTGTTGTTGTTCCTGATGGCGGTGGCCCCGGTGCTGCCGTGGCGCAAGACCACCGCTGAGCGGCTGTCGGAGCGGCTGATGTGGCCGGGGTGGGCGGCGGTGGCCGGGCTATTGGTGGCCCTGCTGGTGGGGGCTCGGGGACTGGCCCCGCTGCTGGCGTTTGGCCTGGCCGGCTTCGCGGGGGGCGCAGCGGTGCGCCAGCTGGCGTTGGCCACCCGACGGCAGGGCTGGCGAGGCCTGGTGGGGCGGGCCAACGGCGGAATGGTGGTGCATGTCGGCGTGGTCGTGGTGGCGGTGGCGCTGGCCGCCAGCAACAGCTACCTGCACCAGAGCGAGCTGACCGTTGCGCCGGGGGAGACGGCCTACGTCAGCGGCCACGAGATCGTGTATGTGGGAACTCAGGAGAAGGTGTTCGACAACAAGACCAAAGTCGAGGCGGTGGTGCTGGTGGACGGCTCGGTGGTGCGGCCGGGGGTGAGCCGGTTTGCCAATGGCGGCGTGGTGCGCACGCCGGGCACCAAGTCTTCGCCGGTGCGCGACATCCAAGTGGCGGTGCTGGACCTGCCCGACGGCCCCGATGGTCCCGCCGGTTTGCGGGTGACAGTCCAGCCGCTGACCTTGTGGCTGTGGATCGGCGGCGCAATCATGCTGTTGGGCGCGGCGTTCTCGGCCTTCCCCGGCCGCCGCCGCTCGCCCACGCAGCCGGTGTCGGCGCCGGTGCCGGGAGTTCCGCTTCGAGACCGCGAGGTGCCGGTTGCCTGAGCTGTCGCAGCCCGACGACCAGCCGGTCGATTCCGATCAGCCCGACCAGCCGCCACGGTTGCGAACGGTTCGGTGGGTGGTGCTTGCGGTCGGGGTCGTGGTTGCTGCGCTTGTTGTGGTGTTCGCGTTTTCGGAGCGGGGGAGAGGCGGGCCGCCGGTGCCCGAATTCGCCCCCGAGTTCTCGGGGGAGACCCTAGACGGAGGCAGCTTCGACATGGCCGCGCAGCGAGGCCGATGGGTGGTGGTCAACTTCTTCTCCACCTGGTGCGTGCAATGCGTGGTGGAGCACCCCGAACTGGTGGCCTTCCAAGACCGCTACCGCGGCGACCCCGATATTCGGCTGGTGAGCGTGGTGTTCCAAGACGAGGTGGACGTGATCGCCCAGTTCTTTGCCGAGCGGGGCGGCGATTGGCCGGTGGTGATCACCAACACCGGTCGAACCGCCATCGATTTCGGAGTAACGGCGGTGCCGGAGACCTACCTGGTGGATCCCCTCGGCCGGGTGGTGACCAAGTTCACCGGGGGCGTGACGCTGGCCGGGCTTGAGGCCCAGCTTGTGCGGGCAGGGGCACCGTTATGATCTCCCGGCGCCGAAAGGTGATCTTGTCGTGGCTCCTGGTAGGGGTGGCGGTGGCCACCATGCTGGCATTCGGGGTGGTGGACGGCCGCGACGACCGCACCAATGCCGAGAGAGCCCACGACATCGGGGCCACCGTTGCTTGCCCTCAGTGCGTTGGGCAGTCGGTGGTGGAGTCCGACGTGGCCATTGCCCGGGAGATCCGAGCCGAGATCGGGCGGCTGGTGGTGGCCGGGCACAGCGACGACGACATCCGAGCCCGATTCGCGGAGCGCTACGGGGACTGGGTAATCCTCACGCCTTCGACGTCGGGGGTGAGCGGGCTGGTCTGGGTCATTCCGGTGGTGGGGCTGATAGTTGGTGTCGGACTGCTGGCGGTGACGCTGAACCGGTGGCGGCGGGCGAGCACTTCTGATGAAGCGGTCTCAGATGAGGATCGTGAGTTAGTCGAATCGGCCCGCAACCGAATGAGAGAGCGGCCCGATGGATGAGGAGCGGGAGTTTTGGCTGGAATCGCTTGACGACCTCGACGATGAGCTAGCGGCGGGGGACTTAGAACCGGAGGATCACCGAACTCTAAGCCGGAGCTATACCCGCAAGGCGGCAGAGGCGCTTCGGGGCGATCAGGGGAAATCTGATGCGTCAGAAGGCCGGGGGCGGGGCAAGCTGATCGCAGTGGTGGCCGCCTTGGTGGTGTTGGGTGTGGTGGCCGGAGTGTTCTTGGCTCGGGCGGTGGGGTCGCGTCACTCGGGGGACACCATCACCGGGAACGACGCGGTGACCAGCGTGCCCGGACTACTGAGAGATGCCGAGGAGTCGGCCGCGGCTGGAGACTTGGCCGAGGCCATCGCCATATACGACCGGGTGCTGGAGCGGTCACCATCCAACCCGACCGCGCTGGCCTACAAGGGGTGGTTCTTGGCGTTGGAGGGGCGAGAGGCCGAGGCCGCCGATGTGCTGGCCGATGCGGTGGTGGCTGCGCCCGACTATCCCGACGCCCGTGCGTTTCGGGCCATCCTGCTGTATCGCACCGGCGACTGCTTTGGCGCGGCGGGGGAGTTGGCTGCGTTCGATGCCTCAGATCCTCCCGAGTTCATCTCCCAGTTAGTGGAGACCCAAGGCCTCCGCACCAACATCGCCCTCTGCCAAATCGTGTTGCAGGCCCAAGATCAGTTCCGAACCCTGACCGACCTCGGGCTGGCCGCCGACGACGCGGTGGCCGGTGCCCGCGCCCTGTGGGATCCGACCACTCCCAACCAAGGCGACCCGGCGCTAGCGCTGCGAGTATATGAGGCGGTATTGGCCGACCGCCCCGACCACCCCGGAGCCCTGACCTACAGCGGGGTGATGCTCACCCAAACCGGCCTCGAAGACCAGATCGCCGAAGGCGCCCGCCGCCTCAACCAAGCAGTAGCAGCAGCCCCCAACAACCCCGAGGCCCGCCTGTGGCGAGCCTGGCTTGCCATCGGTCTCGGCCTAACTGACCAGGCCATCACCGACCTCGACCACCTCGACACCCTCAACCCCTCCCCGGAGATCGCCCGCCTATCCGCCGACTTGCGTGCCCGACTGGGCTGACGAGAGTCTCCCTCTCGAGCAGGACAATTGGGTTGGTTCGAAGCTCCGTCTTCCCGTTCCTGCATTGGGTGCATCCCGTCTGACCAAGGGGTTTAGCTAGGACTGAGAGTGGTTCCTGGTGCGGTCGTCAACTGGAGGTGGTCTCTGCTCTTGCGATGTCTGGCGCGACTCTGGCGAATAGCGCCCACGCCCCGTCAATGTCGAGGCGCCGAATTCCCGCAGACTCACAGGAGAGTGTGTGGTCGAGCACCCAGTCCCATTTGTCAATCTCCCTGTTCTGAATCAATGCAGCCAGATCTTCGACGGAAGGTGGAGCGTTAGCGAGGAGACGGCGGATTGTGGTCGCAACCTCTTCAACACTGATTCGGAGCATTTGGATCGCAGGTCCTTCGACACTCGCCTCGATGCCCTCCCCAAGCAGGGCGGTCATTGCCGTGAACAAGGCACTATCGCCTGTCCACGGAAGCAGTAGAACACCTGAACTGTTGACGAGGACGGTGGTGTTGCTCAGTCCGAGCCGGCCATATGCGGCTCGGCCTTCGGCCATCAGTTGCCGCGCGTTTTGGTCGAGCCACGGTGGGTTGTCAGTGGATTCGTATACGGAGACCATTTCCGTGCGAACTTGGTTGGATGTCCCTGTCCCGTCGCCTCCAAATAGTGGAGGAACGCCGCCGCTGGACCGCTCGAGATCAACGACACGAGCCGAGGCGTCAACGTCGGTTACCTTCCAGCGCTTGCCCGCAAAGATCAGCAAGACTCCTTCGTAGAGAGGGTGGTAGATCGGTATCGTGCCCAAGGTCTTGCCGCCGGTCATGAGACGCCATTCTGGGGCGGTGTGGAACGCGGTATAGAAGCTGTAGTGGTTGACGTGCCGTTCGCCTTCTCCACCATGCAGCAATAGACCGTCCGAGGCTTGGACAATCAGATCGTGAACGGCCATAGCCCTAAGAAGCCGTGCAAATCGCGTTTGGTCAACAAGCTGGAACGGGCCCGGTCCGCACAATGCACGATGTAGCTCGTTAGCTGTAGCTCCGCCATGCTGGGCAATTGTCGACATTATCTGTTGAATGAGCGTCGAATAGTTGAACCCGGGGTCGTTGGGGGGCTCGAGCCAGTGGTCGAGCATCAGACGTACCATCGCGGTCGTCTGTATGACATTGCAGCGCAACTCATCGATGGGGCAGGAGCGCTGGTCGAGGTCATGTTCGCTTACGTATAGGCGCAGTACCGATGGGTCGTCTCGGCGACCTGATCGACCCAGTCGCTGACGGAGCGCTGTAACCGCTGGTGGCGGACCAATCTGGGCAATGCTTGAGACAGAGCCGATGTCGATACCCATCTCAAGTGTCGAGGTGCATACCGCAGTTGCAGGCCGATTGCGGTCCTTCAGTTGGTCTTCGACACTCTCGCGCATCTCCTTCGAGAGACTGCCGTGATGTGGCCAAAACTCATTTGGGACGTGTCGATTTTCGCTGTGTCGAGCCAGCAGGTCTGCATAGAGTTCGACCTCACGGCGTGAATTGGCGAACACTAGGTTGTCTCGACCACGCAAGTGTCGAAATATGTGCTCTGCGATCGCTAGACGATCTCCAGATATGGATTCTTCGGAGCTCGTTTCATGATCGGTTGTCTCCGGAGAGCGAGTTTGGCTGGGGGACATCGGCGGTGGGGTTGCGACGTAGCCGCGCAACTGCAATTGCACATCCTGGTCGTCGGAACTCGACTCCACAACCACAACCCGTTCAGGATTACGAGGGCAGAGAAATGCAGCAGTCTGCGTCATGTCGCCAAGGGTCGCGGACAGTCCAATCCGAGGTGGACGACAGCGGATCGCGATCTCCACTCGATTCAACAGCGATTGCACTTGGGCACCCCGTGGTGTAGCGAGAAAGGAGTGGAGCTCATCGATCACCACATAGCGCAATCCTTTCAAGAGGCCGGGTACTTGAGGGCCGCGATTGACGAACAACGCCTCCAAAGACTCAGGTGTGATCAGCAGCACACCGGATGGGTCAGCAAGCGTTTTCCGCTTTCGTGACCCTGAAACATCTCCATGCCAGCGGTGGACTGGAACGGACGCTCGTCCACAGAGATGCTCGAGGCGCTGAAATTGGTCATTGATCAGTGCCTTTAGCGGCGACAGATACAGCACTTGTACTCCGACTGCTGCTTCGGTCTCCCGTTCCGCCCACGGATTGTGAGCCGTCCACGAATCTTGTTCAGCGGGTTGAGATTCGTCGGCGGCAGTAGCGAGCGTCGACAAGATTGGCAGGAACGCTGCTTCGGTCTTCCCGGCGGCGGTCGCTGCGGCGATGATGACGTCGCGGTCACAGTCTAGGATCGGGCCGATCGCGCGCTCTTGGGCGTCATGCAGGGTCGTCCACCCTTCGTCGTATATCCAGCGCTGCATCCGAGGATGCAGTCGACTAAAGGCCGACGACGGTTCTGGCTCAGAGCCGAAGGTTGGTGAGCTCGTCATTATCAGGACTAACAGGCCGTGAAGCGGTCCCTTGCAGCTCGTCGGGTGTTGCGTCTGTGGCCTGAGGTGGTGTCGGGCTATCGATATAGTCGTCTAGCGGTTCCAAATCCGGGTTTGTTTCGGCTGCGATTTCGACCCGGTCTATAAGGTCGGACCAGTCAACACCGGGGTTTTGATCCAGTACCGCGAGCAGGTTCACGAATTCCTTGATGGTGGTGCAGGGTGTGCGGAAGTAGGCGTCGCCGACCCGTGAGGCGCAGTGGTTCATGAAGGCGGTCAGCGCCTCGTCTGGCACTAGGTGAGCTTCTGGGTCACCGCTGGCAAACACGTGGCGGAGTTTGGTGAGCAGTACGAACATGTCTTCCGGCGATAGGTTCGCTAGTCGCAACACCGGTCCGGAGTAGTCGACGAGACCTGCGGTGGCAAAAGTGTTCTCAGCGAGACGCGACTGCAAGGCCGGATATGAGTAGAGCCCTCGGCGGGTATCCAGCAGCAAATCAGGGGTGCCGCCAAGAACGAAGCCGAGCCCTACGGCGGAGCCTTGCAGGCAGTCATTCAATATGCGTAGCACCTGCTCGTAGTTCGAGTTCCGAGCTTGTCTGTTTGAGAGCTTGTAGAGATTTACCATCTCGTCCAAACAGACAAGCAGTCCGGAAAACCCTGCGAGACGTGCGAATCGGGCGAACAGCTTGAGATGGTCATAGAAGCTGCTGTCGTCGATGATGGTTCGCACACCGAGTGATTTCCGTGCATCTGTGCGGGTAGAGAATTCACCACGCAGCCAACGAACGGCATCAGCTTTCAACTGCTCATTACCGGAGTCATGGGCTCGCCAGTAGGTCGCGACTACATCGGCGAAATCGTAACCCCCTGTGAGCTCTTGCAGTTCGGTGAGCTGTTCACGTATTACGATCTCTGGGCTGACATTCTGGGAGCGAGCCTTGTTGAAGCTCTCAGCGACGAATCGTTCAACTACCGATGGCATCGCACCGCCGTCAGGTCTCGCTCGTGTCGAGAGATTCCGCATCAGTTCCGCGTACAGACTGCGAGCCTGACCGCCGGTAGCGTGTAGTCGTCTTTCAGGTGACAGATCGGCATGGACGGTTACCAGCTTGCGTTCTAGCGCTATTGAGCGCACCAAGTTCAAAAAGAACGACTTGCCAGCTCCGTATTCACCTATTGCGAACCGAATGGCAGAGCCTCCGCCAGCGATCCGTGAAATGTCCTCGTCGAGCGCCTTCACCTTGTTGACACGCCCGACCTGGATGTGCTGTTGGCCCACACGAGGCACGACGCCGGCTCGCAGCGACTGGATGACAGCATCACGGTCGCGGGGACGGATCTTGTCGCTGGCAGGGGTGGCGGTCATTAGAGCAACTCCTCTAAGGCGTATTGGTTCAATTCCAAGGGGTCGTCACCCTCGATAAGTGGTTCACCGCAGGCATCCATGGCAGCCTCGTTGATGATGTCTAGGGCACCATCAAGGAACGGCAACCCCAGCGATTCCGCGAGATTCTCGACTTCACTGAGATCCCATTCCATTTTGGTGGCGAGCTTGGTTGCGAGCGCCGAATGGGCAGCATTGAGACCTGCGATCGTTGGCTCTGGTGTCGTGTAGGAGTCATTCGGCCCAGATGGGGGCTGCGACATTGCCATATCTGGGACTGACTGAGCTGGCTGGCCATGGAGTGGGTCGTCGTCAGCAAATATGTCAGCGAGTAGGGCTGACACACGGGCAGTCTCGGCGAGACGGGCCTGCACCTTCGCAGGGTCGAGAAACACAGATGGTGGCTGGGGGAAGTCTTCCACTGGTTCGGGGACTGCCCAGCGGGTGGTTGGCTCGGCATCAAGGACAGTTACGGGTCCCAAATCACTGGTACCGAGTGCATGCACTTGACGGAACACGTCACCTTCGTCCAAACCAAGGTGTCGAAAGAGGCTCGTCAGAGTGCTGATCTCTTCGGGACTGACTACCCCGTCGGCGGCGGCAACATCGATCAGGAACTTCCCAACGGCTTCCCGCTCCTCCGTCGGCAGCGCTTCCACCTTGCGCTTGATACCGGCCATTCCGAGTTTGCCGGTTGCTAGGAACGCAAGGTGTGCTTCTAACCGGGCACACTCGGCTGCGTCGAGTCCGAGAACCTTTTCAGCGTGCTCAGCAAGATGCTGTTGTTCGGAGGGGCTGATGGAGCCGTCAGCGGCGGCGACTACAGCGGTCAGGTGAACCAGCGACATTGCAGCGGTGTACTCCGACGATGGAGCTGTAGCCGCACCGTCAGTCAACTGGAAGAGGACCGCTTCTGAACTCGGTTTCGGAGTGGACGCGCCGAAACGGACATCAGGCTCAACGCCGACACCGACCTTTCCAAGAAGGGTTGCCAGTGATACAGCGTCGCGTTTTGCAAGCTTTTCCACGCGGCCTGGCGACCACTGTTGCACCAGCTCATCGAGGGGGACCACAGCGCTTGGCCCGCCGGCTAGCGCATTCGAGGTCCAAGAGCGCAAGTCGTCCAGGATCTGGCCTCCGTGCGAGGCCAGCAGCTCGTTAGGCAATAGCGCTATCGCGGCGGCAGTACCCGTCTCGTCGGGGCGGCGTCCAAGGAACCGGCTGTAGGCGTCTAGGTCGTCTGAGCACTCTTTTCCCAGGTCTCTCAATTTGTATAACAGGCTGGGAGCGCTGTTGACATCAGGGATGTCACCGGCAGTTGTGGATACCTCCCCAAGAAATCCATCTGATGCCGTCTTATACGAGAACGTGAGCTTACGAGATAGTGGACGGACCCGTATGCCCTCGCCGAATCTCTCTCGATAGCGTGCTTTGAACAGTTCGTCGAACTCTTCATGACATCGCGTTGCCGGGGTTCGCAATAGCCCCGCTGGGTGGTGCCGAATATAGCTGAGCGCCCACTCCGCAGGAATTCCCAGCCCCCGTGCGACGTGCTTCCCAATGCCCGCTAGGACTGCATTAGGAACTTCCCAGCTCCTGCCGCGTGTCGGGTCCCACTGAACTGGCTGCACATCGGAGTCGATCGACTGCTGCGCCTTCACAAAATCAAGCAGACCGTTGGCGTAGCCTGAGAAAGAGCGGTTGGTGTCGTAGATGCCGATGAGGCGCTCAATTTCCGCGACGATGATCCTTGCCTCGGGGTGGCTGACGTTGCATTTGAGGTCGCCGATCAGACGCCGTTCAAGACCGTAGAAGAACAAGAACACATATCCGATGTAGGCGCTCTTGTCCTTACGCCCGTTTTCAAGCCATGACAAATAGGCCGCCCTGGCACTCGGGCCAATCTCGCTGTACGAAGGCCAGTACCCCATGGTGTCCCCAGTCCAGTCCGGATTGTTCCATCGGACCTGCAGACTTGGGTCGATAAGGCAGGGCTCCGTTCCATATCCGCTTACCGCCTGAACCCCGCTGCCGACGTAAACCATTCCACCAGCGATCAGACGGCCATCAACCACGGTGCTCTCGCCGGCTGGTACCCAAGTTGCAATGCCACGCTTGGGCCGAATTGGCGGGGACGAAGACCTTGGTGCTGGCGAAGGCAGCCCAGGCGGCGCTGAAGCCGCAGAGCTACTTAGGCCCTTGAACAAGTTTCGCAAGACCATCAGCCGTTTGATGCGCAGCCAGTAGCCGCAGCCCGCCTCATGCTGGCGGTTGAAGACCTCGCGCTTGAAGGGCCATGCATCGGATTGCAGATGATGGCCCTATAAGGCGACATCCGTTCAGAATGGCATTTCGTATCCACGTGCAACACTTAGCCACCCTGTAGCTCTATACGTCTTCCACGGCCGACCAATTCGATCAGGAAGAAGTTTTGTGCATTGCAGAGCAATAATCGGCTGGCGGACAGCAATCGGGCGTGGACAGATTCGCTCCTAGCTATCGGGACGGCGGTTGTCTGAAATCGTGTTGTCACTGGCGTCGGTAGACTTGTGACATGGCTGTAGAGGCTTTGACCAGGGATAACGCTGCTGATGGTGTTGATGTTGCGGTGTTGGCGGCGGTGGATGTGCGGGGACTGGACTCGGCTGGTTTGGATGCTCGGTTGAGGGCGTTGGGGCGTGTGCAGAGCCGGGTTGCGGGGTTGATTTCCGAGGTGGTGGCTGAGAAGAAGCGCCGGTCTCGGGTGGGCGACACGGTGGATGGGCTATTGGGCGGGTTGCGGATGTCGTCGCATCAGGCCCGCA
The DNA here is from genome assembly GCA_022822905.1 of Acidimicrobiia bacterium. Taxonomy (GTDB): domain Bacteria; phylum Actinomycetota; class Acidimicrobiia; order Acidimicrobiales; family Bin134; genus Poriferisocius. The sequence continues at coordinate 306,140 of JAJDYE010000016.1, read as the reverse complement.
GGACGATGAATGAGGCCGCGCAACTGGAGAAGCTGGCGGCGACGAGGGATGCGTTGGTGGACAGCCGGATCACGCCGGAGCACGCACGGATCATGGGTACGGCGTCGCAGAACGGTCCGCTGGATGAGAAGAAGATGCTGGCCGCCGCGGAGGCAGAGACGCCGGATCAGTTCCGCAAGACGATGCGGGACCACCAGAGAGAGTTGGCCGGCGACGACGGGGAGGCTCGCCGGGAGCGCCAGCGCCAGGCCCGCACGGCAAGCCTTTCCGAGCGAGATGACGGGATGTGGCAACTGTTTGCCCTGTTCGACCCAACCGCGGCGGCCCGTATTCGCAAGGCGCTATGCGCCAAGACTGATGCCGATTGGCGCCTCGACAACGGTCGCCGGGGCAAAGAGCACATCTCGCACAAGCATCGCAGGGCCGATGCGCTTGAGCAGCTGATCACCCGCCAGGCCAATGGCGACGGCAATGGCCAGCCCCAGGGCACCACGCTGGTGCTGATGGCCGACTACGACCTCGTCGACAACAAGATGGGGAACCCCCGCCTCGCTGACGGCACTCCGCTCCCGTCATCGGAGTTCCACACGCTTGCTTGCGACGCTGACATCCTCTGTGGTCTGTTTCGGGAGGCCGACACCGAGCCCATCTGGATGGGAACCACCAGCCGTCACCCGAATTTCGCCCTCCGAGCAGCCCTCGAAGCCCGGGACGGCGGCTGCGTGGGCTGTCGGGCAGGGCCTGAATGGTGCGTATCCCACCACATCGTCGAATGGCAACACGGCGGACCCACCCAACCCGACAACCTCGTTCTGGTATGCCACTCTTGCCACGACAAGATTCACCACAACAACTGGGTGGTCGGGAAACATCCCGACACTAATCGCAACTACCTCCGACCCCGCTGGCAAGAGCCGCCGAATATAAGTGGAACTTCACCTCTGCGCTGCTAATCAAGGGCAGTAAGTTGGTAGCGCATCAAATACGAGAGGCGGAGCAGAGAAAAGCTCGCCGACATGTGGTGACGAACGGGCTTCCACCCGATGCGCTCAACAGGCCCTCAAGGTCTCTGGCCAATGAGCAATTCGTTGCTGGTTGCTTCTAGCAGTCTCGAGACATAGCCAGGGTCGGAATCAATTGCCTTCGCGAGTTCGCCCACTCCGGAGGGGGCAGCAATTTGACCAATGTGTGCAGCAGTGCCCACGTTCGAGGGTTTCGGACGTTGGCCCCCTGCATCGGCTAAGGAGATGGGTCGCGCCTAGCTCTGTCGGTGCAGACGACGAGCCCCTGATCGGACATTGGTTTACTGTGGGGGATTGGCCTGCCCGTCATCGTTCAAGCCCCAGCAGGAGATGGTTTGGTCAGCTCTTATGGCACACGAATGAAAGGCGGCTATTGCGATGGCGGTGTATTGGCCGGCGGACGAGTCGGTTGTGGAGCAGGAGACGAGCACAACCGTCAAGGACACCAAAAGTGGGCTTATTCGCATAATGAGCGGAGGATAACGGAGTTGCCATTCGAGGCCTGTAGCGGCCCACAGCGGGTCTAGCCATCTAGCCGCTCTCTCTGCTTAGTTGTGGCTGGGGTAGTGGGTGAACCAGGAGATGGGGGAGGCTTAGTGGGAGAGCACCGCGGGCCAGAGGTCGCCGCGGTCTTGGATGAGGGGGTCGGCGGGGTCCGGTCACGACCACAAACCAGGCGCCGGACTTGATCGCATCGTGGAAACTCTTGCCGATCTCAAAGCGCAGCGGTTGGAGACATCGCGAGCTTTAGAGGAGTCAGGCACGGCGTTGCACGCCGCCGTTGAAGCCCTGAGCCCAGTGGGGGAACTCGTCACGGAGCTTCTCGCCGCGCTTAAAGCGACGGTTGCCGCGGCCGGAACCGTTTTCGACCAGGACACAATCAAGGCTGTAAGAGACGACATGACTGCGCTTACCGAAGAAGTGGAACTGCTGCGAAACGGTATTCGCGCAGAACGAGATGAAGTCCGCCAAGAACTCGCCGAGATACAAGCCAAGGTGCAAGCACTGCCCGAGCGGGTTCGCAACAAACACGGTCTGAACTGATCCACTCACCGCGTCATCTCAAGTCTTCATGTGCCTCTCGCATGATCTCAACGCGATTGGAACCACTCTTCTCTGGATACTCCAGCGTTTCTCAAGATTGTCCTTAGAAGTCCAACGCTTATGTCTTCGGATCGATGATTGTTGGGGATGGTGATGGCCACGCCGTCTTTGTACATCGTGTCGTGCTTGGACCCCTTGAATGGGCCTTCCCAACCGAGATCCTTGAATCGCTGAATCAGTCTGACTCGGCTTATCGGAGCCAGTCTCTGACCCATTAGAGATGGTTGAGTTCAATTCCACCCATTGGGGGTATGTCCTTGTCGGACTTGCTCAGTTTGATTGAGACCCAATCAAACAACGCTGATTCCAAGCTCTGCATGGCTTCTTCGTGCGAATATCCGTAGCCCAAAGCGCCCTGAACTCCTTCCACTGTGGCTTCTATGCCTCCGTCATCTTGGATGTCGCGGATCACTGCACAAGAAATTGCCGCGGCAATCCATTGGCGAACGAGTTTTTCGTCGGCTACGGGAGTAGTCGGAACACTTGTCGACAGCGTTGGAGTTCTTGTGGGGAAAGCGTGAACAGGGTCAGGCTTCTGGTTCATATGCGCTCATCCTACTGTTGGCAATTTCATGCAACAACATGCATTTGTGGCCAATTGAGCGGGGCACGGCAACCGAGGTGACCCATTCCGACAGTCAGTTGTGGCTGGGGTGGGTGGGGTAGTGGGTGAACCAGGAGATGGGGGAGGGTTGGCGGGCGAGGACGGCGGGCCAGAGGTCGCCGGGGTCTTCGGTGAGGGGGTCGGCGGGATCGGCGTCGACCACGAACCAGGCACCGGAGTCGATCTCGTCCTCGAGCTGGCCGGGCGACCAGCCGGCGTAGCCGGCGAACAGGCGGACTCTGTCGACTGCGGTGGCCACCTCGTCGACGTCGGCTTCTAAATCAAGGGTGCCTACCAAGCCGAGCACGGGGGTCCACCACCCTTGGTGGGGGTCATGTCGTACTCGGGCCAGGGCCACCACCGACTCGTTGGACACCGGACCACCGATGAACATCGTGGGCGGCGGGGCCAGATGGGGGGCCCATTGGGGCAGGGCATCGCTCACCAGAAGGCCTGACGGTCGGTTCAGCACCACACCGGCGGCGCCCTCGTCCTGATGGGCCAACATCAGCACTACGGTTCGCTCGAAGTTCCCGTCGCCGATAAGCGGGGTGGCCACCAGCAGCTTCCCGGTGGTGTCAGCCCCAGCATCCACTGCTACAGGTTCTCCACCACGTAGTCGATGCAGCCGCACAGTGCGGCAATGTCTGAGGGGGGGATGGCGGGGAAGAGGGCCACCCGGAGCTGGTTTCGGCCCAGCGCCCGGTACGACTCAACGTCGACCACGCTGTTGGCTCGCAGCACGGCAGCCACTTCGTCTGCCGACACCCCGTCAAAGTCGATGGTGGCCACCACGTGGCTGCGGATGGCAGTGTCAGACACGAACGGGGTGGTGAAGCTGCGGCTATCGGCCCAGGTGTAGATGATGTCGGCCGACTGGTCGCAGCGGGTGGCGGCCCAGTCCAGGCCGCCGTTCTCGTTGATCCACTCCACCTGGTGCATAGCCAGGAAAATGGTGGCCAGCGCCGGGGTGTTGTAGGTCTCGTCCTTGCGGGAGCTGCCCAGGGCGATGCCCAAGTCCAGGAAAGGCGGGACCCAGCGGTCGGAGGCCGCTATCCGCTCGATGCGCTCCACCGCGGCGGGCGAGCAGCAGGCCAGCCACAAGCTGCCGTCGGCGGCCAGGCACTTCTGGGGGGCGAAGTAGTAAACGTCGGTCTCGGCGGGGTCGAAGCGCAACCCTCCAGCCCCTGAAGTGGCGTCCACCAGCACCAAGCCGTCGGCGGCTGGGCGACGCAGTTCCATCGACACCCCGGTGGATGTCTCGTTGTGGGTGAGGGCGTAGGCGTCGACATCGGGATTGGCCACCGCATCGGGATGGGTGCCGGGTTCCGAGCTGATGATCTCGGGCGCGTCCAGGTGGGGCGCGTTGGCCACTCCGGCCGCGAACTTGGCCGAGAACGCCCCGAAGCTCAGATGCTGGCTGCGGGCTTCGATCAGACCGAAGACCGCCGCGTCCCAAAACCCGGTGGTACCTCCGTTGCCCAGCACCACCTCGTAGCCGTCGGGCAGGGAGAACAGCTCGGCTACCCCGGCCCGGAGCCGGTGGACCACGTCTTTCACAGTGGACTTGCGATGGCTGGTGCCCAAAAAGTCGTCGGCCACCGCGGCCAAAGCGGCGGCGGCGTCTGGCCTCACCCGGGACGGCCCGCTGCCGAAGCGGCCGTCTTCGGGCAAAAGGTCGGAGGGGATGGGGATTTTCGCGGTTTGGGCAACGCTGCTCACGACATCCAACGTTACCCAGCATGAGCCCGCTTTCGGCGTTGCTCAAGCCTCTGAGAATTCAGCATCAATTTCCCATTGGCGGTGTGAAAAGCTGCGCTCATGGCTCGCATATCCCAGCGCATCTCCGCGATTGCCCCGTCGGCCACGTTGGCGGTGGACGCCAAGGCCAAGGCATTGAAGGCCCAAGGGGCGCCGGTTATCAGCTTTGGGGCGGGCGAGCCCGACTTCCCCACCCCGGCGGCCATCTTGGACGCGGCCCGAGCCGCGGTGGACGACCCCAAGAACCACCGCTACTCCCCAGCCGGTGGCCTGCCCGAGCTGAGGGAGGCCATCGCGGCCAAGACCATGCGCGACTCGGGCTACGAAGTAGAGCCGTCGCAGGTGGTGGTGACCAACGGGGGCAAGCACGCGGTGTACAACGGCTTCGCCGTGCTGTTGGACCCCGGCGATGAGGTGCTGCTGCCCGCGCCGTATTGGACCACCTATCCCGAGGCCATCGCCCTGGCGGGCGGGGTGAGCGTGGAGGTGCCCACCACGGCTGACGATGGGTTCATGGTGACTGTGGACCAGCTTGAGGCGGCCCGCACCGAGCGCACTAAAGCCCTTGTATTTGTCTCACCGTCCAACCCCACCGGGGCGGTGTACCCCCGCAACCGGGTAGAGGCCATTGGCCGGTGGGCCGCCGAAAACGACGTGTGGGTGATCACCGACGAGATCTACGAGCACCTGACCTACGACCACCACGAGTTCAGCTCCATGCCGGTGGTCGTGCCTGAATTGGCTGACCGGTGCTTGGTGCTAAATGGCGTGGCCAAGACCTACGCCATGACCGGCTGGCGGGTGGGCTGGCTGATCGGACCGCCCGACGCCGCCTCCGCCGCGGTGAGCCTCCAGTCGCACCAGACCTCGAATGTGTCCAATGTGGCGCAGCGGGCCGCGCTGGCCGCAGTAAGCGGACCATTGGATGCGGTGGCCGAGATGCGGTTGGCGTTCAATCGCCGCCGGGTCGCCATGCACCGGCTGCTGAACGGGATCGACGGGGTGACCTGTCTCGAGCCCCAGGGGGCGTTCTACGCCTTCCCGTCGTTCGAGGGAGTGCTGGGGCGTCCGGGGTTGCCTGACAACACCGCCGACTTGGCCGGATGGATCCTGGACGAGGCCCAAGTGGCCATAGTGCCCGGCGAGGCCTTTGCCGGCCCCGGCTATGCCCGGCTGTCGTTTGCCCTCGGCGACGACGACCTGGGCGAGGGCATCGGCCGCATCGCCGACCTGCTGGGTGGGTGACCTGTCAACGTGACCGGCCCGAATGAGGAGCCCGAGGAGTGAGCGATCCCCAGACCCTTGCCTACGGGAGTTGGCCGTCGACCATCTCCGCCCAGTCGATGGTGGCCAGCGCCGCCTTGCCGGTCAGTTTTTGGCACCAGCGGAGCCGGATGTGGTGGACCGAGTCTCGACCGGCGGAATCGGGTCGCAACGCGCTGGTATGCGACGGCCGCGATCTGTGGGGCTCGGCATCGGTGCGGACCCGGGTACACAGCTACGGCGGCGGCGCATGGTGGCCCGACGGCGCCGATGGCGTATATGCGTGCGACGACGCCGACGGTCGCCTCTGGCATGTGTCGGCTGACGGTACAGCCCGTCCGGTAACGCCCGAGCCGGCTTTCGCCCACGGATGGCGCTACGCCGATGGTCGACCCCTCGGCGATGCCACGGTGTGTGTGCGGGAAGACCACCACGCGGTTCGGGCGGCTCAACAAGAAGGCCGCACCCTGGAAGAGGCCAATGAGATCATCCGGTTGAGAAGCGACGGATCGGCCGAGCCGGAGATTGTGGCCACCGGGGCCGACTTCTACGGCTGGCCCCGCCCCAGCCCCGATGGCCAGCGGCTGGCCTGGGTCCAGTGGAACCACCCCAACATGCCCTGGGACCAAACCGAGTTGTGGGTGGACGGCCAGTGCGCGGTGGCGGGCATCGGCTCAGTGGTGGAGCCCCAGTGGGGCCCCGACGGCCGCCTCTACGTGGTGAGCGACCACAATGGCTGGTGGAATCTCTATCGCGTCGAAGGCACCGACCTGGTCGCGGTTTTCGAGCTCGATGCCGAGATGCACCGCCCAGCCTGGGTATTCGACGATCCCAGCTACGCGGTGTGCGACGACAACACGGTGGTAGTGGCTGCCATGCGAGGATCGCTGGCCGAGTTGTGGGCCATGCCTCCTGATGGCTCCGAGCCTGAGCTGCTCGATCAGCCCTGGACGTCGTACGCCAGTGTTCGCCCTGCCGGGCCCCACGCCGTCTGCGCCATTGCCGCCTCGCCCACTCAGGAACCCACAGCAGTGCGTATCGACGTGGCCGACGGGACGCACAAGGTCATCCGGCCGCCAGCCCGGACCGCGGTCGATCCGACCTACCTGTCCACCCCCTGCCCGATCACTTTTCCCACCACCGACAACGCCGAGGCCCACGGGCTGTTCTACCCCCCGGCCCATCCCACCGCTCAGGCCCCGGCTGGGGAGAAGCCGCCGCTGTTGGTGTTGGGCCACGGCGGCCCCACCGGTGCGGCTCGAAGCCAGCTCCAGCTCGGCATTCAGTACTGGACCAGCCGGGGGATCGCGGTGGTGGACGTGAACTACCGGGGCAGCACCGGCTACGGCACCGCCTACCGGGAAGCTCTCCAGGGCCAGTGGGGCGTGAGCGACGTGGACGACTGCGTGGCCGCCGCCCGCCACCTGGTGCGCACCGGCGAGGTGGACGGCAACCGCCTCATCATCCGGGGCAGCAGCGCGGGCGGCTATACCACTCTGTGTGCGCTGGCCTTCCACAAGGTGTTCGCCGCCGGGGCCAGCCGCTACGGCATCGCCGATCTGGCTGCGCTGGCCGAGGACACTCACAAGTTCGAGGCCCGCTACATGGACAGCCTGGTAGGGCTTTACCCCGAAGATGAGGAGACCTACAAGGCCCGTTCGCCTATCCACTTCGTGGACGACTTCGAGGCCCCCATGATTGTGCTCCAGGGCTCAGAAGACGTGGTGGTGCCCCCCAACCAGGCCGAGATGATCGTGGCCGCCCTCGAGCAGCGGTCGATTCCGGTGGCCTACCTGCTTTTCGAGGGAGAGCAGCACGGATTCCGCAATGCCGAGAACATCGTGACCGCCCTCGAAGCTGAGCTCTCGTTCTTCGCCCAGATCTTGGGCTTTGCCCTGGCCGACGACATCCCGCCGGTGGAGATACGCGAATAGCGGGCAAATTCACCCGGAGGTCGCATATTGGTCCCCGGCAGGTTGCTTGGCGCGGTTTATTCTGAGGGCCGATGGCCCGCGTATTGGTAGCCGAGAAGATCGCTGACATTGGGGTGGCCAAGCTCCGCCACGCCGGCCATGAGGTTGACGTGCGTACCGGGATGAGTGACGACGAGCTACTAGAGGCAGTGGCGGGAGTGCAGGCGCTGATTATCCGGTCGGCCACCCAGGTGACCTCCGAGGTTTTCGACTCGGGCAGCGATCTGGTGATCGTGGGCCGGGCCGGGGTGGGTTTGGACAATGTGGACGTCGACGCCGCTACCGAGCACGGGGTGCTGGTGGTGAACGACACCTTGTCCAACATCATCTCGGCCGCCGAGCACACCATGGCCTTGATCTTGTCGCAGGCCCGGAACATCCCCCAGGCCCACGCTGCGCTTACCGACGGGAGGTGGGAGCGGGGCCGATGGGAGGGCATCGAGCTGAGCGACAAGACGCTGGGCATCATCGGGCTGGGTCGCATCGGCCGGCTGGTGGCCGAGCGGGCGCTGGGGTTCGCCATGCGGGTTATCGCCAGCGACCCCTATGTATCCGAAGAGTCGGCCCTCCACAGCGTGATGGCCTTGGTGTCGCTGGAGGAGTTGGTGGCCCAATCCGACTTCATCACCATCCACGTGGCCCGCACTCCCGAGACCGTCGGGCTGATCAACTCCGAGCTCTTGAAGCGGGCCAAGCCCAACCTGCGGATTGTCAACGTTTCACGGGGCGGGATCGTGGACGAGGCCGATCTGGCCGAAGCAGTGGCGTCGGGGCGCATCGCCGGTGCGGCCCTGGATGTGTTCGACGGCGAGCCCATCACCGAATCGCCGCTGTTCGACCTCGACTCGGTGGTGGTCACCCCTCATCTGGGGGCCAGCACGGAGGAGGCCCAGAGCAAGGCGGGCGACGCCATTGCCGAACAGGTGATGCTGGCGCTGGCCGGGGAGTTTGTGCCCGCGGCGGTGAACGTGCCGGCCAAGAACGTTCCCGATGTGCTGCGGCCTTATCTGCCGCTGGCCGAGCAGCTCGGACGTCTGTTCGGAAACCTGTGCGAGCGGCTGCCCGAGGTGCTCGAGGTGGAGCTCATCGGCGAGATCGGCAAGCCCGACAACACGGTGGCGGTGATGTCGGTGGTCAAGGGGCTGTTGAGCGCAGTGTCGGACATGCAGGTCAGCTACGTGAACGCAATGGACGTGGCCAAGGAGAAGGGAATGGAGGTGCGGGCGATCAGCACCCCTACCTCCAAAGAACACGTGAACCTGCTCACCGTGCGAGGCGGGGGACACAGTCTCGGCGGGCGGCTGACCGGGGCCCGCCAGGAGCCGGTGCTGGTGCTGGCCGATGACCACAGCCTGCACATGCCACCCGCCGCCCACATGATTTTGATCGCCAACGAGGACCGTCCCGGCATGATCGGCGCGGTGGGCTCCTTGCTGGGTGACGCGGGCATCAACATCGACGACATGGACGTGGGTCAGTCGCCCACTGGGGAGGGGGCTTCTATGGTGATCGCCACCTCCCAGCCGGTGCCCAAGGCAGTGGCCGAAGCGCTGGTGGCCATCGACGGAGTGCAGACGGCCCGCTACTTGGGCCTGGCCCCAGCCGATTAGCAGCCTCGGCATGTTTGGTAAACCCCCGTGCTTCGGCGTAGGATTGTCCTGATGAGCCGCATCCACACCCACCTGCTGCTCTTGTAGGGCGAGCACCCAGAGGTGCTCGCCCCGACCCCCTGAACCCGCAAGGGCAGGGGGTTTTTTCGTGAGTCAACTCCAATCGAGGCCATTTCATGAAAACCGGATTACACGCCCAACAGCCGTCGGGAATGCCTACCCACAAGTACCAGGCGTTCGAGCCGGTCAAGCTGATCGACCGGACGTGGCCCGACGCCGTGCTCACCGGCGCGCCCCGGTGGTGCTCGGTGGATCTGCGCGACGGCAACCAGGCCCTCATCGAGCCCATGAACCCCGAGCGGAAGTGGAAGATGTTCACCGCCCTGGTGGAGGCCGGGTTCAAAGAGATCGAGGTGGGCTTCCCATCCGCGTCGGAGACCGACTTCCGGTTCGTGCGGGAGATCATCGAGCAGAAGGCCATCCCCTCAGACGTCCGCATCCAGGTGCTCACCCAGGCCCGTCAAGAACTCATCAAGCGCACCTATGAGGCAATCGACGGGGCGGCCGACGCCATCGTCCACCTGTACAACTCCACCTCCACCGTCCAGCGCCGGGTGGTGTTCGGCCTGGATATGGACGGGATCACCAAAATCGCCACCCAGGCGGCGGAGTGGTGCCGCTCGCTGGAGCCGCAGGTGCCCAACACCGACGTGTTCTACGAGTACTCGCCCGAGTCGTTCACCGGCACCGAGCTGCCCTTCGCCAAGCGGGTGTGCGACGAGGTGGTGGAGATTCTGGCCGACGGCCACGACAAGCCGGTAATAGTCAACCTGCCGGCCACCGTGGAGATGTCCACCGCCAACATCTATGGCGACATGATCGAGTGGATGCACCGCAACCTGGCCCGCCGGGATCGAATCGTGCTCAGCCTGCACCCCCACAACGACCGGGGCACCGCGGTGGCTGCGGCCGAGTTCGGGCTCATGGCCGGCGCCGACCGGGTGGAGGGCACCCTGTTCGGCAACGGCGAGCGCACCGGCAACGTGGACGTGGTGAACCTGGCCATGAACCTGTTCAGCCAGGGGGTGGATCCCGAACTGGACATCTCCGACATCAACGGGCTGCGCCGGGTGGCCGAGGACTGCAACCAGCTTCCCATCCATCCCCGCCACCCCTATGTGGGCGATCTGGTGTACACCGCCTTCTCAGGGTCGCACCAAGACGCCATCAAGAAGGGGTTCGAGGCCATGGAGGAGACCGGCCAGAGTTTGTTCGAGGTGCCCTACATCCCCATCGACCCCAAAGACGTGGGCCGCACCTACCAAGACGTGGTGCGGGTGAACAGCCAGTCGGGCAAGGGCGGGGTGTCGTACCTGCTCCAGGCCGAAGTGCAGCTCGACCTGCCCCGGCGGATGCAGATCGAGTTCAGCCGGGTGATCCAGCAGATCGCCGACGACACCGGCGAGGAGATCACCGCCGACCAGATCCACAGCGAGTTCGCCACCGAGTATCTCGACTTGGACGAGCCCTACCGGCTGAACGGCTACGAGTCGGCCCAGAACGCCCGGGGGGCCGACCGCACCGTGGTCACTGCCCGGCTGACTGCCGGCGACGACCAGGTGGTGGTGCATGGCGAGGGCACCGGCTCGCTGGATGCGTTCGTGACCGGGCTGAACGAGATCATCGACACCCCGATCAAGGTGGTGGACTACCACGAGCACGCCCGGGGCGGCGGCACCGACGCCGAGGCGGTGGCCTATATCGAGCTGCTGGTGGATGGCCGGGAGCTGTGGGGCTGCGGCATCCACACCGACATCACTACTGCCTCTATGCGGGCCATTGTGAGTGCGCTGAACCGAGCCTGCGCCGGGTTGGGCTGATCGTTTGAGCGGGCCTGTTCGTTACCATCCTCCGGCGAGCCGGCGGGTCCTGTCCCGGCCCAGCCCGCCGTCCTCGACGAGCTCCGGGCGGCGGGCACCCTGAGCCGGGCCACCCCCCAGCTCGCCTAGTTTGGGCCCCACACTCTTTAGTTTGAGGAAGAAAGTTCGAACTGGTCCTTGTAAGTGAAGGTGGCTAGGTCATTGGCCTGGATGGCCCGCTCGGTCATGGTCCAGAGGTCCCCGTCGGCGATGAGCAGGCGCTGGATTCTCGGGATCCAATCCCAGCAGATCAGCAGCTTCTCGTCGTTGTCGATGTCCAGCTCAGGCCATTGCTTTTGCACCCATTCGGCTTCCCATGCCTCGCAGGACAGGCCGGGGTATTCGTCGGGTGCCCCCATCGGGCAGATCTGCAAGGCGTCGGCTTCAGACAACCACTCGTCCAAGACGCTGCGATCAGCCACGGGACGACAGCCCGGGAACGAGGCCGTGGGCCTCTCATGGACGATTCGACCGAGTTCGACGATTCCGTCCCGGTTTGCCCGCAGAGCCACCGCTCCGGTGAATGGCTCTCCTTCAGTGGGCGAAGACACAGTTGTCTCGACAGCCGCTGGGCCTTCCATCAGAGGCATTGGAGGAGAGGTCTCCCGCTGGTTCAAAGGGATGGCCAAGAGGCCGGTCTCGGCCCAGTAGAGGAAGGCCCGATGGTCCCACTCTGCTTCGCTGTAGCCATTGGGAAACACGATCACGTCTAGCTCTTCCGGGCTGGCCGGGTCGCTCACGTCGAACAAGGACACTTTTGTCCCCTGGGTGCGGCCCCGCTCGTCGGCCTGCTGGCCGATTCCTGCGAGCAGGCCGTCGCCAAGGGGGTGCAGGTAGGTGGAGAAGCCCGGGATCTTGAGCTCGCCCGTGACTGCCGGGCTGGCCGGGTCGGAGAGGTCGAGAACATAGAGGGGGTCCACTTGTCGGAATGTCACCACGTAGCCGACGTCGCCGGCGTACCTCACCGAATAGATGCGCTCGCCCTTGCCGAGTCCGCCGACACTGCCGACAATGGTGAGGCGGCGGCCCTGCTGCTCTAGAACAACGACTTGGCTCTGGGAGGACTCTGTACTCCAGGGCTCGCCGATTGTGGTGGCCACTCGGAAGAAGCCGTTGTGCTCATCCATCGAGAACTGGTTGAGCAAGTGGCCGTAGACCTCTCCTGAAGCCTCGTACTCTGCCGGGCCAGATTCTGATACGGAGAACTTGTGGATTGTGGTTGTCCACTCAGAGCCCGCATCGTCTGAGGCTGCTGATTCTTCGGCGGCGGGTTGGCCCTCTTCTCGGGGCTCGGGGCGGGTGTGGGCGCTGGAGGCCAAGTACAGCGACTCGCCCGAGCCGTAAAGAGTGCTCCCGTCGGCCAGCACTGAGGCCGTATCGCCGGTGCCCAAAGGCTGTTCCAAGTCGAAGGTGAGCACAGAGAGCACGGTGAACCCGGAGAATTCTGCCGGAGTGTACAGCCGGTCGCAGTCCGGCAGCAGGCCTGCCCGAGTGCCGCCTGGCCCGTCGAGGCGGTAGCCGGGCAGCCAGGCGCCCAATTCAGCAGTGGCGGCAATCTGCTTATTGGCCTCTTCGGCTGCTTTCTCGGCCGAGGGCCCGCTGGGATGCACAAACTCGAATTGCAGAGGGTAGCTGGACACTGCCAGCCAGGCCGTTGTGCCCACCGAGCGTGCGCTGAGGTATTCCCCTTCCACGCGGAGTTCGGCCACCACCTCCATCGCTCCCGGGTCGGAGAGGTCTACCTCCTGGACAAGGGCAGACTGAGAGCCGCGGAAGGCCAAGTCGGCAATTCGAGCTTCACCCACCATCTCATCGACGGCCACCGGCCCCAGATCGTCTTCTCCGAAGCTGGTGGAGAACACCAGGGCGCGGTCTCCGCGCATCAAGATCTCCTGACCCCACCCCGAGTCGTCCAGCTTGAGGCTGCCCCGGTAGACCGGCTGCTCTCCGGTCAGGTCCACATAGTGAAGTTGGCCCTGGGCTATCGCCAATATGCGGTTGCCGTCCGTCTTTACGATGTCGGGCTCGTCGACACCTGCCACCTGCACATTTGTGCCTGAGAACCCCGCGGTGTCATCGCCAGCAATTGAGCCGGTGGAACCCGCGCTTTCTTCGGCAGCAGCCGGAACAGCTACTGCGTCTTCATCCATAGCCCCCTCTGCCATGTCGGAGAAAACAGGCCCGAAGCTGCCATAGCGGTCTCTGTCGAGGCCGTAGGGGCCTACCCGCTTGACGGTCTCGGCCCGCAGATACTCCAACACGGCGGCGCAATCTCCGATGGTTTGAAGCGCCGACAACAGCTCCACATCATCGAGGTGCTCAGCGGCCTCAGCCGTAGCCTCAGGAGTGCCGGAGCTGCCATTGGCAGAGCCGGGGATCCCGGGGGTGCCGGGCTCACCGGGCAAGCAGGCACCGGCTAGCAGGGCCAGAGCGAACAGGGCCGCGGCCACGGCAGCTCTGGTCACGGGCTGAGGGGTCGAAATGAGGTTGAACCGTGTCATGCCCCTATGACGATAGACCTCCGACGCTTGGTTCCCGGCAAATTGAGAGAAATGAGGATTATCGGGCCAGAGAGGGCATCCAGGCGGGGCGAGTGGCATCGAAGGCGGCGATGGCATCGGAGTAGGCCAGGGTGAGGCCGATGTCGTCGAGGCCGTTCAGCAGGCGGTGTTGAACGGCGCCGTCGAGGGGGAAATCGACCTTGATGCCTGCCGCGAGGCACAAAATGGTGAGTTCTTCCACGTCGATAGTGATCTCGACGGAGGGAGCAGTGGTTACGAAGTCGAGCAATGTGCGGCCCACATCTTCGCTCACCTGCACCGGCACTAGGCCGTTCTTGGTGGCGTTGTTGCGGAATATGTCGCCGAAGCGAGGGGAGATGACCGCCTCGAAGCCGTACTGCTGAATGGCCCACACCGCGTGCTCCCGGGAAGAGCCGGTGCCGAAGTTGGGCCCGGCCACCAGGATGCGGGCATCGGCGAAGCGGGGGTCGTTGAGCACAAAGTCCGGATCTTCCCGCCACTCTGAGAACAGGCCCTGCTCGAAGCCGGTCCGCTCCACCCGTTTGAGCCAGTCGCTGGGGATGATCTGATCGGTGTCCACATCGCTTCGGTCCAGCGGCAGCGCCGTGGCAGTAATCGCTCGAACTGGCTTCATGACAGGTCTCCGGGGGTGGCGAAGGTGCCGGCCACTGCGGTGGCTGCGGCCACGGCGGGGGATACCAAGTGGGTGCGGCCTCCCTTGCCCTGGCGGCCCTCGAAGTTCCGGTTGGAGGTGCTGGCGCAGCGCTCACCGGGGGCCAGCTTGTCGGGGTTCATGGCCAGACACATCGAGCAGCCCGGCTCCCGCCAGTCGAAACCGGCGGCCCTGAACACCTCGTGCAGTCCCTCAGACTCGGCTTGGGCCTTGACCGCGCCCGATCCGGGGACCACGAAAGTGCGGACACCAGGACGCACCCGGCGGCCCTCGACCACCGCGGCGGCAATGCGCAGGTCTTCTATGCGGCTGTTGGTGCAGGAGCCGATGAACACCGTGTCCACCGGGACCTCCTTGAGCGGGGTGCCGGGCTCAAGGCCCATGTAGTCGAGCGCTCGGGCGGCCGACTCCCGCCCGCTGCTCTCGGCGAAGCTGTCGGGATGGGGCACGGTGCCGTCGATGGGCGCCACTTGAGCCGGGTTCGTGCCCCACGACACGTGGGGCACCAGTTCCGACCCGTCGATCACCACCTCCTTGTCGAAGGCGGCGTCATCGTCGGTCGGCAAACTGCGCCAATCCTCCAGCGCGGTTTCCCACGCCGATCCAGTGGGCGCGCTGGGCCGCCCCTGGAGGTATTCGAAGGTGGTGTCGTCGGGGGCGATCAACCCCGCTCGGGCTCCGGC
The DNA here is from genome assembly GCA_022822905.1 of Acidimicrobiia bacterium. Taxonomy (GTDB): domain Bacteria; phylum Actinomycetota; class Acidimicrobiia; order Acidimicrobiales; family Bin134; genus Poriferisocius. The sequence continues at coordinate 291,006 of JAJDYE010000016.1, read as the reverse complement.
CTCGATGGACATGTTGCACACCGTCATGCGCCCTTCCATCGACAGCGACCGGATGACCGATCCCCGGTACTCGATCACCGAGCCGATGCCCCCGCCGGTGCCGATGCGCCCGATGATGGCCAAGATCACGTCCTTGGCCGTGCAGCTCACCGGCAGGGCGCCGTCCACGGTCACACTCATGGTGCCGGGCCGCTGCTGGGGGAGCGTCTGGGTGGCCAGCACGTGCTCCACCTCGCTGGTGCCGATGCCGAAGGCCAGCGCACCGAACGCCCCGTGGGTGGAGGTGTGGCTATCGCCGCACACGATGGTCATGCCCGGCTGGGTGAGACCCATCTCCGGGCCGATCACGTGCACGATGCCCTGGCCGGGGCTACCCATGGGGTACAGGGTGATGCCGAACTCCTCGCAGTTGGCCCGCAGCGTCTCCACCTGCTGGCGGGAAATGGGATCGGCGATGGGCCAGGCGATGTCGTCGGTGGGCACGTTGTGGTCTTCGGTGGCCACGGTGAGATCGGGGCGCCGCACCGTGCGGCCGTTCATGCGGAGGCCGTCGAAGGCCTGCGGCGAGGTCACCTCGTGGATGAGGTGCATGTCGATGAACAGCAAATCGGGCTCGCCGTCGGCTTGGTGGACGACGTGGCGGTCCCAGACCTTTTCGCTGAGGGTTCGGCCCATGTGCGCTCCGGTTTCTTGCGTTTCTCGCGGTAATTCTGAGGCTATCGGTTGGCCTCGGATTTGGATGGATCGGGAGCAATTCTGCTCTCGGAATCGGGACTGGCTGGCACTCCCACCGCATCGAGAGCCTTGCTCATGCAATCCCAGAAGCTGTCGAAGTCGGTGACCACCGATGCGTGGCCGCCCCGATAGGAGTACACGCTGATGCCGGAAACAGCATCGGCCAGCTCTTGTTGGAGGTAGTCGGTCACTACCTTGTCGCCCAGAGTGCGAACCTGGGCGATCGGCATGGGGAGCTCGGCGATCCACGACGAGGAGTCGAAGTTGAACAGCTCGGTGCCGGCGTCCAGCATGGCCTGGGGATCGCCCTTGAGCACCTCGGTTTGGGCCCATCGGCCGATGTTGGTGCCGATCACGTTGAACACGGTCTGCTCCCAGCCCCAATACCGCAGCTTCACGGGGGTCAAGCGGGAGGCGGCGGCCACCACCGGGAGCAGCGAGAAACGGATGGCCCGCAATCCCCGGCCCCGGAAGCTGGTGGAGGTGGCGCCCAGCACCAGCCCGGTGATCCGGTCGGGCGCGGCTCGGGCGGACAGCTGGGCGATGGCGCCTCCCATGGAGTAGCCCACGCACACAAAGCGGTCGATGCCCAGGGCGTCGGCCACGGCCAGCACATCAGCGGCGCAGTCGGCGAACTTGAATCGCCGGGTGGGAACACCCTGGCCGTGGCCTCGGTGGTCGAAGGCCACCACCGAGGCCCGCTGGGATATCGGCTCGAAGGCCGGGTACCAGTTCAGGTCGGCGGTCACCGTCCAGCCGTGTAACAGCATGACGGTGGGGGAGTCCGGCGGCCCGGCGGCCCGGCGGACGAACAGCCGCCCCCGATCGGGGAGGTCGACGAACTCACCCGGCGGCAGGCTGGGGCCAATCGGTGCGCCGCTACTGCTCATAGAAGACCGCCCTGGCTAATCCCCGGCGGAACGCGGTGCCACGGCAACTGGGGCCGCTACTGCTCAAGGGACACGATTTGCACAGTCAGCGTGCCCCCCGCGGGGCTCTCATAGGGCACGGTGTCGCCCACGGCTGCCCCGATGATGGCCGACCCCATCGGGGATGCCGGGGAGATCACGTCGAGCCCGTCGTGGCGCTCCTCGATCGAGCCCACCAAGTAGGTCTCGACGTCGTCGGGGTCGCCCTCGTGGGCCACTGTCACCACCGAGCCGACCGCAACCGTGGTTCCGTCGCCGGCCTCGACGATTCGGCAGTTCCTCAGCATTGCGCCCACCTGGGCGATGCGGGTCTCCATCTTGCCCTGCTCGTCTTTGGCCGCGTGGTAGTCGCCGTTCTCGCTCAGATCGCCCAATTCTCGGGCCGCTTCGATCTTGCGGGCGATTTCCACCCGTCCGACCGTGGTGAGCTGTTCGAACTCAGCCTGCAAGCGGTCGAAGGCCGTCTGCGACAGCTCATGGGTTTCCGGCATAACGGTCAATTTTAGCGTTCGCTTTCAGTAAGGCTGTATTCGTATTCTGATGGGCCATGGCCCACATGATTGGAGTTGTCGGCGGCGACGGGATCGGCCCTGAGGTCGTCGCCGAGGGCCTGAAGGTGCTGAACGCGGCCGGCGTTGAGCTCGACACGGTGCCCTACGACCTCGGCGGCGCCCGCTATCTGCGCGACGGCACCGTGCTGACCGATGAGATCATGGAGGAGTGGCGGGGTCTGGACGCCCTCTACGTGGGGGCGGTGGGAACCCCCGACGTGCCCCCCGGCGTCATCGAGCGGGGGCTGCTGCTGCGGATGCGCTTCGAGCTCGACCTGTACGTGAACCGCCGCCCGTTCCGGTCGCCCGACGGTGCTTTCGAGTTCGAGGTGATCCGGGAGAACACCGAGGGCACCTACGCCGGGGAGGGCGGCTTCCTGCGCCGCCACACGCCCGCGGAGGTGGCCACCCAGGGATCGGTGAACACCCGGTTCGGGGTGGAGCGCTGTGTTCGCTACGCCTTCGAGCTGGCCCGCAGCCGCCCGGGGCGTCACCTCACCCTGGTTCATAAAACCAACGTGTTGACCTTCGCCGGCGACCTGTGGGAGCGCACATTCAACGAGGTGGCCGAGGAGTATCCCGATGTGGCCACCGCCTACAACCACGTGGACGCAGCCTGCATCTACTTCGTGGAAGACCCCAAGAGCTACGACGTGATCGTGACCGACAACCTGTTCGGCGACATCCTGACCGATCTTGGCGGCGCCGTCTCCGGGGGCATCGGGCTGGCCGCCTCAGCCAACCTGAATCCCGACCGCACCGGGCCGTCAATGTTTGAGCCGGTTCATGGCTCGGCACCCGATATTGTGGGGACCGGCCGGGCCAACCCCACCGCCGCGATCTTGTCGGCGGCCATGATGGTTGAGTTCTTGGGCGAGACCGACGCAGCCAACCGGATTCGGGCGGCCTGTGCCGATCCGACAACTCAATACGGGACCACCACCGAGATCGGCGACGCCATCGCAGAGCGGGTGTGAGGCCCGCGAAGATCGAAGCAGTGAGCGCAGAAAGGATCTGAGCACGATGCCAATCGAGACCACGGAGAAGGTGTGGATGGACGGCGAGCTGGTGGACTGGGCCGACGCCACCGTTCACGTGCTCACCCACACGCTCCACTACGGCAACGGCGTCTTCGAGGGCATCCGGGCCTATGAGACCGACGAGGGCGCCGCGGTGTTCCGGCTCACCCCCCATATCCGACGCCTGTTCGCCAGCGCCAAGATCCTCCAGATCGACATTCCCTTCACGGTGGACGAGCTGGTGGCCGCCACCAAGGAGACCGTTCGGGTCAACAACTTGAAGAGCGGCTACATCCGTCCCCTGGCCTACCTGGGGTACGGGGAGATGGGGCTCAATCCGCTGCCCTGCCAGGTGAACGTGGCCATCGCAGTGTGGCCGTGGGGCACCTATCTGGGCGACGAGGGCATCTTGAACGGGGTGCGCCTCATGGTCAGCTCCTGGCAGCGCCACGATCCCAATTCCATGCCCACTGCGGCCAAGGGGTGCGGGCACTACATCAACAGCCAGCTGGCCAAGGTGCAGGCGGTGAAGGCCGGCTACGACGAGGCCGTTCTTCTATCGCCCCAGGGCTATGTGAGCGAGTGCACCGGCGAGAACCTGTTCGTGGTGCGCGACGGGACCATCGTCACCCCGCCCACCTCGGTTGGAGCGCTGGAGGGGATCACCCAGGATGCCATCCGCACCATGGCCTCTGATCTGGGCATCCCCTATACCACCGACAACCTGCTGCGCAGCGATCTGTACCTGGCCGACGAGGCCTTCCTGTCGGGCACGGCGGCCGAGGTGGTGCCCATCCGGTCGGTGGACGACCGCGAGATCGGCGATCCCGGTCCGATCACCCGCAAGATCCAAGAGGTGTTCCAGGACGCGGTGCGGGGCCGGCAGGCCCAGTACCGGCACTGGAACGAGCATGTCGACCGTTGAGGCAGCCGGATCCCGGTCCCTGCCCGCCGCGGTGAGGGTTGGCTGACGATGTCCCCGGCTCAGACCACAGGGGATCGAGCGCTTCCGGCTGCCGTGGAGATTTACGACACCACCCTTCGCGACGGGAGCCAGCTTGAGGGGATCTCCCTCACGGTGGAGGACAAGCTTCGCATCGCCCGCCAGCTCGACTCCCTCGGCGTCCACTACATCGAGGGGGGCTGGCCCGGCTCCAACCCCAAAGACGACGAGTTCTTCGCCCGAGCCCGTGATGAGCTGAACCTGGAGACCAGCACCCTGGTGGCCTTCGGCTCCACCCGAAAGGTGAAGGGGCGCACCGATGAGGATCTCACGCTGGCCAACCTGGTGGCCTCCGGCACCGAGGTGGCCTGCATCGTGGGCAAGTGCTGGGACTACCACGTGGTGGAGGCCCTGCGAACCACCCTGTACGAAGGGGTGGCCATGGTGGCCGACTCGGTGCGGTTCTTGAAGGACAACGGCATGCGGGTTTTCTTCGACGCCGAGCATTTCTTCGACGGCTACCAGGACAACCAGGAATACAGCCTGGCGGTGCTGGAGGCGGCCGCGGTGGCCGGCGCCGACCGGCTGGTGCTGTGCGACACCAACGGCGGTTCGCTGCCGACTCGGGTGGAAGACATCGTGGGTGCGGTGGTCGACTACCTGGACACCCCGGTGGGGGTGCATCTCCACGACGACACCGGCTGTGGCGTGGCCAACGCCCTGGCCGGCGTGCGGGCCGGGGCCACCCAGGTGCAGGGCACCATCAACGGATACGGCGAGCGCACCGGCAACTGCAACCTGGTGCCGATCATCGCCAACCTCAGCCTGAAGATGGGGGTGCAGACCGTTCCTCCCGACCGGCTGGAACGGCTCACCGCGGTGTCACACCACGTGGCCGAGTTGGTGAACTTCACCCCCGACCCCCAGCAGGCCTACGTGGGCTCGTCGGCCTTCGCCCACAAAGCCGGCCTCCACACCAGCGCCATCGCCCGCCGCCCCGACGCCTATGAGCACATCGATCCGTCGGCGGTGGGCAACGGCACCCGGTTCGTGGTGTCGGAGATGGCCGGGCGCTCTACGGTGGAGCTCAAAGCCCAGGAACTGGGATTGGACCTCGACGGCAAGGCCGTCGGCGAGATCGTGGACACCCTCAAGAAACTGGAGCACGCCGGCTACCACTTTGAGGTGGCCGACGCCTCTCTGGAGCTGTTGATGCGGGCGGCGTCGGGATGGACGCAGCCGTACTTCGAGTTGGAGTCTTTCAGAGTGTCCACCGAGCACCGGTCGGGCACCGGCGCCCGGGCCTGGAACGAGGTCGCGGTGGAGATGGACACCGAGGCCACCGTGAAACTCCATGTGGGTGGCGAGCGCACGGTGGCCACCGGCGAGGGCAATGGCCCGGTCAACGCCCTGCACGCTGCGCTGATGCTGGCACTGGCCGATCGCTATCCGGCGTTCCGGTCGATCTCGCTCATCGACTACAAGGTGCGGGTGCTTGACACCGCGGCAGGAACTGCGGCGGTTACCCGGGTGATCATCGACTCCACCAACGGCGACCGGGTGTGGACCACCATCGGCGTGTCCACCAACATCGTGGAAGCCAGCTGGCAGGCGCTGGTGGACAGCCTGGTGTTCGGATTGCTTCACAGCGAGGATGAAAATGGCCGCTCCTGACTACGTTCCCAACGACACCGCCGCGGCCGACCGCCACTACGTGTCGCCGCCTCGCCGACCCCAGCCCTGGTTGGCCGACCGGCCGGCCGAGCTCACCGGGGGACAGCCGATGGGCGCCGGTCTGGGCGTGCCCGGACCGGACCAGGGATACGCCCTGCGGCTGGCTCGACGCTTCGAGGACCAGTTGCTGCTGGGTGCCGGAGAGCACGCTGACGACGCCATCGCCGGCTGTGTGGGCGTGGCGTTGAAGCGGGCTGCCATCTTCGGACGGGCGCCGGTGGCCGCCGATTTGGAGGTTGCGTTCCGGGTGTTCGGTTTCCTGCCCCCCGCCCCCGACGATTCACTTGTTGCCTGGCGCAAGGAACTGTTCGCCGGTGTCAGCCATCCCCATCACTATGCCGAGGCCCGGCAAATAGTGGACCTGATTCCCGAGGCGGTGCTTCGGATGCCTCCCAGTGAGGTTGAGGCCGCCTGTCTCAACAACCGAGCTGAGCTGTTCGCGGTCAGCATCAACCGGTGAGTCCGGCTGAGCTGCTGTCTTCGGCTGGTTCGCCGCGGGTTCGGTTCGCGCCGTCGCCCACCGGCTACCTCCACGTCGGCTCGGCTCGAACAGCCCTGTTCAACTGGCTGTATGCCCGGGCCGCCGGCGGGACCATGGTCCTGCGCATCGAGGACACCGATGAGAGCCGCAACCGCCCCGAGCTGACCGACGCCATCTTCGAGTACCTGGGTTGGCTGGGCATCGACTACGACGAGGGGCCGTTCTACCAGTCGGAGCGCCGGGAGCGTCACCGGGAGGCAGTGCAGCAGTTGCTGGACAACGGCCGGGCCTACCTGTGCGACGCCGACGACAACGAGCTTCCCGGCGCTGAAATGGGCGACGGCCGAGCGGTGCGGTTCAGAACCCCGGAGGGGACCACCGCTATCGACGATGTGGTCCGCGGTGAGGTGGCGGTGGACCACGCCCAACTGGGCGACTTCGTGATCTGGCGCTCCGACGGCTCGCCAACCTTTGTGCTGGCCAACGCGGTGGACGACGCCGACATGGCCATCACCCACGCCATCCGGGGCGAAGACCTGCTGTCGAGCACTCCCCGGGCCGTACTGGTTGCCGAAGCGCTGGGAGCAACCCCGCCCACCTACGCCCATCTGCCCCTGTTGGTGAACGAGCAGCGCAAAAAGCTGTCCAAACGCCGTGATGACGTGTCATTGGAGAGCTACCGGAAGCGGGGATTCCTGGCCGAGGCAATGGCCAACTACCTGGCCCTTCTGGGCTGGGGCCCACGCGACGGGGTGGAGATCCGCCCCATGGCCGAGATCATCGAGCAATTCCGGCTGGAAGACGTGAACAAAGCGCCAGCATTCTTCGATATCGCCAAGCTGGAGCACTTCAACGGGGTGTACATACGCGAGCTCGACCCAGCGACATTCCTAGCCGCCCTCGAACCCCACCTGACCGGCGACGATGTTCCCTGGCCCCCCGACCGCTATCGCCCCGAGGTGATCGCCGCCATGGCCCCCTTGGTTCAGGAAAAGCTCCGCACCCTCGACGGCATCATCCCCCAAGTGGACTGGCTCTTCCTCGCGGAGCCCATCATCGACGATCAGTCGTGGGAAAAGGCCGTCGTGCGCGGCAAAGCCGCCCACGAAATCCTCGATGCCACCATTGCCGCCCTCACCGACTGCCCCTGGGACCCCGAGGCCGTCAAAGACGCCGTTTTCGCCGCCGGCGAGGCCCATGGCGTCAACCGCTCCAAGTCCCAGGCCCCCGTCCGAGTAGCCGTCACCGGTCGCTCAATAGGCCCCCCACTCTTCGAGCCCATGGTGCACCACCTAACCCGCCAAGAAGTCCTCCACCGCCTCCAAACCGCCCGCTCCCACCTCTAAAGCGTTGCCCCCCCACCGGGGAAGGGGAGTACACTGGGGGTCTGCGCGGAATCTAAACCTCCTGGTAGACGGCCTGTTTTGAGCTTGTTTTGGTGAGGGTTGGAACGCCGATCCCTGTTTTCTGGAACGCGTCAGGCCGGTTTTTGGAACGGATTAGACGTTTCCGCAGGTCAGAGGGCTGTTGAGGTTGGCAATTCCGACTGGTGCGCTGGTAAAGACAACGGAATTGCTACTCGTCAGGCAAGTCGGGCAAGACCATCCCGCAGTAGTCAAGAAATGCCAACGCCTGATAGCTGTTTTTTCTCGTTCCGTAGTCCAGCGAGTCTCCATGAAGGACGAGATGCCTGTTGAGTGGAAGGGGGCTACCTGGATGCGACTTCATGGATTGAAGAAGCGGATAGGAGCGATTTTTCAGAGCGAGGATGAATTTTCGAGTGAGGCTGCCTTGTCGGAACTCGTCGGCACGTCTCTTGATCGCCTTCTCCCGCTTCCCGCTAAAAATGTGCTTTCCGCCTCGCTCATGCCACATTCCGTCTGCTTGTACTAGGAATACAGGAACGGAGAGGTTGTACTTGCCAGCTTCGTGAGCCTCGAAAGCGTCTTTGATGATGTGGGCGCGGGAGGGGAACCTGTCGATTAAGCCGCTCCTGATGTACTCAGTGGATTCTTCGTAGGCGAAGCACAGTTCATCGTCGGCCAAATCGGGGTCATTGTCGAACAACTCCACGAGGCTAAGAACATCGTCTGCTGATGAATGCAATGGCATCACCCAGCCCCGTTCCATGAAGGCTTGAACGTGATCCTCGTTTGTGAACACTGAGCGGTCCTCAGCCATGACCTTCGCAATGTGCTCTACTGCTCTAGCTTGCCGATCAATGGCTGATTGGTAGGCGCTTGTGACGGCGTAGATTCTCGCTGCCACCTCCTGTTGCCACGCCGAAACGACTTGCGCCTGCCTAGCTGCGGACGCTTGGAGCAGAAGATGACTGTCCTCACCGAGCGAGCGTGCGGCCAGTTGTTGTGCCTCTTGGTCTTTGGTCATCTTGCCCAAGCTCCTGATATGCGGTGGGCGACAGTCTGACATCGCCTCTCGCTGATCTTGAAATGGATTACTGCTTGTAAGCAAGGGAAGGCATATGCAGGCAAAGCCCCTGGTCAACAGTTTGCCGATCCCGGTGTGGGGAGGCCGAACCCCGGAGTAGGAAACCGAAAGACCTCGATCCAGAAACAGGTTTGAGTGTTCCCCCAGGTCACAGAGCCGAGTATCCATCGTTGGTGCCCGTCGAGAGGGAAATGCGAATAGCGGGTTGAGGGAGGGGAATACAATCGGCCCATGTCGGGCATAGAAGTCTGGGCAAACTGGCTTACAGTCATTGGCGGTATTTTGGCTCTGCTTCTGTATATCTACCCTAAGGTCAGGAAGTGGGCTATTCGCAGAGGTGTGATGTACTGGCATTGGAAATTGTTGCTGTCGCAGGAGCCAGATTTGGAACGCGTCATAGTTGGTTCCAATGCGGTGCAAAAGAGAGCGTGGTATCTAGGGCAACGGTTGAGCTTCAAACTCATCAAGTGGATCATCCCCGCTAGCGATTATGTAATGATAGTTTCCTACTCCCAAGCCGTTGACAATGAACTGAATACCAAAAGCACCGGCATCCTGTATTCCCCTACTTTGGACAGCGATCCGCTCATAAGGGATTTAGCGACGTTTGTCGATGCAAGAGAGGCAGGTGTATTTGAGCAGAACTTCACCAAGCGCCACAAAGGTGTTGTCTGCGCTTCAGAAAATTGCCAAGTCAAGTACGGAGAACGTAGAAATGACCATGACTTCCTGTGCAACGACGGCATAAATCTCTCTGGTGGCTGGTTCTGCCCGACTGAGAGCAGGGAAAACCTCGGCGATTCTTGCTTCCCGAAAGCGGTCGGACCGCACTATTGCGGTTTGTGCCTCAAAGAAATGGGTGAAATATCCCCACAGCCAATTGATTTTCACTTCGATAGACGCTTTTGAACTCGGCTACCCGATTTTCGGACGGCAGAGGTCCGTGGGAAATGACTATCCCCAGGTTGCACCTTCACGTTTCCAAAGGGTGAGATGTGTTCTCCCGAATTCGGAGACACATTGTCAACAAAGCTGAGTCTTCCCAGGTCAGAGGGCTGATCGGACAAGTCCTAGCTGCTGGCTGGGCGCACCCTGCCGGACTGGAACCAGTGAACAAGCAGAACAGCAGTGTGGAGAATCATCTCGCAACGACTTTCCGGTACATCGAGTGGTTGGTCGGGGTCACCATGACGAAGGTGCCCTTTCCATACCATTTTCATCATTCCGATAACCGTCTTTACTGAATCTTCGTCAGAAGACTCGAAATCCGTTGTCCATTTCTCAGGCTTATGTTCCATTGCAGAGATCATCTTCCCTAATGTGGCTTTGGGGTCATCCGGTATGATGATGTCCTTTGCGGCTGCCTCTATGGCCATCGTAGCTGTCACGCTAGCGGAATTTGGGTCGGTGCCATCACGACTAAAGGCTTGACTCCATGCTTGACGCAAATGTTCAGATGCTCTGTCCCTCTTGGTCAACACTTCCTCAATCAGCGTCGTCATCTCAGGAGGTTGACGTAGGACCAATTGATATTCGTCAGCGTCAAGGTAGAAGACTCCATAAACACTGCGGGCATCGTCTAGGTAAGAGCCAATTAAGCTTGCAGCGTCATGGCCGGACTGAACTTTACTGTCCGGGTACTTTAGTGCATGGTCTATTGCGTCCAATAACAATTCATGGTTGTTGCGAAACTCATACATAAGTTCGTCATAGGTATCGGGCAAGTCTTTTCCAGTCAGCCGTGCAAGGTGTTGAACTCGAAGCTGCTTCGGTGTTCGCCTTGCGGGAACAACCCTGGGAACCTTCTGGGTGTAGTGGTATTCAAGAAAGGTCAGGAGCGAGAACATCAGCCCATCTGGTATGCCGGGACGGGGAGCAAGGTGGTCCTCGATGCTTTGAGCATCTATTCGTTTTGAAAAAGGAGGGCGGGGAGCCATAGTTCACTCGCTTATCGAATGGTTGTTATGTAGGGGCGTTGATGAGTCCAAAATCCGGTCGGTGCTACCCGGCCAAGCGGTCGTGTGTCCTATTTGCTGGGCTGACAGCAGTGTTGGGTAGACCTCGCTCACGCTGTCTGAAGCCGCTCTGCGATTGGCCCAGCCGCCGCCATGTCGGACGGTGTGGACTTCTGGCTTCTTGCTCATCGCCTACTCCCTACGATGTCTACTGCTACTGCCGGTTTTTGCGATGAATCGGTAGAGGTGCTGTCGGATTGCTGGGTGGGGCGTGTTGTCAACCAGGCTTCCACCACCCACAGCACAGCCACGCTTGCGACAGCAGGGAGCACCCACAAGTACACAAGCCCAGCGAGGAACAGGCAACCAGATGCGTAGACGATTACCGATGCACTAGACGCTCGACGGAATATTGCCCTTGCTCTGCCAAAGTCCCTGATTGCTGCCTTCGTGAAGGGCATTTGCTCCTTGTTGGTGATTCGTCTTCTGATGTCCATGAGAATGAAGGTCAGGCAGAGCAGAGCGAATGCTTGGGCCTTGTTCTGCATCAGCAGAATAGCGAGGAAGAAAACCAATTCGGTCAGCATGGTGACAGTGCTCTCAGTCCATAACCTCTGCCCGGTTGAACCGTTCGGCAATCGCGTCGGCTCGTACCCAAGAGAACACCTACCCCCAGGAACCAAGCGCGGATAGCACATCCTTCAAATCCAGGGGTGGGGTGGGGTGGAAGCCTCGTGCTCCGCATGGACACTCCTTTCTCGCCTGCTGGCACTCCTAACAGGGCATCAAACTACAGTCCTGTGATCCTACCGGCACCGAATGACAATTTGACCGGCTGCGCTGGCGATCAAGCGTGATTGACGATAAGCAGAATGTAGGGGAAGATGACCACAGGCAGGATCGAGATGGCGATGCCTGCCCTGGCGAGCCGCAGATGGGTAAGGTCGCTGCCGAATACCGCGCCGGTCCGGCTGCCTTAGACTCACTCCTGACATGAGTTCCCCCCAGCTTCGTCACCAGGCCGATGTGCTCATGCGGTGGGAGTCGGCTGTGGATTGGCCGATGCTGGTGTTGGCGTTGGGAAGCATCCCGCTTTTGGTGTTTGAGTCGTTCTACCCGTCGCTGTTCGTACTGCTCAATTGGTTGATCTCAGGGGTGTTCGCAGTCGAGCTTGGGGTGAGGCTGGTCATTCACGGGCCTGGTCGCAAGAGGTACGCGGTCAGCAAATGGTACGACTTCGCCATCGTTGCGCTGACGCTGATCCCCGCGCTGATGCCGTTGCGGGCCTTGCGGTCGGTGCGGGTGTTGAAGGTGCTGAAAATACTCAGGCTAGTGGCGTTAGCGGAGAGGGGATGGCACACCGCGAAGCGGATATGGGCCAGAACATCGGGCCGGTGGGTGCTGGTCGCCGCAGTAGTGCTGATCGCAGCAGCTTCGGTCGGGGTCTGGTTTTTCGAGGACGGTGGCGGTGGTGCCATCGACTCGCTGGGCGACACGCTCTGGTGGTCGGTAGTCACCATGACCACTGTTGGCTATGGTGACATCTCCCCTAAGACTGGCAGCGGGAAAGCGATAGCCGTCGTGGTGATGCTGGCGGGCATCACCGTCTTCGGAGTCGTTACAGCGAATCTGGCAGCATGGTTCACCGAAGCAAGGAAGAAACCGAGAAAGACGACCTGGCCCGACAGGTGAGCGAGTTGACCGCAGCAGTTGAACGGCTCACAGCGCAGGTTGAGGAAGCAAAGACAGAGAACAACCCAATAGGGTCTTTAGAAAATTGAGTTTTGAAAATCAAAAAACGATGTTACGGAATTAGGTCCAACACTTTTTGAATTGGCGTGCAGTCTGTCATGTGCCCATCAGTGTAGAGTGGCATCTTGTTGTGGTTTTCAACGAAAGCCACTTCGCGCTTTACCAATGGATAACTAGTAATAACACCGCCTACAGCCCATTCACCTGTTATCCCTCGTTGGTAATATAAGGATGAACCGGAAAACCCATCTAAAGCTAGGGAATCAATTATGAAGCGCCCCTCGGTCTGTGCCATAAGGATTCCTTTGCGGACTACGGGCATAGGAATTGTTAGGTTTGGATATGGGACAGTGTGCTTTAGAGCCTGTGGAAAGCCTATGTAGTACACGTCTTGACCAAGTAATAGTCCCTCATTGCTTCCAGGCAACATATCTGTCCAACTGGATGAATCGTGATCTTTGAGCTTGAACAATGCTACGTCAACTTTTTCATCCTGATTCTTAGCGACAAAGGTGGTGTTCAACTTGCCCCATTGGTTCGGAACATTACGCTGCCACAAGAAAGTGACTAAAGCATCTTTCTTCGTCACCGATTCTACGCAGTGCGCTGCTGTCACCACATAATTGTCTCCATCAACGGTCAGCACAAATGATGTAAACCGCTTCGTGCCGTATTGAGTGTGAAGGACTCTGTATATGCAATCTGTTGGTGGTACTGGTGTAACGCTGCCCAAGACTTTCCCCTCTTTAGTGGTTTGTGGTTTAGGACGTGCATCCTCTCCTGTCTCTGTCTCTGTCTACCCGACAAGGGCCAATCCGTAGTAGGGGCGCTAGTCGAGCTTGTTTGTTCCCCTACGGTCAAGCTGGCGCCCGCAGTCCGGGCAGTACACAGGTCGGCCTTCCCGCAGCGCCATCATCTCCCGTTCGGGGAGAGGCCCGCCGCGACCACACCGGCTGCACTGCAAGGTGCGCTCTGTTCTGTGCTCGCTCAGAGCCGCAACGCCGATCAGAGCAGCCATAGCGACCACGACGGCTACAACGATCCAGAAGATCGTGTCAGCATCCATCCCACCCTCTCTAGCACGCGGACGGGTGAAGCATCGAGGTTGCTGGGAGCGGGGTGCGACTGCCAGCGTGTCCCGTTGCAGTCAGAGCTAGCGGGTGCTGTACCCTCTCGGCGTGCCAGCGGGTGTCACCGTCCTGTCCTGCTGCTTTAACACTGGGTGGGGAACACAAACACTGTCAAAGAACGGGCAGGGAAAGTGCTGGCTAGCCAGGAGAGACGGGCAATGGCAGTACCACCGGGTTTCGGAACTCAGGTAGTCAGGAATAAGGCACGCCGTGTATGGCTCTGGCTAACTGTCATCTCTGTGCTGTTCCTCGTGCTGTGGATCGCTTTGGCGGCAACGGCAGCCAGCGACCAGGACGAGCTTGACGCACGCTGCGAATAATCCGACATCATCCTCGATGACGATTGGGCAGAGAAATGCGGCGAAGCACTTGGCAACTCAGGAGCGACAGCCGTTTTCGTCGTCTTGGCCTTCCTTACCGGTATCTTCGCAGCGGTGTCGCTGATCGTCTTCTACACGAGAGACAAGTACAAGGAAGTTATTGTCAAGACCGGTTAGGGGTAACTCAGGTGTACTAGGAGGGACGTATACCTGATGGTGGCGAAGCCGTCGCTCTTTGAACAGTGAGTCGGCCAGCTCTTCCGGCGCCGCGTCGAACTCGAACACTTCTTCTGGGCCGAATTGGTCTTCTAGCTCTTCCGGAGGCGCGCCAGCCGGTTCTTCTTTCGGTGCTGTCTCCATGCTCCAACGTCAGCGGAGGCTTTCGACAACAGGGGTCTGCCAGCACCCGCTCTGTGCTACCTTGGCCAGTGCCGAAGACGTGCATGCTCTGATGCCGCACAGCCACATCAACAACGGGGAGTCGCCTCGCGCGGCTCCCTTCGGTTTGGCTGTGCGTGCGTCTTCGGCAAGAGGCAACTCACCAGCCGAAGGGGGCCACCTTGAAGTGGTTTGGAATATTGCTCGCCGCCGTGCTTGTCGCCGGATGCGGCGGAAACGGAACACCGGATCAGGCAGCGCCTGCGGAAACCAAACAGCCGACAGCATCCAGTACGCCAACTCCGGCATCTGAGACGGCACCAGCCATGACACCAGAACCGACGGCCGCAATGCCTGAATCGCCTGAACCAACTACCGCACCACAGTCTGAGCCGACACCGGAGACCACGCCCAGCCCCACTCCGTCTCCGACACCGGACATGATTTCCGCGACGTGCCCGGAAACTCGCGATAACGCGGGCATGGAATACGAATTCGAGCGTGGCGCGATATCAAACTCGCAGGCTATCGAGGAGTTCTGCGGGACTCTCGCACCAAAGGACGCCGTATGCTCGGAGTACCGCGTCAACCGATTCCAAGAGTACGTCTTCGATCCGGATGACCACACAGAGGAGGATGCAGAGGACGAATACTGCGGCGTAGTTAGCGCGTGGCGAGTGATCGAACGCACCGACCAGTTGGACGGCTCGCGCGAGGTCTACGTCGTCACATTCGCAGCCGACCACGACTTCGACGATTTGCACTTCGAGGAGCGTCCGAGACTCGCCGTTCAGTGCGCGGACGCCGAACTGCGCGTCTATCTGGTGGTGGAGTCAGAACACGACATCAAGCCGTCCTCATACGGAAGTGGCATCAGGGTCGCGTACAAGTTCAACGACGGGGCGGTCACCGATGACACTTGGGGTGTTGTAGACGGCTACAAGCAGACAGTGACGACAGAGGGAACTGGCAGGCTGGACTATTTCGTCAACAAGGTGCAGGACGGAGGGACCTTCGTCATCCGCGTGTGGAACGAGAACGACAATCCGATGGGCACTGCCACGTTCAACATCGACGGTGCAGCCGAGGACGTGGGGATAGCTCTGGATGAATGCGGATACTGAAAGGAGAAGCCCTGTGCATCCCTATGAGAAGATCGAGCAGTACCTTGCCGAGATGCGACGAAGGGACGAAGTGTCAGAGCGCCAACAACTAACGCACGGCGCTCTCTTGGGCATCGTGGCGGCGGTTCGCGAGCTGTGCGAGCACCACGAGGACCAAGCCGACGAATTGTGGCATCAGACTCAGACCTTGTTCGAGTTGGTCAGGAACCGCTAGACCACTCGCTCCCTCCTCTAAAGCGTTGCCCCCCCGCCGGGATAGGGAAGTACACTGGCCGCTGCTTTCGGGAGTGGTGTAATTGGCAACACACCGGGTTCTGGTCCCGATATTGGGGGTTCGAGTCCTCCCTCCCGAGCCAACTGAAGCTGATTGTGGTCGTTGAGTGGACAGTTAGACCGTGTTGAGGCGCTCGATCGGTTGTCCGGTGATTTGGGCTATCAGCTCGAAGTCCTTGTCGAGGTGGAGCACGGTGTGTTCGGAGAGTTCTGCCGTTGCGGCAATTAGCAGGTCAGGAATGGATGGTGCCCGATGCTGGCCGCGCTCCGCGAGCACTGACTGGAGTTCTAGGGCGCGGTCCTCGATCCTAGGAGTTAGGTACTCCACGGGCATCGACGCAATCGGAGGTTCCAAAACCAGCATGCGATGATCCGCTGCCGAACGGGCTGAATAGCCGACCTCGAGTCGCGTGACAGTGCTGATGCTGATCAGTCCTCGCTCGATTCGCTCCGCCCACTCGGACGCGTTTTCAGCGAGGTGCAGCCGCTCGATTGCAGATTTGTCGATTAGCCAGGTCGTCACGACCACGCGCCGGACATGACGGCAGGGTCTCCGAGGTCATGCGCGAGGACGGCGAATTGCTTGAGATCCTCGACGCTGACGGGGCCAGCGGAAGCGATGTGTTCGCTTTCTAGCGCCCGGCGGAGGTATTCGTTGCGTGAAAGTCCGACTCGCTTCGCCTTGGCATCGATTGTGGCGAGCACCTCAATTGGGACATTTCGGATCAAGATGTCAGTCACGACCACCTCCGCTGATATCAAATGATATCACATCGCACCATTGTGGTGGTGGGGTTCTCAATCAGATTGGCGTATCGGTAATCTGCCGGCATCCTGATTTCGTTTGATATTGACGGCACGCTGGAGTGCGGTGATCCGCCGGGGCCAATCTTGCTGGAGGCTATGCGCCAGGCCAAGGCCAGGGGTTATGTGATCGGCAGCGGGTCTGACCGGGTGCGTTCTGACCAACAGCGGCTGTGGGACATCCACGGGATCGACGTGGACTTTGTGGGGGGCAAGCACCATTTGGACGAGGTGCGGAATCAGTTTGAAGCCAGCCGCTACATCCACATCGGCGACACCGATGTCGACCGGTACTACGCCGAGGCGGCCGGATTCGAGTTCCTGCACGTGGAGGATCTCGACGGCGTTTCCAGCGCTCTGGCCGGCGCGGACTTCTTCGACTGGCTGGGCTAGGCACGCAGTTTGCGTAGCTCTGCTAGAGACTCCTGTAGCGCCTGAGCAGCCGCTTCCACGTCTTCGTCGGTTGTCGACCAGCCCACCGACAGACGCAGCGAGTGGTGGGCGTCTACGCCCATGGCCTCGAGCACTGGGGACGGCTCCAGCGACTCGGAGGCGCACGAACTGCCGGAGTGGGCGGCCACGCCAGCCCGGTCCAGGGCAATGAGCACCGCTTGGGGCTCGACATCGCTGATCCCTAGGCACACCAGATGGGGCAGGCGCTGGGTGGGGTGGCCGTACTCCACGACGCCCTCGATGCTCTGTGTCAGGTTGCGCAGCTTGTCGCTTTGGGTTTGTGCCCGGCCAGCCTCCTGCTCCAAGCCGCCGTCCTCCAGCACCGCGCACGCCGCTCCAAAGCCGGCGATGGCCGCGCCGTTCTCCAGCCCGGCCCGCCGAGCCCGCTCTTGGTCGCCGCCCTCCAACAGCGGCACCAGGCGCAGGCCGCGGCGCACCAACAGGGCTCCAATACCCGGCGGCCCGCCGAACTTGTGGGCGCTGATCGACATCAAGTCGGCGCCTACCTCGGCAAAGTCAATCCGAATCCGGCCCGCGGCCGCGGCGGCGTCCACATGGATGAGCGCTTCAGCCGACTGCTCCCGGCAGGCGGCCACCACCTCGGCCACCGGCTGTACCGTGCCCACTTCGTGGTTGGCCCACTGGCAGTGCACCGCGGCGGTATCGGGCCCGACAGCCGCGGCCATCTCATCGGGGTTCACCCGACCGGTGCTGTCCACCCCGACCACGGTGATCCGGTGGTTCTGGGCTTCGAGCCGCTGGGCCGACAATCGCACCGCGGAGTGCTCCACCGCGCTCAACACCTGGTGGGCGCCCCGGTGTGACGCCCCCTGCACTGCGGCGGCGATCGACTCGGTGGCCCCGCTGGTGAACACCACCTCTCGAGACCGGGCGCCGAAGCAGTCGGCCACCTGCTGGCGGGCCTGTTCGATCTCATAGCGGGCGGTGAGCGCCTCGGCATGCATTCGGGAGGGGTCGCCATGACCTGCCGCCCACCACTGATTCATGGCCGCCAGCGCCTCCGGCCGGATGGGTGAGGTGGAGGCGTGGTCGAGGTAGTGGCGACCGGTCACGGCACTGGAATTGGGTATCGCACCGGGATGGTCACGGCACAGGGATTTCTGAGTCGATGCCGTAATCTACCGGCATGGCTGCCGCAGGCGACACCCCCCAACCGCCGCCCCGGACCATCCCCTTCACTGATCCAACGTCCACGACACGGGTGATGCTGATCGCCTCGGGCAAGGGAGGTGTCGGAAAGTCGTCGGTCACCGTGAACCTGGGAGTGGCATTGGCCGCGGCGGGGCATCGCACTGCGGTGGTGGATGCCGACGTTTGGGGTTTCTCCGTCCCCCGGATGTTGGGCATCGACCAAGAGCCGCAAATGGTTGGCGAGATGATCGCTCCTCCTGAAGCCCACGGCGTGCGATGCATCTCCATGGGATTCTTCGCCGAAGAAAACCAAGCGGTGATCTGGCGGGGACCCATGCTCCACAAGGCGCTGGAGCAGTTTCTCACCGATGTGGCCTGGGATGATCCCGATTTCCTGCTGGTGGACCTGCCGCCAGGCACAGGGGACATATCCATCTCATTGGCTCAATTCCTGCCCCGCTCTGAGGTCTACGTGGTGACCACCCCCCAACCAGCCGCTCAGCGGGTGGCTCAGCGGGCCGCATATATGGCCGAGAAGGTCAATCTCACCGTGCGCGGGGTGATCGAGAACATGAGCTGGTTCACTGGCGACGACGGCAAGCGGTATGAGTTGTTCGGCGCGGGGGGAGGCCAAGAACTGGCCGACCAACTTGAAGTGCCCTTGATCGGGCAGGTGCCGCTGATTCCTGCCCTGCGGGAGGGGGCCGACGAAGGCCGACCCATCACAGCAGAGGCCCCAGACTCAGAAGCCGGCCGGGCGTTCGCGGCCATGGCTGCCCACCTGGTGGACAACCCCCCTCCCCGGCGCATCTACAGCCCAGAACTCAAGATCAACTAGTTCGAGTGCAAGGAGTCAATCAATGAACGTCCGTATCGGCGTGATCCGCAGTCAAAAGGAGATCGAGGTGGAGATGGACCCCGACTCCGATTTGGAGTCGGTGAAGAAGGCCATCACCACGGGTCTGGCATCGGGCGAGATGCTGTGGCTCACCGACAGTCGGGGCCGCGAGGTGGGCGTGCCGGCGGCCAGCGTGGCGTACGTGGAGCTCGATCCCTCATCGGCCAGTCGGTCCATCGGCTTCGGGGGCTGATTCGCCCCGGGCCGTAGACTCAGGCAATGGCGAGCCTGGAGGAATTGACCCCCGGTCTGGCCAAGTCGCGCTTGAACCATCTCCAGCGGCTCATGCGCACCTGGGCGCCGCTGGCTGACATCTCCTTCGCCGATCTGCTGCTGTACGTGCCCGCCGGGCCAACCGACAGCAGCCCGGCGGGCTATGCCATTGCGGGGCAGATCCGGCCTACCACGGCCCGGTCGATCCATCGCAACAATCTGGTGGGGGAGGAATTCACCCCCGAGCAGCGTCCGCTGGTGGATGTGGCCTATCGGGAGGGGCGGATCACCGACGGGGGGCGCATCGGCCACGCCGACCAGCCCCGAGTCCGCACGCTGACCGTGCCGGTGAACTGCCATGGCGAGGTGGTGGCGGTGATGGCCCGGGAGTTCGATCCCGACACCCAGCGCGATCCCGGCGAGCTGGAGATGAGCTACTTCAAAGTGTTCCGGCGGCTGGCGGCCATGATCGCCGAGGGGGAGTACCCATTCCCGGTGGACGACATCGAGACCGAGGAATCACCCCGGGTGGGCGACGGGCTGATGCTGCTCGACGCCTCGGGCCGGGTTCAGCTCATCTCGCCCAACGCTGCCTCGGCGTTGCACCGCATCGGCCTCCACAGCGATGTCGAAGGCCGCCGGCTGGTGGAGGTCGGCCTGGAGCAGCGGGCCATCCGGGCCGCGTTCGCCTCCCGCCTGCCTCAGACGGAGGAGATCCAGCACGGAGATCGGGGCACGGTAGTGCTTCGCTGCCTGCCGCTCATCGGCAGTGGAGAGCTAACCGGTGCGTTGGTGCTGATGCGGGACATCTCCGAGTTGCGCCGCCGAGACCGCCTGCTGATGTCCAAAGACGCCACCATTGCCGAGATCCACCACCGGGTTAAGAACAACCTGCAAACGGTGTCCTCGCTACTGCGCCTACAAGGGCGCAGGGCCATTGCCACCGAGGCTCGGGATGCCATCGAGGAGTCGGTGAGGCGCATCCGGGCCATCGCCATCGTCCACGAGATCTTGTCGCGCGACGCCAGCAGCGACGTGCCGTTCGTGGAGATCGTGAGGTCGCTGGTGCGGATGGTGGAAGAGGGCCTGACGGGTCCCGACCGCCCGGTGGAGTTCAAGGTGACCGGCGATGCCGGAGAGTTGGCTGCCGACGTGGCCACTCCGCTGGCGGTGGTGCTGAACGAGTGCCTGCAAAACGTGATGGACCACGCCTACCCCGAGCCGCCCGGCGGACAGGTTCGGATCGAGCTGGACAACGACGGTGATCGGGTGCAGGTGCGGGTGACCGACGACGGGGTAGGACTGCCCGCGGGTTTCGATGTGGACAGCGCTGATGGTCTGGGAATCGCCATCGTCAGGAATCTGGTGAGCGCCGATCTGCGGGGCAGCATCACCATGAGCAAAGGCGAAGGGGACCCATCCCGCCCGGGGACGGTGGTGGAGGTGGCGATACCCCTGCTGGGATCGGCACCTCGACCGACTGCTAGGCCAAGATGATGGACTTCTCGCGCTGTTCGGCCACCCAGCGGCGGCGCAAGTGGCGGCGCTCCTCCTCAGAGGTGCCGCCCCAGACACCGGAGTCCTGGTTGGTGGCCAGGGCAAACTCCAAGCAGTCGGCCTGTGAGGCGCATGCTTCGCACACAACCTTGGCCGACTCGATCTGCTCAAGAGCCAATCCCGTGCTCCCTACTGGGAAGAACAGGTCGGGATCTGTGTCGCGGCATGCCGCTTGGCAGCGCCAGTCATCGGCGACGTTCTCTAGGTTTTCCATCAAGCTTTTGGTAATCACGCGGGGACAAGGATAGGGGTGGTCTACTGGTGTGGCAAGAGGGGCTGATGGTGAAAGTGTTTATTGCTGATAATCGTGTTGCCCTTGTGGGGATGGTCCTATGAGGGTGATTGCCCATCGCGGGGCGTCGGTTGTGGAGCGCGAGAACACCCTGGAGGCGTTTCGCGAGGCGGTGCGGCAGCATGCCGACGGAATCGAACTCGACGTGAGGCGGACGGCCAACGACGTGCTGGTTGTGCACCACGATGCCCACCTGCCTGACGGCCGGGCCATCATCGAACTCCATGACGACGAACTGCCCGACTGGGTGCCGACGCTGGCCGAGGTCATGGACGTGTGCCGGGCCCCGGCCTCCGAGCGGGAGTTTGTGATCAACATCGAGATCAAGAGCGCGCCCAACGATCCCGACTACGACGCCGAGCACCAAGTGTCGGCCGCGGTGGCCGGGCTGGTGCTCGGGTGGGGGATAGGAGAGCACCGCGGAGAGGTGATCGTCTCATCGTTCGACATGGAGGCCCTCGACCGCATCAGGGCAATTGATCCCGCCATCCCCACGGCCTATCTGACCTTTGAGGTGCTGGCCCCCGAGCTACTGGTGGGCCGAGTAGTGGCCGCCGGTCACACCGCTATCCACCCCTACTTCGCCTCAACCAGCAAAGCCCTCGTGGACACCGCCCATGCCGCCGGCATCGAAGTCAACGTGTGGACCGTGAACGACCCCGACCAAATCGCCCAACTCGCCGCCATCGGCGCCGACGCCGTAATCACCGACGTCCCCGACGTGGCCCGGAAGGTGCTGGGTTCGGTTTAGCCGATCCGTCGCTAGACCGCCGATGCTGCCACCAAGAATGCGGTAGTGACGGCGACGCACAACAGGGCGATCGCCTCGATCACCGCCGCTCGCCTCAGGCGTCGGTGGATAGCAGGTTCTCCTTGCCGCTCGACTGCGGGGATGAGCACCCAGCGGTTGTGGCCGCCAATGGCCGCGGCCACGGCTACGAGGGCAATCTTGGCCAGCAGCAAGCGGCCCCACGGGGTTGACCACAGGTCGGCGAAGCGGTTGAGCACGAGAATCGCCATGACCGTGCCGGCCGCGCCAGCAAGCACAAGCGCGGTAGCCGCCATTCGGGAGAATCGCATCAACGGCCGGAATACGTCTGCACCGCGGCGATGTCGACGCCACAGGAGGTCGGCCAGCAACACGACGCCGCCGCTCCAAACCGCTGCGGCGCTCACATGGCTCACGCTGGCGATGGAATGCAACCACCTCGGTCCCTCGGTAACCGTGTGGCCGTCGAAGGCAAACGAGGCAATAACGAGCGCCCCGCCCAGCAGCGCGGTCACAACAGTCGGCATCCTCGGTGGGTTCGCCACGGCGCGATACAGGGCTACTGCTAGGACGAGCCCGCCGAGCAGGCGAAGCCCTGCTGCCACACCGAAGTGAGTCGACACGGCATCGGCTATCTCGTCAGGTGACCAGAACGCCGACCACTCCCGTTCGATGACCACCGCTCGGTTCAGCGCTGCTACTGCCGCGCTGGCGGCAAGCACGATGCCGTTTCCGCTCACCCACCTCCGTACCCGGTCCGAGTCCAGCGGCTCGCCACGAACGATGAAGGCCAAGAACGCGAGCCCGCCCACGACGCCCATTGTGGCCAGGAAGATCAGGATTCGAGTGGCTTCGGCGATGCGCTGGGATCCTGTGGCTGCCGTGTTGCCTCGCCTCGCGAAGGAAGAAGTACTGGGTACTTCGGCGGTGAATTCTTCGGGGGCCGCGGTTGGAGATGATGGTGAACTCTCCTGGGGTGTCGAGTTGACCTTCGGTGATGGAGTTGCGTGCGAAATCGAAGGAGCTTGGGTGTCGCTGGGCCCCTCTGGAGCCCCAGTCGTGTTCGAGGGGTGATCGATTTGTGCGACCGCTCCGGATTCGGTGGGTTCGACTGGGGGTTCCGTGCTCTGCACATCTTGCGAACCCGAAGATGGTGCGAGTGCGGGTTCGCTCTCGACAACAAGGACGGTGAACGAGAACGACCCCTCAATGATGTGGGCGTCGGCTGCCGCCACCCGCCAGTAGACCTCGTAGTGCCCGCTACCCAGTGGCGTCTCGTAGTACATGTGCCAGATCTGCCCATCAGCAGAGTCGGTTGCGTCGGGTCTGTATTCGAGGCCGTTCTCGTCGAAGGCCGTCAGCCCGTCCGAGACCGGCTCAACAGGACGAGTGAACGTGAGTGAGATTTGCGAGACCGGTTCGCCGACGATCTCGCCATCTGATGGTTGCGACGACTGCAACTCTGTGTGAGCTGCGGCAGTAGCGGGCCAGACCGTCGTCAAAACAAGGCTGCCCAGCAACACCAACCACAGTGTGACTACTGCCCGCCGAGCCAATTGACGCTCTTGTCTGATGAGTGGCGATGCTAGTTGCCGAAACCACTCCTATAAGCCCAAGGTCCGTAACCCTCAGTGCGAGACCAAGATCCTGGGTTGTTGACTCTGTGGGGCGTCAGGGAAAGGCTCACAGTCTTCGGGTTTGGGCGGCGGTCGCAATTCGTACGTTCCGTCTCGGCGTCGGTGGACTGCCCAGTTGTCGTCGTGGACTTGATGGTGACAGGGCGTGCAGAGCAATACCAGATTGTCAAGGTCGGTTGGGCCGCCTCGGGACCATTCGTGGATGTGATGGACTTCGCACCAGGTGGCGGATTGACCACAGCCAATGCAGTGCCGGTCTCGAACAATGAGGGCGGCACGCTGAGCCTCGGTAGCCGAGCGGACCTTGCGCCCAATCCAGAGTTCCTGGCTCTTGCGGTCGAATACCGCCGGCAGGATGTCGGCATCGCAGGCCAACCGCAGGGCTTCACCCATAGGAAGCGGTGTGCCATCCAGTAGCCGGGCATCGGCCATCCGTTGGTTCACTGCGTCCCAGTCAGCGGTCAAGATCAAGTTCGCACCCAGTGGTTTGCCGTCACCAGGTTCGGCGCAGACCAGTTCTTCCAGGGCATCGGCCAACCGCTGGTTGAACGACGTCTGATCGGCAGCATCCTTGTCGTTGCGCAAGCTCCGCTCCTTGGTAGCCAGCGCAGCCTCAATGCGGTGACCGGCAACGGGGTCGAACTTCCCCGACAATATGAACATGTCGTCGTCGGGCGACTTGAAGAAGCTGACCGATCGGCGCTCCCGCTGCTTCTCGAAAAGGCTCTTGCCGTCGTTGCCGGACTGCTCTTGTTGGTGATCGCGCAGCGTCTTGGAGAATGTGTCGAAATTCTGGCTGCGGGCCGCTTCGACCAACACCGTCTCGTTCACCGGCCCCTGCGACGCGGCCCGGGCGATCTTCTTGGCGTGGGCCTCGGGAATCTCCCCAGAACCCAACGCCTCCAGCGTCTCGGGCACCTGGGTGAGTTGCTCTGCGGTCTCCACATCGCGTTTGGCCTGTCGCCGGGAAGCTTGCAGTTCCTCACAAGCCATCCGCCGAGCCATCCCCTCAGTGCTGCGCCGGGCGTACTCAGCCAACGCCGCGGTCTTCATCGCTGCCAACCGAGACTCAGCCCTCTTGATCACTCCCAGCCGCTCCCGCAACCCCGAAAGCGTCAACCCAGCAACATCAACCACCCTTGGCCACACCGGCACAGCCACTTGCCCGTCAGCCCATTTCCCCTGTTCAGAGGCCATAAACTCCATGCAATAAGTTTACCGATGCCAGTGACAGCTTCTATTTCCCTTGCACTGAGGGCTCGCGGCTCAGTTCGAATCGAACCTGGGCGACTACATCTGGTGGGACTTCGAGAGCCTGAGCTACAGCATCATCTAGAGCAATTCGGACTGGGTCTTCAGCCACATCGGCCAAGGTGAGGAGTTCGGCTTCTGCATTGGTATCGAATATGCCGGCCAAGGCCTGTGCTTGTTCGTCGATCAGGTTGGGGACGGGCAATCTCCTGATTGTGTCCAGGGAGAAGTTCACACGAGACAGGATGTTCGGAGCGGCTGCTGCGATTGCGCCAGTGATGCCGAGCGTGGAGTTGAGGAAGACGCTGAGGGCCTTCTCTCTCTCTCTCTCTCTCTCTCTCTCTCTCTCTCTCTCTCTCTCTCTCTCTCTCTCTCTCGCTCTCTCTCTCTCTCTCTCTCTCTCTCTCTCTCTCTCTCTCTCTCTCTCTCTCTCTCTCTCTCTCTCTCTCTCTCTCTCTCTCTCTCTCTCTCTCTCTCTCTCGGCGCGGATTCGAATGGGTATCCAGCGTGATCCCACGGTCCTCTCGGGAGTCCAGGCTGCGAAGACTCTGGCTGTATTCAGACGTGCCTTGTCGCAGAACAGCAGATTTGATCGCTGCAACCAGTAGGAATCCGCGAGCCGTTGCTCCCGTTCTCCGGGTTTGGCGTGAATGTATACGTCGCTGTGTGTTTGCAACGAGCGGATCTTGTCAGTGTCGTTGTGCCAGAGGGCACGGTTTCCTGTTGTGTCGGCAACGTCGTGTTTCGTGTAAACGTCGCGGATACGCTGGCCAGCGGGGCCGATATGGGCGATGTTGCCCAGACTTGTTACCGGGAACAATTCGCCATTGGAAATTGCTTTAGCGGTTTCCACTAGTGCTGGTGATGTCAAGCCAAGCGGCCGCCACTCCCCATTTGCCATTCTTGCGGCGGGCCACTCTGAGACGCTTCCAACGGACTCTTTCAGCTCGCCCCGGTGGAGTGCGGTTGCTGTGGCCAGTGCGTCCGTTGCTAGTTCGGAGTTCTGCCTCAAGCACACGAATCTTGTCGGCGGCCGCCGTGATGGGACAGATTCGGTGTGACGGCGGGCTACCACCAACATTTCCGAAATGCTGGTGTTCTCAGAGAAGCAGTAGCGGTTGGGGTCGTGGCTTGCGATTACCCACTCGATGTGAAACCACTCTGCCAATAGTCTTCGAACCTCTCTACCCGACGGATCCCCGGCGGCAGATAAAGGGAGGACGCTGGCTACAACACCGCCAGCCAACTTCGCCAAGTGCTCGCCGAGCACGCAGAACGCGGTGGAGCCGCTCTCGCCTCGGGCCGCGGTTCCAGCCATCAGCTCCTTCTCACGTTTCTTGAGTTGCCTCTCGTCGGCAACGTTGAATTGGTCGTGGCGGAGGGAATCGCGGGTATAGGGCGGGTTCATGATGACGAGGTCATAGGAGTTGTGCCTGGCCTCGACTTGGACTTCGGTGTCTACTTGTCGGCCAGCTGACCAGCCAACGAAGAGCCGTTTGTCAGTCTCAAGTAGCTCCAGCGATCCGACCCTGGCCTCATCGGACCGGCTTTTGCCTCCAGCTTCCAATGGCATCATGTGGATGTTCATGTTCTTGAATGCGGTGGAGGGTGACATCAGGCCGAGCGTGGTGGCTGCCATGTGACAGGCGGTGGTATTGACATCCAGACCCCAAATCACGTCCTCTATGAGTGTCTTGGCATCAGCCTTCCGTCCCGTTCCCGGGCGCAAGTCGCGAATGCGTTCAGCGGCGGCCATCAGCAATGTGCCCGTACCGCAGGCGGGGTCGATCACTCGATAGTCGGATAGGTCCTCGTTTAGGTCCTCTGGCCGGATTGCTAGTCCCGCCAGAAGCACCGCAGCGGAGGTGCTGGTGTAAAAGGAGCCGTCGTAGCGGGCTGAGTCGAGCAGTCGATGGAAAATTCGTCCGATCAGGTCGTGGCTTCCACTCGACGGTGCCGCCGCCGCCGAAAGAGCCGCCCGAGCAACTCGGTGCACAGCCGACGTCCAACCTTCGTCGCGAGATGGTGCCATCAGGGCGCGGCATGCCGCTTCAAAAATCGGGCGGTAGTCCACCGCCAAGATCATCTGCCAAGAATCATGAAGTGCCCCGACAGGATCACCTTGTTGAAGGCAGACCGCTAGCTTGTCCGGCGGCCATCGGCCTTTGTAGGGCTGGTCTGTGCGTGCGTCAATCTCAGGCCGCAAGGCCCGCAAATGATCATCTAGGCGGGAGTGAAACATGGCCGCCGCCGTTATCGCCAAAAGGCCGCGCTTGGCGGCTGCTCTGGTGGTATCTCTTTTCTTACCCCTCACAGTCTGAGATACCGGCAAATCCAGTTCTTCTGCCAACTCCCGCATCTGATTGGCAGTGATCTCCTCGCACGCTTGCGTCAGCGAATCATCTAGAGACCGCGCCACAGCTTCGGGGTCTCCCCGCTGCTCCGGCATCAGCCGTACGACCCGAGCGAGGTCAAGGGGTCGGCCCGAAGCAAATTGCTCTGAAGGAAGCACAGCCCATTCCAGAACTGTCGCGTCGTCAAATCGTTCAACCCGCAGTCCGCCGGGATAGCTCACGGCCACGGCCTCATGGGCGACAGCCGCACCTTGGTCGTGTTCCCTTAACCGCTTTCGAGCATCAGCCAGTGCCCCGCGCCGATTGTCTATCTCGGCCTCAATGGCCACGACCAGGGTCCCGATCTTTGCTTCTATATCGAATCTCTTTTGAGCCGAACCTGGCTGCTGCTGTTCTGTTCGAACTATGTCGACGCCCTCTGCCTTGAGGAGTTGAGCCAAGCGAACGTTCAGTGCGGCTTCGAAATCGGCGCTGCTGAATCCAGTGGATGGCCCCATGTCGAAGTTCCCCGTGATGCTCGTGTACAGATACCTGACGATTTAGCGGGCATGGTAGCGGGCAATGAACAGAGCGGACTGCTAGTCCAGCGGCAGGGCTAGGGCGAGGGCGTTGGGGGCGTGGTGGAACTCTAGGCGGGTGGTTTCGCCGAGGTAGTCGCCGTCGAGTTGGTAGGGGAAGGGGGTGTCGCTGGCTACGACGGCATTGGTCACGTCGGTGCGGGAGTGGACGTGGCGGTGGGCGGTCACCGGGGGGCCATAGCCCAGGGCGCTGGCCGCCGTCCGAAGGAGGCGGGTGGCTCGCAGCGATCGCAGGGTCACCATCGACAGGGGCGCATCCAAGGTGGCGTCGGGCATCACGTTGAAGGGGCGCGACCCCAGATAGGTGTAGGGATTGGTATTGAGGCAGATGGCGAACTGGCCGGTCACCGCCTCACCGTCGGCGTGGTAAATGGTGAATCGGGGGCGCGACCGGTCGTAGTGGCGCATCCAGGTGTCCACCGCCGCATAGGCGAACAGAGCGTGATTGGCATACCGCTTCAATCCGGCCCGGCGCTCCACTTGCTGCACCACAGCAGCGTCGTACCCCACCCCGGTGTGGAACAGGAAATACCTTCCGTTCACCTGGCCGAGGCCCACCCGCTTGATATGGCCGGCGCCCAGCGTCTCCAGCAGCATGGCGGCCGCTTCCACCGGATCGTCGGGCAGTCCGATGGTGCGGGCGAAGACATTGGTCGATCCTCCGGGCAGGGGGGCCAAGGCCACATCGGACCCGGCAACCCCGTTCACTGCTTCGTTGAGGGTCCCGTCGCCGCCCAACACCGCCACCGCGTCGTAGCCATCAGCCACGGCGTCGTGGGCCAGGCGCGAAGCGTGACCCCGCCGGCGGGTGGCGGCGAGGGTGACGTCGTGGTCGGCAGACAGTGCCTTTTGGATGACGACTTGGGTCCGGGCCGTAACCGACGAGGCGTGGGGGTTGACAAGCAATAGGACTTTCAGACCCACCACAGTACCGCCTATATCCCGAAATTGGACTCGCGGGAGCATGTTCGCAGGGTGTGGAACTTTCTAGTCCTACGGCGATTTGTTCCTGGTTTTGGTTTTTCCGTATCTGGAGCGCGGTGGGAGACTTGCGCGCTATGGACATAGTCGTCTGCGTGAAACAAATCCCCGATCCCGCCGATCCGGGGGAGCTCGATCCGGAGACCAATACCCTCAAGCGGGACATGAAGCTCATCATGGACGAGTCGGATTCTTACGGCGTGGAGATGGCCCTCCAGCTGCGCGATGCCGCGGGCGAGGGTGAGGTAACCCTGGTGTCGATGGCTCCCAATGAAGAGGTCAATGGCCTGAGGTCGGCACTGGCCATGGGGGCCGACAAGGCCATCCTGGTCAGCGACGAGGCTTTGGCTGGAACCGATGCCCTGGGCACCGCCCGGGTGTTGGCCGCTGCCATCGGCCGGGCTCAGGCTGATCTGATTCTGGCCGCCACTGAGTCGTCCGACGGCTACACCGGCACGGTTCCCGAACAGGTGGCCGAGCTACTGAGCCTGCCCTCGGTGACCTTCGCCAAAGAAATCCAGGCCGATGGGGGAGAAGTACTGGTCAAGCGCCAGACGGAGGCCGGCTACGACGAGGTGCGGTGCCCGCTGCCTGCGGTGGTTTCGGTGACCGCAGGCGTTGTCGAGCCCCGTTACCCGTCGTTCAAGGGCATCATGGCAGCCAAGTCCAAGCCGATGGACCAGGTGGGCATCGCCGACCTGGGCGTCAGCCCCGACCAGGTGGGCTGGGCCGGCGGCGGCCAGGAGATCACCGATGTCAGCCCGGCTCCCGAGCGGGAGGCCGGTGAGATCATCACCGACGAGGGCGACGCCCATGAGCGCATCGTCGCCCTGCTCGAAGAGCTCAGGATCGTTTAGGAGGAGCAATGGGAACCATTTGGGTATACGCGGAGGCATCGGGCGGCCAGGTTGCCTCGATCAGCCTCGAGCTCCTCGCCAGGGCCCGCGAGCTGGCCGACACCGTGGAAGCGGTGGTGGGAGGCGAGGGCGAGCCGGTGGCCGCTGAGCTCGGCGCCCACGGGGCCACCACCGTTCACGCCACCGGCGATTTGGGCAACGGGCTGCCCGGGCCAGCAGTGGCGTCGGCCATCGCCGCGGCCATCGAGGGCGGGACCGCTCCCGACGCGGTGCTGTTCGGCACCACCTACGACGGCCGTGACGTGGCTGGCCGACTTTCGGTGAAGCTGGGTGTCCCGGTCATCACCAACATTGTCGAGCTCGACCAGACCGACGGTTCTCTTGTGGGCACCGAGCCGGTGTTCGGCGGCACGGTCAACGTCAGCACTCGGTTCAACGGGACCGGCGTCTGCCTGTTCTTGGTTCGTCCCAAGTCGTTCACCGCCGAGGAGTCCGGCGGCGGTCCGGCCGCAGTGTCAGCACTGCCGGTGCCCGATCTAGGGGCCACCGGCGCAGCTCGGGTGGTGGACCGCTTCGCTGAGGAGTCCACCGGTCCCAAGCTGGACGAGGCCGGCGTGGTGGTCTCGGGCGGGCGAGGCCTGGGCGAAGCCGAGAAGTACTCCATGATCGAGGATCTGGCCAAACTGCTCGGCGGTGCCGCGGGAGCGTCGCGAGCCATCGTGGACGCCGGTTGGGTGCCCTACTCCCACCAGGTGGGCCAAACCGGCAAGGTGGTCAAGCCCGATGTCTACGTGGCCTGCGGAATCTCCGGGGCCACCCAGCACATGGTGGGCATGAAGGGCTCCAAGAACATCATTGCCATCAACAAAGACGCCGAGGCGCCCATATTCGGCATCGCCGACCTCGGTGTGGTGGGCGACGTCCACAAAGTGGTGCCCAAGCTGATCGAAGCCCTGCAAGCTCGGAGCTAGGCCGAGAGCTGCCGTGCAGGCAGCTCTCTCAAGTCTTCAGACCAGCGGCCAGGGGTGACGGCGGCCGCTGGGATCGACGGGAAAGCGACCCTCGCCCACCAGGGCATTCGCCCGCGTCAGCAGGGCATCGCGCTCCAACAGGGTGAGCAAACCGGCCACACTGTCGGGCAGGCCCTCATCCAGCAGGGTGGTCACGTCTTCGGCCAACTCGTCCGGGAGGGGTTCTCCAGCCCATTCCCAGATCACCGTGCGCAATTTGAACTCGCAGTGGAAAGACAGGCCGTTGTCGATGGCGTAGAGCCGTCCGTCATGGCCCAGCAGGATGTGGCCTCCCTTGCGGTCGGTGCTGTTGATGATGAAGTCGAAAGCGCACAGCCGCTGAAACCACCGATGGTGGGCCGGCTCCTCCCGCAAGGTGAAGTAGTGCTCGTCGTAGTCGGTGGGCACGTAGAGCTGCACCGACCCCTCGCCCATCGGCCCGTCTCTCAGCACCGTGGGTGGTACCAGGTCCCAGCCCAGGGTGCGGGCCAGCTCGAAGGCGGCGATCTCCCGCTTGTGCAGTCCGGCGGGGAAGTCCCACAGGGGCCGCTCGCCCTTCACCGGCTTGTACACGCCCTGGACGATGGGGGAGTTGGGAGAGTGGACGTCCACCAAGAACGTCATATTGGAGCTCCACGGCATACGGCCCAGCACGTCCAGTTCCCCGGTGGTCAGGATCTCAACGGCAGCCCCGTCATCGAGCGCGGGGCGGTCGCGAAACGGCGATTCGGTGTTCGAGTGGGCGGGATCCATCAGTTGGAGCAGGGACACCAAGTGCCGTCGTCATTGAGGGGTGCGCCGCAGAAGCGACACGGTGGCCGGCCCGCGGCCACTACCTGTCGGGCCCGGTTCACAAACCCGGCCACTTGGCCCTTGGTGATTCGGAATTGGGCGGTGGCCAGGTCGTCGGCTTCTTCTTGGGTGGGCCTCTCGGTGATGATGAGCAGCATCCGATCAGCGTCAGGGTCATAGCCGAACCGGAATTCGCCTGCCGTCCACTCAGCTTCCACCGGGTCGATGAGGCCGATGTCGACTTCTGGCTCGATGGCGTCGGGGTCGTCGGATACCTCCCGGAGCACCGCGGCGAAGTGATCGGCCAGCGCCGACACCTCCTGCTTTTCCAGCTTGAGCGTGACCAAGGTGCCGGTGACTCCGGCCTGGAGATAGAACACCCGTTGGCCGGGAGGCCCGACGGTGCCCACCGTGAAGTGCTCGAGGTCGCTCAGGTCGAAGGATTCGCTCATGACGGCACAAGGGCTTTCAAGTCAGACGTGCTGTTGACCGCCAATACCAGCGGGCCGTCGTCGCTATAGAGGATGGCGGTGATCGAGCAGGGCGACACCACGATCCGCTGGAACATGTCCAGATGGGCGCCTGAGGCGTGCGACACCGCCGCTTTGATGGTGTCGGCGTGCGACACCGCCACCACCGTTGAGCCGGGGTGGCGGGCCACCAGAGACTGCACTGCGTCGGTCATCCGGGTCTGCATCTCGGCAAACGACTCTCCTCCGGGAAACCGGAAGCTGCTAGGGGCGCGCTGCACTTGGCGCCAGTCGCGGCGGCGGCGCAGGTCGCTGAGGCGGCGCCCGGTCCAGCGGCCGAAATCGCACTCGTTGAGGCTGTCGAGCACTCGCACCCGTCGACCCACCGCCCGGGCGATGGGGGCGGCGGTCTCCCGTGCCCGCTCCATGGGGGATGCATAGACCGCTCCGATGCGTTTCGGGCCCAGGGCGGCGATGCGGGCCGCGGCCTGCTCAGCTTGCTCCCTACCTCGGTCGCTGAGGTGCAGCCCCGGTGCCCGACCGGGCAGCACCGCGCCGGTGGTGGGGGTCTGGCCGTGGCGCACGAACAACACCAGGGTGGGTTTGCGGGATTTGCCAGCCATTGTCTTCTATCTTGCCGGTAGTGGGCTCAGCAGACACATTTGACGAACTGGCCGCCGATGTTATCGCCTGCCGGGCCTGCCCCCGGCTGGTGGCCTGGCGGGAGGAGGTGGCAGCGGTCAAGCGGGCCGCCTATCGGGATTGGACCTACTGGGGCCGACCGGTGCCGGGCTTCGGCGACCCTGGCGCCCGCATCGTGGTGGTGGGCCTCGCCCCGGCCGCCCACGGCGCCAACCGCACCGGTCGAATGTTCACCGGCGACCGGTCGGGCGACTTCCTGTACGCCTCGCTGCACCGGATGGGCTTGGCCAACCAGCCCAACGCCACCGACAGGGACGACGGACTGGTGCTGAACGACGTCTACATCACCGCCCCCGTGCGGTGCGCGCCGCCCCAGAACAAGCCCACCCCCGCCGAGCGGGACGCCTGTCGCCCGTTCTTGGACCGGGAATTGGCTCTGCTGAGTCGGGCCCGGGTGTTCGTCGCTTTGGGGGCCATCGGCTACGGGGCGGTGGCCGCAGAATTGGGAATGCGGCCGCGGCCCAAGTTCGCCCACGGCTTGGAGGCGCCCACCCTCGGCGGGCAGACCGTGGTGTGCTCCTACCATGTGAGCCAGCAGAACACCTTCACCGGCCGCCTCACCGAAGCCATGCTCGACGAGGTGTTCGCCCGAGCCCTGGCATTGGCCGACGCCTAGTAGCCCTGGGATTGGTTCGCGAATTCTAGGAGACGGGCGATACCGTTGCACCCGTGACCAAGGCCCGCGTGCTAGCAGTGGTGGCTGTCCTGTTTCTGGTGGCAGCCGCCTGCGGCAACTCCGGCGCGCCCACTTCGTGGGACGACAATCCCGACGACTACAAGGGCGTGGCCAACGTGGGCCAACCTGAGCGTAACTTTCGCGACGGTTGCGAGGAATCGGGCCAAGACGACCTAGACGCGCAAGTGCGGGAGAACCTGGCCGATGTGTGCAAGTGCGGATTCGACCGGATCAGGGAGACGCTGACCTTCGAGGAGTTCAAGGAACTCGACGACGATCTTCGCGGCGACATCAACGCCAACCTGACCGAGGAAGTGAATCAGATCATGCGCCAGTGCATCCTGGAGGAATCCGGGCTCGGTTAGCCCTCAAGCGCTGACGCAGGCGCTGCCCCGAGAAGCGGCCCTCAAACCCCTACTTTGACTGCGCTCTCGGCCCAGTCGGGCCAGCGTTGGCGGCTCTTGGCGGCCAGCTTGTGCATGAGGGCCACCGCGCCGGGGTCGTCGTCGCCGGGTCGGGCCTGAATCACGCCGTCTTCCAGCATGGCGTTGATCACGGCTCGGCCCAGTTCGGTGCGGATCACGGTGAGGGTCCAGTCGGAGGTGTCGCCGATGCCCCCGGTGGAGATGTCGGCGTGCTCGGCGGCGAAATCGGGGCACAGGTTGCAGCCCTCTCGGGTCCAGGCGTGGCACTCCTTGAGGTTGATCTCGTGGTAGTCGCCGTTCTTCATCCACACTTGGAACACGCCTTTGATGTTCATCTTGGCGATCTGGTCGGTGGGCAGCCCGTACTTCAACCAGAACAGCTCTTCGAACATGGAATCGTCGAAGCTCTTGGAGCACAACAGCCCGATGTTCAGCTTGATGGGTCGGCCCACCTTGCCCACCTTGCGGTTCCACATCACCGGGCCGATGGAGGTCTGGCAGCTCATGCCCACCAGGGCCAAGCGCTCCAGGTTTCGCTCTTTGGCCTCCCGGTAAGCCAGCGGGTTGGCCGAGTAGGTGTAGCGGCTGCCTGCGCCCCTCAGCACTTCCTCCCGATTGACGGCCAAGCCGGGCACCGCCTTCCAGCCGTCGACGTCACCGCCCTCCAGAAATGAAGTGAGGGCCCCGTCGATCACGTCGTTCTCCAGGCACCAGATCAAGATGGCCGACACCAAGCCGCCGTCTTGGCCCACCTCGTACACGTAGTCGTCGGAGGCCCGCACCAACAGGATGTCGCTGTAGATGCCCGACACCTCGTCTTCGTTGCGGATGCGCCCGAACAGGTGCTCGTCGGCCTCGGCTTCCCAGGTGCGGAACCGAGGGCAGGCCCGGGTGCAGGAAGTGCATCCCTTCTGGCCGTGGATGCAGTCGGACAGGCCCAGCTCCTCCTCTAGATGGAAGGGCTTGTACTGGCCCGGCTCGTGCTTGTAGCCGATCACATCGTGAGGGCAGGCGATCACGCAGCCCGCGCACCCGGTGCACAACCCCGTGTCGATGACCTCCTCGTAGAGTTCTTTCCACTGGTGGGTCCAGCGAACCTTGGCCTCAGCCACCCAGAGACTTTGCCACGCCCAGCATGTGATTTGGTCATTCAAAGCGCATTTGCCCAGCAAGAGGCTAGAGGGGAGGGGCAAAAGAGGAAGTGGGCTAAAAGGCCGGTAGGGTGGCTGCTATAGGGGCCCAAACCGCAGGCCAGCGCCAATCTGAGCGCCAGACTGCGTGCTGGACTGCGAGATAACGGGATAGACGGGAGGAAGAACAGGTGGGTGACTGGTGGGACGGCCTGACCGGCGACCTCCAGGTCTTCTATCTGATCGGCATTATCGCTGGTGTCTTCCTCATACTCCAGCTCCTGTTGTTGGGCTTCGGCGTCGGTTCCGACCTCGATATCGACCTTGATGACGAGGGCGCGGGAACAGGGTTCCTTTCCCTGCGAAGCCTGACGGCGTTCTTCTTCGCCTTCGGCTGGACCGGCGTGTTGATGAAGGAAGCGGACAGCTCCACTCCGGTCTCGGTGATCGTGGCTATTGCGGTGGGGCTGGCAGTGTTCTTCGCGGTGGCCTACATGTGGCGCAAGTTCTCCCAGATGGAGGAAAGCGGCTCGGTGGACTACCAGAGCGCGGTCGGAACTGTCGGTACCGTCTACCTGCCGATCCCGGCCAATCGCTCCATGCCCGGCAAGGTTGAAATCCTCATCCAGGGACGGCTCCGAGTGATCGACGCCTATGCCAGCTCGGACAACGACCTTCCGGCTCAGACCCGAGTCACCGTGGTGTCTGTGGTGGATCAGTCCACCGTCCTTGTCAAACCCCTGTAACTCATCTCTCCTAGACCCGAAAGGACTCTTTGA
This sequence comes from Acidimicrobiia bacterium, assembly GCA_022822905.1. Taxonomy (GTDB): domain Bacteria; phylum Actinomycetota; class Acidimicrobiia; order Acidimicrobiales; family Bin134; genus Poriferisocius. The sequence continues at coordinate 255,454 of JAJDYE010000016.1, read as the reverse complement.
TGGCTGCTATAGCCCTTGTTGTCGGCCTAATCGTCATTCTTCTCATCGCCCTGCTGTGGATTTCCTCCCGTTACAAGCGCTGTCCCTCCGATCGCGTGCTGGTGATCTACGGGCGAGTGGGCGGCGCTGGCGAGTCGGCTCGATGCCTCCACGGAGGTGGCGCCCTGGTCTGGCCAGTCATCCAGGGCTACGCCTTCTTGGATCTCACCCCGATCCCAATCGAGATCAAGCTCCAGGGCGCCCTGTCGCAGCAGAACATCCGGGTCAACACGCCGGCCACGTTCACGGTGGGGATCTCCACCGAGCCCGGCGTGATGCAAAACGCCGCCGAGCGGCTGCTGGGCCTGAGCCTGGTGGAGATCGAGAACCTGGCCCGGGACATCATCTTCGGCCAGATGCGGGTGGTGATCGCCACCATGCCCATCGAGGAGATCAACGCCGATCGGGAGAAGCTGATCACCAACATCACCGAGTCGTTGGAGATAGAGCTGCGCAAGGTGGGGCTGAGGCTCATCAACGTCAACATCCAGGACATCACCGACGAGTCGGGATACATCGACGCCCTGGGTCGGGAAGCGGCCGCCCGGGCCATCAACGAGGCCAAGATCAAGGTGGCCGAGCAGGAGCGCGACGGCGACATCGGCGCCGCCGAGGCCCAGCGGGAGCGGCGCATCCGGGTGGCCCAGGCCAACGCCACCGCCACCGAGGGGGAGAACGAGTCGCAGGTGGTGATCGCCCAATCCGATGGCCAACGCCGTCAGCAGGAGGCCGAGGCCGAGCGGGCCGCGGTCACCGCCGAGCGGGTTACCCAGGCCCGAGCGGCCGAAGAATCTTTCGCCGCTGAGGGCCAGGCCGAGCAGGCCCGGGCCTCTCGCGACAAGGCCTCCCAGGAAGCCGACATCGTGGTGCCGGCCGAGGTGGAGCGCGAGAGGGTGCGCACCCTGGCCGAGGCCGAGGCCGACCGCATCAGGCTGGTGAAGGGCGGCGAGGCCGACGGTCAGCGCCTGCTCATGGAGGCCGAGGCGCTGGGCTTGCTGGCCCTGCTCACCCGCCGGGCCGAGGGTCTCGGGGCGCTGGTGAACAACGCCGGGGGCAATCCCCAGCTGGCCGCCCTGCTGCTGATTGCCGAGCAGATGCCAAACCTGGTGGCCGAGCAGGTCAAGGCCATCTCCAATCTTCAGATCGACCAGATCACCGTGTGGGACTCCGGCGGGAGCGACGGCAAATCCGGCAACAGCACCGCCAACTTCCTGTCCGGCCTGGCCAGCTCCCTGCCCCCCATCCACGACTTGGCTGCCCAAGTCGGCATCAAGCTCCCCGCCTACCTCGGCGAGCTCGACGATGAGACCGCCCTAGAGCGCCTCCGCGAGATCGCCGAACAGCTTGAGCCAGAAGGTCAGTCAGACGCATGAAGGACTTGATCAATGCCGCTCGGTCCAATATTGGAGCGTGATACCGTCGCTTTCATGAAGTCTCCCACGAGCAGCCGCCTAGCCATCGTCATGTGCTGGGCAGCGGGACTGTCCGCTCTGCTCGCTGCCATCGGAGCACTGCTGCCCTGGTCGACCGTTGACGGTCCATTTTCCGACTTCTACGTCGAAGCCTCCAACGACAGACCAGAGATCACGGTGCTGGTTTCGGCTGCAATTGGTGCCTTGTCTGCTGCCGGATTCGCGCAGTGGAGGCAGAGGAAGATCGGTGCGCTTGGTCTGCTGGCCGGGCTGATGATCACTCTTGTCGGCGCGATCAATCTTGCCAGTGGAGGGGGTGATGTCCCAGATTTCATGGACACATCGCTGGAGCCGGGACTCTACATGGTGTTGATCGGCGGTGTCCTTTTGGCCGTTTCCGCGGGGTATCTCACCTTCAAGAGACAGTCGAGCAAGTCGGTGGCCGAGAGCGACGAACCCTTGATCAGCGGCGACGACATCGACGGCTAGGCCGTCAGCGTCTGTGATCGGGCCTATAGTACGCGCTGATATCGAGGTCGGGCCGTCTCAACCGCATTCGGGAAAGAATTCGCGCCACTCCTCGGTGCGGTCCTCGGCTGTTGGCGGAGGCAGGGGCACTTCAAGGTCGGCATCGGATTCATAGGCAACCCGAGTGGCCAAGATGAATTCCGCGGATTCGAATAACTCTATTGCTTCCTGTGCTTCCTGGCGTTCTTGTTCGCTCAACTCGGTGTCCAAGATCCTGTACTCGGCAAGGATGCGAAAGATGCCTGAGTTGTCTTCTTTCGTCCACAGAACGCTCAACAGACCCCGTTCGTCAAGCTCGATCACCACCTCTGCGGTGTTGGTTTCGTAGAACTGGACAACGAGTTCGGCCAACTCATCAGAATCTGTGAGCGAGGGCGTTCCCAGTTCGGCGGCATCGCAAAGAGCGTCGGCTTCAATGTCGCCGCCTAGTGCCCCATCGAGCCTTGCCGAGGTTGTTGTACCGACGAAGGTGGGGGGATCAGTGGAAGTTTGCTCGATCACGGTCAACGCCGCCGGCAGGCTCTCCGCCATCTCTCTCAAATCGGGGGTCGAAGAGCCCGAGACTGCCTCCATGAGTTCAGAACTGCCTGCCTCAGGGTCTGCCAGGTCTATGAAGAACACGCCCGGCGCTAACGGCCCCATGTCTAAATCAGGATCAGCATCGACCAGCGGCTGGAGGGCGCTAGTGTCGACCACGATCCGCTCTTGGTGAAACCACATCTCAATTCCGAGATCGTCCAAGTCATCGGGCCAGAAACTGAACCCGAACAGCGACTCAGTAAGCTTCAACACATCGATCGTGCAGTGCTCCCGCTCGAAGTTCGCTTCGCAGGCAAGCACGGGACTCTGCTCATCGATCCCCGTGGTAAACTCCTCCCCCAAGATCTTCCACTGCGTGCCCACTGACACAGACACCCGATGACTGGGCGCCGCCGCAGTGTCAGCCAGCGCCGCGCTCAGTAGTCCGATGGTGGTCACACCGGTGTCGTCGGTGCCCCTGCCACATCCCGCGGCTAGCAGCGCAACAGCGACCACCACGGCCAACGATCGCCGAATCCAATACATTCCCGCGCCCACGGCAGGATTCGAACCTGCGACCCCTTGCTCCGGAGGCAAGTGCTCTATCCCCTGAGCTACGTGGGCAGTAACTGGGTGAGTATACCCAGCGGGGCATCGGTACCATGTGCCAGTTCATGGCCGACATCCGCAACTCCCTTTCTGATGCCCTGCGCGGCGCGCTCGTCGCCGTCGGAATCGACCTGCCTGCCGACTTCCAGGTCGGATTGGAGCGACCGGCGCGGCGGGAGCACGGAGACTGGTCGTCCAACGCTGCGCTGGCCATAGCGAAAGGGGCGGGGCGTAATCCTCGGGAGCTAGCAGCAGAGCTGAGCGCCTGGCTGGAGGGGAACCAGCCCGAGCATGTGGCCGAGGTGAGTGTGGCTGGGCCGGGGTTCGTCAACTTCAAGCTGGCGTCGAGTTGGCTGCACAGCGTGATTGTTGAGGCGGTGGCGGCTGGTGTCGACAGCTATGGGTGCCAGAACTTGGGCCAGGGGCGCACGGTGATCGTGGAGTTCGTGAGCGCCAACCCCACTGGGCCGGTTCACGCCGGCCACGGCCGGGGTGCGGCCTACGGCGACGCAGTGGCTCGGTTGCTGGAGTGGTGTGGCTACAGCGTGCAGCGGGAGTTCTACATCAATGACCGGGGCACTCAGATGGAGTTGTACGGTGCTTCTCTCGCCGCCCTTCGGGCCGGTGAGCCGGTCCCTGAGGACGGCTACAACGGTCAGTACATCGCCGAATGGGCTGCGGAGATGCCCGCAGATACCGAAGCTCGCCAGTGGGGGAGGCGGCGGGCGCTGGACGATCAGCGGGACGTACTGGGGTCAATGGCGGTCGCGTTCGACACTTGGTCCAGTGAGCAGGCGCTGGTGGACTCCGGGGCCATCGACGACACGCTGAGGGCGCTCGACATTGCCGGTGCCTCCTATGAGGCCGATGGAGCCTTGTGGCTGCGCTCCAGTGACCATGGCGACGATAAAGACCGGGTGCTGGTGAAGTCGGACGGGGAGTACACCTATCTGCTGCCCGACATCGCCTATCACCGCGACAAGCTCGATCGAGCGGGCCAGGAGGGTCTGCTGATCAACGTGTGGGGGGCCGATCACCACGGATACGTCGCCCGAATGAAGGCGGCTATGGCTGCACTGGGCTGTGACCCCGCCAGCCTGGAGGTGGTGGTGACCCAGCTGGTGCGCTTGGAGCGCGACGGCGAAGAGGTGCGACTGTCCAAGCGCACCGGCGACCTCATCGAACTGCGAGACGTGATCGACGAGGTGGGGGCCGACGCCACTCGGTTTACCTACCTGCTCCAATCCATGGACACCGCCCCCACTTTCGACCTAACCAAGGCCGCGGCCCAAGTGATGGAAAACCCTGTGTTCTATGTGCAGATGGCTCACGCCAGGGTGTGCTCCATCGCGGCCCGAGCCCAGGCCGATGGGGTGGAGCGCCAGAGCATCGACCAGGTGGACTTGAGCCTGCTGGTCCACGAGCGGGAGTTGGAGATCATGCGCCAGCTCTCCACCCTGGGCGAGGTGATCGCCGCCGCGGCCGAAGAGCGGGCCCCGCATCGCATGACCGCGTGGCTGCGGGACTTCGCCGCCGCAGTTCACAGCTTCTACCACGACTGCTACGTGGTGGGTACCGGCATCGCCCCCGACCTGACCCAGGCCCGCCTGGCGCTGATCGACGCCGCCCGGGTGGGCTTGGCCGTTGGCCTCGGTACCCTCGGCGTAAGCGCCCCCGAGTCGATGTAGGGGATTGGTCATGTCGGCTCTGCCTCAGCACCTGCTGCCTGACAACGCCTCGGTTGGTGACGACGGGCGACTCTCCATCGCCGGTTGCGACGTGCTTGACCTGGCGGGGGAGTTCGGTACCCCGCTGTTTGTCTACGATGAAGCCCACATGCGGGATCGGTGCCGCCAAGCCCGGACTGCGTTCGCCGGGTCGGTGGCCTATGCCTCCAAGGCGTTCTTGTGTCTGGCCATGGCTCGACTGGTTCACGAGGAGGGCCTCGACCTAGACGTTGCCACCGGGGGAGAGCTCCATGTGGCTCGGGCCGCGGGTGTGCCTGGCGACCGCTTGGTGATGCACGGCAACAACAAGTCGGCTGCCGAGATCGCCGCCGCGGTCGAAGCCGGGGCGGGCCGCATCGTGGTGGACTCGTTCGACGAGCTCGACCGCTTGGACGCCCTCCACGCCGTCACCGGCGCCCGCCCCAGGGTGCTACTGCGGATCACCCCGGGAGTGGAAGCTCACACCCACGAGTACGTCACCACCGGGGTGGATGACACCAAGTTCGGCTTCACTGCCTCCACCGGAACAGCCGACGCCGCCATCCGTCGGGCCCGGGAATCCGACTCCGTGGAGTTGGTCGGCCTGCACGCCCACATCGGCAGCCAAGTGTTCGAGCTGCACTCCTTCCAGCAGGCCGTTGAGGTGATCGCCGGATTCGCCCAGCCCTACGGCCTGCCCGAGCTGTCGCTGGGCGGCGGCTTGGGCGTGGCCTACGTCGAGGGCGAATCGGCGCCCACCATCGCCGAATGGGCCGCGGCCATTGCCGAGGCCTGCGCGTCAGCCGGTTTCACCGCACCGGTGAGCGTGGAACCGGGCCGGGCCTTGGTAGCCGCTGCTGCAGTCACCCTGTACGAGGTGGGCACCATTAAGGAGCTGTCCGGCATCCGTACCTACGTCTCGGTGGACGGCGGCATGAGCGACAACCCCCGCCCCGTGCTTTACGGCAGCGGCTACGAGACGTTCCTGCCCCGGGCCACCGACCGCGATCGGGACAAGACCGTCCGGGTGGTGGGCAAGCACTGCGAGTCTGGCGATTTGCTGGTGCGAGACGGCCAGGTGCCCGGCGATATCTCGGTGGGTGACATCCTGGCCACCCCGGTGACCGGCGCCTACGGCCACTCCATGGGCTCCAACTACAACAAGGTCCCCCGCCCCGCCGTGGTTTTCGCCCGCGACGGCGACGCCCGCCTAGTCGTCCGACGCGAGACCTACGAAGACCTCCTCCGCAACGACGTCTAGTTAGCTGCCATGGGCTCACGGCAGGATCTCATGTCCACCGATCCGCAGCCAGACGATGTGAATCTTGCCTTCGACGACGGGATTGCCGAAGGCGAAGGTTGCTCGGCCGCCAGGGGACCAGGTCATCTCCCAGTTATCGGAGACACCCCTGATTTTCTTGACACGAAGCCCGGTCCGGAACCAGGTGAGTCGGCCGGTTTCGATTGCTAGCAAATCAGTTCTGAACGCTCGTAGACGGTCGTTGAATTGAGATTGCTGTGCTGGGGTGAGCCGTTTCAGGTCGCGTAGGAACAAAGAGTTCTCAAAATGAGTGGGCAATTTGTGGTGTTGGGGAGGGTCTACTGGGCTGCGTCGCGGCGGCGCGCCTGCATTGCAGCGATAAAGTCCTCTGTGCTGGCGTGGAAAACGCCCCCCTCCAAATCTGGAGGAGTTCCTTTGCCCAAGCTGGCGTAGATGTCTTCAATAGTCATTGCCTCAGACTCGACATCCTCGTGCTGGACGCGTGTTGAAGTGCGCCGGTCCTTTGGGCGGTCAATGGCCATTGCTGACTCTCCTGGGTCTGCTCTTCCTCCGACTCTACCGGGCGAGGAGCACGTTGTCGGTCGGTCAGCCATGATGGGCGATCTGGATTATGGAGGGGTGGCCGTTTTGGATTAGGTAGCCGCGGCCGGGGATTGTCGGGAGGGTGGGGCGGGTGGGGAGTTGGATGGTGAACAGGTCGCCGTCAAGTGGGGTGGGTTGGAGAAGGACGCCGGTGCGAGAGAAGCGGATTTCGGCGGTCCAGTGGCCGTAGGCGGTGCGGAGGCGGTCGGCGCGGCCGGCGGCCACCATGTGCAAACCGGAGGGGCTGTCGACGGCCAGTGCTTTCAAAGCGCCATCAGGGTCGGCAACCGTCTCGGCGTCGTCGATGAGCACCAGGGTTGGGGTGTCGGTCGCGCCGGTTGGAGCCAGCAGTTCTTCTAGGTCGGAACCTACGTGCTGGACGCCGGAGCACTCGACCAAGGAAGATTCCCCAAAGACAAGAGCAACCACACGCGCTCCGCCCGCAACCGCCGCTTCGGCCAGCAAGGCAAGCGCCTCTGACCGCCCCGACCGGGCCGGGCCCAGAATGAGCGCGTGCTCGCCGGGGTAGAGGGTGAGGCCGGTCGGGGCCATCGTGTCGTCGCTCAACCCCAGCGGGAGGTACCACGGGGAGTCGTCCAGGCGGGGCTGGTCCAGGCGGGTGGGATGGACGACGGCAGGCAGGCTCTCCACCGGTGGCGGGCCGCCGGACTGGGGACAGGCCTCGGCGATGGCGGCTGCCGCGGTGGCCAGCCCTCCGTCGGGCACTGCAACTTGGAGTTCGATTCCCGACGGGACGGCGAATCCCCGACCGGGTGGCAAGGTTGCGGGGTCGTCTACGGCCACGCTCCACTGGCGGTATAGCGAGGGGTCGCCCAAGCGGAAGACGAAGGTCTGGGGGGTTGCGGACTGGATGGCCCGGCTTACCTTGGACAGTTGGTCGGCGGCGGCAGCAAGGAACAGGCCGACGGCCGGACCCTCGGCCCACACCCGCTCCAGTGAGGCCAACACGGCGTGATCGGCCACGTTGTCAAGGCTCTTGGCCAAACCGCCCCAGTTGTCGATCAAAGCCAACACGAGCGGAGGGCTGGAATTCGAGGGGCCCCGGCTTTGGCCCAGCCTTTGGTCGAGCTCGTCGTCCAGTCGGCGGATCAATCTGCGGATTCGATCGCGCTCATCGGGCCCCACCACCGCGCCGCAGTGGGGCAGGGCCATCAGGGGGGCCAGCTGACCCGAGCCGGAATCGATGGCGTAGAGGTGGCAATCGGCTGGAGAGAAGCGACTGGCCAACGAGATGCCCAGCGTCCCCAGCGCGGTGGTGGTGCCGCTGCCCGGGATGCCCGCGAGGAGGACGTTGCCCTGATCGGGATCCCACTCCAAGGGGTACTGGGTCTGCTGGTTGGGGTCGTCGGCCAGGGCGAGCACAACGCTCGGGCCAGCCTCAACGGTCAGAGAGTTGAGCGAGACCGTTGTCGGCAAGGGATCGGGCCAGGGCTGGCGAGGCGGCAAGCCACCCGAGTCATCCCAGGCGGTGATGGCGGCCGCGGCCAAGCGAGTCAGGTCGTCGGGGGCTTGGTCGTCGGAAGCAGTCTCGGACTCAGAGATTGGAATGCCGTCGGGAGCGGGAACGACCCGGACACCCTGCTGGGCGGCGGTTACCCCGGTGACCAGGGCGCACTGGAACTCCACCAGCTCGCCGGGGCCGAATCGGGCGAACGCCCGACCGGGCCGATGTCGGCCGATGGTCGAGGCCTCCGGGCTGTCGAGCACGTCGGCCGAGTCGGCGGGGTCCAGCACCCTAAGTGCGATACGCAGCGCAGTATTGGTGCGGATGTTGGCACTCACAGCCCCTGCGGGACGTTGGGTGGCCAGCACCAGGTGCATTCCCAGGCTGCGGCCACGCTGGGCCACATTCACCAGGGCGTCCATGAAACCGGGCAGCTCGGCAGCCAGGGCGGCGAACTCGTCGATGACCACCACTAGACGGGCCAGCGGCGACCAGGGTTCATTGCGCCTGGTGTGGGCCATCGACCAGTAATGGGCCAGGTCGGTGGCCCCTCGGTCTCGCAGCACTTGCTCGCGGTGGCGTAGCTCAGCCTCCAAACAGCGCAGGGCTCGCTCCGCCAGTCGGTCGTCGAGATCGGTGACCAACCCCACCACGTGGGGCAACGAAGCGCAGGCGTCGAATGCGCTGCCGCCCTTATAGTCCACCAGCACGAAGTTGACCCGCTCAGGCGAGTAGTTAGCGGCTAGCGAGGCCACCAGCGTGCGCAGCAATTCGCTTTTGCCCGACCCGGTCGTTCCGCCCACCAAGGCGTGGGGACCGTCGGCGACCAGGTCGGCCATCAGCGGTCCGTGGCTGTCGGCCCCGATGGGAGCAGCCAGGCTGTCGTCTTGGCGACCCTCCCCCCAGTGGTCGGCGATCGCCTTCGACAGTGCCGACGAGTCAACCGATGGGTTGGGATCATCGCAGGCGGGCAATCCGAGGAGGTCGAACAGCGATGATTGGTCGGGAATGCCGGAATCAGCGCCGGTTTGCTCGGGGTCTTCGTAGCGGGCCAAGCCGCGGGCGGCATCCCGGGCCAGGCCCAAGCTCATCCCGGTGGCCAGCACCGAGCAGAGGGCCTCGCCCGATTGAGACAGATCGACGATGCCGGAGAGATCGCGGGCTTCGATGACCGCGGTCGCGGTGGCGGGGAGTTGGTCGACGCTGGCGGCCAGCACGATGGCCGAAACCGGTCCGGACGAGCCTTGGAGCAGGGGTCGCAGCGGTGGCGCTCTGCCGGTGGCCAGATTCTCACCGTCGGCCACTACCAGCAGTTGTGGCCAGTGGCCCTTCCCCCGGCGGTCCCAAGCCTCGGCCAACTCCCCGGCGATCTCCGCCGCGGCGGTGCGGTGGTTAGCCATCAGATGCGGCCGCCCGAGGGCGAAGTGGGTGGTGTGGGGGAGCCAGGCGGTCCACGTCCAAACCGGTGCGGCAACCTCATCGGCGGCCACCAGCAGGGCCAGATCAGCCGGGCCGTGATAGGCGACCGCTTGGATGAGCAGACTTCGGGCCATGGCAGTTGTGGCGCTGCGGGGGCCCACCAATCCGACCAGCTTGCCCGGACCCAGATCCACGGCAATGGGAGAGTCGGGCATCCGACCGAGCTGGTCGAGCACCGCGGTTGCCTCATCGGCGGGGTGCGGGCCATTGACAGCCAGCTCGGGATCGAATGGTACAGGGCCGTGGGCGGCTACCAGCGACAGGAAGTCGTCGTGGTCGGGCCTTCGCTCCCAGAGCCGGACACTGGGTTGTCGGATCCGCCTGACTGCCTCGGCGAGGTGGGGATGCAGGTTGCGCCTCCGACGGGTTTCCGACGCATGCGCCGCCTCGGCCGCCGCTTGGAATTCCCTTAGGGATGCCTGCGACCGTCGCAAGGATCGTCGGCGCTGAGTGCGGTCGCGACGGCGGTTGTCAAACCAGTTGGCGCCCATCATCAGCGGGCTGAGCAGGGCGAACAGCGCCATGTAGGGGCTGTAGAGCACCGCCATCAACAGTCCGACCAACAGCGGTCCGGCCAGCGCGGCCCAGCCGAATGAAATCGTCCGAGGCGATCGCTGTGGTTCTTCAGCGGGGGCAGGGAGTGGTTCGGGCCGCGGGGGAAGCGCCGGACGGGGAGGGCGGTTCAGAGCGATCCTCCCAGAGCTGGTTCGCCCCAGGACGGGGGCCGGTTGGGCCGGCCGGTCGTCGGGCGCGTTTGAGACTTGAACCAGCGCACCGCCCAGCCGCAGCGGCGTGGAGGGCTCCACCGCGGCTGGCTCATCGTCCCCCACAACGGCAAAGAACTGTCCGTCCCGGCGTTCCAAGCGGGCGTGATGGGGTCGCAGCCCCATGTGGGGAAGGGTGAGGTCGGCGTCAGGGGAGCGGCCCAGGCTCAATCCCTCTGCGGGAAGCGAATGGCGGTCGCCGGCGCACAGCCCTCCCACCACCTCTAGAGCCCACCCGGGCTGGTCGGGTGCCGGGCCAGGACGGACACCCACCCGGCTGCCGTCGGCCACCCCGGCTTCGTCGAGGCCGCGGTGGGCCTCCATCCACTGGTCGCCCACCCACAGTCCGGCAATCGGCGCCGGCAGGCCCAGCACCTCAGCCAGCTCCCCTACATCGGCCACTGCACCGCCGTCGATGCTCACCTCCCGGGCACCTTCCGGCCCGTGGTAGAGCAGGCGCACAGGCCGCTCTGACGGTGCGGGTCCGACTGCGGAATCAGACGAGGACGAAGGCAGGCAGCACCATCAGACGGAGTCGAGGGCCGCGATGGTGTTCTGGCGCTCAAGGCCGATCGAGGTGGCCAGTTCGGTAAGCGCCTCTTGCAACTGCCCGAGCGAGGGCGACCATTGCTCGTGCCAGGCGCCGCGGAATCGCTCGGAACGGCTGCCCGTCCAGGTAGTGCCCTCCAAGGTGGCGGTCAGGCGGGTGCGGAGGTCTTCCACCTGGCCGGCGAACGCAGTGAATTGCTGCTGGAGGTGGTCCATCTCCTCGGTGTTCATGGTGAGCACAGACATGGCGGGGCCTTTCGGTCGGCTGATCCCTCGGGCAGATCAGGCGGGACCATCTTGATAGTCGCTCGGAAGTGATATATCAAGATATTTATTGAAAATTATTGTATATCAATGTACTCGTCGAAGGCGGCCTTGACCCATGAGAGATCATCGGCGGCCACCCGGCTGCGGGTCAGGTCGGGATTGATCCCATAGACCCGGGCTGCGTTCAACCCGAGAATCTTCTCTTTGATGCGGGGGGTGAGCTCCGGGTAGCCGTGGCGTTGACGCAACTCCTCGGGAATCTGAAAGGCCCGGAAGGCGTCGATGAGGGGCTGCGGCGACCCGTACCAAATCGAGTCGCTGCCCCACACCACGTTGTCCTCGCCGACCGCATTGAGCAGCTTTCCGAGTACGTGGGCCGCTTCCCGAGGCCGACGCGAAAGCACATACCAGGTGCTTCCCAGCTCGGCGTAGACATTGCCGCCCGGTCTGATCCCGGCATCGGCCAGGCTCTTGATCAGGCGGTCGGTGCCGACAGGGGCCTGCTGGTGGTAAGGGCCTTCTTCTTCATCGCCCACTGGTGTCTCATACCCGGAGTGATAGACGAGGAAGTCGATGTCGGGGAAGCTGGCCGCAGCCGGGCCGATGTCGGCTGGCGACCCGGCCGGGGCCAGGGCGCTGATTCCCTTGTGGGCACAGACGATGCCCACCCCCAGTTCGCGGCTCCTCTCCAGGAACGGCAGCCCGCACTCCTCGTCGTCGAGTCGCCATCCCGGCTGATCCCCCCATCCTGCGATGGTGTAGACCTTCCATCCCGCAGGGCTGTTGTGCTCTTTCAACGCCTCCAGCCGATCCAACTCCTCTGGTGCGTTGGGGTGGACGATCGAGTGGTTGATCAGCCGGCCGGTGCCCGCCAAGCGATCAATCAGCTCGCGGGTGGCGGCGATTTCAGGGTTGGTGAGAATGGTGTGGCCATCGTCTCCCGGAGTACAGGTGAGCACCGCGGCCGCGGTCTCGCTTTCCAGGAAGATGTGACGCAGGTAGCTGCCGAGATCCAGGTGCAATGCCGGGTTGAGCCCCTGCCAGCGATCCGGGGCCACGTCGCGAATGAACCCCATGATTCCCTCGACACCAGGGGCTGCGGCGCGATGACTGGCGATGTAGTGCGTTTGAACATCGATCACCAGCTCGTTGCCGCCGAACGCCGCGTCGGCGGCTTCCGGGTCGGTCTCGGCTTGCGGGTCGACCGCGTAGTAGCCGCCGCCCCAGGCCTCGTCTATGGCTCTCAGCGCGGTCGCCGTCCCCCGTCGGCTCTCCGCGTACTGGTGCTGGCGGAAAAGCGAGTCGCCCGCGGCCTCTGCCCGTTCCACGGCTTTTCCCACTGCCCACAGATCCCGCCTCGACCACGCCAAGGGCCGGTACTCGTCGCTGCTGCGATGCTGAAGCAGCACCGGGATCGGCAGGAGTCTGGCAGGCGAGATGGCTATTGAAAATAGCTTGCTTGCAGCTCGAGTTCACGAGCTTCTTCTCGCTGCGCGGCCTCGGCGGCCTGCTCGACTCGCGCCGCGTCGGCGTGCAGTTCGTCGGCCCGGGCTTGGAGCTGGCGGGCCACCTGCTCGATTTCGTAGCGCAACCGAACAAGATGGGTGTGCTGGTGCCGAAGCCGGAGGCGGCTGGCGTCGGCGACAGCCGAAAGCCACACCGCGGGTACATGACGGGCCACTGGCCTGTCGAGAACGTGGTCTAGCCCGTACCAGATCTGGTCGACGTCAGTTCGAACCTGTTCGCACGCCGCGGCCTGACGACGCAGGTCGGCGGCGATGGAGAACAGCTCGTAAGACGACATGTCGCACTTAAAATATATTGTTTAGACAGAAAAGCAATGAAAACTCTTAAGTGTGGGAAATCTTGCCAGTTGGGTCGGGCTGAGCCGGTACCGTGGAGATGGTGAGCGACTCTTCCAAGACGCGAATCGTCGTGGTGAACTGATGAGCGATTCCTCTCGCATAAGAATCGGCGTGGGCGTGCTGGGCTGTGGAAACGTCGGCTCGGCGTTGGTCGGGCTGCTGGAGGAGCAGCGGTCGGCGATCGCGGAGCGCACCGGCATGGAACTGGACGTGGTGCGGGTGGCGGTGCGCAGCGCGTCGCGCGACCGCGACGTGGGCTTGGCCGACGGGGTGCTGACCACCGACGCCGCCTCAGTGGTGAACGATCCCGAAGTGGATGTGGTGGTGGAGCTGATCGGGGGAATCGAGCCGGCCCGCGAGCTGGTGTCTGCCGCGCTGAAGCTGGGCAAGCCGGTGGTCACCGGCAACAAAGAGCTGCTGGCCAACTATGGCGCAGAGCTGTATGCCGCGGCCGACGCCGCCGGAGTGGACCTTTTGTTCGAGGCCGCGGTCGGCGGAGGAATCCCCCTCATCCGTCCTTTGCGGGAGTCCTTGGCCGCCGAGCCGGTCCGCCGGGTGATGGGCATCGTCAACGGAACCACCAACTACATCTTGAGCCAGATGACCGAGCACGGCACCAGCTATCACGACGCCTTGGCCGACGCGCAGTCGCTGGGGTTTGCCGAGCGCGATCCCACCGCCGATGTGGAGGGATTTGATGCCGCATCCAAGGCATCCATCATCGCCACGGTGGCATTCGGCGCCCGGGTGCTGGCCGGAAGCGTGAACCGGGAGGGCATCTCCGGCATCGGCGCCGCCGACATCGCCCACGCCCGGCGGCTGGGGTACGTGGTCAAGCTGCTGGCCATTGCCGAGCGGGTGGGCAACGTGGACGGCAAGCCCGAGTTGGCCGTACGGGTACACCCGGCGATGGTGCCGGTCGATCATCCACTGGCCTCGGTGCGGGACTCCTTCAACGCGGTGTTCGTGGAGGGCGACGCGGTGGGAGAGCTGATGCTGTATGGCCGGGGTGCCGGCGGGCGGCCCACTGCCAGCGCAGTGCTGGGCGACCTCATCGACGCGGCCGGCAACCGGTGTCGGGGCACGTGGACACCGATCGGCACCTTGGGGGAGGCGGTGATCTGCCCCATCGACGATCTGGAGTCGGAGTACTACATCAACATGGAGGTGCTCGACCGGCCGGGCGTGCTGGCCGCGGTGGCCGGGGTGTTCGGGCGCCATGGGGTGAGCATCCGATCCATGGAGCAGGAGGGATTGGGCGACCAGGCCCGGCTGGTGTTCATCACCCACGAGGCCACCGAGCGTGATGTGCAAGCCACGCTTGGCGATTTGCGGGACCTGGATGCGGTGCGGGGCGTGCCTGCGTTGCTCCGAGTGATCAGCCAGTGAAATACATCGGCACCCGGGGGCGGGCCCCGGTCATTCAGCGCGGACCAGGATCGTGAGCGTCAAATACATCAGCACCCGGGGACAAGCTCCCCATTTGGACTTCGGCGACGTTTTGTTGGCCGGGCTGGCCGCCGATGGGGGGCTCTATGTGCCCGACCAGTGGCCCGCGCTGTCGCCCGAAGCGCTGAGCGGAAGCCCCGGCCGGGGTGACTATGCCGACCTGGCTTCCGAGGTGATGTGGCCGTTCGTGGACGGGGCCTATCCCCGTAGCCGGTTCGACGAGATGGTGAGGAATGCCTACGCCGGGTTCGACCATCCCGAAGTGGTGCCGATGGTGGAGTTGGGAGACGGACTGTGGCTCATGGAGCTGTTCCACGGCCCGACGCTGGCCTTCAAGGACATCGCCCTCCAGCTCGTGGGGCACCTGTTCGACGAGGAGCTGGCCCGGCGGGGTGAGCGGGTGACCATTGTGGGCGCCACCTCGGGCGATACCGGATCGGCGGCCATCGAGGCGGTGCGCGATCGGGAAAACATCGAGATCGTCTTCTTGCACCCCCATGGTCGGATCTCGGAGGTTCAGCGGCGGCAAATGACCACCGTGGACAGCGCCAACGTCCACTGCGTGGCCATCGAGGGAACCTTCGACGACTGCCAAGACCTGGTGAAGGCCATGTTTTCCGACGCCGCCTTCCGGGCCGAACACCGGCTGTCGGCCGCCAACTCCATCAACTGGGCCCGGGTCATGGCCCAGACCGTGTACTACGTGGCCGCCGTTACCCGGTACGGCTTAGAACAAGTGTCGTTCTCAGTGCCTACCGGCAACTTCGGAAACGTGCTGGCCGGCCATGTCGCCCGCCAAATGGGCTTGCCCGTGGACCGGTTTGTGGTGGCCAGCAACCGCAACGACATCCTGACCCAGTTTTTCACCACCGGCTCTATGGCCATTTCCGAGGTACACCCGACCATGTCGCCAAGCATGGACATCCAGGTGTCGTCCAACCTTGAGCGGCTGCTATTCGAGCTCCAAGACCGTGACGGCATCCGCACCGCTGAGATGCTGGAAGACTTCCGGGCCTCCGGCGAAATGCGCATCGACGCCCGCATCTCTTCCGAGCTGAACCGGAGCTGGTCTGGAGTCCGAGTGGACGAAGACGAGACCACCTCCACCATCGCCGAGCTCTACCGGGACACCGGCATGATCATCGACCCCCATACGGCGGTGGGACTGGCCGCCGCCCAACGCTCCAGACAAGACTCCGATGGGCCCATGGTGGTGCTGGCCACCGCTCACCCGGCCAAGTTCGACGACGCGGTGGAGGCGGCCATCGGGATCCGTCCGCCATTGCCGCCGGCACTGGCCGGGCTGGCCGACCGGCCTGAGCGATGCCAGCGTCTGCCCAACGACCTGGCAGCGGTCAAAGCCCACGTTGCCCGATGCTCGGGTCAGGGCTCCGGATAGCAGCAGGCTCAAGGTGATCTGGCAGAATCGGGCATCGTGAAGTACGTGGTGTGTTCAGCTGGCCTGCGGTGCTGTCGGTCAGAGCAAGAGAGTCGTTTTTCGTGAAGTACGTGGTGTGCATACCCGACGGGTGCTCTGATTTGCCAGTGCCCGAACTGGATGGGGCCACGCCTTTGGAGGCGGCCGACACCCCGGTACTCGATGCTCTGGCTGCCCGCGGACAGGTGGGCTTGGCCCAGGTCATCCCCCCGGGAATGCCGCCGGGCAGCGACGTGGGAAACATGTCCATCTTCGGTTACGACCCCGCCCGGTACCACACGGGACGCTCGCCCATCGAGGCCGCCGCGCTGGGGCTCACCCTCACCCCCGATCAGGTGGCCTACCGATGCAATCTGGTCGCGGTGACCGACGACGGCATCATGGCCGACTTCTCCGGAGGGCACCCCGACTCTGATCGGGCCGCCGAGGTCATCGCCGCGCTGGACGCGGAACTGGGGGGCGAGGTCAGCTTCCACGCCGGGGTGCAGTACCGCCACACCATGATCGCCCCGGCCGAATGGGCCGACGCGGTGTGTACCCCGCCCCATGAGCTCTTCGATCAGCCGGTGGTCGGCCCCCAGGGTCCGGCCGGTGCCAAGCTGGCCGCGTTGGAGGAGGCCTCCCGGTCGGTGGTGCCCCGATTCGGGTTGAAGGCCAACCGGATCTGGCTATGGGGTCAGGGCTTCCAGCCGGATATGCCCTCATTCCGGGAGGTGCACGGCGTGGAGGCCGGGATGGTCAGCGCGGTCGACTTGGTGCGGGGGATCGGAGCGCTCACGGGCATGACGGTGGCCGACGTGCCCGGAGCCACGGCCTGGTACGACACCAATTACGAGGGCAAGCGGGACGCGGCTCTGGCCGGATTGGCCGACGGCGCCGACCTGTACGCGATACATGTGGAGGCCAGCGACGAGGCTGGGCACGAGGGCAACGTGGTGGAAAAGGTCAGATGCCTGGAGAACTGGGATCAGCGCATCCTGGCCGGACTGGTGGATGGCCTTGACCGCATGGCCCCCTGGCGGCTGCTGCTACTGCCCGACCACGCCACGCCGCTGACCACGCGCAGCCATATCGACGCCCCGGTTCCCTACCTGCTGGTGGACTCCGAAGTGGATGGCCCCGGCGGTGTCTACACCGAACGGGGCGCGGCCTCCGCCGAAGTGGTTCCCGGCCACCAACTCATGTCGAAACTGCTTTCGTAGCAGCCAAAAAAGGCCGGAATGTTGCCGCCCACCCGGTTGGTGAAGAAGGCCTTGAGGCTTTCGTAGCAGCCAAAAAAGGCCGGAATGTTGCCAGTAGGGGTGCATTGCGGTATTCTGCCGGGAGTTGGGACTGCGGTTTGGCTAGCAGTCCTGCGGGAAGCCTTCTGACCACTCTGTCGATTTCGACATTCCTTTTTGTCAGCGTCCCGGTGGTTTATGGCTGCTTAATTCATGTCGTCCGCACTCGCGGATGGCGTGTCGAACAACACGAAGTGCTCCCACAGTTGTGGCGCTTCAAGGGAGAAACGAGTGCCCTCCAGTCGTGGCGCCTCAAGGGAGAAATGTGAGCGTAGAGACCACTGAGCTGTCTCGGTCGAAACTTCAGCGAAAAGACCGGGCGCAGCTTCAGATCATCGCAAGAGCCATGGGCGGGCGCCCCGACGCCAAGGCCCGCAAAGCCGACATCGTGGACATGATCCTCGAGCTTGCCGGAATCGGCGCCGACGGCGAGGGCCAGGCCGCAGCGGACCCTGCCGGGAACGGGGCCGCACCCGCCCAGGCGGATTCAGCCGAGGAATCCAAGGGAGAAGAGGAGCAGAGCGAAGAGGCCGCTCCCGAGGCTGAGACGGCCGAGGCCCAGCAAAGCGAAGAAGCAGAGGCCCGCCAAGATCGGGACCGCCAGGATCGCTCCCGCCAGGCCGGTGATCGCCGAGACGGGGATCGTCGGGACGGGGATCGCCAGGATCGCTCCCGCCAGGGCGGTGATCGCCGGGACGGGGATCGTCGGGACCGCTCCCGCCAGGACGACCAGCCCGAGATCGGCAATCGCCGGCGCCGGCGCCGGGGCCGCAACGACCGCGATCGGCCCGATGAGCCTTGGGAGGGCGACCCCATTGCCATCTCCGGGTATCTCGACCTGAGGGACGACGGCTACGGCTTCTTGCGGATCAAGGGCTTCCAGCCCAGCAAGGAAGATGCCTACGTGTCGGTGAAGCAGGTCCGCCAGTTCGGGCTCCGCAAGGGCGACTTCATCACCGGCGGTTGCCGCCCGGCCACCCGCAACGAGAAGAACCCAGCTCTCCTGCATATCGACACCGTCAACACGCTTCCCCCCGAATCAGTCAAGCAGCGCCCCAAGTTTGAGGATCTCACCCCGCTGTTCCCCGATGAGAAGCTCCAGCTGGAGCGCGACGACGATCCGGCCAACATGACCTGCCGCATCATCGATCTCCTGTCGCCCATCGGCAAGGGCCAGCGCGGCCTGATCGTGTCGCCCCCCAAAGCGGGCAAGACCACGATCATGAAGGAGATCGCCCGCTCCATCGAGCTGAACAACCCCGAAGTACACCTGCTGGTGCTGCTGGTGGACGAGCGCCCGGAAGAAGTCACCGACATGCGGCGCTGGCTCATGCGGGGCGAGGTGGCGGCGTCCACCTTCGACCGGCCGGCCGACGAGCACACCCACGTGGCCGAGATGACCATCGAGCGGGCCAAGCGCATGGTGGAGCGAGGCGAGGATGTGGTGATCATCCTCGACGGCATCACCCGTCTGTCGAGGGCCTACAACCTGGCCGCGCCGGCCACCGGGCGCATCATGTCCGGCGGTATCGACACCGGCGCCCTGTATCCGCCCAAGAAGTTCTTCGGCGCGGCCCGCAACGTGGAGGAGGGCGGCTCGCTCACCATCCTGGCCACCGCGCTGGTGGAAACCGGATCCCGCATGGACGAGGTGATCTTCGAGGAGTTCAAGGGCACCGGCAACATGGAGCTGCGTTTGGACCGGCACATCGCCGAGCGGCGGATCTACCCGTCTATCAACGTCGACGCCTCCTCCACTCGCCACGAAGAGCTGCTGTTCGAGCGCCGTCAGCTCCAGCAGGTGTGGAAGCTGCGCCGGGTGCTCAACGGCCTCTCCAGCGATGGCAACGGGGGCGGGGCGGCCGGCTTGGAGCTGTTGATGGATCGCCTGCGGACGTTCCCCAACAACGCCGCATTCCTGGAGGAAGTGGCGAAGGGCCCCGCCGGGGTGTGAGGCTAGGAGCAACATGAAGCCTGAAATCCATCCCGAGTACCGCTTGGTGGTGTTCCAAGACACCTCCGCGGGCACGTCTTTCCTCACTCGGTCCACCATTGAGACCACCGAGACCGTGGAGTGGGAGGACGGCAACGAGTATCCCCTGGCCAAGGTGGGGATCTCCAGCGCCAGCCACCCGTTCTTCACCGGCCAGATGACCATCGTGGACACCGCCGGACGGGTGGAGCGCTTCGAGCGCCGCTACGGCCAGCGCAAGCGCTCGTCCAAGTAGACCCGACCGGCGCCACCTCGCCAATCCATCCCCGCCGCCAACCTATCCCGACGGTAGGTTGCCAGAGGTAGTTTGAACGCATGGAGCCGAACCCTGCCTATGAGGAGATCGAGGCGGAGTTCGTCGCGCTCGAAGAGCGGCTGGCCGATCCGGAGTTGCTGGCTGACCGGGACGCCTACGCCGCCACGGCCCGGCGCTATAAGGAGCTGGAGGTCAAGGCCGTCCGCATCCGGGAGCTGCGGGGTCATCGGGAGGACATAGAGACCGCCACCGAGATGCTGGCCGAGGCCGAGGTCGACGACGCAGAACGGGACTTGCTGGAAGCAGAGATCGAAGCCGCGACCGCTGCGGCCGACGGGCTGGAGGCCGAACTGGCCGATCTGATGGCCCCGAAGGATCCCAACGACGGCAAGAACGTGATCGTGGAGATCAAGGGCGCCGAGGGGGGCGAGGAGGCCAACTTGTTCGCCCGCGATCTGTTCGACATGTATTCAGCTTTCGCCGGCCAGCAGCGCTGGAAGCTGGAGATGATGAACGCCCAGGGCTCCGACATGGGGGGCTATACCGATGTGGTGTTCATGCTGCGGGGCGACGACGTGTGGCGCAAGATGAAGTACGAGGGCGGCCCCCACCGGGTGCAGCGGGTGCCGGTCACCGAGTCGCAGGGCCGAGTGCACACCTCATCGGCCACCGTGTCGGTGCTGCCCGAGGCCGAGGAGGTGGAGGTCCACATCGAGGAGAAGGATCTCCAGGTGGACGTCTACCGGTCGTCGGGGCCGGGCGGCCAGTCGGTGAACACCACCGACTCAGCGGTCCGCATCACCCACAAGCCCACCGGGCTGGTGGTGTCAATGCAGGACGAGAAGAGCCAGCTTCAGAACCGCAACAAGGCAATGGCCGTGCTGAGGGCCCGCTTGCTCCAGGCCGAACAGCAGCGCCGCCAAGACGAGCTTTCTGAACAGCGCCGGGGGCAGGTGGGCGGCGGGGGCCGGTCGGAGAAGATCCGCACCTACAATTTCAAGGAGAACCGGGTTTCCGATCACCGCATCGGCTTGACCCTCTACAAGCTCGACCGCATTCTGGCCGGCGACTTGGACGAGGTGGTAGACGCCCTAGCCGAAGCTGAGCGCCAGGAAAACTTGGTCGGGTCGTGAAGTTGACGGCCTCGCGCGTCGTCTGGGCCGATGTGGCTAAAGATGCCGCTCAGCGGTTGGAAAATGCCGGGGTATCAGATGGGAAGGGGCAGGCCCGTCGCCTGGTGGAGCAGGCGTCGGGATACGAGGGCGGCGAGTACTTCGGGGCTCTGACCAGGGAGCCAACCCAGCGTCAGATGGCCTATCTCGACTCGATGCTGGCCCGCCGCCTGGCAGGGGAGCCGTTGCAGTATGTGCTGGGCCGCTGGGGGTTTCGGGGCTTGGATCTGATGGTGAGCCCTGCGGTGCTTATTCCCCGTCCGGAGACCGAGATTTTGGCCGGGCTGGCCATCGACGAACTCGCCCGCCGCGATCCGCTCGGCGGCCTGGCCGTGGATCTGGGCACCGGCAGCGGTGCAGTGGGACTGGCGGTGGCGATGGAGCGCGAGACGGCCCAAGTGGTTCTCACCGACGTGTCGGCTGAGGCGTTGGGCGTGGCTCGGGCCAACTTGACCGGGTTGGGCCGGGCCGCAGTGCGGGTGTCGGCCTATCAGGGCTCGTGGTTCGAGGCCCTGCCCCAGTCGCTGGTCGGGACGGTGGACGTGGTGGTGAGCAACCCGCCGTACGTGTGCGATGACGAGGCGCTGCCTCCCGAGGTGGCCGACTGGGAGCCGGAGTTGGCCCTGCGGGGCGGTCCCGACGGATTGGACGCCGCCCGCAGGATTCTGACCGAAGCTCCCCGCTGGCTGAGCCCGGGGGGCTTGGTGCTGCTGGAGCTGTCGCCCCAGCAGATGGACGCTGCCGCGGCCATTGCCCAGGCCGGCGGTCTGGTGGTGGAGGCGGTTCATCCCGACCTGGCCGGGCGAGACCGGGTGCTGCAATGTCGAAGGCGATGAGCATGGGCGGCCCACGCGAGCTGCTGGAGATGGCCGCCGCTGAGTTGAAGGCGGGGCGGGCAGTGATCATCCCCACCGACACGGTGTACGGGCTGGCCGCCCTGCCCGAGAACGTGGACCTGCTCTTCGAGCTCAAACAGCGTCCCGCCGACAAGGCGGTGGCCATCTTGGTGGCCCGCCCGGCCGACGCCGAACAGATGTTCGACCCACTGCCCGCCACTCGGCGGCTCATGGAACAGTGCTGGCCGGGGGCGCTCACCATCGTCCAAGACGGCTGCGGCGTGCGCTGTCCCGACCATCCGCTGGTCCAAGCCCTGGCTGACGAGGTCGGTCCCATCGCCACCACCAGCGCCAACTTGAGCGGCCAGCCCACCCCCCACACCGCGGCCGCGGCCGCGGCCGCCTTTCCCGCCGTGCAGTTGGTTGTCGACGGCGGTTCACTCGAGGCCCCTGCATCAACCGTGGTGGAGGTGACCGAAGACGGGCTGTCGATCCTCCGCCAGGGGGCCGTGGAAGTGGAGAGGTTGGCAGAAGATCGCAGTAATGAGTCATCAAGCAGGCGGCAGGCTGGATAGATTGACGCGTATGGCGCGAATCGCCGCCGGGGCCGACCACGCCGGAGTGCAGTTGAAAGACGAGCTGGTGGCCCATTTGCGGGATTTGGGCCATGAGGTTGTCGATTGCGGAACCCATGGCCCCGACCGGGTGGACTACCCCGATTTCGGCGAGGCGGTGGCCCGCAAGGTGGCCGCCGGCGAGGCCGAGATGGGGCTCTGTGTGTGCGGCACCGGCATCGGTATCGCCATGGCGGCCAACAAGGTGCCCGGAGTGCGGGCGGCCACGGTACACGACGTGACCTCGGCCCGGCTGACCCGGGAGCACAACGACGCCAACGTGATCTGTCTGGGCGAGCGGCTAGTTGGCCCCAAGCTGGCCAAAGATGCTCTGGAGACCTTCCTGGAGGCGCCTTTCGAAGAGGGCCGCCACATCCCCCGGGTGGCCAAAATCGACGCCCTATTGCCCAAAGAAGAGGTAGCCCCTTGATGTGGCCCGCCAACGGCAACGACCCGGTGTTCGAAATGATCAACCGAGAGGTCGAGCGCCAGAACACCACCGTGCAGCTCATCGCCTCGGAGAACTTCGCTTCGCCCGCGGTTCTTTCGGCTACTGGATCGGTGCTCACCAACAAGTACAGCGAGGGGTATCCCGGTCGGCGCTACTACGGCGGAAACATGGTGATTGACGAGGTGGAATCCGTCGCCCGGGAGCGGGCTACGGCCTTGTTCGGGGCCGACCACGCCAACGTGCAGCCTCACTCGGGGGCCAACGCCAACGTGGCCGCCTACCTGGCTGTGCTGGAAGCGGGCGACACCGTGCTGGGTATGAGCCTGGACCACGGCGGTCACCTCACGCACGGCTCCCCGGTGAACATCAGCGGGCGCACCTATCGGTTCGTAGCCTACGGCGTGACCCCCAGCGATGAGCGCATCGACTACGACCAGATCCGGGACCTCGCCCTCGAGCACCGGCCCAAGCTCATCGTGGCCGGTGCCACCGCCTATCCCCGCATCATCGACCCGGCGCCGTTCCGCACCATCGCCGACGAAGTGGGCGCCCTGTTCATGTTCGACGCGGCCCACATTGCCGGACTGATCGCCGGCGGCGTCCATCCCAACCCGGTGCCCCATTCCGACATCGTCACCCTCACCACCCACAAGACGCTGCGCGGTCCCCGGGGCGGGGCCATCCTGTGTACCCAGGATCTGGCCCCGGCCATCGACAAGGCCCTGTTCCCCGGTCTCCAGGGTGGTCCGCTGGAGCATGTGATCGCGGCCAAGGCGGTGGCCTTCGGCGAGGCTGCCACCCCCGAGTTCGCCGACTATGCCGCTCGTATCGTGGAGAACAGCGGAGTGCTGGTCAAGGGGCTAGCCGAGGAGGGATTCCGCCTGGTGTCGGGGGGCAGCGACAACCATCTGCTTCTGGTGGATCTGCGGACTTTCGACGAAGATCTCACCGGGAAGGTGGCCCAAGAAGTGCTCGACCGGGCTGGGATCACCCTCAACAAGAACACCGTGCCCGACGACCCCCGCTCTCCATTCGTGACCAGCGGGGTGCGGATCGGCACTCCTGCCACCACCACCCAGGGCATGGGTCCGGCAGAGATGGGCCTCATCGCCGGCATGATCGGCCAAACGCTGCGCCGGCGCGACGACGAGGATGCGGTGGCCGACGTCCGAGCGGAGGTTGCCGACCTCTGCGGGCGGTTCACCCCCTATTCACTGGCCGGTTAGCCAACCGGTGTCATGCCCCCCGGTGTCGACAGCTATCTGACGGTCTTCGCGGTGGCCGCCGGGGTGACGATGGCAATCACTCCGGTGATGCGCCGGATCAGCGAGCGCTGGGGCCTCATGGTGGAGCCCGATCCCCGGCGGGTCCACGAGCAGTCCACCGCAGTGCTTGGCGGCGTGGCCATGTTCATCGGATTTCTGGCGGCAATGGGCACCGCCTGGCTGCTCAGCGATTTCGACGTGGTGTTCGCCACCGCGTCGGAGCCGGTGGGAATCGTGATCGCCGCGCTGGTGATGATCGTGTTCGGTACCTACGACGACGTTCGGGAGATGTCAGCCCCGGCCAAGGTGGCCTCCATGGTGCTGGCCGGCAGCATCCTGTCGTTCGCCGGGGTGACGGTGCTGAACCTGCGGCTGCCGGTGCTCGACGCGCTGATCCTGTCGCAAGACCTGGCTTTCGTGGTCACGGTGCTGTGGTTGGTGGCCATCGTCAATGCCATCAACTTGATCGACGGCTTGGACGGTTTGGCCGCGGGCATTGTGGGCATCGCCGGTCTCACGTTCTTCGTGTACTCCATCAAGCTCACCGATGAAGAGGTGCTGTTGGCCAACAACATCGGTCCACTGGTGGCCATCATTGCCAGCGGGGTGGCGGTGGGATTCCTGCCCCAGAACTTCCATCGGGCCCGTATCTTCATGGGCGACGGCGGCGCGCTATTCCTGGGCACGCTGCTGGCCGCCTCCACGGTGTCGGTGGGGGGGCGCAGCAGCGAGCCTTTCGCGGGGCAGACCTATTTCTTGTTCGCTCCCATGCTCATCCCGCTGATAATCCTGGCAGTACCGGTGGTGGACGTGCTGTGGGCGGTGCTGCGGCGGACTCGGGCTCGCACCAGCATCACCACCCCCGACAAGGAGCACCTGCACCACCGGCTTATGAGCCTGGGCCACGGCCATCGCCGCAGCGTGCTGATCCTGTGGCTGTTCACCGCCCTGATGTCCACCCTGGTGCTGTATCCCACCTACTCCGGGGAAGGGGAAGTGATCATGGCGCCGGCCGCCGCGGTGCTGGTGTTGATGCTCTACACCGTCTTCCATCCCATTCTGCGCCGCCGTACCCCTTGAACCTCTCTCTGCGCAGCCAGCTTGATGATTTGGCCCTGTAGCCTGGTTCGCGAAACCATTTCGGCGAGGCCAATCCGCTTGCCATAGGGGCCCAATTCGTGCCAACTGCAATGACGCAGAATCGCCAGCTACACGACCGCCAGAGCGCGGGAGACGCCCTCTCCATCGCTTTTGAGCTTGTGGCCACACCAGCGGTTTTCGCCTTCTTCGGCTGGCTCATCGACGGCGCGCTGGGAACAAGGCCGGTGTTCACATTGGTGCTCTGCCTTTTGACTGCGGCTTATGCCGGATGGAAGGCGTTTCGAACTTACAGCGATCGCATGGAGGCCTACGACCGCAACCTGCCCAGCCGCCGAGCTGAATCGACTTCGGAGAGCGGCGATGGCTGAGCAAGCCGCCCAGCCCGCGGCGATGGGCGAGGAGGCGCCCGAGCGGGCGATGGCCACCGACATCATCCGGCGAGGCCTGATCGGCGGCCCGGTGCTGGTGGGGGTGTGCGCCGGGGTGTGGGGGTTCGACGGCTTGTGGTCGAGCGGCTACGCCCTCGGGTTGATCCTGGTCAACTTCTGGTTGGCCGCCTCGCTCATCACCTGGTCGATGCGGATTTCGCCCACCATGTTGATGGCCGGGGTGATGGGCGGTTACTTCATCCGCCTGGGGATTCTCACCGGGGCCTACTTCCTGGTGAGAAATACCGGCTGGTTTGAGGCGCTGCCGTTTGTCATCACGCTGGTCGCGGCCCATATTGTTCTGCTCGTTTGGGAGACCCGGTACGTCTCCATGTCTCTCGCTTACCCCGGCTTGAAGCCGCAAGGAGCCCGTTCGTGAACATCTTCGCCCTGGATTTTCCGCCGGTCTCGCACTTATTCGTGTGGCCCGACTTCCTGTTCACCGACACGCCGATAGCCCTCAACAAGACCGGGCTGATCTATTTGATCTCTCTGGTACTTACTGCTGGGCTGTTCTGGGCGGCGGGCCGACGCCGGTCGCTGGTGCCCACTGGGGCGCAGACGGTGGCTGAAGTAAGCATCGACTTTGTCGAGAACAGCATCATCATGCAGACCATCGGCCCCGATGGCCGCCGGTACCTGCCCTTCTTGACCACGCTTTTCTTCTTCGTCTTCTTCAGCAACATCTTCGAGGTCGTCCCGTTCATACAGTTCCCGGCCAACTCCCGCATGGCCATCCCGCTGGTTCTCGCCTTGGTGGTATGGGCCATCTACCACGTGGTGGGCATCCGGGCCCAGGGCTTCTACCATTACTTCAAGGGGGCGCTTTTCCCGCCCGGAGTGCCCAAGGCGCTCTACATCCTGGTGGCGCCCATCGAACTGCTCCAGATTTTGCTCATCCGCCCGTTGTCACTGGCCATCCGGCTTTGGGCCAACATGGTGGCTGGCCACTTGCTGCTGGTGACCTTCGCGGTGCTGTCGGCCGCCCTGTGGGGAACCCTCTACGTGCCCGCCGTACTGCCGTTTGCCGCCCTCATCCTGCTCACTGCGTTCGAGATCTTCGTCTCGGCCCTTCAGGCCTTCATCTTCACCATTCTCACCGCCGTGTACATCGGCGGATCACTACACCCCGAGCACTAGGAGACATTTACCTTGCTAGCACTCATATCCACCATCCTGGCCCAGCTGACCGGCGACGGTGAAGCGGGCCTGAGCGCCATCGGCGCGGGCCTTGGCTACGGCCTCGCCGCCATCGGACCCGGCGTGGGCATCGGCATCGTGGTGGGGAACGCCATCACCGCCATGGCCCGTCAGCCCGAGTCGGCCGGTGTCGCTCGGACCACGATGTTCTTGGGCATCGCCTTTACCGAGGCGCTGGCCCTCATCGGATTCGTCGTCTTCATCCTCCTTGCGCCATGAGCCGACGGCTTTGGGCCGCGGCTGCCGTGGTGGTGGCCGCGGTCGCGCTGAGCGCGTCGGCGGCGAGCGCCGCCGGGGAGACGGTGGGCTCCTGCATTTTTGATGAGACAACCACCGTCAAAAAGTTGGTTGATGTCGACTTCAAGGAAGTTGAGCGCATCAAGAACGACATTGAGGCCGGAGAAGCCAAAGGTGCGAGCGACCGGGAAAAAGAGGAAGCGAAGAAAGCTAAGGAAGAGAAAGATGAGCTCGTTGAAAAATACGAGACAGACCTCGAGGGCTGTGTAGAGGCACCCAACCCGATCAGACCGGAGACCACCGAGATCATTTGGGGCGGCTTGGCGTTTCTGGTGCTGTTGGCGCTCATGACATGGAAACTGTTCCCGAGGGTGAAGGATCTTATGGAGCAGCGCACCCAGCGGATCCAAGACGCCATCGACGACGCCGACCGTCAGCGAGCCGAGGCCGCCGAGGTCAAAGCCAACTATGAGGCCGAACTAGCCGACGCCAAGGCCGAGGCGGCCCGCATCGTGGACGAGGCCCGAGAGCAGGCTGGCGCGGTTCGAGCCGACCTTCAGGCTCGGGCCGAGGCCGATATCGCCGATATGCGGGAGCGGGCCGCGGCCGACGTGGAAGCGTCCAAGCGCCAGGCCATCGCCGACCTTCAGTCGGAGGTGTCCGACATCGCCCTCGGTGCCGCCGAGGCGGTGCTGGGCCGCAGCCTGGAAGACCCCGAGGTGCAGCGCCAGCTGGTTGACGACTACATCGCCAGCGTGGGCGCAGGCCAGGACTGAGCCAATGGCTGAGCGAATCGCGAAGCAGAGCGGCGCCTTCGCCGACAGGGCACGGGGTTGACCCATGACTGACCGAAGTGTCAGCTACGCCGACGCCGTGGCCGCCGTGGCCCGGGCTGAGGGCAACCTCGACGCGGTGTCTGACGAGCTCTTCCGCGTTGCTCGGGCGCTGGAGGGCTCAGACGAGCTGCGGATGACGCTGTCCGATCGGCAGGTCCCCGCTGCCCGGCGCCAGCAGATCGTGGAAGACCTTCTGGGCGGTCAGGCGTTGGAAACCACCACTGCGGTGGTGTCCATGATCGTGGCCGCGGGGCGGTCGTCGGATCTGATCGGCATTGCCCGGGAGGCGGTGGAGATCAATGCCCGCGACAGGGGCCGCTCAGTGGCCGAGGTGCGCTCTGCGGTGGCGCTGACCGGCGACCAGGCAGAGCGGCTGTCGGCTGCGCTGAGCGCGGCCACCGGCCATCAGGTGGACATCAAGGTGGTTGTCGATCCCAGCATCATGGGCGGCGTGGTGGCCACCATCGGCGACGAGGTGATCGACGGATCAGTCCGCCACCGCCTGAGCCAGTTGCGGGACACCTTCTAATCCCGTGTACACGAGTTTGATGAACGTTTCTTACCGAGGAGAGCAATGGCAGAGCTGACCATCGACACCGGTTCCATCGCCGAGGCCATCCGCCGCAACCTTGAGGGGTTCCAACCCGAGGTCGAATTGGCCCAGGTGGGGCGGATCACCGAAGTGGGCGACGGCATCGCCCGCATCTCCGGGCTGCCCGGCGCGGCGGTGAACGAGATGCTTGAGTTTGAGAACGGGACCATCGGCTTGGCCCTGAACTTGGACGAGGACTCCATCGGCGCCGTGGTGCTGGGCGAGGTGGACGAGATCGAAGAGGGCCAGGCCGTCCGCTCCACCGGTGACATCTTGTCGGTTCCAGTGGGCGATGCCCTTTTGGGCCGGGTGGTGAACGCCCTGGGCGAGCCGGTGGACGGCAAGGGACCCATCGTGGGCGCCGACACCCGCCGTATGGAGGTGCAGGCGCCCGGCATCACCGGCCGCAAGCCGGTGCATGAGCCCATTCAGACCGGCATCAAGGCCATCGACTCGCTCATCCCCATCGGCCGGGGCCAGCGGGAGCTGATCATCGGCGACCGCAAGACGGGCAAGACCACGGTGGCCATGGACACCATCTTGAACCAGAAGGGCCAAGGGGTGAAGTGCGTATACGTGGCCATTGGCCAGAAGGCCTCCACTGTGGCCCAGGCGGTGGCCACTCTGGCCGAGCGGGGCGCCATGGAGTACACGGTGGTGGTGGTGGCCCCCGCCTCCGATCCGGCCCCGTTCAAGTATTTGGCCCCTTATGCCGGCTGCGCCATGGGCCAGCACTGGATGGACAACGGCGGACACGCGCTGGCGGTGTACGACGACCTGTCGAAGCAGGCCGAGGCCTACCGCCAGATGGCGCTGTTGCTGCGCCGTCCGCCGGGACGCGAGGCCTACCCCGGCGACGTGTTCTACCTGCATAGCCGGCTGCTGGAGCGGGCGGCCAAGCTGAGCGACGAGCGGGGGGCGGGGTCGCTGACCGCGCTGCCCATCATCGAGACCAAGGCCGGCGACGTGTCGGCCTACATCCCCACCAACGTGATCTCCATCACCGACGGCCAGATCTTCTTGCAGGACGACCTGTTCAAGTCGGGAGTGCGGCCCGCAGTAGACGTGGGCATCTCGGTTTCCCGAGTGGGCTCAGCGGCCCAGATCAAGGCCATGAAGACCGCGGTGGGCACGCTCAAGGCCGACCTCCAGCAGTTCCGCGAGCTCGAGGCCTTTGCCGCTTTCGGCTCTGATCTGGACGCCGTGTCGCAGGCCCAGCTCGACCGGGGTTACCGACTCACCGAGTTGCTCAAGCAGGGCATCCAGACGCCCATGCCGGTGGAAGAGCAGGTGGTGTCGCTTTATGCCGGCACCCGGGGCTTTTTGGACAACATCCCCATCGAAGACGTGGCCCGCTTCGAGTCTGAGCTGCTGGAGTGGGTCCGGGCCCGCAACGCCGACCTGATGTCGGCGGTAGTGGACACCGGAGCGGTGGACGAGGAGGCCCTGGAGGCCGCGGTTTCGGCCTTTGCCGCCCAGTTCGAGTCGTCGGCCGAGCCCGAGGGCGACGAGCCCGATGCCGAGGCGCAGGCCGAGGCAGCATCCGGTGTGGTGGACGCCGACCACACCCTTCCCGAGACCGACATCCAGCGGCCCGAGGAAGACTGAATCCATGCCCGGTGGTCAGGAACGGGCGCTTCGCCGGCGGATCTCGTCGGTGCAGTCCACCAAGAAGATCACCCGTGCCATGGAGCTCATAGCCGCCACCCGGGTGGTGAAGGCCCAACAGCGGGCCCACGCCGCCCGGCCCTACTCAACGAAGCTCACCAGTGTGATCGAAGACGTGGCCGCCGGGGGGGCCGAAGCCTCGCATCCGCTGCTTGAGCGGCGCGACCCGGTGCGCCGGGTGGGATTCGTGGTCATCACCTCTGATCGGGGCCTGGCCGGGCCTTACAACAGCTCGGTGATCAAGGCCGCCGAGCGGGAGCTGATGGACGCCCAGACCAAGGGGCGGGACTACTCGCTCATGCTCATCGGCAAGAAGGGACAGGACTACTTCCGATTCCGCAACTACCGGATCGACGAGGCCTTCATCGGCATGAGCGACACCCCCACCTACGACGACGCCCGCCAGGTGGCCGAGATCGTGGCCGACCGGTTCGAGTCGGGCCACATCGACGAGGTGATCTTGGCCTACATGGAGTTCTTCACCATCGGCACCCAAAGGGTGGCCGTGCGGCGCTTTCTGCCGCTGGAGAGCATCGACGTGATCGCCGCCGCCGGAACCGGCGAGCTGCGGGCCGCCTTCGAGTTCGAGCCCTCCCCTGAGGGAGTGCTGGAGTCGCTTTTGCCCCGTTATGTGGAGTCGCGGCTGTTCTCGGCGCTGCTGGACGCGGCCGCTTCTGAGCACGCCAACCGCCAGCGAGCCATGAAGGCGGCCACCGACAACGCCGAGGAGCTGATCACCAAGCTCACCCGGGCCATGAACCGGGCCCGCCAAGACGCCATCACCACCGAGATCATGGAGATCGTCGGCGGTGCCGAAGCCCTAAAGGAAGAGGACGACGAAGGCGATATCGCCGATCTCCTCACCACCGCCAACCAGTAGGAGAAGAAGTACAGATGTCGGAGAACCTCAAAGACGGCCGGGTAGTCGGAATCGCCGGCCCGGTCATCGACGCCGAGTTTCCCCCGGACGCCCTCCCGGAGATCAACACCGCTCTCGAGTTCGACGTACACGTGGACGGAGAGACTGTGACCGTGAAGGCCGAGGTGGCCCAGCAGATCGGCGAGGGCCGGGTGCGGGCCATCGCCCTGAAGCCCACCGACGGCCTCACTCGGGGCACGGTGGTGCGCAACACCGGACAGGGCATGACCGTGCCGGTGGGCGATGTCACCCTGGGCCACGTGTGGAACGTGGTGGGGGATTGCCTGGACGCCGACCGCGACACCCTGGACGTGGGCGAGGAGTGGGAGATCCACCGGCCCGCCCCCTCGTTCGACTCCCTAGAGCCGTCAACCCGCATGTTCGAGACCGGCATCAAGGTCATCGACCTGCTCACCCCCTACAAGGAGGGCGGCAAGATCGGCCTGTTCGGCGGCGCCGGTGTGGGCAAGACCGTGCTCATCACCGAGATGATCAACCGGGTGGCCACCCAGCACGGCGGCGTGTCGGTGTTCGCCGGGGTGGGCGAGCGCACCCGTGAGGGCACCGACCTCTTCCTGGAGATGGAGGAGTCGGGCGTTTTGGACAAGGCCGCCCTGGTGTTCGGCCAGATGGACGAGCCTCCCGGCGTGCGCCTGCGGGTGGGCCTGGCCGGAGTGACCATGGCCGAATACTTCCGCGACGTGCAGAACCAAGACGTGCTGTTGTTCATCGACAACATCTTCCGGTTCGTGCAGGCCGGCTCCGAGGTGTCCACCCTGTTGGGCCGGATGCCCTCGGCGGTGGGCTACCAGCCCACGCTGGCCGATGAGATGGGCGAGCTCCAGGAGCGCATCACCTCCACCCGAGGCCGCTCCATCACCTCGTTGCAGGCCGTGTACGTGCCCGCCGACGACTACACCGATCCGGCGCCGTTCACCTCGTTCACCCACTTCGACGGCACCACCGAGCTGAGCCGCGACATCGCCGCGCTGGGCATCTACCCGGCGGTGGACCCGCTGGCCTCCACCTCGACCATCCTCACCCCCGAGGTGGTGGGGGACCGCCACTACGGCGTGGCCCGCCGGGTGCAGGAGATCCTCCAGCGCTACAAGGAGCTTCAGGACATCATCGCCATCTTGGGCCTCGACGAGCTGTCGGAGGAGGACAAGGTGATCGTGTCCCGGGCCCGCAAGGTGCAGCGGTTCTTGTCCCAGCCCATGTTCGTGGCCGAGGTGTTCACCGGCCTGCCCGGCGTGTTCACCCCCGTCAACGAGACGGTGGACTCCTTCGAGGCCCTGGTCAACGGCGACCTCGACGACCTGCCCGAGCAGGCATTCTTCATGGTCGGCGGCGCCGAGGACGCCCACCGCAAAGCCGCCGAACTCGAGGCCCAGGCAGCCTGACCGTGGCTCTGAACGTGGAGCTCGTCTCCCCCGAGGAGATCGTCTACACCGGCGAAGCCGAGATGGTGGTGGCCCGCACCACCGACGGAGAGATCGCGTTCCAGCCCGGCCACGTGCCCTTCCTGGGCGTCCTGGTGCCCAGCGACGTCCGGGTGTACACCACCGACGGCGCCAAGACCACCATCGCCGTCGAGCGCGGCTTCGTGGAAGTCTCCCACGACAACGTCGCCCTACTAAGCGACTCCGCCATCGTTAGCTGATCTTGCTCTAAGTCGCAGGCTTCCCTCCGCAGCCAATTGTCACTGCTCGTCTCTAGTGTTGGCCGCTCACTCCACGAGGGGAGCTGCTGTGAGACGTTTCGAGGGGCCTCGGCCTCGCCCAATTCCGCTACCTGGCAGTAGTTCTTGGTCTACCGTGACCCTTATGGGTGATTCACCGCGTCCCGGGACGAACGGGTCCATGAACGCGTTGCTGTCCCAGGATGCTCCCGCCCACGACTGGTATCGGTTTGTTCTTTCCTTCCTGCCTCATTTGGTGCGGGACTATGCCCATCGTTTCGGCCTCGATGGAAAACAGCGCTTGTTGGATCCCTTCTGCGGTACGGGCACGACGCTGGTGGAGGCCAAAAAGCTCGGGATTCCCAGTGTCGGCTTGGAAGCGGTCGGGGTTTCCCGCCTTGCCGCCAGCACGAAGGTGGACTGGTCGCCCGACCCGGACAGCCTTGCAGCGCACGCCGAGCTTATCGCTGAGAAGGCGCTTGCCATATTGGCCGCGGACGGTATCAGCGACGAGCCGATGCAGGACCCGCCGTCTGAAGTGCCGCTTCGGTCGCTGCCTGCACAGACCGCCAAGCTCTTGTTGAAGAACTCGATCAGCCCGTTGCCGCTGCACAAGGTGCTTGTCTTGAAAGAAGCGCTGGAAGGCGAACACGATGCCAGATTTGCCGCTCACGAGAAGCTTGCGCTGGCCCGAGTGCTTCCAACCGATGTCGGCAATCTCCGCTTCGGTCCCGAGGTCGGCGTGGGCAGGGTCAAACAAGATGCCAGCGTGGTGAGCCGGTGGATGGCGTGCGTGGTGTCGATGGCCGACGACATACGGCATCTCGGGCCGTTGGCCTCAACGCCAGCCCGTGCCATAGAAGGCGATGCGCGGGAAGTGGGCCGGTACATTGAACCCAAGAGCGTCGACGCGGTCATCACATCACCGCCGTATCCCAACGAGAAGGACTATTCGCGCACCGTTCGGCTGGAGTCAGTCTTGTTGGGTTATATCAGCGAGAGGTCCGACCTTCAGGCGATGAAGAAGGAGCTCGTAAGGTCAAACACCCGCGGCGTGTATCGCAACGATAACGACGACGAATGGGTCAGCGGTGATGCCGAAGTCGAGCGCATCGCCGCGGCTATCGAAGCCCGGCGCATTGAGTTGGGTAAGGAGTCGGGATTCGAGCGGATGTACCACCGGGTGACCAAGCTGTACTTCGGCGGGATGGCCCGTCATTTCGCCTCTTTGGGCACGGTACTGCGCCCCGGTGCTCGCCTGGCCTACGTGGTGGGCGATCAGGCCTCATATCTGAGGGTGATGATCCGCACCGGCCAGCTTCTCGCTGAGATCGCCGAGCGCTCCGGATACGAGGTAGAGGCCATCGACTTGTTCCGCACCCGCCATGCCACCGCGACTAATGAGCAACTACGCGAAGAGGTGCTCGTTCTCCGTTGGCCGGGTACTGCCAAGGCATGACCGAGTGATGAGCGCACCCAGCGAGAGCCTTGCCCAGCGCATAATCGCCAAGATCTTTGTCGACCACTTCAAGCCGGGGATGGTCGAAGTGGCGTTTCAGCGCGAAGAACTGGTCGCAGCCGCCGAGGCACTGGGGGAACCGCGCCCAAAGAACCTTGGGGACATTATCTACTCCCTGCGCTACCGGGTCCCCTTGCCCGACAGCGTGCGCGAAGCGGTGCCCCCGGCAGATGCCCTGAGCGTGATCCAGGTTTGGCAGGACTTCAGAGTCGCCGAGCAGAAATTCCCTGACTTGCTGGCCCGCCCCATCGCCGCTCAATTCATGGCCAACAACGAGATCGCTCTATTCGAATTCGAGGAGACCGGCGACAGAATCACCATTGCCCGAGAGCAGCACTACGAGCTTGTGGCACCAGACCAGCTAACCGCCGAAGAACTCAAGTCTTACCGCCAGTCCGCGAGCCATAACCCCTGAGATGATCGACACTGTGTGACCATGTTCATGACCATGAATCAGGCTAGGAGCTGATCTCGTGGTGGCCGATGACGTTGATTTGGCAGAGGGGGCCTGGTGCTTTGGCCGGTCTGACGTCGGCGGTTAGCAGGGGACAGTCGAGCGTTTCAGCCAGGGCCACATAGGCAGCGTCGTAGGGGGTGAGATTGGAGCGAAGCTCGTAGGCGCGAGCCATGAGCGGCAAGGTTGGGTAGTGGGCAACATCCAGAGCGGCCAGGTTTGCGATTGCTTCGCGCATGTTCTGGTCGCTCAATTGTCCCCGCTGCCACCACTGACGGAGCACGGATACGACTTCCACATTCATGAGGTCAGGGGCAGCGAGGTCGGGGTCTGCTAGCAGTGCGGCCCGCGCTCGGTCGCCATCAGATGAGTTGTCGGCGAGGGCGTTCACCGCCACCGACGCGTCCACCACTATCAACGCTGCTGGCGTTCTTCGGCCAGATACTCGGCGGCCTCGGCGAGACCGATCCGTCCGCCGCTCTGCTGCCTGGCCCGTTCCAGAACATCTTGGACTGAAGGCCGCTCGGCTAGCCGCTGCAATTCTGCCACTAGGAACTGTTGGAGCGACTTGCCCTCGCGGGCCGCGCGCTGCTGGAGCAGCGTGTGTGTTTCGTCGGGGAGATTGCGGACCAGCACATTTGCCATGCTTGCATTATGATATCAAACGGCAGCGCTTTGCAACCTGCATCTACCCACCCGATGCGGCAATGCGTTTTCTATCAATCCTGATGCACCGTCACCATTCCGCTCTGCTTTGCCCAAGCCAGCATTTTGGTGTCCCTCGTGAGGAGTTCTCCATTGAGGTGTATGGCTGTGGCCACGATGAGTTGGTCGGCTGGGTCTTGGTGATACCCCTTATCGATCAGGCTGACAGCATCCACCCAAAGTGATCCGGTGATTGGCACCTCTACGAGTCCTCGTCTGAGGATGCCTGAGCGGAGGTCCTTGATGGGTGGCAGTTCGGGCAGATTGCCCCGAGGTTTCCTGCGTTTGACTTCCAACTCCCAAAAGGTGGCCGCGGAGACGGCCGCATCGCCTCGCAAGATAGCCCGATCTATGTCGTCGAAGGCTTGCAGGGAGAGTTTGGCGATGTCGCCTGTGACAGCCCAAACCAAGATATGGGTGTCCAACAAGATCATGCTGGTCTGGCCAGTCCGCTCTCTAGGCCCAGTCGTCGGCCATAGCGGCTACCGACTCCGGGTCTATGACTGTCTCGCTGGGGTCATCCCAGAAGCCGGCGAACTCCGGGAAGGCCCCGCAAATGCCCATGCCCTCCCCGCCGGCGGGCACAAGGCGAGACACAGGCTTTCCTCGCTTGGTAATGACAACCGGAATGCCGGTCTCGTTCACCTCGTCCATGAGCTTCAAGCACTTGGCTTTGAATTCACCAGCGGAAATAGTCCTGGTTTCTAGAGCCATGACCAAATTCTAATACTAAGTGACCATGCTCATGACCATGAATTTGGCTAGGGTCGGATGAGTCGGCATCGACCGCCGAACTGCCAGGCAATGGACGGGGTTCGACCAGACGCTAGTTTGGCTGCTGTGAGTGCATCAGGTTCGGGTGAGATGAGGATACTCGGGATCAAGTTGGGAGGGTCGCGGAAGCCTGGGTGGGGGCGGGCGCTGGTCACCGGGGCATCGGCGGGGATTGGGCGGGCTATGGCTCAACAGCTTGCCGGTGCCGGGGTGGATTTGGTGTTGGTGTCGCGCAGCGGGGATCGGCTGGAGGAACTGGCCGGGGAGCTGCGGGCCTTTGGCACGGGGGCCGAGGTGGAGGTGCTGGCGGCCGATTTGTCCGAACCCGGGGGGCTGGCCAGAGTGGAGCAGCGGGTGAGGGCCGAGGAAGCGCCCGTTGACCTGCTGGTGAACAATGCGGGCTTGGGGTATGAGGGGCCGTTCCACGCTCAAGACCCCGCAAAGGTAAGCGAGACCATAAGGGTGAACGTGGTGGCACTGACCGGGCTCACCCATGCCGCGCTCAGGGCGATGAGCACCCGGGGCCGGGGCCAAGTAGTCCTGGTGTCGTCCATGGCCTCCATTCAGGGCCTGCCCATGACCGCGGTATATGCAGCCACCAAGGCGTTCATTACCAATCTGGGCGAAGGCCTCTACGAGGAGCACAAGGGTACCGGGGTGACGGTAACCACCGTGCTGCCGGGGCTGACCCGCACCGAGTTCCACGAGCGGGGCCGCTGGAACCTGGACCGGTGGCCTTCGGTGGGGTGGCAGAGCGCCGACGCCGTTGCATCGGAGGCGCTGCGGGCTGCGGCCCGGGCCCGGCCCGAGGTTGTGACTGGTCGCCACAACAAGGTGTTAGCGTTGCTTTCCAGCAAGTCCCCGCGGGGACTCCGGCGGTCCATAATCGGCTGGGCCGCCCGCCGCAATTAGTTCGTCCTTCTCCTGCTCGAAAGGACCACTGGAATGAATCGCAAGTGTTGGATCGGTGCTGTGTTCGTGCTGATTCTTGCCGTCGCTTTCGCCTGTTCGGATGATGACGCCTCGCCCGCCGCGCCGACGCCCGAAGCGACCGTCACGCCGCACGCGGATCCTCCTGACCCAACTGCCGTGCCGACTGCCGAGCCGACTGCCGAGCCCACGGCTGTGCCGCCCGAACCGACCGTCGAGCCTGCGCTGCCCGATGAGAGCGAGGCAATCGAGCCGGCGGGCCAGTCTGCTCTGGAGCTGCTCCGCCGTCGCGTGGCTGCTGCGGCTGCATTCGGGGGACTTGTTCCGAGTATGGCCATCGTGGAGGAATTGCGCCGAAACGCCGAGGGATTCTCCTATGAGATCGGCGATCACGGCGGCGCTCTCACGGTGGCGACGATCTCCGAGCCCCTTACGTTCAACCTCGCTCTGTCCAGGGACGCCGGATCGTCGAACGTGCTCGGATACCTTTTCGAGGGCCTCACCGAAACCTCGTGGTTGAACGATGAGATCGAGCCGCTGCTGGCCCAGTCGTGGGAGCGCTCCGACGACGGGCTTCGCTGGGTGTTCCATCTGCGCGACGACGTGCAGTGGCACGACGGCACCCCGTTCACCGCCCACGACGTGGAGTTCACGTTCAACCGCGTCATCTACAACGACGATTTCCAAGCGGCGAGCCGGGCTTCCTTCGAGTTCCGATTCCTGGATTCTGAGACCGGCCAGTGGGAGCAGTCGCAGATGACGGTGACGGCGCTCGACGACCACACCGTGGAATTCGTCCTCCCGCAGCCGTTTGCGCCGTTCCTGCGCTCGTTGGGCACCGCCATCTACCCCAAGCACATCATGGAAGGACCTATCGAGGCGGGTGCCTTCGAGGAGTTTTGGGACATCTACACTGATCCTGCCGAGATCATCGGCACCGGCCCGTTCACCATCGGGGAGTACACCCCCGGCGAGCGTTTCGTCTTCGAGCGGAACCCCGATTATTGGCTCACTGACGATGCCGGAGGACGATTGCCGTATCTCGACCGGGTGGTGCAGTTGATCGTGGAAGAGCTCGAAGACGAACTGGAATTGTTCCGCGCCGGCACCACCGATTTTCACGGGGTATTGGGGGAGGAGTTCGCGGTGCTCGATCCCGTGGCCGAGTCGGAGAACTTCACCCTGCATCGCCGCGGCCCTGGGTTCGGCACCAATTTCTTGGCGTTCAATCAGAACCCCGGGGCCAACGATGCCGGGCAGCCGTATGTCGACCCGGTGCAACTGCATTGGTTCCAGAACACGGCATTCCGACAGGCCGTTGCCCACACCATGGACAAAACAGCCATGATCGACGGAGTCCAGCACGGCTTGGGCTATCCGCAGTGGTCGTCGGTGAGCCCGGCCACCGGCGATTTTCACAATCCGTTGGTGCGCCAATACCCCTACGACCTCGACCGGGCCAACGAGATCCTCGACGAAATGGGCTGGGCAGACACCGACGGCGACGGCATCCGCGAGGACGATATGGGCAACCCTATCTCGTTCAGGATGGTCACCAACGAGGGGAACAGCGTTCGCTCCGAGATCGCCGGCATCATTCACGAGGGGATGACGGCGGTCGGCCTCGACGTTGATTTCCGCATCGTGGACTTCGGCGACATGGTGGCCCAGCTCACCGCCACCTACGACTGGCAGGCCATGGTGGTGGGGCTGACCGGCAGTCCCGACCCCTTCGGCGGTATGACCGTGTGGCACAGCGGCGAAGGCCTGCACCTTTGGCATCCGAATCAGCCCGAGCCCGCCACGGAGTGGGAGGCGAAGATAGACGAGCTGTACATCGCCGGCAGCAGAGAGCTCGACCACGAGCAGCGGGTGCAGCACTACTGGGATGCGCAGACAATTGTCGCCGAGAACGTGCCGCTCATCTACACCACCCAGTCTGAGCGTTTGGGGGCGGTCCGCAACGTGTTCGGCAACACCACGCCGACGCTGTACGGCTACTGGGATCTGCGTTACCTGTACCGAACCGATCAGTAAGCGGCTAGCCGAACTCATCCTGCCGCTTTCAGGGGCAGGACGCTAGCCGAACTCGATGGCGGAGAAGCTGTTCAGCTTGTCCAATTGGTGGTCGGCGGTCACCAGCCGCACGGTGCCCGACTTCGACCGCATGACCAGCGACTGAGTGCTGGCGTGGTTCTTGTAGTAGTGGACGCCCCTGAGCAGGTCGCCGTCGGTAATCCCGGTGGCGGCGAAGAAACAGTTGTCGCCTTGAACCAAGTCGTCGGCGGTGAGCACCTGAGTCACATCCCGACCCAGCTTCTCCGCCTCCTTGCGCTCCCTGTCGTTGCGGGGCCAAAGCCTCCCGAGTTGCTCACCGCCCATGCACTTGAGGGCGGCCGCAGAGATGACGCCCTCGGGGGTTCCCCCGATGCCGAACAGTATGTCGGCCCCTGAGTCGGGCCACGCGGTGGAGATGGCCCCGGCCACATCGCCGTCGGGAATGAGCCGGATACGGGCGCCGGCGTCGCGCACCTCGGCGATCAGCTCCGAGTGGCGGTCGCGGTCGAGGATCACCGCGGTCACATCCCTCACCGGCTCGCTCTTGGCCTCGGCCACCAGCTCGAGGTTGCGGGTGGGGGAGTTGTCCATCGAGATGCCATAGCCCACGCATTCGGGACCGTAGGCGATCTTCTCCATGTACACGCAGGGTCCGGGGTTGAACATGGTGCCCCGGTCGGACACCGCGATCACCGACAGGGCGTTGGCCCGGCCCAGCGAGGTGAGCGTGGTGCCGTCGATGGGGTCTACCGCGATGTCGCATTCGGGAGGCGTTCCGTCGCCGATCAGCTCCCCGTTGAAGAGCATGGGGGCTTCGTCCTTCTCGCCCTCGCCGATCACCACGATCCCGTCCATCGGCACGGTCCGCAGCAGCACCCGCATGGCCTCCACCGCGGCGCCGTCGGCCCCCTCCTTGTCGCCCCTACCCATCCAACGGGAAGCGGCCAGAGCGGCAACTTCGGTCACTCGGACCAGCTCCATCGCCAGGTTGCGGTCGGGGGTCTCGGGCGATGCGTTCACGTTGCCCAACCGTAGTGCTGCGATGCGACCGCTGCCCCGTTATCTGAGACCATGTTCGGCATGGTTTGGTGCTTTCAATGCGGCGCCCCCTACGACGACGACGTGTCGGAGTGCGCTGAGTGTGGCGTGGCCACGTTTCCCACCCAGCCCCAGCAGCCCGAAGAGGTGGGTGGGCCAGACGACGAGCAGCTTGCCTACGAGTTTCACGAATGGTCCTACGACGCCCGCAGTCGCTTGGAGGCAGCGCTGCGAGCCCAGGAGTTGGAGCACGCCTGGCTGGGACCGACGCTGATTATGTGTGAGCGCGACGAGGAGGTGGTGGACCAGGCCGTGGAGGCGGTGCTGCGAGAGCAGCTCCCGAAGTTCGACAAGAGCCTGCCTGCGGTGGTGTACGAGTTGAGAGACTTCGACGATGCCCACAAGGCCAACGTACTGAGCGAGCTGTTGTCGGAGGGCATCGCCCACGAAGTGGACTACGCCGGCAACCTGGAGGTGGCCGAAGCCGACGAGGAGGCGGTGGACGCGCTGTTCGACCGACTCTCCAGCGCCGTTTCCGAACGCCAGTTCGGACCGGGCTTGCCCGGGGTGGAGCCCTATCAGGTGCTGGAGGCGCTGTTCTTCTCCGCCGACCGGCTGCACCGCAACACGTCTGATTCCAAGGCGGTGGAGGACTTCGCGTTGGCCCACGAACAGGTGGTGCAGCTCAGCCTGCCGTGGGGGTACGAGCCTGATTTCTGGCGGGCAATGCTGGAGGCCGCCGACAGTCTGCGGGAGGCCCTGGTGGCCGGACCCGACCCGGTTGAAGGCGATGCCGCGGCCGAGCAAGCCGCAGGGGCTCTGCGGGAATTGCTGCGCCGGTATATGTGATGGCTGGACCAGCAGTGGACGGGTTGGTGCTCTTTCACGGCGCGGGCGGGGATCGCGATCAGCACACATTGGTGGCCATTGCCGAGGGGCTGGCCCCCTTGCCGGTGGAACGGGTCAACTTCCCCTACCGGAATCAGGGTCGCCGACCTCCCGATCGAGCCCCCAAGCTGCTGGCCTTCCTCGATGAGGAGGTCCCGGCCATCGCCACACGTCTGGGAACCGAACCGGGGCGCCTAGTGCTGGGGGGCCGGTCGATGGGCGGGAGGATGTGCTCTATGGCCGT
The DNA here is from genome assembly GCA_022822905.1 of Acidimicrobiia bacterium. GTDB lineage: Bacteria > Actinomycetota > Acidimicrobiia > Acidimicrobiales > Bin134 > Poriferisocius. The sequence continues at coordinate 214,362 of JAJDYE010000016.1, read as the reverse complement.
GGCCGACGGGATGCCCGCCGCGGGCTTGGTGCTGCTGAGCTATCCGCTGCATCCGCCGAAGAAGCCGGAAAGTCTGCGGACTGGGCATTTTCCGGAAATTGACGTGCCTTGCCTGTTCATCTCGGGTGACCGCGATTCCTTCGGCACGCCCGAGGAGTTCGATCAGCATTTGCCCGCCATCAACGGCCCGGTGACTGTCGTGTGGCTAGAAGGTGAGCGCCACGATCCGAGGAGGTCTGATGCTGTGATTGTGGACGCAGTGGCCAGCTGGTTGGAGGCGCTCTAGGAGTCCTCGGGGTTTAGTTCTTCCAGGGAGCGGCGCGTTGTTTCGGGGTAGTAGAGGAGTATCAGGATGGCGACGAGGATTGGGCCGGCTATGAGGACGGCGAACGCGGTGCCGTAGCCCCAGGCGTCGGCCATGAACCCGGCGGCTGCGAGGCCGGCGGCACTGCCGGCGACTCCGGCTACGCCGAGGAATCCGTTGGACTCCGACCGGCGAATCGTGCCGAACATCTCGGCCCGGTACACCCCCAGCGTCGGCACAGTAGTGGCGGTCATGAGCGTTCCAATTGCGATCAGAACCCACATGGGCCATCCCGCCAGGGTGAAGTGCCAGAAGGCGAACAGTGCGCCGCCGCTCACACCGATGGAGGCGAGGACCCGTCGGCCCCGAAGGTCGGCCAGCTTGCCGGCGATGAGCATGCCCGGTCCCGCCGTCCAGGCGGTGAGCAGGGTGAACACCGTGATCTTGGTGGCGCTAAAGCCCCGTTCGTCACGCAGAAAGTCGTTTTGCAGTTGAGAGGCCGGTGCGGCGAACAGCAGCACGGCAAACGAGGTCACAGCCAGGAGCACCAGTCGGAAGCGGTACTGCTGGGGCGGTCGGGTTCGGGGCTGTCGACGGGCAGTCTCAAACCGCTGGGATTCGGGCAACCGACGGGCCGCGAAAAACACCAGGGGCAGTCCAGCCAGCGCGAGGAGGAAACTGAGCCGCCACGCAGTGTCCCCCAGGTCGGCGAGGGGCACCGAACCGACGGCAATTCCCGAGCCCAACCCGGCGGCCAGTCCCAGCATGGAGGCCACAAAGGCCCGTGAGCCGGCGGGGGCTTCTTCGAGCGCGAACACAAAGATGAGCAGCGCCATGGCGTGGGACAGTCCCCGGGAAATTGCCTGGACCGCGGTCAGGGTGGCCAGGTTGGCCACCAGCGATGTCGCCGCTGAGGCCAAAATGGCACCGGCTGCCGCGTAGAGCAGGGTGCGCCGCCGCCCTTTCCGGTCGGCGAACGCGGCCACTGCCACCGTGATCAAAATGCTGAGCCGGATCAGCGAAAGGGCGATGCCCTGAGCCGACTTGCTCTCTCCGAACTCCTCTCGGGCGAAGGTGATGGTTTGGCCGAGCAGTGTGCCCAAGAATCCGGCGATCACGGCCAGGGTGGCCAGCAACGCCACAATCCGGGCCTGTCGGGAGGTGAAACGGTCTGGGGGGTGCCACCAGGGCCACTCCCGTCCTTGGCGGAGGGCCCGGCTGAAGGGGACGGTGAAGAGCACCCACCAAACCGGGATGGCCAGGCGATAGTCGAACTGCTCGGTGACCTCTACCTGATCAGAGCCCACCGGCTCGACGGTGACCGTGCGTTGGTATTGCGAGACCGGTCCCTCGGCGGCGGAAAAGACGGCGTCGCCCTCAGCGCGTTCCAAGACGATGTCGGTTCGAGGGGATAGCAGGCCGCTGGGGCCGTTCAGCACGCCATCGGCGGTATCGGTGCTCAGAACGCGACGAGAGATCACTCGGGGCATGGGCTGGAGGCAGCTTACTTTTGTTGCGGCTCCACCCCGCGACCACACCATGACTGTGCTGCCGGCGGCGAGGGGACCATACTTGTCGGGTGGAGCGAGGCCATCAGGAGGACTTCGAGCGGCAGGATCGCATTGAGGTGAGGGCCAATGGTCCCCTGGAGGGCACAGTGGCCATCGGCGGGGCCAAAAACTCGGTGCTGAAGCTTATGGCCGCCTGCCTGCTCACGGAGGGCACGTTTGTGATCCGCAATGTGCCCGACATCCACGATGTGGCGGTGATGGCCGATGTGCTGCGGGCCATGGGCGTCTCTGTTAGCCGAGTGGGCGACGCCCTCGCCATTGAACGCCCCGAGGCCATAATCCCCGAGGCGCCCTATGCGCTGACCGAGCAGCTACGAGCTTCCACGGCGGTTTTGGGACCCCTGCTGGCCGGGATCGGGCATGCCCGGGTGGCCTTGCCCGGAGGAGACGATTTCGGCCCTCGGCCCATCGACATGCACATTGCCGGACTGGAGGCAATCGGCTGTCGGTTCGAGATTTCCGGCGGGGACGTCCACGCCGCTACCGACAATCTGGTGGGCAACTCAGTGCTATTGGAGTATCCCAGCGTGGGAGCCACCGAGAATGTGATGATGGCTGCCGTCCGGGCCAAGGGAACCACGGTCATCGACAACGCCGCCCGGGAACCGGAGATTGCCGATCTGGCCGGATTCTTGAACCACATGGGTGGCCATGTACTCGGGGCGGGTACGTCCACCATCACGGTGGAGGGGGTAGAGGAGCTCCGCCCGGTGGAGTACACGGTGGTGAGCGACCGGATCGAAGCCGCCACGTTCTTGGCTGCTCTCGGTGTGGCCACCGGCGAGATCACCCTGGTGGGTGCCCGCCTCGACCATATGGCGATACTGTGCCGCAAGCTGGGCGAGATGGGGGTGCGGACCTCGTCTGATCCCGATGGTGTTTGGGCCATGTGCAGCGGTCGCCTCCGTTCCGCCGATGTGTCCACGCTGCCCTATCCCGGCTTGCCCACCGACTGCAAGCCGCTGCTGGTGGCCATGTTGTCGGTGGCCGAAGGGGTGGGGATCGTTACTGAGAACCTGTTTTCAGGCCGGTTTCGCTATGTGGACGAGCTGGTGCGCATGGGCGCCGACATCCGCACCGAGGGCCACCACGCGGTGATCCGGGGTGTGGACCGGCTCAGCGGGGCGCCGGTTCGGGCGTCCGACATCCGGGCGGGGGCGGCGCTGGTGGTAGCCGGCCTGGCTGCCGACGGTGTCACCGTGGTGTCCGACCCCCATCACATCGACCGGGGCTACGAGGACTTCGCCGGCAAGCTCAGCGCTCTCGGCGCTGACGTCTGCCACGAGAGGCCCGGCGATTAGCCAGGAACAGCAGGCCGGCCAGCAAGGCCAACGGCGCGGCCACCAAGAGAATCTCGTCCCAGCCTCCCTGGTGGGCCAGCAGTTCCACAACGTCGATTCTGTCAGGCCACCGGCATTTTCGGGGAACGGGACGTCGATTCTGTCAGAGGCTGGACCATTTGGTCGTGGCGAGGGTTGGCGAACGGGCCGTTTGCTGAGAGAATGGTGGGTATGCAGGATGCCGTCGCCCAGGTGATCGAGGCCATCCGCCCTGCGGTGCAGGCCGATGACGGAGACATCTTCTTGCGGGGAGTGGATGAGGAAACCGGAGTAGTCAGCGTGGAACTGGTGGGTGCATGTGTGAGCTGCCCAGCCTCTACGGTCACGCTCAAGGCCGGAGTGGAGCGGATCCTCAAAGACCGGGTGGATGGGGTTACCGAGGTGGTGAACGTGGGCCAGAACCTGCTGAGCGACGGCTCACCGGTGGGCTTGTAGCGACCGTCGAACCTCGCTTCATGGTCCCTCAGCGAACCGATACCTGGTACGTCAGCTATGGGCTGATTGCCGCCAACGCGGCGGTGTTCATCGTCGGCATCGCGATGGGGGACGACTTCGTTGGCGGGGGCGATGGAGACGGTCTGGTTTACCGTGCTGCCACCCTGGGCGGGAACATCGAATACTTGAACGAGTGGTGGCGGGTGTTCACCGGCGGGTTCTTGCACCATGGCTTCATCCACCTGGCGGTGAACATGTTCTCGCTCTATGTCCTGGGCTTGGCCTTGGAGCGGTCGCTGGGAAAGGTCCAGTTCATGGCGGTCTATTTCGCCTCGCTGGTGAGTGGGTCGTTCGGAGCGCTGATCGAGACGCCGAATTCGCTGATTGCGGGGGCTTCGGGGGCCATCTTCGGCTTGTTGGGTGCCTACGCCGCCCTGTCGCTGGCCCAAGGGGTGGGGTTGTTCCAGACTCCGATAGGGCCGATTCTCGCCATAAATCTGGTTATCAGCTTCACTGTGCGGTCCGTTTCGCTGGGTGGCCACATCGGCGGTCTCATTGGCGGCTTCTTGGTGGGTGCCGCCGCCGCCTATGCCATCCGCCGACAACAGCAGACGACCGTGATTCCGGTGCTTGCCGCGGTAGTGGTGGCTGGGGCTTCCTTTGTTGGCGCCCTGTGGGCTGCCAGTCGCTCCACCGTGGTACTTATCGTCGGCTAGCGAACTAGGCGAACTGGGCCCGCAGCGCTTTCAGGTTGCGGCGCCACACCCATTCGAGGATACGGGCGCCGACGATGTCACCCAGCAGGCCACCCATCCACCAGGGAAAGTTCAGCTCTTCGGTCCAGCAGAACTCGGTGCGGTCGGTACCGGCGGGGGCGAGGGTGAAGCGCCCTTCTCCGGTGACCAGTCCAGTGTGGCGCACGCCGATGGAAGCCTTATCTGCCCATTCGGTGATAACCATGGCATCAGTGAGCCGCAGGGGGCCGATCTTGGTGCGGCACTCGAAGGCGGTGCCCACTCCCTCGGTCTGGGTTCCTTGAAAGGCGATCGACTCGGCGTCGGCCATCCACTCGGTGTGAGAGTCGATGCGGCGCACGTACTCCCACACGGCGTCCAATGGCGCTTCGATGGTGGTGGAAACCCTGATCTTGGCCACAACCTGAGTCTAAAGCGACTCGTGGGTCTTGCTGGAGGGCCGTAGGATTGGAGGATGCCCGATGCCGACATCGAGTTCTTTTGGGATCCGATTTGCCCGTTCGCGTGGCTCACTTCACGGTGGGTAACTGACGTTGCCCGCCAGCGCGATTACACCGTGGACTGGCGGCTGATCTGCTTGTCGATCCTCAACGAGGACAGCGACTACGAGGACTTCCCCGAGGGCTATCAGGAACTTCATCACAAGGGCCGCCGCATGCTGCGGGTGGCCCAGGCGGTTCGCAATGAGCACGGTGCGGCCGCAGCCGGTGAGCTCTACACCGCCTACGGATCCACCATCTGGAATCCCGATGCGGATGTCCGCTCGACGATAGGCGAGGTGGCCTCCGACCAGCATTTGAAGGCCGCCTTGGAGCGCGCTGGCCTGCCTGGCGAGCTTGCCGACCGGGCCGAGGACGAGTCGCTGGATGAAGCCCTGCGGGAGTCCACTATGGAGGCGCTGAGCCGCACCGGGCGGGACGTGGGCACCCCGATCATCTCCTTTCACCACAACGGCGACACGACGTCGTTCTTCGGTCCGGTGGTGAGCCAGATTCCGCCCACGGAAGAGGCCGTGCGCCTATGGGATGCGGTGGTGACCTTGGCCGAGTGGCCGTCGTTCGCCGAGCTCAAGCGCTCCAAGCGCGACGATCTGGTGTTCCCCCAGGTATAGAGGGAAGCAGGAGGATCGGCAATGGCCCCCGAGAGGATTGTCTACCTCGACAACGCGGCATCCACTCCGCTGTGTCCCGAGGCAGTGGAGGCCATGGCACCCCTGTATCGGGAGCTGTATGCCAACCCGACCGGGGCGCACCGGATGGCCCGGGACACCCGCCGCGGCATAGACGATGCCCGGGATGTGATGGCTAAGGCTCTGGGCTCAGAGCCGGGGGAGATCGTGTTCACCGGCGGGGGCACCGAGGGCGACAACATGGCAGTAGTCGGACGGCATATGCAGGTGGGCGGGGTGACGGTGTGCTCGGCCATCGAACACCATGCCGTGCTGGAGCCGGTGGAGCACTTGGGCGGCCGGGTGGTGGCGGTAGACGCCGCTGGGGTCATCGACCTCGGTGCGCTGGCTGCGGCCCTCGACGACAGCGTGACCGTGGTGTCGGTGATGCTGGCCAACAACGAGACCGGCATGGTCCAGCCTTTGGGGCAGGTGGCCGATGTGGTCCGCTCGTCGGCCTCCAATGCCGTACTCCACACCGATGCAGTGCAGGCTTTCCCCTGGTTGGACGTGGCTTCGCTGGCGGCGGACGCCGATCTGATCTCGGTCAGTGCCCACAAATTCGGCGGTCCCAAGGGGGTGGGCGCGCTGGTGGTGCGCGAGGGAGTGGAGCTGTCGCCGCTGATGTTGGGGGGTGGTCAGGAACGGGGGCTGCGATCGGGCACCCACAACGCCGCGGGAATCGCGGGCATGGCCGCGGCCGCCGAGGTTGTGCTGAAGAGCCGGGCTGAGCAGGTGGAGCGCCTGGCCGGGTTGCGGGACCGGCTGGCGGACGGGATTCTGACTGCGGTGCCCAACACGGTGGAGACCGGAGAGCGGTCGGGCAAGGTGGCCGGGTCGGCCCACCTGTGCTTCGAGGACATCGAGTCGGAGGCGCTGCTGTTCCTGTTGGAAGATGCCGGGGTGTATGCGTCGGCGGCATCGTCGTGCTCTAGCGGCGCGCAGGATCCGTCCCATGTGCTGGCCGCTATGGGCTACGACCGGATGCTGGCCGGGGGATCGCTGCGGCTCTCGCTGGGCTATGAGACCGCGGACGCCGATATCGATCAGGCGTTGGCGGTGATCCCCGATGCGGTGGCCCGGCTGCGGGCCTACGGCAAGGGCTGAGGGGACGGGCCGAGAAATGCGAGTTCTGGCGGCCATGTCGGGGGGCGTGGACTCCTCGGTGGCGGCCGCCATGCTGGCCGAGCAGGGGCACGAGGTGGTGGGCGTCACCCTCAAGTTGTGGGGCGGCGAGTCCGACACCGGATGCTGCTCGGTGTCGGATGTGGAGGATGCCCGCCGGGTGGCCGACCTTCTGGGGTTGCAGCACCATGTGTTCAACTTCGGCGATGCCTTCGACCAGCGGGTGGTGGCCCCGTACGTGGACGACCATGCCGTGGGGTTGACCCCCAACCCGTGTATTGAGTGCAATCGCCACATCAAGTTCGACAAGCTGATGGTGCGAGCCGAAGCGCTGGGCTTCGATGTGGTGGCCACCGGCCATCACGCCCGGCTCGAGGCGGCGGGCACTGGGTTTCGAGTGCGTCGGGGAGTGGATGAGGCCAAAGACCAGTCCTATGTGCTCTACATGTTGGGCCAAGAGCAGATGGCCCGGCTGCTCTTGCCCATCGGCCACCTGACCAAGGCCGAGGTTCGGGAGCGGGCTGCCGAGTTGGGCCTGCGGAACTCGGCCAAGCCCGACAGCCAGGACGTGTGTTTCATCGCCAATCGAGCCGGGGGACGGCAGGGCTTCCTATCCCGCCGCTTGGGGGAGTCGCCCGCCTCCGTGGTGGACGCCGACGGCACTGAACTGGCAACCGTCGAGGCCGTGCAAGCGGTGACCATCGGCCAGCGCCGGGGTCTCAACCTCGGCGGCACCGACGAGCCCCGCTACGTGACCGATGTGGACATCGCCGCGGGTCGGGTGACGGTCGGTCGGCGAGACGATTTGTACACGCCAGCCCAGGATGTGACCGACATCCAGTGGGCCGACGGAGAGGTGGATGGCCCGGTTGACGTCCAGGTGAGCGCCCACGGCACCCCCGTGGTCGGGGTGGTGGACCAATCTGATCGAGTCGTCTGGGCCGAACCCCAGCGCCGAGTAGCCCCCGGCCAAGCAGTGGTCTTCTACCAGGGTGATCTGGTAGTCGGAGGCGCAGTGGCCGCTTAGATCACCAAATTCCGCAGCGCGGCGAGTCGAGGGGCAATCAAGTCGTCAATCACTGCGGGGCGGTCGGTGGGGGCGGCCAGGGCGGCTTCGCCCCATAGGGCTCGGCCGACGGTGAATCCGGCGCAGCCTGAGGCCATGGCGACTTCTAGTTGGGAGTGGTAGGTCTCGAAGGTGCCGCCGCCGGACAGCAATGTCCAGGGCATGTGGCAACGGGCGGAGATTTCTGCGCAGGCTGCGGCCCACCGGGTCCGGTCGGCATCGTGGTGGGCATCGACGGGGAACGGCAGCTTCAGCACGTCGAATCCCATGGGGGCGAAGCGGTCCACGGTGTCGAGCACGATCTGGGGGCGAACCGTTGGGTCGTCGAGGGCGTAAAACAGCGGTTCCACCAGCAGGGGGATGCCCACATGGCGGCACTCGGCCAGGATGTCGGCCGCGGCCTGCTCTTGGGCGGCGGCGTGGGGCCGGTCGGGACGGTAGAGCACCAGTAGCTTGGCTGCGGCGGCGCCGCAATCGGCCGCGGCCCGTACCGACCATCCGTCGAGGAGGGCGACGGGGGCGGCTTCGGGGTCGGCCATGTATCCCTGAGTCTCCAGTGCGGCGGTGAAGCCCACACCAGGGGGCAGGGTGCCATCGAGCAGGTGGGGGATGGAGTACTCGGGTTCGAGCATCACCCCGGTGGCCTGGTGGGCCAGACCGGCAACCAGGTCGCGTTTGAGGTCGACGATGGCCTCGCTGGTAACCGAATCGGGATCGTCTGGCGCGAGGACCGCCCGCAGCGAGTCGCGGTGGTCGATGGCCAGCACCGCGAACCGCCCGTTGTGGGCGAGGTCGGCCACTGTCATATGAGTTGAGGCATGTCAGCTAGAGGGCACCGCGCCGGCCACCGGCAGGGTCCACGCGCCGACGCCCCAATCGGCTTCGATCCAGGTGTGCTCTGCGGCGAAACAGGGGGGAGTGCGTCGCTCTTCGCCGATCAGCTCGCCGGCCAGATAGTTCAGGAAGTACATGTTGGAGCTGGGACAGGCCACCGACGTGTGGTAGCCTTTGGGCACGAGCACCGCATCGCTGTCGCGGGCCACTACCGCCTCGTCGAAACCCTCCTCGGAGCGCCAATTCCGGTGCATGCAATAGCCCTCGGGACGATCCAGACGGAAGTAGTACACCTCTTCCAGATAGGGCGAGCCGTCGCGGCCGTCGTGGCAGTGGGGCGGCCACCCCGACCAAGTGCCCCGGGGGACGAACACCTCATAGAGGATGAGCTTCTCGGCGGGAAGGGGATGGGCCAGGGAGTGGACCACCTGGCGGTAGGCTTGGCCGCCGCCGCGGATCTCCACCTTCATCTCGGACGGCTCGAAGACCCGGGCCGGGTAGCGGCCCTCGGCCGGGGCCGAGCCCACCGCGGCCGTCAGCGAGCCCTCGGTTGAGATCTCGTAGGGCGTGTCCGGCGGCAGGTACACGATGCGCCCCAGCTCCTCGAACACCGATGTGCGGCTGATGGGGGTGTCTATCTCCCCAGCTAGAACCCGGCCCGAGCCCGAGAGAGGGACAATGGCGGTCTCCCGATCGGACTCGACTCCCGACCACGGCTCTGACGGGGTGAGCTCCACCACCGAAAAGGCCACGTTTTCCCAACCGGCCGATTCCGGGGTGATGTTCAGGATTCGCCCCGGTCCCGGCTGGGGGCGGATGGGGCCTGATGCGGATGCGGTGGGGGTATAGGCCATGGTCAGCCTCCTTTCGCTGTGTTTGTTCCGGTGACCGCCGGCACCAGATCGCCGGCATCCATCTCTTGTTTGAATCGCTCCAGCAGCGCCCGGGTGCCCAACGGCTCATAGCCCAAGACCTCCCTGGTGCGAGGCGTGCCCAGAGAGCTGTCGTAAGGGATGCGGGCGCCGCCTAGCGATGCCATCATTTCCGAGTCAGGCGGCACCGACCGCAGCAACGACGGGTCGTGGCCGAACACGTCGCAGGCCGTTCGGGCCAGCTCCATGCGGCCCACTGGCTCGGCCCCGCAACAGTGGAAGATGCCTTCGGCGTCGGGGTTTGCGGCGATCAGCCACATGGCCTCGGCGCACTCGCTGGCCAGGCTCGACGTCGCCGTCATGTTGATGTCGTTGCTCTCCCACACCCCGAAGGGCTCGCCCTGCGACACGGCGTTGAGCACGGTGGTCACGAAATAGCCGAAGCCGGGGTCTTGGCCTCGGGGCATCTCGGACCGGGCCCAGTGGACACCGTTCACCGCCGACACCCGGGCCACCGCAGCCTGGTCGGCCCGCAGCAGGGCGGCCTGCTCGCTGATGGCCTTGAGCACGCCGTAGTAGTTCACCGGGTTGGGGGGAGTGTGCTCATCGGCGCTGGCTTGGGTGCCGTCGAACACCCAGTCGGTAGACACCACAATCAGCTTGGCCCCGGACCGGTTGGCTGCCTCGGCCAGGGTGAGCGTGGCATCCACGTAGCTGCGCCAGGCCAGCTCCCGCTGGGCGTAAATGCCGTCGAGGTCGTTGAGGATCATGGAGTGGACGATCACGTCGGGATCGAAGTGGGCCACGCTGGCCAGCGCGGCCTCGCGGTCGAGCAGATCGAGCGGTTCGGTGGTGTAGCGCTGGGGACCGTCGGGGATGAAGGAGTGGACCGGGCAGTGGACTGTCGCCCCGTGGCGCTGGGTGAACACCTTGACGATGTTGGAGCCGATGAAGCCGGTCCCCCCGGTGACGTAGGCCCGCATCGCTCAGCCGATCTCGCGGCGGCGGTCGGCGGTGGCCTCTGGTGGTCTTATGGGGTGCTCCATTTCCGGCTCAGCCGATCTCGTCGATCCGCACCGGGCGGTGCTCGCGGACTGACTTCCACGCGGCTAGGCCGATCACCAGCGGGGCCCGGCCGTCGGCCAGGGTGACCGGCGACGGAGCGCCCTCCATCATCTCCACGAACGCGTCCCACTCGGCCAGATACGAGGGAATATACCGCTCCAAGAAGAAGTAGGGCAGCGTGGGTGCGTGGGCGCCGTCGGCGGTGCGGGTTACCGCGGTTGCGGTCAGGGGGTTCTCAGAGGCCGCCATCCCCGCTGAGCCGAACGCCTCCACCCGCTGGTCGTAGCCGTAGACCGCCTGGCGGCTGTTGTCGATGGTGCTTATGGCGCCGTTCTCGTGGGTGCAGACGATAACCGCGGTGTCGAGGTCGCCGACCTCGCCGATGGCCTGGTCGACCAGCACCGCGCCGGTGGCGTACACCTCGGCAACCTCGCTTCCGGTGATGAACCGGATCATGTCGAAATCGTGGATGGTCATGTCGCAGAAGATGCCGCCGGACTCGTCCAGATACATCAGCGGCGGAGGCTCCGGATCGCGGCTGGAGATGCGAACGAGGTGGACGTCGCCCACCTCTCCGGCCTCCACTCGGTCGCGCACATAGCGGTGGCTGGGATCGAAGCGCCGGTTGAATCCCACCTGCACGGGGATGCCGGCAGCCTCGGCGGCGGCGATGCCCCGATCCACATCGGCCAAATTGAGGGCCAGCGGCTTCTCCACGAAGACGGCCTTGCCGGCCTCAGCCGCCGCCACCAGCAGGTCGATATGGGTGTGGGTAGAGGAGCAGATGGCCACTGCATCCACATCGTCAGCACTTAGAATCTCGGCCGGGTCCGCGGCTTGGCGAACCCTCAGTTCGCTGGCCAGAGCTGCCGAAGCGTTGGCCACCACGTCATAGACCGCCGTCACCTCGGTGTTGGGCACCTGCTTGGCGATCAGCTCGGCGTGCATCCGCCCGATCCGCCCGCAGCCCAGAACCCCGATGCGCACCGGGCTCATACTCCGGACTCCTCGGATTCAGCGTGCAGGCTTGAGACCACCCGGCCGTTTCGTATCTCCACGGGGTACAAGGTAAGGGGGTCGGTGGCTGGATACCGAACCGCTTCCCCGGTGCGTAGGTCGAAGCGGCCGTTGTGCTTGGGACACTCCACCAGGCAGTCGAGCACCACGCCCTCGGCCAGGTAGGCCTGGCCGTGAGTACACAGCCCCTCGGCACACACCAAAGTGCCGTCGCCCAAGCGGAACAGGGCGTAGGCCTCGTCGCCCACTTCCACTTGCCGGGCCGATCCGGGGGTGAGCGCGTTGGCCGGCCCGAGGTCGATCAGGCCGTCGTGGCGGTCGCCGGCCCACATGGTGTGCCCGGTGTTGACAAAGTAGCGACCGCCGTCGGTGGCCGCGGGCAGATCGCCGCGGGGCTCCTCGTGAGCCGGGTCGCGCCACTGGCGGCGCAGGGTGGACAGAATCTGCCGATAGGCCGACCAGGTGTTGGGCGACGCCGGAGCCAGGTACTCCTTCACCTCCTGGTGCAAAGCGGGCAGGCCGTAGTAGGGCACGGTGGGGAAGATGTGGTGTTCCACGTGGTAGTTCATGTTGGAGTACAAGAACCGGAAGACGGGATTCATGTACACGGTGCGGGTGTTGAGGCGGTGGTCGAGCACGTTCTCCTGCAATCCGGCGTGCTGGGTGATGGCGAAGAACACCATCAGCCAGGCCCCATAGACGGTGGGCAGGCCGACGTAGAGCAACGGCACAATGGACCAGATGGCAATCGACCAGGCCGTCACGCCGGCCAGGATGGCGATATAGGCCCGAGACTCCCATTTCAGCTTGCCCAGCTCGTCGGCAGGAATGAAGGAGCGGGCCTCGTCGTCGATGTGCCCGATGGCGTGCTTGGCGGCCCGGGCTACCAGCCGGGGCACGTTCACCAGCGGCAAGAAGACCAGTGCTACTCCCGTGGGGGATGAGGGGCGGGGAAAGATGATCTCGGCGTCGCGTCCCACCACGATGGTGTCGGTGTGGTGGCGGACGTGCGACCAGCGCCACAGGGTCGGCTGGCGCAGCAGCATGAACGAGGCCAGGTAGTACACCACATCGTTGAGCCACTTGGTTCTGAAGGCCGTGCCGTGGCCGCACTCGTGCCAGCGGGAATCGCCGGCGCCGCCGTACAGTGCGCCGTAGGCGGCGAAGGCGGGGATCGCCCACCAAGTGCCCAGAGAGAGGAACGCCAGGTAGCCGAAACCGGCCAAGAGCCCGAGCCAGGCAACCGTGTCGATGGCGGCCCGGGCGTTGCCCCTGACTTGCAGCTCGCGCAGGCGCTCAGGATCGATGGGAGGGCGGAACCACTCGGCTTCGACCAGGCCAGCGGTCGCGGCCCGGTCAGCCTCGGGGCCACCGACCCGGTAGTCGCGCCGCTCGGTGTTCACTTCTTCGCCCGGCCCACCCGGCTCATCGGTTCACCATCCCACCCGTTGATCGGCTTTGCCGGTGTCCATGGCGGCTCGGGCTGCTCGCACATCGGCGCTGGCGCTCACCTCGGGCACGCCCACCTCCCAGAACGATCCGCCCTCGGTCCAGCGGTAGGCATGGGTGTTGAGCGCGATCACGTAGGTGCGGTCTGAGGCCCTAGCCCGGCCGAAGGCGGCCTCGAGTTCGGTGATGGAGGTCACGGTCTCGGCCCCACAGCCCATAGAGGCGGCGTGAGCCGCGAAGTCGACCGGAGTTACTTGCTGCACGCGGGAGTCGGCGAAGAGGTTGTTGAACGGCACGCCGCCCTGGGCCAGTTGCAGGCGGTTGATCACCGCGTACCCGCCGTTGTCGCACACGATCACGATGAGCTTGTGGCCGGTGAGCACCGTGCTGTACAGGTCGCTGTTCATCATGAGGTATGAGCCGTCTCCAACCAGCACCACCACCTCCCGGTCGGGGAGGGCCATCTTGGCCCCCCATCCGCCGGAGATTTCGTAGCCCATGCAGGAATAGCCGTATTCGCAATCGAAGGAATGGACGGCCTGGCCCCGCCATCCGTTGACCAGCTCGCCGGGGAATCCCCCGGCCGCGGCCAGCACATAGGTGGACTCATCGGCGGCCCGGTCCACCACTCCCACGACCTGGGCATAGGTGGGCAGATCGGCGTCGGCCTCGGCGTTGTCGGCAGATCGTCCGGCCGCTGCCACCGTCTCGGGGGCGGCGATCTTGTCGATGTAGGCGTGGTATTGCGAAGTCTCCGAAGAGGCCCGGTCTGACCACTCCTCGGGGGCCCGGCAATCGCCCAGGGCCGCTCCCAGCTCGGTGAGGCCCTCGCGGGCGTCGGCCACCAGCGGCAGCGAGCGATGCTTGGTGGCGTCGAAGCGGGCCGCGTTCAGACCGATGATCTGCACGTCGTCGCCCCCGCCGAACACCGTCCACGATCCGGTGACGAAGTCGCCCAGGCGGGTGCCCACCGCCAGCACCACATCGGCCTCGGCAGCCATGGCATTGGCCGAGGTGCACCCGGTGACGCCGATGGGGCCGCAATTCAGCCGGTGGTCGGCCACCAGCGAGGTGCGCCCGGCCACCGTCTCCACTACCGGGATGTTGTGGATCTCAGCGAAAGAGCGCAGCTCGTCTTCAGCCAGCGACCAGTGGACCCCGCCGCCGGCCACGATCAAAGGCCGCTCAGCGGCAACCAGCGCGGCCGCGGCCCGACGAAGCTCGCGGGTGTCGGGCCGGGGACGGCGGATCTCGTGGATGGCCTCCTCGAAGAAACGGGCGGGGAAGTCGTAAGCCTCGCCCTGGATGTCTTGGGGCAGACCGATGAAGGCCGGACCGCAGTCGCCGGGGTCGAGCATGGTATTGACGGCGTTGGGGAGCGACTGGACCAGCTGCTCGGGCGCGGTGATGCGATCCCAGTAGCGGACCACGGGTCGGAAGGCGTCGTTTACCGTCACAGTCGGATTGCCGAAGTGCTCCACCTGCTGGAGCACGGGGTCGGGGATGCGGCTGTTGAAGGTGTCACCGGCCAACAGCAGCAGCGGCATCCGGTTGGCCATGGCCACCGCAGCCGCGGTCACCATGTTGGTGGCACCGGGGCCGATGGAGCTGGTGGCGGCCATGATACGGCGGCGGCGGTTGGCCTTGGCGTAGGCCACCGCGGCCAGGGCCATGCCTTGCTCGTTCTGACCTCGCCAGGTGGGCAGCGCCTCGCCGGCCTGCTCCAGCTCATGGCCCAGACAGGTGACGTTGCCGTGGCCGAAGATGGCGAACACTCCTGCGAACAGGGGAACAGCCTGGCCGTCGACCTCGATGCGCTGGGCCGCCAGATAGCGCACCACGGCCCCGGAGGTTGTCATACGGATGGTTTCCATGGCTGCCCTCCCTTCAATCGATCCTCAGCGATACCACATCTTCCCAGGTGCCGGTCTCCCAGCTCTTCAGCATGGCCGCTTGCACACTCACGCAGGCCAGAGCCTGCTCCATGCCCGCAGTGTGAGGCCGCCCCTCGGCCACCGCGGCGAGGAACTCGTGGTCTTGGATGGCCACCATGTCCTCGAAGCCAATGGAGTTGGCGTCGCCCGGTACGAAGGCGCCGTGGAAGGGGTGGCGATCGCTGGCCCGAACGGTGGTGTAGCCCTGCTGCGGGTCGGACGCCCGGAAAAGCTGGAGTTCGTTCAATGTCTCGTGGTTCCAGCTCAAAGCGCCCTCGGTGCCGTAGACGTCGAAGGCCATTTGGCTTTGGGGGCCGACGATGGCCCGGCTGGCCTCGAACATCCCGTGGCTGCCGTTGGCGAACACGGCGAGCGCGCCGAAGTAGTCCTCGTTGGTGACCTCGCCGGTGGGGTCGCCGGGGCTGCCTCGGTCGTAGTGGGTCCCCGCCCCCGACGGCAGCGGGCGCTCTTTTATGAAGGTCTCGCCGATGCCCACCACCCGGGTGATGGGGCCGTTCAGCATCAGGGCCAGATCCACCGCATGGCTCAAGATGTCGGTGGTGGCACCGTGCCCGGCTTGGTCGATGAGAAAGCGCCAGGAGAGCAGGCCCATGGGGTCGGCCCCGTACATCGAGAAGAACCGGCCCCGATAGTTGGTGATCTGCCCCAGTTCGCCGGCGGCGATGAGCTCTTGGGCATAGAGCACCAGCGGGGCGAAACGGTAGTTGTAGCCCACCCCGGTGACGATCCCGGCCCGGCGGCAGGCTTGCTCGATCCGGGCGGTCTGGCCCGGGGTTCCCCCCACCGGCTTCTCGCAGAACACGTGCTTTCCGGCGGTGGCCGCAGCAACGGCCAAGGGCTCGTGCAGCATGTTGGGAGCGCAGATGATCACCGCATCGACGTCGGGGTGCTCGACGGCGGGCCGCCAATCGTCGGTGGTCTCCTGGAATCCGAAGTCGCTCTCGGCAATGCCTCGTCGGGCTTCCATATTGTCGGAACAGATCACCAGGTCAACGTCGTAGGGCCGGTCTTCGAACAGCGTGGGCAGCCGCAGGTAGGAGCGGGAGTGGGCTTGCCCCATCCAGCCGAATCCCACCACGGCAATGCCAAGGCGTCGCCGAGAGGTCATGAGGCGCGGGGGGTGTCGGCGTGGGCGATTCTGCGGTCCACCGCGGGGTGGGCGGCCGCGGGGTCGAGCAGGTGCTCAGGGGTCCCGCCCCGCAGCCAAATGAGGGCCTGTTCCAGCGCCTGCCCCACGAGGCGGACAATGCCCACCGTGGTGGTTGAAGCCACATGGGGGGTGACGAACACGTTGTCGCGGCCCAGTAGCGGGTGGTCGGGGGGCAGCGGCTCGGGTTCGGTCACGTCGAGGCCTGCTCCGGCTACGTGGCCGGAGTCGAGGGCGGCCAGCAGGGCCTCTTGGTCGACCAACGCTCCCCGGGCGCAGTTGATGATGACAACGCCGGGGCGCATGGCAGCCAGGGAGTCGGTGTTGACGACGTGGCGGGTCTCCGCGGTGGCGGGGGCGTGCAGCGACACTACGTCTGACTCGGCCCAGAGTTGGTCTAGGTCGACCAGCTTGCCCATTGGCGCGGCATCCAAATACGGGTCGTAAACCAGCACGGTCATTCCCATCGCCTCGGCATAGCGGCCAAGAAGGCCGCCGATCCGTCCGCACCCCACCAGCCCCAAGCTTCGTCCGTCCAGCTCCAGAGCGCCGGGGCCGGTGAGCCTTCCCGGCCCGCCCGCGGTACCCGCAGCCAAGCGTGCTTCGGAGCCCTTGAGGCGCTTGGTCACCGCCAGCATCAGGGCCAGCGCGTGCTCGGCGGTGGAGACAGTGGGGGCGTCGGGGGTGTTGCAGGCCGCCACGCCGTGGGCGGCGCAGGCAGCAACGTCCACGTTGTCGTAGCCGATGCCCGAGCGGGCCACAACTTTGAGCTGGGGCAGCCGCCGACAGGCATCGTCATCCCAGGGCCGATCGGCGGCCACCACCACGCCGTCGGCGTGGTCGGGGCCGTCAACCAACTCCACGTCAGAGGGGATCTCGACCCCGGGCGGGGGTGTCCGGTCGATCCAGATGCGGATTTTGGTGTTGGATCCGGTCATGCTCTCGCCTCAGCGGGGGTCACTGGTGTGGGGCCAGCATCTCGTCGATCTCGGAAGGGGTTGGCATGGCGTGTGAACATGCCAGGCGACCGGCCACAATAGCTCCGGCTGCGTTGGCCCGGGTGACGATTGCCACCGGGTCGAGGTCGGCCAATAGCCCGTCGGCCAACGAGCCCCCGAAAGCATCCCCAGCGCCCAATCCGCACACCACCTCCACCGGGATGGGCGGCACCTCCGCCCTGCTCTCCGGGGTGGCCACCAGCACCCCGGCTTCCCCCTGCTTCACAATGGCCAGCGACACTCCCCGGTCCAGCAGCCGGTCGGCGGCGGCATGGGGGTCGGCGGTGCCCACGGCGATCTCGCACTCGGTTCGGTTGCCCACCGCCACAGTGGCCAACTCCACGGCCTGCCCGATGTGCTCGCCGGCCTCCTGGGAGTAGGACCAGAAGCTGGGCCGGTAGTCCAAGTCGAGCACAGTATGGGGACGGCGGTTCCGGCGCTGGAGCACTTCCATCACGGTGGAGCGGGACGGCTCTTGGGCGAAGCGAGATCCTGCTGTCCACAGCACCGGCACCGTGGCGGCGATGTCGGGGATGTCGTCGGGCAGCAAGTTCATCTCCGGGCCCCGAGGCTCGCGGTAAAACAGCAGCGGCGGGTCGGTCGGTGGGTCGAGGGCGCAAAAGGCCAGGGCGGTGCGCAGCTCGGGGTCGGTGGACACATAGCGATTCTCCACGCCGAACACCTCGGCCAGCTCGTTCCGGATGTACTCCCCGAAGCCGTCGTCGCCAACCCGGGTAACCACCGCGGCCCGCCGGCCCAGCCGGGCACAGGCCACGGCCACGTTGGTGGGGGAGCCGCCGACGGATTTGGCAAACGACTCCACCCTGCTCAGCGGCACCCCGCTTTGCTGGGGATACAGATCGACGCTGACCCGTCCGATGGTCAGCACCTCGATATCCGACGAATCGCGGGCGATGTCGGTCCCCGGTGCGTCAGTCACGCAGAGATGTTAGTTGTGGTCAGGAGCGACGACTACGTACCAGCTCCAGCCAGCTCGTGCTGGAGAGCTTCAAGTTCGGCGCCGCCGGCCATGAGCTGGGTCAGATCAGCCTGGGACAGCTCTTCTTTGGCCCAATTCCCCATGGACACTCCCCGGTTGAGGATCACAAAGCGGTCTCCCACCGGGTAGGCGTGGTTGGGATTGTGGGTAATGAAGATCACCGCCAATCCCTGGTCTCGAGCTTCCACGATGCGCCTCAGCACTACTCCTGACTGCTTCACGCCCAACGCCGAGGTGGGCTCGTCGAGGATCAGCACCCGAGCGCCGAAGTAGCTGGCCCGGGCGATGGCCACCGATTGCCGCTCACCGCCGGAGAGTGTGCCAACGGGCTGCTCGACATCGCGGATGTCGATGCCCATCTTGGCCATCTCCTCTTTGGCGATTCGCTTGGCGCCCTCGATGTCGATCTGGCGGAAGGGCCAAATGCCGGTCTTGGGTTCCGACCCGAGGAAGAAGTTCCGCCACACCGACATGAGCGGCACCATGGCCAAGTCCTGGTACACGGTGGCGATGCCTCGGCCCAGCGCCTCGCGGGGCGAGTTGAATCGCACCTCCTCGCCCTCCATCAAGAGCGTGCCCTCGTCGTACTGGTGTACGCCGGCCAGGATCTTGATGAAGGTGGACTTGCCCGCGCCGTTGTCGCCGAGCACGCAGGTGACCTCACCGGGATTCACCGTGGTGGTGACCCCGGTGAGGGCGATGATGTTCCCGTAGAACTTCGAGATGTTGTTGAGTTCGAGGAATTCAGCCATCAGCAGGCCTCCTTGAGGGTTTTGGCTTTCGGAGCGGATTGCGAAGAACGGGTCATCGGACCTTCTCCGCTTGAGAGCGCACGTAGTTGTTCACTAGCACCGCCACCAGCAACAGGGCGCCCAGCACCAAGAAGCGCCAGTCGCTGTTCCAGGTGGCGAAGCCGATACCGGAGGTGATCATGCCCCAGATCACGGCGCCGATGGCCGCACCGATGGCCGATCCGTAGCCGCCGGTGAGCAGGCAGCCGCCAACCACGGCCACGATGATGTAGCGGAACTCGTTGCCGTCGCCCACGTTGGCCTGTACTGAGTTGAGCCGGAAAGCGATCACCATGCCAGTAATCCATGCCGATGCCGACACCAGCATGAACAGCGTGGTCTTGGTACGGGCGGCAGGCACACCCACCGAGCGAGAGGCGTCCTTGTTGCCGCCCACCGCGAAGACCCAGTTGCCGAACTGGGTGCGGGCCAGCACCCAAGCGCCGAGCACCGCGAACGCCAGGAACAGCATCACACCCACTCCGAACCGGGTCTCTGCCCGGGTGTTCGCCAGTTCCTCGCTGGTTATGAACATCAGTTTGGCCGCAATGCCCAGCATCACTGAACCGAGACCGACGAAGACCAGGGATCGGCCCACGCTCTCGTCGGGGGTGAACAGGGTGCGGTAGAGGGTTGCCAAGGCAAAGACCGCGAAGGCGGCAATGCCTCCCTTGGCCACCGCCATGATGATGCTGTAGAGGATGCCGTCGCCATCGGCTAATTCCAGGATCAACGACAACAGTCCTGCGACCAAGCCGACGGCTGTCCCGATTTGCCGCGCGAGCGGGCCGTGTATCGGTGGCGGCGGGGCGGTGGTGCGCCGGGCGGCGATCAACCGGGTGACTGCTGATGCGGCCAGCAGGAGCGCGATCAACAGCAGGGCGGTGAACAATTCCACCCGCAGCTTGCGGGAATCGGCTTCGGACTGGATGAAGAAGGCCAGCCCTGCGACGGCCCCTGCGGTGAGCAGTGTGAACACCGCTGCCAGCCCGCGACGTCTGGCGGCAATGCTGAGCACCACCACACCGGCGATGGCCAGCCCGCCGAAGAGGATGGCTCGGGCGCCCTGCACGGTGATCATGTAGCTGATTCCGGGGATGAGGGCGATCACCGCACCGATAGCCGGGTATCCCACGCTGACCCGGCCCAACGCGGCCAAAACGGCCAGCACACCGGTGGTGCCGATGCCGATGGCTAGGAACACGCGGCCCGGAGTGCCGGTCAAGAAGTCGAGGCGGTCTTCGTTGTTGGAGTCCATTACCCAGGCGATGAGAATCGCTCCCACGATCGCCACCAACCCAACGACGAAGTACTGGACGATACGCGGGTTGCGCTCCTCCTGGCTGGATTCCCGTTCAGCCGGTTGGTAGCGGGCCAGGCACCAGCCGGCCACCGCCACCAGTACTCCCGCCCCGGTGATGATCCCGAAGACCCAGTTGGAGCCCTTCCCGTCCTGGTTGTGAAGCAGGATATAGCCGATTGCCCCGACTGCGGCCCCCACCGCAGAAATCAGGTAGCCGCCGCGGTTGGGGTGCTCCCGGCGGGCGTAGGCCAACTCCATGGTGCCCAAGATCAACACCACCGCGCCGATGATCAGCATGCCGCTCCAGGCCCAGTCTCGGTTGTCCCAGACGTGGCCGTTGCGAATCCAGGAGGCGCCGAAAATGTTGTCCCAAAACTCGTAGCCGCCCGACCGGTCGAGACCCTCGGCAATCACCTTGTTGGTGAACAGCTTGGTGAATCCGAGTTTTGCTCCGATGAGGATGAAGAAAGTGCCCAGCGTGACGATGAAGCTGGGCAGCGAGGTTTTGTCCACCAGCGTGCCGTTGAACCAGCCGATGGCCAAGGCAAAGGCCAGCGAGAGCGGCACCGCAAGGTGCAAGCTGAGCCCGGCGCCGCCCAACTCGGCGGTGTCGCTGCTCAACAGGACCACAATCACCGCGGTGGCGCCGGTCATGGAGCCCGAGGAGAGGTCGAATTCACCCCCGATCATCAACAGGGCCACCGGCACCGCCATCAAGCCGAGGGTGGCGGCCACATCCAAGTAGTTGGCCGTGCCGCCCGCGGTTCCGAACGGTGCCGAAACCAGCCAGAACAACAGCCATACCCCGACGGCTCCGATCAGAGCGCCGATCTCGGGTCTGGTCAGCAGCTGCTGGACCGGGCCTCGATGGGCTAATCGCTCGTCTTGCGCTGGCGACGAATCAGCCGCAGAGTCATTCGTGGTGGTCACTTCGGCCACGAGAGTCCCCCCTCTCAACCTGGGCGATGTACCCGAGTAATGAATTTCCTTGACTGTAGACCAAATGAAAGGAGCGCTGCCCGGATGCCCCGGACAGCGCTCCTTTCTTGTATGCGACGCGATCAGCGCCGCACGTCAGTTATGGGGTTTAGCGGGTTCCCTGGGACACCAGCGCCTTGACCTCTGCCGCGTTGGCGGTGTCGACAAAGCCCGGACCGGTGAGGATGGGCAGGCCGCCGCCCGCGGTGTTCAGGTTGGTGGCTTGCAGGTGCATCAGGATGACCGGCAGGTAGCCCTGGAGGTACTGCTGCTGGTCGACGGTGAAGGCCACGTTGCCCGCCTCGATCTCATCGATGAGGTCGCTGGACAGGTCGAAGCCGCCGATGATGAGGTCCCTACCGGCTTGCTCACCGGCAGCGAGAGCCCGCAGGGGCAGGTTCGGACCGACGCCGAGCACGCCGTCGATGCTCTCATCGCCCTGGAGGATGGCGGCAATGGTGTTCTGCTGCTCATCGGGGGTGGCGTCGAGACCGACGAACTCCGAGGTCACCTGGCCGCTGAAGGTTTCGGCCAGACCGTTGCAGCGCTCTTCGAGAGCCACGTTGGTCTGCTCCTGGCGGGCGCAGAGCACGTGGGTGGCGCCCAGAGCGTTGAACCGCTCGCCCGCGCCGTTACCGGCCACCGTCTCGGTTTGGCCGATGTGGGTGGTGGCGCCGAGGTCCTTGTAGTTGTTCACACCGGAGTTCAGCGTGTACAGCGGGATGCCCGCGGCAACCACGGCCTCAGCAGCCGACTGGACGCCGGCCGGGTCGGCCAGCGAGATGGCGATGCCGTCGGAGCCGGCGGCGATGGCCGCCTCAATCTCCTGGGCTTGCCTCAGGGCGTCGTTGTTGGAGCCGAAGTAGACCACGTCGCAGCCGATGGCTGCGGCGGCGTCGCGCACGGCCACCTCGACCACTGACCAGAAGGTGCCGGAGTCACCGTGGGTGATGACGTGGTAGGTCTTGTCGCAGCCCTGGGTTGGGTCTACTTCCACGACCTCGGTCGGCTCTGGTGCTTCAGTGGCAGGTGCCGCTGCTTCGGTTGGCTCGCTGGATGCGGGCTCGCTGGAGTCGTCGTCATCGTTGCCGCATGCTGCGGCTACGAGAGTGAACGCCAGAAGCAGTGCAAACAGCTTCCATAGCTTTCTCATTTTGGATTACCCCTCTCAAGGTAGTTGTTGTTGTTTGTGTGAGGCTCCGGCACCCGCGAGAACGGGTTCCAGACTTCGCAGGAAATCGATGCTCTGGCAGGCGTCGAACCTCAGCCGAGCTATGGCGGAAGGATCTCCCTCCGCTATCGCTGCATCCTGCTCCAGGACGTACCAGAGGTCGCGCCCTGATTTTTCAAGGAGGTCGACGATCTCGGCGATCGGCAGTCCTCCCTGGCCTAAGGGCGGGAATAGGCCCTGCTGAACGCCCTGCATGAGCGACAGCTTTCCCGCCGTAACCTGGGCCGCGATGCCCAGGTTTACGTCTTTGATGTGTACGAGTGCGATGCGATCCAGGTAGCGCTTGGCCGTCTCGGCTGCATCGCCGCCCCCGAGGAGAAGGTGCGCGGTGTCGAGCACCAGTGCGGTATCGCTGGCATGCAGCACCTGCTCGATCTCCGTATTGGTTTCCACTAGCGACCCGAAGTGGGGGTGGAAGGCCTGAATGAGGCCGTGTTCGGCGGCGATCCTCTCGACCTCGGCCAGGGCATCGGCCACTGCCGACCACTCGTGCTCACCGGGCGGCGCCTGACGCCAGTTGTCGGGATGGCTGACCGCGCAGGAGACAAAAAAGCGACCGCCGCCACCGGAAATGAGCTCCGCGGCCTCAGTCGCCGCTGTTCGAGTGCTCTGGATCTGCGAGGGGTCGTGCAGTACCAAAGGGACGAAGCCGCCCAGCAACGACAGATCGTGCTGGTTGAGGACGGCCCTGAGCTGAGCAGGCTCGATGGGCAGATAGCCGAGCGATCCCAGTTCAGTATGGGTGAACCCGGTGGCGGACATCTCTTTGAGCACAGCGTCAACGGGAAGCTGGTATCCCCATCCCGGCATCTCGCAGACACCCCAACTGATGGGCGCGGTGGCAATTCGCTCTAGCAGTGTCATGTGCGCGCCCGCGTATCCCCTTCTGACGCCCCTCCAAACCGACAGTCTTATGGCTGATTGCTGGGGGGGTCAAGCCGTAAATTCGGCCAGTATCCGGTCGAGTTCGGCCAGAGCGGGGGCGATGTCGTCTCCTACCAGTACACCGTGCATGCCGAGCTCTCGGGCCGCGGCCACGTTGGGCTCGAAATCGTCCAAAAAGGCACTCGTTTCGGGGCGAGAAATCTCCAATTGCTGAAGGGCCAGCTGGTAGATCCTCGGATCGGGCTTGCGCAGGCCCACCGCGCTGGAGTCGATCACCGCCTCGAACAACTCGTCAACCGGGATGAGAGAGCGCCACATGTCACCGAACTCTTTGGCGTTGTTGGTGATGATGGCCTGTCTAATGCCTGCCTCGTTCAACTCCCGCACTTTGGCCACCGCCTTATCGCGGCGCTCATCGCTGCTAGCGCTGCTCATGGCCTTGAAGAACCCCTCGGAGCTGAACCCCTCGATTCCGTCAGCCCGGCAGGCCTCATCCGCCGCCTCTAGTGCCTCAGCCAGGGTGCCCTCGCCCCGCTCCAGCCGGTGCCAGGGGTGGTCGACATTCGCTTCGTACCGCCCGAAAACGTGCTCCAGAAGCCGCTCGTTGGTGGTGCCCAGCGAACGGGCGTAGTCGTCGAGATGAAACGGCGACCCGGTGAACACCCCGCCAAAATCCCAGAACACTGCTTCGATCATGGCGTCTCTTCAATCATGTCAATCATGATGATTCTCCAATCAGTAGGCTTCCACGCGGGCGTTCAGCCGCAACATGTCTTCACGGTCTGAGGTGAGGATGAATGTGCCCAGACCCTCCGCGACCACGGCGAGGTGGGCATCGACGACGTCAGAGGTTCCGGACTTGGCCAGCCTGCGCCCGATGGTTACTGATTCATCGAGGGGGTGGATGTCGAAGTGGCGCAGTGCTCGGGCCAGATTCGCCTGTTTTGCTGGTTCACGCCAGACCTGGGCCAGCACTGGGTGGGTTGTGTGCAGGTCTTCGCCACGCTCGGCTGCCCTTTTGATCATTGCCCAGAGTCGAGAGTTCAGGTTCTCGCCGTCGACAATGAAGGGGCCCGCGTCGACGATCAATGATCGACCCCTTGCCGGTCGAGAACTGTATCGGCCCACTCGAGGTGCTCATCGTCGATAGGGCCTTCGTCTGCTTCCCATGAGGAGATCATGTTGAGTATCGCCTGGCTGCGGCGGCGCCGCTTAACCTCGGCGAGGAGAGATCGCTTGATGGCTAACTTCTTCGTGCCGTCCATCGCCACCAATTCCGCGAGCGCAGCCTCCATCTCGTTGTCGAAGTTGATGGTTGTCTTGCTGGCCATACAAATATGGTATCATAACCGTACTTGTACGGCTATTGTGTGTGCGTTGGCGGGACGGGAGTTTCTGGCGGCGACGGGGGTTGGCTCAGCTTCAAGCTCATGGTAGTTCCCCGGTCTCGATGAGGTGCTGGAACTGTGCCTCATTGAGGATCGGAATGTCCAGCTTCTCGGCCTTATCCAGCTTGGAAGCGCCGGGGTTCTCGCCCACCACCAGGGCGGTGGTCTTGGATGACACGCTGCTAGGCGACTTGCCGCCCCGGGCCTTGATGGCCGCGCCCACCTCGTCTCGGGTGTAGCCCTCCACCCCGCCGGTGACCACAATGATCATGTCTCTCAAGGTCTGGGGAAGTGCTTCGACCTTGTGGTCTTCGGTGTCGCCGCTGTTGGTATTTCGCAGTTTTTCGGGGAGTTTGTTGATGATCTCCTGGTTTTCCTTGCGGTCGAAGAATTCATGGACGCTAGCCGCGATGATCGGCCCGATCCCATCTACCTCGGCCAATTCGTCCTGCTTGACCTTCATGATGCCGTCCAAGTCTCCGAAGGCATCAGCAAGGATTTCGCAGTAGGTATCCCCCAAGTGCCGTATGTTAAGTCCAACCAGCAGGCGGGCTAGCGGTTGCTCTTTGGAAGCCTCGATGGCTTTCCCTAGGTTGGAAATCGACACTTCAGCGAAGCTGCTGAGTTGGGCTATGTCGTCGACCTGCAGGGTGTACTTGTCGTGGTCTCTGCTTTCATCGCTGATCACATTGCTCCATGTCGACTCCCTAGGCGGGTCAAGCAATCCAAGATCCAGATCGAACAGATCGCCGAAATCGGCGATAAGGCCGAGATGGAACAGGAGTCTGGCCTTCTGCTCGCCGAGTGCCTGATCTTTGCTCTGGTCTCTGTCCTTATCGGACGTTCGCTTGGGATTTGGCGCGACGAATCTGATGATTCGCTTCAGATCTTCTTCCTGTTCAGACGACAACTCTTTGCCGGGCTGACGAATTTGAGACGGCTCTGAGGGGAGTGCCTTGGCATTTGCCAGAGTCGGTTTGCTGGTCTTGAAAGAGGACGAGTTTCCCAGATTGACACCCGCGACGCGCAGCTTGCTGATTGCCACCTGAGTCTTTTCTGGCTCGAAATGGGCGTTAATGGCATTGGCAACCGCGAGCCTGACCCCCTTGACCTGAGCCAGATCATCCACCGGGGCGGTGATGATCTGGTCAAGATGCCCGAAATTCTGGGCCAGAGCCTCGGCGGTGGTGGCTCCCAGCCCATCGATCTTGAGTCCTACCAATAAGTCGGCGAGCGGGCGCTGCTTCAAGAGTTCGATGGCCGCAGTCAGATCGTCGCGGCGCTTGAGATTGAGCTGTGACAGGGCTGCTACCAGACCGGTGTCCAGGTAGTACTCGGTGCCATCGTCGAGGGTGGCCTTCCATGTCGCCCCTTTGAGTTCTCTCAGCAGGTCAAAGCCCTTGGGGTCCAAGTCGTAAATGTCGCTTACATCTTTGATGAGTCCGAGCTTGATGAACAGGCGGACTCGCTGTTCACCCAGGTGTTCGATATCCAGGGCGTTGCGGGCGGCGAAATGCTCGATCCAGCCTCGGAGCTGTTCAGGGCAGCCATCGAAGCGGCAGTAGTGCGCGGCGTCACCCTCGGTGCGGACCAAGGGCTGTTTGTGCGGGCAAGGGCAAGTCGTGGGGAATTCCCACTCAGGTAGGTTGGATAGTCGGTCGTCGTCGACTCGTCCCACAACCTCGGGTATGACATCACCGGCTTTGCGCACCACAACCGTGTCGCCTGGCCGGACCCGCTTGGACCTCACTTGGTCCTCGTTGTGCAGGGTGGCCATAGCAACTGTGGACCCTCCCACGAACACGGGCTCCAACACTGCAAATGGGGTGGCCTTGCCCTTGCTGCCGATGGAAACATGAATGTCCAGCAGCTTGGTGTTTTGCTCTTCAGGAGGCAGTTTGTATGCGATTGCCCAGCGAGGCGCGCGACTGGTGGTTCCGAGTTCTAGTTGGAGATCCAGACGGTCGATCTTGATGACCGCGCCGTCGATCTCGTAGGGGAGGTTGTGGCGGTCGGCTTCACACTGCTCGATGAATTTCCAGGCTGCGTCAATGGTGCTTACCGTTTTGGCCTTGGGATTCACCGGCAGGTTCAGGCTCTTTAGGTACTCCAACGTGTCGCTGTGGGTTTCCAGTGTGGGGCCCCCTTGGATCTCTCCGATTTGGTAGCACCAGATTGATAGTCCTCTGGTGGCGGTGATCGATGGATCCTTTTGCCGGAGCGAGCCTGCCGCTGTGTTGCGGGGATTGGCATAGCGGGGCTTCCCCTCCTCATCTTGCTGCTTGTTGAGGTCGTCGAAGGCATCAAGGGGCATGTAAACCTCACCCCGTACCTCTAGTACTGCGGGCGCATAGGCAGGCAACCGGTGGGGGACTGACTGGATCGTCCGAGCGTTGGCTGTGATGTCCTCACCCATCCGCCCGTTTCCCCTGGTGGCAGCCTGTACCAGGACGCCGTTCTCATATCGCAGTGATACTGCCAACCCGTCGAACTTGAGTTCGCAGACCAACGTGCCAAGTTCCCGCGGGAGTTTTTGAGGTGTAGTGCGGCCAGTAACTTCATCGCCAGCCCGCCCTATCCCATCAGGCTCCGCGGCAACGGCTTCGCTGTCTGCCTCACCATCCGTACCGTCTGAAAGCAACAGCAAACCCTGGCCACTGGCCTCTGCAATAACCTTCTGACCCTGATCTGCCGCCAGACGCCGCCGGGCCCGATCAGCCCAAGCATTGAGTTCCCCCCGGTCGAAAGCGTTGTCCAAAGACATCATCGGCACCCGATGCTCCACCGGAGCAAACAGAGTAGACGGATCGGCCCCGACTGTTTGGGTGGGGGAGTCGGGTCGAATCAGTGCTGGATAGGCAGCCTCAAGGTCCAGCAACTCTCGTTTGAGCAGGTCATAGTCAGCGTCGGGGATCTCGGGAGCATCGTCGGCGTGGTACCGCTGATCGTGGTGACGAACCATTTCGACCAACTCAGCGATACGGCGTTCGGGGCTGTCACTGGAGAGAGCGGCCATAACTTGCTAATCGCTGTCGTGAGAGAAGGCAGCGGGATCGGCCATACGGAGGAAGTCGTTTTCGTTGATGATCTCAATGGCCGATCCTGACTCGTTGAGCTCCATCGCCTTCCGCAGCTTGGAAGACATTCCATCAGCACCGACTTTGGTATAGTCGGTCATCCCGATTACCAGAAAGTGGGTACGTTTGGAAACCGAAGTGGAGGGCTCTCCACCCGAGTTGACCGTGGCTTGAAAGGCCGCATTGCGGGTCATTGAATCCAGGGTGCCCGTGAAGGCAATCCGCTTACCGAACAGCTGACCATCTGGGTCGATTTCATCAACGGTTGGTTTGATGTCGGATATACGGGCACCTGTCGCGTTTGAGAAGGGTGCATAGCGGTGACTCGACAGGAGGCCAATTCTGTAGCCCAAGGTCTCGCACACTTCGATAACGCTTTTGCTGGTTGATTCGCACATGGCCATCAACACCCTGGCGGCTGCACGCGCGTCCGACATAGCATCATGATGGTTGAGGTCACCTATACCTAGCGCCTCGCACACATCAGGCAATCTCCATGATCCAAGATCTGGCCAGCAGCTACGCGCTAGACGGTACGTACATAGGAATGATGCTTCGGGAGGGGTGTAGTCGCAAGAGATCGCAGAGTGACGAACAACTGACATATCAAACGCTGCGTTGTGAGCAACGAGCACACGATCTCCTATCAATGCAGTTGCTTGTGACCACACCTCATCGAATGCTGGGGCGTCCCTGGTGTCAGCAGCGCTGATCCCATGCAGCCAAGTATTGAAATCGTCGTATTCGTTATGTGGCGGTCGAATTAGCCAACTCTGCTCATCGACGATGATCCCGTCATCAACAGCTGCTATCCCCAGAGCACAAGCCGATGAGCGTTGGGCGGTGGCAGTTTCAAAGTCGATGGCTGCGAAGGAGGGGATTTGCTGATGGTGCGTGGGCATCAGAGCTTCGCGCCGGTTTGTTCGATGAGCGTGCCGTAGCGCTGTTGTGCGGCTTGCGGTGATGTTCCCAGCATCTCTCCTACCCGGCTCCAGGTGATGCCCTTCGTCCGGGCCGCAGCAACGGCTTCTACGATATCTGCTTCGCAGCGAGCCCGGGCCATGACAGCTCGCTTCAACAAGTACTCCTCCACAGGCACTTCGTCGCCTTCTGTCGGTACGTAGTCTTCGAACCTCTGGGCCAGCTCATCGGCATGGTCGAGGATGTCTTGAATGGATCGGGGCATAGCGCTCACTCCAGGAACCTAGGTCTTGCTGGCATAGCGTGAACAATGAACTCGATACCCTCGCCCACGGCCACCCCCACCTCCAGCAGTCGAGCGGCCTCGTCGCATCCTATAAGGATGACGAGGTCCCCGTCTTCGAAGACTCGGATCGGGTTGCGGTAGGCATGCAGCATACGTTGGTCAGAGATCCCGTGCCTCCGGGCGCATTCCAGGATTACGGGATCCACGGGGTCAAGTTATCTTGACACATGGCTGACCCCTCTGTCAGGTGAGAGTGCCCTTGTGTCTAGGGGTTGGTGCAGGGTGATTCCCGGTGGGTAGTCGGTCGCATTGTCCGGGCTGCGAGCTCTTGTGCGGGATGGCGGGCGAAGCTGATGTCTCCCGCCGGAGTCTTGATTCACCAAGTAACCGTGTTTGTGGACCTTCTTGTGGCATTTGGGGCAGAGCAGCACGAGGTTGGTGATATCGGTGGGGCCGTCGTCGTCCCACCAATTGATGTGGTGAGCGTCGCATGCGCTGGCTCGCATGCCGCAGCCGACGCAGCGCTTGTCGCGGACGCAGAGGGCGAGTTTCTGGGCGGCGGTGGCGGCTCGTTGTTTTCTTCCCATGTAGAGGGGTTGGCCGTCGGCCGCGAAAATAGCGGGCACAATTCCGGCGTCGCAGGCGATGTGTCGGAGTTCGTCGACTTCGATTGGGGTGCCGTTGATGAGCCCGGCGTTCTTGAGCTGACCGCTCAATGTGTCGTAGTCCACAGTGACGATCAATGTGGTGGCTTGCGGGGTGAGTTCGCCGCATCCCGATTGGTCATCACCGGTGTCGCCAATGCTGTAGCCGTCACTGCTGGCATCGCTGCCAGCCTTGTCGGCTCTTTCGGGCTGTTGGGTGATGAGGGCGACCATGGCATCAGCCGTGCGTTGCTCATGGGTGCGGTCTGATCCGGTCTTGGCGTCTTCTCTGAACATTCGGTCGGCTAGGGCAAACAGCGACGTCTTGACTCGCTCGCCTGCGGCGCGGTCGAACTCGGCGTGCAGGACAACCATGTCGTTGTCGCCGTCGAACACCTTGCCACTACGTCTTTGCCGCTGCCGTTCATTGCGGGTCAATCCATCGTCGGCCTGGCGTTGGTCCTCGTCGCGGGCCACGGTCTTCTTGAACTCATCGAGATCCTCGGTGATTGCCGCGGTAATGAGTGCCAATTCTTGCTCGGTTGACAACGGGGCCCGTTGGTGCGACTCGCCCATCGCTTGGGCGTGGTCGATGGAGATCCAACCTTGTTTGGCTGCATCTAGCGTGTTGGGTAGTGCGTTGAGCGCGCTGGCGGTCTTGGCCTGTCGGCGGGCCCGGTGACGGCCGAGGCCGAACTGGCGACACAACTCTTCAGCTGCGTCCTGGCCCTCCAAATCACCGAAACGGCCCAAGAGGGCAGTCAGATAGCCGTCCAGCTGACGCCTAGCGCTATCTGCCTGCAAGATCAGCTTGACCAGTTCACCAGACCCCAAATCGGCAAAATCAGCAAACTCGACACCCACGCAACTGCTTTCGCGGACCGCGGGGGTTTTGCCATTCGGTGTGGCATTTCCCCTGGTGAGGCCACCTAAATCCATGCCACTAGTCTACCGACACCAGTGACAGTTTGATCTTGCATCTCCGGAAGGCGGAAATACGTTGGGTGCCTAAACTGCCATCCCCAGAGCACAAGCCGATGAGCATTGGGCAGTTGGGCTACGTTTCTCAAGTTATCTTGATTCATCTGAGATCAGGCAATCAGATTGAGCTGAAAGGCGTTCGACAGCGTAGGCACTTGACAGGTCTGTGACCGGGGGTGTGGAGGCGGTCCGACGGATTGAGTTGCGGCTGCTGAGGACGATTTCCCAATTCTCGGTAGTGTTGTCGTACAAGTGTCGTACACTGTGTGGCAATGACTACGAAGTTGCTGACTGTGCGGGTGGAGACCGAGTTGTGGGACGCGGCTGTACGCCGGGCTGAAGCATTGGGCACTTCGGTTTCACAGGTGGTGCGGGAGGCCTTGAGCGACGCGGTGGCAGCTCGTCCTCTGGGCGATCGTGTCGGCCTTCTCCGGGGCTTGATCCAAGCCGATACCGCCGACGCCCCCCAAGACGACTGGCAATCTGAGATACGCGCCCACAACTGGCGCTCGTGAACACTTGGCTGGTCGATACTGGACCATTGGTCGCCTACCTCGATTCCAGCGAGATCGAACATGACCAAGTCGGCGAGATCATGGACGGGTTCACGGGCATGCTGGCTACCACGGCCGCAGTGGTAACCGAAGCCATGCATTTCGTCCGCCGCGCCCGCTACGGAGCCATGGCCGTCAGCGAGTTCATCTCTCAAAGTGGAATGCAAGTAAACGGGATGTGTGAGTCTGCCGACATCCAGGCTGCCACCGAGTTGATGCAGCGCTACGCCGACACTCCCATGGACTTTGCCGATGCCACCCTGGTGCTGCTGGCAGAGCGGCTGGCTGTGCCAAACATCCTCACCTTGGACCGCAGGGGCTTCAACACGTACCGCTTGCCCGACGGCACTCCCTTCAACCCAGTTCTTGACGGCCTCTAGACCCGGTGGTGGTCACTCAATGCCCAAGAGAAAGGCTGGTTTTGGTCTTGAAAGAGGAGATGCTGTAGTGGGGTGGGTGAGGGGTCTCGGGGGGGATCGAGTTTGGGCCTGGGTGGTGCGAGTGTGGTGGGCGGCGTTGCCGTTTACTGCTGGGCCGGTGTTGGCCGATGGGCTGCACGAGACCGCCGCGGCTTGGCGCTCGACTGCTTCAGTGGGGCTTTGGGTGCTGTGGGGCGTGGTGCTGGTGGGCTCTCTGTTGGTGCATCCGGCCACACTGGTCATTGTCCGATTGGCCGTACCCGCCGCGGTGGTGGCCCTGGTTTGGGCGGGGAGGCAGGGTGCCGACTGGGGTGAGGTCGCATTGGTGGCCGCCGTTACCGCCGCGGTAGCCGCAGTGGCGCTGAGCGCCCCGGTGGGCCATGTGTTTGTGAACGGCATCTCCTACGGCGACGAAGTACGGCTCCTGCTGCGGCCACCGGCGCTGCTGCTGGCCGGGCCGGTGCCGGTGGCGGCCGCGATCACGGTGGGCGGCACCGTCAGCGGACCGCTGCTGTTGGCTGCCGAGCATTGGGCGGCTGGAGTGGCCGTGGCAGTGGCAGGCGGAGCGTTGGCGGTGGTCGGGGCCCGATCTCTCCATTCACTCACGAGGCGATGGCTGGTGTTCGTTCCCGCTGGCGTCGTGCTTCACGACCACCTTGCCGTCCAAGACCCCGTACTGCTCCGTCGTCGAGCAGTAGCCAACTTCGGTCCAGCCCAGCGGGACTCCGAAGCCCTGGACCTCACGCAGGGCGCGGCTGGGTTGATCTTGGAATTGACCATGAACCAGCCGATCACCCTTTCTCCTCCGACGAAACGAAAGAGCAGCAACCAGGAAGTCCAAGCCGGCGCCGTCTTGATTGCGCCATCCCGACCGGGCCAAACGATCACCCTCGCCCGCCAGCGACAACTCGCCTAGGGCCGTCCCCAGTTTGTCGGATTGGGAGTCCCTGAGCGCCGACAACACTTAGAAACTAAGATACCGAGCACTGAAGCAACTAGGGGGGAGGGACGAGCATGGCGAGTCAGTTCACTGATGCTGAATTCTCCGAGCATGTCCAGCGGTACGGGAGCAAGGAACTGGACTGGGAGCCGTTTGCCGCCCAAGGGGACTTGAAGGAGGAATACCGCCGGGCCCATGTGCGGATGGTGGGGGCGAGCATTACCGGCAAGCACTACGAGCCCGGAACGGTCACGGCCGACAACTTCACTTTGTCGGTGATGATGATGCCCCCCGGGGCCGTGGCCCCGTCGCATGCCCACGAGGTAGAAGAGGTCTTCTTCGTGGTCAAGGGAGAGCTGACCGCATGGTGGGAGGACGACGACGGGCGGATCGTCGATACGGTCTTGGGAGAACGGGAGATGATCTACAGCCCCGCCGGGATCATGCACGGTTTGCGCAACCACACTGATAAGGAAGCCCTGGTGCAGGTGGTGATCGGCGTCGGCCGCCCGCAAAAGCCCACCTACCTCGACGCCACTCTCACCGACCTCTGAGGCGCCCGTGCGACTGGGAGCGATGAGCTGGACGACTCTGGGCGAGCGGCTCGAACAGGGTCCGCTGGATGTGATGATCCCGCTGGGTGCCTTGGAGCAGCACGGTCCTCATCTACCCCTGGATACCGACGCACTCATCGCTGAGGCAGTGGCCGACCGGGCGGCCCTTCAAGCGGGGGAGTGTGCGGTGGTGCCCTGCCTTCCCGTTGGTGCCTCCCATCACCATCTGGCATTTCCCGGCACGGCCAGCCTGAGCGACACCACTCTTCAGGCGGTGCTTGCGGAAGTGATCCAAACCCTGCTGAGCCACGGTTTCCGGAGCGCCTACGTGGTTACTGGCCATGCCGGAAATGTGGGGGCAATGGCCGCAGCTATGGCCGAGTTGGGCCCCACCGAGCAGAGCCGGGTGGTCTCGTTCGACGACTGGCCCGCCCAACGGGATGCCGTCCATCGGGTAGCCGAGGATCAGCTCAGTTTGGATCGAGAGCTGGTTGGAACCCATGGAGGGCACTTCGAGACCAGCATCATGCTGGCCATCGCCCCTGATCGGGTGGACATGGCGTCGGCAGTCGCCGGTCATGTGGGACCGGCCGCGTCGGCCAGTGCCAAGCTGCGCTCTGAGGGCATGGCCGCCCTGTCGCCGGTCGGTGTCATCGGCGACCCCCGGGGATCCACGGCCGATGCCGGCGAGCTCTATCTCGACGCGTTGGTCAGCCTGGTAGTCGAGGGCATCACTGCCCACCGCAGCCGATCAAACGATCGGGTGGCCCCATGACCCAGCCTGCGGCCGCCATTGGCTGGGACAGGATCCGGGTTGCCATTCCCCGGGTGGTGGAGGCCGGATTCGCGATCTTCGTGGTCGTCATCCTGGGCGCGGTGATGACCGTGAAGTCCGACGTGTTCCTGACCACTGGAAATCTTCAGAACATCCTGCTGCAAACATCATTCTTGGCCTGCGCCGCCTTCGGGATGACCCTGGTGATCATCGCGGCCGAGTTGGACCTATCCCAGGGGTCGGTGTTGGCCCTGATCGGCGTGGTGGCGGCCGAGACCATGGTGCGCAATAACAGCATCGTGCTCGGCCTGTTGGCTGGGGTGGGTGTGGGCATTGCCGCCGGTCTGTTCAACGGACTCGTCACTGCGGTGCTGAAAGTTCCCTCGTTCATCACCACCTTGGGGCTGCTGATCATGGCCCGAGGCCTGGCTCGGGAGATCACCGCGGGCAACACCGTGGGCAACCTCCCCGGCGGATGGAAGGCATGGTGGAGCGAGGACTTCATCGGCTTGCGAATGCCCATCTGGGTGGCTCTAGGCCTTGGCGTCGTCTACCACATCATCCTTCGATATTCCCGGTTCGGATTGCGGATCTACGCAGTGGGGGGAAACGCCGAAGCAGCCCGCCGAGCTGGCATCAACGTCACCCGGGTGCGGGTCACGGTGTTTGTTTTGGGGGGCCTGGCTGTTGCCGTCGGCGGCTTCACCTTGTTGGGGCGGGTCAACGTCGGCCAGCCCAATGCCGCGGTGCTTACCGAGCTATACGCGGTGGCCGCCGTGGTGCTCGGGGGTACCAATCTGTTCGGAGGACGGGGCTCGATTCCCCGAACCCTGGCCGGCGTCCTACTGATCGGGGTGATTCGCAACAGCCTGAATCTCCTCAATGTGTCCTCCAACATGCAGGACGTTTGGCTCGGTGTGGTGTTCGTGCTGGCAATGACCTCTCAGTTCTTGCGCCGCTACCTGGAGCGGTGGGCCAACCGGAGCGAGGACACCGCAATCGAAGTCGAAGTGGAGCACGAACTCGACGAAGAACGTCGCGCCATCGAGCTAGCCGAGCAATCGGCTCGCTCGGCAGACCAAGAACTCCAAGACGTGGAGCAGGCCGAGCAATCGGCCCCCTCGACGTTGGAGCAACCATAAACACCCGGAGGGGAACACAATGAAAACCAAAAACCTATTGATAAAGCTGCTAGCGCTGATGTTGGTCTTTGGACTGGTGGCATCGGCGTGCGGCAACGACGATGACGACGACACCGCGTCGGGCGACGGGGGCTGCGAAGAAATCCACGAGGTGCGGTACGCCAACTTGGCCACCTTCATCTTGTACTTCCGCGACCTCGAAGCCGGGCTGCGTGATTTCGGCGCCCAGAACTGCTGGAACTTTGTCGCCGCGGATGCCGCGTACGTGATCGAAGACCAGGTGGCTCAGATTGAGGACTTCGTGACCCAGGGGGTTGATCTAATCATCGCCTCGCCGGGCGACCGCCAAGCGCTCATTCCCGCCTATGAGGCCGCCGCGGCCGCTGGCATTCCCATGCTGTCCACCGGCGACAGCGTTCAGGAGGCTGCCCCGGAGATCGGCTTCATCGGCACCGATTGGGGTGTTGAGGGCACCAAGCAGACCGAGTGGATGGTCGAGCAACTCGGCGGATCGGGCAAGATCGCCCGCATTGGCGGCCCGGGTGCCAGCGAGTACGTGGAGAAGCGCCGCGAGGGCTTCGAGCACACCATGGAAAACAACCCTGGCATCGAAGTGGTGTTCAACCAGAGCGCCAACAGCTTCACGGCTGAGGAAGGCCTCCGGCTGGCCCAAGACGCCTTGACCGCCAATCCCGACCTCGACGGCATCTGGGCCGACAGCGATGCTCTGGCATTGGGTGCGGCCACCGCCGTGGAAGAGGCTGGCATTGACCACGCCGACATCCTCATCAGCGGGACCGACGGCGAGCCCGCGGTCTTCGACCAAATCCGGGCCGGGTCCGGCGTGGACATGACCATCGCCCTGCGGGGCTACCAGTGGGGTTGGCAGACTGCCGAGGTCGCTCACCAGTACCTCACTACCGGCAGCACCGGCCAGGGGTACTTCATCCAGGCCCCCACCTTCGTGGTGGATGCCGACACCATCGAAGGCATGACCAACGCCGATCTCCGGTAGGGGTACTCACCCTCCGGTAACCCACTAGCGAACATGACCTATCGGGCCGACGTCCTCATCATTGGCGCCGGTGCCTCCGGCGGGGTGGCCGCGCGCCACCTGGCCGAGCACGGCTTCGATGTTGTATGCCTCGAGCAGGGCGATTGGCCCGATAGGTCCGCGTTCCCCGGCGCTCGCCCCGACTGGGAGCTGGCCATCCGCAAGGACTGGGCCATGAGCCCCAATGTGCGGAGTCGCCCGGAGGACTACCCGGTGGTCCATGACGATTCCGACATCGAGCCGCTCATGTACAACGCAGTGGGGGGCAGCATGATCATCTACGCGGGGACGTGGCCCCGGATGCTCCCATCGGACTTCCGGGTGCGGACTATGGACGGGGTGGCCGACGACTGGCCCATCTCCTATTCCGACCTGGTTCCCTACTACAACGCCATTGACCAGCAGATCGGCGTGTCCGGCTTGGCCGGAGACCCGGCCTATCCGCCCCACGATGACTATCCGCTGCCGCCGCTGCCCTTGGGCGCGGCCGGTCGGCGGGTGGCCGAAGGACACAACCGCCTGGGATGGCACTGGTGGCCCGAGCCCAACGCCATCTTGTCCGCACCCTACGACGGGCGGAGACCCTGCGTGCAGCGGGGGGTGTGTACATCGGGATGCGCCGAGGGGGCCAAGGCCTCCACCGATCTGACTCACTGGCCCAAGGCGACCGCGGCTGGCGCCCAGCTCATCACCGGGGCCCGAGTCAGCCGGATCACGATGAGCCCGCGAGGGCTGGCCACTGGGGCTGTCTGGCTGGATCGCTCTGGTGTCGAGCACCACCAGGAAGCTGACGTGGTGATCCTGGCCGCCAATGCGGTGGGCACGGCGCGGCTGCTGTTGCTATCGGCTGACGACCGCCACTGTCCCGACGGGCTGGCCAACTCCAGCGGCTTGGTGGGTCGACGCTTGATGATGCACCCGTTCTCGGTGGTCACTGGGTGGTGGGACGACCAGGTGGAGGGCTGGCAGGGCCACTTCGGGGCCAGCATCACCAGCTACCAATTTTACGAGACCGATCCCGACCGCGGATTCGTGCGAGGGGCCAAGTGGGCCCTCTCGCCGGTCGGCGGCCCCCTCAATCACATCTTGCCCATGCGTGCCGGCAACGAGGTGTGGGGCCCCGATCATCACGAGCTAATGGGTCGTACATTCGGACGGGGGGCGAGCTGGGCCATCTTTGGCGAGGATCTCCCTGAGGAGTCCAACCGGGTGGAACTCGACCCAGACCGCACTGACACCCACAGCATTCCCGCGCCACGAGTGAGCTACCGAATATCCGACCACTCCCGGTGGCTGATGGCCTTCCAGGAAGCCAAGGCCGAAGAATCACTGGCGGCATCGGGGTGCCGAGAGACTGCGGTGGCCAGCTTGATTCCCTATTCGGGATGGCATTTGATGGGAACCGCTCGAATGGGGAATGACCCGGCTTCCTCAGTGGTCAACTCCCGCCAGCAGGCCCATGATGTGCCCAACCTATACATCGCCGACGCCAGCGTGTTCGTGACCAGCTCTGGAGTGAATCCCACCTGCACTATCACTGCGCTGGCCCTGCGAACTGCCGACTTGCTGGTTCAGCACCGCAGCGAGCAAAGGGTTCCGGCATGACTGCTCCGCCCTCGCCAGTGGCGACAGCCGATATCGACCTCGGTCGGCTGACCGCTCTCGCCGACGTGATGCTGCCCGCAGCCCACGGTATGCCCGCGGTCTCTGACGTAAGGGCAGTGGAGTCTTACCTGGCTCAAGTCTTGGGCTGGCGCAATGATCTGCTCCAGCCTCTGGTCCGGGCAGTGGATGCGCTTGATCCGTCTTCATTCACCGTCGACCGGCTGTTGGCCCTTCACGAAGAGGACGAAGACGCCTACGTCGCGCTCACCACCGCGGTGGCGGCGTGCTATTACCTCAGCCCGGTGGTTCGCGAGCTGATCGGGTATCCGGGCCAAGTGGCCAAAACCTACGATCCCTTCGCCTACACAGAGTGGGTGGCCGAGGGTCTGCTCGATCCGGTTGTCGGCCGGGGTCCGATCTGGCGGGAGGCACCAGCATGAGCCGGGCAGTGATCTTGGCGGATTACAGCCACGGACCCGCGGTGGAAACGCTCGATTTGGGACCGGTTCTGCCGGGGGGCGCGCTGGTGCGGGTTGACGCCGCCACCGTGTGCGGCACCGACGTACACATCTGCGATGGCGTCTTCGAGCAGCTGGCCCGTCTGCCCTTGGTGATGGGCCACGAGGGCACAGGCACGGTTGTCGAACTGGGTGCGGGCTTGATGACGGACGCTTTGGGACAGCCGCTTCGGCGTGGTGACCGCATCGTCTGGGCTCACAATTGGTGCGGCCGGTGCTACTTCTGCGCGGTGGCCAAACAGCCCACCCTGTGCGAGAACACCATGGGCTATGGGTGGGGGCCCTATGAGGAGGGCGCCGTCAATGGGACGTTCTCCGAACACCTGCACGTGTCGCCCGATTCCCGGGTGCTGAGAGTGCCCGACAGCGTGTCCAGTCCGCTCGCCTCGGCGGCCACTTGCGCCCTGCGCACGGTGATGCACGCCTTAGATCGCATGCCCCGCATCCGGTTCAGCGACTCGGTGGTGGTTCTCGGGGCCGGGCCCGTCGGGATTCTGGCCGCGGCGGCGGCTCTGCGAAGCGGAGCGAGCCAAGTGGTCCTCATCGGTGCACCCGCATCCCGGCTAGCGGCCACGAAGGAGTGGGATTTGGCCGACCGCATCGACATCGATCACACCGAGCCCGACGAGAGAATCGACGCAGTCCGCAGCCTGACCGGGGGCCGGGGCGCTGACATCGTGCTCGAATGCGCGGGGCCTCCCAGCGCCTTTACCGAGGGAATGGAGATGGTGCGAGCCGGCGGCACGCTCATGGTTATCGGCCAAGCCCATGGCGAAACGGTGCCGGTGGCGACCACGGCCATGAAAGTCCGCCAGCTCACGGTGAGGACTTCGCTGTCGGCCGACATCTCCCACTTCCACGACGCCCTCCGGTTCTTGGACCGCCACAGCGCCGAACTGTGGTTGGAATCTGCGGTGTGCTCAACCACTTATTCGTTGGATCAGGTAACCGACGCCTTAGCCGCCATGCGAGCCGGTGCCGAGATGAAGCCGGTGATCATCCCATGACTGCCGAACTGCTGGCCGCCGACCTCCGTGACCGCTATCCGCTTCTGGTGGGCGACCGCGAGGTAGCCGATGGCGACATGATGGCGGCCATCGCCCCGGGCACCGGTGAGACGGTGGCCGAGGTGCCGCTGGCCGATGCTGCGACAGTGGATGGTGCCGTCGGTGCGGCTACCGCAGCCCAACCAGCGTGGGCTGCGCTTTCCGCTGCGGAGCGAGGCCGTTATCTGCACGCCCTGGCCGATTCGGTGCGGTTTCAAACCGAGCGTCTGGCCCGGATCGACGCCATGGACAGCGGCAATCCCGTGGCCGCCATGCGCAACGACGTGGCCTACGGGGCCGATGCCCTGGATTACTTTGCCGGCATCGCCCGAGAGCTGCACGGCAAGACCCTGCCGGCGTCGGCAAACAGCCTCCATCTGACATTGCGGGAGCCCTACGGCGTGGTGGCCCGCATCCTGCCCTTCAACCACCCGCTGATGTTTACCCTCTTCCATGCAGCCGCTCCTCTGGCTGCGGGCAACACCGTCATCGTGAAGGCCCCCGACCAAACCCCCGTGTCCCCCCTGGAGGTGGCCTATCTGGCCGCGGAGATCCTGCCTCCCGGCGTGCTCACCGTGCTCACTGGAAACGGCGCCACCACCGGCGAGGCCCTAGTGGCCCACCCAGGCATCAGCCGCATCGGATTCACCGGGCGGGGGACTACCGGACTGCGGGTCATGGAGGCCGCCGCGGCGTCGGGACGAGTGAAGCACGTGACCGTGGAACTGGGGGGCAAGAACCCCCTATTGGTGGCGCCCGATGCCGATCCCGCATTCGTGGCTGAACAGGCCGTGGGGGGAATGAACTTCGAGTCTTCTCAGGGGCAGTCTTGCGGGTCGACTTCCCGGCTTTACGCCCCTGCTCATCTGCACGACGAGATCGTGGACGCGGTGGCCGCCCGACTCGATCAGATCAGGGTGGGCGACCCCCTCGATACAGCCACCACAATGGGGCCCCTGGTCTCCGAGCCCCAGCTCAGCCGAGTGCAGAACTTTGTGGAGGCTGGGCGATCGGAGGGTGCCCGGCTGGTCAGGGGCGGGGGCTCCCCAGAGGGCGTGCCCGAGGGCGGGTACTACCTGGCGCCGACGCTGTTCGACCAGGTGGAGTCCGGACAGGTGATCGCCACCGAGGAGATATTCGGGCCGGTGCTGTCGGTGCTTGAGTGGCAGGATCGGGACGATCTCATCGCCCAGGCCAACGCCACGCGTTATGGGCTCACCGCCAACATCATCACCAACGACTTGGACTGGGCCATGGACGCCGCCCGCCGCGTGCAGGCCGGATGTGTGTGGATCAACGGGCGAGGCCAGCACTTCCTGGAAACGCCATTTGGCGGATACAAGGACTCTGGGCTGGGGTCAGAGGGGTCGATGGAGTCGTTGCTCAGCTACACCCGGACAAAGGTCGTCCACATTCTCGATATCGGAGCGCGCCAATGAGCAGCAACAACACCGAGGCCATCACGGTTCTCAAAGAGAAGATCGCCACCTCGACACGGATCTTGGTCCGCGAACGGCTGATCGGTCCCTTCGGCCATCCCTCGGCCCGGATTCCGGGCACCGACTTGGTGGCGGTGCTGGGCCACACCCATGACGACGTGAAGGATCTGGCCGAGACCGAGCCGAGTGACGTGGTGGTGATGGACCTGGACGGCGAAGTGGTCGAGGGATCGATGGATGCCCCCGGTGAGCGGTTCATGCACACTGAGATCTACCGGGCGCGTCCTGATGTGGGGGCGGTGATCCACGCCCACCCCATGCACTGCATCGCGTTCTCGATGACCGATGTTCCCCTCGCTCCGGTCTGGCACCTATGCACGCTGTTCGCTGATGGCGTGCCGGTGTATGACTCCGCGGTGCAGATCGACAACCCCGAGCGCGGCCGAGCGGTGGCCGCGGCCCTGGCCGACCGGAAGGGCATCCTGTTGAAGGGCCACGGGCTGACCGTGGTGGGGTCGACCATCGAGGAGGCAACCGTGAGCGCCGTCAACCTCGAGCGCTCGGCCCGGTTGCAGATCATGGCCCAGGGCATCGGCTCGGTGGAGGCCATCGATCGTTCGGAGCTCACCGACGAACTGCTCACCGACGGCTTGACCCTGGAGGAGTACACCCATACCCAGTGGGACTACTGGGCCGTGGAGTTGGCCCGGTGAGAACCCTGCGCCGCGAGGATCCCCGACTGCTGAGGGGCAACGGCCGCTATGTGGCCGACATCGAACTGCCGTCGATGCGCTACGCCGCGTTCGTGCGCAGCCCGGTGGCTCATGCCGACCTGAACGGGGTGGAGCTTCCCCCCGGCGTTGTCGGGTGGACAGGGAAAGACCTGATCGGGCGCATAGACACGATGGCCCCCAACGAGGCTGATGGCGGGGTTTACCAGGACAAACTGCTGGAATCCTTGGGCGACGACCGGCTCTTTGTGCGCCACGAGGGCCGCCCGCTTCTGGCGGTAGACCGGGTACGGCACGTGGGCGATCCGATTGCAGTGGTCGTCGCCGACTCTCTTTACGCGGCCGCCGACGCGGCCGACCGGGTGCTCCTAGACCTGGTCCCCCGCCCGGCGGTGGTGGATCCCTTCGCCGCGCTGGCCGCCGACGCTCCCCGGCTATACGACCATTGGCCCGACAACCGCTCGCTGCTTGTTGCCGCCGGCTTCGGCGACATCGACTCTGCCTTCGCCGAAGCCGCCCATGTGAGTCGCCGCCGGCTGCACTCGGGCCGGCTGGCCTGTCACCCCATGGAGCCCAGGGGCGTGGTGGCGGCACACGATCCCCGCACCGACCTGCTCACCGTGTGGAGCAGCACGCAGATTCCCCACCCGCTGCGCACCGCCCTAGCCAAGGCTTTGGGTCGGCCTGCCCACCGGATACGGGTGGTGGCTCCCGATGTGGGTGGCGGCTTCGGCGTCAAGGCCATTCCCTACGCCGAGGAGCTGATCATGGCCTACCTTGCCCTGGAGACAGGCGTCCCGCTGAAATGGGTGGAGCAGCGAAGCGAACACGGATTGGCCGCCATTCAGTCACGCGACCAGATCCACGACATCGAGATCGCTCTCGATGTCGACGCCCGCATCCTGGGAGTACGCGACCGCTTCGTGGTGGACAACGGGGCGGCCAATCCCCTCGGGGTGGTC
The DNA here is from genome assembly GCA_022822905.1 of Acidimicrobiia bacterium. GTDB lineage: Bacteria > Actinomycetota > Acidimicrobiia > Acidimicrobiales > Bin134 > Poriferisocius. Next base: position 172,037 of record JAJDYE010000016.1, on the reverse strand, counting down.
CAGCCCTACAACACGTTGGCCCATCTGTGCGGGTGCTACCGGGTGCCGGCGCTGGATGTGGAGGCTACTGCGGTGGTCACCAACAAAGCCCCGGTCTCCCCCTATCGGGGAGCGGGGAGGCCCGAAGCAGTTTTCGCCATGGACCGCATTATCGACGTGGCCGCCCGGGAGGTGGGCATCGATCCGGTGGAGCTTCGCCGCCTCAATCTCATCACCGCCGACGAGATGCCCTATTCGGTGGGTCTCAACTACCGGGATGGCACTCCCATGACCTACGACAGCGGTGACTTCTACGCATGCTTCGAGGAGGCCGTGGAGTTGGGCGAAATCGACGATGGATTGCGGGGAGGGGCGCAGGACGACAACGGTCGGCTAGTCGGCGTCGGTATGTCCACCTATGTGGAGGGCACCGGTGTCGGACCCTTCGAGAGCGCCCGGGTGCGGGTGGACGAGACCGGCTGGGTTGAAGTGGCCACCGGCGCGTGTTCGCAGGGTCAGGGACATGAGACTGTGTTCGCCGAAGTGTGCGCGCAGGCGCTGGGCGTCGATCCCGAGCAGGTGACGGTGATCGGGGGTGACACCGCTGCGGTAGAGCATGGTTGGGGCACGCTGGCCAGCCGCAGCGCGGTGGTAGCAGGCAGTGCGATCCACGAAGCGGCCAACGTGTTGCGCAACCGGATTGTGGACGCGGTGGCGGAGCAGTGGGAACTGGCCCCCGCCGACCTGTGCATCCGAAACGGCATGGTAGAGGTGGTGGGAACGCCCACTCGGCGCATGGGGCTGGCCGAAGTGGCTACGGGCTTTGCCCCCGGAGGCGTATTTGCCAACGGCAGCAACGCTGGCTTGGACGAGGTGGTCTGCTTCGAGCCGCCTACGGTCACCTTTGCCGCTGGGGTGCATGTGGCCCGGGTGGCCGTCGATCCGTCCACGGGCGCGACGGAGGTTTTGGACTACGTGGTGGCCCATGACTGCGGACCGCTGCTTTCTCCCATGATCGTCGACGGCCAGATCGCCGGGGGAGTGGCTCAGGGGATCGGAGCGGCGCTGTTTGAGCAGGCGGCGTACGATGCCGACGGCCAACCCCAGAATCCCAGCCTGGCCGACTATCTGGTGCCCGATGCCGCCGGGGTGCCCGAATTGGCCGTCGCCCATTTGGAGACTCCATCTCCGCTCAACCCTCTGGGCATCAAGGGTGTGGGGGAGGCTGGAGCTATTTCGCCGCCGGCCGCGGTGGCCAACGCCATTGAGGACGCCCTGTCCGAGTTGGGTGTCCAAGTAAACCGGGTGCCGGTGGCGCCTGAGTACTTGTTCGACCAATTGCAGGGAGCAGGATCATGACCGCAAGCCAACCTGGATCAGTCGTCGACGCCCCCCGCCCTGAGGGCTCCCCGTCGTCGGACGTCGCGCTGAGCGTGTCGGGGATCCACAAGCGCTACGGCGGGGTGGTCGCGCTTCGGGACGTTTCGCTGGATTTCCCCACCGGCACGCTCACCGCCATTGTGGGCGACAACGGGGCTGGCAAGAGCACCCTGTTGAAGGTGATCTCCGGAGCGGAGCAGCCCGACGCGGGACAGGTGGTGCTGCACGGCGAGGTCCGTCGTTTCCGGTCGCCGCTGGACGCCCGCACGGCCGGCATCGAAACCGTGTACCAAGACCTGGCCCTGGCCGACAACCTCGATGCAGCCCAGAACCTGTTCATGGGGCGGGAGCTCAAGGTGGGCTGGGGGCCGCTCACCTTCCTGCGGCGCCGGGCCATGCGCCGCGACACCGAGCAGATCATCCGTCGGCTCAACATCAAGATCCCCTCGGTCCGCATCCCGGTCCAGCACTTCTCCGGAGGCCAGCGCCAGGGCGTGGCCATCGCCCGGGCCATGAACTGGGGCAACGAGGTGATCGTCATGGACGAGCCCACCGCCGCGCTCGGCATCGCCGAGACCGCACGGGTGGAAGACCTCATCACAACGCTGCGAGAGCGCAATCTGACCATCGTGGTGGTGAGCCACAACCTCGACCAGGTGTTCCGGCTTGCCGACCGGATAGCGGTCATGCGCCGGGGGCAGCTCATCGAGCTGCTGGATGCCCACAGCACCGACGCCCAGAAGTTGGTGTCACTCATCACCGGTTTGGCCGCGTCCCATGAAGGGGCGTGAGATGGCGCCGAAGGTGGGAGTGCAGATCCGCCCCAATCATGTGAGCTGGGACGAGATGGCAGCTGCTTGGCGATACGCCGACGAGGCCGGTGCCGACAGCATCTGGACATTCGACCACTTCTTCCCCATCGACGGCGATCCCGAGGGCACCGCCTTTGAGTGTTGGTCCACGCTGGCCGCCATGGCGTCGGTCACCAAGAGGGCTCAGATCGGCCCGCTGGTCACCTGCACCGGATTCCGCAATCCCGATCTGCTGGCCGACATGGCCCGCACGGTGGACCACGCATCCGGGGGCCGGTTGGTGCTCGGCCTGGGTTCGGGATGGTTGGAGCGCGACTACCAGTCTTACGGCTTCGCCATGTCCCGAGACGCCGATCGAATCCGGGAGATGGAGGTGGCCATCCACCGCGTCCGCCATCGGCTGGCCCAGCTCCGGCCTGGCCCGGTGGGCCCGCTTCCCATTCTGATCGGCGGGTTGGGGGAGCGGATGACCTTGGACGTGTGCGCTCGATTGGCCGATGCCTGGAACGGTTGGGGCACGCCTGATGAGATCGCCCACCTCAACGGGGTGCTGGACAGCTGGTGCGAGCGGGCCGAACGCGATCCGTCCCAAGTGGAGCGGACGGTGGCATTGTTCGAGACCGCCAGTGATGCCACTTATGATGACTACGCGGCCGCAGGGGCCGAGCACCTCATCTTGGTGCGGTCAGGCCCTGACTATCGGATCGAAGAGATGGGGTCTTTCTTGGCCTGGCGGGATGCTCGGAGCGGGCCGTGAGCAGCGCGACCGGACCATTGTGGATGCCGTTCACCTCAGCTGGTGGCGGCAAACCGGCGGTGGTGGTGGCCGGAGACGGGAACTATGTGGAGACCGAAGACGGCGCCCGACTGCTCGACGCTACGGCCGGCGGGGTGGCCTGCGTGATCCTGGGCCATGGCCGAACCGAGATCGCCGACGCGGTGGCCGACCAGCTCCGCACCCTCGAATACCACTGCCTGTTCGGTTACAGCCATCCTCGGGCTGAAGAGCTGGCAGAAGCGGTGTCCGCCCGAACCCCCGGCGATCTGAACCACGTCTTTTTCACAAACTCTGGCTCTGAGGCGGTGGAGACCGCCCTCAAGATCGCCCGAGGCTACTGGCGCCGGGTCGGTCAGGCCTCCAAGACCGGTTTCGTGTCGCTGCACCGCGGGTATCACGGCATGAACCTGGGCGGAATCTCGGTGGGCGGCCTCACCGAGAACCGGTCGGGATTCGGTCCGCTGCTGGAAGGATGCACCCAGGTACCAGCTCATGACATCAACGCTTTGGAGCAAGAGCTGGCCTACCGCGACCCCAGCACTGTCGCCGCCGTGATCATGGAGCCGGTGCAAGCGGCCGGCGGTGTCTACCCGCCCCCGGAGGATTACCTGTCCCAGGTCAGGGAGGTGTGCAACCGCTTCGATGTGCTGCTGGTGCTGGACGAGGTGGTGTGCGGATTCGGACGCCTGGGCCACTGGTTCGGCGGTCACCGCTATGGGGTGGTTCCCGACATCATGACCGTGGCCAAGGGCCTCACGTCTGCCTATATCCCGATGGGGGCGGCCATCGCTGGCAGCCATATTCACGAGGCGTTCGTCGACCCCGGGGGGGCCATCGAGCTGATGCACGGCTACACGTACAGCGGGCACCCCGCGGCCTGTATCGCGGGGCTGAAGGTAATCGAGATTCTCGAGCGGGAAGGCCTGGTCGACCACAGTTGCCAGACTGGAAAATACCTTCAAAAGCGAGTCGCCACGCTGGGCGCCTTGCCCGCGGTGGCTGAGGCTAGGGGCGAGGGGATGCTGGCCGCCGTTGAGCTGTCGGGCGACAGCCCGGAGCCCCTGGTGGCCGACGCCCAGCGGCGCATTCAATCGGCCGGGGTGCTGGTGCGGGCTCAAGCCGACCACCTGGGCATCTACCCGCCATTCACGTTCACAGCCGCAGAGGCGGACCGAGTGGTCGAAACGATTGGAACTGTGCTGGAGGAGATGTCGTGACCTACGACCGAGTTGACTCGATTTTGAAGCAGTGGGCTGGCGAACGCCCTGATCTGGATGCGTCGCCTATCGGGATCTTCGGGCGGATCTCTCGCATCGACCGTTTGTTCGAACAGTCCATGGCGGAGTTCCTCCGTCCCCATGGCCTCACTTTGGGGTTGTTCGACGTGTTGGCGGCATTGCGGCGGAACGGCGAGCCGTTTCAAGCCAAGCCGAGTGAGCTGGCGGCCATGACCATGCTCACTTCCGGGGGCATGACCGGGCGAGTGGACCAACTCGAGAATCTGAATCTGGTCCGTCGGGTGCCTGATCCTGATGATCGCCGGGTCATGATGGCCCAACTCAGCCCGGAAGGCAGAGAGTTGATCGATCAGCTCATGGGCGAGCACCTAGATCGCGGGCGCACCCGGCTGGAGTGGTTGCACGACGGAGAGTCGGAGGATTTCGCCGGCTATTTACGCCGGCTGGAGGCGTCACTTCGCTCCCTCGATGGGCAGATGCAGGGAGAAGGCCGAGTCGATTAGGACGCAGTAAAGCACCAGGAGATGGTGTCGGCCTCTGCGGGTCGCACTTCTTGGCGCCAGTAGGTCACTAGGGCGCAGTTCTGCTCGGCTTGGAGTCGCTCGATCACCTTGCCCTGATCAGGACGGAAGGTGAAGCGGTTGAGGTTGGGCAGGTGGCGTAATTGGTCGGGGGGGATGTCCACTCCGTTGATGGTCAGCCGGGCGTCGTAGCCAGGGGCGAGGTCGATGCCGACGGTTTCTTGGGCGAGGACCTCAGCGCTGCGAGGGGGTATGAGCTCGTCTACCGCGGCGTTGCCGGTAACGGTCACGTCGTTGTTGTCGGTGTCGGCCAGCAGCAGGGCCAGCACGATGGCCACGGCCCCCGCCAGGGCGGCGAGGCCCAACAGCACCCGGCGCAGAACAACCGACTCCAGCACCTACCCAGTGTGCCCGCTGGCCAAGGCCGGAGACACCCTGAGTGGCGCAGATCTGAATCGCTAGGCAAGTACCCTCAATGCGTGGCCAATGACCGCGGCGAGATCGGCCGAGTTCTGGGCGGGCGTTATCGGCTCGTAACCCACATTGGCACCGGGCGGTTCACCAACGTGTACCTCGCCTACGACCTGTCCCAGTCGCGTCGAGTAGCGGTCAAACTGCTCTCCGAGGATGTCCTGCCCGACGGATGGATTGGGGAAGGGGCCTTTGTCGGCCGTTTCCTGGAGGCCGCCGAGGAAGCCGCCGCAGTAAGCCATCCCCATGTGGTGGCCGCTCACAATTGGGGAGACTCCGACCTCGGTCTCTACGTGGTGAGCGACTACATGGAGGGCGGGAGTCTGCTGGGGATGATGGATGCCGGGCACATGCTGTCTCCATCGCAGGTGCTCATGGTCGGCCTTGACGCGTCTCGAGGGTTGGAGCACATCCACGACCAGGGGATCATCCACGGCGACATCCGGCCCTCCAACATCTTGTTCTCGCGTCGCGGCCGAGCTCGGCTGGCTGATCTGGGCACATCATGGGCCTTGACTTCGTCGGAGACCGGGGGAGCACTGATGGCGAGGTCGGTATTTTCAGCCATCGACGCGGTGCGCTACGCCTCCCCGGAGCAAGCCCAGGGCCTGACCCCCGACCACAAGAGCGACGTCTATTCCCTGGTTTTGGTGCTCACCGAGGCGCTGTCGGGCCGGGTGCCATTCGAGTCTGACGACCCTGAGTACACCCAGATGGCCAAGATGAGCCGACAGCTCGACCTGGCCGGCCAATTCTCCCGCCTGGGTCGGGTGTTGGAGCAGGCGGGACGACCGGAGCGGGACGACCGTCCCTCTGCTCGCGAACTGGGCCATGGGCTGCTGGCTGCGGCCGAGACACTGCCCCGCCCCGCCCCGCTTCCTCTGATCAAGCCGGGGCCGGAGATCCCCGACACCGGTGAGTCCGCGGCCGCGGCGGCACCCGACAGGCACTCAGGGGAGGCTGCCCCAAAGGCGAAAGGCCGTATGCCATATCGCAAGAACCGTTCCGCACCCCGGGAAGGCGGTTCGACATCCCGGGAAGGCCGATCGGCACTCCGAAGGCTGCTGGCGGCGGTGGTGGCGCTCGTGGTGCTGGGGGCTGCGGGATTCGGGGCCTACGCCCTTTGGGACAGCCAGTTCGGCACCGATCCTCAGCCGGTGCCCGACCTGGCCGAGGTAGACGAGGCCCACCTGTCCCGCATCCTGGGCGAATCCGGCTGGGTGCTCGAACGCCTCGAACGGCGCCAAGACGGCACCGTGGCCGGTCAGATACTCGGCCAGGCGCCGCTGGCGGGAACTGGTCTCGAACGGGGAGAGACCGTCACAGTGTGGGTGTCCTTGGGCCCTGAGCTGGTTGTGATTCCCGGCAACCTCGCCGGCCTTGCGGTGGAAGACGCCGCAGTATCGCTGGCCGCAGTGGGCTTGTCGGTGGGGGATGTCAACGAGCGCTTTGACGAGACTGCGATAGAGGGAGTGGTAATCGAAGTAGACGAGCTGTTCTCCGAGGTCGAGCCGGGCAGCAGCGTGGATTTGGTGGTCTCGCTCGGGCCAGCGCCCCGCGTGGTGCCCGACATCACTACCGGTTCATCGCTTGTCGTGGCTCGTGAGCGGCTGGAGGCTCTCGGCTTGGGCGTGCTCGAGTGGCAGGTGCCCGACAATGTGGTAGCAGCAGGCCGGGTGGTGAGGGTGGAGCCGTTGCCGGGAACCGAGGTGGCGGCCGACTCGGTGATCACGGTGGTGGTCTCCGACGGGCCTGAGAAGGTGCGGGTGCCGTTCCTTGCCACCCTGGGAGTGGGAGAGGCTTCGAACGTTCTTGAGCAAGCCGGCCTCTGCCTGGGCGAGGTGGACGGCCCACTGGATTCTGAGATCCTGGCGTCCAACCCGCTCGCCGACACCGTTGTGGACTTTGGGACGTGCGTGAGCGTGATCACCAGACCTGAAGAGGGAGCGGAGCAGAGCCCGCAAGAGGGCTGAGAGAGTCGGGCTCAAGCTGATTCGAGTGCGGTGAGGGCCCGAAGCCGAGATTGGGCATGGCGGGCGAAAGCGGCCTGCTCATCGGTCATGCCCTCTCCGAACAGGATGAGGACTAGGGCCAAGTCGCCGTCTACCCGCAGGGCACCGGTCAGAAAGCCATGGGCCACGATGTCGGGGTCGTCGGTCACGAATGCGGCGAGGGCTGCGGGGTAGTCGAGGATCACGGTGGCGTCGGGGTCGTTCAGGCGGCCCGAAACCGGTAGCGGTCCTCCGGCCTCGGTGTCGATGTAGGCCCGGAACTGGCCATCGCCGAAGGGGGTGTCTGTAACCACAAGATTGACCCTGGCGATGTGAACGGGATCGGGCGCGGCTGAGGCCAGCTCTTCTCGCAGCGCCATGGCCGCTTCGATCCACTCAGGGCTGAGAAATGGGTGCGACCCCACCCCGGCAACGTAGGCCACCGAGCGACTCCGGCGCGGGAAACCGGCAATTGGGGCGGTACCATTCGCTTCGGTATGGGCCAGCAACGCATCACCCGGGCTGAATGCGCCCATGTGGCCGCTTTGGCCCGCTTGGAGCTGACCGACGAGGAGCTGGACCGTTTCACCGGCCAGCTCGACGAGCTCTTGGACCACGTGGCAGAGGTGGAGGCGCTGGACTTGGAGGCCCTTCCCCCCACGATGCACGCCCTTCCCATCGCCAACTTGCTTCGCCCCGACACTCCCGGCGAGGTACTGGACCGCGATGAAGTTCTGGCGCAGGCGCCGTTTGCCGAGGACGGCCAATTTCGGGTTCCCCCGGTTCTGGGGGAGGCACCGTGACCGCAGTCGAGATTGCCGCCGCCGTGCGATCAGGGCAGCGGTCGGCTCGCTCAGTGGTCGATGAGCACTTGGATGTGATCGCCGGCGGTGACGCTGACATCCATGCCTTCAACCTGGTGGCCGCAGACCAGGCCCGGGCTCGCGCCGACGAGATCGATGGCGCAGTGGCCGCCGGCAGCGATCCCGGCCCCTTGGCCGGCGTCCCCGTCGCCCTCAAGGACAACCTGTGTACCCGAGGGCTGGCCACCACCTGCTCCTCTCGCATCTTGGAGGACTGGGCACCGCCCTATGACGCCTCCGTGGTGGAGCAGCTCCACAATGCCGGTGCCGTGGTGGTGGGCAAGACCAACATGGACGAGTTCGCCATGGGCAGTTCCACCGAGAACTCGGCGTTCGGCCCCACCTGCAACCCGTGCGACACCAGCCGCGTGCCGGGGGGCTCATCGGGGGGCAGCGCCGCTGCGGTGGCCGCCGGGTTCGCCCCGGTGGCGCTGGGCAGCGACACCGGAGGGTCAATCCGCCAGCCCGCCGCGCTGTGCGGGGTGGTCGGAGTCAAGCCCACCTACGGCCTGGTGTCCCGCTACGGCCTGGTGGCGTTCGCATCGTCGCTGGACCAGATCGGTCCATTCACCACCACGGTGGCCGATGCGGCGGCCGTATTGGACGTGATCAGCGGCCCCGATGCCCGCGACTCCACCAGCATCAGCGAACCCCAGCCCCCGGTGTCGCACACGCTGGCCGACGGGATTGATGGGCTCAGGGTGGGAGTGCTGACTGAGTTGAGCGGCAACGGCATCGCCCCCGATGTGGCCGCACAATTGCAGGCTGCGGTGAGAGCGCTGGAATCGGCCGGGGCCAGCGTCGCCGAGGCCAGCGCGCCGGCTGCGGTCTACGGACTATCGGCCTACTACCTGATCGCACCGGCCGAGGCGTCCAGCAACCTGGCCCGCTACGACGGCGTCCGCTACGGGTTGCGGGTGGACGGGCCCAGCACTCCCGACATGAACACCGCCACCCGCTCGGCTGGCTTCGGCGATGAGGTCAAGCGCCGCATCATGATCGGCACCTACGCCCTGTCGGCCGGGTACTACGACGCCTACTACGGCAAGGCCCAAAAGGTGCGCACGCTCATCATCAATGACTTCGCCTCCGTGTGGGAGCGGTTCGACCTGCTGGTGAGTCCCACGTCGCCCACCACCGCGTTCCCGCTGGGAGAGCGCACCGCCGACCCCATGGCCATGTACATGAGCGACGTGTGTACCGTGCCGGTGAACCTCACCGGACAGGCCGCCATGTCGGTGCCCTACGGCGTCGGAGACGACGGCCTGCCGGTGGGCGTGCAGATCATGGCCCCCGCTCTGGGCGAACCGGTCATGTTCCGGGCCGCCGCGGTGCTGGAAGCGAGTTTGTGATGAGCGACGAAGCCCAGACCATCCCCGGACTCGGTGCCCCGGCTGACACCGAGTGGGAGACAGTGGTGGGCCTGGAAGTCCACGCCGAGTTGGCCACTGCCACCAAGCTGTTCAGCGCCAGCCCCAACCGGTTCGGCGGCGAGCCCAACACCCACATCGACCCGGTGTCGCTCGGCTTGCCCGGTTCGCTTCCCGTGCTCAACGAGAAAGCGGTGGAGCTGGCCATTCGGGTGGGCCTGGCTCTCAACTGCCGGATTCAGCCATCGGTGTTCGCCCGCAAGAACTACTTCTACCCCGACATGCCCAAGGACTTTCAGATCAGCCAATACGACCAGCCCATCAACGTGGACGGCTGGCTGGAGCTGCCCTCGGGCAAGCGGGTCGGCATCGAGCGGGCCCATCTGGAGGAGGACACCGGCAAGACCGTCCATATCGGCGGGGGAGGGCGCATCCACGAGGCCGGGTACTCGCTGGTGGACTACAACCGGGCCGGGGTGCCGCTCATCGAGATCGTGGGCCATCCCGAACTGCGTTCAGCCGAGGAGGCCCGCCAATACGTTTCTGAATTGCGGTCCATCCTGGTGGCGGTGGGGGCGTCCGACGGCAAGATGGAGGAGGGTTCCCTGCGGGTGGATTGCAATGTTTCGGTTAGGCCGGTGGGAAGCGACCGGCTGGGCACCCGGTGCGAGATCAAGAACGTGAACTCGCTGCGCTCTTTGGGTCGGGCCATCGAGTATGAGGCCCGTCGCCAAATCGACCAATTGACCAGCGGGCAGGCCATAGAGCAGCAAACCCGGCACTGGAACGAGGATGACGGGCGCACTCATGCTTTGCGCTCCAAGGAGGAGGACTACGACTACCGCTATTTCCCCGAGCCCGATCTGCTGCCGCTCAACCCCAGCACCGAGTGGGTGGAGCAGATTCGCCATGCGCTGCCTGCCTTGCCCCGGGACCGCCGGATGAATTTGGCGGAGGCCGCCCCATCGGTGGACATCGACAACATTGCGCTGGCCGTCGAGCGCTCGATGGACGAGCTGGCGTTGGCGGCCATCAGCGGGGGAGGGGCAGCAGAGCGGGTGATGACCCACATCGTGCAGAACTTGGCCGATGGGTCTGGCCAGCTGACCCCCGAGGCGCTCGCCGAACTGGTTGGCATGGAGGAGGCGGGCGAGCTGACCGCTACCCAGGCCAAGAAAGTGCTGGCTGTGCTGGTGGAGGGCGGGGGATCGCCTCAAGACGCGGCCCAGACCCTGGGATTCGAGGCCATGGACACCGACGAGCTGGAGTCCCTGGTGGACAGCCTCATTGCCGAGCACGCTGATGAGTGGTCCCGCTTTTGCGATGGCGACGCCAAGCTGACCGGCTTCTTCGTCGGGCAGGTGATGAAGGCCACCCAGGGCCGAGCCGACGGAAAGGCCGTCACCCAGCTCCTCAATTCCCGCCGCGGCTAGAGGGCTGGTTTACAGGGGATTGGATAGGGTGCAGGGCGGTATGACGCTGCTGGAACGGTCGGCCCGAATCATCGACGAGGGCGTTGATGAAGGGCAGCAGGCGATCCACCCTATGGACGGATCGTTCCACGAGATTGCCGACGACGTATCCATAGTGTGCGCTTTCTCACATGTGTGGTCGGTGGCCACCGAAGAGGGGTTGGTGGCCATCGATACCTCGCTTCCGGCGTTCGCCCCCATCGCGCTAGACCACCTCCGCCGGTGGAAGGGTATGCCGGTGCATACCATCGTCTACACCCACGGCCACATGGATCACGTCGGCGGAGCCCCCGCCTTCGTCGAAGACGCCCAACAGCAGGGGAGGGCCGCCCCCCAGGTGGTGGCCCACGAGGCTGTGGATCGCCGGTTCGACCGCTACACCCTCACCCAGGACTACAACCGGCTCATAAATCGCCGCCAGTTCGGGCGAAGCGGCGTGATGGACATGTTCGCCGACGACTGGGTGCGCCCCACCACTGACTATGCCGCCGAGCTGGAGTTGGAGGTGGGTGGTACGTCGCTGCGGCTTTTCCATGCCGAGGGGGAGACCGACGACCACACCTTGGTGTGGCTGCCCCACCAGCGGGCGCTGTTCGCCGGCGATCTGTTCATCTGGTACTTCCCCAACGCGGGCAATCCCCAGAAGGTGCAGCGGTATCCCGCCGAGTGGGCCGCGGCCCTTCGCCGGATAATCGACCTGCGCCCTGCGCTGTTGCTGCCGGCCCACGGCCTGCCCATCGAAGGGGAGGAGCGCATCGCCATGGTGCTCGACGATGTGGCCACCGCGCTGGAGGGATTAGTAGCCGACACGCTGGAGATGATGAACGCCGGGGCCCGCCTTAACGACATCATCCACCAGGTGCGGGTTCCCGACGACCTGATGGCCAAGCCCTACCTGCGAGCCGGCTACGACGAGCCCGAGTTCGTGGTTCGCAACATCTGGCGCCTCTACGGCGGCTGGTACGACGGCAACCCCGCCCGCCTCAAGCCCGCCCCGGATCAGGCGGTGGCTGCGGAAGTCGCCCGGCTGGCCGGAGGGGCTTCCGAACTGGCAAGCCGGGCCATCGAGCTCTCCGAAGCTGGCGATTTGCGGCTTGCCTGCCATCTCGCTGAATGGGCCGCCCAAGCCGCGCCCGACGCCCCTGGCGTGTTCGAGCAGCGGGCCGCGGTGTACCAGAAGCGGAGAGACCAAGAGCAATCCCTGATGTCCCGCGGCATCTACAATGACGCGAGCAAGACATGAGCATCGACACTGAAGCGGTGGACCTGGCGCTGACCACAACGAGGGCGGTGCGGAAGCGGCTGGATCTAGAGCGGCCGGTGGATGATCAGATCATCCTCGACTGCATCGACATCGCCGAGCAGGCACCCACCGGGGGCAACCAAACCAGCCGGCGGTGGATCGTGGTGCGCGACCCTGAGATCAAACAGGAGCTGGCCCGGCTGTACCGCGAAGTAGTGGGCGGTTTCATGCTGGAGGCCAGCGACCGCTTGGAGGGCACCGACCACCCCCGGGCTCGGACAGTGAGCTCGTCGGCCTACTTGGTGGAGCACTTGGCCGAAGTGCCGGTGATCGTCATACCCACCATCATGGGCCGCCACGACGGCAGTGGCGCTCCCGGCCTGTTCGACTCGGTGATCCAGAGCGGGTGGAGCTTCTGTGTGGCCCTGCGAGCCCGGGGACTGGGTACCGCCTGGACCACCGCCGTGTTGGCCAAGGCACCCGAGTTGAAGGAGCTGCTCGGCATCCCCGAGGAGATCACAGAGATCGCCATGTTCCCGGTGGCGTGGACCAAGGGCACCGATTTCCGTCCCGCCCGCCGCGATCCAGCCCGAAACATCACTTTCTTCGACGGCTACGGCCGCACCTACGAGTCCGGTCCGGGAACCCCCGTGAAGATGGCCGACGGCCCCGGCACGATGGTGGAAACCGACATCGCCGCTGGGATCGACGAGGTGTGGGCCGCGGTCACCGACATCGACCTCCCCGCCCAGTTCTCCGACGAGTTCACCGGCGCCACCTGGGACGACGGTTTCGACGGCCCCTCGCTGGGCGCCACATTCACCGGCCGCAACCACCTAGAAGTGATGGGCGACTGGGAGGTCCCCTGCTTCGTAGACGTGTGCCAGGAGCCGGTGGCTTTCGGCTGGTGTACTTCCGACCCCGACAACCCCGGCGCAAGGTGGCGCTTCGAACTCCAGCCCCTCATGGGCGGAGGCACCCGCCTCATCTACCGCCTCATCCTCGGCCCCGGCCCCTCCGGCCTGAACATGTTCATCGAGCAGAACCCCGAAAAAGAGCCCCGAATCATCGCCAACCGCCTCAAAGTCCACCGAACCAACATGCAGGCAGTAGTAAACGGCATCAAAGCCCACGTGGAAACGTCTACCTAAGTCTGTAAACCACCGTGAACATCTGGTGTCCACCCCTGACGAAAACTAGCCGTCGCTGCTGCACCTGTTCCTTCTTCAGGATCCTTGACCATTCATCCAACAGGTCAACTGTCGCTCTCCTTCTCTATGCTGTATCCCGCCAAATCTGCGCTGAACGAGGAAGGTGCCTGTGAGCGACCGGTCAACGATCGAGTGGACCGAGGCTACTTGGAATCCCACAACGGGATGCGACCAGGTATCGCCTGGCTGCGACAACTGCTACGCGCTTACCCTCGCCAAGCGGCTCAAGGCTATGGGCAATCCGAAATATCAAGACGATGGAGACCCACGAACCAGCGGTCCCGGATTTGCCTTGACGCTTCACAAGGATGAGCTAGCTCTTCCATATCGCTGGAAATCTCCACGGGTGATTTTCGTGAACTCCATGAGTGATCTATTCCATCCTGAAGTTCCTGATCAGTTTATTGAAGATGTATTTCAGGTTATGGCTGACACTCCTCGACATACGTATCAGGTACTCACCAAACGTTCGCAACGTCTTGTCAAGCTTGCAACACGCCTTCCTTGGCCTGAGAATATTTGGATGGGTGTGAGTGTGGAGACAGATCGCTATTGCTTTCGAGTCGATCACTTGAGTGAAGTGCCGTCAGTCATTCGCTTCGTATCCGCTGAGCCTCTTTTGGGAGAGTTGCCTTCACTTAGTCTTGATGCCATAGATTGGGTCATAGCTGGAGGTGAATCGGGAGCGAACGCCCGCCCTATGCATCCTTCATGGGTGTTTGACCTTCGGGATAGATGCCTAGAGTCCGATACAGCATTCTTCTTCAAGCAATGGGGAGCATGGACTCCGAGGGACGATGATAATGCGGTCCTAGTGGTGAATGATGGGACGTTTGTCGCCGAACCAGACTCTACCCCTATCCCTGGATCTCCTATCCTAATGCGTAGAGTCAGTAAGAGTGAGGCAGGTCGCGAGCTTGAGGGAAGAACTTGGGATCAGATGCCTAAAGTGGGCTGAAAGAGTATTTTCGTTCCCGGGGGAAAAGTGCTAATTCTGCGGTTTTTGGTAGATTCAACTACTACTATTCTTCCTGCAGTCTCCAAGGGTACCAAAGTCATGCGCCTTATATGGGATTCTTTGTAAGGTGTTTTGAGCAGAACATACTCTTCAATTTCTTCGATACCCACAGTCTTCCCCGAAAATTCCTTGCTAAGTTCTTGTTGGAGCAAAGTTGTATCTACATTAGACCCCGTAAACAGAGGCACTTGGTTCCAGTGCATATCTGAGAATTGCTGACCACCTGCAGGATCGACTGTCCACATTGCGTCTTTGAATTTTCTGACCCCAGTGATGTTCCTTGTGGCGTAAATTATGAAATAGGCATCGTGACCGTCAGATCGTACCATTTGAAAGTCTAATGCAAACGAAAATCCAGCGACTCTCTTCAGTTGACTCTTATATTTCTCAACTAACACAGGTACAGCATCATCAGCAGCTTCCACACCGTCAAAATTGACAGTTCCATAAAGAGTTTCAAACCGCATCTTCACTGGGCTATGTGACTTGAATCGGTTGAGATGATCTACCATTAGGATCATTATCAATTCACACTTTGGTGCGCTTAGAAATCGCCGAATAGTATCCATCGGAACTCCGGAAAAGCCAAATGGGTCAATGAATGCAAGTGTTGGAGCTAGTCTCGCTTCTTCTTCTGCCAGTTTTCCCACTATTTCCTCAATTACATCTTGGAATTCTCCCTCGATTGTCTCAACATTGATATTGGATGGTAGGGGGTACAGGCCACGTAGCTCGGTCTCCAGACGGCCTAGTCTCTCGCTATTGTTTTCGATAAACAAGAAAACAAACTCGCATTCATTTAGATTTGGAAAATAGCTGTGTTCGAGAAGAGTATTGATGGCGATTATTGGTGAGCCAGATTGACCGCCTTTGTAGATCCCTGGTCCAGCGAAACCGTCCAGGAAAATGACACGTCCTGAATGTCGTGCGAGAATCGGATACCAAGCCTTCAGATAGTGCCTGAGAAGGTCATGTTTTGCCGCAGTGTGCGGTTCGAGCGTCCATATCGTGTCGCGAGGAGCAGCCATGGGAGAGGAAACGCTAGCAGTGTCGACGGGGAAAGCGGTGAATGTTACCCGAGAGATGGAAAGGGTGAATTGACGAGGAGAATCGGATGGTTCGTGGAGAGCGGTGGTTGCAGCTAGGCCCGTCTGGCGATGTGCGGTTCAGCGCACCATGCGGTTCTCAACACGGCCAGCGCTTCCATGAACTCGTCGTCGGTCGCATTGCATAGGAGCGGCAAGCCGAGTAGTCCGCAGAAAACCTCACGGTCCAGGCGTACCCGGTTCTCGTCGATGTCGGCCTGGTTCGCTGGCAATAACTTCCATGACTTCATCTCGTCGAACAAGGTGGCGGCCTTTTCGGCCTGGGCTGTGCTAAGTGACCGCGGGTCGTACACAGGTAGCTGTGGGAGGCTGGTTACCGTGTGTATCGACCTCCGTTTCTGCTGGCGGCTGCCAGTGCTCCAGAAGGCAAAGAGGCCGAGCGTGGTGTTCATCCACAGGGCAAGAAACTCGGTATGCGCAGCGTTCGACGGTTTGAAACCGGGCCACGCTCTGCCACCGAGAGCCTTCATCGGGGTGACAGCAGCGGCGAGCATCTGCGACCCGAAGTCAAAGTCTTGGTTGATGTGGAGATGCACAGACCATTTCTTGAATAGTTGGCGAGCCGCCTCGTTCTTCCCCTTTCTGATGCTCCCTGCTGTGTCTGGATGTGTTTCTATTGACGATTCTCGCCCGCTAACTGCGTCGTGCTCCCAGAGCATCGGGAACGGATCGCTGCCTGGCGGTCCTGGTTCGTCGATGAAGAACGGGGCGCGGTCGCTCTTCGATCCCTGTGAGTCTCGGCGGGCGGCAATGTCGAGGTGGTATGGCCCCCTTTTCCCTACGTCGCCCAAAGGGATAATCGGCAAGCTCGCTGGCGCGAAGCGTTGAAGCCGCAATTCCCCGACGGTGATGCCCGCGCACGCTTCGGCTACCGTCTGAGACTTCACAGCGAGCAGTCCACCATCTTCGATCCCAGCCACGAGAACACGCCCGATCTCCGTTGAACCTAGGCGTAATGATGCGAAAGCGCTCTCAGGACGATCTTCGGAGACGATCCTGGCTGCGATCACCGCTTCTGGTTCAGAAGGTGGTCTCGTATCTAGGCTCGCCCACCTCACTTTTGCGGGCTCGTCGTCTGTCCCACGTGCCTGATGCCGTCTTGTTGCTATCAGCAGGGTTTCGGCTATGCCAGTGTCGGCTGAGAATTGGCGTTCATCATCGGTGGCTCCTGCTAATCCAACGAACACGATGTCGTCGTAATGGGATGCAAGGAGGCTTCTGAGCCCACTCCAGTCCTTGCCGGTAGCAGAGGTGAGGGGCAGCACCAGTGCCACCACGCCGCCAGGCTTCACCTTCGCGTGTGCGAGGTCGAAGAAATAGGAACCCATCCCAGCGTTCCCATGGGCAGCACCCCGTGAGCGCTTTACGATTTTGTTCAGCCGGTCAGCCATGGCTCTTTGGTCTTCGGGTGATGCTCCGAACGCTGCGAACGGCGGTATTAGTTCTACTGTCCGGCCAGCGTGCGTGGCTGACGCTCGGCTGTGTTTCGTCGCCCGACCATAAGGAGGGTTCATTATCACCAGGTCGCAGGATCCGCTTTCGATGACGGCCAGGAAGTCGCCGCCCTCAGCGCCGTCCGGTGTTCCTGCGACCTGTTGATCTGATTGCCTACCGAATAGGGACGCGGTGCCCTTTACATCGGTGTCCAGCAGTTCCAGGGAGCCAATTTTCGCCACCTGCTTTCCCTTGGTGTTCGTTTCGACTCGGAACGGCACAAGGTGAATGTTGGACTTGGTGTAAATCTGGTCAGGGTGGGCGGCTGAAACTGCCATAGCAGTGAGGTGCGCTGCTGACGGTAGAACGTCCAAGCCGATGATGCATTCCTCGATCATCTGTCTGTGAATGTCAGCGTCGTCGAGACCGTTTCGCCTCATTCTAGATGCGATGCGCCGATACGCGGCCGACAGCAGCATCCCTGTTCCGCAGGCGAAATCGGCAACCCGGATCGCGGTGACTGTGTCGGGATCGCCCCAAATCCGCTGGCGATCGAGTTGCCTCACCGCAATCTCGGACAGCAAGGCAGCAGCTTCCGGCCGCGTGTAGTGGGCCTTTAGCAAGTCCCTGTCGGTAACCATTTTGCCGAACATCTGGCCCGCCATGTCTTGCACGCTTCCCAGATTGGCGGACAGCATTCTTCGAGCACCCCCAATCGTTTCGTCCAAGATGAGCGGCGCCTCCAGCGGCGGCAGCGTCTCGACTATGCGTTTGGCAATGCCGTAGATTGGCCTCCAGTCGGTTTTCAGTATTTGCGCCCACTGCAAGCACACCGCTTCGACGGTCGGCAAGAGCTTCTCCTCGCCGTCGGGCCCGATCGTCAGGTCGCTTCGCAACGCCTGAACTGGCCGAATGTTTAGGCGGGAGCTCCCTTTCTGCGTGGCAAGAATGTCTTGGAATACAAACGCGTTGACGACGAGCATCGCGGCCATGCGGGATGCTTGGGCGGTGGTCGCTTCGGGATCGTGGTGCTGTCTCAGCAGTTCGGCAATAGCGGTGGCCTGGCCTGTGTCTTCAATGCGGCTGCCGGCCTTTCTGATGGTTTCAGCGAGCACATCGGCCGCGGCTTGGACTTGGGAGGCAGACACTCCGCTCAACTCGATGATGTCGGCAAGTCCGTGTAGAGAGGTCGGAATCCACCCGTCGTCGGGGAAGCGGCCAGCATGGGTGAGCATGGCCCATGCCAAACTTCCGCCGCCTTCTTCTTGCAGCGCGGCCCAAATGGCATCGTCGGTCTCTGATGCCCAGCCTGAGGGATAAGTGAGCATTATGACCGTTTCGACAGGCTGCCCGCCGACCGTTGTTTCAAGCCTCTCTCTGCACTGGTCTTCCAAGGCGGCCGTGTTCTGGTCGAACTTCGCTTCGACGATCACGGGGGCATGGCCTTTTGGGCAAACCAGGATGTCAGGCCTGTCAGACGGCTTTCCGTCCAGCACTTGTGTCTGCTCGATGCGGAAACTGTTCCCTGACCAGCGGGGGCTCAAAGTGCGCAGCATCGGCCCGACCATGCTCGAGGTGATGTGCGACTCCGTGCTCAACTAGGTCCTCCCCTGAATGAGATTGGCCAAAGGAAGGCTACACAGTGCTGACCTTGCGCCCTTGTCATCTCAACAGGCTTCGACGTCAGCCGCGTCTTCCCTGTCATTCAGCAGTTGGGGACGGGGATCAGTCAATGTTCGACGAACGTATTCCAATGTTATAGCTGCTGTTGATAAACTCCATAATATTAGATAAGATCTATTGAAATGGATCGCTTCGAAAATCCCTACCGGCCGGGAGCAGGATCGGCACCTCCTGCACTTGTGGGGCGTGACGATCTTATTGACGACTTTGAGATAACCGTGCGAAGAGCCCTGGACAGGCGGCCCGGAAAGAGTTGCGTGCTTCTGGGTTTGCGGGGAGTCGGCAAAACGGTGCTCCTGAACCGCTTCTCGCAGATTGCGGAGCGACAAGAAGTGAAGGTTGGATTCATCGAAGCATCGGAAGGCGGAGGTTTTCCCGAGCTGCTAGCCGTCCGTTTGAGGAGAATTCTACTGGAGCTTGAGCAAGGCGCGGCTCGCCGCGCGCTCTCAGCGGTGAGACGGGCTCTCTCGGTACTCGTGTCGTTTACCCACACCTTCGTTGATGGCTCATCCGTCGCTGTGAGTGTCGAGCCGCTGGCCGGTCAAGCGGACTCAGGTGTTTTTTCTGAGGATCTCACTGATCTGCTCGTGGCAGTCGGACAGGCGGCAGATACATGCGACTCTGGATTGCTGCTGGCCATAGACGAACTTCAGTACCTGAAGGACAAAGAACTGGCGGCGGTCGTCGGTGCAACCCACCGATCAGTGCAACTCGACCTGCCCGTAGTCGTTGCCGGAGCTGGGCTGCCACAGGTGCCTGCATTGCTGGGAAACGCGAGGACATATGCAGAGCGGCTGTTCCAGTTTCCTGAAATTGGGCGCCTGAACGAAGACGACGCAGCTGAGGCGATTGTGCTTCCTGCTGTTGACCTCGGTATCGAGATCGAAGAAGCAGCAGTGGAGAGGATAATTGAGGAGTCGGGTAGCTATCCCTACTTCTTGCAGGAATGGTCTTTCCACGCCTGGAATGCCGCACCGGCCTCACCGATCACTGATGAAGATGTGAGATCAGCCAGGGCCAGTGTGATCGACAAGCTAGACCGGGATTTCTTCCGAGTTCGCTACGATCGGCTCACTCCGAAGGAGAGCGAGTACCTGCGGGCCATGGCTGACTTAGGCCATGGACCACATCGTTCCGGGGACATTGCCGATCATCTCGGCGTGAAGGTCAGCTCCGTGGCACCTCGTAGGTCCGCATTGATTGGCAAGGGCATGATCTACAGTCCCGCCCACGGCGAAACCGCCTTCACTGTGCCGCTATTCGATGAGTTCATGAAGCGTGTAGTTCCAATGTATAAAGAGAAATAGAGTTCCAGATAGGGCCGGAGGAGTATACGTGAGTGCAGGTTGGACGATAGCAATCGGTGGTGTCGGTGGCGCCCTGGGAACTGCAATTGTTACTTCTTGGAGTAGGTTACTGGGATTGCGAAAAGAATGGCGAAAGGCAAGAGCAAGAGTTCCCAAGAACATATTCAAGGACGAGATGGATAGGTTGGGAACTATGCCTCTCCAATACTCTGGCTCCGACAGGTCATTCATTCGTCTTTTATTGTGGTTAGATAGGTCAGCGTTTCTGAGGCCAAAGAGCGCCCCGAAGAACCACTTCGTCATTAGGGACTTTGACCCTCCCTTTGGGGCAAGTATAAGTCCTGACAAGCTACTGGTTGATTCTGAGCGTGAGCTAGTAGTCAATTTGCACAGTAATGGCACTGAAAAAGTCCAACATCTTGTGCGGTCGGTTCAAGCGGGAGCTAAGGGAGGGCAGCGCACGTTGGTGATGCCAACACATTCTGGAACAGCAGATTTGATTCGTGCAGTCACTGTAAGGGCTAAGCCCAAGAAAGTACAAAAACAGTGTAATATACGAGGAAGTTATACCGAAACCCAGAGAGCAGGAAGTTACAGGACTTTGCGACATCAGCAAGGTTCCCCCAAACTCCGTCATCTTGTATCCGACAAATGTTGACGAAGGAATGGGAATTCAAACACTATATGAGTTGAACAATGTGCCCCGATTTTCTCCTGCTAGAAACTTATTGATTTGGCGAGTTATGATTCCAATATCGCTCGCCGGCTATGTTTTGGGCTTCTTCGATTCGTTTCTTGGCATACTAAGTCTACAATTGACAATTGTATATCTGCTCTTCCAGGCTTTATGTGGGACAATGTTCGCTATCTTGGTCTTGCATGAGGTTCTAAAGAAAATAGAGGATCGATGGAACAGGTCACCACATTTGCTATGATCCCGTTAGCCTTGAATTAGGACTCTCTACGACTCTCGTCAGCATTAGACCTACCTGTCCACAAGGAGAGATTCCTGCAATGGCAGGTGTAGCGATGTGATGGTGGCAGATGAGTACTGGGGCTCGCAGTTACAGATGTTCGGTGCCGAAGTCCTCTTGCGCGATAGTTTGGAACAGAGTCTCAAGTTCGTCGCTGTCCAAGATCTCCAGCAGGATTTTGCGGTCGTTTTCGGTGATTGTTGGAGACCCCTGTTCGTGCTTGGTGGGGTGAGGCGCACTTGCGACTTCTGTCACGCGGAAAATGCTACCCGCCCAATGCAGCGTTCCAACGGGCTGTAACAATTGTTGAGAATCTATTGTGATCGAGCCGATCTGGTGCTCAGCGGACGGCGCCGGGGACTAGCCAGCGAGAGCCGGCGAAGCGCCAAAGCAGGGCGACCAGGCGGGCGGCCATGAGAGCCCACATTGCGCCCCACAGCCAGCCGATGCCGGCGCCGGCGGCCATCACCCACAGGGCCAGGGGAATGAAGACCGCGGCGGCGCCGGCCATGGCCACGGCGAGGAAGCGCATGTCTCCGGCACCGATCAGCACGCCGTCGAGGGCGAACACCACTCCGTTTATCGGCTGAATGAACGCCAGGTGCAGCATCAAGAATCCCACCAGAGACAGCACGGCCTCATCGCTGGAGAACACCAAGGGGAGCCACGGTCTGGTCGCCAGCAGCACAATGGTGGCCGCCAATCCGGTGGCCAGTCCCCACTCGATCATGCGGCGACCGGCGGCCCGAGCGTGGTCCAGCTCGTTGGCACCGAGGAAGCGGCCGATCATGGCCTGCCCGGCGATGGCCACCGCGTCCAGAACCAGGGCCAAGAAGAACATGAGCTGGTAGATCACCTCGTGGGCGGCCAATTCGATGTCTCCCAAGCGGGCGGCCACCGCCACCGACATGGTGAACGAAGCCCGCAGCGCCGCGGTCCGCAAGAACAGGTCCAATCCCACTACCGCCAACCGCGCAATCATCGAGCGGTCGGGGGCCATGGTCACCCCGTGGACTTTTACGGCCTCCCGGATCCACCACACGTAGGCACCCGCAGCGAGCCATTGGGCCACCACGGTTGACAGCGCCGAGGCGCCGATACCGAAACCGAGCCCGTAGATCAGCACCAGCTCCAGGGCAAGGTTCAGCCCGGCAGTGAACACCGCCACCTTCAGTGGGCGCAGTGTGTCTTGCAGGCCCCTCAGATAGCCCACTCCGGCCAGGGTGATGAGCATGCCGGGCAAGCCGAAGAGGCTGATCCGCAGGTAGATCCGGCCCTGGGCCAGCACCTCGCCGTCGGCCCCGAGGATCCTCAGCAGGGGGTCGGCGAACACGAAGGCCGCCGCGGCCAGCACCGTGCCCACTGCCCCGGCCAGCCACAGCCCCTGCACCGCCTGCTGGGCGGCGCGGCGGTGGTCACCGGCCCCGATAAGCCTCCCCACCGCCGCGGTGGTCCCGTAGGCCAGGAAGATGAACAGCGACAACGCCCCCAACAACACCTGCGAGGCCACCGCTAGGCCGCCCAAGTGGGGCGTGCCTAGATGTCCCACCACCGCGGTGTCGGCCAGGGTATAGAGCGGCTCGGCAATCAGCGCGCCGAGGGCGGGAACGGCCAGGCGGGCGATCTCCCGGTCAAAGGGCGACTTGTGCAATCCCATTAGCCCTCTAATTCGCGCCATGTTGCTAGATAGCCTGTCGCTATGAGCGATATGAAGCCACGTTCTCACGAGGTGACCTCCGGGGCTGAGCGGGCGCCGGCAAGGGCCATGCTGCGGGCGGTGGGCATGACCGATGACGACTGGGACAAGCCCCAGGTGGGGGTGGCGTCTTCGTGGAACGAGGTGACGCCGTGCAATCTGCCGCTGGACCGGCTGGCCAAGCGGGCCAAGCAGGGCGTTCGCGACGCCGGCGGCTTCCCCATCGAGTTCAACACCATTGCGGTGTCCGACGGGATCTCCATGGGCCACGAGGGAATGCGGGCCTCGCTGGTGAGCCGGGAGATCATCGCCGACTCAGTAGAGGCAGTGATGCACGCCGAGCGGTTAGACGCTTTCGTCAGCTTCGCGGGCTGCGACAAGTCGCTTCCCGGCATGCTGATGGCGGCGGCCCGGCTCAACCTGCCGTCAGTGTTCGTCTACGGGGGGTCGATCCTCCCCGGCCAGCACAACGGCAAGGTGCTCGACATCGTGAGCGTATTCGAGGCAGTCGGGGCTCATGCGGTGGGCGACATCGACGACGAGGAGCTCGACGCCATCGAGCGCAACGCCTGCCCCACCGAGGGATCGTGCGCGGGGATGTTCACGGCCAACACCATGGCCTCGATCGGAGAGGCGCTGGGGATGTCGCTGCCGGGCAGTGCCTCGGCCGCCGCGGTGGACCGCCGCCGCGAGGACTACAGCTACGCCAGCGGCACCGCGGTGATCGGGCTCCTGCGGGACAACATCCGGCCCCGCACCATCATGTCCAAGGCCGCCTTTGAGAACGCCATCGCGGTGACCATGGCCCTGGGCGGGTCGACCAACGCAGTTCTGCACTTGCTGGCCATCGCCTGGGAGGCCGGGGTGGAGCTGGAGCTCGACGACTTCAACAAGGTGGCCGCCCGGGTTCCCCACCTGGCCGACACCAAGCCCCATGGGAAATACCACATGGCCGACATCGACCGCATCGGCGGGGTTCCGGTGGTGATGCAGATGCTGCTGGACGAGGGCCTGTTGCACGGCGATGAGATCACCGTCACCGGCAAGACCATGGCCGAGAACCTGGCCCTGCTCGACCCGCCCGGCCCCGATGGAGACGTGATCCACGGCTTGGACGATCCGCTCCACGACATCGGCGGCATCGCCGTGCTCACCGGTTCGCTGGCCCCCAACGGCGCGGTGCTGAAGGTGGCGGGCATCGACTTCGACCACTTCGAGGGCCGGGCCCGGGTTTTCGACGGCGAGGACGCGGCCATGGACGCGGTGCTGAACGGGCGCATTGAGGCCGGCGACATCGTGGTGATCCGCTACGAGGGGCCCAAGGGCGGCCCCGGCATGAGGGAGATGCTGGCCATCACCGGGGCGATGAAGGGCGCGGGCCGCGGAGGAGACGCCGCGCTGGTTACCGACGGCCGGTTCTCGGGGGGCACCCACGGTTTCTGCGTAGGCCATGTGGCCCCCGAGGCCACCGAGGGCGGGCCGATTGCGCTCATTGCCGAGGGCGACACCATCCGCATCGACGTGCGGGACCACTCCATCGACCTATTGGTGGACGAGGCCACTCTGGCCGAGCGCCAGGCCAATTGGAAGCCGCCCGAGCCCCGCTACACCAAGGGCGTACTGGCCAAATACGCCCGCTTGGCCCAGGGGGCCGAGAAGGGCGCTATTACCGAGGCCTAGCCTGTATCGGGGTTCGACCAGGCGCCGGTGGCGTCGTCGAACGCCCGGGCCGCGGCAGTCATCCACTCCAACCGACCCTGCCGTGCTCCGGTGGATGACACCGCGATCATCTCAGGACTGACGTTCAGGGCCGCGCCGGCCGGCACCGGGAACGGAGGCCGGGGGGCGATGGCCAGGTCCAGCTCGAGCAGGGCTTCCACCGCCTGGTCGCGGGTTTCGACCGAACCCCCGTAGAAGGCCGGGTCCAGCACTTGGGCCCACTTGTCGGCGCCCATAACCACCGCGTCGTACCCCTGGGCGATGTCCACGAGGAGTTGATGGTCGGTAACCACCACCTCCAGCCCGCCGATGTCGGCCACCGAAGCCTCCAGCACTGCGATGCGATCATGGAACGAGGGCCGCTCCACCTGCGCCTTGCCCAGCGCCACCCGCGACACCATGAGATCCACCCGTTCGAGCCCCCGCTGGTCCCTGGCCGCCTCCGCGATGGCCAGATGGCCGATCGTGGGTGGGTTGAACGAGCCGGGGTACACCCCTAACCGTCTTGTCACAGACAGGCCCTAGCGTTCATACTGGTGGCATCCTATGAAGCGCCATCCCCACACCGGAGCGATTCTCGTAGTACGTCTTTAGCGCGCGGTCCCGGCCGACCCGGAGACCGAGCGCATCCGACCTCCCAGCCTGGGAGGTCTTTCCATTTCGGAGATGCCGGAAGGGTTGATCCAATATGAATATGAACGGCGGACAAGCCCTGATGAAGGCCCTTGAGAACGAGGGCGTGGACATCCTGTTCGGGCTGCCCGGCGGGGCCATCCTGCCGGTGTACGACCCGCTGATCGACTCGTCCATCCGCCACGTGCTGGTGCGCCACGAGCAGGGCGCCGGCCACATGGCCGAGGGGTACGCCCACGCCACCGGCCGCCCCGGCGTGGCCATGGTCACCTCGGGTCCGGCGGCCACCAACATCGTCACCCCGCTGTGCGATGCCTATATGGACTCCATACCCATGGTGGTGGTCACCGGTCAGGTGCCCTACGCGGCCATCGGCACCGACGCCTTCCAGGAGTGCGACACCACCGGCATCACCATGTCGGTGACCAAGCACAACTACCTGGTGACGGAGGCGGCCGACATCCCCCAGGTGATCCACGACGCCTTCTACATCGCCACCACCGGCCGTCCCGGCCCGGTGCTGGTGGACATCCCCAAAGACATCGTCGACCCCAACAACCCCCGCTCGGCGATGGAGTGGTACACCCCCGACAGCCACGACCTGCCCGGCTACCTCCCCAACCAGGCGGGTGATGCCGAGCTGATCCGCCAAGCGGCCAAGCTCATCTGCGAGGCTGAGCGCCCGGTTCTCTACACCGGGGGCGGAATCTTGAAATCCCGGGGGGCGGAAGCCCTCTTGGAGTTGGCCGAGTTAACCGGCATCCCCGTGGTCACCACGCTGATGAACCGGGGCGGCTTCCCCGACGACCATCCACAGTGTTTGGGTATGCCCGGCATGCACGGGAACTACACCGCGGTCACCGCCATGCAGGAGGCCGACCTGCTCATCGCACTGGGGGCCCGCTTCGACGACCGGGTGACTGGGAAGGTGGGCGAGTTCGCCCCCTTGGCCAAGATCATCCACGTGGACATCGACAGCGCCGAGCTGGGCAAGGTGCGCCGACCCGACGTGGCCATCCAAGGCGACTGCCGGGTGGTCATCGAGGAGTTGGTGAAGGCACTGAAGGAGATGGGGGGCAGCGAGGCGCAGCCCGACCGGAACCAGTGGCGGTCCCGGATCAGCGGATGGCAAGAGCGATTCCCGCTGACCTATGAGCAGTCGAAGGGCGATGAGCTGCTGAAGCCCCAGTATGTGCTGGAGCAGCTACGGGACTCCACCCCCTCCGACACCATCGTGGCATCGGGAGTGGGCCAGCATCAGATGTGGACCAGCCAGTACTGGAAGTTCAACCACCCCTACACGTGGGTGAACTCGGGCGGACTGGGCACCATGGGATTTGCCATCCCCGCTGCCATCGGGGCCAAGGCGGGCCGGCCCGACCGCATGGTGTGGGCAGTGGACGGCGACGGCTGCTTCCAGATGACCGCCCAAGAGCTGGTCACCGCGGCCACCGAGGGGTTCCCCATCAAGGTGGCCCTCATCAACAACGCCTATTTGGGCATGGTCCGCCAGTGGCAGGAGATGTTCTACGAGGAGCGCTATTCCGAGGTGTACCTCACCCGCGACGTGCCCGACTACAAGATGTGGGCCGAGGCGTTGGGCTGTGTCGGGCTTCGGGTGGAGTCGCCCGAAGAGGTTGGCCCGGCCATCGCCCAGGCCAATGAGATCAACGATCAGCCGGTGGTGGTGGAGTTCCGCTGCGAAGCTGAGGAGAACGTCTTCCCCATGGTCCCGGCCGGTATGTCCAACAGCGACGTGGTGGTGGATCCCTCTCAGCGGGACCAGCCCCGATGACCGCCGCCGACGACGGGGGCACCACCACACTGGTAGTGAGGGTGGAGAACAAGGCCGGCGTGCTGGCCCGAGTGGCCGGGCTGTTCGCCCGGCGGGGCTTCAACATCGAGTCGCTGGCCGTGGCCCCCACCGACGACGAGCGGTTCAGCCGGCTGACCATCGTGGTAGGGGTGGACGCCGCGCCGATGGAGCAGGTGGTGAAGCAGCTCGACAAGCTGGTCAACGTGGTGGACATCCAGGAACTGAACCCATCGGCCAGCGTGGAGCGGGAGCTGATGATGGTCACCGTGAGGGCCGAGCCCGAGATCCGGGGCCAGATTCTGGATCTGGTGCGGATATTTCAGGCCACCGTGTTGAATGTGGGCTACGACGAGATCATGGTGTCGCTCACCGGATCGCCCAGTCGAGTGGATGACTTCGAAGGCCTTCTGCGACCCTATGGGATCGTGGACGTGCAGCGCACCGGCAAGGTGGCGCTGCCCAAGCTGGTCAAAGCCGCCCCCGACCCCCTGGCCCCCTGATCAGAATTAGATCGAAAGCCAATACCGACTGTAAGGACAACCAATGGCAACCGTGCTGTATGAAAAAGACGTCGACCGCTCCCACATCGCCGATCGGAAGGTGGCGATTCTGGGGTACGGGTCGCAGGGCCACGCCCACGCCCTGAACCTGAAGGAATCGGGGATCGACGTGCGGGTCGGGTTGCGAGACGGGTCATCGTCGGCGGCCAAGGCCGCCGAGGCCGGCCTGCGGGTGATGTCGATGGCCGAGGCATCGGCCGAAGCCGACATCATCATGCTGCTGTTGCCCGACACCGAGCAGGCCGACATCTACCAGGCCCACATCGAGCCCCACCTTCAGGCGGGTGATGCCCTGTTCTTCGCCCACGGTTTCAACGTGCGGTTCGACCTGATCTCGGCCCCCGAGGGCGTGGACGTGGCGATGGTGGCCCCCAAGGGTCCCGGCCATCTGGTGCGGCGCACCTATGTGGAGGGCGGCGGCGTGCCGTGTCTGATCGCGGTGGGCCAGGACGCCACTGGCAGCGCCCGAGAGCTGGCCTTGGCCTACGCCGACGCCATCGGAGGGGCCCGGGCCGGGGTGATCGAGACCACCTTCGCCGAGGAGTGCGAGACCGACCTGTTCGGTGAGCAGGTAGTGCTGTGCGGCGGGCTCACCTCGCTGGTGACTGCGGCGTTCGAGACCCTGTGTGAGGCCGGATACCAGCCCGAGGTGGCCTACTTCGAGTGCCTCCACGAGCTGAAGCTCATCGTCGACCTCATGTACGAGGAGGGAATCGGCGGTATGCGCTATTCCATCTCCGACACCGCCGAGTACGGCGACCTGAGCCGGGGAGACCGCATCATCAACCAGGACACCCGGGCCGAGATGAAGCGGATCCTGAGCGAGATCCAGAACGGATCGTTCGCCGATGAGTGGATGAGCGAGAGCCGCAGTGGCCGGCCCAACTTCCTGCGCCTGGAGGCCGAGGGCCAAGAGCACCCCATCGAGCAAGTAGGGGCGGAGCTGCGAGCCATGATGCCGTGGATCTCCGAGGGCCGCCAGAGTGTTCAAGCAGTATCCGGGGGCCAAGGGAAGGATTAGTCCTCGGTCCCGCCTTCGATAGCTGCCAAACGGCAGCAATTCATTAGTATCTATCCGGCAACTCCGGAAGGAAGAGAGAAGAGCCGTGAGCGAAAACTGGGGTTTCGAGACCAAGCAGATCCACTCTGGGCAGGAGCCCGATCCGGCCACCGGATCGCGGGCTGTGCCCATCTACCAGACCACCTCCTATGTGTTCCGCGACACCGAGCACGCTGCCGCCCTGTTCGGGCTGGCCGAGGTGGGCAACATCTACACCCGGATCATGAATCCCACCCAGATGGTGCTGGAGGCCCGGCTCTCCGCGCTGGAGGGTGGCACCGAGACCGCCATCGGGATCCCGGGGGCTTTGGCCATGGCCTCGGGACAGGCCGCCGAGACGCTGGCCATCTTGAACCTGGCCGAGTCGGGCGATCACGTTGTTTCCTCTGCCTCGCTGTACGGCGGCACCTACAACCTGCTGCACTACACCCTGCCCAAGATGGGCATCGAGGTGTCGTTCATCGAGGACCCCGACGACCTGGGCGCCTGGAAGAACGCCATCCAGGAGAACACCAAGGTGCTGTACGCCGAGACCATCGGCAACCCCAAGAACGACTGCCTCGACATCGAGGGCGTCGCCGCGGTAGGCCATGCCGAGGGCATCCCGCTGATGGTGGACAACACGGTGCCTTCGCCCTACCTGATCCGCCCGCTGGAACACGGCGCCGACATCGTGGTCCACTCCATGACCAAGTTCATCGGCGGCCACGGCAACTCCATCGGAGGGGTCATCATCGACGGCGGCACCTTCGACTACGGGGCCAGCGGTCGCTTCCCCAACTTCACCGAGCCCGACCCCAGCTACCACGGCCTGGCCTTCTGGCCGGCTTTGGGCAACGGCTCCTTCATCATCAAGGCCCGGGTGCAGCTGCTCCGGGACATCGGTGCGGCCATTTCCCCGCAGAATGCCTTCTATTTCCTCCAGGGGTTGGAGACGCTCAGCCTGCGCATGGAGCGGCACTGCTCCAACGCCCAGACCGTGTCGGAGTACCTCGAGGGCCACGACCAGGTGGAGTCGGTGCAGTTCGGCGGACTGTCGTCGAGCCCCTGGCACGAGCGGATGAACCACTACACCGACGGCAAGGGCTTTGGCTCGGTGCCCGCGTTCCACATCAAGGGCGGACGCGACGCCGGTGAGAAGTTCGTGAATGCACTCACCCTGCACAGCCATGTGGCCAACATCGGCGACGTGCGGAGCCTGGTAATCCACCCGGCATCCACCACGCACTCGCAGCTCACCGAAGAGGAGCAGGTCAGCACCGGCGTGTACCCCGGGCTGGTTCGCCTTTCGGTGGGACTGGAGTCGGTGGACGACATCATCGCCGATCTGGAGCAGGGTTTCGCAGCTGCCCGGGCCTGAACCTGCTGCCCGCGCGGCGGCAGCGACGTGCGACGATAAAGGGGTGCGGCTCGCCCGCTTCTTCAAGACTGCAACCGCGTCCGTCGCGCTGACGGTGGCGCTGGCCTTGGTGGTCGCGGGCTGCAAGACCCCGGATCTCCGGGGGCCGGTGGTGTCATCGCCTGAATTGGCCACCCCTACCCCCACCCCGCAGGCCGTGGACACGGTGGTCCCGGGGCCGACAGTTGCACCGACCCGCACCGGGGTCAGCGATGAGGTGATTCGGGTCGGAGTGATCGTCGACGCTGGCGCGGGCAACGCGGTGACCGGCGGCAGCGAGTCGGCGTGGCTGGCGATGCGGGCTTGGGCCCAAGCGGTGAACAGCACCGGTGGTCTCGGCGGGCGGGATGTTGAGGTTGTGCTCTTCGACGCCAACGTGTACGACCACCGGGCCGCCATTGAGGAGGCGTGCGAGAGCGACATCTTCGCCCTAGTGGGGTCGTACGCGCTCTTCGACGGCGACGGGGTTGACATCTTGAATGATGAGTCCTGCCGTCTGCCCGATTTCCCGGCCGCTGCTCTGAGCCCAGACCGGCGGGCGTCGTCAGTGACGTTCGTCTCCAATCCAACCTCCAACACTGTGGGGCAGGCCGGGCCAGCCCAGTACTTGAGCGAGCGTCTTCCGCTGGCCGCGGGATCAGTGGGCACAGTGGTGCTGGACCTTCCAGTGGCCTTCTACCAGGCGCAACGGGATATTGAGGCCGCCACTGCGGGAGGATTCAACTTCGCCTTTGAGGCGACCGCCGATGTGGCTGGCGAGGACTACGACGCGATGGTCTCCGCCATGCTGGAAATCGGAGTTCTAGGAATCACCTGGTCGGGGGACAGCAGCCGGCTGATGGAATTGCTCGAAGCCCGAGCCAGCCTCTTCGCCCAACTGCCGACCTTTGAGTTCCCGGAGCCAGCGGAGGATCCCACCGCGGCGCCTGAAGAGGCCTCTTCAGGGACGGACGGGGTGGGCACTGAGGAAGAGCCTGCTGAAAATGCCCAGGGGGGATCCCAAGATGAGGGAGCAGTTGAAGAGGAGCTCGCGGAAGGGCTGACCTTCGTCCTCTGCGGTGCAGACTGCTACACCCAGAGCTGGGTGGGTGAAGTGGCCGAATTGGGATCGGACCTCTGGGTGAGCATCGGGATGCTGCCCTTTGAGGAACCGGGCGACAACGTCGAATTGGTTAGATATGTGCTCTTTTTGAGGGAAGAAGTGGACGAAGAGGCCGAAGTGGACTTGATTGGCCTGTCGAGCTGGGCGTCGGCGCTGTTGTTCGAGGAGGCGGTCAATAGGGCAATGTTCACCAGCGGTGGGGGACTGACCCGAGAACAGGTGATTGAATCGGCTCGCACCATTACCGAGTGGGATGGCAAGGGCCTGCACGGGCCAACCAACCCGGCGGAGGGAATCCCGTCGCCTTGCTTCCTGCTGATGAGCCCCACCCCCAGCGGCTGGATCCGCCGCCATCCGGCCACCCAGGGCACCATGGACTGCGACCCCGACAACCTGGTGGAGCTCGTCGAATCCGCCACCCTGGGTATCGACCCCAGTCGCTCTGATCCGGCGGCCTCGTCGTAAGGGCTGCGGATTCGTCTCTGGTCTTGACCGAGGTCAGTTTCCGCTGACGAAGTTGCTGGTCTCGGAGTCCCAGTAGAGCCGAACGAGTGGTGCGTTGTCGGCGCTGTACTTGCCGTCGCCGAGCGAGGCGGAGGTGGTGCCGGTGAGGTCGAATGATCCCAGCCCTCGGGCTGCCTCGAGGAACGAATCCTGGGTGAGCACCGGTCCCGCGGCAGTGGCGATTGCGACGAAGAGATCAACGCCGCGACACGCCCGGATTGTGGCGGGGAGATTGTTGGGCCTCGGGCTGGGGACATTGACGTTGACCACGTTTCCGCTGCGGGATTCGTAGTTCTCGACGCACTCTGCCACGCCAGCCACACCGGCGTTGTAGAGGTCCTGGAGTGTTGGGACGCCGTATGCAAATAGGTCGACTTGGCTCGGGTCGTAGCCGAGGTCGATGTAGCCCGCACGGGCGATCGAGTCGGTGATGACCACCAGATCACTTCCCGCCCGCTCTACGGCTCCAGTCGCTCCATAGCCGGCAGTGTTGAAGGCCAAGATGGCGTCGGCACCATCGGCTTCGGCGCGTTCGATCCAGACATCGGCTTCTGCCTCCCCGGCCGGGAGATCACCGGGGGGAGCGGTTCCGTACACCGCCCGGGTCACGATGCCGCCAGCGGCTTCAACCAACTCCTGCACTGGTCCAAGCAAGGTTTGGTCATCGGACGACGCATGAATCTGGATCTTCTTGCCGTCGATCAGCCCATCGGCGGCCGCGGCGTTGACGAGGCCGGAGATCTTCTCTATGAGGCCAGCTTGCGCCGTAAAGAGCAGCCCGCCGCTTCGCTCAAGGACGTCGGGTGCCATATCTGCTGTGTTCACTGCCAGGAACCCATACAGCTCGGTATAACAGAGCACTCCATCCCAGAGGACGAAGCCCACAAACGCAAAGACTTCCTCATCTTCGGTGAAATGCACGCATACCGCCTCGATGGCGGCGTCATCGACCGGCGAATAGCTGGCGAATACCGGAGCCAGAAGTCGCCCATTGACGCCTCCGGCATCATTGGCCCTGTCGATCGCAGCCTTCCACTGGGCCTCGATGTCGCCGCTGTCGATGCCGAATTCGGTGGCGTCGACGAACCCGACGCCGATCTTGATCTCGGTCTCGGTGACCCCGCGGAACGAGGCGGTGAGCACGACCGGTTCGGGTTCGGGCTCTTCGGGGGCTGCCTCTTCTGGTGCAGTCTCTTCGGGGTCGGCTTCTTCCGGTTCTGAGGGTTCGGGCTCCTCGGGTTCTGCGGCCTGAGGCTCGGCCTCGGTTTCGGCTTCAGCCGGTTTAGCGTCTTGGGCCGCGGGCACCTCGGGCTCAGATTCTTCGGTGCTCACCGATGGGGTATCGCCCCCCGACTCGGCATCGTCATTGCCTCCGCAGGCTGCCGCCACCAGTATCAATGCGAGAACCAGAGCCAGAATCCATCGCGGCATCTTCGTTTCCTTCCGAGAGCTCCAGAGCAAAGGGTAGTCAGTTAGAGGCCGACGGGGCGGCTGCCGATGACGCCCTTGGCCTCCAATACGGCCAACTCGTCGTCGGACATGCCAAGCTCGCCGCCCAGCACGTCGTGGTTGTGCTGGCCGAGGACAGGCGCCGGGGTCTTTGTCCAAGGACCGGGTGATGTTTCGAACCGGAAGGGCAGGCTGGCAGCGGACACCTCACCGCAAACCGGGTGGTCGATCGGCTCGATGAAAGAGCGGGTTAGAAGTTGGGGGTGGTCGCCGATCTCGGCAGGCAGCACCACCACGCTGGCCGGGACTCCCGCGGCGAGCAGTTGCTCTACCGCGTCGGCGTCGGTCTGGGGGGCGATCCATTCGCCGAGCCCAGCATCGATGGCGTCGGCGGCGACCCGGCGTTTATCGGCGGTGTCGTGTTCGGCCCAGTCGGGGCGGTCGAGCAGATTGCAGAGGGACTTCCACTGGAGGTCGTTCGCCACCGCCACGGCCACCCAGCGCTCAAAGCCGGCCGCCGGATATACCCCCTGGGGAGCGGCCCGCGGTCCTCGGTTTCCCTCCCGAGGGAGCTGGCGGCCCAGGGCCGAATACTCCACCAACTGCTCGGATGCGGCATTGAGGGCGGCGGCCACCATGGTGACCTCTACCAGGCGGCCCTGACCGGTGCGGTCTCGCTCCTCGAGGGCGGTGAGGGTGGCGAACACCGCGTGCATGCCGGCCAGCGGGTCGCACGGTCCCCGGGGGATTTGGGGATCCTCGTCGGGGTAGCCGGTGATGTTGGCCATCCCGGTGAGCTGTTCCATGGTCTGGGCGAACCCGGTGTTGTTGCGCCAGGCGCCGCTCAGGCCGAACGCTGGCATCCGGGTCATGATCAGCCTCGGGTTGAGGGCCGACAACCGTTCCCAGGTGAGTCCGAAGCCCTCCATCACCCGGGGTGTGAAGTTCTCGATCACCACGTCGGCGTCGGCGATTAGCCGCTCGGCGATTTCCACCCCTTCGGGGGAGCGGAGGTCGAGGGTGATGTCTCGCTTGTTGGTGTTGGCCCCGTGGAACACCATGCCCCATTCCCACCACTGGTCTTCCGACGGCGGTTGGGCGGAGGCGAAGCGCATGCCGTCGGCCCGCTGGACCGACTCGATCTTGACCACGTCGGCGCCGAGCAGGGCCAGCGAGTGGCTGGCGATGGGCCCGGCCCACCAGGCGGTGAAGTCGATCACCCGCACGCCGGCCAGTGGGAGTGCGGCGGGTTCGCCGCGGTTTGTCTGGGGGGTGTGGGCCTCGATCTGACCGGTGTGCTCACCCGCCGCCGGGACCGGTTCGAATGGCCGGGGATCGGCGCCATGCAGATGGTAGGGGACGGTGGGCTGAGTGAAGCCGCCGGAGGGGTTGGTGGTGAAGGCATCCCGGCCGGAGAATGCCTCCAGAGTGGGCACGGTGGCTCCGGTCCCGATAGGAGCCACCGGAATGCGACGGGCCGACGCCTCGGCGATCACCTCGGCGGTGGTCCGCTGGGTGGTCCAGGCGTGCATGGCGGCTCGGAACTCATCCCGTCGCTTCCAGCGGCCGCCGTAGCCGCACATCTCTTCATCCTCGAGCCAATCGGAGCGTCCGATCATCACCAAGAAGTCGAGGAATTGCTGGCGGGCCACCGTGCAGAAGCCCACGTGGCCATCGGCGGTGGGTTCGATGGAGGGCAGTTCCACGTTGCGACCGGGGCGCTGGGGTTCGGTGTCGCCACTCAACTCGGCTGCTATCCATGCGTAGGTATTCATGGTCATGACCATGGTCTCGAACATGGACACGTCCACGTGGTCGCCCTGGCCGCTGCGACCGGCGGCTCGGGCCGCGGCCAGCGCTCCCACTCCGGCGTAGATCGCTGCGGTCCACTCGCCAATGGCCCCTCCGGCCTGAACCGGCGGCCGCTCCGGGTTGCCCCGCTTGCCGATGCCGCCGCATTCCGCCTGGAGGGTGAACTCGGTGGCCGGTCTTTGGGCGTAGGGTCCGGTGCGTCCCCAGAGGGAGATCGTCACCAACACCAGCGCGGGGTTGGCCTTTCTCGCCGCGTCGATGATGGCCGGGGGCAGTCCCTGATCGGTGGTGTCGATGAGGATGTCGGCGCTGGCCAGCAAGTCAGCGATTTCCGGGTCACTCGGATCACCGATCACCGAGCGCTTGGAGGTGTTGAGGAACTGGAACAGCGGCCCGTCTTTGTCGCCCAGTTCGGCGCCCGACGCCGACCACCTCCGCAGGGGCTCGCCGCCGATGGGCTCGACCTTGATCACGTCGGCTCCGGCGTCGGCCAACAGCTTTCCCGCATAGGGGCCCGAGATGCCACCGCCCATTTCGACCACTCGCAGGTGCTGGAGAATCATTGAGAGCGAATGCGGTTGGCGGGGGGCATCGACCGGCAGGTTACTCAGCGAGGGCAACACGCACCCATGCCGGCGGGTGGGGCGCTGGGGAACACGCCACTACTATTCGGGCTGCTTCATACCGGTCGGATAGCCGACATTCAAAGAGAAGGAGCTTTTATGGCCACGGTGCCGCTGCACGAGGAGATCGAGCCGATCAAGGAGATGGTGCCGTTTGCGGTCATCAATGCGGAGAATCTGCCCGAGTTGCGGGCTGGACGTCTGGGGGAGCCTCCCGAGCTCAGCGACGCGGTGGAGCGCACCGACCATGTGGTGGACGAGGCCAACGGTGTGGTGGTGCGGGTGCATCGAGCGGTAGGCCAGGAGGGTGTGGTTCCATGCGTGTATTCGATCCACGGCGGGGGCTACATCCTGGGCAGCTATGAGATGGACGATGCTAAGTTCGACCGGTGGTGTCCGACCTACGGCATCGTCGGAGTGTCGGTGGAGTACCGGCTGTCGCCGGAGACTCCGTATCCCGGTCCGCTGGAGGATTGCTACGCCGGCTTGAAATGGACGTACGACAATGCCGATGAGCTCGGCATCGACCGGGACAAGATCGGCATCACCGGGGTCAGTGCGGGGGGAGGTTTGTGCGCTGCACTGGCTCTTTTGGCCCGGGACCGAGGCGAGGTGCCGCTGCAGTTCCAACTGCTTGACTGCCCGATGCTCGACGACCGTCAGATCACCCCGTCAAGCCAGCTTGACGACTTGCTGATCTGGAGCCGGGAGTCGAACGCCTTCGGCTGGCAGAGCTATCTGGGCGATCTCTACGGCTCTGATGATGTGCCGTACACCGCGGCGGCGGCTCGGGCTGAGGATCTGTCGGGCCTGCCCGACGCCTACGTCTGCATCGGCGGCGCCGACGGCTTCCGCGACGAGGACATCTCCTATGCCATGCGCCTGTACGGCGCGGGCGTGCCCACCGAGCTCCACGTCTACCCCGGTGCCCCCCACGGCGTGGCCATGTTCGGTCACCTTGAGATCGCCCAGCGCTATTCCGCCGACCAGGAAGACTGGCTCCGACGGCAGCTTGAGCGGCTCGGCTAGGCGCCACGTAGCTAAGGAGCATCAGAGAAGCGGATACTGAGATGGTTCTACTGGACGAGGAGATCGAGCGGCTCAAGCACACGGTGCCAACCCGTGATCTCAGTGCTGCGCTGTTGCCCGAAGTTCGGGCAACATTGCCAGTTCAGTTTCCCGAGCTGAGCGATGCGGTGGAGCGGTCGGATCATGTGGTGGATGAAGCCAATGGAGTGGTGGTGCGGGTCCACAGGCCGGTGGGGCTGGAGGGTGTGGTTCCGTGCGTGTACTCCATCCACGGCGGGGGCTACATCCGGGGTACCTACGACATGGACGACGCCAAGTTCGACCGGTGGTGTCCGACCTACGGCATCGTCGGGGTGTCGGTAGAATACCGGCTGGCCCCAGAGACGCCCTATCCCGGTCCTTTGGAAGATTGCTACGCCGGTTTGAAGTGGACGTATGACAACGCAGCAGAGATCGGCATTGATCAGGACAAGATCGGCATCACCGGGGTCAGCGCTGGGGGCGGCCTTTGCGCCGCGCTGGCGCTGCTAGCCCGGGATAGGGGCGAGGTGCCGTTGCAGTTCCAATTGCTGGACTGCCCGATGCTTGATGACCGCCAAATCACCCCGTCCAGCCAGGATGAAGACCTGGTGATCTGGAATAAAGCGTCGAACGCCTTCGGCTGGCAGAGCTATCTCGGAGACCTCTACGGAACCGACAACGTCCCCTACACCGCGGCCGCCGCCCGAGCCGAGGACCTATCCGGCCTTCCCGAGGCCTACGTCTGCGTCGGCGGCGCCGACGGCTTCAGAGACGAGAACATCATCTACGCCATGCGCCTCTACGGCGCCGGAGTCCCCACCGAACTCCACGTCTACCCCGGCGCCCCCCACGGAGTAGGCCTCTTCCCCCAAACCGCCATTGCCCACCGCTACGCCACCGACCGAGAACACTGGCTCCGCCGCCAGCTGGAGCGGCTTGGCTGAGGGTGGTTCAGGCTGTGTCCGACTAGGACCTATTCGATTTCAAGGATCGAAGGCTGCCTCAGCAGATCGGCGACCTTCGATTTTAGTTCTGGCGGACCATCAAGATGGGTCTCAAGTTCTTCCCACGCCTCATGGCTTAGGGCAATTACGCGACTGTCATCAGTAACGTAAGTTGCCTCTGGTTCTTTGGCCACCCAAAGAGGTTGTCAGCTTTGGGGGATAGCGGCTTGGCGACTTTGCGCCGAGCTTGCCAGTCAACAAGGCCTTGCGAAGTGCAGCGGAGCCGCAGATGCAGGTAGAGGGCAAAGGCTGCTGTCCCCTTGCGCAGCCAGCGAGCCACTAGATCGTTGGTTGTCCGCTGGCCAATCTCTGAAATCAAGAACCTAGCAGCGGGATCTGCTGGATAAAGTCCCAGGTCACAGCCTCAGTGGCCACTGGAGTCGCTAGTACGGGGAGTGCAGAATTACACAGGAAGAATTACCTGGTTGCAATTCTTAGTCTTTGCTCGTATCCTCATCTCCGCCATAGGCAAATGACAGCAGGGTGCCATCAAGTAAAGGAGGCAGCCATGGCAGATGATGGAGACAAGTGAACGTACCCCCGCCTTCCGGCAAAGAACTGGTGGGCTCTTCGTGAGCGGTTCAAGCAGACGATGCCGGGAAGAGTTGATGCCGACTATCTGCAGTCGGTCCTCGGCCTGACATCAGCGGCCTCGGCAGGGAATTTAATTGGACCTCTAAGGACCCTTGGCCTTATTGACGGCGATGGGGGTCCGACCAATCGGGCTTTGGATTGGCGGCAAGACGAATCCTACGGACAGGTCTGCGAGGAAATGCTTGCCGACGTGTACCCCGATACCTTGAGATCGGCATTTCCTGATCCCACGGTGGACCCCAAGGGCGTTACGAGTTGGTTTGGCCGGAACACCGGTGCTGGCCAGAACGCCTCATCAGGTATGGCCAGCCTATATGCGCTTATATCTTCGAGAGACCCAGAGGCTGGTCAGAAAAGCGCCTTGACGAAATCTGGATCGAACAAGAGTGGAGCATCCGCTAGGTCCACCGCGAAGCCAAAGCCGAAGGGCAGTAACCGGTCTAACGGCAACGAGAATCGTGGTCGGACCCGCCGAGTCGAGTCCGCTCTCAATGTCAACGTGCAGGTTCACATTTCATCGGATGCATCTGCGGATCAAATTGATCACATTTTCAAGAGCATGGCTGACCATCTCTATGGCGGCGAATAGCGGTCGGGAAGGCGACAATCACTATCGGGGTCTAACAGCTGCGAAGGCCATCGCAGAAGAGGCAAGGTCAATAGGCCTCGCCGGGCCGTTGCCGTCTGTGCCTTCTGGCGGGTTTGACCAACCTACTTTTGATCAGATCGTCGGCGATGACGAACTACGTCAAACGTGTCGGGGACTGTTTCTCGATGGCTACTACGCCCTAGCGGTTGAAGAGGCCTACAAGTGCCTAAACAACATCGTGAAGGACCTGACCGGCTTGAGCGAACTCGACGGAGTGCCGCTTATGCAAAGGGCTTTCTCGCCAAATAACCCGATGTTGAGGTTGAACGACCTGAGAACCCAATCAGAAAATGACCAGCAGCGCGGCTATATGGAAATGTTCGCTGCCGTAATGACTGGGATTCGCAACCCAAGGGCTCATGAACACAAATACTTGGACGATCCTGAGACCGCGTTGGAACTCTTGGGCCTCGCGAACCACTTGGTGAGAATCGCACGTTCAGCGGCATCTAGATCGAGTGGTCAAGCTAGTGCGTGAACCCGCCCTGGTCCCTAGAGGCGAGATTTGGCGGTCGTCGTCGGGTGTGTAGAGGAATGCCATGTCAGGTGGAGCACGATTGAGGGCACGAAGAGGGTCGAAGGGAGTAGCAATCACTTAGACCTGGGGGAGACTCTCCTCGGGGCCGGTGTTGTTCATTGAATAGCTGCCTAGGTGGTTCATGGCAACGGCCAATTATCCAAACTCCAGCCTTACAGCGCTTCGTGGCCGGTCTGGCCGAGGGCACCGGCCACGCGGCCACCTGTAGAGGACCGGCTAAGGCCGACCCAGTCCAATGTTGGCTGGAGCTCCTACCTTCGGAAGTAAGCGACCTGCACGTAGCTGTCACTGCGTGTCGCTAATGTACCTATATGAGATTCCAGCCGTGTAGTTTGCGCTGCATGGGAGTTTCCGCGTGAGGGGGACTCGGCAGTTGCAGCTCGTGAATTCTCGTGAGCCGATGGTCAACGCCGACTCTCAAGGCGAATACGGCGAAGTGTTCACGCGACGGTGGGTAGTAGACCTGATGCTCGATCTCATCGGCTACACACCCGGGGCCGACCTGGGGGCAAAGGTGATAGTGGAGCCATCGTGCGGGTGCGGGGCGTTCCTTCTTCCAATCATTGAGAGGCTCGCGGAGTCATGCGCCACTCATGGGCGTCCGCTGTCCGAGCAAGGGAGTGCCGTCGCAGGCTTCGACTTGCTTGAACACAATGCTGAGATTGCTCGGAAGGCTGTTGTGGCCAAACTTCTCGATTTGGGCGAGACCCTGGAGAGCGCAGAGCATCTTGCTGAGCGGTGGGTCACAACGAGCGATTTCCTGCTTAGCGAAGAGCCAGTACGACCAGCTGACTTTGTGGTGGGGAATCCGCCGTATGTCCGTCTTGAGGATGTCCCCAGGGAAGTCAGCGATGCCTACCGATCCATGTGGCCAACCATGCGAGGGCGAGCAGACATCTACATCGGGTTCTTTGAGAAGGGCTTGTCTTTGCTTGGTCCTGAGGGCCGGCTGGCCTATATCTGCGCAGACCGATGGATGCGGAACCAGTACGGCGCGCACCTCCGCAAGTTGGTGTCGAGTTGCTATGCCGTTGACACGGTCATGGTCATGCATGATGTCGACGCGTTCGAAGAGGAGGTGTCGGCGTACCCGGCCATAACCATCCTTCGGAATGGCGTCCAGGGTCCTGTACGGGTAGTGGATGCCAACGCTTCCTTCGATCAGCACGAGGCCTCCTTGGTGCTCGATTGGCCATGTGATTCACAGCAGCCATTGTCTGCCTCTGGGGGTTTTGAGGCAGGCGAGTTGACAAGGTGGTTCGAGGGTCCAGATTTATGGCCAGCAGGATCCCCCAAGACGCTTGAGTTGTTGGCCGATCTCGAATCCCGGTTTGTCCCACTTGAAGATTCTCG
Source organism: Acidimicrobiia bacterium (assembly GCA_022822905.1). Classification (GTDB taxonomy): domain Bacteria; phylum Actinomycetota; class Acidimicrobiia; order Acidimicrobiales; family Bin134; genus Poriferisocius. The sequence goes on along the minus strand of JAJDYE010000016.1, from coordinate 131,625 downwards.
GACAGGGACACGTGTTGGCATCGGTGTTGCTACCGGATGCGACGAGGTCTATATCCGGGCTGAGGCCGAGGGGGTGGAGCCCGATCGTCTGCTCCCGCTCCTAACCGCAGGCGATATTGCGACAGGTCATCCTGATTGGTCGGGCAAGTACCTGATCAACCCCTGGGATGAGGATGGGCTCGTGGACCTGCGCGACTACCCAGGACTGGCGGGCCACTTCGAGCAGAACAGCAAGCTGCTTCGATCACGCCATGTCGCCCGGAGGCAGCCGAAAGCCTGGTATCGGACCATCGACCGGGTTACTCCTGAACTGATTGACCTGCCCAAGCTGTTGCTTCCGGACATCAAGGCACTCTCACACCCCGTTCTGGATCCTGGTGGCTTCTACCCCCACCACAACCTCTACTACGTGGTATCCGATTCATGGGACCTTGAAGTGCTCGGCGGCCTTCTGTTGTCCGACATCGCCAACCTCTTTGTCGGTGCCTACTGCGTCAAGATGCGAGGTGGCACCTACCGATTCCAGGCACAGTATTTGCGCAAGATTCGAGTACCCGACCCTGATGTCGTTAGCACGGAGCTACAGGACCACTTAAGGAGGGCCTTCAAAGAGCGAGATCGTCGTGTCGCGACTGAAGCAGCGGCAGAGGCCTATGGCGTGACCTGCGACTTTGATCAGGTTGGTGGGCGTTCTCCTAGTGGCATTCAATTGAGCAGGAGTTGACAGGAAGAGTCAGTAGATGCCCGCTCCAACCAACGCTCGATGGGCCACGAGCCAACGGTGCGCCCCTTTCATGGACGTGTATGCCACCGCCGAAGCTGAAGGGCACACAAGCTGGAATCAGGTAGAGCAAGAGTTCCTACTAGCGATGTCTCAATTCGATGCTTCCATCGCCGCGTCGGTCGGTGCTGAAATGACCGACGACGAGAAGTCGGAATTGGGAGCCGATCTCCAAAACGGTAAAGGCGACTTCTTCAACGATCTGCTCGTTCTCCTCCTCAAGCAGTGCTCCGGTGTCGAGCTTCTGACATCTCGTCGCCCAGTCCCTGGCCTAATCGTGCCCGTACACAACCTCGACTGCGTTTTTCCGGCAGACGGAGACCTCCAGTTCATGCTCGAAGCGAAGATGATGGGCACACCCAAGCACATCAATTCACCAAGGCAGAAGGAGAGCGGACGGCCTGGATCAGCCGACATTGACAAGCGGGTCAAGGAACTTGCTTTCAAGTGCATTGACTTGAAGGGCGAATTCAGCAGACGCCAAACGATGGCAGGCACAGCTCCCCGTGCAGGAGGGCCCGGGGGAGGCGATCTGACCACCTGGCTCCGCTCAGTCGAGCCGAAGATCTACTTCTTCATCGCAGTACGGGTCATCAACGACAGCGATTTCGAGAGGACCCTCAAATGGGCCTCAACAGCCCAGCAAGTCCTCGATGCAGTCGGCCTCTACTGCTTCGAACCCGTCGGCGACTCGTTCACCGATTACCGGCAACGCGACGGTGTCCCACCAGACCTGCAACTCGAACGAGTCTTGTATAAGGCATGCGTCGACTTGCAGGCGATGACATGACGTAGTCCACGACATGCTCCTTCAGTCGTCTTGAGCTAGGTGGGCGGGGAAGCCGCCTTTGGAGATGGGGCTCCATTGGTCGATGGTGAGGCGGATTAGACATTTGCCCTGGTGGGCCATGGCTTGGCGGTACTCGTCCCAGTCGGGGTGTTCGCCGGAGATCACTCGGAAGTACTCGACTAGGCCATCGAGAGCCTCGGGCATGTCGAGGCATTCAGCCGTGCCGTCGAGCTGCATCCACTCGCCGCCGAACTCATCCGACATAACCACCATGGAGGCCGCAGGATTGCGCTTGACATTCATCGACTTGGCCCGCTCGGGGTAGCTGGACACCACCACCCGGCCGCTGGTGTCGAGGCCTAGCGTCACCAGCGAGCTTTGAGGCCGCCCGTCCCGTCGGGTGGTGAGCAGCACGCCCCGGTGGCGGGGGCGGACGAACTCCTCCATCTCGGCCCGGTCGACATAGCGGTCGGTAGCAATTGAAGCCATGGTGTGAACCTACTGGGCTCTTGTCTGATTGCTGGAACTCCAGATCTCCAAGACTCATGTAATCGGGAATTAGAGCGCACGTCTGACAGGGAGGAGATTCTGGAAGACCGGGTCGCGTTCCTCAGTTCTCGCCGCGAACACTTCAGCCATGTCGTCGGGGTGGAACATGCCGGCTTGCCAGGTGGCGATGTAGGTGAGGCCGTCGGCCACGCTGTGGTCGCGGGTGTAGTTGAGCATTTCCTTGGAGCCCCAGATGGCCAGCGGCGAGCGCTGGGCGATTTCTTGGGCAATCCCGAGCACGCCCTCCACCATGGAGTCATGGTCGGGATAAACCTGGTTGACCAGCCCAGCCGACTTCGCTTCATCGGCAGTGAGCCGGCGTCCGGTGTAGGCCAGCTCACGGGCCAGGCCATCAGGGATGATCCGAGGCAACCGTTGCAGAGTGCCCAGGTCGGCAGTCAGGCCGATGTTGATCTCCTGGATGCAGAAGAAGGCTTCGGCAGTGCAGTACCGCATGTCAGCGGCGCAGACCATGTCGACCCCTCCGCCGACGCAGCCGCCTTGAACCGCGGCCAGCACGGGCATGCGGGTCTTCTCCAGGCAACTGAACGACTCTTGGAGTGCCAAAGCTGCACTGCGAGTCTCGGCTCGGACTCGGCCGAATTCCGGTGCTTCGCTGGATTCAGATCCACTCGAGAATAGAGAGTCTGGCTGCGTGAATACCGACAGGTCCATGCCCGCGGTGAAATGGCGTCCGGTGGAGGAGATCACCAGCGCCCGGGCCTCCCCGGAGTCGGAAAGACCGTTCACCGCGACGGGCAGCTCGGACCAGAACTCCGGAATCATTGAATTCCTGGCTTCGGGCCGCGAGAGCTGGAGATGGGCGACGCCGCCTTCGAGGGTGATCTCGAAGCAGGTGTAGTTCTGGTTTGAATTGGCCATATTGGATTCCTTTCGTGGTCGATATGCCCTGTCGGAGGCATCTTGGGATCGGCGTTAGGGGGCGTTGCCGTGCAAACTAGCCGGGTGCTCGTAGTAGACACCCATACTCACGTGATCTCGGATGACCTTGTGAAGTATCCGCTCCAGGTCGCCGACTATCCGGGGGTGGAGTGGGTGTACGAGGCGCCGGTGACCGCTGAGGAGTTGTTGGCCGAGATGGCCGCTGCCGGAGTGGACCGGGCGGTGCTGGTGCAGGCCCAGGGGGGCTATGGCACGGACAACTCCTATGTGCTGGACGCTCGGGCGGCCTATCCCGATGTGTTCAGTGCCGTGGTGATCGTCGACGAACCTGCCGAGCTCGACGGGCTGGCAGCAGCCGGGGCGGGCGGGGTGCGGTTTTTTGCCATCGGCGGGGGAGGGCCGCTGCACGATGAGGCCACTTGGAACACCGCGCGACGACTCGGTCTGAGGGTGAGCGCGGCCACGGTGCCTGAGTATCTGCCTGCGCTGGGGGAGGCTGTGGCTGCCCATCCTGATGTGATCTTGTCTCTCGACCACTGCGGGTTCGCGCCCGAGACCATTGGCGACTATGCCCACCTGGGGAACCTGTACCTGAAGGTCACTCCTCATGTGCTGGATGCGGGCGAACCGGCAGTCATGCTGGAACGGCTGGCCGAGCAATTCGGCCTGAATCGGCTCATGTGGGGATCGGACTATTCCCAGACCCACGACCGGCCCTATAGGGAACTGGCTGATCAAGCGCGGGCGGCCTGTGCGGGGATGACTCAGAGCGAACAGGCCCAATTCTTGGGAGGCACCGCCCTGGCCCTTTGGCCGGAACTGGGCTAGTCGATTCCCAGCATCTCGTCGATCACCGCAGCCATGGAAGCGGGATCGCGCTCGCCCTCGCGGGTTTGGCCGCCAGCGTCGAGGAATCGCTGCATTAGGGGCACATGCTGGCCGGTGCCCGAGCAGGCCATCATGGCTTGGGTCTCGGTCAACAACCCCGGCTCCACCGGCCCCAACGCGGCGTCCACGGCCTGCTTGGCCTTGGCGATTGACAACCTCGGCGAGGCGGCGATGCGACGGGCCACTTGGGCAGTGTGGGCCCGGAGCCCATCGGAGGGCAGCACCCGGTTGACGTAACCGATGGCGGCGGCCTCCTCGGCAGTTACGTCGTTGCCCGACAGGACGATCTCCAGTGCCCGGCTGCGGCCCACCAAACGGGCCAGCCGTTGGGTGCCACTAGCCCCGGGGATGATGCCCATGGCCACCTCGGGCTGGCCCAACACGGTGCGAGGCCCGGCAAAGCGCATGTCGAGTGACAGCAGGAACTCCGATCCACCGCCCCGGGCGATGCCGTCGATCATGCCAATGGTGGCCACCCCCATGGTGCGGCAGCGGTCGAACGTGGCCGCGGCGAAGTTGGGCTCGGTCGGCACCTCGGCGGGTGCCTCCATGGCCAGGATCTGCTCCACATCGCCATGCATCAGGAAGAACTCTGGATCAGCGCTCTCGAACACCAAGACATGCATTTGCTCATCAGCCTCAACCGCATCGAGCAGCCCCATGAGCCCGCCGATCAGGAGGCCGTCAACGAGCTGCTTGGGCGGATGGTCGATCACCACCCAGCCCACGCCATCGGCAACTCCCAAAGAGAACGGGCCAAAACTCTGCTCAGTTGATTGTTCACTCATTGTGGTCCTCCCACTGGTTCCAATACGCCACTTCTGACAGCGGGCGTCGTCGCACCGGGCCGAAGGGCACCGCGGGCCACCCCATCGGGATGCCGCACACAATGTGGACGTCGTCGGGGATGCCCAGCACGGCCCGAACCCCATCGGCCCGGAAGGCGTGCAGCGTGGTGAGCACCGTGCCCAACCCCAGGCTGCGGGCCGCCACCAGGAGGTTCTGCACCGCGGGGTAAACCGAGTGGCTCACCCCCCGCTGGGTGGAGCACACGATGATGAACACCGGCACATTGCCCACTTCACGGGCGAATTCGGCGGCCTTTTCCACGATTCCGGCCTCTTGGCCCCGCAGCCACTCGGTGCCCGCTGCCGAAGGGTTGTTGTACGACTCCTGCTGGGCGTCGAGGTAGAGCTCGGCCAAACTGCGGCGCTTTTCGGGTTCGGTGACCACCACGAATCGGGCAAACTGCCCGTTGATGGCGCTGGGTGCCCGGATGGCAGCGTCCAGCACTTGGGTGATCAACTCATCGGGCACCGGATCGGGCAAATAGCGCCGCACGGCCCGTTGGGTGTGCATGGCCTCGAACACGCCGACCTCGGCCGCTGTTTGGTTCATGGGCTCCGAGAGTAGCGGTCGCAGAAATGTGCGGGTTGTCGTCAGCCCGGCGATAGCCTGCACCCATGGCGCAAAAGCACCGCATCACCATCACCTATTGAGTTCCTTGAGACTATTCCGAGCACGCCGTGAGCGCTGCCAAGGACTTGCTTCAGGACTACCAGCACATCATCGAGCGACTGACCCTGGTGACCGGTGCGTCGGGCATCTTCGACGTAGAAGTCAACGGTGAGATGCTCTTCTCCAAGGACGACTGCATGCGGCATGCCGATGTCGGCGAGGTGCTGAAACTCTTTGCCGAGCAATATGCCGAAGGAGTGCTGGTCTACGGCTCATAGGGGCAGGAGCCGCCGCACTCGGCCACTACGCTGCGGGCGTGGACGCCGAGACATCAGATGCCACTTCTGACAAAGTAGATATCGATCATCAGACGCCGGAGTTCGTCGCCGAGCGCCATAGCCGCTACCACGAGTTGCGGGAGAGCTGCCCGGTGGTGTTCAACGAGCACTATGGCGGGTTCTGGATGGTCACCGATTACGAGTCGGTGGCCCAAGTAGCCCGCGATAACGAGACGTTCGCCCACAAGTACGAGCCCGACGCCCCCGACGGTATCTCCTATATGGGCATCTGCGGAGTGCCTCGCCCGGGCTACATCCCCCGCCAAGGAGTGTCCGAGATCGACGGTCCCGAACACGCCGACCTGCGGCGGGTGCTGAATCCGCTCATGACCATCAACGCAGTCGAGAGCAACCGCCCCCGCATGGAGGCGGTGTCGGCATGGTTCCTCGACGAGATCGTCGAGTCGGGCGAAGCCGACTTGGTGCTCGACTACACCACGCCGGTGCCCGCGGTGCTGACGCTGGAGATGATGGGCATGGTCTCATCCAACTGGCGGCACTACGCCGACTTCTTTCATGCCACCTCCTCGTATGAGCCCACTGACGAGCGGTACCTCAGCGCAATCGCCCACCAACCGGACATGTGGGAGGAGCTCCGCGACTTCGCCGCATTTCGTCGGGACAACCCGGCCGACGATGTCACTACGGCATTGGTGTCGTCCCCGCTGGATGGCCGGATGCTGAGCGACGACGAGATCACTGCCATCATGTGGAACCTGGTAGCGGGTGGTCTCGACACCACCACATCGCTGGTGTCGTGGGGCCTGCACCACCTGGGCACCCATCCCGAGGACCGCTCCCGGCTCATCGAGAATCCGGGCCTGATCCCGGCTGCGGTGGAAGAGTTCTTGCGCCATTACAGCCCCAGCGAGACCCTCACCCGCACCGCCACCCGCGACGTGGAATTGGGCGGCCGTCAGATCCGCCGGGGCGACATCGTGTTCATCAGCTGGGTGACGGCCAACCACGATCCGGCGGTGTTCGATGCTCCCGACGAGGTGCGCATCGACCGCGAGGTGAACAAGCACTTGGCATTCGGGCTGGGCGGTCATCGCTGCATCGGCTCGTCGATCGCCCGCATCGAGTCGGAGCTCATGCTGCGAGACGTTCTTGCCCGCATCGGCGACTACGAGATCAACCTCGACGGGTTCAAGCCCTATCCGGGCAATCTGCTGATGACCGGCGTGGTGTCGATGCCGGTCGTGTTCACCCCTGGGATCCGCGTGGGCGCAGCCGACCCCTTTGCTTGAGGGCCTATCAGGTCTGGCCGATGGGTGTGGGGCCTAACTCAAGCGCTCCACGATCATGGCCATGCCCTGGCCGCCGCCCACGCACATGCTCTCGACGCCGATGGTCTTGTCGGCGTCTTCCAGGCCATTGAGCAGGGTTCCCATGATGCGGGCGCCGGTCATGCCGAAGGGGTGGCCCAAGGCGATGGCCCCGCCGTTCACGTTGAGCTTGTCGTAGTCGATGCCCAGCTCGTCGGCTGAGGGGATCACTTGGGCGGCGAAGGCCTCGTTGATCTCCACCAGATCGACGTCGTCGATGGTCATACCGGCCCGGTCCAGTACCTGGGTGATGGCCGGGATGGGGCCGAGGCCCATGATCTCGGGGTTTACCGCAGCCACTCCGGAGGCCACGATCCGGGCCAGCGGCTTGACGCCCAACTCGGCGGCCTTGGTGTCGCTCATCACCACCACCGCAGCGGCCCCGTCGTTGAGCGGGCAGGCATTGCCCGCAGTGACGGTGCCGTCGGGACGGAACACCGGGTTGAGCTGGGACACCTTCTCGATGACGGTGCCGGCCCGGATGCCGTCGTCCTTGGTCACCAGCGTGCCGTCGGCCAAGGGGAAGGGGGTGATCTCCCGCTCGAAGAAGCCCCGCTCCTGGGCGGCCTCGGCCCGGTTCTGCGACCTCACCCCGAACTCGTCTTGGCGCTCGCGGCTCACATTCCAGGCCTGGGCCACGTTCTCGGCGGTCTGGCCCATGGCGATGTAGATGTCGGGCAGGCCCTCCGGGGGCTCCCACGCCGGGGTGCCCTCGCCGCTGCGCTCGGCTGAGCGGGCCTCGGCGTCGGCAAACTTGTCGTTCTTGCCGCCTCGGTCGGATGCGCCCGCCGCGAAGCGGCTCACGCACTCCACCCCGCCCGACACGAACACGTCGCCCTCACCGGCCCGCACTGCGTGGGCCGCCATGCGGATGGTTTGAAGCGACGAGGAGCAGTAGCGGTTGACGGTCACGCCGGGCACGTCGAGGCCGGCCAACAACCCCGACAGCCGGGCGATGTTGTAGCCGGCCTCGCCCGCGGGCTGGGCGCAGCCCCACATCACGTCCTCGACATCGGCCCCATCGATCTGGGGGACTTTGCCGAGAACGTCGCCGATGATGAACGCCGACATGTCGTCGGGGCGGACATCGACCAGCGATCCCTTGACCGCTCGCCCGATGGGCGTGCGGGAGGTGGCGACGATTACTGCTTCGGGCATGGTTGCTCCTGGTTAGCTATTGATCAATTGGGTTTGGGGCCCTGGGGCCGATTTGGAAGGGAAGTCCGGAGTTTAGGAGAGGTCTACTCGCTCGGTATCTGTTCCGCTGCGGAGGTGCTTGCCCGGTCGGGCGTCGGTGAATTGCCCGTCTCGGACAATCTCCTCGCCGTTGCAGAACACGTGGTCGATGCCGTCGGCCTCTCCGTACAGGCGGGGAGCGCCGGCGGGCAGGTCGGCCACCACGGTGAGGGGCTTGGCCCCCACTTGGGACTCGTCGATCACCACGACGTCGCCGTGCCAGCCCTCTTGGAGCTGGCCCCGCTCCTTGAGGCCGTACAGCTGGGCCTGCACGTCGGTCATCAGGTGAATGGCCTCTTCCATGGAGATGAGCTCCCGCTCTCGCATGCACTGGCCCAGCATTGAAGTGGCGTAGTTGGCGGTCATGAACAGGTCGAGGTGGGCCCCGGCGTCGGAGGCGCCGATCACTGCCCGGCCGTCCCGCCAGATCTCCATGCGGGCCTTCCAGTCGTCGGCGGATGAGACCGGCGGCGGGGTGCCGAAGGAGGTCTTCAGCTCGTCGGCCACCACGATGTCGCACAGGGCGTCGAACGGCTTCTTGCCCTCGTCCTCGGCAATCTGTCCCACGGTGCGGCCCCGGTACTGCTCGTTCTCGGGGGCGAACGTGTCGAAGATGATCTTGGTGGACCAGTCGGCCAAGCCCTTGAGGGGTCCGGGCTGCTGGGCCAGCTCGGCGAGGCGATCGCGCTCGGCCTGGTCGGCCAGCAGCGCCAACTTCTCGGCAGGCGGGGCGAGCATGGCGCCCTCCCAGTCGGGCAGGGCATCGAGCACGAAGCCGCCGGCCATGCTGAGGCGAACCGAGAAGGCCATCGGCACGGTGAGCGCCACTACCTTGCCGCCGTTGGCCTTGGCATGGTCGCTGGCCTCCAGCTTGGCGTAGCACTCGTCCAGGTTGCCCTCAGCCACGGTCATCACGTTCCAGTTGAGCTGGGTCTGGGCGGCCACAGACATGTCGGTCATCAGGTTGATGGCGGCATCGTCGAACGGACCGACACAGGGAATCAGCTCTAGGGAGGTGCCCGGGTACTCCGAGCACACCCGGGCCAGCTCCACCAGCTCCTCCCGGCTGGCGTAGCGACTGGGCACCATGTTGCCGAACGGATCGTTGTGGGTGCGGGCGTAGGAGGAGGAGAACCCCAGCGCACCGGCCTCCAAGCCGGCCCGGAGCAGGTCCTGCATCTGGGCCAGCTCCTCGGGGGTGGCCTCCCGCTTGACGCATTCCGGCCCCATGACCACCCGGCGCAGCGCGGAGTGGCCCACCTTGAAGGCGGTGTTGATCGCCAGGGTGCCGTCGAAGGCGTCGAAGTATTCGGCGGTGGAGCGCCAGTTCCACGGCACGCCGACCTGGAGCGACTCCAGAGGCATGCCCTCCACTCGGGCCAGCATCTGCATCAAGTACTCGCCATCGGCGGGATCGTCGGTGAGCGGGGCGATGGTGAACCCGCAGTTGCCCCCGATCACGCTGGTCACCCCGTGCAGGGGCGACGGGCTCAGCGTGGTGTCCCAGAACACCTGGGCGTCGAGGTGGGTGTGCACGTCGATGAAGCCGGGGCACACCGCCTTGCCAGATGCGTCCACCGTGTTGGCGGCCTCAGCCGCGCTCAGATCGCCGATGGCGGAGATTCGGCCTCCTTGCAGGCCCAGGTCGCCCCGATAGCGAGGGCTGCCGGTGCCGTCGACAATGTCTCCGCCCTTGATGATGGTGTCAAACATGGTTCGCCCCTTGTGCGCGCTGGTTCGCACGCTCGGCCAACAATCTAGGCGATGCCTGGGTTCGTTGGCGAAGAACCGGGCGTTGGGTGAATGGCTTGGGCTGAAGCATCGGTAAGCTTCCTGCCCATGGCTGAGATCCCCCGCATTATCTCCGTGGACGACCACGTGGTAGAGCCGCCCGACTTGTGGACCGAGCGGCTTCCCCGCAAGTACCACGATCGCTGCCCTCGGGTTGAGCGCGACAAGGCCACGTTCCACTTCGAGGGCGGGGTGTTCAGCTACGAGAAGGGGTCGCCCGACGGCACATGGGGCGACTGGTGGCTCTACGACGATCTGATCTACCCCTTCCCCAAGCTCTCGGCGGCCATCGGGTTCGAGCCGCTCACCAATACCCCGGTTACGTTCGACGAGATCCTGCCGGGGTGCTGGAAGCAGAAGGAGCGCCTCGAGGACATGGAGGCCAACCACGTGGAGGCGTCGATCTGCTTTCCCAACGTGCTGCCCCGGTTCTGCGGCCAGACCTTCCACGAGCGGGAGGACAAGGAGCTGGCCCTTTTGTGCGTGAAGGCCTACAACGACTGGATGATCGACGAGTGGTGTGCCGGGGACGGCAAGGGGAGGCTGATCCCGCTGACCATCATCCCGTTGTGGGACGCCCATCTGGCCGCTGAGGAGATCCAGCGTTGCGCCGACAAGGGCAGCTTCGCGGTGGCCTTCTCCGAGAACCCCTATCACCTGGGTCTGCCGTCGATCCACGATCCCAGCGGGTTCTGGGAGCCGTTCTTCGCCGCCTGTGAGGAGACCGGGACGGTGGTGAACATGCACATCGGCTCCTCCTCGAAGATGCCGACCACGTCGCCCGACGCGCCGTTCGCGGTCAGCTCTACCATCACCTTCAGCAACGCCATGGGCTCGATGTGCGACTACATCCTCTCCGGGGTGTTCGAGCGGTATCCCGGCCTGCGGGTGGCCTACAGCGAGGGCCAGGTGGGGTGGATGCCCTATGTGATCGAGCGCATGGACAAGCTGTGGGAAGAGCGGATCAACGACGATGACGGCGATTTCGGGGTGAACCTGCCCAACCCGCCGTCGTCTTACATCGCCGGCCACGTTTGGGGCTGCATGTTCGACGACGAGGTGGGGCTCCGGAACCGCGACCTGATCGGCATAGACCAGATCACCTTCGAAGTGGACTACCCCCACGCCGACTCCACGTTCCCTCACACCAAGGAAATCGCCACCAGGATCGTGACCCAGGCCGGACTCGATGATGAGGAGGCCTACAAGCTGCTGCGGGGCAACGCCATCGAGCTGTACAGCCTGGAGAAGTACGGAATCGCCGCGTAGCCAAGCCAACCGTTTGGGGTTGCGAGCATTCCGGCAAGGGGGAGATGTCCATGGCACTGGCCGAAATGGAACCGCTGAACGTCGACGAGGAGTATCGCCTGCTAATCGGAGGCGACTGGGTGACCCCGGAGGCGGGCACCTACGAGATCGTCGATCCCAACACCACCCAGGTGATCGGCCATGCTCCCGAGGCGTCCGTCTCCCAGGTGAACGACGCTGCCGCCGCGGCCAAGGCGGCTCTGCCGGGCTGGCGGGACACGCCGATGGCCGAGCGGTGTGCCCTCTTGGGTCGGGCTGCTGGCCTGATCGACGAGCGGATCGGCGGCCTGACCGGGCTGCTTCAGGGGGAGACCGGGGCCACCATCAACATCACCGAGGCGGTTCAGCTTCCCGCGTGCGGTGACCGGTTCCGCCAGTACGAGATTCCGGTGGACCTGGACGAGTCAATGGCGCCCTACCCGGTGGAGGCCAACCCGCTGGGGCCGGGCGGCTTGGCCGGTGCCCATGTCATCCGCCAGCCGGTGGGGGTGGTGGCCTGCATCACCTCGTACAACTTCCCTCTGGTCAACGTGTCGGGCAAGGTCGCCCCTGCGCTGGCTATGGGCAACACCGTGGTGATCAAGCCAGCGCCTCAGGATCCTCTGGCCATGATCAAGGTGGTGGAGATCATCGAGGAGGCCGGATTTCCCCCCGGCGTGGTCAACATCATCACCGGTTCGGGGGCGGCAGCGGGGGCCGGACTCGTGGGATCGCCCGACGTGAACATGGTGAGCTTCACCGGTTCGTCCGCGGTGGGGGTCAAGATCATGAGGGCCGGAGCAGCCACCATGAAGCGCCTACTCATGGAGCTGGGCGGCAAGGGGGCTTGCGTGCTCACCGACGACTGCAACGTGGATGCCGCGGTGGGGGCCATCGCCTCGGTATGGGGGCTCCACAGCGGGCAGATCTGCACTGCGCCCACCCGGGTTATCGTCCACCGCTCCCGCTACGACGAGCTGGTGGACAAGCTGACCGCGGTGGCCGGGATGCTCAAGGTGGGCGACGCGCTCGACCGAGAGACGATTGTCGGCCCGGTCATCACCGAGCTGCACCGCAACCGGGTGGAGCACTTCATCGCCAGCGGCGTGGCCGATGGGGCCACCATGCTGTGCGGCGGGGAGCGCCCTGACTTGCCCGGTTACTTTGTGGCCCCAACCCTGCTGGCGGATTGCGAGCCGGACATGCGGGTGGTGACCGAGGAGATCTTCGGGCCGGTGGTGGCGGTAATGGCCCACGACGACGACGACCACGCGGTGGAGTTGGCCAACAGCAGCCGCTACGGCTTGTTCAGCTACGTGTTCGCCGACAGCCCCGCCCGAGCCTTCGAGATCGGCCAGCGCATCCAATCGGGCAACGTCGGCATCAACTCACTGGCCCCCCACGTCCACGCCCCCTTCGGCGGCTTCAAGATGAGCGGCATCGGCCGCGACCGAGGCGTCTTCGGCCTCCACGCCTACAGCGAACTCCAAGCCCTCAGCTGGGTGTCTAGCTAGCTGCTTTTTGGCGGCACACTGATTGGCGTGGTTGAGGAGCCCCTTGGCGGGGGGATTGCGAACGCTGGGCAGGTAGTCCGGGTCGGCCCGCATGTACTTCGCCCGTCGGGTCCTCACTCAGGTTCGGTTCATGCTCTTCTGCGCGCGGTGAGACGCACCGGATTTGAGGGCGTTCCCGAACTGGTCGGCATTGATGACGATGGCCGCGAGCGGCTCGTGTTCATCGAAGGCGAGGTTCCGATAGCGCCATTTCCGGAGTGGAGCCAGTCGGATAACGCTTTGGCATCCCTGGCCGAGCTGCTGCGCGGCTTCCACGACGCCGCCAAGGGCTTCGACCCTACGGATTTCACCTGGAACGACAGCTTGGCGGACCCGGCGGGCGGGACGGTGGTATGCCACAACGACGTGTGCTCGGAGAACGTTGTATTTCGCGATGGCATCGCCATTGCCTTGCTCGACTTTGAGTTCGCGGCTCCTGGACGCCCCGTATTCGACTTGGCCCAACTGGCCCGGTTGTGCGTGCCGATCGAGAACGACTTCGACCAAGCCCGCCTCGGGTGGCAGCCAGCTGATCGGCCGGCGCGGCTGCGGCTGGTTGCCGATGCCTACGGTCTAGGCCGAGACGGCCGCAAGGAACTGATGACCGCAATCGACGTCGCCCTCGCCCGCGGCGAGGAGTTCGTCCGCCGCAGATTGGAAGCCGGTGACCCCAACTTCGTCGAAATGTGGAACCAGACCGACGGCGCCGAGCGCTACCACCGCCGACGCCGCTGGTGGAACGACAACCACCACAATTTCGCTACTGCCCTCCGTTAGGGATCCACTCCGCGGCCAGTAGACTTGGGGGATATCGGCCTTGTGAGGCCCGTGCTTCGGCCTATCCGGCCCCTCGAATAACAACTTGTAAGTTGTATTAGCTGGAAGTAGGGTCCAAATGTGGGAGGTCGAGTACACCGACCAGTTCGAGCATTGGTGGGGCAAGCTGGCTATAGGCCAACAGCGCCGGATCTCAGCGGCTGTCGATCTGCTCATACGCGACGGTCCCAGCCTGGGCCGTCCCTTTGTGGACACCGTCGCCCGCAGTCGGCACTCCAATATGAAGGAGCTTCGGGTAAGCACGCTTCGGATTCTCTTCGCCTTCGACCCGTTGCGGAGAGCGATCCTCCTGTTAGGCGGGGACAAGTCCGGACAATGGACCCGGTGGTACCCACGGGCTATCCGTCGAGCTGATGACCTCTACGACCAGCACCTGGTATCCCTGCGAGGAGAAGGATTGATCTGATGGCCAAGAAGTTCAAAGACCTCGCGGCACCCCTTTACTCCGATCCCAAGTCTCGGGAGCAAATTGAGCGGCACAAGCGTGACATGGAAGCTGAGCTCTTCGCGTGCAAGCTGGTCGATCTGCGCCAAGGTCTGGGGATCAGCCAGACCGATTTGGCCGAGCGGCTAGGCATATCTCAGGCTGGCGTCTCCAAGCTAGAACGGTCCACCGACCCCAAGCTCTCCACGATGCGCAAGCTCACCGAAGCCCTCGGAGGAACCCTCCACATCGAGGTGCGCGTCGGAGACCGCTCCATCGAACTCGGCACGGACGCCGCAGACGAGTAGTCAGAGCTGCTCAGAGCGGCCAAGCCCCGATACCTGAGTCTCATCCGGACGGGGCAGGCTTTAGCACGGCGGCCCTTGCGTGGGAGATGAGTTGGCTGATGAGTTGCTCCTCGGTGAGCAGGGACTTCTCGGCCAGAGTGTGGTCAATTTCGGCGATCAGCCTGGAGTGGCTGCCCCATGTACGGCCCACATGCCAGTCTTCGAACTCGAAAACGGTCAATCGGCCATTTCCAAGCAGTTTGAGTTGATCTAGGCTCTCGGCATCGATTGCTTCCACGGGAAGAATCCTACGCGAGCGTGCGTCCAAGACGGTCAGAAACTTGTGCTTGTTCACCAGTACTTGTTGCCCGACGGCACAATTGGGGGCTCAGGACGGCCAGATCCCAAGCGCATGATTCTCGAAGAGGAAATCATCTATTGCTGATGACTGCGACTAGGGTCGCCACTCATGTTGAGTGAAGGAACGAAGGCGCCGGAGTTCACTGCGCCGGACCAGGATGGCAACGATTTGTCGCTGGCGGATTTGCGGGGGAACTGGGTGGCGTTTTGGTGGTATCCGAAGGCTTCTACCAAGGGTTGAACGATTCAGGGACAGGGATTCCGTGATCGAATCTCCGAGTTTGAGGCCCTGAACGCCGTAGTGGTGGGGGCGTCGTTCGACTCCGTGGAGGACCAGAAGGGCTTCGTCGACGGCGAGAGCTTCCCGTTCACGCTGATCTCCGACCCCGACCGGACTGTGGGACGGGCCTATGACGCCGAGCGGGCCGAGGGTGAGCCTTACTTCGAATACGGCTTGCCCCGGCGGATCAGCTACCTGATCTCACCGGATGGCATGGTGGCCAAGGCCTATGACCTTGAGGGTCAGGACTTGGCTGAGCACGCCGCCGTGATCATCGCCGACATCAAAGCGCTGAGCTAGCCCCTAAGGCAGCTCTTTGGGAGCTGCTCAGAACTCGATGACCCATCGGCCGCGGGTGCCGCCGGCTTCCAAGCGGGCGTGAGCTTCTGAGGCGTTCTCCATAGGAACCGTGCCCGCCACCCGCAGGGACACCTGGCCGTCTTCGGCCTGTTGGCGCAGGCGGTCGAGGCGGGCGTAGTCCTTGTCGTATGCGAACACCCAGGTGATGTGGAACCGGATGCCTCGCTCGCCGTTGCCCGGCCACCCCCGCACCGAGGCGAAGCCTCCGCCGTCGCGCACCGCGGCCACCAGCGGCTCCATCTGCACCGATCCGTCGGCCAGGCCGTCCACGCCGTCGGGGGCGTGCTCTCGGATGCGGTCGGCCACGTCGTCGCCCCGGCGCACAATCACGTCGGCGCCGAATGAGGCCACCAGCTCTTCGTCAGCCTCCGACGAATCGGCGATTACCCGGAGGCCGTCGGCCTTGGCCAACTCCACCATGTAGCCGCCGTAGCACCCGGCCGCCCCGGTCACCGCCAGGGTCTGGCCGGGCTGGAGGGCGAGCTGGTCGAGGCTGAGACGGGCGGTGAGGCCGTTCATGGGCAGGGTGCTGGCCTCGGCGAACGATGAGCCTGCCGGCATCCGGGCCACTGATTCCGCCGACAGCACCACATATTCGGAGTAGGCCCCGTGCGATCCCATGGGCACCACCATGGCCATCACATGATCGCCCACTTGTAGGTCGGTTTGGGCGCCCTCTCCGATCTGGTCCAGCACCCCGGCCACGTCCATGCCCGGGACATAAGGCGGCGGCCCGGTCTTGGCCTGCTGCTCGGCCCGAGTGCCGGCCCTCACATGGGTGTCGGTGGGGCTGACTGCGGTGGCCCGCACCCGAATCCTCACCTGGCCAGGACCGGCCTCGGGCGTGGGCAACTCCACAACCTCCAGGGCCTCCGGCCCGCCGTATTCGATGACTCCAACTGCTCGCATGGGCCGAGACACTATCGACTGGTCGTCAGGCCGCGTGACTCAATCCCAGCACCGGACTTTGTAATCGTCGCGCAAGGCGCAGGCGTGGCTGAGTCCGGCGGAAAGGGCGATGAAGCGGTCTCCAGGAGGATCGACGACCCCGCCGCGGCCCCAGCATCGAACTGTTTGGTCGTCGCGGATGCCGCAGGTGAAGCTGGCACCGGCTGCGATGGCGGTATAGAGGCTGAGCGGGGGATCGGCCTGTCCAGCGGTGTTGTCACCCCAGCATTGGGCGGTGCCATCGTCTCGGAGCCCGCAAGCGTGGGACAGGCCGACGGAGATGGCGGCAAACCGTCCCTCGGGCGGATCTGCCCAACTCCCTGCTCCCCAGCACTCCGCAGTGCCTTCTTCTCGCAATCCGCACGACGTATCGCCCCAGCCGGCGGAGATGGCGGCAAAGCGCCCTTCTGGGGGACTTGCGGGCTCGGGATCGCCGACCCGGTTTCCCCAGCAACGGAGCGTGCCGTCGCCTCGAATCCCACAGGTGCTCTGCACTCCGACCGAGATGGCGGCGAAGCGCCCATCTGGTGGATCCACGCCGGCTTGGTAGTCGTCCTCCCAGCAGTCGGCAGCACCGTTATCCCGAATCCCGCAGGAGTAGCCGCTTCCCGCGGAGATGACGGTGAAGTTGCCGCTGAGGTAGACGGCCCAGCCGGGGTCGTTCCCGCCGGCCCGCCAGCATTGGACAGTGCTGTCTTCGCGGATGCCGCACGAATGATCTTTGCCGGCGGCCACGGCGGTGAAGCGTTCTCCAGAGGAGGCGGGTTCATCGACATTGCAGGCTGCCAACAAGACTGCGATCACCGCAATGGTCAGCGCCAGACGGCCAGCTGCGGTTCTTTGGATTAGCGCCTGCCTCTGTGACACGCCACTAGGAGGAAGAGCGGGCGGCCACCACGTCGGTGAAGTCCACGAACGAGCGCAGCGTGTGGCCCCCGTCAACGGTGATGAACTGGCCGGTGGTGAAGCTCGACTCCGGTCCGGCCAGGTAGCGGATGGCTCCGGCGACATCGTCAGGTCGGCCGATGCGCTGGAGGGGCTGCTGATCGAGGTACTGGGCCACTACCGAGTCGTTGTTCACCAGACCCTGGGTGGTGTCGGTTGCGGTCAGCCCTGGGCGCACCGCATTGACTCGGACGCCAAGGGCTCCCAGCTCGTCGGCGGCCACCCGCACCAGGGCGTCCACGCCGGCTTTGCCCGCGCAGTAAGGGGCCAAGAAGCGGCACGACTGGATGGCCGAGGTGGACGACACCGCCACGATGGAGCCTCCTCCGGCGTCGGCCATGTGCTTTCCGGCGTGCTTGATCATGATGAACGGCACCACCACGTTGAAGCTGACCGTCTCCGCCACCTGCTCGGGCTCGTAGTCGAGCACCGCGGCCATGGCGCCCCCGCCGGGGACCGAAACCGCCATGTCGAGCCGCCCGGTGGGCTCGGCGGCCAGCACCACCGCGGCCAGGACTTGATCGCTGTCGGTGGCGTCGCAGGCCGTCCAGCGGATCGAGCCGCCTGCCTCGGCGGCCAGCGGTCCGAGCTCGTCGGAAACCTCTTGGAGATGGCCCGCGCTGCGGCTGGCGATCACCACATGGGCGCCGTCCGCCACCAGAAGCCGGGCGGTGGATCGGCCGATGCCGCCGGCACCCCCGGTGACCAGGGCGGCCATACCGGCCAGCGGCAGATTCTCAGACGGGTTGCTCATAGGTCGGCTACTCCTTCGCGCACCGCAGTACACAGCAGTTCGGTATGGCGATGGGCCAAGTCGTCGGGCATGCCGGCGATGCTGGTCCAGCAGTAGGCCTCCACCATGGGGATGCCCTCCGACAAGCGGCCCAAATGGGCTATGGCCTCGTCGGGGGTCAACACCTCCATCGGGGAGATGACCCCCATGGTGCTGCGCCGCTCCCGCAGCTTCTCCACCGTGAGCGGGCTGGGGGTCTTGCCGGTGCCCGATGCCCCCGCGGCCCGGTAAGTGTTGAGCTGCCAGGCCAGGTGGGGAAGGATGCGCTCGTAGGCTTCCTCGGGGTCGTCGGCCACCACCATGCTCACCACCCCGGCCATCTGGGCGATACCCGGATCGTGACCGCCCTCGGTCAGGCCCTCGGTGTAGGGCTCCAGCGAAGCCGGGTTGATCGACAGCAGGCCGCAGCCCAGCCGTCCGGCTCGGCGGGCGCCCTGAGGACCGTTGTACCCCAGCCAGATGGGGAAGGGGTTCTGCACCGCCGGCGGTGTGACGACGCCGCCGTCCATCAACTCCCGTACCTCCCGCACCCGCTGGTCGGTGGTGGTGTAGCGCTTGGACAGGTCGGCCCCGTAGGCCTCGAACTCGTCGTACACGTAGCCCGCACCTAGCCCCAGGTCGATCCGGCCGTTGCTGATCTGGTCGGCCACCGCGGCCTCCTCGGCGATCTGGGGAGCGAGGCGCAGCGGAGCCAGCAGCACCGCGGTGCCGATCCTGACGCGCTCAGTTCGTGCCGCCACCGCGGCGGCGAAGGTGAGGGGCTGGGGCAGATAGCCGTCTTCGAAGAAGTGGTGCTCGCTGAGCCACACCGAGTCGGCCCCCCACTCCTCAGCCTGGGCGGCCAGCTCCAGCGACTGCCGATAGAAGTCTGGCCAGGGCTTTTGCCACTCCGGTGGGTTCCGCAGGTCCATGTAGATGCCTATGCGCATGGCCCGACCCTACTGATCTTCAGCGGCTCTATTCGTCTTGGGTGCCTCTACTCGTCCTCTGTAGCAGGGGGCATCCAGTCGGGCCAGTGGTCGGCCAGGGTGAGTGACCATTCCGGGGGGCGCTTCTCCAGAAAGGCCATGACTCCCTCGGTGGCGTCTGGCTGGCCCATGACGTGGAGGTGGATGCGGCGCTCCATCTCGTTGATCACCCCTTGGTCGCCGGGTGAGGTAGTCCACAGCAGGCGCTTGCTGAGGGCAACCGACACCGGGGCAACGTTGACAGCGATGTCCTTGGCCGTTTCCAAGGCGGTGGGCAATACCTCTTCGGCGGGCAGGGCGGCGGTGGCCAGCCCCATCTGGGCAGCCTCTTCGCCGGTGTACATCTGGCCGGTGAGCAGAATCTCGAGCGCTTTGGCGTGGCCCACGGTGCGGGGCAGGGTCCAGTGGGAGCGGAAGTCGGGAAGCACTCCCCGGCGGTTCTGCACGATGCCCCAGCGGGCGTCGGTGGCGATGTAGCGGATGTCGCATTGAAGGGCCATAGTCATGCCCAGGCCCACCGCATGGCCGTTGATGGCGGCGATGACCGGCTTGCGCACGTCCCAGGGGTGGAACTCCAGGGCGTCAGAGCGGAAGCTGTCGGGGTTGGGGGTGCCGAACACTCCTGGTCCGCCGGAGAAGTCGGCCCCCGCGCAAAAGGCGCGGCCGGCGCCGGTGATGACCACCGCCCGCACCTCCTCGTCGGCATCGCTGCGGCGCAGGGCGTCGGCCAGCTCGGTGCCCATCAGCGTGCTGAAGGCGTTGAGCTTCTCGGGTCGGTTCAGCGTGATCACCGCCACCCGGTCGTCCACTGAATAGGCGATGTCTTGGTAGTGGTCGGTCACTGGTCCTGGTATCTCCTCAAGGCTCGGGGGATTGTGACTACCCCGCAACCGGCGATCATGACGGCGGCGATGGTGGGGATCCACATCCATGCCGGGGGCACGTCCAGCTCGAAGAAATTCCGGGCCCACGTCCACACCATCACGATCAGATACGACCCGCCCATGGCCGCGGCCAGGCCGACCTTCCACGGCCGCAGCGGGCGGCTGATCACCACCAAGATCACCAGGCCCACCCCCAGCAGGGTGAACGTGGCCACGGTGCGGGCCTCGGGCAGGGTGACTTCATCGTGGCGGCGGGCGATCTCGTAGACGAAGAATGAAGCCACCGCGGCCAGCACCCCGGCGGGGATGGAGAACCGCAGCACCCGGGCCAAGAAACCAGGACGGATCAGCTCGGTGCTGGGGGCCAGGGCCAAGAACAGGCCGGGCACGCCTATGGAGAAGGTGCCCACCAGGGTGAGATGGCGGGGGAGGAACGGGTATTCCACCGTGAAAATCCCCACCAGCACGGTGAGCAGCACGGCGTAGGCCGCCTTGGTCACGAACAGGTTGGCCACCCGCTCCACGTTGTTGATCACCTTGCGCCCCTGGGCCAGTACCTCGGGCAGGGTGGCGAAAGAGTTGTCGAGCAGCACGAGTTGGGCCACCGCCCGGGTGGACGCCGAGCCGCTGCCCATGGCGATGCCCATGTCGGCGGTCTTGAGGGCCAGCACGTCGTTGACGCCGTCGCCGGTCATGGCCACGGTGTGGCCCCTCGACTGGAGCGCGTCCACCATGGACCGCTTCTGCTGGGGGGTGACCCGGCCGAACACGGCGTTTTCGGCCAGGGCGGCGGCCATCTCATCGGTGTCTTCAGGCAATTCCCGAGCGTCCATATGGTTGTGGGCGTTGGGAATGCCGGCCCGCTGGGCCACCGCGGCCACCGTGGCGGTGTGGTCGCCGGAGATCACCTTGAGGTTCACCCCCTGCTCCCGGAAGAAGGCCAAGATCTCGGGGGCATCGGGGCGGATGGTGTCCTCCAGCAAGATCAGGGCCAGAGGTGTCCGGCTCTCGGGCATGGTCTCATCGGCCAGCGGCTCAGGGCTTCGGGCCAACAACAGGGTGCGGCGTCCCGCTTCGGCGTGGACCGCCACCTGTTCCATTACCGCGGGGAGATCGCCGGCGATCACGTCGGGGGCTCCGAAGTAGAAGGCGCCGTGGCTGCGGAACTCCATGGCCGACCACTTGCGGGCGCTGGAAAACGGGGTGGTTCCCACCGGTGTCCAGCCGCCGGTGTCGCCGTCGCCGTCGTCGGGCGCGGGATAGGCGTCGCGCACCGCCAGCATGGTGGCGTTGGGGGCCTCGTCGGCGTGGGCCATGGCCCCTAAGGCGGTGGCCACCAAAGCGGGATCGACACCGGGCAGCGCTTCCACATCGCCGAAGCTGATGTGGCCGGTGGTGATGGTGCCAGTCTTGTCCAGGCACAGCACGTCGGTGCGGGCCAATAGCTCCACAGTGGCTAGCTCTTTGGCCAGCGCCCGGCGGCGGGCCAGAGCGACCACCCCAGCCACGAAGGAGAGGCTGGTGAGCAGCACCAGCCCGTCGGGAACCATGGCCACCGCGGCGGCCACCGTGCCCTGAAGCGCGTTCTGCCAGCGGTCCTCGGTGTCGAGCAGCACCAGGATGAGCAGGGCAGAGGCGGGGGGAATGATGATGATCAGCCAGCGCAGCACGGTGTCGATGCCCCGGCGCAGCTCGCTGTTGACCAGGGTGAAGCGCTTGGCCTCCTCCGACAGCGAGCTGGCGTACGACTCCGCGCCGATGCGGGTGGCCTGGTAGCGACCGCTGCCCGCAGCCACGAAGCTGCCCGACAGCAGCTCGTCGCCGCTCTCTTTTTCGATGGGGTCGGCTTCCCCGGTTAGCAGAGACTCGTCGGCCTCCAGCCCAGCAGAGGTGAGGACCATCCCGTCTACCACCACCTGGTCCCCGGGGACCAGCTCCAGCACTTCGTCGGCCACTACCTCGCTGACGACGACTTCGGCCACATCCCCGTCGCGCACCACCCGGGCTTTGGGGGCGCTGAGCACCGCCAGCTTATCCAGTTCCCGTTTGGCCCGTATCTCCTGGGCCACGCCGATGACGGCATTGGACACCACCACCCCTACGAACAGGCCGTCGCGGGGAAACCCGGCCACCAAGATGGCGGCGAACAGCGCCAGCATGATCCCATTCACCGGCGAGAACACGTTGGCCCGCAGGATCTGGGGCAGCGTGCGCACCGGGGCGTCGGGCACCTGATTGGTGTGCCCGGCGGCCACCCGCTCGGCCACCTGCTCGGCGGTGAGGCCCCGCGCCGGATCGACTTCGGTGGCCGGGGTTGCGGCGGTGTCAGGAGCCATCAGGCTCCGAAGTTACCGGCTGGAAATCGAAACAGGAGGATTCGCCAGCGGCCAGACGAGCCGCCCAACCATTTACTGCCAGATGCGAAGCGAGCCCTCAACCGTGGCAGCGGCCACCGACAGGGTGCCGTCGGGGCGGATGAGCACCGCGATGTTGGTGGCCAGCGTGCCCCCGAGTGGACGACTCCACATGTCCACCGCCCCGTCAGGGCCATGGAGGACCCCGGCGATGTGCTGGCGGTCGAGGGTGGGGAGGATCACCTCGACACGGCCGTCCCGGTCGACATCAGCGGCCACGGCCTGCTCGAAGTTGCGGGTGCCGAATTCGTGGGACCGATAGCCCGTCCGTGTCGCAACAACCCCCAATCTGTTCCCGCTCAGGCTCAGAAACCTCAGCGATCCCTGGGCGTCGGGGTAGAGAACTTCGGCGATCTCGGTTTGGCCGCTGGGGCCGAGCGGTCCCACCGCCACCAAGTGGCGCCAGCCCAGCAATCGGTCTACCGGGTCGCTGATCGCCACCACACCGCCGCCGGTGCTCGAGGCCACCACGATCCAAACCTCGCGGTCGTTGCTGAGGGTAAGCACCACGTCGTTGATGCCGTCGCCGTCGACATCGGCCAGCAGAGGGGCCACCGACTCGATCACGTCGTCCTCAGACCGGTAGACGGTCTCCACCTCGTTCACTCCAACGGTGACCACCACCACGGAGGTGGCTTCCAGGTTGTCGCCCAATGCGGAATGGGGGAAGCGGTCGGTGGGACCGGCTAGCACCAGCACCTTTTCGGGGCTGATCTGGATGACCCGGGTGTCGGGAAGCACTTTCAGATCGGGGCGCCACAGCGTGCCGTCGGGCTCCAGCACGGTGAGTCGCTGAAGGTTGTCCACGTAGGCGGCTCGATTGCCAGTCAGATACACCGGCACGCTGTTGGGCGATGCGTTGGCCGGGGTGGTGGCCAGGCGCACCGAGTTTCCCTGTACGGCCAGCACCGGCGACTGGCCGGGGGCCAGTCGGCCACCGGGGACCTCGATGGGGGAGGGCTGGCCCCCAATGGGGATCTGATAGCCGTATACCGTTCCGTCGGCCAAGGCCACCACCCAGACATCTCCGTCGAGGGTGCTGGTGCCGGTGACCCAGGTCGGGATGTCGCCCAGGTTGATGTCCTTGGTGGTGATTTGCTGGATGAACCCGGTGCCCAGGCCGGAGCCGTCGGCTATACGGTTGCCGTCGGGTTGGTAGACGGGATCGACATAGGTCACCGGACCTGGGTCGGGAGGCGGGGTGGCGGTAGTCGGGGGTTGGGAGATAGCTGGCGTGGCGGTGGGAGTGGCCTGAGGGGAGGTGCTGGACCCGCAGGCGGCGATGGGAGCCGTGATTACCAGGGTGACCACGGCCACCGCCCACTTGGTGACCACGATTCGGCGGAAGTTGCCTCGGGTCATGTCCGCTCGAACCGCCAGCCGCCCTCGTGCATGGTGAGGCGGTGCCGGGGGCCGGGCGCATCGGCGTCATGGGTGTCGTATCCGGCGTCCCCTTGCCACAGCGACACCGGGACCTCACCGTCGAGGGCGATGTGGGTTTCGTAGTGGGGAATGTCGTTGGTCCGGTTGCGGGCGGCGGCCAGGGCGTGGTCGACGGTGGAGTGTTCGGCCAACTCCATCAGCGTGATGAAGGTGGGCGGGACCATATCGATCTCGCCGGCGGCATGGCGGGCCAGAGTTTCGGTCGGGCGCCACCAGGCGTGCTCTTTGATCTCGCCGCCGTCCACGGTTACGGAGCCAGCGGGGGCAGGGGCGAGGAAGAACCAGGTGGCGAACCGCTTGTTGATGGTGGTGGGGGGCACCCAGTGGGAGTAGGGCACCAGAGCTTCGACGGCGATGATCAGGTCGGCCTCCTCTGCGGCCTCCCGCACTGCTGCGGTCCGGCTGGCGGCGTATATGTCCTCGGGCCGCTCCGCGGGGTAGTCGTCGTCGTCCACTCGACCGCCGGGGAATACCCACATCCCGCCGCCGAAGCTGAGTTTGGAGCTGCGCCGCATCATCAAGGTCTCCAGCCCTCCGGGGGCATCGCGCAGAAGCACCACCGTGGCCGCGGCCACCAGCTCGGGGGCGTCGTCGTCTTGGCCGGCCCAGTCGGAGAACCGATGGCGCTTGCTGCTGTCGTCGCTCATGGGGAATCGCTTCCCATCATTCGGGCCCTGACCTCAGGATCGGTGACGAAGACCGGGGCATTGTCGTCGCCCAGCATGGCCAGCTTCACCGACATGCCGCCGTCCACCGCCAGCACCTGCCCGGTTATGTAGCTGGCCTGGTGGCTGAGCAGAAACACCGCGGCGGCGGCGATCTCGGCAGGATGGCCCCGGCGCCCCAGGGGAATGGCCCGCTTAGCCGCCTCGAGTGACTCATCATCACCGGCCCGAGGGGTGGTGATGGTGCCTGGAGCAACGGCGTTGACCCGGATGCCGTGGGCCCCCCACTCCACAGCCATGGTGCGGGTGAGCGAGTTGAGCCCGGCTTTGGCCGCACCGTAGGCGGCGAGGAAGGGCTGGGAGGCCAGGCTGCTCACCGAGGAGACGTTGACCATGGCCCCGCCGGTTCCGGCGTCGATCATGGCTCGGGCCACCTCGCGGTTGAGGAATGCCACATAGCGAAGGTTGTTGGCCATGACCCGGTCCCAGCCCTGGCGGTCGACGTCCACCAGGGGGCCGAAGTCGTCGATGCCGGTGCCGCCGGCCACGTTGATCAATCCGTCAATGCGGCCGTGGGCGCTGAGCGCGGCATCCACGACAGCCGCCGGGGCATCGGGGGCGGTGAGATCGGCTTGGACCTTGACCACCGGGCGGGTGAGCGAGTCGAGCTTGTCCAGCTCCTCTGGAGACCGCTCCACCGCTATGACCTCGGCCCCAGCCGCCATAGCAGCCTCGCAGGAACAAGTGCCGATGCCTCCTCCTCCGGCTCCCGCAACGATCACAGCGGCACCGGAGAGATCGACAACAGGCTCAAGCATTCCCCTCACCCTACGGCTTGTCGCCCTGTCTGCTGAGTCACGCAGAAATCATCAACTGCGAATTATCCCTGGCAATATGAGGCTCCGAAGGCAGAGAAGAGAGGTCGAGGTCATGAAGGAGCTCAAGGGCAAGGTCGCGGTGGTAACGGGGGCGGCCAGCGGGATCGGCTTGGCCATGACCAAGCAGTTCGTCTCCGAGGGGATGCAGGTGGTGATGGCCGATGTTGAGGAGGAGGCACTGGCTGCGTCGGCTTCAAACGTCCAGTCCGAAGGTGCCGATGTGTTGGGCGTGCTGTGCGATGTGAGCGACGCGGCCTCGGTGAAAGACCTGGCTGACCAAACCCTGTCGGCATACGGCGGAGTGCATGTGGTGTGCAACAACGCCGGGGTGGGGCCTGGCGGCTTGATGCTGGAGACCACCGCCGAGGAGTGGGAGTGGATCGTAGGGGTCAACGTGATGGGGGTGGCTCACGGAGTGATCACGTTCGGTCCGATCCTGGCCGAGGCTGGGGAAGGTCACATAGTGAACACTGCATCGGAGGCCGGATTGGTCACCAACAGCGCCCTGGGCATGTACTGCGCCACCAAACACGCCGTGGTGGGGTTGAGCGAGTCGCTGTGGCGGGAGGTGCATCCTCTCGGTGTTGGGGTCTCTTGCCTGTGCCCCAACTTAGTGAACACCCAGATCTTTCAGTCGGAGCGGAACCGACCTTATGATGCCGAGCTGACCGCCACCCAGAACGCCATCATGACCCCGATGCGGGAGATGCTCAGTGCCCGGGGAATTGCCCCTTCCCAGGTTGCCGCCAACGTGGTCAGCGCCATTGTTGAGGACCGGTTTTGGGTATTCACCCATGACATCACTCCCGAAGCGGCCGCAGTTCGCTTCACCGACATCGAGGCCCGCCGCAACCCCACCGATCCCTATGAGGGAATGGAGTTCTAGCGGGCGCTTCGGGGTCCTCGGGTAGCGGTGGACTAAATTCTCTTCATGGCTGTAGTGGATCACGCTCCCCGTCTTCCTCTGTTTGACACCCTGGATTTCGAACAATTCCATTCAGAGGAGCTGCCCCGGCTCTTGGCCGAGGGCAACGGGGCGTTGGCCGCGAGCATCGGCTCAGGCGCCTTGGTCAAGAGCTTTGCTTGGCGGCTGACCGACGGCCGGTCGGAGACCTATGTGGTGGGCGACGGTGAGATTGAGATCCGGCCCGGTGACGACGCCGAGCTAGTGGTGGAGGTCAGCGAGCAGAACTGGTCGAACTACGTGGCCGAACTGTGGACCTGGGTCGGATTGCTTTACTCCGAGGCTGCCGAGATGGTTCGGGGCGATTTCGGGCTGTTCGAGGACTTCGAGCCGGTGCTGTTGGCCATGTACCACGGCCGTCCCCTGTACGAGGGATGGGAGCCCACGGTGGACCTGTCCCGCAGCTTCACTCTCGACGACGACCACGAGGAGATGGGCCGGTACCTCAACGAGGCCGGGTTCCTCCACATCCGTGGCGTGTTCAGCGCCGAGGAGATCGACGCTTTGCGGGCCGAGGTGGAGCGCCAGCGAAGCGAGGCCACCCCCGACGACCACCGCTCCTGGTGGGCTACCAACGCCGATGGCGAGGAGGTGTGCTGCCGGGTGACCCACATGGACGACCGCAGCGAGCTGATGCTCAGCCTGATCGGCGATCATCGTCTGGATGCCATCGGCGCGCTGGGCGGAGACGACTTCGCCGCTTATCCCGAGAGGGGCGACGGCGTTTCGGTGGTCATCAAGCTGCCCAGCATCGTGGAGGGCATGGCCGACTTGCCCTGGCACCGGGACTGCGGCACCGGCGGGCACTCCATCACCTGTCCCACGGTGAGCATCGGCATCCAGCTTGACGAGTGCTCTGAGGCCAACGGCCAGCTCCATTACCTGGCTGGTTCTAGCGACTCGTCCAGTCGGTCTCGTCATGTGCGCGATGACTGGCCCACGGTGGCAATCAGCGCCTCGCCCGGCGATGTCACCGTCCACTACGGCCACACCATGCACGGTGCCCCGCCTCCCACTGCCGCCCCCGCCTCCGGCGGACGCCGCACCATCTATGTGGGCTACCACAAGCCCATCTGGGCCGAGTTCATCCCCCCTGGCCAGGGCTACAACGACATCTTGTTCAAAGACGGCGGCCGCATCCTCAGCCCCGAGGAATTCCAAGAGCAGAGTTCGTAGTCGGCGAACCAGCGGCCGTTCAGCGAACCAGCAACCGGTCGAGAATCTCGTCGAGCAGGGGCTCGAGCTTCTTGGCGATGGCGTCGGTGTCCTCGCTTAGGTAGTCGTGGGGGATCACCACCCGGGGGACGTCGGGCATGCCCAAGGAGCGGGCCACGGTGTCGGCGGCCACGGTGAAGGGCTCAGTCACCACGGTGACAGTGGGGATGCCCAGCCTCTCCAGGTTCACGGCGTCGAGCACACTGCCCGACGTGCATGAGCCTCATTTGGCCAGGCCGTTGACCACCCCCGCGCAGGCCCGGAATGAGGCCAGCATCTCGTCGCCCGCGGGGCGGCTGAGCACCGGCTTGTGCTGGCGGACCACCGCGTCCACGTCCAGGCGGTTGCGGAACTCCTGCTCCAGCACCTCGGTGTAGCGGGTGAAGTCGGGGCCAGACGAGGGGTTGTACTCGTTGACCAGGAAACCGATGGTCAGCGGCCCCTGGGTGTGGCCTCGACGGGACGCCAGAGCGTCCTGGTTGACCACCACTTGGCCCCGGGGATCCACTAGCTCGCCGACCAACTTCACACTCCAATCCTGCCAGTTCTAACCATCCAGCGCTCGGCTCACCGCGTAGCCGCCCAGGTTGCCCCAGCCGGCGCACACCGCCATCCAGGGGATGGACTCGGCCCCGGTGACCATCAGGTGGATGTCCTCGGGCCTCTCGGTGACCGGCACCAGCGTGTCGGGGTCACCGGTGTCCACCCAGTCGGGCCACCACGCATAGGGAGGAACACCGGGGGAAAGGAGGTCGCCGATGCGCCGCCGGGCCTGCTGCCAGAGTTGCTCTTGCACGGCGGCCCGGTCGTAGCCGTTTTCGGCCATGTGGCGGGCTTCATTGGGGGTGAGCACCACCAGGGTCTCGCCCATGGTGTGGGTGTTGTTGCACCCCTTGATGGCCATGGCGTCGGCCAACTGCGCCAGGCGGTTGACGGGCGTGTCGTCGGCGCCCCACATGGCCACGCTGGTGGGGGACTCGCAGGCGAACACGGTGATCCCGCTGACTGCGTCGATGCCTCGGGCCTGGTGCAGCGGAGGCCACGGGCTGGCCGGCGACTCGGCCACGCAGAAGGCATAGCGGCCTGGGTGGCCGAACACCTCTTTGACCGGCTCGCCAGGGGTGGCCCCGCCGACGTTCCACAACAGCAGCTTGACGGCCCGGCCGATGGCCGCGTTGGCATGGGCCCCGCCACCGCTGAACACCGATTCGGTATGGGCCATGTCGAGCTGCTCCACGATCGGTCCCGACACTATGACCAGCGGCCAGCACGGATGGGTGGTGGTGACCACCCCCCGCAGGTTGAAGCGGTCCTCCAGCATGGCCTCAACGGCGGTCAGCACCACCTCGAAGTGCTCGGGCCGACAGCCGGCCATGGCCGCGTTGGCTGCCACCACCTCGACTGTGGCCGCCCCACCCCTCGGGGGGATGGCCCCCAGTAGCTGGCCGTGATCGCGGCCCGAAGCCTCCACCAAGGCGTCAACCGCGGCGCGGGTGGGGGGATACACCGGCAACCCGTCAGTCAGCCCTTCGGCATGGGCCAACTCCACCCACTCTTCAATGGTGTCGGCAGTCGTGATCAGGCTCATGTGCTCAATCCCATCCGAAGAGCCGCTTGGGGTTGGTCTCGAAAATGGCCTGCTTGTGGGCATCGGCCAGGTCGGGGCGGTTGGCCACGCCGGTCACACTGGTGGGGAAGTCGCTGTCCCAGTGGGGGTAGTCCGATGCCCACACGATGATGTCGCAGCCGATCTGCTCGATCACCTGGGGCAAGCCATGTTCGCCCTCAGTGGATACGAACAGCCGCCCCTCGGCCAGGTACTCGCCGGGCGGCTTGGTGATGGCGTCAAACTCGTGGCTCCGGTATTCATAGTGCTCGTTGAGGCGCTCCAGGGTGTGGGGCACCCAGCCCACCCCGCCTTCCAGCAATGCCACTCGCAGCCGCTTGAACCGCTCAAACACCCCGCCGCAGATCAGCGTGGTGGCCGCGAACATCAGGTTGAAAGGGAACTCGATCACGTGTAGCTGGGCGTAGGCGTCGGTGAACCGGCCGTTGGCGAACCGGCAGCCGCCAGCGTGGAAGCCCAAGGGCACGTCGAGCTGCTCAGCCAGGTCGTAGAGCGAGTCGTTGTCGGGGTGGTCGGGATTGCGGTCGCCCACCGCACACGGGACGGTCAGGGACACGAATCCCAGTTCTGTCACGCATCGCTCGGCCTCGGCCACCGCCTCGCCCATCCACTTCAGCGGTAGCGCCGGGGTGCCCCGCAAGCGCTTGGGGTCGGCCGAGCACCAGTCGGCCAGCCAGTTGTTGAAGGCCCGACAGCAGGCCGCGGTCAGCTCTTGGTCGGTTCCGGCGTACAGACCGAGCGACATCGCCCCGTATAGCACGGCGATGTCGATGCCTTCGGTGTCCATGTCGGCCAGCCGGAGCCCCGAGTCGACCCCGCCTTCCCGGAGGGTGGTGGATTCTCGGATGCCCTCGGGAGCCCAGGCGCCCACTCCGGTGCCCGGGGGGATCACCTTGCCCTCGATCACATAGCGGGTGGTGCCCCGCTCATCGGTGATCAGCCGGGGCCGCCGCTCGTGGAACTGGACCGGAAGGTACTGTTCCCACAGCTCGTCGGGCTCGAACACATGGCCGTCCACGTCGATCACCAGATGCTCCGGCATGCCATGAAGCTAACCCCTCGGGCGGGCGGTGGCCCGCGCCGGGCGGACAGGGCGTAATGTTCCGCCCATGGTCTGTCTCGGAGTTCTTCCCCACATGCACGAGTCGGTGGTAACCGACGCCCGCTGGATCACCCAGTTCGCCCAGGCGATGGACGAAGAGGGAGTGGAGTCGATCTGGACGGTGGAGCACGTGGTGGTGGCCAACAACTACGAGCCCCGCTATTCGTACTCGGAGTCGGGTCGAATGCCCGGCGCCCCCGGCGTGGTGATGCCCGACCCGCTGGAGATGCTGGCCTTCATGGCCTCGGTCACCGAGCGAGTGCGCTTGGGCACCGGGGTGGTGGTGCTGCCCCTGCACCCGCCGGCGGTGATGGCCAAGCGGGTGGCCACCCTCGACGCCCTCAGCGGCGGACGGGTGATACTCGGAGTGGGCAGCGGCTGGCAGATCGAGGAGTACGCCGCCTGCGGGGTGCCCTATGAGGGCCGGGGCGAGCGGCTCGACGAGTGCATCGGCGCCCTGCGGGAGCTATGGGCCCCCGGCTACCGCACCTACGAGAGCAACGCGGTGAGCTTCACGGAGTGCGAGAGCCTGCCCAACCCGGCCCAGCCCGGTGGCCCGCCCATCGTCATCGGCGGCAGCACTGGAAGGGCGGCCCGGCGAGCCGGACGCATCGGCGACGGCTTCTACCCTTATGTGATCTCGCCGGAGGATTATGCCGATCGGGTGGCCACCATCCGAGCTACCGCCATCGAGCACGACCGGGACCCCGACGCCATTGAAATGACGGTGTGGCCGGGGAGCTACCAGCGGGGCGGGTCGTTCGACATGGGCCTTATTGAGAAGTACGCCGAGTCGGGCCTCGACCGGCTCATCGTGTCGGCCGCCGAGTCGGGCAGCACCGACATAGACGACATCCGGCGCTTCGTCGGCCGCTACCAGGCTGAAGTGCTGGACAAGATCGGAGGATAGCTATGGCACTAACCACTCAAGTCGGTGACGTGAAGGTGATGCTGGTACGGGAGACCCTGCAACCGGTTCCGGCCGAGGGAATGTATGTGGAACCCGACATGGCGGTATTCGAGGCCAACTCCGACTGGCTGGCCCCCCACTTCTTGGATGAATCAGGCGACCTGGCCCTGTCCATCCACGCCCTGGTGTTGGAATCGCAGGGCCAGACCATCATGGTGGACACCTGCATCGGCAACCGCCCCATCGATCTGGTTCCTCAGATGAGCCATTTGGGCAATGGCTTCCTTGACGAGCTGGCTGCCGCTGGGTGTGAGCCCAGCGACATCGACATCGTGCTGTGTACCCACCTGCACTTCGACCACGTCGGCTGGAACACGATCCTGGTCTACGACCAGTGGGTGCCCACCTTCCCCAACGCCCGCTACCTGTTCGGTCGCACCGAGTACGAGTACTGGGACTCCGGTGCCGAAGGTGCTGCCATCACCTTCGGCGATGCCGTGCGCCCGGTGTTCGATGCTGGGATGGCCGATCTGGTGGACAGCGATCACCAAGTCACTGGCGAGATCAGCCTGGAGCCCTCACCTGGCCACACCCCCGGCCATGTGAGTGTGCGCATTTCTTCAGCGGGCCAAGAAGCGGTGATCACCGGCGACCTTGTCCACCACCCAATCCAGTTCACCGCCCCCGAATGGGTGATGACCGCCGACGACGACCCACCGCGGGCATCGGCCACCCGAGTGGAGTTCCGCGAGCGTTACGCCGACTCCGGCATCCTCATCTTCGGAACCCACTTCGCCGGCCCCAGCTGCGGCCACCTGTCCAACGCCGACGGCCGCTGGGTTTTCACCGTCAAGGCGTAGCCAGCACCAAAGTAGGTGGTTGTAAAACACCCTGATGCTCGGTAGGGTCGGGTCATCGCTCGGGGACAGCGGAAGCGGTCCCCCTCCAATGTGACAGAGAATCCAAGGAGGCAGGGCATGCCTGTGAGTGAGCCCATTGGAGAGGAACGGCGTTTGGCGCTGATGCAGCGTCTTACCGAAGTCCTAGGAGAGGAGGAGGCCAGAACGCTTATGGAGAGCCTTCCCCCCACCTATTGGTACAACCTAGCCACCAAAGACGACATCAGAGCCACCAAAGACGACATCAGGGCCCTCAAGGAATGGGCCCAGGCAGAGTTTACGAATCTGCGTGGCGAAATGAAGCAGATGTTCGCCCAGCAAACTCGCACAATGGTGTTTACGCTGGTGGGATTCGCCGTGACGATCTGGGGCTCAATCCTGGCCATAGGCCTCAGCTGACGCTGTTTCCCGCGACCGAGGCGCGGGCCATTACTCGGCGAGTGGGGTGGTAGTCGTTGACGCCGTAGTGCTGAACGGCTTGGTTGTCCCAGATCACCACAGTGTCAGCGGCCCAGCGGACCCGGCAGTGGTATTCGGGGATCTCGGCTTGGCGGCAGAGCAGGTTGAGCAACTCGTCGCTGTCGTCAACCGGTGAGCCGTCGCGACCAACCAAATCGGCAGTGAAGCCGGCGTTCACGAACAGGGTGAGCCGTCCAGTGCGGGGATGAGGGCGGGCCACCGGGTGGACAGCGGGAGGAACTTCGGCCCGCAGCTCGTCCAGATCGTCCCCGTACTTGTCGGCGTAGGCCCCGATGCTCCAGTCGTGGCGGGCTGACAGGGAGGTCAGTCGGTCTTGAAGGTCAGGGTCGAGGTTGTCCCAGGCGGCGGCCATGTCGGCGAACAGGGTGTCGCCCCCCACAGAAGGAATCTCGATGGCTCTCAGGATGGTGCAGACCGGCGGGTGGGTTCGAAACGTGCCGTCGGTGTGCCACATGTTCTCCAGTCCGACCACGGTGTCGTTGCGCTCGAAGGTGATGGCATCTGTTTGGGCGGCGGTGCCGGGATTGGGGATCAACTGATCGTCGGTCAGCGGTCCCCAGCGAAGGGCCAGCGCTCCCTGGGCAGCGACATCGATGGGCTGACCTCGCACGATGAGCACCTTCCACTCCAGCAAGGCCCGGTCGAGTTCTGCGAACAGCTTGTCGTCCACATTTTCCAGAGACAAGCCAGATAGCTCAGCGCCGATAGTGGGGGCCACCGGTGAGACCTCGAATCGCTGGAATTGGGCGGGTTCCCAGTTCTCCGGAAGCCGGCGCATAATCCGGGTCCCTACGGGGTGGCGGCGCATAGTCGCCATTGTTACTCACAGGTGTTCGCTCAATCAGCGGCATCGCCTTCGGCGAGTAAGTCGGTAGCGATGTCGATGGCCTCCATGGTGGAGGGGAAGCTACGGACTGGGCAGCACCTCAGTCATTCGGTGCGCTCCATGCAGCACAAGCCGGGGACACTCTGGGGCGGAGTTCGCGGCCCTCGAGGCCTTGAGCGTTGTGGGTTCCCCGGCACTTTGGGCGGATTCGCTGCACCAGTCCATCTCGATCCCTCCGGCTGCGCTTACTTCCGCGATTATCGCCAAAGCGTGCGCTGTCGCCTTCTCTGTGTTGTAGGCACTGGGCAAACAGAACTCCAGTTCTATCTGGCCATTCGAGGCCTGGCCCCATAGGCTCGGATCCACCAGGCCGCTTATCTCGTAGAGCTTGTCAGCCATCTGCTCGAAGGCAACCGAGAACTCTTCGCTGGTCAGATGCCGCTCGGCGTCGCTATCAACAGCCATGAGAACGCCCTCGTAAGTCACCTCCACTTGGGTGGTTCCCACCGTTATCCCTCCTTCCGCCAACCGAGGCAACGCTCAAAGCGCTTGCGCGTGTTTACCAGGGTACGAGACCCAGACGGCGTAAGCATGACTGATATCGAGCACTGACAAGGCTCACGGCAAAGCGCTCGGAAGTAGCGCTTCTGTCGCATGATCCGCCATTCGCGCTTCTCTGCTGCCTTCAAGAGCAGCTCGAAGTCCTTGTTCGGATGTCGTGGGCGACGCCGCCCAGTGGCATTCACAATACATAGAATATACTGAAAATACTATAAACTGGTTATTGGATGTTCTTGCTCTCAAGCAGTGACATCGCGTTCGGCGAAGGTCTCGGTGGCGATTTCGAAGGCCTTCATGGCGGCGGGGAATCCGGCGTAGATGGCGGCTTGGATCATGACCTCGCAGATCTCTTCCCGGCTCAGGCCGAAAGAGTCCAAGCCCATGATGACGTGCTCGCGGATGGCAAACTCGTTGCCCAGAGCGGTCATCATGGCGATGGTGGCCAGGCTGCGCTCCCGGCGGCTCAGCACAGGCCGACCCCACACAGCAGACGGTCCCACTTTCAGCATTTCCATCACGTCATCGCGGACTTCATCGGGAATGGGCAGGCGGCTGAGCACATCGGGCTGACGAGGTTCGGTCATGGCCCGACCGTACTCCACGCTCGATGGTTCGCAGGCTTTGAGCTAATACTCAGAGTCCAGTCAACTCGTATAGCCCCCGTCATAGCGCTGGCCGAGGGCGCCGGCGACTGCGGCGCCGGCGGTGACGCCGCAGGCGGCGGCCCATAGCCAGCTGAGGGCGGCCAGGGTTCCGGCGGTGGCCACGGTGATGGCGGTGCCGCCTACGGTCCAGTTCACGGCTACCGCGGCGATGGCCGAAACCACAGAGAACCAGAGGGCCGACACCAAGCCGCCGATCAGGTGATGGCGCCATGGCTGGTGGGGGCAGGACATTTTCTGCACCAGGGAGAACACGGCCAATGCAGATATGAAGCCGACCACTGGGGCCAGCCGGGGGTCGACCCAGACCGCTATGGCGGTGGGTCCGGCGATCAGAGGAAGCGCGCCCACCAGGAGCCAAAATCCGGTGAACCGTTCCAGCCACCACGACCGGCGGGGGGCGCCCCGCACCCGGCGGACGGCCCGACAGGCGGCGGCTGCGGCCCGCATGGTGCCCCACACTGCAACCACTGCGGCGATGGACGTGGCCGCCGGGGGAGCGGAGACCACGTCGGCGAACTCCTCGCCGATGGTGCTGTCCACATCGCTGAGCGCGGTCTGCCCGGCGTCGGCCAGCCACTCGTTGAACCGGTCGGCGATTCGATCAGACACAGTCCGAACTGTGGAGGCGATGGCCGCCGCGGCCACTGCGGCCGGAAACAGCGATACCGCTGACCAGAAGGCGATCTCGGCTGCTCCGGTGCCGCCTTCGCCCTCCCGCCAGCACGACGCGGACTGCTTTGCTAGGGAAACGGCCCTCGTGAACCAACTCTCAGCAGCAGCCGACGTTGCCTCGTCAGCGCCCATTAGCGAGCGAGTCAGCCGGCCAGGGCTTCGGCCAGGCGGGGGATGAGCGCGTCGAACACCTCGGCCCAGTCGCCCACAAAGCCGATGTCTACGATCTCCCATAGGGGAGCGTCGGGGTCGGGGTTGATGCCCACCACCGTGCCGGCGTTGCGGACGCCCACGGTGTGGTTGAATTTTCCGCTCATGCCGATAGCGAAGTAGAGCCGCGGGCTGATGCTGTGGCCGGTGATGCCCACTTGGCGGGCCCGGGGCATCCAGCCGTAGTCGGTGACCTTGCGGGTGGCGCACAGGGCGGCCCCTATGGCGTCCTGATGCTTCTCCAGCTTGGGGTAGTCGGTTGGATCCACCCCTTGGCCCACGCCGATCACCACCGAGGCGTTGGCCAGCTCATCGCTGTCGTCGTCCCGGTAGCGCCGGATGATCTCCAGGCGGCTCTGGCCGGGAGATTTCAGCGACAATCGGCGGGCCGGGGGGCGGTCGGTATTGGGCCGGGGGAAGGGCAGTACCCCGGGGCGCACCGTGGCCATTTGGATGGGGGAAGCACAGAGAATCTCGGCCACCAGCCATCCCCCGAAAGCCGGTTTCAAGGCGATCAGCTTCCCGTGGTCATCCACCTTCAGCCCGACCGCGTCGCCGGTGAGGCCAGCGCCCAGCCTTGCCGCCATACGGGAGGCCACCTCACGGCCCCAAGCGGTGCCCGGTGCCAGCACGGCCCATGGCTGGGTCTCGGCTGCCCACGCCGACATGGCCGCCGCCAGGTCTTCTTCGACCAGCGATGTGCCGTTGTCGTGATTCACGACAGCGATCTGCTCATCGGCTCCCCATGAGCTCAGATCCTCGTCGGGGTCGTCCAGATCGGGACCGATGGCGGCCACCCAACCGCCGATCTCTGCGGCCAGTTCGGCGGCAGCTCCGAGGAGCTCCCGGTTCACCCGTCCGCGTCCGGGCTCCACCAGCACGGCAATGGCAGGACCATCATCACCAGCCATAACCCGCTCGGGAACCAGGGGAGGCTCGGCACTCGAGCCGGAGGCCAGCGCCCCCTTGTCGGCCAAGATGGCCACCGCCTGATCGATCTGCTCGTCCAGCGTGCCGGTCATCATCTGACGGCCGCGCTCTACGTCGATCATCTGAACTGGCCCGACCGTGGTGGGGCTGGCCTCCTGACCCCACGGACCGGGGCCCAAGTCGGCGGCGCTCACCGTCTGGATGTGGGAGCTGTCCACCGTGGCCCAGGCCTCCGGATCCTTGATCTTGCACGGGTCGCACAATCGCTCGGCGCATGACACCACCGCGGGCAGCTCTACTTCCACGTCGACCCACTCGTCGTCGTGTTCCAACCGCAGCTCCAGGCGGTCGCCGTGAAGGGAGAAGTGCCGAACCCCGGTGGCGAACGGCAAGCTCATCAGCTCGGCCAACTGCGGTGGCACCTGGCCGGTGTCGGAGTCCACCGAATTGCGTCCCATCATCACCAGGTCGAACGGTCCGAACCTCTCCAGGGCGGCGGCCAGAGCTTTGGCGGTGGCCCAAGTGTCGGACCCGGCGAACTCCGGGTCGCAGATATGGATTCCAGCGTCCACCCCAAAAAGGAGGGCCTCCCGGCACACGTTTTCGGCCGACGGCGGTCCCAGCGTCAACACGGTCACCGTGCCCCCGCTGGCCCGGGCCACCTCGGTGCCCTTGGCTACGGCGCGGCGGCAGTAGTCGTTCATGTGCATGTCGATGCCGTCTCGCACCATGCGGCCATCGGGCCCGAGAACCATGTCCTCAAACACCGGGATCTGCTTGACCAATACAGCCACTCGAAGGGGGCGTTCCGGCGCAATCACGTCATCAGGCGGGTCAAACATCTGCTCCGAGGCTACCTAGTGGGGTGGTGCTTCTTCGGATTGGGCAACGTGCGTCGGGGTTGCTGCGGGCCGCTACGGTTGCCGGATGGCATTCACATGGCGGCGAATCGTTACCGGGCACGACGACAGCGGGGCACCGGTCATCATCTCCGACGGGCAGGCACCGTCGAGCTTCTTGGGGCGGAGCACGGCCAGCATGTGGTACGTCGGGCAGCGTCCTGCCACGGTGGATGACGGCGGAGAGGAGCCGGACGATCGCAAGGACTTCGTTCCCCCGCCCGGTGGGATCTCGTGGCGGCTGTTCACATTGAAGCCCTCGGGAGGCAAGGCGATCGGCCCACTCGATGACCCCCGATTCGACCAAGACCGGGTCGGCTTTCACGTCACTCCCACCATCGACTTCATCGAGATCATCTCGGGGCAGATCCGGTTGGAGTTGAACGAGCATTGGGTGGAGTTGGCCGCTGGTGACTGTGTTATTCAGCGGGGCACGTGGCATCGGTGGATCGTGATCGGCGACGATCCCTGCACATTCAGCGCGACAATGTTGGGAGTAGGCATGCTGGGAGTGGGCGACGGTGCTGATCCCGGTTTCGCTGGGGCATCCGTTGGCACCGTCGGACCTCGCAGGATCGTGACCGACGGCGACGGGGTGTGCGCCGACGGCCCCCCGGCCACCGCATCGCAGTCCGACGGCGGACTGCTGACCGCCGAGCTGTGGCACACCTTCGCCCCCGTGGTCAGCGAGTTCCAGGGCGGCGACGCTCCCCAGTCGGAGATGCAGCTCAATCCCCCTGGCGGAGGAGTCACCTGGAAGCAGGTCACCATCCCGGCGTCGATGGCCGACCAGGCTGCGTTGATGCACCAAACTCCCACCATCGACTTCGTGCGGATCGCCCAGGGCACGGTGGACTTGGAGCTGCCCGGCCAGCCTCCGACGCATCTCACCGCGGGCGACTGTGTGATTCAGCGGGGCACCGAGCACGCCTGGCGCAACACCGGCGACGGCCCGTTCACCCTCTCGGCGGTGATGATCGGGGTGGGGGATGGCTGATCTCGACCTGAGGCTCCAAGCGCTGCTGGACAAAGACGAGATCACCGACACCCTCCACCGGGTGGCCCGGGGCACCGACCGGCTCGACAAGGAGCTGATCGTCTCCGGCTATCACCCTGACGGCTTCGACGACCACAACAACTTTCGTGGCAGCCCGACGGAGTTTGCCGACTGGGTGCTGGAGGTGCTGGTGCACTTCGACTACACCCAGCACCTGCTGGGCCAGTCCCGCATCCAGCTCGAGGGCGATGTGGCTTACGTTGAGACGTACTGCAACGCCCACCATGTGGTGCACCCCACCGAGGAGGGTCCTGGTTCCGACATGCGCATGGGGCTGCGCTACGTGGACCGGTTCGAGCGGCGCGACGGCGGTCCCTGGCTGATCGCCACCCGGATATGCGCATTCGAGTGGCGCTACACCCTGGAGCTGAATTACTCATTCCCCTACGACGACGATTTCACCATCGGCTACCGGGATCGGTCCGACATCACCTACACCCGCCGAGGGCTGATGGGGGAGCCTCGGGGGTGATTCCCGTCTGGGCCGAGGCGGCTTCGCAACCTGGGAGTGGAGATGGCGCTCGATAAGCGGCCCATCCGGTTTGAGCGGCTGGCTCTGGAGGAAGTGGTCCACGAGATGCTGACCCTGGCCGCCCGGGGCGATGGGTCGGGGTGGATCAACGTGCAGCCGCTGGTGGCCGATGAGGATCGGCCTCCCGAGTCGCCCATATTCAAGTTGTTCACCGCGAAGGGACCGGCCGTTCCGCTCGGCACCTGGGTGCCGGGCCACCATTACCGGGACAAGTGGCAGCCCGCCTCGGTGGGCTTGCAGCACGCCGGTGGGCGACACGCCTCCAAGCTGCTGGAGGAGCGGGGGGTGGCCGAGCCCGACGGTTGGAACCGGCGCCAAGACCACATCAAGCGGGGCTTGGTGTACGAGCTGCCCGAAGGTCAAGACCCCCGTGTGGCGTTGGAGTTCCTGGTTGACGCCATGGCCAATCTCGTGGAGTTCCAACTCAGCGGGCGCTGGCAGGCGATGGTTCTGACCCAGCGCTAGGCCTGGTCTTCCCCGGCCTTTAGCCGGTCGGCGGCGTCCTTTTTGAGCTGGCCCTTGGCTACTTTGCCCCCCGAGGACCGGGGGAGGGCGTCGACTACGAACAGGTGCTCGGGCCACCACTCCCGGGAAACTCCGCGGCTGGCCAGGTGCTCTCGTAATCCGTCGAGATCCAGGCTGGTGCTGGGCACAAGCTCCACGTAGGCGGCCACCCGCTCGCCGAACACCGGGTCAGGGGCAGCCACTGCGGCCACCATGGCCACTGCCGAGTGGGTCATCACCTCGTCTTCCACCGCAGGGGCGCTGATGTTCTTGCCCCCTCGGATGATGAAGTCCGACGTTCGCCCCACCACCCGCAGATAGCCGTCGTCGTCGATCTCCACGATGTCGCCCATCAGCATCCGGCCATCGTCGGTCATCAGCTCGGTGTTGGCCTTGGCATCGTCGTAGTAGCCCAAGGCGGTGGCCGGTCCCCGGCAGGCGGGCTGTCCCCGGCCTCGCAGCTCGGGAAGCAGGGAACCGTCATCGGGGTCGTAGAGGGCACAGTCCATCTCTGGCTCGCACCGGCCCCCGGAGCGCAGCCGGGCCGACCGGGGATCGCCCAAACGAGTGCCGCTCAGCATCCCGGTCTCGTTGGAGCCGTAGAAGTTCAGCACCGTGCAGCCGGTGCGCTCCTCGAACTCGGATGCCCGCTGATAGGGAATGGCCTCGCCCCCGGTGAACATCAGCCGCAGCGACGACAAATCGTGGTCGTCGAACACCGGCGAGTTCAGCATCATGATGAACTGGGTGGTGACCGCGCACAGAACGGTCACCCGCTCCGCCTCGATGAGCCGGATCAGCGCGGCAGCGTCGAAGTCGGCCATCACCACAGTGGGCACACCCAGGATGGTGGGGGTGTAGTGGGCGGTCCACAGCCCGAAGCCGAACGGGGCCGGCACCGGCACGCAGAACACCTCGTCGGTACCGAGCCCGCTGTATTCCACCGCCTTCTGATGGAAGTAGAACCACCGGTTGTGGGTCTGCATGACGCACTTGGGCAGCCCGGTTGTGCCCGACGTGGAGTTCAATAAGCAGAGCTCCGAGGCCCCTAGGCGACGCGCCTCGACGGCCTCGGCGAAGCTGAGGATCGAATCTGGAGACGGGGCGGGCTGGCCGTCGAGGCTGATGGCCGCCCCTTGGCCGGGGCCGTCAATCGTGATGTGGTGGGCCAGGTCGGGAATGCTGCGTCGCAATTCAGCCACCGCGTTGTTGGCTGGGCGCTCCCGGCGGTCGGTGCCAGTGATGATGGCCCGAGCCCCAGATTTCTCTACCAGATGGGCGATCTCCGCCGACCCAGCCCGGTGGCCGATCCCCATTACCACCACTCCCGCCTTGTCGGCTCCGGTGAAAGCGGCATGAACCGCCGCGCTGTCGGGCAGGATCACCGCCACCCGGTCGCCCCGATCCAGCCCCGCGGCCAGCAGCGCAGCGGCCACCCGGTCGGATAACCGGTCGTAACCCGCCCACGTCGTCCGGTCGATGATCCCCGGCGACTCCGGGTCTCGCGGTCGGCTCCACGTGACGTAGGCGGTGCCGTCGGGCTGCTCGGCGGCATTGCGCCAAATCAGGTCAGCAGGAGTCTCATGCCCCCACCAACCCGCCGCCATATAGGCGGCAGCCACCTCAGGATCAGCCGCGTTCGGCACAGTCTCAGAAGCTGTTGGGGTCGGCGATCACCGAGTCGGGGACGGGGTGGCGGAAGAGGTCGCTGGCGTTGGCCCAGCAGATGCGGGCGACCTCGTCGGCGGGGATGCCGGCAAGCTGTTTGCGGAGCAGTTCCTGGGTGTTGGGCCAGGTGGAGTCGGCGTGGGGGTAGTCGGACTCCACCATCAGGTTCTCCAGGCCGATGTAGTGGCGGTGGTCGAAGGCCGAGGGGTCGTCTATGGCGCAGAACCAGAAGTTGCGGCGCAGGGTGTCGGCGGGGGAGAGTTCCACGTCGTTCCAGGTGCCGTACATGGAGTCGTACTTGCGGACGTGCTCCAGGCGGTCCAACAGACCGGCTACCCAGCCGAGGCCCCCCTCGCTGAGGGCTATCTTGATGTTGGGGAACCGTACCGGGATCTTGGAGTACAGCCAGTCGACCGCGGCGAACATGGCGTAGCCGAAGAACAGCACCCCCACGGTGTCGGAGGGGGCGTCGGGCGAGGTGGCTGGCGAGGTGCCCGAGGAGCCGACGTGCAGGCACACCACGGTCTCGGTCTCCTCGCAGGCGGCCATGATCGGGTCCCAATGGCCGGAGTGCAGGCTGGGGAACCCCAGAGAATGAGGGGCCTCGGAAAAGCTGATGGCCTTGTAGCCCCGCTCGGCGTTGCGGTACACCTCTGCCGCGCCCACCTCGGGGTCGAGGAAGTAGGTGAGCTGACAGGGGATCATGCGGTCGGGACGGGCCCCGGACCACTCCTCGATGTTCCAGTCGTTCCAGGCTCGCACCGCGGCCAGGGCCAGGTCGGGGTCGTCGGTGAGCTGCTGGAACCGCTGTCCGCAGAAGCCGGGCAAGAACGACGGGAAGCACAGCGAGGCGTAGACCCCGTTGAGGTCCATGTCGGCGATCCGGGCGTCGATGTCCCATGAGCCCCGGCGCATGTCCTCGAAGCGGGTGGGTTCGAAGCTGTACTCGCTGACCGGGCGGCCCACCACCGCGTTGAACCCCACGTTGGGCAGCGAGTGCCCGGCGTACAGCCAGGTTTCCGATCCATCGTCGAGCGTGACCACCCGCGGAGCATCGTCGGCATATTTGGCCGGGAATCGATCGGTGAAGGCGTCAAGAGGCTCCACAATGTGATCGTCCACCGAGACCATCGGCGTCCACCGGTCGGCTCGCTCGGGCTCGGGTAGAAACGTGACTTGGCCCTTGACGTGCTGGGTGAAGGAGGTGTCAGCAGTGAGATCGTCGAGCGAGATGGCCATGTCTAAGCTTGCCGCGAATCAGCCCGGCTGAGCCACTGAAAGGTGGATTTGCAGATCGGTGAAGCTGGGCGGGCCGAGGCCGTCGCTGCAATGCAGGGCCAAGTGCCGCTCATCGGTTTCCACGATCATTCCGGCGTTGCCCAGCCACGCCGATTCCAGTCCGCCCAGATCCCAGGCATTCCACACCTCCAAGCGCCGGACTTGAGCCCCGAGCACGGTCAGCTCCACCTCGGTCGGGCTGGTGTCGGACCACAGCGAGATGACCTCAGAAACAGCCTCATTGGCCTCGAGGAGACCGTTTACTGCGGCCAGCTTGAGGGCTTGGCGGCGGTCGGGGCGGGCGGCGATCCGCTCTATCCGCACCCTGGTGCCCTCCGACACCGCCAACCGCAGCAGCGGCCGGACGTCTCGCCCCCGGTGCACCACGGTCTCGGCCCCGTCGGCAAATTGATCGCTGAGCGTGGGGGTGGCGCTCATGGCTGGGCGAAGGGGTCGAGCCCCTTGTCTCCCCAGGTGGGGGTGGGCTTGCGCTTGGTGGCCCAGCAGTAGCGCAGCATCGGCTCGGGCAGGTCTAGCTCCTCAATAGTGCTGGTTCGGGGATTGAAGCGCTGGGGGGCTTGCCCTACGGCCATCAGGGTCCGATTGTCCTCACCGAACAACACTGAGGATCGGCGCTCGGACAGGTTCTTCCAGTAGCGGCGGCGCACCGCGGTGATCGACGGCGGGGTACCCCGAGGGGTGAGCTTGAAGATGGATTCACCCGCCTGCCAAGGTCCCGACGACGTTGGCTCCTCTGACTGAGGGACAGGGTCGGGAGCGGGATACTCGGTGGGCTGTTCTGCGGGAGGCTCAAGGGAGACCTCTGGCTGTTGGATGGTGGTGGATTCGGCGGGGAGCGCCGGCAGATCACTGCGAGCACTCGGCGTTGAAGCGGTGTCGGGAGCCTCTGGAGGCATGGGGGCGTCAACCATCAGCCAGGCGGGCGTGCCGGTGGTGCGGGGCCGAAAGGAGCGGCGGATGGGCTTGCCCATCCAGTCCAAGATGATGGCCAAGGTGGCCAACGCCAGCATGATCAGCAGAAAGACGAAGAAGGCGGCAACTGTGGACATAGCTCTAGTGGTTGGATTTTACGCTCAACGCCCCTGAAAACGGGGGTCGCGGTGCTCGGCGAAAGCGGCCCGTCCCTCGGCAAAATCCTCGCTGGCCCAGCAATCGGCGATGGCATCCAAGGCTGTCTGGCGATCGCCCCGGCCAGTGGCCGCGGCGATGGACAGCTTGACGGCCCGCAGGGTGAGCGGGGCGTTGGCCATCAGGCGGGAGCAGAGCTTGTCTACCTCGTGGTGAAGTTCGTCGGCGGGCACCACTGAATGGGCAAGGCCCATGCGGGCCGCCTCCTCAGCGCTGATCCGGTCCCCGGTCATCAAGATGCGCGCCGCGTTGGCATCGCCCACCCGGCCCACAAGCTGCTCGACGCCCTCGATGGGATAGCCCACTCCCAGACGGGCCGCGGGGATGCCGAACTGCGAGCGGTCGGTGGCCACCAGCAGATCGGCGTGGAGGGCCACCAGCAGCCCCCCTCCGAGGCAGTATCCGTTCACTGCGGCGATCAGTGGCTTGGTCAGTCGGCCCAGCGCGGCCGGTCCCCGGCTGGTGCGGGCATCCTCGGGCGGGAGGTTGCTGCTCGGTCCCCGAGCGGAGTCCAGGCTTCCAATGTCGGCGCCGGAGGCGAACGCCCGATCCCCCGCACCGGAGATGACCACCACCCGGATTTCCGGGTCTTGCTCGTAGGCGTCGACAAC
Organism: Acidimicrobiia bacterium; assembly: GCA_022822905.1. Classification (GTDB taxonomy): domain Bacteria; phylum Actinomycetota; class Acidimicrobiia; order Acidimicrobiales; family Bin134; genus Poriferisocius. The sequence goes on along the minus strand of JAJDYE010000016.1, from coordinate 87,478 downwards.
GGCGGCCAGCGCCGCGAACATGTCGGTGGTGATGGCGTTGTGCCGCTCAGGATTGTTGAACACAATGCGGCCGACCGCGCCCTCGACCTCAGCGATCAGCTTGTCGGTTCCGGTGTCCACAGTCTGGCCCATGGGGTAGTAGTAGCACGATGGCCCTGTACGACCGAGCCGAGGTGGGAAACGGGCCGCTGGCCGGCCTGCGGGTGGTCGATCTCACCAGGGCCCGGGCCGGCCCGACTTGCACCCGACAGCTGGCCGACATGGGGGCCGAGGTGATCCGCGTCGTCGAGCCCAGTCCCTATTACCTGGGCGGGTCCGACACCTACAACCTTCAGCGCAACAAGCGGTCGATGGGCCTGGACTTGACCGACGACCGGGCCCGGGAGGCGTTTTTCCGGCTGACTGATCGGGCCGATGTGGTGGTGGAGAACTATCGGCCGGCGGTGAAAGACCGCCTGGGCATCGGATACGAGGTGCTGTCGGCCCGCAACCCCCGACTGGTGTACGCCAGCCTGTCGGGGTTCGGACAAGAAGGGCCGTATGCCAACCGCCCGGGAGTGGACCAGATCGCCCAAGGGCTGAGCGGGCTGATGAGCGTGACCGGGCCACCGGGGAGCGGGCCCTGGCGGGTGGGGATTGCCATCTCCGACACGGCGGCGGGAACGTTCCTCACCCAGGGGGTGTTGGCCGCGCTGTTGGCGCGGGAGCGCACCGGGCGGGGCCAGTGGGTCCACACGTCGCTGCTGGAGGCGGCCATCAACTTCATGGACTTCCAGGCGGTGCGCTGGCTGACCGACGGCGAGGTCCCGCCCCAGGAGGGCAACAACCATCCCACCATCGTGCCGATGGGCATGTTCGCCACTGCCGACGGGCACGTCAACGTGGCCCCGATGTCCCGTTGGGAGACCTTCGCCGAGGCGCTGGGCGCTCCCGAGCTGGTGGCCGATCCCCGATTCGCCGACCGCGACGCCCGCACGGCCCACCGCATCGAACTGGATGAGGTCATCGAGCAGCGCTTGGCCACCGCCACCACCGCCGAATGGGTGGAGCGGCTCAACGCCGCCGGGTGCCCTTGCGGACCGGTGCTGGCGGTGGACGAGACGTTCGCCGACCCTCAAGTGGAGCACCTTAACATCTTCTCGATGGTTCCCGACCCCGATGGCGGCGAGCTGGCAGTGCTGCGGCTTCCCCTCACCTTCTCTGACACCCCGGCTGCGGTGGGGGCCGGTCCCGTCCACCCTGGTCACCACACGCAGGAGATCCTCGCCGAGCTGGGCTACGACGACGCCGAGATAGATGTGCTGACAGTCGGCACTGACTGACCCTGTCCGCGGCTAAGGCAGGCGGGCGAGGAGGTCCAAGAGCAGAGCGTAGAAGCCGTCGGAGTCCACTTCGGTGATGAACTGGCAGTTGGGGGGTCGATCGGTGACATCCCACCAGTCCACCACGGTCATGCCCATAGTGAGGGGGGATTGGGTCTCCACCTCCACGTTGCAGTGGCGCCCGCCGTAGAGGTCGGGGCGCAGCAGGTAGGCGATCACATTGGGATCGTGGAGGGGGCCGCCGAAGGTGCCGTATTTGTCCACGTCAAAGCGCTCGTAGAAGTCCAGCATTCCCGCGGCGGCTGCCCCGGTACGAGTGCCCAGGGCCCGCACCTGGTTTATCCAAGCGTCTGTCATCAGCGCCTTGTGGGTTACGTCGAGGGGAAGCATGGTGACCGGGGCACCGCAGTGGAGGACGATTTGGGCGGCGTCGGGGTCGACGAACACGTTGAACTCCGCGGTGGGGGTGGTGTTGCCCCCGCCGAAGAACCCGCCGCCCATGCACACGATCTCCCGAATGTGCTCGGCTGCCTCCGGGGCGGTCTCCAGCACGGTGGCCACATTGGTCATCGGCCCCACCGGGCAGATGGTGATCTTCCGCTCTCCAGCGGCAAGGAGCGTTTCGATCATCCAGTCCACCGCGTGCTGGGGTTGCAGTGGAGTAACGGGATCGGGCAGGTCGGCACCGTCGATGCCGGTTTTGCCGTGGACGTGCTCAGCGGTCACCAGATCCCGGCGCAGCGGGCGATCGCAGCCGGCGAACACGGGGATGTCGGGGCGACCGGCCAGCTCCACCAGGATGAGGGCGTTGCGGGCTGTCAGGTCCAAGGGCACGTTTCCGGCCACCGCGGTGATTCCCAGCACCTCGAGCTCGGGGGAGGCCAATGCGGCCAGGATGGCGATGGCGTCGTCTTGGCCAGGGTCGGTGTCGACGATGATCGGGCGGGGAATGGTGGAGTGGTCGCTCATCGTCTTAGTCCTGCTCTGGTGGCGGCCGCCCCGTGGGCTGCCGTTTCAAGTCCGTCGTCCAGAGGCTCCAAGTCCACCCCAAAGCCGGCGTGCTCCAGAGCCCAGCCCAGCAGAGTATCGGCCAGCCAGGGGTTCTTGGGCAGGAGCGGTCCGTGCAGGTACGTGCCGAGGCACCGACCGGCCACCGCCCCCTCACAACGGTCGTCCCCGTTGTTGCCGTGCCCCCGGCGCACGTGGCCAAGCGGCGTACACCCCCCGCCCAGATGGGTGCGTCCGGCGTGGTTCTCATAGCCGACCACCGTGCGGGTCTGACCGCCCAGGGTCACGTCCAGCACGACGTCGCCGATGAGGCGGCTGCTTCCCGCAGTGGTCTCCAAGTCCAACAGCCCGATGCCGGGCATTGGCCGCCCGTCGGCGCCGGAGTAGCCGTGGCCCAAGAGCTGATAGCCGCCGCACACTCCCAGCACTACGGCGCCGTCGTGGGCAGCGTGGCGCAGCGGATCGGCCTTTTGGACTAGGTCCTCAGCCACCAGCATCTGGTCGCGGTCTTGGCCACCGCCCAGGTAGTAGAGATGGCAATCGCTGGGGATGGGATCACCAAGCCCGACTTCGACCACCTCCAGGAACAGCACCCGCCATTCCAGGCGGCGTTGGAACACAGCGATGTTCCCCCGGTCGGCATAGATGTTCAGGTGATCCGGGTACAGGTGGCAAAGCCTGACGCTGGGCTGGCCGGTACTCATCGATCCTCCCAGAAGGAGGGGACGAGCCCCCGGTCGGCCAGCACAGCCTGGAACTCGAGCAGGGCGGTGTAGGTGGGGAGCACGTAGAGATCGCCAGTGGAACTGCTGGACTGCAAAGCGGCGTTGAGAGCGGCGGGTACCGAGGGAACCACCGACAGCTGGCCGGGTTCCAACCCGGCGTAGCGGAATCGCAGCGCCATGTCGTAGGCCCGGTCGCCGCTCACCGTGAGCGACGCCAGCCGGCCGCCGTCCAGCAGCAGTTCGTAGTCAACGTCCCAGATCCACGAAACGTCTTGCCCGTCGGCGGTGCGATCGTTGAGCAGCACCAACAGGTGCAGGGGGTGGTCTTCCAGCAACATGGTGCGAATGTTCTCGTTGGCGCCGGCCGGGTTCTTGGCCAGAAGCGTGGTCACCCTCGTCGAACCCACCTGGGTACGCTCGGCCCGTCCGAATGCAGCCTCCCGTTTGGCCAGCGCGGGGCCGATGGTTTCTGGGGCCAGGTTGAGGGCGACCGCGGTGGCGGTGGCGGCGAGGGCGTTGTAGGAGTTGTGCATGCCCGGCAAGCGCAGCGACAGCTCAATCGGGCCCTGAGGGGTGGCGATGGCCAGCCGCTGGCCGTCCAACCCGTGCAATTCCACCCGGGTGGCTCTTACATCAGGCTGGACTCGGGCCAAACCGCACTCCGAACAGGACCAACGGCCGAGGTGGGCGATGGTGACCATTTCGTAGTGCAGCGAAGCGCCGCAGTGGCGGCATTCGGTGGTATCGGCCGCGTGAGGCAGGCGGTCACGGCCCACCCGGGGGTCTTCGATGCCGTATGACACGGAGTTGGGGTGCCGGGCGGCAATTTCAGCCACCGCAGGATCGTCGGCGTTGTAGATCACGGTTGCGGCTGGGTCGAGCTCGGCCACTGCGTCCCGCCAGCGGTCCACCAGGTGTTCGAGTTCGCCGTAGCGGTCGAGCTGGTCCCGGAAGAGGTTCATCAGGGTGACTATCCGCGGCCTGGTCTGGGCCATCAGCCTCGGCAGGGCGGCTTCGTCGACTTCGAACAGGGCTAATTCGGCCCCTTCGGCGTTGAGCAGTGCGGTGGCCACCCCCCGTTCCAGATTGGAGCCGGCGGTGTTGGCCACCACTCGGGTTCCCGAAGCGTCGAGGGCGGCCCGAACCAGCCGGGCGGTGGTGGTCTTGCCGTTGGTTCCCGAAAGGAGGACCACGCCGCCGGGGACGGCCAGGGCCATCTCTGCGGTGGCCTCCGGTCGCAATCGATTGAGCAGCAGACCGGGAATGGTGGTGCCTCCGCCCCGTCCAAGCTTCTGGGACAGCCGTCCTGCACCTCGGGCCGCACTGGCGGCCAATCCCTGAGGCAGCGACGGCATCCTCATAGTTATGTATTACTACCGAAAGCGTCGGAAGAACTCGCGGATGTCTTGCGCCAGCGCTTCGGGTTCCTCCATGGCGGCGAAGTGCCCTCCCTCGGCCATGTCGGACCAGTGGACGATGTTGTAGTTGTCCTCCAACCAGCGCCGAGGGGCCTGCATGATCTCCATGGGAAAGCTGGCCATCCCCAGAGGGGTGCTGAGAGGGCCGCCCAATCCGGCTGCACCAGGGCGCAACGTCTCGTAGTACATGCGGGCCGACGATCCTCCGGTGGCCGTGAACCAGTACAGGGAGATGTTGGTGAGGAGTCGGTCCCGGCTCACCGCCGATTCGATGGTGCCGTCGTTGTCGGTCCAGGCCAGGAATTTCTCGGCTATCCAGGCCAGCTGCCCGACGGCGGAGTCGGTCAGGCCATAGGCCAGAGTCTGGGGCTTGGTGCTCTGGATCTGCATATAGCCCGCGCCCTCGGTGAAATAGAGGTTGGCGCGGCCCAACCCGGCCTGCTCGGCCTCGGTGAGGTCGCCGGGCCCATCCTCTGGTGCTGTGGCGAACAAGAAGTTCACATGGACGGCCTCACAGTGTTCGGGGTCATAGCGCCCAATGTTCTGGGAGACCATCGAGCCCCAATCACCCCCCTGGGCCCCGTAGCGGTCGTATCCCAAGCGTCCCATCAGCTCAGAAAATGCCTTGGCAGTGCGGACGGTGTCCCATCCCCGATCGGCGGTTGGCCCCGAAAAGCCGTAGCCAGGAAGCGACGGGGCGATCACATGGAAGGCATCGGCGGGGTCATCCGGCTCGGTCAGCATTCCGATGATGTCGAGGAACTCCACCACCGTTCCGGGCCATCCGTGGCTGATGATCAGCGGATAGGCGTCGGGATGGGAGGAGCGCTGGTGGATGAAGTGGATGTTCTGGCCGTCGATGGTGGTGGTGAAGTGGTCGAGCTCGTTCAACTCCGCTTCCGCGGCCCGCCAGTCGTACTCGTCGGCCCAGTAGCGGGCCAGTTCCTGGATGTAGCCCATCTCTGCGCCGTAGTCCCAGCCGGCGTCGGGGAGCTGATCGGGCCAACGGGCATCCCTCAAGCGGCGTTGAAGGTCTTCCAGCGCAGCATCGGAAATTTCGACGGTGAACGGGGTGATCTCGGACATGGGACTCCTCGGGTCGGTGCTTGGCTTTAGGCGGGGGAGCGGGGGATCAGGCCTGCGTTGGTTCTGGCCCGCTCCAAGGTGGCTGCCGCCACCGTGCGGGCCTTGCCGGCGCCGGTGGCCAGTACTCGGGCGATCTCACCCGGGTCGGACGACAGCTCAGCGAATCGATCCCGGATGGGGTTGAGCATTTCGTTCACCGCGTCGGCGGTGTCGGACTTCAGCGGTCCGTATTGGGCGTATTCGTCGGCCACCGACACCGGGTTCTGCCCGGTGGCTGCGGCCAGGATGCCGAGCAGGTTGGACACCCCCGGCTTGGCCACCGGGTCGAAGCGCACCTCGTTGTCGCTGTCGGTTACCGCCCGCTTGAACTTGCGGACCACGCTCTCGGGATCCTCCAGCACCCCGACGGTGCCAGCCGATTCCAGCGACTTCGACATCTTGTCGTCCGGGTTCTGGAGGTCCATGACCCGGGCGCCCGTGTCGGGGATGACGTGGGCCGGTACTGTGAAGGTGTCGCCGTAGCGACGGTTGAACCGCTCGGCGATGTCTCGGCACAGCTCGATGTGCTGGCGCTGATCGTCTCCCACCGGCACCAAGTCGGTGTCGTAAAGCAAGATGTCGGACGCTTGAAGGGCGGGGTAGGTGAACAGGCCGGCCGACACGAATTCAGTCCGGTCGGACTTGTCCTTGAACTGGGTCATGCGGCGCAGTTCCCCGAAGCCCACGGTGCACTCCATCATCCAGGCCAGCTCGGCGTGCTCGCTTACCGAGCTCTGCACAAACAGCGTGGACCGCTCGGGGTCGATGCCCACCGACATGAGCATGGTGGCCGCGGCCACGGTGTTGCTCCGCAACTCAGCCGGATCGGGAGCAGTGGTAAGGGCGTGGAGATCCACTACGCAATACACGGCGTCGTGTTCGTGCTGGTAGGCCACCCAGTTGCGCAGCGCGCCCAAAAGGTTGCCCAGGTGCATGCCGCCGGACGGCTGAATTCCTGAGAACACACGAGCCACGCCGGTCAAACTACCCGCCCCGATCCCGAAATCCCTAGGTGCCAGCCTTGATCCCAAAACCCCGAACCAGCAGAAGGCGAGTCCTACACTTGGCGGGTGACCGCAGGGGCGAGAACAGAGGTGCTCAAGGCGCCGTTCGAGGTGCGAACAGAAGTATTTGAAGGCCCGCTCGATCTGCTGCTGCACCTCATTCTGCGCGACGAGGTTGACCTCTACGAGGTGATGGTGGGCGACATCGTGGACGCCTATCTGGCTGAGCTCGACCGCATGGAGCAGCTTAATCTGGAAGTGGCCACCGAGTTTCTGCTTATCGCTGCCACGCTGATTCAGTTGAAGAGCAGCCGTCTTCTGCCCGACAGCGAGTCGTTGGACCTGGACGAGGAATTGGCCCTGTGGTCGGAGCGCGATCTGTTGCTGGCTCGCCTGCTGGAATGCCAGACCTTCAAGGCGGCGGCTCAGGCTCTGGAGCAGTTGGCTGCGGTTGCCGGTCGGAGCTATCCCCGCCTTGCTGGCCCCGACGAGCGCTATCTCGACCTGGTGCCCGACTTCTTGGAGGGGATGAGCCCCGACGATCTCCGGGCTGCGTTCTTGCGGGCCACCACCTCCCGGCCTGCGCCCCAGGTAGACATCGCTCACATCACCGACATCCCCATCAGCGTGGATGAAGTGACCAGTGGCCTGATGGCCCGGCTACCCGACATCGGCACCGTGGGTTTTCGGGAGCTGACCGAGGACTTGGAGACCGGTATCGAAGTGGTGGTGTATTTCCTCGCCGTGCTTGAGCTCTTCAAACGCGGTCTGGTGGATGTATCGCAGGCCTCCACATTCGGCCGTATTGCCATTACGTGGAGCGGCGGGACCGAGTTGGCCGAGCCGCTCGTGGGAGTTGACGCCTATGAGGGATGAGAACCGAGCTATTGGTGGGAGTGAATGCCCGTGAGGGATGAGAACCGAGAAGCCCGCCGGGCGGTTGAGGCCATCGTGATGGTGGCCGAGGAGCCGGTCGCTCCGGGGCTCATGGCTCAGCTCATCGAGATCCCCGTCGAGCAGGTGGAGGCCATCTGCACCCAGCTGGCCGGCGAATACCGAGTTGACGGCCGGGGTTTCGAGTTGGTCCGGGCGGCCGGCGGCTACCGCTTCCGCAGCCATCCCGACGCCGAGTCGTACGTCAAGAGGTTTGTGGTCAGCGGCCAGAGCGCTCGGCTGTCGGCGGCCGCGCTGGAGACTCTGGCCATCGTGGCCTACAAACAGCCGTTGTCACGGGCCCAGGTCTCGGCCATTCGAGGGGTGAATGCCGAAGGGGCGATGCGCACACTCCAGCAGCGAGGACTCGTGGAAGAGGTGGGTCGGGACCCCGGTCCCGGCCAGGCCCGGCTGTTTGCCACCACCCCGGCATTCCTGGAGCGGCTGGGTCTCGACTCCATCGATGAGCTGCCTCCCCTGGTGGATTTCGTGCCCGGTGCCGAGGTCATCGAGGCTTTGGAGACCAGTCTCATGGCCGACAGCCGATCAGGGTCAGCAGTAGTCGATAGCCGAGACGAGCCGGGTCCAAGGCAGGAACCCAGCGTTCCCGCGCCCAGCTTGGATCCGGGTTCCGAAAACGGCGATGCCCCGCCGGTGTGAGCGAGGCTGAGCGGATCCAAAAGGTCTTGGCCGCAGCCGGCGTGGCCAGCCGCCGGGCGGTGGAGGAGATGGTGGCCGAGGGCCGCATCACGGTCAATGGGCAGCCCGCCCGGCTGGGCCAGCGGATCGATCCCGAGCACGACACGGTGGAGGTGGACGGCAACCCGGTGGGGCTGCGGGCCGATTTAGTGTACTACCTGCTGAACAAGCCGCCGGGCGTGGTCGCCACCGCATCCGACCCCCAGGGGCGGCCCACTGTGGTGGCCATGGTGCCCGACAACCCCCGGGTCTTTCCGGTGGGTCGCCTGGATGCCGACAGCGAGGGCCTGCTGCTCCTTACCAACGATGGGGAGCTGACCCACCGCTTGACCCACCCGTCTTTCGGGGTTGACAAGGAATATCTCGCCCATGTGCAGGGTCGCCCCAGCCGCGGTGCGCTGAGGCAGCTGCGGGAAGGAGTGAATCTGGAGGACGGCGAGGCCCGGGCAGAGGCGGTGTCGCGGCCCGAGCCGTCGGTCATTCGCCTCGTGGTTCATGAAGGCCGCAATCGGCTGGTCCGACGAATGTGCGAGGCGGTCGGCCACCCTGTGATCCGTCTGGTCCGCACCCGGATCGGCCCGCTGGTCGATCGCAAGCTTCCACCAGGCCAGTGGCGAGAGCTGTCCCAGGGCGAGGTCAGAGAACTGGAACGCAGCGGGACTGAACCGTCAACTGAGTTCGGGGACGGGAGCGGGGGTCGGTAAAATCCTGGCCGTGAGCAATGCCGTGCGCGCCCTGCGGGGTGCCACCACGATCGATGTCGATCTCCCCGAGCACATCGAGGGGCGGATCATCGCGCTGTTGACCGAGCTGTTCGATCGAAACGACATCCATCACGATGACTTGATCAGCATCATCTTCACTGCCACCTCTGACATCAACTCGGCCTTTCCCGCGGCCGCAGCTCGAAAATTCGGTCTCGGCGATGTGCCGCTGCTCTGTGCCCAGGAGCTGGACATCGTCGACGGAACGCCGCTGTGTTTGCGCGTGCTGGTCCATCTGACCACGGAGCGGGGGCGTGACGAACTGCACCACATCTACCTGGAAGGCGCACAAGGTCTGCGCGATGACCTTCCCGGGTGATGGCTGCTGGCGAGGCCCCTCAGCGGGCAGCCATCGTCGGCACCGGGCTCATCGGGGGCTCCATCGGCTTGGCCTTGCGGGAGCGGGGGTGGTGGGTCACCGGCACTGACCAAAACGAGGCGGTGGCCGCCGAGGCGCTGCGCCGAGGTGCCCTCGACGCGGTAGGACCGCCCTCCGATGCCGACATCACGTTCGTGGCCACCCCGGTGGGGTCGGCAGCGGCTGAGGCCCGCAAGGCCTTGGCCGCAGGGAATGGACTGGTCACCGACGTGGGCAGCGTGAAGGCCCCCATTGTGGCCGCAGTGGCCGACCGCCGCTTTGTGGGCGGTCACCCCATGGCCGGCAGTGAGCAGGAGGGAGTGGCCGGCGCCCGGGCCGACCTGTTCCAGAATGCGGTGTGGGTGCTCACCCCGAACGATGAGACCGATGACGATTCGCTGGTCCAGATTCGCTCAACAGTGGCCTCGCTCGGGGCCGACGTGGTGTCGCTGGCCCCCGAACGGCATGACGCGCTGGTGGCGGTGGTATCGCACGTTCCCCATCTCACCGCGGCCACCCTCATGGCGCTGGCCGATGAGCGCTCTGAGGAGCACCGGGCAATGCTTCGGCTGGCCGCGGGCGGATTTCGAGACATGACCCGCATCGCCTCCGGGCACCCCGGCATCTGGCCGGACATCTGCGAGGAGAACGCCGATGCCATCTGCTCGGTGTTGGACCGGTTCATCGCCGCTCTGGGCGACGTGCGCGCCCTGGTGGCCGACGGGAATCGGAGCGGCCTGTTGGAGATGTTGGAGCAGGCTCGAAATGCCCGGGCCCACTTGCCGTATGGCTTGGATCGAGAGGTGTCGTTAGCAGAGGTCAGGGTGCCGGTGTTCGATCGTCCCGGCGAGCTGGCCCGGATAACCAGCTTGACCACCGATATCGGGGTGAACATCTACGACTTGGAGATCGCCCACTCAGTGGAGGGAGGCCAGGGCGTGGCCATATTGGTGGTGGACGACGAGGCGATGGCAAGTCTGTTGGAGGCCCTGAGGGAGCAGGGCTACGCCCCGTCTTCGAGACCCCTGTCGTGAGTGCGCCGCGGGGCAGCCAAGAAGCAGGGGAGTGGCCGTGAGCGCCATCACTGTCGAGGGGTCGCAGCAGTTCACCGGGCGGCTGAGAGTGCCGGGAGACAAGTCGATCTCCCATCGGGCGCTGATGATGGCCGCGCTCGCCCATCGTCCGTCTGCTATCCGAGGTCTGTCCGACGGCGAGGATGTCGCCCACACCCGTCGGGCGGTCGAGGCTCTGGGGGCACAGGTCAAAGTCCATAGCGCAGAGGATGTAACGGTCACCGGCGGACTGCTCGGGGCTACCGGTCCCATTTATCTCGGGAACTCAGGCACCGGCATCCGGTTGCTCGCCGGATTGACAGCCGGCTTCGACTTCACCACCACGCTGGACGGGGATACCTCCATTCGCCGTCGCCCAATGGATCGGATCATCGAGCCGCTCTCGGCCATGGGGGCATCGGTTCGGGGCAGCGGGGACAGCGGTTCGCTGGCCCCCCTGATCGTGGAGGGCCGCCCGCTGAAGGGCATCGAATACACCCTGCCTGTGGCCTCAGCCCAAGTGAAGAGCGCGGTGCTGCTAGCGGCCCTGCAAGCTGAAGGGCCGACCACGGTCCACGAGCCTGCGATCACCCGAACCCACACCGAGGAAATGCTGGCCGACGCCGGGGTGAGGGTTGAGCAGCAAGGCCGCTCGACAACGGTGTGGCCAGGCGAGGTTGAGGCGCTCGACATCGATGTTGCCGGCGACCCCTCGCAAGCCGCGTTCTGGCTGGTGGGAGCCTGTGTGGCCCCCGAGAGCGACCTCACGGTGGAGAACGTCTACCTCGGCCCAGCCCGGGGCGGCTTCGTCGACGTGCTGGGTCGCATGGGGGCGGATATCTCGGTCGACTCGGAATCTGGCGACATCCGGGCTCGCACCAGCAAGCTGCGAGCTACCCGGGTGACCTCCCAAGAGCTGCCGGGCTGCATTGATGAGGTGCCTATCTTGGCGGTGGCCGCAGCGGTGGCCGAAGGGGTCACGGTGTTCGAGGGGATCGCCGAGCTGCGGGTCAAAGAAAGCGACCGAGTAGCAGCCATCGTCGAGATGCTCGACGTCCTTGGGGCCGAGAGCGAGATCGACGGTGAAGTCTTGGCCGTGGGGGGAGTCGAACGGCTGAATGGCGGTACCGTGGATTCCCATGGGGATCATCGGATGGCCATGGCCGCGGCCATTGCCGGAGCCGCGGGTTCCAGCTCGATGACCGTTGAGGGCTTCGAGGCGGTGGCCACCAGCTATCCGGGCTTTGCCCGCGATCTGAGCGACAGCACAGGATGGACGCCGTGAGCACCGACGCCGGAGAGACGGGGGAGGCAGACCTCGTGAGCGCCGACACCGGGCAAATGGGCGAAGCGGCCGAGCGTTTGAGGGTTGTGGCCATCGACGGGCCGGCCGGGTCGGGCAAGTCCACGGTGGCCCGGCGGCTGGCCGAGCGACTGGGGCTGGAGTATTTGGACACAGGGGCGATGTACCGCTCGGTGGCTTTCGCCGCGATGGCTCGGGAGGTGGACTTGGCCGACAGCGACGCCATCGTCGAGGTGGCGCGAACCAGCGATATCCACGTTGACGACACCTCGGTCATCGTCGACGGAGTGGACGCCACCACTCAGATCAGAGGCCCAGAAGTGACCCGATCGGTGAGCACGGTGGCGGCTATCTCGGGGGTGCGGGAGGTGCTGCGGGTGCGCCAGCAGGCCTGGGTGGTGGAACGGGGCGGAGGGGTTTTGGAGGGTCGGGACATCGGCACTGTGGTATTTCCCAACGCCGAGCTCAAGGTGTATCTGAGCGCGTCGGCCGCGGTCAGGGCCGAGCGGAGGGCGGGCGAGGTGAGCGCGCTCGACTACGAGACGGTGGCCGCCGACCTGGCGGCTCGGGATGCGGCCGACACGTCCCGCCAACACGACCCGCTGACCCAGGCGCCCGACGCAGTACACATTGACACCACCGACCTCACCGTTGACGAAGTTGTGGACGAGCTGATCGCCCGATTGGGATGAGCCAAGTCGAGTTTCATCCCGAGGAGTTGTAGGTCACGTGAACCCGCCCGAGTTGCATCCCGAGGAGCTGGAGGTCAAAGGGCGATTGGCAGGGGTGGTGTTCCACTTCTTTGTGCAGCGACTGGCTCGAGCGGTTTTCGGCGCATATTTCCGCTGCTACACCCGGGGACGACGCAACTTGCCTTCAAAAGGCGGGGTGATCATCGCCCCAACCCACCGCTCCAATCTGGACACTCCGATGATCGGGGCATCGGCTGGGCGTCCGCTGCGCTATTTCGCCAAGAGCGGCTTGTTCCGAGGACCGATTACCACATGGATATTGGTGAGTATGGGAGCTTTCCCCGTTCGAAGGGACATGGTCGACCGCAGCGCCTTGAAGGCCGCTTTGTCGGTGCTGGAGGCCGGACAGCCACTGGTGGTGTTCCCCGAGGGTGAGCGCAAGTCGGGCCCCCGCATCCATCCTCTGTTGGATGGGGCGGCCTGGTTGGCAGCCAAGTCGCAGGTGCCGGTGGTGCCGGTGGCCATTGGGGGCACCGAGCGGGCCATGGGCATCGGCGTCCGCATGCCCCGTCCCCGTGCCGTCCGTTTCGTGTGGGGTGAGCCCCTGGACCCGCCCGAAGTGGACGAACGAGGACGGTTGAGCCGGGAGGCCCTGGCCCACTACTCCACAGAGCTGCGGGAGACCCTTCAGGGCATGTTCAACGAGGTGCAGCAGGAGCTGGGCATCCCTGGCTGGGATCCTGGCGATTCAGAGTAGAGCTGCTCTCAGCGGCTGGCGATCAGCCCGTCGAGCACGTCGCTGGCTGCCACCTTGCGATCCACCATCGGGGTGGGCGACGGTGGACCGCCCAGGCTGAAAGAAGCCAGGGCTCCAGAGGCCTCGATCAGGTCGCGAAGATTACGGGGCGGAGGGAAGTACTCGTCCTCGTCGGTGATCGAAACCTCCTCGATGCCCTCGGCCGGGTCGAGTCGGTCCAACACCTCGTTGATCAGCTCTTCAGGAGCGGAGGCTCCGGCGGTCAATCCCACGACGCCGGAGATGTCGTCGGGCAGCTCTGACGCCCGGTTGACCCGGAAAACACGCTGGCAGCCCAGCTCTCCAGCCAGCTTCTCCAAAGCCCGGGTGTTGGAGGAGTTGGCCGAGCCCACGATGACGACGGTGTCGCATTGCTCGGCGATGGCGGTCAGCGCAGCCTGGCGATTGGTGGTGGCGAAGCACAGATCGCTGCGCCCCGGCGTCCACATGTCGGGGAACCGGTCTTGGGCCGCGTGCAGCACCCCCTCCCAGTCTCGGTGCGACAAGGTGGTCTGGGCCAGAAGTGCTACTGGCTCTTCGAAGTCGGCCAGTGCCTCCACGCCGGCAATGTCCTCCACGGGGTGGATCGCCATGGGGGCTACTGCCATGGTGCCCACGGCCTCCTCGTGGTCCTCGTGGCCCACGTAGATGATGCGGTAGCCCTTGTTGGCCCGCACTTTGACCTCATGGTGGACCTTGGTTACCAGCGGGCATACTGCATCCACCATGTAGCTGGCCTGGTCGGTGGCCGCAGCCACAACCTCAGGCGCCGAACCGTGGGCGGAGAGCATGATCGGATATCCGGGGGGGACCTCGGAGATGTCGTCTACGAACACCACGCCGAGTTTCTCGAATCGACGCACCACCAGCTTGTTGTGGACGATCTCGTGGTAGCAGTACACCGGTCCGTCAAACGTTCGGACCAGCCAGGCCAGCGCCTTGATGGCCATCTCCACTCCGGCACAGAACCCCCGGGGAGCGGCCAGGATCACCTTCTCGACGTTCACAGAGCCAATTTAGCGGATAATGTTCTCAGCCTTGACTAGGTGGATTTAGCAGTCTGCTCTGGCATTGCGGGCCTCGTATCATTTCAGGCATGTCCGCGCCTCGGGTCACCGCAGTGGCCGATGGGTCGGTGGCTCAGCGATTCGGTTTGAGACCTGGCGACGAGCTGCTGGCCGTCAACGACTGCGTCCCCAAGGACGTGATCGAGTACCAGCAGTTGGTGGACGAGCCTGAGCTGAGCCTGGACATCCGCCGAGATGGCGTGGTGCTGGAGTTGGAGGTGCTCAAGCGGGCCGGGGAGCCGCTGGGCGCCCAGGTAGATTCGGCGCTGTTCGACCGGGTGCAGACTTGTGACAATCACTGCGAGTTCTGCTTCATCTACCAACTGCCGCCGGGCCTGCGGCCCAGCCTGTATCTGAAGGACGACGACTACCGCCTCTCATTCCTCTACGGGAACTTCACCACTCTGACCCGATTCACCGAAGCCGACCTGGAGCGGGTGGTGACCGAGCGGCTGTCGCCGCTGAACGTGAGCATCCATGCCACCGATCCCGATGTGCGGGCCGCCATGCTCCGAAACCGCCGGGGGGCAACAAGCCTGCGCTGGCTGCGGGCGTTGCTCGACCACCGCATTGAAATACACGGGCAAGTGGTGGTGTGCCCCGATGTCAACGACGGGGAGGTGCTGGAGGACACTCTGGCTGGGGTTGCCGACGAGTACCCCGAGTTGGCCAGCGTGTGCGTGGTGCCTTTGGGGGTGTCTCGCCACACCTCCGAGCCCCGGTTGAGGCCCCACACGAAGGCGGAGGCGATTGCGGTGGTAGAGGCAGTGCACGAGTGGCAGAAGATCAACCGACAGATGCTGGGTCGCCGCTTGGTGTTTGCCGCCGACGAGTACTACCTGCTGGCTGGGATCGAGTTTCCCGACCCGGAGGCCTACGAGGGGTTTCCCATGCACGAGGACGGGGTGGGCATGGCAACCACGCTGAAGATGGAGTTCACGGGCCAGGCGAATAGCGCAACCGGGACTCGGGCCGGCTTCTTTGCCTGGGTGGAAGGTGCTCCGGCCGAAGGGTACCGGGCCCCCCGGTTCGATGGATCGACGCCGATTAGCCTGCGGCCCCGCAAAGGCGCTCCCGTGGGGGTGGTCACGGGGGAGTACGGGGCGGCGGTGCTGGCCCCGCTGCTGAGGTCTCTGGGCCGCGACGATGTGAGGGTGGTGCCGGTGGAGAACCGGTTCTTCGGCGGGACCACCGCGGTGGCTGGGCTGCTGGTGGGCGAGGACATCGCCCACACGTTGTCCAACCAGCCGGAGGGCCACCGCTATCTTTTGCCCGACGTGTGCCTGTCGCAGGGGATGTTCTTGGACGGCACCCGGCCCGACGACCTGCCCCGCCCTGTGGAGGTGGTTCCCTCCGACGGGATCGCACTGCGAAGGGCGCTCGGTGGCTAGCTCCCTGCCCACGGTGGCGATCGTCGGACGGCCTAACGTGGGCAAGTCAACGCTCATGAACCGGGTCCTTGGACGCCGAGAGGCCATCGTGGCCGAGCAGCCCGGCGTGACAAGGGACCGCAAGGAGATGCCGGCCAGCTGGCAAGGGCGGGACTTCACGGTGGTGGACACCGGCGGCTGGCTACCGCAGGGTTCGGGCGACAACGCCTCGATGGACGCCAAAGTGTCGGCCCAGAGCGAGAAGTCCATGGAAGGCGCCGACGTCGTGGTGATGGTGGTGGACTCGCATGCGGGCATCACCGGTGACGACGAAGGAGTGGCGGGACGACTGCGGGGCCGGGCCGGGCCGGTGCTGGTGGCGGTCAACAAGGTGGACGACGAGGCCCACGAGGACCTCATCTGGGAGTTCATCCGCCTGGGCTTGGGCGACCCCTTCCCGGTTAGCGCGCTTCACGGGCGGGGAGTGGGCGATCTGCTGGACGCGGTGATGGCCGTGCTGCCCGATGAGCCAGCCGGGGCAACCGACTCCGATACCGAGTCCGAGGCTGATGCCGGCATGGTCTCGGTGTCTGGCCAGCCAGGGGTAGATCACCCCATGGTCTCGGTGTCCATCGTGGGTCGGCCCAATGCGGGCAAGTCCACCTTGTTCAACCGCCTCATCGGCGACGACCGATCGGTGGTCCACGATCAGCCGGGCACGACGCGCGACGCCATCGACACCGTGGTGGAAACCGAGTTGGGACCGATTCGGTTTGTGGACACCGCGGGCATGCGGCGTCGAGCCCGCATCGACCAGGCCACCGAGTACTACTCCCTGCTGCGAGCCTTGGCCGCGGTGGACCGATCCGACATCGCCCTTTTGGTGCTCGACGCCACCGTGGGCGTAACCCACCAGGACCAGCGCCTCGCCGAGCGCATCGACGGCGCGGGCTGCCCCATCGTGGTGCTGCTCAACAAGTGGGACTTGCTTGACACCGAGGCCCGGGAGGCGATTGCCCTCGACATCGACCACCGTCTGCATTTTTTGGGCGACGCGGCCGTTCTCCGGGTCAGCGCCTTGTCGGGGAAGGGGCTGAACCGGCTCTTGCCCGAGCTTCGGGGGGTGATCGCCGAGTACCGGCGTCGCATTCCCACCCAGGCGGTGAACCGGGTGCTGCGTGACGCCCAGGCCGCCCATCCTGCCCCCGACGGGGCCCGGGTGCTGTACGCCACCCAGGGGGCGGCCGATCCTCCCACCTTCACTCTGTTTGCCAACCGGACTCTGCCCCGCACCTATCTTCGCTATCTGGAGCGCCGTCTGCGAGAGGCATTCGACCTCGGATCAGTTCCGGTCAAGCTGCGGGTGCGCCGCCGCTCAGGGGAGTAATTGCCAAGAAAGCGCTAAGAACTTCGCCATCTTGCGGGGTAACCTTCGGCAATGGAGAACCTTCTCCTCGTGCTGACCGCGGGGGTCTGCGCGGTGGCTGCGGGCGTGTTCACCCGAGCGGCCCGGCATCGCTACCGGTTCCTGCTCCGCATCGAGGGAACCCACGCGGGCGAGGGATATGACGAAGAGGGCGAAGACGCCTACGAGGCGGCCCGCACGCTGGCCCAGTCCAGCTTCCGCCGGGACGCCCACTCTGCCTTGCTATACGCGGCCCTGACCGTAGTGGCGGCAATGACCGCAGCTTTGGAGTCCCGGGCGGTTGCCGCCATCTTGGCTCTGGTAGTGGTGCCCGCCCTGTTCCCGCTGTGGTGGGGAAGGCGATCGGTGGCCGAGGCCCGGCTCACCCAAGAGCGGTTCGAGATGGAGCGCCGGGCCGAGGAGACCCTGAGCCAGGGCGATCTCGCCCCCCGGGCCTGGGCCGGGCGACTGGCCCCCGACGATTTGCCCGATTTCGCCGGCTACGAGATGGGCCGGGTGTACCAAGCGGGCGAGGGCGTGATGGCCGGGGACTTCTTCGACGTGTTCCGGGTGGGCCCGACCCGGGTGGCCGCGGTAATCGGTGATGTGGCCGGTCGGGGCATCGAGTCGTCGATCACCGCATTCCAGGCCAAGTACCTGCTTCGGGTGTTCTTGCGCCAGTTCCGCGATCCGGCCCAAGCCCTCGAGGAGCTGAACGCCCAGATGTCGTCCATCGAGAGGGCCGAGGAGTTCATCTCTGTGGTGGTCGTGTTGTTCGACACCGAGGCCCAGACCATGCGGTACGCCTCTGCCGGACACCCGGCGGCCTGGCTGTGGCATGAGCGGGAGGTGCAGCCGCTGCGGGCCACCGGGGCGCTGTTGATGCTCGACCCCGACAGCACCTACTTCAGCCGGGAGATTCCGCTGGATCAAGGGGACATGGTGCTCATGTACACCGACGGGCTGGCCGAGGTGCGCTACGGCGATGCCCAATTCGGCGAGGACCGCATCGCCCAGCACCTCCGCCGCGACCCCACCGTTTCCCCCGATGTGCTGTGCAAGACGCTGTTGGAGGCCGCCCGAGACTTCGCCGATGGCACCATCACCGACGACGTGGCCATCCTGGCCGTCCGCCGGGCCTAGTCCAAGAAGCTAGGCTGACCGTTCGCAGGACTGCTGCGCGGAACATTGGGGGGACTAAATGGCTGATGTCGTTCTCGAGGACGTCAACAAGGAATACAGCAACGGCTTTGTGGCGGTCTCCGACCTGAACCTGGAGATCAATGAGGGCGAGTTTCTGGTGATGGTGGGCCCGTCGGGGTGCGGAAAGTCGACCACCCTGCGGATGATTGCCGGTTTGGAGGACATCACCTCGGGGACGCTCAAGATCGGAGACCGGGTGGTCAACACCCTTGCCCCCAAAGACCGCGACATCGCCATGGTGTTCCAGAACTATGCGCTGTATCCCCATATGAACGTGTTCGACAACATCGCCTTCTCGCTGAAGCTGGCGCAGCGACCCAAGGCGGAGATCAGACAGAGGGTCGGCGAGGCGGCCCGCATTCTTGAGCTGGAGAATCAGCTCGACAAGCGACCGGCCCAGCTGTCGGGTGGTCAGCGCCAGCGGGTGGCCATGGGCCGGGCCATCGTGCGCCGCCCCCGGGTGTTCCTCCTCGACGAGCCGTTGTCGAATCTCGACGCCAAGCTCCGGGTGCAGATGCGAGCCGAGATCACCGAGCTGCAACGCGAAGTGGGGGTCACAACCTTCTATGTCACCCACGACCAGGTGGAGGCCATGACCATGGCCGACCGGGTTGCGGTGATCAACCGGGGGATCCTGCAACAGGTGGACAGCCCGATGAAGCTGTTCAACGAGCCCGACAACATTTTTGTTGCCGCCTTCATCGGCTCTCCCTCGATGAACCTGATGGAGGCGGTCTTGCACCGGAATGACTCCGGACTGTCGATGGATCTGGGCAGCCAGAGGTTGGCGGTGCCCGAGTCGGTGCTCGGACAGCGTCCGGCCCTGGAACGCTACTTGGGCTCGACAGTGGCGGTCGGCCTGCGGCCCAAGGACTTTGAGGACGCCGCCCTCGTCAGCGATCACCCTTCTGATCAGAGGGTGAGGGCCCATGTCTCCCACATCGAGGCTCTCGGGTACGAGGTGATCGCTTACTTTGAAATGGACGCCAAGCCGATCATCTCCCAAGAGGCGTTGGAGCTGACCGAGGATCAGATGGCTGACGCGGCCCAGGACTCCACCCGGGTCCACGCCCGGTTCCACCCCACCACGTCGGTACAGCCCGACGACGCGATCGAAGTGGCCGTGTCAGTGGAGAACGCGCACTTCTTCGATCTGGATACCGGGCTGGCTATCCGCCGCTGAGTTCAGGTCAGTTCCAGACCAGCGGCCCGTGGTCGAGGTTGGGCAGCACCATTTGGCCAAACCGGTTGCACTCGGGCAGATGCGGGTATCCGGAGAGGATGAAGGCGTCGATGCCTGCCTGCCGGTAGGCGTTCAGCTTGGCCAGCACTTCGTCGGGCGATCCCACGATGGCCGCGCCCGCCCCGGACCGCGCCCGACCGATTCCGGTCCACAAATTGTCTTCCACAAAGCCGTCGGCATCGCTGAGGTCTCGAAGCTCGGTTTGGCGGTGGACGCCCGCTGAGGCGGCGTCCAGTGATCGCTGCCGGATGGCCTTGCCTGTCTCGTCGTCGAGCTGGCTGATGAGCCGAGCAGCCGCGGCTCGGGCTTCTGCCGGGGTGGGGCGCACGATGACATGGCTCCGCAGTCCGAATCGCAGGGTGCGGCCCTGTCGTTCGGCGCGGGTCCTCATATCGGCCACAGTGTCGGCGACGCCGCCCACCGTGTCCGGCCAGGTGAGGAACACATCGGCTGCGGCCGCGGCGGTTTCCTTGGCCGCATCCGAGAAGCCGCCGAAGTAGAACGGGGGACAGCGGCCCGACACCGTGGTGGCTCGAGGAGGGTCGAGGGCCAGATCGACGAACTCGCCGTGGAAGTCCACTGGACGGCCGTCGAGCAGCGTCCGCAGCACCTGCATCCACTCCAGCGTTCTCCGATAGCGAGGCTCGGATTCGAGTGTCTGGCCGGGAATGTCGCTGGAGATGATGTTGATGGTGAGGCGACCGTCAAGGATTCGATCAATGGTGGCCAGTTGGCGAGCGAGCTGGGGAAGCCACATCTCGCCCATCCGCACCGCCAACAGCAGTTGGATCTGGCCGGTGTGCGGGGCCACCGCGGCGGCGAACGCGGTGGAATCGATGCCCAGCGTGTAGCCCGAGGGAAGGAGGATGTTGTCGAAGCCGTGTCGATCAGCGGCCAGTGTGATGTCGCGGCAGTGCTCCCAGCTGCTGGCCAGCGCGGGATCGGCCACACCCAAGAACTCGTAGTCGTCGTCGCACAGGGCGGCGAACCAGGCCACTTCGACCGGTGCCGACCCACTCATGGCAGCGGCACGCCCTCGGAGGCCTCGATGATGGTGTAGACGTCGGCCCGGTCGAGGGGAACATCGGCGGCCTGGGCGGCATCAGCCAACCGCTCGGAGTTCTGGGTGCCGAGCAATGCCACTGGGCGGGACGGATGGGCGAGGACAAAGGCCAGCGCCACCGCGGTTCGGCTGGAGCCGTGGTGCTCGGCCAGTTGGTCCAGTGCGGCGATCAACTCGGGGCGCACATCGGCGCCGGTGGCCAGCCGCCCGCCCGCGAGCGGGCTCCAGGCCAGCGGGACTACGCCGTCGCGCATGCACAGATCCAGCGTGCCGTCCCGAAGCGCACCCAGCTCTGCGGCCGAGTACTCGGGCTGGGTGGAGGCCAGCGGGAACGGCAGATGGGCGGCGAGGGACTCATGCTGGGGGGGAGTGAAATTGGAGATGCCCACCTCGCGGATCTTGCCCTGATCACGGAGCGCGGCCAGCGCCTCAGCCAACTCCGCGGGATGGGTGAACAGGTCGGGACGATGAATCTGGTATAGGTCGATCACATCGATGCCGAGGCGGGTGAGCGACGCCTCGCAGGCCGCAGTAATGGCCGAGGCCCCCGAGTTGTAGGGCGTGGGCGGAGCGATCCCTCCCTTGGTGGCCAGCACCATGCGGCTGCGCAGTTCGGGGGCTGCGGCCAGGACCCGGCCAAGGTTGGCCTCGGCTTGGCCGAAGGCGGTTCCGCCCCAGTCGAGCCCGTACACATCGGCGGTGTCCACCAAGTTCATGCCGAGCCCCAGAGCCGCCTCCAATAGCTCCTGGTATTGGGAATCGGAGCGCCCGACAAGGCGCCAGCATCCGAACCCCAGCCGCCCGACCCGGAAGTCGGCGCCGAGAGTGACAGAACCAGAGTCGACAAGGCTGTTTGGCATCGGATCAAGCTATCGTGTGAACTCGCCGCCAGCGTCGTTCAAGGGGAAATGGTGATCCGTTACGGGGTGATTGGGACTGGCATGATGGGCCGGGAGCACATTGCCAATATCGCCCACCTTCCCGGAGCAGAGGTTACTGCACTGGCCGATCCCCACCCCGTGTCTTTGGGCACCGCTGAGGGAATGGCGCCGGGAGCAGCGCGGTTTGGGGACTATCGCCGTCTGCTGGAAGCAGAGATCTGCGATGCCGTGGTCATCGCCACCCCCAACATGACCCATGCCGATGTGCTCGGCGACGTATTGGGGGCCGATCTGCATGTGCTGGTCGAAAAGCCGCTGTGTACCACGGTGGCCGAATGCCGTCGGGTGATCGACGCATCCGCAGACCACCGCGGGGTTATACGAGTGGGGTTGGAGTACCGGTATATGGCGCCGTTCGCCCGGCTGATCGAAGAAGTGGCGGGAGGCGCAGTGGGGCGGGTGCGAATGGTTTCGATGCGCGAGCACCGCTTCCCGTTCCTATCCAAGGTGGACGACTGGAACCGGTTTTCTGACAACACCGGCGGCACACTGGTGGAGAAGTGCTGCCATTTCTTCGACTTGATGAACCTGGTGATGCCCGGGCGGCCCGTGCGGGTCTTCGCGTCGGGAGGCCAGGCGGTGAACCACCGGGATGAGCGCTATGGAGGCCGCACCCCCGACATCGACGACAATGCCTATGTGGTGGTGGAGTACGACGATGGCGCCCGGGCCATGCTCGACTTGTGCATGTTCGCCGAGGCCACCCACAACCAGCAGGAATTCGCGGTGATGGGCGACGCCGGGAAGGTTGAGGCCTTGGTGCCGGAGCACATTGTGCGGATCGGGCGCCGAGGCGAGCATTCCATCGGCAATGTCCAGACCTTTCCTGCGCCGGTCGAAGCGCCATTTGAAGGATTACATCACGGTTCGAGCTATGTGGAGCACGAGAGGTTTATGGAGGCCGTTGTCGCTGTCGAGTGCGCTGATGCCAAGGCCCGATCGTTGCAGGCACTCGAAGATGCCATGCTGTGCGTGGCTATGGGGGTTGCCGGGCAGCGCTCATTGGCCACGGGCGTCCCGGCAGCGTTGGCTGACGTTCTCCGGCCAGGGGAGAGCGGGGTCAGCCCTTAACCGAGCCGGCCAGCAGTCCCCGGACGAAGTGGCGCTGAAGGCTGAAGAACACGATCAGCGGCACAATCATGATCACGAACGCGGAGGCGAAGCGAAGCTGGAAGTTGGAACCCCGCTCGCCCACCAGATTGACCAGTGCCACCGTCATCGGCTCGTTGTCGGTGAGGAACACCGCGGCGATCAGGTAGTCGTTCCAGGTCCACAGGAACTGGAAGACGGCGAAGGCGGCCAGCGCCGGTCGGGCCAGGGGCACCACCAGCCGCCAGAAGATGGTGAAATGGCTGGCGCCGTCGATTCGGGCCGCCTCGAACACCTCGCGGGGGAGTTGGCTGACGAAGTTGTGCAGCAACAGCACGGCCAGCGGCAGCCCGAACGCGGTGTGGGTCAGCCACACCGCGGCTGCGGTGTTGGCCACCCCGACATCGGGAATCAGCACGAAGGTCCAGTCCAGTCCGGGGATGGTGAGCCGGGCGCCGTTATTGAACAACTGGAGCAGCGGCACGAAGGCCATCTGGTTGGGCAGGGCGATCATCGAGACCAGGGCGATGAAGAGCCAGTTGCGGCCCCGGAAGTCGATCCACGCAAACCCATAGGCGGCGAAGGCGGCGATGGCGATGGGGATGATGGTGGCCGGAACCACGATGGCGAGGGAGTTCAGGGCGAACTCCCACATAGACGGCTGCGCCGCGCTTTCCCGGAAGATGTCGCGGTAGTTCTGGAGGGTCAGGTTGTCGAGGTCGTTCCACGATGTCCACCAGCCTGAGCTGTTGATGTCGGGCACCTTTCGGAATGACGAGATGAACAGCCCGAACGTGGGCACGGTCCAGACCACCACGATCAGCCACATCACCCAGCTGGGGGCGGTGGCCGCCAGTCGGCGCAGCCGCTGGCCGGTGGGCATCAGCGCGGTCTCAACCGAGCTCATTTCAGATCCCCCTGCCAAGGCGTGGCCTCGCAGATCATGATTTCAGCTCCGATTGGAGTCGGCGGATGTTGTAGATCATCACCGGCAGCACCAGGGCCAGCAGCACCACGGCGAACGCGCTGCTGGAGGTGAAGTTGCGGTCTCGGAGCTGGTCGAACATCTCGTTGGCCAGCACATTGGTTCGGTTCGCCCCGTTGGTGGTGGCCTTTACCAGGTCGAAGACCTTGGTGACGATCACCATCAGCGTGGTGGTCACGACGATGATGGTGGGACGGATCTGGGGGACGATCACCCGCCAAAAGACCTGGACCTCGTTGGCCCCGTCCACCCGGGCCGCCTCGGTGAGTTCCTCGGGAACCGCTCGGATGGCGGCCGACAAAACGACCATGGCGAACCCGGTCTGGATCCACACCATGATGAACATGATCCAGAAGTTGTTCCACGGGATCATCGACGAGTTGATGAAGAATCCGCGGGGTTGGAATCCGATTCCCTGGAGGATGGCGTTGAGCAGCCCGGTCTGGTTGCCGGTTGGCTGCACCTCGTAGATGAAGTCCCAGATCACCGCGGCGCCCACCATAGAGATGGCCATGGGCATGAAGATCAAGGTCTTGGCCACCCGCTCGCCCCGAGCCCGCTCAGCCAGTATGGCCAGCAACAGCCCCAGCACGGTGGACAGCCCGGCCACGGTGACCACCCACCAGATGTTGTTCCACACCACACCTTGCAGAGTGGACAGCGCGCCGAAAATGCCTAGACCGATGGCAAGGACCAGCATCGTGGATGAGGTCGGCGACCCCCAGTCCATCTCCACATCACCGCTGCGCAACCGGGCCCAGAGCCAGCCTCCCACGACAACAGCGGCCACCGCAGCGACGATCACCAGAGTGACCCGGCTCGACACCATCACCGTGAGTACATCCACGATCTCCGACCGGTTTGGCTCGCGGACCAGTGACTCCACGAAGCTGGCCAGGGTGGCCATCCCAACGATGGCGGCCGCAAGGCCCAGCACCTTCATGGTGCGTCGGGCCACCTTGACCCGTAGCGGTCCGCCGACGATGCGTGATGCGCTGGCCCAAGCGGCCACTACTGCGACCGCGGCGGCGGCCAAGCCGATGATGAACAGGCGGCTGGTGAAAATCGAAACCCATCCGTCGATAGAGAAGAAAGTGTCATCGGTGAAGATCTCCTCGTAGTGCTGGATGGTGAAGCCGGGTTCGCGGCCTCTCGACCCATTTTTGAACGACAGCCACATGGTCCGAAATCCGGGAATGACCAGCCCACCGGTGACAAACAGCAGGGCCGGGCCCACGAAGACCCAGGGTCTCAGCCGGGCCTCTATGCGGATGCGCCGATCCAGCACCGGGACCAGTGCGCGCCCGCCAGCGGAGCCCAGGGCTGCGCCGACGAGCCCACCGATGACGATTGCCAGCCACCCGTCGTCAAACGGGCCTCCGAGGCCTGGACCTCGGGGCACCCATCCGTTGTGCTGAAGCACAGATCCGGCTATGAGGCCGAGCACTCCGCCGATGCTGGCCGTGAATGCAGCCCACCGGTTGAGGGCCGAATCGACGGTTCGGTCGGCGCCGATGAACAGCACCGCGGTCACGGCCAGAGCCCCGGCGACGCTGATGAGCATGGTGACGATCTGGCCCATGACGTCCTTACCCTACGCGCTGGCTATTCGTCGCCGCGTGAACGCGACGTGGCCGGGGGCCAAAACGCCCCCGGCCACGGTCAGAGTTGGCCAGTCGCTAGCGACTGGTCTGTCGGCGTTCGCCTACGGCCACGCGTTCTCGGTGTCGTCAGCGAACTCTTGGGCGGTCTTTGAACCCGACACGTAGTCGGTACCGGAGCGCCAGAACTCGCCGGCGCCAACTTCACCGGGCATGAGGTCGGAAGCGTCGAACCGGAACGGGTCGGCGCTCACCAGGATGTCGGCCAGGCCGCGGTCGAAGTCCGAGCTGTACAGCGAGGTGTCGTGCTCGCGGTTGGGCGACAGGAATCCGCCCTTGTCAGCCATGATCCGGGCATTGGCGTATTCGGCGGTGCCGATGTACTCCATCACCGCCAGGGTCTCGGGCTTGTCGGTGAAGGCCACCGCGTGGGTGCCCGCACCAAGCACGACGGTGCCGAATTCGTCGCTGACCGTCGGCAGGTAGAACACGTTGATGTCACCGTTGGGGCCGAGCGAAGCGCCGATTTCGGTGTAGAAGGCGCCGGCGAAGCTGGCTTGGCGGTGCAGCACGCAGTCGCCGTCGGCGATCGGCAGGGATGACTCTTTGAAGCCGGTGGCCGCGATCAGGTCGCGTCCGCCGAGCACATTGCCCTCTTCGAACCAGATGTCGCCCACGAACTCGGCCACTTCGACCACCCGAGGATCGTTGAACGGAATCTCATGGGACACCCACTGGTCATAGACGTCGGGACCCTGGAGGCGGAGCATCATGTCCTCCATCCAGTCGGTGAACACCCAGCCCGTGGCGTCGCCCGAACCAATGCCGATGCACCAGGGGGTGAGGCCGTCAGCCTTGATCTGGTCGGTCAGCGCCTCAAGCTCGGCCCAGGTGCTGGGAATCTCGTAGCCGTTCTCGGCAAACAGTGGCGGGCTGTACCAAACCAGGCTCTTCACGTCGCCCTTGTTGGGCACGCCGTACACCTGTCCGCCGGTGGTGGCCAGGTCGAACCAGAACGGGTCATACGCTCCGCCGATGTTGTCGAGCAGCGACTGCGGCAGGGCCACGGCATCGCCAGACTCACCGAACTGAATGATGCGTCCCGGCTGGGGGATGATCACGATGTCGGGCGGGTTGCCGCCTTCCAGAGCCAAGTTCAGCTCGGTGGTGGCGTCCCTGGTGCCGGAATACTGCACTTCGATGCCGGTGCGAGCCTCGAACGGCTCGAAGCCTGCCAAGAAGCCTTCGGCTTCTGGTCCGGTTTCTGGGCCGAGAATATTGACCACAGTCCCGGCCAGGGGCATGTCGTCTTCTTCCTCCATCGGCTCTTCCGTGGCCATGGGCGCTTCAGTAGCCGCCGCTGGGGCAGGCGTGGATGCTGCCGGTGCGTCATCGTCGTCGTTGCCGCAAGCGGCGGCCACCAGGGCCATCGCGAACAACACGGTGATGAGCGCGAACAGTCTTGACTTGATTCTCATTTCTGGGATTCCCTCCGGACTAGCAAGGATTTTGCTGGAAAACAGCACGCTACCGCCGAGAATCTGCTCGGTGCAACGCGCCAGGCAGATGGGCCGGATCGGGCGGCGAAGTCCAGTGGTGGCAAGCTATACCCGTGCCCTGGTGCGAGCCCTGCGACCGGTTCTGGAACCCCGCCTCGGTGACCGAGGCAGGGGAGTGCCCCACCTGCGGCACCCCGGTGGATACGCCGGTTGAGATCCCGCCCAACATGGATTCCGCCGCTCGCCAAAAGGTCCCCTGGCACTTCTGGGTCGCCATCACCGCCGCCGGCATCTACCTGGCCTGGCGCGCCATCCAAGGCATCGGCCTTCTGTTCTGAGGGGGAGTGCTCCATTTCGAGTTGCCGATTGGCCAAAACGGATCTGTCACTGCCGATTCGTAGAGTTGAACCATGCGGCAGATATCCCTTCCGGGGAGCAGGTCTTGGTCTACGGTGGCCGATATGGCCAGCTTGCCGCGGCCGCGTACCAACGGCGCGATGAACACGCTGCTGGCTGAAGACACCCCAGCGCACGACTGGTATCGCTTTGTGCTGTCGTTTCCGCCCCATCTTGTGCGCGACTATCTACAGCGTTTCGGTCTGGGGCCGGGCACCCGTGTCCTCGATCCGTTCTGCGGTACCGGGACAACTCTGGTGGAGGCGAAAAAACTCGGTGTGCCGAGTTGTGGTCTTGAAGCGGTGGCGGTTTCTCGGCTTGCTGCCTCCACCAAAGTCAATTGGGCACCAGACCCGGACGGCTTGATGGGCCACGCAGAACTTGTCGCGGAAAAGGCGCTGGCTTCGTTGGCTGCTGACGGCATCTCAGACCAGCCGATGGTTTCGGTGCCTGGGGGTGTGAGGCTCCGGTCGCTGCCTGCACAAAGCGCCAAGCTCCTGCTCAAGGACTCCATCAGCGCGCTGCCTCTCCACAAAGTGCTGGTGTTGAAGGAAGCGATAGAGGGCGAGCATGACACATCGTTCGTTGACCATGAGAGGCTTGCCCTTGCTCGTATCTTGCCGACGGAAGTGGGGAACCTGCGATTCGGCCCTGAGGTGGGTGTCGGATCGATCAAGCGCGACGCAGCGGTGGTTTCAGCCTGGTTGGCACGTATGCGGTCCATTTGCGACGATCTGCGCCAGCTTCAACCCCTTGACGTAACACAAGCAGATGCCAAAAACGGGGATGCTCGCATGATCGGCCAGAGTGTTGAGCCCAATAGCGTCGATGCGGTTATTACGTCGCCTCCGTACCCCAATGAAAAGGATTACTCGCGGACCGTTCGCCTCGAGTCGGTGCTGCTTGGCTACTTGACCAGCAGGGCAGACCTCCAGGCGATGAAGCGGGGCTTAGTGCGCTCCAACACACGCGGTGTCTACCGCGACGACGAAGATGATGCTTGGGTCAGCGATAACGCCGAAGTAGAGCGAATTGCCAAGGCCATTGAAGCCCGCCGCATCGAGCTTGGCAAGGAGTCCGGTTTTGAACGCATGTACCACAGAGTCACCAGACTCTATTTCGGTGGCATGGCACGGCACCTCGTGTCGCTGAGCCATGTACTCAAACCTGGTGCCCGCTTGGCGTATGTCGTCGGTGACCAAGCCTCCTATTTGAGAATCATGATTCGCACCGGGCATCTACTGGCAGAGATTGCAGAGCGTGCCGGATACGAGGTGGAGTCGATCGACCTGTTCCGCACCCGCCAAGCCACCGCTACACGAGACCAGCTTCGTGAGGAAGTACTGGTTTTGAGGTGGCCTGGCACCGCTTCCAGTAGTCCCAAACGATGAGGCGTCCGCAGGTTCGGGCCCCGGCTGTTGAATGACATGTCTGGGAAGACGGCCAGCCTGGCTCAACAACTCATCGAGAAAATCTTTGTCGAGCGGTATCGGCCCGGCATGCAAGAGGTGTCCTTCACACGTGATGATCTGATAGCTGCGGCACGGGACATCGGGGCGAACCGACCGAAGAATATCGGGGATATCGTCTACTCATTGCGCTACCGGGCATCACTCCCTGAGATGATTCAGCAGGAGGCACCGTCGGGCCGTGAATGGGCGATATTTCCTGGCGGCAACGCTGTCTACACACTGCGAACTGTCCCCTTCAACCTCATTGAGCCACGGCAGGGTCTGCGAACGATACGGCTTCCCGACTCAACTCCAGGGGTCATATCCAGGTACTCGCTCACAGATGAGCAGGCATTGTTGGCCCGTGTCCGCTACAACCGACTGCTCGACGTATTCACCGGACTGGCGTGCTATCCCCTCCAAAGCCATCTCCGGACAAGCATCACGATCTCCAACGCCATCGACGGAACGCCCAGCAGTTCCCAGGTCGAGACCGACGACTTGTATGTCGGTCTCGACAAGCACGGCGCTCACCACATCCTTCCCGTGCAGGCGAAAGGAGGCTCTGATGCTCTGAGCGTGATCCAGGTCTGGCAGGACTTTCGAGTTGCCGAGCAGAAATTCCCTGCTCTGATTGCTCGACCGGTTGCAGCGCAGTTTCTCGAAGACGGCGTGATAGCCCTCTTCGAGTTCGAAGAAACCAACGACCAGATCACCATCATCCGCGAGCACCACTACAACCTTGTGCCTCCCGAAGAACTCGACCCCGCAGAACTCGCCGCCTACCGGACCACCGCAGAAAGCGCTTCTCCCTGAAGGCACGAGACTGAGCCCGTCGGCGCTACTCGCCGGGCTTTGTGACGTCTAGAACAATGACGGAGATCTTGCGGGCTTCGTCGGGGGTCAGCTCTTTCTCAAGCCGCTGTTGCAACTCTTCGGCTGTGGTGGGGCGATGCCCGGTCGGCGGGGGAGTGATCTTGGGGTCTTCGAGGCCGAACCAGAGTGGTATGTAGATTCCGTGCCCGTCAGTCGCTGGGTCGGTGGTGTATTGGCCGATGAGCTGATCGCGTAATCCACTCCACAGACTGTCGTTGGTGTCCTTTTTCAATTCGATGGGGATGTTGAAATCGCCGTAGCTCACGGTGATGTCGGCCCTGGTACCTGCGGCGTAGTTTCGCTCTGGCTCCGCGGTGACTCCAGATGGGAGCTCATTCCGTAAGAGGTCGAGGATAGCGTCCCGGCAAGACGCCTCAGGCTTCGAACTATCCGGGCGACCATAGGAGTCTTCGTTCCAGAACGGTCGCCATATATTGCTGTTGTCGCCCCGCAGTCGAAAGCGGAGTTCGTTCATGCGTTCCGTCACCAGCGCCGCCAAATCAGCAGCATTGGCCGGCGGTCCGTTGTCGAGCGTTTGCTGAACCTGCTCCATGCTGGGGTGAATGTACGAGGCATCTCCGATGAGAACCCTCTGGCTCTCCAACGTGCGCTTGAGGTAGTTCTGCCACTCAGATAGCTTCGGATCGTCTACCAGGTTCGCCAATGCTTGATGGGCCTCGTTGCCCGACAGGGAGCCAAGTCGGGCAATGAGACTCGCTATACGGTCGGATGCGTCCACTTCTAGGGTTACCAGCCCGTTCACCATGAGCGGGCCATAGAGGCGACCCAGCATCTTAATGACGTCCCTCAATAACGCGGGTTCCGAACAACTCCCCATGACCGAAGGACCAAAACGGTCGTTTTCAGAGCTGCCACGCAAGAACTCAGCCAGGTGCCTGGTTCGCTCGTTGTTGTAGCCAACGAACTCTCTTAGCGGCTGTCGTTGCTCTTGGGGAGAAAGCAAGGAGTTCACCGCCAACCATCTGACTCGCTGGGCGTCGGTTGTGCTCTTGGCGCCTAGCTTCTTCTCGACCAGCGCGGCTAGCCCGGAGGTATCGGGAAAGCGCAGCACCTGACCCAACAGCCGGTCGAGCAAGGGCAGCTGTTTGCTAGTGGCTCGAACCGAAAGTGCCCTCAGCAACCTGATCCTGATGCTGTGGACTCGGTCTTCTAGGCCGGCAACTCGGTCGAGGTCGTTGAGGCCCGGCAGGTAATCCTCTCCTTCTCTTAGTGCTGTAACTGAACACTGATACAGCACATCGAGCACGAGTTCAGAATTCTGATGCAGCCAGCGGTCGTGGCAGGGAGATGTAGCGCTTTGCATTTCGCTGTCGGCTACGCAGTAGCGGATGGCGAGGGCCTTTCGCTTCTGCTCGTCGTCGATTGCGTCCAGTCGAGCCGGATCGTTTTGGTGGAGTAGCTGCATGCTGGCCAGCACCGGGAACGCCAGCCATGAGCTCGGGAACTTGGATCGAAGCGAGATCGTCTCTTCAGGCTCGGGCAGGTCGTCTCGCAAGACAGTTCTCTGTAGGCCAGCCATGACTGCATCCACCAGATGAGGGTCACCGCCGATGAATTCGCTTATACGGCCATCGGGGGGCACGCCTTCATCAGAGCCTCCGAGCACGCCGAAGTAGACAAGGGCCAACGTATGCAGGTTCGGCGGCGAGTACCGGTTCTCACTCAACTCGGCTTCATGCAAGCGCAGCTCAGCTTCCCATTCTATTCGGGTTTGTCGCTCGTCTTCTTCACGCTGGGCTGTCCAATCACGCTGTTCGCGCTCCCATCGGCCGCGTTCCTCGCTTGGTGGTGGCGGATTGCGGAGTTGGTTGAGTCGAGCTGCCAAGAGGTCGTGCCCCTTGGTTCGACTGTCCAAAAATTCAAGTGTCAGACCTTCGCTTATCGATGGATCATCCAACGAGCGGTATGACTGCCTGAGGAGTTCTTGAGCCGCGAACGGCTCAGCATCGACGAACTCCACCGCCTTGTCCAAGCACCACACACCAAAATCGGTAGGAGGTCTGCTCTGATGCAGGGCATTGCAGTTCCAGTGTTTGTGGATTTCGAAGCGCTCGTTCGACTCTCGTCGTCTGATCCATGTCAAGAAGACCGACTTCTGGACTTGGGGACGAGCTTCCAACCAGACCCTTATCCGCTGAACCGCCTCCTCGCCCACATCTCGTAATCTCTGAGAGCGCCTTGGGGCTTCTAGCCAGTCATAGAGTCGCGAGGAGTCAAGACCATCACCCCATGCCTCTAGTCCCCGGTCCAGCAGCAGGAAGAAAAGATCCCCAAAGCGGGACTGTTCCAGCGCAGCCGACAGCTGCGAACGGTTTTCGCAGCCAGAATCGAGCAATTCGGCGATGTCGTGATCGGAGGACTGCTCCAAGACGCCAAAACGCCAAAATCGGGCGAATAGTCCGAAGTAGTTAGGCCGATTGCGGGATTGGACATGCCGCCACACTTGCGACGGGGTTAGCCAAGTGGGGTAAAGGTGCCTGAGCAGATCTCCGCGGAGGTCATCATCTGGATCCGAAACCGTGCGGTTGTTGATGTCTTCCAGAAGCCGCAGGAGGGTATGTGCCTTGGCGTCTCCGTCGGGGGCGATATGCAAGTAAGCCCTTAGGGCACATTTCCTGACGTGCGGTGGCCATGCGGGATCTCTCAGGACTACCAAGAGGGCGGACTCAAGGTTCGCTAGGGACAGCAGTTCCGGGTCATCAGCCTCCGAGAGCACTCGCAGGATGAACTCCATGACGCGGTCTTGTCGGTATCCTGTTTCCAGGCTGCTGATGAGTTCCCCAATGGAGTCAGCCATGTCGGCTGATGCCAACGACCGGAAAGCCCATGCTGTGTTGTCCCGAAATCCGTCGACCCTTCCGTCTCGCCCTTCGTGACCGAAAAGGGACCCTTGGTCGGCAAAAGTGGCCAGCGACTTCAGTAGTGACCCCTTCTCCTCAGTGGAAAAATCGCCCATGTCCCCGTAGAGGCCGACGCCCACGGGATCGGCGTCGATGAGCAATTGGCGTGCGTTAGGAGAAAGGGCCGCGAGCCACGCGGACAGACCCCTTAGCGGGGTTACTACTCGACCGTCGCTGGGGCTGGTCATCAATGCCACCACTCTGGAGGCCGGTAGTCCATTATCGATCAGCCTTGCGAGGTGGCGGCCTCCCAGAAACTCGCCAATGTGTCGGTGAAGCGGGCTTTGGCCCTGTTCTTCCGCGCCGGTGAACAGCCTCGTCTTGAGCGCTCGCTCCAAGTATTCCTGAGTCAGTGGAGCAGGTAGGACGCTGATCTCGTTGAGGTGCGCAAGAGGACTGACATTGGCCACGGGGACTGACAAAAAACCTGGTAGATCGGCCAAGAGGTACAAGGCGGACAAGTATCCGGCGCCGTCTAGAACAGACTCTGTTAGTCCGGGGCCAGCACCGACAAGGTGCTCCGTGTTTCGCTCTTCGGCCATCCTCTTGCAGGCCATTTCGAACGTTGCCAACCGGCTCTCGGGCCAGTGGCCGTCCGTTGTTGCCTCAGCCAACATGGTCAACGTCTGCGGGTTGTACAACAGCGCGCCGAGACTGGGACTCCGGGCCTTGTCCATGAAGTCCTGTATGGCGATGGGACTCAGTCGGGCACTCAGGAACTTTCCGACTTCCTCATCGCCCAGCGGATCGAGCCGCAGCACGGTGATCTGCGAGTTGGGGGTGATAGCGGTCAAGCTCTGGAGGTCGTTAGCGCCAAGCCAGTCAGCCTCACGACACGAAATGCGGTAGCTTGGCCGACCAAGCTGGTCGAGCCGGCCGCGGACCTGGTCCAATGGGGTGCGGGCATCTCGGACTCCGGCTCGCATCTCATCAAGCCCATCGATGAACAGGGTCTTGCCCCGCCACTCGGGACGGGACTCCACCGGGAACGCGATGAAGTCCCTGGCGCTCACATAAACAGCGGCGTCGCCAAGTGCCTCTCGCTCTGTCTTGAACTCGGTTGTCTTGCCTGTGCCGGGATCGCCGAGCAGCACGTAGGCGCCTCTGTTTCTGAAGAAGCTGAGAGGCTGTGAGGCTTCGGCCGTTCCGCTCAGGCTCACCTCGGTACAAGTACGGGGGACGTAGGTGCTCATGTCTCGTCGATCCAGTAGTCGGGGGGTACGGACAGGAACTTGTGGAGAGGCACACCCACATCTCCGACGACGATGGTGTTCTTGGGCTGGAACCGGCGCTGGAACTCTGACAGCCCTCTGGTTGCAACAGGGGATTGGCCGCTCTTCACCTCGATGCCCACGAGATCGGATCCCCGCTCGAGAACGAAATCGACTTCGAAGTTCCGGTCTCGCCAGTACTTGACCTCGATCCTCGACGAGGCGGCGTTCAAGAGGTGGGCGCCCACGCTGCTCTCCACCAGGCGACCCCAGTAGGAGCGATCAGCCCGAGCACCATCGAAGCTCAGGCCGCTTGTCGCGGACATCAGTGCGGTGTTGAAGGCGTTGAGCTTCGGCGTCGGGACTTTGGACGATGTCGGGCGATTGGCGAATTTGGGCAGTCCAGCGATCATGCCAACGCGAGAGAGAAGGTCGAGGTACCGCGTAAGTGTGGTGGTGTTGCCTGCATCTTGTAGGTAGCCCAGAAGCTTGGTGTAGGACATCTCCTGGCCCGAATAGCGCGCTCCAAGGTCGAATAGCCGCTTGAGCAGCTCCGGCTTGTCCACTCTGACCAGTGAGAGAACGTCACGCTCAATGGTTGGGGCGATCAACGCGCTGCGCACGTAGTCGCTCCAACGGTTGGAATCGGCGATCCAGGCCGCGGCACCGGGGTAGCCTCCGAAATAGGTGTATTCATCCAAGCTGAAGTCGAATGCCTCTGACATCTCTGCAAATGACCAATGGGGAAATCGGATGGGCTCGAATCGCCCAGCCAGGCTTTCGGTCAATCCAGCTTGCATCAAGATCGGGGCCGATCCGAGGAGCACCACGTGCAGGGGGCAGCCATTCCAGCGGTCTTCATCCCAGAGTTTCTTGACGAGACTTGACCAGCGGTCGATTCGTTGAATCTCATCCAGGACGAGGACGAATCCCGTGGGCGAGCGCATAGCCTGTTGGCGGCAGTGCTTCCAGGCATCGATGAGCTGCCGCTCATCAGCCTGAGGCACCACGGAGATCACGCTCCCTGTTTCCCCTGTTGAAGACGGAAGGCTCGCTCTGGACAGCGAAGGCTTCACGACTTCAATTTGCGGTTCGATCGACACATACCAGGATTCCTGTTCGACAGAAGCAAGCGCTTGGCGCACCGCCGTCGTCTTACCGCTTTGGCGGGGGCCGAAAATCGCTATCAAGACGCGGGGTTGCTCTGACAGCCTGCTAATGAGCGTGTCGACTTGCGCCCGACGATATTCGGCCATATTGGCAGTCTACCAGATATGACTATATGTCTGAGCAGAATTACTCAATTGAATAATCACAATGTCTCGCCGGGATCTCTGGGGCCCGTAGATTATGGTCACCATGAAGGACAAAGGGCGGTACACGCCTAGTCGAAGGGAGCGAATATGGACGACATGAGCGGCGAGAGCAACAGCTGGTTTGAGTCGGGGTTGACGGTTGTCACGAAGTTCAACGGGATTGGCATTGCGGCGGTGGCGGGGATCAACGCCATTGGGGCGGCAGCGTTGAGTTTCTTCAACTCGATGGGCCTGGTCACCATCGGGGTGGTCAACTCGATCGGCCTGGTGACGATCGGCGGTGTCAACTCTATGGGTCTGGTGGCCATTGGCGGTGTCAACTCCATCGGCCTTGTGGCCATTGGCGGCGTCAACAGTGCCGGCCTCATTGCCATCGGCGCAGGATCGACCACAAGCCTCGTATAGGCGGCACAGCCCCCACATACTGGTCTCTTTTGGTCGGGCTGCCGGGATTTGAACCCGGGACCTTCGGTCCCCCAGACCGACGCGCTAACCAAGCTGCGCCACAGCCCGTAACGGGGTGAGCATAGTGGGCCAGGGTGGGGGGACCCCATGCGGATAAGTAGGATTGGGGCCGTGTTGGACCTGGTAGTCCGCGGGGGCACGATTATCGACGGCTCGGGAAGCGTGGGTTTTTCCGGCGATATCGGAGTCAGGGACGGGCGGATTACTGCTATCGAGGACGTCGCCGAATCTGGACGCACCGAGATTGATGCCTCTGGCCTGGTGGTTTGCCCCGGTTTCGTGGACCCCCACACCCACTACGACGCCCAACTGTTCTGGGATCCCGCCGCCTCTCCGTCCAACCTGCACGGGGTGACCACCGTGATCGGCGGAAACTGTGGATTCACCCTGGCGCCCCTCAACCCCGGCGACGCCCCCTACCTCCAGCGCATGATGGCCAAGGTGGAGGGCATGCCGCTTTCTGCCCTGGAGACCGGGCTGGACTGGTCGTGGCGCACGTTTTCCGACTACTTGGCCCGATTGGACGGCACTCTCGGCGTGAACGCCGGGTTCTTGGTAGGCCACTGCGCTATCCGTCGGGCGGTCATGGGGGCCGACGCCACCGGCAACGAGGCTGATCCCAGCCAGCTCGAGGCGATGAAAGGTCTCTTGGCCGACGGCATTGTGGCGGGCGGGCTGGGTTTCTCCACCTCGCTTTCCTACACCCACAACGACGGCGATGGCGCCCCGGTGGCCTCCCGCTTCGCCAGCGACGAAGAGGTGATTGCGCTTTGCTCGGTGGTGTCGGAGCACGAGGGGACCACCCTGGAATACGTGACCGACGGGTGCATGCAGGGCTTCACCGATGAAGAACTGGATCTCATGGTGGCCATGTCCCGATCGGCCCGCCGCCCGCTCAATTGGAACGTGCTCACCATCGACTCCGCCGATCCCGATCGCTACCGGGCTCAACTGGGTGCCTCAGTGCGTGCCGCCGAGCACGGCGCTCGGGTGGTGGCGCTGACCATGCCGGTGCTGGTGGGCATGAATATGAGCTTTCTAAGCTACTGCGCTCTCAACATGCTCCCCGACTGGGGGGAGGTGCTCGGCCTGCCGGTGTCCGAGCGAATGGCCAAACTTGCTGATCCCCAAACCCGGACCCATCTAGCCGAGCGGGCTGCCTCGCCTGACGCTGGGGTGTTCACCCGACTCACCGGCTGGGGCGGCTACCGGATCGGCGACACCTTCAGCTCGGCCAACCAGGGGCTTACCGGGCGAACCGTGGCTGACATTGCCGCTGAACGGGGATCCGAGCCCTTCACCACCCTGCTCGACATCGTGCTCGCCGACGAGCTGCGCACCGTGCTGTGGCCGGCCCCCACCGATGACGACGACGAGAGTTGGCGACTTCGGGCCGAAGCCTGGCAGAGCGAGCACACCCTGCTGGGGGGCTCCGATGCCGGCGCCCACCTCGATCGGATGTGCGGTGCCCCCTATACCACCGCATTTTTGGGCGACTGCCTGCGGGGCCGAGGGCTGGCATCACTGGAGACGGCCATTCACATGCTCACCGACGCCCCGGCCCGCTTGTTCGGCCTGAGGGAGCGGGGCCGCATCGAGGGGGGCTGGCACGCCGACCTTGTGGTATTCGACCCCGACACGATCGACTCCGGCGCCATGCGCATGGTGGACGATCTGCCGGGCGGTTCGGCCCGGCTGTTCGCCGACGCAGTGGGAGTACACCACGTGTTGGTGAACGGCCAGCCCATCGTGAGCGGCGGTCAGGCTACCGATGCCCGACCCGGCGCCCTGCTGCGATCGGGGCGCGATACCGAGACCGTACTGGTCGGGTAGTGGATTTCGAGCAGACCAAGGTGTCGCTGGCCCAGTTCCGGCGGCGGCTGGAGATCGTCTCGTTGCGTTGGCAGGCTCGTCTCGACACCAGGCAATTCGACCGGGCCGTTCCGTGGATCATCGCCGTGTTCTTGGGCGCGGCGCTCGCCGGTCTGGCCTTGACCCGGGCATACCAACTAGACGCTGGGGCCGACCTGTCGGCCCACCTCCAGGGACTGTGGCTCATCGGGGAGGGCTACGAGCCGCGCTCTAGCGTGGCCGGCCACAACTTGCTGTGGGAGCAGGCTGCTTTCATCCTCTACCCGGTGGCGGGGCTGACCGCCCTGTTCCCCGACCAGCCCACGCTGCTCTGTCTGCAAGCCGCGGCCTTGGGCTTGGCAGTAGTGCCACTGTGGCGGATTGCCCGCGATGTGGGCGGCCTCAAATCGGGGGCGGCCTTTGCCGTGGTATTCGCCTATTGCGCCTATCCGGCGGTCCACACGATCAACCTGTCCGACTTCCACCCCGAGGCACTGGCAGTGCCCGCGCTGTTCGCCGCCGTGCTCGCTGCCTTGACCGGCCGCTGGAATTGGTTTGCCTTGTTCGCCCTGCTGGTGGTGACCTGCCGGTCGGATTTGGCCTTCGCCCTCTCCGGGCTGGGACTGCTGGTGCTCTTGGAGGGTCGGCGCCGCCCCGGAATGTACATCTCCCTTGGGGGCCTGGCCTACGGGCTGGTGGCCATGACCGCCATTCAGCCTCGCTTCAACGGTGGGCGATTCCCCCACATCGAGGCGTTCTCCGACTTTGGCAGTGGACACCCGGGGTCGGTTCTCTGGGGCTTCATCTCCGGCCCTCATCAGGTGGTGGCCGATGCGGTTTCGCAGGTCAACTTCCAGATGATCGTCTTCCTGCTGGCCCCGGTGATGCTGCTGCCGTTGGTGGCGCCCCGCTATGTGCTGCCGGTTCTGCCCCTGTTTGCGGTGTACTTGGTGGCCGATGTGCCCACCGGCCAATTGGCCGAGGCTTCTCAGACGGTGCCGATGATTCCGTTTGTCTTCGCGGCCACGGTGTTCGCCCTGGCCCGCTCCGGTCGGGTGCTGGTGGAGCGGGTGAACGTGGACCGTCGTCTGCTCACCGCGCTTGTGCTCACTGCCGGTCTGTTCTTCGTGCGCGATGCTCCCAGCTCCCTGTACGAGAGGCCGTGGAACTGGGGCCAACGCGACACGATAGACATAGCCCGGCAAGAGGCGGCCGATATGGTCCCGTCGGATGCGTCGGTGCGAGCCTCGGAGCAGGTCCTTCCCCTGCTGTCGGACCGCACCCGGCTGTATCAGCTCCACACCGGAGAAGACCCTTCCAGTGCTGCGGTGGCCGCCACTCCCAAAGTGGAGTGGATTGTGTTCGACCCCGCATCCGCTCCCGGCTGGACCCCCCTCGACATCGAGGGCTTCGATTTGGACGTGCGACGAACCGGCTTTGAACGGCTTGAGCTGGAAGAGGGAGGGCGCACCCTGTGGGTCTACCGACTCCGCAACGTGATCCAGAGCTAAGCGGGGAGGTGCGAGCGCAGGGTCTCAGCGGTATGGGCCAGCTCCTCGGGGGGAACCGAGGCCTTGGCGTTGGCGAAGTTCAAGTCGTTCATGTTTGACATGGGGATCACATGCAAATGGGTGTGGGGAACCTCGAGGCCGGCGATGATGAGGCCCACACGGGACGGCTTGAAGGCGGCCATCTGAGCGGTGCCCACCGTATGGGCCACCACCATGAGATGGGCGGCCAGTTCCGGCGGGACGTCCAGCCAGTGATCGATCTCGGCCCGGGGCACGACCAGCGTATGCCCAGTCTGGATGGGGTTGATGGACAGGATGGCCACGCAGTCATCGTCTTCCCACACAAAGTGCCCCGGCAGGTCTCGGTTGATGATCAAGGAAAAGACGCTGGCCATCTGCCCATTGTAAGTCCGGGCCACCCCCCAGCCTGCCTCTGTAGCATTGGCCCTCGTGAGTTCGAGGGAAGCTGAGTGGCGGGTTTGGACGGTTCCCAACGTCATCTCGGTGCTTCGGCTGGGGTGTGTGCCGGTGTTCTGCGTGTTGTTGCTGGGCATGGGAAATCGAGCCGGGGCCGCCATCCTGCTCGGCGTTCTGGGGGCCACCGACTGGGTAGACGGCTATATTGCCCGGCGGTTCAACCAGGTCTCGGAACTGGGGAAGATCCTGGACCCAACCGCCGACCGGCTGATGTTTCTGGCTGCGGTGGTGGCGATGATGGTGGATGGCTCTCTCCATGCGGCATTCGGGATGACCATGCTGGTCAGAGAGGCGGTGGTGTCGCTGGCCACAGTGGTGCTGGGCGCAATGGGGGCTCGCCGGATTGACGTGACCTGGAGCGGCAAAACAGCCACGTTCGGGCTCATGTTCGCCCTGCCGTTCCTGCTGCTGGGAGATTCGAGCGTGGGTGGGGGAGCAGCCCTGCGGGGTGTCGGATGGGGATTGGGCATTCCGTCGTTGGCGCTCAGCTACTACGCGGCGGTGGAATACATACCTCGTGCTCGCCGGGCTCTCGCCGAAGGGAGAGCCGGAGCCTCAAGCTGAGGTTGAGAGTTTGGGTGAGAGCCGGTACGGTGTCTCCAATGAACGTACCGGTTGAACTGCGCTACTCCGAAGATCACGAATGGACGAGGACGGAAGGCAATCGGGTTTGCCTCGGCATCACCGACTACGCCCAGGACGCCCTTGGCGACGTGGTCTATATCGACCTCCCCCCGGTGGGGACCGAGGTGGCTAGTGGCGAGCCGTTCAGCGAGGTCGAGTCCACCAAATCGGTCTCAGAGATCTATTCGCCGGTAACCGGCACAGTGGTCGAGGTGAACACCGACCTGATCGATCACCCCGAGCGGCTGAATGAAGACCCCTACGGCGAAGGGTGGATCTGCATCATCGAAGCCTCCGACCTGTCAGAGCTGGACAATCTCCTGGATGCGGCGGCTTACACCGATCTGACTGAGAGCATCGATTGACCTCCCGGCCCGATGACGGAGAGGCCCAGGGGGTTATCTGCCCGCAATGCGGTCATGTCAGCGGGATTGATGACAACTTCTGCGCCTCGTGCGGGTATCGCCTCAAACCACTTGGCGGCTCCGAAGTAGCTGGCACCGTGGACGAGCCGACCACCGAGTTGGATATCGAAGCCGGTCTGGTCCGGCAGCCGGCGGTGTTTGTGGTCACCCAGGGGCCGGCCGCGGGCAGTCGATTCGAGCTGGCTCAGACTCGGGTGGTGGTGGGCCGTCATCCCGACTCCGACATTTTTTTGGACGACATCACCGTCTCCCGGCGCCATGCCGAGGTTTATCGGGACGGCTTGGTGCAGCACGTCAAAGACATGGGCTCGCTGAACGGAACCTATCTGAATAGCCGCAGGGTGGAGGATGCCGGATTGAAGAACGGCGACGAGCTTCAAGTAGGGCGATTCAAACTGGTGTTCTACGACGGGACCGGCGGATGAGCACCCAGTATCGGTCTATCGGGCAGGTGCTGGATCTGCTGAAAGAGGAGTTCTCCGATATCAGCATCTCCAAGATCCGTTTTCTGGAGAGCCAGGGTCTCATCGATCCCGAGAGAAACCGATCTGGGTACCGGAAGTTCACCGACATCGACATCAGCCGACTGCGCTGGATTCTTGAGCAGCAGCGGGATCACTTCCTGCCCCTCAAGGTCATCAAAGAGCGCATCGGCCACCAAGACTTCGGCGGGTTCGAAGGAGGCAGCGAATCCAACAGCGACGGGGCCGGCCCCCGAGGGGCGCGCCGGCCCAACCCGCTGGACCCGGGATCGGTGTCTGTGTCGCTGACCCTGGACGAGCTGGCCTCAGCGAGCGGGCTGAGCCAATCCAAGATCATGGAGCTTCAGAAGTTTGGCCTCATCGAGCCCCTAGACGACGGCGCGCTGCGGCACTACGGCAGCGAAGCAGTGATTGTGGCCAAAGTGGCAGCCGGCTTCTTGGCCCATGGGGTGGAGCCCCGCCACCTGCGGGCCTACAAGTCGGCGGCAGAGCGAGAGGCGGGACTGATGGAGCAGCGGATTATGCCCATGGTGATGCAGCGCACGGCCCAGTCCCGCAAGCAATCCCAGGACACGCTGGTAGAGCTGATCAATCTCGGTTCGGAGTTGCGGCTCTCGCTGCTCCGATGCGCCTTGGCCGGCCACACTCGGAATCGTTAGCAGCGTGGGCCGTAAGGCGCCCGAGCTGTTCGCAAGCCCGGAGGCCATAGAGCAGGCCGTCGGGCGGGTGGCTTCGGAGATCTCCCAGCAGTACTCCGATGGGGTTGTTCTGGTGTCGGTACTGAAGGGAAGCCTGCCGTTTCTGGCCGATCTGGTCCGAGCGGTGGACATAACGGTGGAGGTGGACTTCTTGGCGTTGTCCCGGTTTGCCGCTGATTCCGGACGGGTCCGATTGGTCAAGGATCTGGACTGCGACGTGACCGGGCGCCAAGTCGTGCTGGTGGAGGACATCGTGGACACCGGGCTGAGCCTCGCGTACCTGATGGGAGAATTGCACCGGCGGTCGGCGGCATCGGTGGCGGTGGCTGCGCTGCTCAACCGAAGTGCCCGCCGCATCCTGCCGCTCGAGCCCGACCACGTCGGCTTCGAGGCGCCGGACGAGTTCTTTTTGGGCTATGGCCTGGACTGGGCCGGCCGCTACCGCAATCTCGACCGTTTGGTGGTCGGAGATCCCGACTTGCTGGCCGACGATCCCGACGCTTACGTCTCTATGCTCTACTAACGTGGGTGTGATGAAGGAAATGGAGCTGATCGGGGTGCGGATCGAACTTCCGTCCAACGCCCCCATCGTGCTGCTGCGAGAGACCGACGGTGAGGGTCGGCTCCTGCCCATTTTCATCGGAGCGGCAGAGGCTCAAGCCATCGCCTTGGCCATGGAGGAGGTGGAGACGCCCCGCCCCATGACCCATGATCTGCTCAAGAACGTGCTGGACGACTTGGGCGTGCAACTCGACCGCATTGTGGTGACCGAGTTGCGGGATCGGACCTTTTACGCTGAGTTGGAGTTGAGGGGGGGCAACGGCGCCCGTCGCATCTCCAGTCGTCCCTCAGATGCGGTGGCTCTGGCGATTCGCGCTGGGGCGCCGATCTTCGCCGATGAGTCGGTACTGGACGCCGCCGGGCATGCGGTGGAACCTGACGAGCCCGAAGGCGACGAGCCTCCCACTGAGGAGGTTCTGGACCAATTTCGGGAGTTTCTGGATCAAGTCACCCCGGAAGACTTCAACGGCTGACTTCTTTTTCCGGCCAGATCGCTCCTTGACAATCCACAGGGAGAGGTTTACCCTGTGGAAATCCATTGGCGTAGTTTCCCCGATGTAAGCAGCAGCATCTGGGGCGCGCCCCAGCACCGGAGAGTCAAATGAGCGATCGCGCACGGATAGCCAAAGACTTCAGTTCTCCTCAGACCATCGAGATTGTCGGCATCACCTACCGCCAGCTGGACTACTGGACCCGGACTGGATTGGTCGTTTCCACCGCCCAGGAAGCCGAGGGAAGCGGCAGCCGCCGCCGGTACTCCTACAACGATTTGCTGGAGTTAAAGCTGATCAAGCGTCTGTTGGATGAGGGAATCGCTCTCCAGCGGGTGCGCGAGGTGTTCGATTACCTGCGCGACGAACTCGGCGAAGAGGTGGCCAGCGCCGATTTGGTGATCAACGGCAACAAGTCGCTGTTGGTTCGCACCGATGAGCAGATTCTGGATGCGCTGCGCCAGGGCCAGGGGGCGCTCTACCTCCGCATGGAGGGCTTGATCGAAGAGGTGGATGCCGCGGTGAGGGAGTTGCCCATCGAGGAGGCTCTGCCTGTGGATACATCCGAACCGCAATCCCGGATCGATGCCGCCCGAACTGGATCCTAGAGGAGGCCGGCAAGCGCGTGTTCGCCCATGATTCGGAGCGACAGTTCGCTGAATTGCTCGATTTCTACGGCATCGAGTGGCGCTACGAGCCCGACACCTTTGTGCTCTCCCGCAATGAGACTGGCGAAGTCACCGAGGCGTTCAGCCCAGACTTCTATTTGCCTCAGTTTGATCGCTACGTGGAGATCACCACCGCACGCCAGAAGTACATCACCCGCAAGAACGGCAAAGTCCGCCGCTTGCGGGAGTGCTTTCCCCACATCGACATCGTCGTGCTCTGCCAGCGGGACTATCGCAACCTTTTGAGTAAATACGGCTTTGACGACGCCTCCGGGCTGGACGGCGACCTGACCCACACTGGGGCAGGGGCCGAGTCTCACTAGCCGAACGAGGCCAGACGTGCGTTCTTCTCCGCTGGAGGCTTCCCACCGGGCACTGGGGGCCAAGATGGTTCCCTTTGGCGGCTGGGACATGCCGCTGTCCTATCCGTCGGGCACGCTGGATGAGCATCGAGCATGTCGAACCGACGCAGTGGTCTTCGACGTGAGCCATTTGGGAACCCTCCGGGTATCCGGTACCGACGCCTACGAACGGCTTCAGCAGGCCTTTACCAATGATCTGGCTCGAATAGGTCCTGGTCGAACCCAGTACACCCACCTGCTCGACGACGACGGCTCGGTGTTGGACGACATCATCGTGTGGTGGACCGATGACCACAGCTTCGACGTGATGCCCAACGCATCCAACACCGACCGGGTGCGCGACGCGCTGAGCACCTCGGGTGACAATGATGGTTTCCAGGCTGTCGATGTGACCGGAAGCCGAGCAGTTTTAGCGGTGCAGGGCCCCGAGGCCCGCAAACGGTTGGCCGCGGTGTCGCCGGAGGCGTCGGAGGTGGCCCGCAACTGCGTTGGATCGGTGGAGTGGCAGGGTGTCTCGTTGACTGGGGCCGGCACCGGCTACACCGGAGAAGACGGCGTGGAGATCGCCGTGCCCGCGGAGGCGGCTGAGCGGCTGTGGGATGCGGTGACCGCCGTGGGGATCACCCCTGCTGGGTTGGGGGCGCGCGACACGCTGCGCCTGGAAGCAGGTTTGCCGCTGCACGGCCATGAGCTCGGCCCTGGCATCACCCCGCTGCAAGCCGGATTGGGCTGGGTG
The DNA here is from genome assembly GCA_022822905.1 of Acidimicrobiia bacterium. Classification (GTDB taxonomy): domain Bacteria; phylum Actinomycetota; class Acidimicrobiia; order Acidimicrobiales; family Bin134; genus Poriferisocius. The sequence continues at coordinate 43,291 of JAJDYE010000016.1, read as the reverse complement.
GTGCGTTGGGACAAGCCATCGTTTCAAGGCCGGGAGGCACTGGCCGCGGAAAAGGAGAAGGGCATCCACCGACGGCTGCGGGGACTGCGGGTGGAAGGCCGACGCCCGCCCCGGGAGGGTCAGGCGGTGCTTCGGGAAGGCGAAGTTGTTGGGGAGGTCACGTCGGGCAACTTCTCACCCATGTTGGAGACGGGTATCGCCTTGGCCTTCGTGCCTACCGACGCCGATATCGGAGATGTGCTGGCCGTGGATATGCGGGGCACCCCCACACCGGCCACAGTGGTCAAGCTGCCCTTCGTTTAGGCGCTGTGTCTAAGCGGCGATGGCGTCCAGAACCTGGCTTTGGGGGATGGCGCCTCGCCAACTATCGAGAATCTGTCCGTTGCCATCCAGCAGCATTCCTGCGGGCTGGCCGGAGATTCCCAGCTGGCGCCAAGACTCGAATGTGGGATCCCAGAGCATGGTGAACGTGGTGCCGGTGGACTGAACGAAGCTCTCAGCCAACCCGAGGCTGTCTTGGGTTCCGACTCCTACCACTGTGAGCTTGTCAGAGTTGTTTCGAGCGAACTGCTCGACGCCGGGGGCTTCCCGGCGGCAGATGGTTCAATGGGGGGCCCAGAACCAGAGAACAAGGGGCTGGTCCGCGGGGGCGAAGCTAGCCAGATTCACAGTGGCTCCGGTGGCCACGTCCACCAACTCGACCGAGGGCAGATCAGATGCCGGAGCTGGGGCGGCGGTCTCTGTGGCCATCTCGGGTGCGGGCGCCAGAGTTGCCGGCGCATCGGTTGAGACCGGTGCCCCTGTGGGAGCAGCCTCTGGGCCGTCGCTGCTGTCTGCGCAAGCGGCTGCGCCCAGAGCCAAGCAGGCGGCAAGGGCGAGAACCCTGATCGTCGACTTCATGGTTGCACTCCCGTCAAGCTGTTCCAATGCTGGCCACCTTGTCCAGGATCCAGCTGTGCGACGGGCTGGCCCGCTTGTCGATTTCCTGTCCGAACCGGTTGAGGACGATCACACGGTGTTGACTGGTGATTCCGAGTCCGTTCCATGAGGCGCCGGACGAATCCCACAGCATCTGGAGCGAACTCCCGGTTCCAGTTCTCTGAACGAAGTCTTCGGCCTGACTCAGATTGTCTCGGGCGCCCACTCCGATCATGGTGAACTTGTCGGTGTTGTCTCGAGCCAACTGCTCGAGGCCAGGGGCTTCCCGGCGGCAGGTGGGTCAATGGGGGGCCCAGAACCACAGCACGATGGGCCGGTCCGACGGGGCGAAGCTGGCCAGGTTCACGGTGGCGCCGGTGGCCACGTTCACCATCTGCACTGAAGGCAGATCCGAATCAGGCACCGGCGTGGGCTCCGGGGTCGGCTCGGGAGTCGGTTCCGGCGTAGGCGGCGGAGTGGGCCGGGGTGTGGGTGGCGGTGTCGGCCTGGGCGTTGCTGCTGGCGCGGGTGGTGGCGTCGTTGGCGTGGGGGCAGGAGTGGCTGCCGATGCCGGAGTCGCCTGCGGCGCCGAAGTGGCTGCTGGAGCGGCGGTAGCTGCCGGCTCGGGTGCGGAAGTCGACTCGGGGGCAGCTGGTGGCTCAGTGGGAGCGCTGGTGGCTGCATCTTCGGTCGGATCGGGAGCCGGAGTCTCGTCCGGTTGGGGCAAGCCGGGAGAAGCTCCCATGCTGTCCTGATCGGTACCTGGCTCTTTCGGCGCCTGGGTGGACGCGGCCTCGGTAGGTGTCGGATGCTGCGCCGCTTGCTGATCTGACTCCCCAAGAGTGGATGCCGCGGTGGGGGCGGCCGTCGCTGCGACGTTATCGGTCTCCGACGTCTCGGAACCCCCGCAGGCGGCGGCAACCAGGCTCAATGCCAGCGTCATAGCCGAGGCGGCGGCAAATCCCCTGGTCCGACTACTAGGCCGGGGAAATCGAGTCTTCACCCTCCCGATGCTATCGCCGCGCCTTGGAAATGGCAGCAGCGAAAGCAGTCGGGGGGTTCGACAAATTGCTAACCGAGCGGCCGGTAGGGAGCGGTCTGCTGGACGCAGGTGGGAATGTCGGGATCGCCGGGACAGGGGAAGTTGAACACCAACTCGGTCACCACGTCAGGGGCGCCGAACTTGTTGGGGCCGAAGGTGGCGGGAAGCTGGTGCTGGATGTCCACCGAACCCAGGTTCTGGAAGGCGGTGTAGATGTCCTGGCGAGTGGGGTTGGGCCCGGCGTCGTAGATGGCCCGGGCCACCATGCGCATTTCGGTACACACCGTGGAGGTCATGCCGTAGGCGCTGTCGTAGCTCCCGTAGATCTCCCGGGTGTGGCTAGCGCCGATGGCACTGTTAGCCGCATAAGTCTCGTTGCACATGATGTTCAGCGGTGCGTTGAAGCTGAGCACCGGGTCGTCGGAGCGGAAGTTCCCAGTGGGGGCGTCGTCGATAATGATGGTGCCGTTGTACATCTCCGCGGCGGCGTCTCCGCCGAACTGGGCCACTTTGCCCGACACCAGGTCACCGGCCTGGCTGTTGAAGTCAGAGTTGTAGAACTGCACGTCGCCAGGGGCGTAGCCCTGGTTGACCATCTCATTGATGAACTGGGGCAAGCTGAGCACGTTGAGGCCGGGGAAGACCACGTCGACGCCCTCTTCCAGCATCCGCTCCACCGCGATGTCGTTGCCCTCACGGCAGGTGGTGGCCCCGCCGCAGCCGATCTGCTCGGCCACGGCGATGTCGTAGCCAGCGGCCTCTATGACATCGATGATCCCGGCTTGCACGGTCTCGGGTTGCCCGGGGGTGTCGGGCCAGATCACCGCAATGGTCTTGCCGTCCAAGGCGCCGGTGTCGATGATTGCCTGGGTCATGTTGACCACTGAATCCTCGGCCACGGGGCTAAGCGAATACAGCAGGCCGTTGGCTTGCTCATGGAACTCGCGGGGGTTCCCTTGAGTGGTGAGGAACAGGGTGTCGTGGTCGGCCGCGATGCACAGGATTGCGCTGCCCTGGAAGCCGGTTGTGTTGGTCACGATCACCGCGTTGTGATCCTCGGTGGCTTCGATACAGGCCTGGTTGCGCAGCGTGTCGATGTCCTCGCCGCCGCCGCCGAGCGCGGATACCTCCACAAGGCGGAGGTCGATCTGGCGACCCCAGATCCCGTTGCAGTCTTCGTTGATCGCCTTGGTGAACGCCTCGAACATGTCAATGGGGTCGCCTACCGGAACGGCGAAGCCGATGCCCTCCAGTTCCTCCAGCTTGGTGCGGAGGTGGACGATGGTGATGGAGTCCTCGGTGATGCCCGCGTCGGTGGCCTGGGGTGGCGAATCCGGATCGGGCGTGGCCGTGCAGAACACGTCCAGCGACTGGAATGGGTGGGAGCGGTCGAAGGTCCTGTGGAAATCGATGAACAAGTCGCCCCGGGGTTCGTCGAAACCGATGTCCACCGGCTCTTCGGTTGCTGGTTCGGATGGCTCGCCTGAATCGTCGGATGGCTCAGAAGGCTCTTCTTCGTCGGTGGCCGGCGCCGCAGTTTCCTCTGCCGGGGCTGGTTCGTCTTCACCGTCGGTATCTGCTGGGGCATCCGGTTCGTCGGTGGCCGGAGCCTCGGTGTCGTCTGCCGGGGCTGGTTGTGCACCGCCGTCGTCATCGTCGTCGCCTCCGCATGCCGCGGCGATAAGCGTCAATGCCAGCAGTATCCCCAGAATCTTGAGCATCTTGTGAGACACGGTTACCCCTCTCCGTCGTATGGCGACGAACAGTAGCCGATGGTGATTGAGGGTGTATAGAGACCGAGTGATGCGCTGCCCCGGTGCAATGGCCTAGTCTCGCGGCCCGATGGGGGACCAAATGGACGACTCGGTGGAACCGGACGTCGACGGCTCGCAGCTGGACGATCCAGCCAATTTGGCCTCGGCGGTTTTCGAGGAGGAGTCCAAGCGCCTCGCCGAGCAGGCGGCCAAGTCGGAAGTGGTGGTGCTTCCCGACGATCTGCTGCCCGGTGTGGGCGAAGCGCCCATGACGTTGCGGCAGGGAATCCAGGCTGGCGGGGCAAGCATGCTCGTGGTGCTCTTCTTGCTCAACGTGATCGACGAGTTCGACCGGGTGGCAATCGCCGTGCTCCTACCCGATCTCCAAGACGCCTTCGGCGTGTCGGACACGGTGATTCTGGGCATCTCCTCGTTTGGCGGTGTGGCCCTGGTGCTGGGGGCGGTGCCGCTGGCCTGGCTGGCCGACCGGGTGAAGCGCACCCTGATTGTGCCAGTGGCCACTGCGGGGTGGGCGGTGAGTGTGTTCCTCACCGGGTTGGTGAGGAACCCATTCCAGTATTTCTGGACCCGGGTTCTCACCGGGGCGGGCCAGGCCAACCGCTTGCCCGTGCACTCCTCCCTGCTCACCGACACGTATCCCATACCCGCTCGGGCTCGGATTTTTGCCTTCGAGGGCATGGGCCGGCCCATTGGCCTGCTGATCGGGCCGGTGCTGGCCGGTGCCATCGCCTCGATTGCCGGTGGGGATGACGGGTGGCGTTGGGCGTTCTACATCTTCGCCATCCCGCCGATTGTCTTGGCGCTGGTGTCGCTGATTCTGAAGGAACCCCCGCGAGCGGGCAACGAGCAGCAGGCCATCTTGGGCGAGCAATACGAGATGCCCCCCATCGGGTCGGATCTTCCGGTTTCCATGTCCACGGCCTTCGCCCGGCTCAAGAAGGTCAAGACCTTCTACTTCTTGGCTGTGGGGGTGGGCACCCTCGGCTTCGCGCTGGTCACGCTGCCCAGCCAGCTCAACCTGATGCTGCAAGACGAATACGGCTACGAGGCCTTCCAGCGGGGCTGGGTGACGTCGCTGGTGTGGCTGGCCAGCCTGGTGGCCATCCCCATCTCGGGCTTCAAGTTCGACGGGATGTTCCGGGAAGACCCAGCCAAGATGGTGCGTACCGCGGGCACGCTCATCATTATGTCGGGGGTGCTGGTGCTCATCGCCATGCGGTTCCACCAGCCCGCCATCATGATCTTCGGCATCAGCCTGGCGAATGCCTGCACATCGGCCTCCTTCGTGGCTGCCGCCCCCACCATTGGCGCGGTAGCCCCCTACCGGATGCGGGCCCAGGCGTTCGCGCTGTTGCCGGTGTTCATCTTCTTGATGGGCGGGTTTATGGGCAGCATCATCGCCGGTTCCATCAGCGATGCCCACGGAGAGCGCCTGGCCATCAGCATCGTGGCCCCGCCGGCATCGATTATCGGCGGCCTGCTGGTGGCTTACGGCTCCCGCTACATCAAACGCGACATCTCGCTGGCGGTAAGCGAGTTGGTCGAGGAGCAAGAGGAGATGCGCCGCATGTCTGAGCATCCCGACGACATCCCGGTGCTCCAAGTGCGGGGACTGGACTACAGCTACGGCCCGGTGCAGGTGCTGTTCGACTGCGGGCTGGAGGTGCGCCGCGGCGAGACGCTGGCCCTGCTGGGCACCAACGGCGCGGGCAAGTCCACCCTGTTGCGGGCGGTCAGCGGTTTGGGGGTACCTGATCGGGGGGCCATCCGTCTCAACGGGCGCACCATCACCTACGCCGATGCTGAGCTGCGCTTCAAGCAGGGCATTGTGCAGGTGCGGGGAGGCGCCGGAGTGTTCCCCGGCCTGACGGTGGAGGAGAACCTCCTGGCCACCATGCTCAGCACGAAGGAGGAGAAAGCCGAGATCTACCGGCGAGTCGAGCGGGTGTACGACGTGTTCGGCGCGCTGCGGGAAAAGCGCAACCAAGCCGCGGGAGACCTCTCCGGTGGCCAGCAGCAGATGCTGGCCTTCGGGATGGGCTTGATGCACGAACCCGAGGTGCTGCTCATCGACGAGCTCTCGCTGGGCTTGGCCCCGGTGGTGGTGCAGGAGCTGTTGGAGGTTGTGGAACAACTGAAGGAGACCGGGCTCACCATGATCATCGTGGAGCAGTCGCTGAACGTGGCCCTGAGCGTGGCCGAGCGGGCGGTCTTCATGGAGAAGGGCCGGGTGCGCTTCGAGGGCCCGGCCCAGGAGCTGGCCGAGCGAGACGACCTGGTGCGGGCGGTGTTCCTCGGTGCCGAGGGTGGTTGAGCGGTGAGGCGAGCTGACGCAGGCCGAGACCGGATGGCCGTGCTGTGATCGACATCGGATGGGAGATCTCCCAACAGGACTTGTTCTCGGGCAGCGTGCAGGGTCTCATAGTGGCCGCGCTGGCCGCGGGGTTCGTGCTCATCTACCGGTCCACCGGGGTGCTCAACTTCGCCCACGCCGAAATCGGCAGCTTCGGCGTGGCCCTGATGGCCATGCTCACGTTCCGCTACGACGTGCCCTACTGGCTGGCGTTTTTCTTGTCGGTTGGGGCCGCGGCTGGCTTTGCCATGGTCACCGAGCTGGTGGTGGTGCGGCGGCTCTTCAACTCGCCGCGCCTGGTTTTGTTCATCGCCACGCTGGGAGTGGCCCAACTGGCCATTTTCGCGGCCATCCAGCTTCCCGACGTATCCCGGCCGGGGCCGTTTCCCTTGCCCCCGAAGCTCACTGCTCAAGAGTTTCGTTGGGAGGTCACCGACCACCTCCGCATCGGCGGGCGCGAGCTCATCGTGGTGATCATGGTGCCGCTGGCTATCGCCATACTGGCGTTGTTCTTGGGCCGAACCCGATTCGGGTTGGCCATCAGAGCCTCAGCGGAAAACTCCGACACCGGGAGGCTGTTTGGCATCAGCGTGCGACGGGTGTCCACCATGGTGTGGACCATCGGCGGGGCGCTGGCCGGCGTCACGCTCATCTTGCTGGCGCCATTCCGGGTCAGCGCGGCCGACGCAGGCACCGCCAGCCTCGGGCCGGGGTTGCTTCTTCGCGTGCTGCTGGTGGCGTTGATCGCCCGGATGCGATCGCTGTGGGTCACGCTGATCGCCGGAATCTGTCTGGGTATCTTCCAGCGGCTGTTCCAGGGCAACGTCGACCGGGAGATCCGCGAGGCGGTGGATGTGATCTTCTTCATCGCCATCCTGGTGATCACGGTGATGTTCGCCCGCCGAGCCACTGAAGACGAGGGGGAATGGTCGCTGTCGCCCAAGGTGAAGGCCATCCCCGAACGGCTCCGAGGCCTGTGGTACATCCGCAACCTGTCGCGGTTTGGATTCATCGCCTTATTCGGTGCTCTGGTGCTGCTTGGGCTGTTCCTCACCAAGAACTCCAACCTCTACACCTGGACCCGCATCTTGGGCTTCGCTTTGATCGCCTTGTCGGTATCGATGCTCACCGGCTGGGCCGGGCAGCTCTCGCTGGGCCAGTTCGCCTTCGCCGGAGTGGGTGGACTCACGGTGGTGGCGTTGACCGAGAACGGCGACATCCCCATTCCATTCGACTGGTGGGATTGGTCGTTCGACCTTCCCTGGGGCGTGGCCATGGTGATTGCGGTGGCCGCGGGAATGATCACCGCATTCATCATCGGCGTGCCCGCGCTGCGGGTGAAGGGGCTCATGCTGGCGGTGACCACGCTGGCGTTCGCCATCGCCGCCATGTCGTGGATCTTCGCGCAGGACGTGTTCACTCAGGGAGCCACCAACACACCCAAAGTCATCCCCCCGGTTTGGGGACCGTTCGACTTCACCGCCTCCCGGAAGTCGTACTTCTTCATGGTGCTTGCATTGCTGGCTCTCGCGGTGTGGATGGTGGCCCACCTGCGCAAGACCGGAATCGGTCGGATGATGATCGCAGTGCGCGACAACGAGGACATGGCCGCGGCCTCCACCGTGTCGGGCAGCCGGATCAAGCTCATCTCGTTCACACTGGCTGGCGGGTTGGCCGCACTGGGGGGCGGGCTGATCATCACCGGCGAGCCCACCATCAACCCCCAAGTCCTGTTCAACTCCAATGAGTCGATCAATGTGATCGCCATCGCCATAATCGGCGGTCTGGGGTCGATTGCCGGACCCCTGCTGGGCGTGTTGTGGGTGAAGGGCATTCCCGCCATCTTTGGGGCCAGCGACGAGGTGCGGCTGCTCACCTCTGGTGTGGGTCTTCTTTTGCTGTTGATGTACTTCCCCGGCGGGATCATGCAGCTCCTCTACAAACTGCGCGACTTCTTGTTGGGGATGGCCGATGAGCGCATGGCGGCCCGGGACATTCCCGAACCGGTGCCGGCGCTGGACAAGCCGGTGCCGATCACCAGCGAGCGCACTGTGTCGGTCGAGGAGGGTCAACCGTGGCTGGCGGTGCGGGACGTGCATGTCCACTTCGGCGGAAAGGTGGCGGTGGACGAGGTCTCCATAGACGTGTACAAGGGAGAGCTGGTTGGCCTGATCGGCTCCAATGGGGCGGGCAAATCAACCTTGATGAATGCCATCAGCGGGTTCGTCCCGTTTAGGGGTGGAGTGGAAGTGCTGGGAAGGGACATCTCGCGCCTGCCGTCGTATCGCCGCCACCGAGGCGGCCTGGGCCGAGGCTTCCAGCACGCCAAGATCTACCCAGATCTCACCGTAAGAGAAGCGTTGATGGTGGCGATGGAGGCCCGTGACCGTTCGTTGCTGGTCCCGTCGCTGCTGGGAGTGCCGCCTTCGCCGGGCCAAGAGCGGCGCAAGCGGGCTGACGTCGACAGCCTCATGGACTTTGTGGGGCTGGGGCGATACGCCGACCACTTCATCTCCAACCTGTCTACCGGAACTCGCCGCATAGTGGAGTTGGCCAGCCTGCTGGCGGTGGACGCCAAGGTGCTGCTGCTGGACGAGCCCACCGGGGGGGTGGCCCAGCGGGAGAGCGAGGCGTTCGGTCCGCTCATCCGGCGCATTCAGGCCGAGTTGGGCGCAGCGGTGGTGGTGATCGAGCACGACATGCCGCTGGTCATGAGCATCAGCGACCGGGTCTACTGCTTGGAGGCAGGGCGAGTGATCTCCGAGGGATCTCCGGAGGAGGTGCGGAACGATCCGCTGGTGATTGCCTCTTACCTGGGGACTGACGTGCGGGCTATTGAGCGCTCAGGGGAGCGTACGACCTAGATCCTCCGAAGGGCGGGGTTGGAGACTGCTGGGGGGATGTAGAAGGCGTCGTCGGGGTTTAGGTCTTTGCCGGGAGGGACCAGTTCGTCGATTCGGTCTAGGACATCGCTGGTTAGCCGCAGATCGGGGTCTTCTAAGGCGGCGTCGAGTTGTTGGGGGGTGCGGGGGCCGATGATAGTGGAGGTGACTGCGGGGTGGGCCAGGGTGAAGGCATAGGCCAAAGTGGCCATTGAACAGCCCGCCTCGGCGGCGAGGGTGTCGAGTTCCTCCACGAGATCGAGCTTGTGGGCCACTACAGGGTTTTCCCGGTCCCAGCGTTTGGCGCTGACCAGATTGCGGGTGGCCCGGGAGTTCTCCGGCCAGTCGGCGTCTTTGCGGTATTTGCCGGTGAGCCAGCCGCCGTTGAGCGGGCTCCACACGATCACGCCCATGTCGTAGGCCAGGCAGGTGGGCAGTACCGCCCGCTCGATCTCCCGGGTGAAGATGGAGTAAGGGGGTTGCTCGCAGCGGACCCGCTCCAATCCGCGGCGCTCGGCGGCCCATTGGCCTTCCACAATGAGTTCGGCGGGGAAGGTGGAGGTGCCGATCATGCGGATCTTGCCGGCCCGCACCAGGTCGGTGAGCGTGGCCAGAGTGTCGCCGAAGTCGGTGCGGGGGTCGGGGCGGTGCATCTGGTACAGGTCGATGTAGTCGGTGTCCAGGCGGCGCAGGCTGTCCTCAACCGCTTGAGTGATCCAGCGGCGGGATCCGCCCTGCATGTTGATGTCATCGCCCATCGGGCCGTAGAACTTGGTAGCCAGCACCACGTTGTCGCGCCGCCCCTTGATGGCCCGTCCGACAATTTCCTCGGAGATGCCCATGCTGTAGCGGTCGGCGGTGTCGATGAAGTTGATCCCCGCGTCAAGCGCCTTATGGGTCATAGCCGCGCACTCGGCCTCGTCGTTATTGCCCGCGGGACCGTACATCATGGCCCCCAAGCACAGGGTGCTCACCTGGACTCCGGAGCCTCCCAGCGTGCGATATTCCATGGGGATTCCCTTCGAGTGGTTCGACGAACTGGAGCTACTGGCCTGCGGCCTGGGCAATCACCGTGGCCACGGCCTCGGGCTGGGCCAGCATGGGGGAGTGGCTGCCCTCCATCACCACGGAGCTGCCGACCAGGCCCGCGCATGTCCGCTGGAACTCGGCGGTCAGGGTGCGGTCGTCGGCGCACACGATGTAGGTGGACTCCACATCCCGCCAGGCTGCCCTAGCGAAGCTGTACGGCGCTTGGCCCAGAGGCTGGGGGCGGAGCTGGGACTCAGCCCAGGCGACATCCTCAGGAGTGCAGTCGTGGTAGAAGAGGTCGCCCGCGGCCCCGGGCTTCACCGAGCTGTAGCCGTCTTCGCCGTGCTCAAGAGGAGGGAAGAAGTTCTCGGCGATCACCGCCTCGGCCACATCAGGCGGGTTCTCCTCGCCGCTCTCGTCGCCCGGGAGGATGGCGGCCAGGTACACCAGGTGGTCCACCGTGGCGGGGTCGAGCCCGGAGATAGACAGGCCGCCGAGCGAATGGCCCACAGCCACCACTGGCCCATCACCACCCAAATGCTCTCTCATGCCGTTCACATCGGCCTGGAATGCGGCGATGTCCTCTGCGGTGGTCGGACGGCACAGATCGGAAGCGTGGACGGCGATGCCCATGTCCCTCAAGCACTCCTGCACCCGCTCCCAACACCACGGTCCGTGAAACGCCCCATGGGCCAAAACAACTCCTGCGGTCATGGGGCCGAACTCTAGTCCCCGCTAAGTTGCCGCCATGGAGTCCACAGAATCGCTGGAGGAACGGCTGAAGCGGCTGGAATCCATCGAGGAGATCCGGGGGTTGGCTGCCCGCTACTGCCTGGCGTTGGATATGCGGGCAACCGATGCCTGGGTCAGCCTGTTCCCCGCTGATGTTCAGGTGGGCCGGGGGCGGTCGGGAAGGGCTGCGCTGGCCGAGTGGTTCCGCGAAACGATGAGCAGCCAGTTCACCGGCACTGCTCATGTGACCGGCAACCACATAATCGAGTTCGACGGGCCCAATCGGGCCCGGGGGGTGGTGTACTCCCGTAACGAGCATGAGACCGGCGATGAGTGGGTAATCATGACCATGATGTACTGGGACGACTACGAGCGCATCGACGGTCGCTGGTACTTCCGGCGGCGCCTGCCCCTGTACTGGTACGCCACCGATCTGAATGCACCGCCGATCGGGGACAAAAAGATGCGCTGGCCCGATGAGGAGCCCTACGAGGGGGCGTGGCACGAGTTCTGGCCCACTTATCGGGAGTTCTGGGAATCGCGCCTGGACGAGCTCACCGATGTGGCCGAGCCTGCGCCGGTGGAGGAGTTCCTGATCTGGCTGCGGGGTAACGCCGAAGGACTCCCCAGCGTGCGAGTGCGCTGACCATGCGGGCCGCCTACCACGAGACCCAGGGCGGGCTGGATGTGCTGCGGGTGGGGGAGCTGCCCGACCCCGTGTCGGGCCCGCACGACGTGCTGATCGGGGTGAAGGCCACATCGATGGATCGGGTGGACGTGTACTGGCGGGAGGGCTCACATGGCATGAAGCTGCGTTGGCCTCAGCATGTGGGCGGGCGCGACATTGCCGGTGTGGTTGAGGCGGTGGGGGCGCAGGTGACGTCGGTCGCTCCTGGAGACCGGGTGGTGGCATCAGGGGAGCGGACTCACGCATCGATGGCGCTGGCTCCCGCGGAGCTGACATTCCCCTTGCCTGACGGGGTCAGCTTCGAGGCTGGTGGGGCCACCCCTACCGCAGGTCGCTCAGCCCATCAGGCCCTCATCGAGAAGGCCCAGATCCAGCCGGGGGAGACCGTGCTGGTGATGGCTGCTGGTTCGGGGGTGGGCAGCTTTGGGATTCAGATTGCCCGAGCCATGGACTGTCGGGTCATCGCCACAGCGGGTAGTGCCAACAAACGGGCTCAAGCGATGGAGCTGGGCGCGGAGTTGGCCGTCGATCACTACAACGAAGACATTGTCGCGGCGGTGCGAGAGGCCACCGACGGGAAGGGGGTGGACGTGGTGCTCGACCATGTGGGCACCCCGGTGTTCGCCTCCGCAGTGAGGTCGCTGGCTCCTGAAGGCCGGTTTGTGACCTGCGGGGTCACTGCCGGGCACATGGGGGAATTGCACTTGGGCCAATTGTTCGTGAAGGGCATCACCCTCATGGGGGTGGGCCGCCCCGACAATCAACGGATCGCGGCCATCATGCGGGGTTTGCTAGCCATGATCGCTCAGGGACAGGTAAAGCCGGTGATCGCCGCAACGTTCGCCCTAGAGGAGATCGCAGATGCTCACCAGCTGATGGAAAGTTCCGACTTCTTCGGCAAGATCGTGCTCGTTCCCTAGGAGGAATATGCGCTCATTCGAATTCCCCATTGAGGCGGGCCACATTCAGGAGTTCAAGCGGGCAGTGGGCGACCACGACGCGCCTTTCGACCCCGACGCGGCAGCCCCTCCCACATTCATGGTGGCCGCCGACCGCTACGACCCCGACTATGACCGCCGCTTGCGGTCTGACCGGCCGTGGCCGCCGGTGGCGCCCGAGTCTGGCTCAGGGTTCCACGCTGGGATGGTGTTCGAGTACCACCGCCACCCCCGTGCCGGCGAAGTGCTCACCGCCACCGTGGCCGACGGGGAGGAGTGGACCAAGCAAGGGCGTCGTGGTGGCCAGTTGCGGTTCCGGGAGATTGTCACCACCTTTGTTGACGCCGACGGTCAGCCCTGTGTGACCGCCCGGTGGATCAACGTGAGGGCGGCCAAAGAGGTGCGGGAATGAAGCCCGAGGTTGGCGCTCGACACCGCCAGGTGGTGGCCGAAGGGCTCACCCGAACGCAGCTGGTGGCCTACGCGGGGGCCTCCGGCGACTTCCACCCCTTCCACCACGATGAGATCTACGCCACCACCCACGGCTTCGACCAGCTCTTCGCTCACGGCATGCTGACCATGGGCATCACCGGACAGGCCCTGATAACGGTGTTTGGGGATGAGGGATTGCAGCGCTACGGGGCTGATTTCCTCAAACCGGTGTGGCCGGGCGACACGCTGGCCACCGAGCTGGTGGTGACCGCGGTGCATGACGATGGCTCAGTGGAAGTGGACATATCCACCACCGATCAGCACGGCACCCAAGTGCTGAGGGGCACGGCAGCTGGACGGTTGGCTAACCGCTAGGAGAGCAGCTCTTGTAGTCGCTCTTTGGGGTCACCGGAGGTCACCAGAGCCTCACCAATAAGGGCGGCATCGTAGCCAGCGTCGCGAACCGCGGCCATCGTGGTGCCGCCGGACACGGCGATGCCCGACTCGGCCACCTTCACCACGTGATCGGGCAATAGCGGTGCCATGCGCTCAGCTCGCTGGTAGTCCATGGTGAAGGCCGCGCTCTTCGGCTTCTCCCGTTGGTTTACGCCGATGATGTCGGCCCCCGCTTCAAGGGCGATGCCTAGCTCGCTTTCCGATTTCACCTCGGTGAGTACGTCCATGCCCAGCGACAGAGCCAGATCGTGGAGCTCGGCCAACTGGGCACCGGTGAGGTCGGCCACGATCAGCAGCAGTGCATCGGCCCCCATCTCATGGGATTTATGGACGTCTTCGACGCTGGTGATGAAATCCTTGCGGAGGACGGGCAACCCAGAGGATCGGGACGCCGCGGCCAGGTCGTCGCCGCTGCCGCCGAACATTTCTTGATTGGTGAGCACCGACAAACAGGACGCCCCGCCGTCGCGATAGGCCACTGCCAATTCAGCTGGGTCGAGGTCTGTGTTCAGATCGCCCCGAGACGGGGAGCGACGCTTGATCTCAGCGATGATGGCCACGTCATCGCTGGCCAAAAGGGCCTGCTTGAAACGCCCTGCTCGACTGGCCCTCTCATCAGCTCCCATGAGTCGGATGATACGGGGGAGTTCTGCTGCCGGAGAAAGCAGAAAAGGGTGGCTAGGTGACCGCAGGCATCACTTCAGCGGCGAACAGCTCGAGCGTTTCGGGGGTGGCGAAGTCGCTGAACTGGAGCACGAACTGTTCGGCACCCATCTCCCGGTCGGACTGAAGGCCCTCGGCCACCTCGTCGGGGGTACCCGCCACCAAGGCCCAGTCGCCGAACCGGCGCTGGGCGGTGGCCACTATCTCGTCCCGGGCGGCCGAGGACGGAGCCAAACCGATGGCCCGTTGCACAGACAATCGGGCGTTGCCAGCGAGTGGAAGCAACTCAGCCAGTTCGGCCATTCCGTACACCGGGCAGTTCCACCAATCGGCGAAGTCCCGCACCAGCGGCATGGTCAGCTTGCGGCCCGCGCCTCCGATCACAATCGGGATGTGGCCGTTGACCGGGGTCGGCTGCTGCTGGGCGTTCTCCATCTGGAAGAACCGCCCCTGATGATTCACGGGTTCGCCGGTAAGCAGGGCCTGCACCACCTCCAGGGTCTCCCGCAGGCGGGCGGCCCTCACCGCCGGCGGCTCGTCACCGAGGCCGAAACGCTCCATCTCATCAGGGACCGAGCCCCACCCGATACCCAGATCAAAGCGCCCTCCGCTGAAGTGATCCAGGCTCACAACCATCTTGGCCAGCAGTGCCGGATGGCGGAACTGCCCGCACAGCACCATGTGGCCGATTCGCACCCGCTCAGTCCACGCCGCCACCGCCGCCGCGGTCACAAAGGCGTCGTACATGGGAGCGGACGACAACAACGGCGGATTTAGATGATCCATGAGGTCGATCTTGTGAAACCCGCTGGCCTCGGCGGCCCGCACTCGCTCCTCGATGATGGCCATGTCCATCCGCATTTGCGGCATGAACACGCTGAACTGCGGAGCACTGGTCATTTCAGGATCCCTTTCCGAGGCCGCGGCGTTGCATGTCGTCAGTGTCGACGGTCCAGTTGCGCATGGCCTGCTCTTCGACGTCTTTGGCCTCGGCGAAGCTCATGCCGTCAGTGTCGTCGTAGATGCGCATCGTGGCTGCGGTGGCGGGGGTGGTGGCGGCCACGATCTGGGTGGCCAGCCCTCGGGCGTATTCCAGAAGCTCGCCGTGGGGGACGACGTGGTTGACCAAGCCGATGCGGAGGGCCTCCTCGGCGTAGACGAAGCGGGCGGAAGCAGTCATCTCCTTGGCCATACGCTTGCCCACTGCTCGAGGTAGGAGCGCTGTCATGCCCCATGCGGCGATAGCCCCGATCTTGGCGTGGGTGTCGGCGAATCTTGCTTGGTCGGATGCCACGATGAAGTCACAGCTCAGGGCTATCTCTAGGCCACCGGTCACGCAGGTGCCGTTGACCGCGCATATCAAGGGCTTGGCGGTGTCCCGACAGGCCTGGGCTGGGTCTTCGGCTTGCCGCTTGTTCCCGTCGGGGGTTTCCGAAACCCCGTCGGCGGCCACTTCTCGTAGGTCTACACCGCCGGTGAACACCGGGTCGGCCCCGGTCAAGATGACGGCGTCTACCCCGTCGTCGGCGTCGGCTGCCCGCAGCGCGGCGCATAAGTCGTTGCGCATCCGCTTGGTCATGGCGTTGCGGGCCTCGGGGCGGTTCAGTGTGATGACCGCCATGCGGTCACTGACGTCAACAAGCAGGCGCTGGTCTTCGGGGGTGGCGGCTCTCTCGGCGGGTTCGGCCATATCGTCAGCAGCCGTCGATCACGTCCACGGCCTGTTGGCGCAGCCAATGATCGGCCAGCACCAGCAGCACTTGGGCCTCCACCATGGGCACCGCTCGGGGCAGCACGCACGGGTCGTGACGCCCGCGGGCGGCCAGGGTGACCGGGTTGTTGTCGCGGTCCACGGTCTCCTGGGGCGAAGCGATAGTGGCGGTGGGTTTGAACCCCACTCGGATCACGATGTCCTCTCCGTTGCTAATTCCGCCTTGCACTCCGCCTGAGCGGTTGGAAGCAGTGCGGGGCCGGCCGTCAGGGCCGGGGGCAAAGGGATCGTTGTGCTCTCGACCGGTCATGGTCACCCCCGCGAAGCCCGACCCGATCTCGAACCCCTTGGCTGCGGGCAGAGACAAGGCGGCCTTGGCCAAATCGGCCTCCAGCTTGTCGAACACCGGCTCGCCCAGGCCGGGGGGCACCCTTCGGGCCACGCATTCGACTATCCCACCCAGTGAGTTTCCATCGCGGCGGGCCGCTTCAATGGCCTCGGTCATGGCCTCCGCGTGTTCGTGCGACGGGCACCTGGTGGCGTCGGCCTCCACATCGGCCAGAGTCACCGCAACGGGATCGACATCGGCCGTGATGGTGCCAACCTGGCGCACCCAGGCGAGCACCTCAATGCCGGCCGCGGTCCGAAGGAGCTGACGGGCGATGGCACCGGCCGCCACCCGGCCGATCGTCTCCCGGGCGCTGGCTCGTCCTCCTCCCTGCCAGTTGCGAATGCCGTACTTGGCCTCGGTGGTGTAGTCGGCGTGGGAGGGCCGGTAGACGTCCTTGAAGTCCTCATACGCACTGGGCCGGGCATCGGTGTTGCCCACCAGCATGGCAATGGGCGATCCCAGCGTCTGGCCTTCGAATACGCCCGAGAGGATCTCCACCTTGTCGGCCTCGTCCCGCAATGTGGTGAGCCGGCTCTGTCCTGGTCGCCGTCGGTCGAGATCGTGCTGGATCATCTCCTCGTTCAGCGAAAGCCGAGGAGGGCAGCCGTCCACCACCGCGCCGATGCCGCCGCCGTGGGACTCCCCGAACGTCGTTACCCGGAACAATCGCCCCGTCGAACTGCTCATCTGACCCCGGTAGCTGACAGATCGATCTCGGCAATAGGAGCTTCATCCTTGTCGGGGTTGTCCACCAGGATCACCTCAGGAAAAATGCCGCTTTCCGCGGCAGCTTCCGCGATCAACGTACTGAGCTCTTCAAGGGTGTCGGCACTCGCGTAGTAGGAGAATTCACCCATTTCACCCTCAGCGCACCAAGCGGGACCCCTGTCTGGGTTCTTGTAGGCCTTTATCCTGGACATTCTTGCCTTTCCGCCTTGGCTCAGAGTAGCGCGTCGATTTCAGCATCAGAGAGACCCGCGTCCTCGACGAGCATCTTCCGAAGGAGCCGTGGAGACAATTCTCGCCCCTTGTGCATCGGCAAGCAGATTGATTTTCTCCCCTCGGCTCTCAGCCAGACGTGCGAGCCTTTCCCGAGACCTGGAACCTCCCTGTATCCGACCTTGCGCAGCAGGCGCAGCACTTTCGTCGCCTTGAGAGCAGGAAATTGTGAAGCAGGTCTAGGAATATGATGAGAATATATGGATATTCAATGAAAGGTACTAACCATTTTCCTGGCGGTCGCCGTTCGCTCTGTCCTATGCCAGCATTGGACCATGGATCTTGGCCTTGCTGGAAGAGTGGCGCTGGTTACGGGGAGCTATCGGGGGACGGGGAGTGGGATTGCTCGGGTGCTGGCTGCGGAGGGCGCTGAGGTGGTGGTTCACGGGTTTGGCGAAGGGCAGGCCGATTGGCTGGCCGATGAGCTGGGGTCGCCGGTTCGGGCAGTGTGTGGAGACATCTGCTCCGATGAGGGGGCGGAGGCGGTGGTCAGCCAGTGCGGCCCGGTGGACATATTGGTCAACAACTACGGGGTGGCCGTAGGCGGCACCTGGGGGGATGACGGCACGGATGTCTGGGTGGATGCCTACAACCGCAATGTGCTCACCGCGGTACGGATGACCCGGCTCATGGTTCCCGCCATGATGGAGCGGGGCTGGGGCCGGATCGTGCTGGTGTCCACCGTAGGAGCGACCCGACCCGGTGATCGCATCCCGGGCTACTACGCGGCCAAAGGCGCCCTGCCCGCCATGACCGTCAGCCTGGCCCGGGAGCTGGCCGGCACCGGGGTGACGGTGAACTGCGTGAGTCCCGGCGCCATTGCAACCCCCGAACTGGTGGAGATGTGGACTCGCCAGGCCGAGCGGGAAAGCCGCTCCACCGACTGGGCTGATATCGAGCGCCACGTGACGACGGTGCAGATGCCCACGCTGACTGGGCGCATCGCCACCGTGTCCGATGTGGGGGAGCTGGTGGCGTTCGTGTGCAGCGACCGGGCCCGCCAGATCCACGGCGCCCACCTTCGCATCGACGGGGGTGCGGCCGACGTGGTGACGTGAACCAGCGGTCTGAGCCTTCCCCTCACTAGGCTGCCCGGCGATGCCCACCTTGTATGACGTCGTTCGCGACTTCAGCCGAACTTGGCCCGACAAGCTGGCGGTGCTCACCGAGCAGGACGGCCACCGCTCCTTTCGAGAGCTGGCTGCCCACGGCGGGGCTCTAGCCCACCAGTTCCACACCCGCTTCGGGCTAGGACTGGGCGATCGGGCCTGCATCTGGATGCAGAACCGCCCCGAGTACATCGAGTGCCAGCTGGGTATGCAGGCCATCGGTCTTGCGGGCGTTCCCATCAACCCGGAGTGGACCGATCCGGAACTGGATTTCGTGCTCAACCACTCCCGGTGCCGCTTGGTGTTCGCTGAGGCCGAGCGTGCCGAGCGTGCCGTGGTCCTAACTACAGGCATGGACATGGTGGAAGCGGTGGTGAGCGTGGACGAGCCGGTGGATGGGGCACTGCTGCTGGCCGATCTCATCGGCGAGTCACCGGAAGGCGCGGGCTTAGACCTTCCCCCGGTGGACGGCTTCGTGGAGGGCAACGTGCTCTACACCTCGGGCACCACAACCGGGCGCCCCAAGGCTGTACCGATGAGTCCCGAGCTGTTCGCCGGAGGGGCGGTGCCCTATGAGGAGATGTTCGGGCTGAGCCACACCGACCGCTCCCTGGTGGTGACCCCGCTGTTCCACGGCAATGCCATGGGTGGGGCCATGTCGGCGCTGAGCCGGGGAGCCAGCGTGGTCATGCAGCGCAAGTTCTCGGCGTCGCGTTTCTGGGCGCTGGTTGACCTCTACCGCCCGACCTACTTCCTCACCCTGGTGCCCATCATCAACATCTTGATGTCCCAGCCGCCCGGCCCCCACGAGAAGTCGCACTCGCTGAGGGTGATGATCCCGCTGGGCTGCGCCCCGATCATCGAGCAGATCGAGGAGCGCTACGGGGTGCCGTGCATGGACTGGTACGGCATGACCGAGGCCGGCTCGGGCACCTACACCCGATTGGACGAGCCCCGTCGCCCCGGCTCGGTGGGCAAGCCCTTCGAGGGATCGGTGCTGCGGATCTTCCTGCCCGATGGCACTGAAGCCCCGACGGGAGAGACCGGGGAGATCTGTTTCCTGCGGTCCACCATCGGCTTCAACGGCTACATCGAAGACGCCGAGGCCACCGAGGCCGCCACCTCAGGAGACTGGTTCCGCACCGGCGATCTGGGCTACGTGGACGACGACGGCTACCTCTACTTCGTGGACCGCCAAAAGGACATCGTGCGCCGGGGCGGAGAAAATCTGTCCACCATCGAGGTGGAAACCGCCCTGCGCACCCACCCCGCAGTGGGCGACATCGCCGTGGTAGCCCGCCCCGACCCCGTGCTGGGCGAGACAGTGGCCGCCTTCATCGTGGTGGCCGAAGGCTGTGAACTCCCCACCGAAGACGACCTTCGGGCCCACACCGAGGGAACCCTGGCCCCCTACAAGGTCCCCACCACCATTCAGCCAATCGAACAACTCCCCCGCACCGGCAACGGCAAAGTAGAAAAATTCCGCCTCCGCCAGCAGTTCGCCTGAGTTCAGGCCGGTAGGCGAACCACCTCAGCATTACCTACATGGGCGTAACGGCCCGGTGTGCAGGTCAGCACAATGACTTGGCAGTCCCGACCAGCGGCGGCAATGACTGCACCCATGGACTGAAGACGGGTCGGGTCGCTCCATCCCAGAGCGTCGTCGATTACCACCGGGGCACCCCCGCCGTCGGGACTGACGATGGCGGCGCAGGCCAGCCTGCTGATTACGCCGATCTGCTCGCAGGCGCCCACGCTTAGTTGGCTGAAGTCCAGTGTCTTGCCTTCGAGGGTGCGCCGGGCAACTCGCAGATCGTTGTCTAGTTCAACCTCGAATGTGGGGCCGAACACGATTCGTCCTAACTGCTCGATCTGCTCCTTGAATGGTGCGATGTAGCGTTGCCGGGCCTTTTGGCGGTGCCGCTCGAAGGTCTGATGGAGTAATAGTGCAGCTTGGGCCCGCGCCTCAATGCGCTCGTGCCTACGAACAAGATGCTGATATTCGTTCCTAGCGTCGTTGAGTTGAGAGTGCAGGCCAGCTTCGCCGTAAGCCTCTAACGTTCCCTTCAGCTGATGCAGGCGCTGCTGATTATTCCTTAGGTCATTCTCTGTCTTGACTTTGACGGCGTGGGCGTTGTCGAGCTTGGCCTTGACGGAGTCGGGGTCTTGCGTTCTAAGCTCTTTCTCAGCCTGTTCAAGTGCCGCAGCGGCCTCCTCAACTTTCATCTCCTCAGCCGCTAGGGCCTCGTCGATGGCGACATCAGACTGCCTTTGCCGATCCTCCTCCAACTTTTGCTCGGCCTGTTCCAAAGCGATACGGACGTTGTTTAGCCGCTCGTCTCTTACAGCTGCACTGAGTTCGGCTTGTCGGCGGGCCTCGTCGGGTTCCGTGTGGTTCGCCTCGCATCGGTCAACCTCTGTTCGACACTCGTCTACCGAACTCTCTGCGTGAGAAGCGGCTTGCTTGGCATCCTCAAAGCTGCTGGGAAGGGGAGGTATCTCGGGCCTGTTGCCGGGATATGAAGCGGTCCGTTTCTCCAACCCATCCACCTTCTGGGCTAGGACTTCGGGGGTTAGGTCTCGAACATCTTGGACGATGGTCTTTTGAGCCTCTACTCGGCGTCGCGCTGCCTCCCTGCGCTCTTCAGCCTTCTGCCTGGCTTCGGTCAGGTTGGAAACACTTCCTTGGGCACACAACCGGTTGTGTTCTTCTTGAGCGGCATGCAACGACGCAGCCAAGTCACTTGAGCCGGACCCGGCATGCATTCGCACCTGCACAATATTGGGAACCACCAGCTCCCAACTGCCGGTGACATCCGTTTCGTGGGCTTCACCAGCCTCAAGCTCGACCCCTACACCATTGATTTGCGCGGAAACAGCTGACAGTGCGGTGGCTTCGACCGAAGTTGCCGATCCGCTTAGGGCGGCCTTGGCGCTAGCGACATTGAGGTTGGCGTCTTCGATCTTGCTGACGAGTTCGTCACTCACATGAGCGGATTCCAGGACCTTCTCCGCTTCCTTCAGATCCTCCTGAGCACTTATGACTCGCTCGTAGCGCTCAGAGAGCTGTTCCTTTTCGATGAGGTTTCTGTAGTAGTCGCGGTCGTTGATCGCGAGCCTCAACTCGTCTTCCGCAACACGCAGGGCGTTCCGGGCCGCGCTTAGGGCACTGTCCGTCTCCTGGCTGTGCTGCAGGGCCAGAGCTAGATCTGGAATAGCCTGCTCCACCTCTGTTTCTAGGGAGGCCAGTTCTCGATTTTGGTCTCTCACCGCGTCGACCAATTCGCGACGACGTTGCCTATTGCCTTCAATCACCTGCTGCTGGGCTTGGGCGGCGGTGTGGTCGGCGGTTAACCGCTCGATCTGGTTGCGTAGGCTTTCGGTCGCTTCCCACCGCTTGCTGAGCATGTTCACAGTCTCAGCAGCCTCGTCGCGTCGGACAGCGAGATCGACCACCAGACGGGCTAGCCGGTCAGCTTCAATTGCGTCGTTCTCAATGGCCTGGAGTCGGTTCTCGAGATCTATGACTTCACCTAAAGCTAGATCGACCTCGTCGGCCAGTCTCTGCCTGTCCTGCGACTCCTTTCCGGTGCCCGTCCAGTATCGGAGCCGTTCGGCGCAAATTCGGTCCCATAAGGCGTCATCGCTGTCGTCTGCCTGGTTCCCACCTGCGGCCAGATCAAGCGCCTGGCCCAACGAGGGCACACCGAGCTTTGGCAGCTCAGGTTCCGTTCCCTGCTCAATGGTTAATGCATTCCACAGGTCATGGTCCAGTGTCTCCTTGAGTATCGCCTCAACCCTTTCGTGGGCTTCTCGCCCGGTGAGTTGTTCGCGCCGTGGAGTAATGACCTCAAGCGTCGTCTCTGGTCTGCGATACCAGCGCTTGAAGTACTTGAAGCGGTAGTTTCCAGAAGAGATCTCGACCTCTACTTCAGGACCCACATCCAGATGAACCGGACGGATGGCCTTTAGAGGTTGTTTGCTGGACGAGTCGAGGCGGTGCAAGATCATATCTAAGGCCTCGGGAATGCAACTCTTGCCCACTTCGTTGTCGCCCTCGACGACGGTGACGCCGCTGGTAGAGAACTCCACGGTGCAATTGACCACGCCTCGGTAGTTATTCAGGCGAATTCGGTGGAGCCTCATGCTTCGGCCTTCACCAGTCGATGCAACAGTGCTAGGGCATCGCGCGCGGCCATTGCTTGTTCGCCGGATCTGGCCAATTCGCTCAAGTCGTCTACCGCCTCACGGGCGAAACCCGACAATTCGAGTTTGTCCAAGTCTGAACCGTCGGGGACAACCACCAACTCACTACGTCGCTCCCTGGTTTCCAGAGTGGCCAGGAGGTTGGAGTGGATCTCTAGAAGATGATCGAGCCTGGCCATTTGTGCCAGTGAGACATGGCCGATGAGTGCGAGTTTGACGATCATGCGATCCTTGCTCTTCAAGCTCCCTAGCCACTCTTCAAGTTCATCAATGTCCTCCTCGCTGGTCAGCTCCCGCTCTTCACTGAGGAACCGCCAATTGCCAACTCTCCGTTCCTGCACGTGTATGTGGTTGGCGTCAAGTTCCACGAGAAGCACGTTGGCCGGATTGATCTCCACGTAGTCGGTGGGTTCTGGTGCTCCCGAATACCAAACTCGTCCGGTTCGCCCCTCATCGGTAGTCGAGTGGCGGTCACCAAGGGCCACGTAGTGGATCTGCCCTGCGTCGGTCCTCTCCTCCAGCGACGACAGCGAGATGAGGGCGGGGTTGGACTTATCGGGTGATCGCTCGTCGATTGCCCCGTGGCCGACAACAATCCGCACTGCGTCAGCGTCCTCCAGCGGGTCGCAGGCGTCTGCAACTAGGTCAGTGAGGGGGCGCTTTGTGAACCAGGGTGCTGGGATCAACTCAACACCGGAAAAGACTTCTACTGGGCTCGAATCCGCCAGAACCACCACATTGTCGGGCTTGTGGTCCGTGAAGGTAGGCGATGTGTATACCGACGAGGCGTCCAGTGGATCGTGGTTACCGGGCAAGAGGTAGAACGAGACCTGTGGTGTCGCGCCCATCGCTTCTAAGGCCCGCAGGATAACTTGGCGGCTCACTTGATTTGACTCAAACACGTCGCCGCAGACCACAACAAAGCTGCATCCTTCGTCTATTGCCAGAGCACCGATCGTGCGGATGGCGTCTATCCGGGCACCGTCGAAACGGGACTGCGCTTCGCCAGCCAGGAAGTGCCGGGTCATGCCGAGCTGCCAGTCGGCCGTGTGCAGGAATTTCGCCATGAGCGCACCTTACAGACGGGGTGTGACAGTTTCTACCTGTTACACGGCCGAATACAACCCTTGGGGGCCGGAGCAAGTAGCGGGTAGCGAGTCCGTAGGACGTTAGGGCTCGATGCGGGTGATGGTGGGGACTCGGTCTATGGCGCGGTCGAAGGAGGCGATTTCGGGGATGCCAGCTTTTTCGGCGGTAGCCACTAGGTAAGCCTCGGTGAAGTCGATCCTGTGGTCGACATAGATCTCTAGTGAGCGGATGAGCATGTCCTGGTCTTGGACTTGGAATCGGGAGGAGCACACCAACGCGGCTACGAGGCTGGCTACCTCTTGACGGGTCAATTTGTAGAACGACTCCAAGACGTAGACGGTTTCGGCCACGACGAGATCCGACAAGACAAGATCACGGCCGCTCAGCAGGTAGACGGATGCCCGCGCTGCCATTTCCGGCGGTTCACCGGTCAGGTAGCGAATGAGGATATTGGTGTCGAGGAGAGCCGTCACTGAGCCAGCTTCTGTGCCCGGGCTTCACGGACTTGCTCTCTGATCTCCTCCCAAGGCACTCCGCTCTTTTCGGGTGGAACCTCTACTACTCCAGCAAGATCAGCGAGGTCGGGCACTCGGATGATGGCAGCTCCGTAGTCGGTAGTCCGAAACACGAGCTGGTCCCCCTCAGAAAAGCCGCATTGGTCGCGGATTGCCTTGGGAATGGTGACTTGGCCCTTGGTGGTGACTGTGGCGATTGCTTCCATTTGTAGTCCTTACTTAGAGACTGAAGTAAGGATAACAGCATGACCTGGGTGAACAGGCCAGCATTTGGTCTCAACTGGTGAACTCAGCTCGGATTTGGGGGCCGTGTTGGTTGAGGGTCGGAAGGGTTGGGGCGACGTTGTCGCTGGTTTTGTCCCAGTCGGCGGTGGTGGCGGGGGCGGGAAGGTCGACGGTGCCGTCGGCGTAGGTCACAGTGATTCTGTTGAGTTGGGGGTGAGAGGAGAGTCCGGCCACGTCGTTGACCGCGCCGAAGGCCATGCGACTGTCGGTGAGCCTGCTATGGAGTTCGTCAGTGCTCAGGCGGGAGAAGACCTCGGCGACGGCGTCATCGGTCTCAGTCCGGTTTGTTACTCGAGCTTTGTTGGTGGCGAAGCGGGGATCGTGGGACAGGTCTGGTCGGTCGAGCACTTCTTCGCACAGGGTGCGCCACTCCCGGTCAGACTGTACGGCGATTAGCAGGGTGGTGCCATCGGCGGTGGTGAAACCGCCGTAGGGGGCGATGGACGGGTGGGCCAATCCCACTCGCTCAGGGCCTTTGCCCAGGTAGTCGTGGTGCAGCAGGGGGACGGTCATCCACTCGGCCATGGTCGAGAACAGCGAGACCTCGATGGCGGCGCCTTCGCCGGTGCGGGCTTGGCGGACCAATGCTTGGCTGATGGCTCGGGCCGCGGCCTCGCCGGTGGCGATGTCGGCCACCGACACCCCGACGCGGCCGAGAGGCCCCGGCGCCCCCGACACCGACACCAGTCCGCTCTCGGCCTGCACTAGCAGGTCATAGGCCTTCATCTGGGCATATGGCCCGGTCGGCCCGTAGCCTGAGATATCGCAGGTCACCAGACGGGGATGCTGCTCACGCAGGGATTCTGAGCCGAACCCCAGCCGTTGGGCGGCGCCCACGGCCAGATTTTGGATGTAGACATCAGCTCGTTCGATCATTCTCCCTAACAGTGCTTGGTCTTCGCTGTCTTTGAGGTCGAGGACGATTGACTCCTTGCCCCGGTTTAGCCAGGCGAAATAGCTGGAGAGACCGTCGGCCGCCGCGTCGTAGCCCCGGGAGAAATCGCCCTCGGCTCGCTCGATCTTGATGACCCTGGCTCCGGCATCAGCCAGCCGGCAGGACGCCAATGGTCCGGCCACCGCTTGTTCAATTGAGACCACCAGCACGCCATCCAGAGGCTTGGCCGAGCTCACTTCAGAAACGTACCCCTGCATGGGCTGAAACGACACACCACTAAGCTCCGGCAATGACACCTGAAGAGATCCTGGACCTAGCTCGCGAGCATGCCGCGGCCGAAGCAGAGAACGACGCCGAGCGGACGCTGGCCACGCTGGTGGACGAGCCCACCTACGAGTTCTGGCCCATGGGCAAAGGGTTTACCGGCGGTGACCTGGCCCGGACCTTCTATCTGGAGCAGTATCCCAAGTTTGCCCAGCGGGTGACCGGTTACGGGGTGCTGGGGGAGTGGACCAACGACCAGTGCGCCATCCAGGAGTACTGGGTGGAGGTCGACGGACAGACCCGCCACATGGTCATGTCCATGATGCCCGCCGAAGGCAATCTGCTAACCGGAGAGAAGCTCTACTGCGACGACGCCTTTGTGGAAGCTCTACTGGGGCCTCTCTGCGTGCATTTGAAGCCGCTCTAGCCCAAGAGGTGCTTTTGCACCTTGCCTAATGCGTTGCGAGGCAACTCGTCTACTAGGTGAAGGATGCGGGGGTGCTTGAAGTCGGCGCACACTCCCTCTAAGTGGGAGCGCAGGTCATCCAAATGGGGCGTCTTGCCAGCGGCCGGCACCACCCAGGCGGTGACTAGTTCGCCCCACTCTTCGTCGGGGGTGCCGGTGATGGCTACGTCGTCGATGTCGGGGTGGGAGCGCAGGGCGTCTTCTACTTCGCGGGGGTAGACGTTCAGGCCTCCGGAGATGATGAGTTCTTTGGCCCGGCCTTTCAATCGTAAGTATCCCGCCTCGTCGAACTCGCCTAAATCGCCGGTATGGAACCAACCGTCTTGGTCGAATGCCTCCTCGGTGGCCTCGGGGCGGCGCCAGTATCCGGCGAAGACGTTGGGGCCCCGCACCATCACTTCATCGGAGTCGGGGGCTAATCGCAGTTCCACGCCGGGGAGGGGGAATCCCACTGTTCCAGCCCGGCGCTCTTCGTCGTAGGGGTTGGACACCAGCATGATGGTCTCGGTCATGCCGTAGCGCTCTAGCACTCGCACTCCGGCGGCCTCTTCGAGGCGGCGGTGGAGATCAGCGGACAGGGCAGCGGAGCCGGCCACGCACAGCCGAAGCCGGGAGAGCTCTCCAACCCTGGGCGACTGGGCCAGCCGGGTGTACATGGTGGGCACACCGAAGAACAGGGTGGCGTCGTGGACTTGGGCCGCATCTAACACAGCGTGGGGGGAGAACCCGTCCAACAGCACCGCAGAGGCACCGGTCAACAGCGTGCCGTGAAGCCCCACCCCCAGCCCGTGCATGTGGAATAGGGGCAGCGCCAGAACTAGGCGGTCCTCCGGCGTCCACCGCCAGGCAATGCGCACCGACTCGGCCCCGGCCAGCAAGTTCCCGTGGGTCAGCACCGCTCCCTTGGGTACTCCGGTGGTTCCCGACGTATAGCCCAGCAGCGCGGGATCGCCGCTGGAGAGCTGGTCGAGACTGGGGGCCTGGCCCTCTTCGATGTCCAGCCAGGGGGACACCACAGTCATCTCGGGGGCAAGCTCGGCCAGCCACCGCACCCATTCGGGCTTGTCCACCACCGCAGCACGGGGATCGGCGTCATCCACAATGTGGGCTAGCTCGGCTCGCTGATAGGCCCCGTTCACCGGTACCACGATGAGCCCCAGCCGCAGGGCAGCCACATGAGCTACCACCAAGTCCACCGACGCGGCTGCCGAGAGGATGACTCGGTCGCCTTTGCGGAGCCCTGCACCGAAGAGCCTTCCGGCTGCGACCTGCGTGCGCCTAGCCAAGTCGCCCCTTGAGATCCACCCGGTCCCCGGGTCCCACAACGTCGGTTTGGTCGCCCCGGATGCCCACCGCTTGGCCCACGCCGCTGGAAGGCTGACTTCGTCCAGCAAGTCCACGTCATCGGGGTCTATGCCTCTAGGAAAGTGGACAGCATCGGCTCGGGCAGTGCTCACGACTCACGATAATGTCACTCGCCGTGCCCCTGAACCTGGCCACTGCGTGGGAAACAATTGCGGAAGTGGTGCCAGACGCGGATGCAGTGGTGTGTCATCCGGTCAGCCGAACCTGGCAAGAGTTTGAGGATCGGGCAGCTCGGCTGGCGGCGGCGCTGGGGGAGTTCGGCATCGGCGCGGGCGACAACGTGGGGCTATACCTCTACAACGGCAACCCCTATAGCGAGGTCACCTTCGGGGCGTTCAAGGCCCGGGCTGCTCCCTGCAATGTGAACTACCGCTACCTGGCCGGGGAGTTGCGCCATCTGTTGGAGGACGCCGACGCCAAGGCGGTGTTCTTCTCTCCCGAGCTGGCCGACCGGGTGGAGGAGGCCAGGGGCGACCTGCCTTTGCTGCGAGCGGCCATCCAGGTGGGCGAGCCCAGCGACCCAGTACCCGACTGGGCGCTGGACTACGGGTCTATGATCGCCGACCACGATCCGGCGCCGCCCATCGATCGCAGCCCTGACGACCTGTGGATCCTCTACACCGGCGGCACTACCGGCAATCCCAAAGGGGTCATGTGGCCCCACAGTTCGGTGATCGGCGCCATGGCCCCCAACTTCAAAGCGCTGAGGCTGCCGATCGCGGAGAACCTGGAGCAGGTCAAGTCCAACATCGCGGCCATCTACGACAGCAACCGGGTTACCCGCCAGCTAGCGGCCTCTCCTCTGATGCACGGCACGGCCAGCATTGTGGCGCTGGCCACCTTCACCCAGGGCGGGGCGGTGATCACCATGCCCGAGCGCAGCTTCGACGCCGATGCCCTGTGGCGCTGCGTGGAGCGCGACCGGGCCACCGTGCTCACCATCGTGGGCGACGCCTTCGGGCGACCAATGGCCGAGGCCTTGGATGCAGCCGCGGCCCGAGGCGAGCCCTACGACCTGTCGTCGGTGTTCATGGTCATGTCATCGGGGGTGATCTGGAGCCAGCCGGCAAAAGAGGCGTTGCTGGTACACAAGAACATGAAGCTGGTGGACTCCTTGGGCTCCAGTGAGGGCACCGGCACCGGCATGAGGATCAGCGACCGGGAGGGCGGATCAGCAACCGCCCGGTTCACCCTGGGGGAGAACGCCGCGGTGTTCGACCAAAACGGCCACCCGGTTGAGCCCGGCTCGGGCCAGCAGGGCATGGTGGCGGTGGGCGGCCCCATCCCCATCGGCTACTACAAGGACCCGGAGAAGACGGCAGCCACGTTTCGCACCATCGGGGGGCGGCGCTGGTCGGTGCCCGGCGATTGGGCCACTGTCGAGGCCGACGGCACCATCACCCTGCTGGGCCGGGGCTCGGCCTGCATCAACAGCGCGGGGGAGAAGATCTACCCCGAGGAAGTGGAAGAGGCGGTGAAGGCCCATCCCGCGGTGGCCGACTGCCTGGTAGTGGGAGTGCCCGACCCGAAGTGGGGCGAGGCGGTTACCGCGGTGGTGCAGATGGCCAGCGACCCGGCATCTCAGGCGGTGGGCGACGAAGAGGTCATTGCCGACGCCCGCACCCGCTTGGCGGCCTACAAGCTCCCCAAGTCGCTCATCCGGGCCGATGCCGTCCAGCGGGGAGCCAACGGCAAGCCCGACTACCAGTGGGCTAAGCAGTTCGCCCTCGACTCTCTGTCGGAGTAGGCCCCGATCTGGAAACATGGGGCCATGAGCTTCAAAGTGACTGCGCTGCCGGCGGCCTTGGGCGCCACGGTGGAAGGGCTCGATGCCGATCACCTCGACGACGGGGTAGCGGCCGAGTTGCGGGAGGCGTTCTGGGCCCACAAGGTGCTGTTCTTCCCCCAGATTCACCTGACCGACGAGCAGCATGTGGCCTTGGGCTCGGTATTCGGTGATCTGGAGGCGGTGAGCAACGATGACACCGACCATCGCTACCACCACACGGTGGACGACGAGGGGAAGATCCTGGTGCTGGACAGCTCCAACGAGTACTCGCGGGCCAACTTCTGGCACACCGACGTGACGTTCGCCCGCCAGCCTCCACTGGGGTCTCTGCTGTCCATGAAGGAGTCACCGCCCTCCGGTGGCGACACCATGTGGGCCAACACCCAGGCCGCCTACGAGGGCCTGTCGCAGCCCCTCAAGGCGGCCCTCGAAGGGGTTATCGCCCGCCACGGCCGGGCTGGTCTGACCGAGTTCACCGATCACCCGGCTATAACCATCCACCCCGAGACCGGCAAACGGATCCTGTTTGTGAATCGAGGTTGGACGTCGTCGCTTCAGGGCATGAGCCACCTGGAGAGCAGGTGCCTGCTGGCCTTGCTATGCGACCACATGGAGCAGCCCGAGTACATCGTGCGGTGGCGATGGAGCGACGGCGACGCCGCCTTGTGGGACAACCGCTGCACCATGCACTACGCCATCGACGACTACGGAACCGACCACCGCCGCATCCACCGGGTCACCATCTACGACCCCTCCGGCGCAGGCCCAGTGGCCGCCGCCCCTGCGGCGTAGCTAGAGCTCCAACAGCGCCTGTTCGACCACCTCGGTTAGCGCGGGATGGATGTAAAGCTGCCCTCGGGCCATCTCGTCCACGGTGAGACCGAACTGCATTCCTTGGATGAGCTGCTGGATCAGGGTGGGGGCCTGAGGACCGATGATGTGGGCACCCAGCAAGAGCCGGGTATCGGGATCGGCCAGCACCTTGGTGAAGCTGGTGGTGTCCTCCATGGCCCAGCCGTAGGCGGTATCGCTGTAAGGGCGAACGGCTCGGAGATAGGGCCGCCCCTCGGCTCGCAACGCCTGCTCGGTGGCCCCCACCGCGGCCACTTGGGGATAGGCGAACACTGCGTGGGGAATGCCGGAGTGATCGGGTGCCCGCAGGTCGTCGGGGTGGGCGATGTTGTGGGCCACCGCCCGGGTGTCCTCGTTGGCGGTGTGTTTGAGCTGGGCCGCATGGCAGATGTCGCCCAGCGCCCATACCCCTTCCACCCCCGTGCGGAGATACTCGTCGGTCACCACATAGCCGGCATCGTCGAGCTCCACCCCTGAGCGGGTCACGCCCAGCTGCTCGCCGTTGGGCACCCGACCGGTGGCCAGCAGCAGCACATCGCCGGTCACGTCCTGCGCCTCGGTGCGGACGGTGATCTGCGACCCTGCTTGGGAAACGTCGACGATGGGAGAGCCGAGAGCGCAATCCATGCGCTGGCCCACGATCTGCGTGAACGCAGCCGACACGTCCTCGTCCTCGGACCGCAGCAGCCGCTCGGAGCGGTTCACGATCGACACCGACACGCCCATGGCGTCGAACACATGGCCCAATTCGGCGGCGATGTAGCCCCCGCCCAATATGACGAGCCGCTCGGGCAGCGCTTCCAGCCGCATGACGGTGTCGGAGGTGTGGTAGGGAACCTCGTCCAGGCCAGGGATCGGGGGGATGTACGGCCGGGCCCCGGCGGCCAGCACGATGTGATCGCCGGTGATCTGCTGTCCGTTTACCTCAAGCGCCTTGTGACCGGTGAACCGGGCATCGCCCTTGAATACGGTCACCTTGTCCAAGCTGTGCCGGTAGTCCTCTCCACCCTGGGCGATGGGGTCGATTCGCCCGAATACCCGGTCCACGATCTCGGGCCAGCGCACCTCGTCGAGCGAGGTGACAACCCCTAGGTGCCCGGTATGGCCCGCTTGGTGGGCCATGTCGGCGGCGTACACGAACATCTTCGATGGGATGCAGCCCCGGTTGAGGCAGGTGCCGCCGAATACGTCCCGCTCGATGAGCGCCACCCGCCAGTCGTCGAAATCGGGGGTGAGGACGCTGTTGCCCGACCCGGTGCCCACCACCACCAGGTCGAATTGCTCAGGTGAGTCAGCCATAGGCGAGATCAGCCGTCCTGGGGAGGCCCTTTGGCGGTTTGGTCCTCATCGATGAGCTGGCCCCGGAAACTGGGGTTGCGACCCTGCTGGATATCCTCGTGGCGCTGCATGATGGCCGGGGCGTACACGTAGTCGGTCCAGATGTAGAACTGGTTGTCGAGCACTGCGTTGTACACCAGCTCGGCCACCTCAGGAGGCTTCACTGCATCCTCGTAGATGGCCATCATCATCTGGATGCGCTCTTCGTCCTCGGGGCCGGGGTCGGGCGGAATGATCGGCGAGCGCAGCGTCTCGGGGCGGTTGCGCTCGGAGTTGATGATGTTGGTGGTCACCAGGCCGGGGCACAGCACCGATACCCCGACCGGCGAGCCGCTGTCTTGAAGCTCGTTGTAGAGCGTCTCCGAGATGGTCACCACCGCGTGCTTGGAGGCGTTGTAGGGACCGATATTGGGATACGAGGTGTGGCCGGCGATGGAACCGGTGTTCACGATGTGGCCGTCGCCGTGCTCCATCAAGTGGGGCAAGAACACCCGGATGCCGTGAATCACCCCCCACAGATTCACTCCGAGGATCCATTCCCAGTCGGCGGTGGTGAGCTCGTGCATCAAGCCGCCGCCGCCCACGCCGGCGTTGTTGCACACCACGTTGACCTGCCCGAACCGGGCGAAAGCAGCCTCGGCCAGCTCGTCCATGTCCCGCTCGGAGCTCACGTCGGTGAGCACGCCCACCGCATCCACTCCGGCGTCGTTCATCTCGGCCACCGCGGCGTCCATGGCGGGGCCCTCCACGTCGGCGATCATGATGCGGGCCCCGGCTGCGCCGAATCGGTCGGCCATGGCCCGGCCCATTCCGCTGGCCCCGCCGGTGATGACTGCTGCTTTGCCCTCAAGAGTGTCCATGGGCCGACGCTATCGCCTGTCTGCAACGGAAAGCGGTGTCGGAAACTAGGGTTCCCGCCGTGAGCACAGTCAACGCTGTCGTGATGTATCCGCTGGCAATGGAGGATTCGGAGCTCGAAGACCTGCACCGCCGTTTTCCCGGCGTCAAGTTCGACAACATCGGCTATTTCGAGCCCCATGGGCTGCGGGATGCCAAGGCCAAGGGCCGGGTCACCGAGGAACTCCTGGCCACTGCGCCGCCCCTGACGGAGGCAGAGAAGGACACCATTGCAGCGTCCGACGTGTTGATGGCCCTCGACCTGCCTCCGGGAATCAGGGATTGGGCACCTCGATTGCGGTGGGTGCAGGCCATTGGCGCGGGCATTGGGCAACTCGAGCCGGCCAAGCTGAAGGCCAAGGGCATCATGCTGACCAACGCCGCTGGGGTGGCCTCTGCCCCGATCGCCGAGTTCGCCGTGGGCCGTCTGCTGGAAGTGTGGAAGGACATCCGGGTGCTGGAGCGCCAGCAAAAGGACCACCACTGGCAGATGCATCAAGGGCTGTTGGTGAAGGGGAAGACCATCGGCATTGTTGGCTTGGGGGCCATCGGCCGGGACGTGGCCCGTCGGGCCAAGGCCTTCGAAACAACCGTGCTGGGAAACCGCCGCTCGGCCCGGCCTGGCGACGCCGATCCTGACGTGGATGAGCTCTACGGCCTCGATGGGCTCGATGAGATGCTGGCCCGTTGCGACGCGGTGGTGTTGAGCGCACCACATACCCCCCAGACCATCGATCTGTTCGACGCCGAGCGCCTAGGACGGCTCAAGCCGGGCGCGGTGGTGGTAAACGTGGGCCGGGGGTCGATCATCGACGAGGACGCGCTGGTAGCCGCGCTGGAGTCGGGCCAAGTGGGTGCCGCGGTGCTGGATGTGACCCGAGAGGAGCCACTGCCCGCCGACAGCCCGCTGTGGGATGCCCCGAACATGTACTTGTCGCCCCACTGCTCCACCGCCCGCGAGGGCTACAACGAAGCCCTGAT
Organism: Acidimicrobiia bacterium; assembly: GCA_022822905.1. Classification (GTDB taxonomy): domain Bacteria; phylum Actinomycetota; class Acidimicrobiia; order Acidimicrobiales; family Bin134; genus Poriferisocius. The sequence continues at coordinate 10,231 of JAJDYE010000016.1, read as the reverse complement.
GGAGCTGTTCTGCGACAATCTGGAGCGCTTTCTGGCCGACGAGCCGCTTCGCAACGTGGTAGACCCCGATCGGGGCTATTGAGAAAAGGGAGAAATAAATGCCGTCAGACGCCTACAACGCGGCGGTCGCCGCACTAAGGCAGCAGATGCAAGATGCTGCTGCTGGTCCGCCAGCTGACTTGGCCACGACCCGGGCCGGATTTGAGGCGGCCTACAGCTCGATGCCCGTTCCCGAAGGGGTGAGCTTCACTCCAGTGGACGCCGGCGGGGTTCCCGCCGAATGGGTGACTCCCCCCGAGGTTGATGGCAACCGGACCATTATCTACTTGCATGGCGGCGGCTATGTGGTGGGCAACCTGAATACCCATCGCCACGTGGTGAGCCGCATGGCGGTCGGGGCCAAGGCCCGGTTGTTGAACGTGGACTATCGCCTTGCTCCCGAGAATCCGTACCCGGCCGCGCTGGACGACGCTATGGCCGCGTGGAAATGGCACCTGGCCAATGGGGGAGAGGCGTCCCACACTGCCATCAGCGGCGATTCCGCCGGCGGGGGGCTGACCATCGCATTGTGCATGAAGCTGCGCGACGAGGGTATGGAACAGCCCGCCTGCGCTGCCCCCATCTCGCCGTGGACCGACTTGACGTTCTCCGGCGATTCCATGACCGAGCGGGCCGACCGCGACCCCATGCTCGCCGGCGCCGACTCCCTGCATGGGATGGTCATGGCCTACGCGCAAAGCGTTGACGCCACCGATCCCTACGTCTCACCGGTGTTCGGCGCCTTCGACAACCTGCCTCCCATGATGATCCAGGTGGGAACCGAGGAGGTGCTCTACGACGACAGCACCCGGGTGGTCAAGGGCATCGAGAACGCCAACGGATCCGTAGAGTTCCGCCCTTGGCAAGACATGATGCACGTCTGGCACCTCTTGGCCGGCGTGGCCCCCGAAGCCGAAGAGGGCATCGCCGAGATGGCGGAGTACATCTCAACCCGCACCTGAAGCAGCAGCAAGACTGCATATATGACATATGGGTGCCATCGACGAGGCCGCCGACACCCTCAACCGGGTGTGCCAAAAAGTGGACTACGACCTGACTGGCCCTCCCACCCGCAAGGTAGTCATCACCGCCAGCGGCTACGCCTACGACTGCCCCGATGGGGTGACGGTCGGTGAACTCCACCGGTGGTCGCGACGGATCGGCCATGATGGCCGGTTGTAAGAGTCAGCGACCGACCGGTGGAGGTGTCCAGTATGGCACGGCGTGTTTGCTGGGAGGAGCGCGTCTGGATTGAGGTTTTGTCCTCGGAGGGTTTGAGCGACGCGGAGATCGCGGCGCGGTTGGGCAGGGACCGGGCAACGGTGTGGCGGGAGAAGAGGCGCTGCGGGGGCGGCGACTCTCCAGCCCGACTCCTCCCCAATCCCGCAGCCAGCCTCCCAGCGGTCGGTCGCCCCTCCATCAGGTGACGGCACCCTCGCCTTCGCATCTCCGATTCTGATTATGGTTCAGCGGCGACGGTTCTCGCGGATGACGCGGGCGGTGTAGCTCTCCGACGCTCCTGTGTCGGCGGCTATCTGCTTGAAGGCTGCCTCCGGGTCTCGGCGGTGGGCGGCGAGTATCCGGTCCCGTTTGGCGGCATCCCGCTGCCCCGTGCTGGGAGCATCTGGTTCGACGGGCCTAGGGGCGGGTTTGAGGGTGCGGCGGTTCGCAGCGATCGCCTTGAGGCAGTTGCCGGATCTTCGCTCGATGCGCCGGTGAAACGTCTCGGCGGCTTCCGCCGCCTCAGCGGGCAGGCCGTGTGGGAGAGCGCTGATCTCCGCTTGGAGCGCTGCGGGAGCGGTTTCGGCGATTTCGCCGGCCCGGTCGAGCAGCTCTACCGCTGGGAGGCCCAGGCGGGCGGCCAGCCCTGTGAGCGCTCCAGCGGCATCGGAGCGGTAGATGGTGTGGTCGTCGCCTATGCGCATGGCCAGTTCCAGCCTGCCGATGCCTTTGCGGGCGCGGGGCAGAGCGGAGCCGGTGTCGTAGAGGGGGGCGAGACGAACAGCGCCGGGCTGATGGACGATGCTGTAGTTGCGGGCGTGGGCATCGCGGTTGACAGTCGCCCACGTGTAGAGGATGGCATCGCGGAAGCGGCGCACATCTGTGTCGGGGTCGGTGGAGTGCCGCCACAGCAGATCGGCTATGGCAATGGCACCGGGTCCGCCATGCTTCTCGAATTTGCGGTTGGGATTCTCGCCGAGAGCCTGGCACATGTCCTCTTGGTGGACGCGATGCCACGCGCCGTCAGCGGCGCGGACCCGGTCGTGGCGGGTGATTATCGCAGTGGGGTGGCTGCCGATGACGGCGAGGGCGGACGCGGCGGCCGGGAGGCCGAGGCGGGAGGCGACGGCCTGGCAGAGGTGCTCTATTGCAGCGGCTTCTGGCCGGCTGGCTGGGGAGGGCTTGAGGATGTGGGTGGTCGGCGTGCCGCCGCGGGGCCGTGCCCACTGGCCGTCGTCGGCGAGACGGAGCGCCGTTTTGGTTTGGTATCCGCCCAGGCTGTAGTAGGCGTCTTCGTCGTCGGGAAGCCAGCGGGCGGAATCGGCGGCCATCTGTGCGATCTCCGATTCGAGGTCGCCGGGAGCGATGGGAGTCAGCCCGCCGGCGCGCCCGGCGAGGACATGAGCCTCGGCGGGAGGGGCGAATTGGACCGCGCCGGCACAGTCCAGCCCGGCAGGGGTGGCGAGCAGGCCGAACGGGGTGGGCGGCGACACGTTCTCCCGTTCGTACCAGTGGGCGAGCACTCGGGGGTTGTCAGGGAGGAGGCCGTCCAACCACCGCTGGGCCGGCCTGTGACCATAGACGCAGTCGTCGAGGGGAAGCGACAGAGACAGGGGCACAGCAGCCGGGTCGCCCAGGTAGTCGGCGTCGTAACGGAGGGTGAGACGGCCGCCGCTGTCCCGGCTGATGCGAGCGGCATTCGTGCCGGCGATGGCGACGACGAGGCCGTCTGGCGGGTTCACAGCGTCTGCCGGGTCGCGGCTGGCTGCTGATCGAAGCGGAGAGCGAGCCCTAGGGCGCGGGCCACTCGCATGAGGTTGCCCAGTTCGGCGCCGGGGTGCCCCTTCTCGCACAGGCCGATCCAGCGGCGGGACACGCCGGAGCGGTCGGCGAGCTGCTGCTGGGTGAGGCCCGCGGCGGCCCGGTGGCGGCGCAGTTCGGCGCCGAGGGCGCCTACGGTGTTGAAGGGGCGGGAGCGGTTGGGTGTCTCCATGCCCCCAGCATATCGGTGGGAGGGTTCCATCCCACACCAGATGTGGGAGGGTTCCATCCCACCGTGGTTCTGCGCCGGTACCGTCCCATTCGCCGGCCCGGTCGAGCAGTCCGGCTACTGGGAGTCCCAGGCGGGCGGCGGTGTGCTAGCTGCCCGGGCCGAGGCGGGGTAGGGCAGACCTTCGACATCGAGGTGTGCGTCGGGTGCAAGCCGATCCACGTCACCGCCCTCCTGGCCAGCCGGCGCTGCGTTGATCGCCGCCCGACCAGTGCCGACGGATCAACGCAAAGGCACACCGGCCAGTCGTAAGCAAGGGTCAGACACCAGCCAGACGACAACCCACATCATGCTCACAGTCGTATGAGTCGCCCACCGACCCGACTGACGGGACAACGCCGATCTCGTCGAGCCGCTCGCCGTAGCCGATGCTTGCCGGCGCCGACTCCCTGCATGGGATGGTCATGGCCTACGCGCAAAGCGTTGACGCCACCGATCTCTACGTCTCGCCGGTGTTCGGCGCCTTTGACAATCTGCCTCCCATGATGATCCAGGTGGGCACCGAGGAGGTGCTCTATGACGACAGCACCCGAGTGATCAAGGGCATCGAGAACGCCAACGGCGCCGTGGAGTTCCGCCCCTGGCAAGACATGATGCACGTCTGGCACCTTCTGGCTGGCGTGGCCCCCGAAGCCGAAGAGGGCATCGCCGAACTGGCGGAGTACATATCAACCCGCACCTGAAGCAGCAGCAAGACTGCATATATGACATTTTATAAGCTCGATTTATGACATTATCTTTGCTGCAAATGATACAATTTATGTATGCCGACCACGCTAACCCCTGCTGGTTATGTCGAGCGGATTGCTGACCAGGAGATTGCTGAAGCCCTGGAGAGCGCCCCGGTAGTGGTAATCGAAGGGGCGAAGGCATGCGGCAAGACGTGGTCTGGGAGAAACCATGCCTGTAGCGAGGCCTCGTTCGAGCAGGATGAACAGGCGCGGACCCAAGCCCGGTTGTTGCCCCGGCAGTTCTTGGATGGTCCGGAACCTCGGCTGATCGATGAGTGGCAGATCGTCCCGGAAGTTTGGAACAGCATCCGTCACATGGCCGATGAGGAGCGCCGCGACGGAAGGTTCATCCTCACCGGCACGGCCCGACCGACTGACGACGGCATTCGCCATTCGGGGGCCGGGCGCATTATGCGCATTCGCCTACGCCCGATGTCGTTCTTCGAATCCGGGATATCAACCGGGGATGTCTCACTCACAAGCCTTGTGAACGGCGAGGCCTGCTCCGCCGATCGCCCCGAGATCGGAGTGCCCGAGGTGGCACAGGAGCTTTGCCGGGGCGGATGGCCTGAGCATCTCGGCCTGCCACCCGTGCAGGCCCAGCGTCGTCTGCGCTCCTATTTGAACGAGATTGCCCAAGTTGACGTATCACAAGTCAGCTACCGGGGAAGGCGCCGTGATGCTCAGAAGGTCGGCCGGCTCCTCGTTTCCCTGGCTCGGAACACCGCCACGACAGCATCGTTGGCGAAATTGGCATCTGACACCGCGGCCAGCTCAGAGACCCACACCGCTCAAGACCAGCGAACGGCCGCTGCCTCCCTAGAAGATCTCGCATCTCTGTTCGTGGTAGAGGATGTTCCCGCGTGGGCGGCCAATCTCAGATCCCAAGCCCGGTTGCAACAAACTCCCAAGCGGCACCTCGTCGACCCCTCGCTGGCTGCTGCGGCGCTGCGCGCCGGACCTGAGCGTCTGCTGGGAGACCTCAAGACGCTGGGCTTCTTGTTCGAGTCGCTCGTATTGCGCGATCTGCGCATCTACGCCCAGGCCAGCGAAGCGGCGGTCTGGCACTTCAGAGATTCACACGGCAATGAGATAGATGCCATCGTCGACTGGGGTGACGGCCGATGGATCGCAGTGGAGGTAAAACTCGGGTCAATGGACGCCATCGACGAAGCCGCCGACACCCTCAACCGGGTGTGCCAAAAAGTGGACTACGACCTGACCGGCCCCCCCGCCCGCAAAGTAGTCATCACCGCCAGCGGCTACGCCTACGACCGCCCCGACGGAGTGGCGGTCGTCCCCCTGACTGCATTGACGGCTTGAACCGACCCAGGCTTTCCACAATCTCTATGGGCGTTACATGCGTGTCATTGTTTCGGGGTGGCAGCACCGGTGGGGATGGCCCTGCGTTACGTGCCCCGCTGTGGTGGTGGCTTTCTAGGTGAGTGCCTCCCTGCCGGTGTGCCGGTCTGGCGATGTTGCTTGATAGGAGCGTGAACACCCTCGTTTTGTGAGTGGCTCGACGCATGTGTGCGCACCGCTGGTCCGATTCTGCCATGAATCTGACGTCTGCTGAAAGGACAAACATGATGGCCGTGATCGGCATCAACTCCCACAAAGACACCCTGGCGGCCTGTTTGGCCGACTGGGCGGGGCGAGCGGTGGCGCACCGCAGTTTCGACAACACCTCCGAGGGCTGCGCCGGGCTGGTCGCCTGGGCGCGATCGGCAGGCGTTGAGCGCGTCGGTATCGAGGGGTGCCCCGTCATCCCTTTCCATCAATGACATGGTTACTTCCTAGTCGAGGTGACCGGCCAAAAGAGGAATGTCCAGTTCACTTAGAGGCCCAATAACATGCTTCTTTCGGCTTCTCTTGGTATTTTCGGAATTCCGGGTAGCAGACGTCAGTAGGGCTGACGTAAAGCTTGCCATTTGCGGCTAGCTTGGCCACCTCATGGTCGAATTTGGCATACCCTTGCCAAAATGCACTGGTATGAAATGAAGAGCACTCGTTTTCTTTGATATGCTGGCGGTACGCAGCAGTCTGGAGCTTCTTCAATGCCTCAGGTAGTTTTTTGTCGAATTCCTCTATAATTTCTATGCCTTCTGCTAACAGGCCCACAACTTTGGCAGCTTTCCCGGCAGCCTTCAATGCTTTTTTGAGTTCTTTCGCGCTTTTCTTCAGTGCTTCGTCCGCACTCTCGCTTTTAATTATGTTGTCAAGCTCCAATTCTACGATTTCTTGCACTTGTTCTTTAGCATATTCGGTAGGATCTAAAGCCGATTTTGCCATATCTTCAAGATAGTTTAGAGCTTGTTCGACTGTCGCTTTGCCGAGAGTGGTAAACACTGCCACGACGTTTCGTTGATCAATCTGCCCATCAACACACATTAGCTGGGCTGTTAATTTGTGTTCAGGCAAAATATCCACATGAATCAGCCTTACGGGGCCGACTGCAATCCGCTTACCCGAATCTCTACCTCGCGCCCGTATTCGAACCTCGCCATCCAGCTCGATAAGACTGTTATGATAAGGCCACCAATCGTTGATACCATTTTTGCTGTCTGGTGTGAATGTCTTTACCAATCGAAAATATAGATCACCGACTCGTCTTTCGTAAATGCCCCAACGCACCCTGCCGGGAAGTGGCCATCGGTCACTGTGAACGTTAGAGGCTGATTCGTATTCGAATCTAAATACACCTTGCAGATGCCCCATATTCCAATAGACTGATCTATCTTGGTGGGTGGTTGTAGCAAAGTGCGGTTTACAGCCCCCGGCTCCACATGTGCTACCTTGCCGTGTCCAGTATTCGGACGAATATGATGACCATCGGTGGTCGGGGAAATTTACTTGAACATTGCCTGTCTGTGGCAGCGACCTGTGATTGCCATTAGAGCCATAGAAGGTCGTGCGCCGCGTCGTCTCCTGTTCCGAGACCGGGCCTCCTTCGCCGTATTTGTTGATGGCAGCGACGGAAACGGTGTAGGTGGTGTCGTTAGACAACCCGCGGATTTCGTGACTCATCATGTTTTTGACGGTAATTGAGCCTGAGCCATCGTGAGATCCACCGTCCCAGGAGACCATGTAACCAGTGATAGTAGAACCGTCGTCGCCTTTGGGCAGTCCCCACCTCACGGACAGCGCCCGGTCGCCCGTCCTCACTTGCAGGTTCGTCGGTACGCCGGGGGGTACGGCGAGTGTGCGGAATTTGGACGCTGCCGGGGCACTAAATCCTTGGTTGTTTTCGGCGGTGACTCTGATCTCGTAGGCGGTGCCGAGGGTCAGCCCGCCGAATACCGTCGCCCGGTGGGAGGCGGACAGGTTCTTGCGCTCCACCAGGGTGGACCCGCGATACAAATCCACCTGATACCCCGACACTGAAGCACCACCGTTGTCAGACGGAGCGGACCACCATACTGCGATGTTGTAAGGACTGGAGATGGAGTTGTGGACATTAAGGTTCTGCGGCGCCCCCGGCGCAGAAACCTGGGGCGCTGGCGGGGTGCCTGCGAGTTGGATGGTGTTGGATTGGACGCCGTCTATTACTGCGGTCAGGTGGAGGCCCGGAGTGGCGTTGAACCAGCAGAGGGTGGGGTCGCTTCCCGATCTGGTGTCGACGGTGCCTGACCAGGACCGGGTCCCCAGGCTTGTGGGTGAGGTGCTGTAGTAGCACTGGGCGTTGTGGCGGCCGGGGGTGAAGCCGGAGAACGACGCGCTGAGCCACCGGCACGGCTTTGACGTGTCTTGGCAGTTGGCGCGGTCTGCTCCCAGGGTGATGGTCACTGATCGGGTGTTTTCGGGGGCGTTTGTTGTGAAGTCGGCTGCTGTTGGGGTGCTGAGGCCTTGGTTGTTTCGGGCTGAGACGAGGACTTGGTAGGCGGTGTCGGCGCTGAGGTTGCTGAAGCTTGTCGACCGCTGGGAGCCCGAGAGGTTCTTGCGGGTGATGAAGGTGCCGCCGCGGAAGAGCTCTGCCTGGTATCCGGTCAGGGGGTTGTTGCCGTTGCTGGCGGGAGGGGACCACGACACTGTCGCCCGGTTCTCGTTTGCTGTGACCCTGACGCTGCGCGGTTCGGAGGGGAGGCCGGACTCTTGCCTTGTCGGGGCGGGTAAGGTGCGGGTGTTGGTGACAGTTGGGTTGCTGGTGCCGGCGGTGTTTCGGGCGGTGATGCGGACTTGGTAGGCGGTGTCGGCGCTCAGGTTCTTGAATTCTGTTTCCCTTGTGCTGGCACCCACGGTTTTGGTGTCGATGCGGCGGTTGTTGCGGTAGAGGTCGATGGTGTATCCGGTTATGGGCGCGCCGCCGTTGTCAGACGGCGGGTTCCACACCACGCCGACAGTGTCGGTGTCGTTGACGAAGCCGACGATCCGCGGCGCACCCGGCGCAGAAGCCTGGGGTGCTTGGGTGGGGGCGGGTGTGGGGTTGGTTGTTGTGGTGCAAGAGGAGGTGCAGCGCATTCTGATTGCGTCTACTCCGATGCTGCTGTTGTTGTAGCCGTGGCGGTTCCAGTGTTGGATGGCTTCGTTGTCGCGAAGGGTGATGGTGACTGTGTCGCCGTCTGTGTCGTAGGCGCCAAGCGATGTCCACCCGTAGGCGTTGTTCTGGGCGATGCGCTTGGTGTGTTGGGTGCCGCCGATGTCGATGCGGTACAGCACTGTGGCGGTGGCCCTGGTGTTGGGCACATAGGCTTGGATCTCTTGGCGGCCGACCCTTTTGCCCATGGACCAGCGCGCCCAGTTGCCTGTGCTGGGCTCGCCTGCGGTGCCGTAGGTGTACACGTAGTTGTTCGACCCGTAGCCCTTGCCGGCATCCCCCGCCCACCAGTACCGGCTCGGCCCGTTCAATCTGGGGTTGTCGTTCACATACCACGACGTCTGCTGCGACTGCCCGGACACCGCCGGGACGCTGGTGGCGGGGTCGGTGCGGAAGCTGGCTGCGGCGCTGGCGCTGCGGCCGACAGTGTTCTGCGCTGTGACGCGGACTTGGTAGGAGGTGTCGGCGCTGAGGCTGGTGAATGTGGTTGATCGCTGGGAGGCGGGGAGGTTTTTGCGGTCGACGCGGGTGTTGCCGCGGTAGAGGTCGGCCTGGTAGCCCGACACCGAAGCGCCGCCGTTGTCGGACGGCGGGTTCCACGACACGGTCGCGCTGTCCTCATCGGGAGTGACTCTCAAGTTTCTGGGCGTGCTTGGGGCGCTGGTTGCGGGGCTGGTGCGGGTGTTGGCGACGGTTGGGGTGCTGGTTCCTGCGGTGTTTCGGGCGGTGATGCGGACTTGGTAGGCGGTGTCGGGGTTGAGGTTTTTGAACTCGGTTTCCCGTGTGTTGGCGCCGAGGGTTTTGGTGTCGATTCGGCGGTTGTTGTGGTAGAGGTCGATGGTGTATCCGGTTATGGGCGCGCCGCCGTTGTCGGTGGGCGGGTTCCACACGACGCCGACGGTGTCGGTGTCGTTGACGAAGCCGATGATCCGCGGCGCTTCGGGCGCAGAGGTTTGGGGTGTTGGCGGGGTTCCGGCGAATTGGATGGTGTTGGATTGGACTCCGTCTGCCACCGCGGTGAGGTAGCGGCCTGGGGTGCCGTTGAACCAGCAGAGCGTGGTGTCGGTGCCGCTGGCTCTGGAGGTGGTGAATGAGGCGAACTGGCTTCCCAGGCTGCTGCGCGATGTGCTCCAGTAGCAGCGGACGCGGTATATGCCCGGCGAGAAGCCCGAGTAGGAGGCGCTCAGCCACCGGCACGGCGACGACTGGTCCGAACAGCCGGCGCGGTCCGCGGCGAGCGCGATGGTCACAGACCGCGCCTGTTGGCGCTGGGGGGCGGCGTCGGTGCGGAAGCTCGCCGTCGCGCGGTCGCCGCGGCCGGCGCTGTTCTGCGCCTGTATGCGCACTTGGTAGGCGGTGTCGGCGCTGAGGCCGGTGAATGTGGCCGATCGCTGGGAGGCGGAGAGGTTTTTGCGGTCGACGCGGGTGTTGCCGCGGTACAGGTCGGCCCGGTAGCCCGATATTGCTGCGCCGCCGTTGTCGGACGGGGCGGACCACGACACGGTTGCGCTGTTTTCGTCAGCGGACACCCTGAGGCTTCGGGGCGCGGACGGCTCTTCGACCCTGGGCGCCTGGGTGGGGGTGGGCACGACGATGATCTCGGGTCCTGTCGAACACGAGGAGGTGCAGCGCATTCTGATTGCGTCTACTCCGATG
>JAJDYE010000015.1 GCA_022822905.1 Acidimicrobiia bacterium | reverse complement strand
AACAGCATCTACCACCTCAGGATCAGACGCGCGCATAATGACAGAACCTCCACCGAGTCGTTGTTGTTGGTCCTACCCGACATCAAAGCCGGGACAACACAACGACCGGTGGATACTCACCTATCCGCGCGGCCCCTTAGTCACCCCTAGACGGGCATGATCCCCGGAGAGGGGTAACCGGCGGTGAACCCGCCGTCGGACACGAACTCCGACCCGGTGGAATACGAACTCTCGTCGGAGGCCAAGAACAGAGCCAGTCGGGAGATGTCCTCGGGAACTCCGGCCCGGCCCATGGGAGCCATCCGGGCCGAATAGGCCTTTAGGTTCTCGTGCACCTCCTCAGGGGTTCTCTCCTCGGTGGATCCCATGTGGGTGAGGATGAAACCGGGGTGGATGGAGTTCACCCGGATGCCCACAGGGGCCAGTTCCATGGCCGCGGTCTTGGTCATCCCTCGCACCGCCCACTTGCTGGCGATATAGGAGGTGAGGTTGTTCATGCCGATCAGCCCGTCGATTGACGAGATGTTGATGATCGACCCGCCCCCGGAATCGGTCATCGGCTTCACCGCGGCCCGCATCCCCAAGAACACGCCGGTCTGGTTCACCTCGGTGACTCGCCGGTAGCTGTCCAGCGTCATCTCGGCCAATGGGGCCACCTCGGCAATCCCGGCGTTGTTGACGAGCACGTCGAGGCGCCCGAAGTTCTCCATGACCGCATCCATGGCCACGGCCCAGTCTTCTTCTCGGGTCACGTCGAGGTGCTGGTACACCGCATTCGGGCCGATCTCGGCAGCCACTGCGGCACCCTCGCCATCAAGGATGTCGGCCACCATCACCTTGGCCCCCTCGGCGGCGAACAGCCGGCAGTGGGATTGGCCCATACCACGAGCACCACCCGAGACCAGCGCAACCTTGTTGTCCAAGCGTCCCATGCTTCTCTCCGTTTTCTAACGACAGCGGCCATGTGGGTAGCGTTTCCCGAGCGATATGACGGCAACCGCAAGCGACCCACTACTTTCTCCCTTTCCCGAGGGCTGGTACTTCGTCACCAGCCGCCAATCGCTGGAAGAAAACGCCAATCTCATCCGGAGAACCTGGATGGGCGAAGAGATCATCGTCTGGTGCGACGACGACGCCGGTGTCTGTGTAGCTGACGCTTACTGCCCGCACTTGGGTGCCGATCTAGGGCCCGATGTCGGAGGGTGTGTCCGCGACGGCCGACTTGTCTGCCCCTTCCACGGATTCGAATACGACGCTGGAGGACAGTGCGTCGCCACGCCATTTGGCCCGGCACCCAAAGCAGCTCGGCTACGAGTCTTTGAGACCCGGGAAATCGCCGGCTTGATCTTCGCTTGGTGGGGACTCGGGGGGCGGCAGCCGCAGTGGTATCTGCCCGCGGACGACTTGGACCAAACTGGCTGGAGCAACAACCACATTTGGATATCCCGCTTTCCCGGCCACCCCCAGGAAACAACGGAGAATTCCGTGGACTTGACTCACCTCAGCCACGTCCACAGTTACGACAGCGTGAGCCGCGTCAACCCCTTGGAGATAGACGGGGCCTTCCTCAGGAGCCGCTTCGACTTCCGCACCACGCGGAAGATCGCCAAAGTAGGCAGAATGAGGTTCGACATCGCCGCCAACGCCCTTATTTACGGGCTTGGTTACTCGTTCGTCGAAATCCGCGAGCGCTCCATCGGGTTGGACATGCGTATGTGGATATTGGCCACGCCAGTGGACGGCGACGTGATCGAAATGGCCATCGTGTCGCAGGCTGGACCGATCCGCAGCCCACAACGCAAGATCGCCGGACTGGCCTTTCTGCCGGTGAGGCTGCGCGCCCCCATCATGAACAGGTTCATGGCGAGATTTCAAAAGCGCGATGTGCTTCAGGACGTGCCGATCTGGAGTACCAAGCAGTACCGGTCCCGCCCCCGCCTAGCGCGCACTGAAGGGGAGATAGGTCAGTACCGGGCCTACTGCGCCCAGTTCTATTCCGACGCGCTTCCCGCAGCGGACCGCGAGACAACGGTCGCCAACCAATAGGGAATACCAGAAAGTGGCAAAGACCAAGGCACGGGGAATGCAAAAGAACATCGCCATCGTCGGCGGCGGCATTTCGGGCCTCGGTGCCGCCTGGGGGTTGCACCATCAGCCGGACCGCTTTGATTTCCGATTGTTCGAGGCCCAGGAACAGCTCGGCGGCAATGCGATCACCGTGAACATGCCGCAAGACGACGGCAGCTCGATTCCCTTCGACATCTCAGTTACCGCCTGCATCCCGTCGGTGTACGACCACATCTTGCTGTTGATGAAGCAGTTCGACATCGAGCTGCTCGACACCAAGTTCAGCTACAGCGTGAAGTACGACGGGCAGATATATGCCCACGATTTTGACTCCGAAATCAGAGAGCAGCTGCAACCTGAGATTGACAAGTTCCAACGCCTCCTGCGACGCCTGCACCGGTTCGGATGGCTCACCAATTCCCAGTCGAAAGTGCTCAGCCTTCTGAACCCGTACAACTACGTGAGCATGGGCACGCTGTTGAATCTGGGCGGGTTCTCCGGAGACTTCCGGTACAAGGTTCTCAAGCCCATGTTCGTCAACTTCCTCATGGCGACGAACGTGTTCGACATGCCGGCATCCCTGTTTGCCAGGTATCTGGAGTTCTTCGACATCGAGTCGGCCACGCCCATGCAGACGTGGGACCAGGGAACGCAGCGCATCTACCAACATTTGTCGGCCGACTTTCAAGACAAGATCTATCTGAACCGGCCGGTTCAAAAGGTGTACCGGTCGAAGTCCGGCGTCGAGGTCGAAGACGCCGACGGTGTGCGGGAGACATTTGATGACGTTGTCTTCGCGTGCAACGCCAACCAAACCCTGATGATGATCGACAAACCCACCGCCCTTGAGCGCTATCTGCTCTCGTCGATTCGCTATGAGAGCGAACTCCACAATCACACCGTCGTCCACTCCGACTCCTCGGTGCTTCCCGACAACGAGGTGAAGCCCTTGACGACTCGCAGCAACCACATCGAACAGTACGGCGCCAGACCGGACAACTACGAGATCACCTACATCATGCACAACCAGCAGCCGTGGGTGAACCGGTCGGACAAGCCCTGCCTAGTGACCTATAACGCGATCAGCCCGATCGACGAGCAGAAGATCATCAAGAAGTGGTGGTTCCAGCACATCGTCCACGACGTGCGCCATGTTGCTGTGCTCGTCAACTTGTTCCGCTTCATCCAAGGCAAGAGGCGAACCTGGCATTGCGGAGCTCACACCCTGATCAACAGCCAGGAAACCTGCTTCATCACCGGACTCGCCGCGGCAAGGCAGATGGGAGCGGATTATCCCTTCGACGACCCCGCGGCGAGGCGCTCCTTCAACTACTACGGGAGCATCATGTACGGCTGGCGATTCAAAAAGGCGAGGCGCTAGCGGCTCAGACGGGCAGTTCGTGGCGCTTCTCGGCGACTAGGAATTTCAGCTTCTTGTTCGGGGACATCGACGGGAATGGGCTGATCTTGAGTCGGTACCCCTTGGGGGCGATCTCCAGCTTGTAGTAATGCACCATCATCAGCAGGTTGATCGCCAGCTGAAGTTCCGTCCACCGGATGCCGAGGCACGTGTGCGTGCCCAGCCCGTAAGGGGCGTATGCAGAGCCAATGTGCTCCTTGCGCGGCGCATCGTAACGGTCGATGTCGAACGTGAAAGGATCGGGAAAGTGGTCGCTCATATAGTGCGTGGCCGTCTGGGCGATGATGACCCGGGCCCCCTCGGGCAGTTCGTATCCCTCGACCACGCACTGGTTCATCACGTTGCGAACCGACATCGGGACGATGGGGTACATGCGCAGACATTCCATGATGAAGCGGCGAGTGACGTCGATCGCCGGACCGGTGAGCGTCTCGCGGTCGGGATCGCCATTGGCGAACAGGGCATCGGCCTCTTCGCGGATCTTCTCGTGGTACTCCGGCTGCGTCAGCATGGCGTAGGCGATGAAGGAGAGTTGGTCGCCTACGTACATGCTGGCAATCAAAGGCGCCGATAGCACGAATCGCAGGTTTGACTCCGGGAGGAACTGACGATCACTGTTGTGCATGTTCAGCAGCTCATCGGCAAGATCCCTAGGACATCCCGCACGCTGGGCGGGCGTGTGGACGCGCAAGACCCGATCCACCACGTCGTCGATGAGCTTCGCCCGGCGCCTCATAGAGGGGGTGCGCAGCATGAACTTGGGGAGGGTCTTGGCGAGGTGCGTCTTGAGCGCCCGCTCCTTGAACTTGTGCATGTCGTCGGCAATGTCTTGCGAGTCAACGCCTATAGTCAGCGGCGACAACTCCGAGTTGACCAAGTTCCGGCACATGGTTACCGCGATGTCCGCTTCTCCCACGTTCCAAGTCGCCAAGTTCTCCCGTGCCTTGGAGAAGACTAAGTCGAGCTGAGCTTCCAGCCTCCCGCGGGCATAGCCCGGCTGAATGGACTTCCGATACCGGAAGTGATCGGCGCCATCGAGGGCCGGCAACAGCCCTACCCCGCCGTAGACCTTCTCAAAGTCCTCTAGATAGTCTCTGGCCCGCAGGTGCATGCGGCCATGCCGGTGTACCCAGTGATTTGTCTCGGGCCCTGCCAGAATGATCATGCGCTCCTGGAAGGGTGCCCTGAGCTCGAATACCGGGCCGTACTCCTCGTGAAGCTCCGCCATGAGCGCGGGCACGTTGCCGCGGCGAAGATGCTTGCTGCGCATCACCTTGCGCAGCTTGAGCCGAGGAATCGCCCTGGTCAGGGAGGTTCGTTGGAACAACGACACGGCGATGTTCTCGCTGACGGCGTCGGCGATGGAGCGACCGATCAGGTCCATCTTGCGGATTTGATCGACCCGCTGCTCTGCCTCCTCATCGAGCTCGAAGATGTAGCGCAAGACATCGCAGGTGTCGATGAGGCAGATGATGATGATGTCTCTGGGTCCTGGGATCTCGTTGTTGAAAATGGCCTTGCTGATCCGGGTTTTCACGAACTCGACAGCAGTGCCGACTTCGGAGCTGGTGTGGAATCCCGACATCCATGCCCCATGAGCCAGCGACCAGAAATCGCCATCGTGGTGCTGGAGTATTCTCAGGTCGACCAAGCGGTCCAAGGTCATATCGATGATCGACTCCGCTTTGGGAGCGAGCCGCTCGATCCAGTACTGAGCGTTGTGCTTCCCCGGCTCCAAGGCAATTTCGGCCAGTATATGGTCGAGACAGGGGTCGCCCGTCACCTTCGAGTCCAGAAGGATCAGAGATTCCATATCGGTGTCAATGCGAAAGAGGAACGACAGCTCGGCGAGCGCGGCCCCGACAACGGCGCAGTTCAGAGTCCAGCCCGGCACCTGGCGGAAGTAACCGCTCTCCTCATTCAAGAGCGTCAAGACGAGTTCGTCGAGCAGACTCAGCGGCGTAGCGTTGGACTCTACCTCGGTTTCGACCTGCGTCATGAGTTCTCTTTCTCGAATAGCACCTTATGGACTTAACTCATTGGCACCTTGAACAACAGCCTCACAGCATAATTCACAGGCCCGTCAAAGAACCTTAAGGTCTCTCCGTTTTCTAATGGCAGCGGCCACGAGGGTAGCGTTTTCCGAGCCACTCAGAGAGGTAGACATGAGCACGCAGCAAGCAGAGGCAATCAGCGGCAACGGGGACCGGGACCTGCGAATCGCCATCATCGGGGCCGGACCGGGCGGTTTGTGCGCCGCCATTCGGCTTCGCCAGTCGGGCTTCGAGAACTTCACAGTGCTGGAGAAGGGTAGTGGCGTGGGCGGCACGTGGTACCACAACCGCTACCCCGGCTGTGCTTGCGACATCCAGTCGGAGCTTTATTCGTTCTCCTTCGAGGTGAACACCACGTGGACCCGGCCCTATGCCCGTCAGCCCGAGATCTTGCGCTACATGGAGCACTGCGCTGAGAAGTACGAGGTGCTCCCCCACTGCCGGTTCAACGACGCCGTGACCTCGGCCCGCTGGAACGACGACAGCTCCGCTTGGACGCTGACCACCGAGTCGGGCGCCGAGGTCACCGCCGATGTGGTGATCAGCGCACTGGGCATGTTCAACGACGTGCCCCTGCCCGACATCGAGGGCTTGGGCGACTTCGAGGGCAAGACCATCCACTCGGCCCGGTGGGACTGGGATCACGACCTCACCGGCGAGACCGTGGGGGTGATCGGCTCGGCGGCCAGCGCGGTGCAGCTCGTCCCCGAGATCGCCCTTGAGGTGGGCCAGCTACACGTGTTCCAGCGCACCGCCAACTGGGTGCTGCCCAAGGAGGACGACCCCTACACCGCCGAGGAGATGGCGGCCCGCCAGGCCGATCCCAGCATCGTGATGGCCCGCCGCGACGAGCTGTTCGAGCAGGTGGACACCGGCATGGCCTTCAAAGACCCCGTAAGACAGGCCGAGATGGAAGACATCGGCCGCCGAGCCCTCGAAGCGGTGACCGATCCCGAGCTGAGGGCCAAACTCACCCCCACCCACATGTGGGGCTGCAAGCGCCCGCTGTTCCACAACGAGTACTTCACCACATACAACCGCCCGAATGTGGAGCTGGTGACCGACGCCATCGAGCGCATCACCCCCAAGGGGGTGCTCACCGTGGACGGCACCGAGCGGGTGATGGACACCATGGTGCTGGCCACCGGGTTCTCCACCACCAAATACCTGTCGGCCATCGAGGTGACCGGCCGGGGAGGCCTGGACATCGAGGACGCCTGGAACGACGGCGCCACCGCCTACATGGGCATCACCACCGCCGGGTTCCCCAACCTGTTCATGCTGTACGGCCCCAACACCAACAACGGATCGATCATCACCATGATCGAGTACCAGGTGGACTACGCCCTGGCCCACATCCAGCGTCTGGCCGCAGAGCGCCTGGCCTGGGTGGATGTCAAAGCCGACACCATGGCCGATTACAACGAGTGGGTACAGGAGGGAATCTCCGAGATCAGGCCCTGGAATGCCAGCTGCAACGGCTACTACCGCAGCCCCAGCGGCCGCATCGTTACCCAGTGGCCCCACAACATGACCACCTTCAAGGACCAGACCGCCGCCATCGACGAGGATGCCTTCGAAGTGGCATCACTGCCCGCGGACTGAGTCGCAGTCGGAGCGCAACCAGAATCCACGTACATCGATAGGGGCCAAGCGAATGAGCGGAAGACTCGAAGGCAAGGTGGCGCTCATTACTGGCAGCGCCCGGGGCCAGGGCGAGGCGGAGGCCCGCCGGTTCACAGCCGAGGGGGCCAAGGTGGCCATCACCGACCTGCGCGACGTGCTCGGCGAGCAACTTGCCGCCGAACTGGGGCCCGACACCTTCTACCAGCAGCTCGACGTCACGCGGGAGGACGACTGGGACGCCGCGGTGGCCGCCACCGTGGAGCGGTTCGGCAAGCTCGACATTTTGGTGAACAACGCCGGCATCGGGGCGTTCGGCACGCTGGAAGGGCTCGACCTCAAGACCCATCACGAGATGACCGACATCAACCTCCACGGCGTGTACCTGGGGATGCGGGCGGCCAAGGCTGCCCTGGTGGCCACCGGCAACGGGGCCATCGTGAACATCTCCTCCATCGACGGCATCGTGGGCGTATTGGGCATGACCAGCTACTCCGGCACCAAGTTCGCGGTCACCGGCATGACCCGCTCAGCCGCCATCGAGCTCGGGCCGCTCGGAGTGCGGGTCAACTCCATCCACCCCGGGGTGATCAACAGCCCCATGGTGCAGGAGGCCCCGCCCGAGACCCTGGCCCGGCTCAACCGGCTCATGGACATGCAGCCCATCAAGCGCATGGGCGAGCCCGACGAGATCGCCTCGCTGGCCCTGTTCCTGGCCAGCGACGAGGCCAGCTACATCACTGGTGCCCAGTTCGTGATCGACGGCGGTCACCTGGCCGGGCCCTGGCGGGAATCGTTCGAGGAGTAGCGAACGACGGAGCTATGACCGACACCCTGCCTGCCTTCGACCCCCACAATCCCGATTACTTCGTAACTGGCCTGCCCTTCGACCTACTGGCTGAGCTACGTCAGCAGGGGCCGGTGGCCAAGACCCCGCTGGGCTACTACCTCACCCGCCGCCAAGAGGCCGACGAGCTGCTGTACGCGGTAGACACCTACGGCTCAGACATGACACCGGGCACCGGTCTCGGTGGCGTGGAGGACGTACCCCAGGAGCAGCTGTTCCTTCCCGAGATCGATGAGCCGGTCCACGGGCAGATCCGCCGGCTGTACAAATCGGCGCTGGGACCCCACCGCACCATGAGGATCCAGCCGTTCGTGCGGCAGACTTGCGAGAGTCTCTTGGACGCGCTGATGGGCGAGGACCCCGCCGACCTGCACGCCGACTACGCCGTGCCCATCCCCTGCGAAGTAATCGCCCACATCATCGGCCTACCCGCGGGCGGCGCGGACAAGCTGAAGGTGTGGTCGTCGGATGGCTCGGTCATGTTCCGGGCTGTGTGCCCCCAGTACGCCCCCGACGGCCCGCCCATCACCGGGTACTTGAAAGACTTGGTAGCCCAAGAGCGGCGGGCCGACGAGCCCAGCTCGCACACCTACAAGGTGTTCTTGGACGCCGAGATCGAGGGCGAGCCCCTCAGCGACACGGTGATCGCCCACCAGCTTCAGACAATGGTGCTGGGCGGGGTTCACACCACCCGGGGCCTGCTGGCCCACTCCATGCACCGGCTCATCGTTGAGCCTGACACCTGGGCCGCCCTGGAGGCCGACCGAGAGCTGATCCCGGTGTTCGTGGAGGAGTCGCTTCGCCACGACTCCCCCGCTCCCCGGGTGGCCCGGCGATGCCTTAAGGACACCCACTTGGGCGGAGTAGACATGCAACAGGGCGACTGGGTGGAAGTGGGTCTGGCCTCAGCCAACCGCGACGAAGCCCAGTACGAAGAGCCCGAGGACTTCCGCCTCGACCGCCCCGACCCCTTGAATCACGTGGCCTTCGGCGCCGGCGCCCACGTCTGCCCCGGCGCCAGCCTGGCCCGCTTGGAGGGAGTCACCGCCATCGAGACCCTGCTCGACAGAGTGGCCACCCTAACCCCCGTCGACGGCTTCCAGTACCCACCCCTCCCCGCCAACCTCGCCTACAGCGACCTCCCCGCCCAAATCACCTGGCGCTAAACCTCAATCCCAGTTGGGGTTCCAGTGGTTGTAGGCGGTTACTTCGGCTGCGGGGTGGCGGAGGGCGGGGCGGAAGTTGGTGCCGATGGTGTAGGCGATGGGGAAGAGGCCGGCTTGGATGTGGGTGTCGTAGGGGATACCTAGCAGGTCGGCCATTTCTTGTTCGCGGTGGAGGTGGATGGTGGTCCAGGCGCTGCCCATGCCTCGGCTGCGTAGGGCCAGCATGAAGCTCCACACCGAGGGGATGATCGACCCCCACTGGCTGGCGTGGTGGAAGGTCTTGGCCTGGTCGCTGCGCAGCACCCCGAACCGGTCGGCCAGTACCGGGATAAGCATCGCGGGAAGGCGGTGCATGTTGTCGCGCAGGTAGGCCACCGACTCCGACATCTGCTCGGCTCGCACCGTCTGGCGCTCGTAGTGCTCTCGCCCTGCGGCAACGTCGGCTGAGTACTGAGCCATGGCCGCCCGGTAGATGTCTGCCGCTTGGCCGATCACCTCGGGATCGTCGAGCACGATCCAGTGCCACTGCTGCTGGTTCGACCCGGTCGGCGCCTGCAACGCCAGTTCCAGACACTCCTCGATCACGGCCCGCTCGACAAGCCGATCCAGGTCGAGCCGCTTCCGCACGGCCCGAGTCGTGGTCAGCACTTCATCAATGGTCAGGTCAAGAAGCGTCATAGGGGCATCGTAGGATCATCGCCATGAGCGATGCGGTGCGGGCGATGGTGCAGGTGGGGCCGGAGCGGTTGGAGATGCAGGAATTTGGTCGGCCCCGGGTGGGCGACGACGATGCGCTGCTGCGGATTGAGGCGTGTGGGATTTGCGGTACTGATGTTGAGACTTATTCGGGCAGCTCGCTGATGAACTATCCGGTGATTCCGGGGCATGAGCCGGTCGGGGTGATCGAGGAGGTGGGCGAGCGGTACGCGGCTCGCTGGGGTTTGAAACCCGGTGACCGGGTGGTGGCCGAAGCCGCCTACGGGTGCGGGCGCTGTCTGGCCTGCCTCGACCAGCAGATGTGCCGGGTGGCGCCGGGGAACCACGGCTTCACCCCCACTGGTCGAGCGCCGGCGCTGTGGGGCGGGTACGCCGAGATGATGTACCTGGCCCCCGGATCGGTCCCCCACAAGATCGACAATTCGATACCGCCTCGCATCGCGGCGCTGTACAACCCGCTGGGGGCAGGGTTCGCCTGGGCGGTGTCGGCGCCCAACCTGCGCTACGGCGACACCGTGACCGTGCTCGGCCCCGGTCAGCGGGGCTTGGCGTGCGTGATTGCGGCGGCGGCCGCGGGGGCGTCGGCGATCTTCGTAACCGGGTTGGGTTCGCAGGACACTCACAAGCTGGCCTTGGCGGCGGAGTTCGGGGCCGATGTGACCATCGACGTGGAGTCGGAGGATGCAGTGGAGCGAGTGCTGGCCGAAACCAACGGGCGGGGCACCGACATCGTGGTGGACACCACCCCGCACGCCACCCAACCGGTGGTCGATGCGGTATCCATGGCCCGCCTCGGCGGCACCATCGTCTTGGCCGGCCTCAAGGGCCACGGGGTGGACGGCTTCCCCTCCGACGATGTGGCCATGCGCTACCAAACTGTCATCGGAGTGCGCACGGTTGACTTCCACAGCTACCGGCAAGCCGTGCGGCTCATCGAGTCGGGGACGCTGCCGGTGGAGCGCCTTCACACCCACCATTTCCCGCTGGAGCAGGCCGCGGATGCTGTGCAGACCCTCGTCCAAGCAGGCATGGCCAAAGCCGTCTCCATTACCGTTGAGCCCTAGACACCCCCCGAATCACCACAGAGGAACACCGTGAACCCCGACGACCTCATTCTGATCAGCGTTGACGACCACATCGCCGAGCCGGCGGACATGTTCGAGGCCCATGTGCCCGAGAAGTACAAGGAGCGCGCCCCCAAGGTGGTCACCGATGAGAACGGGCGGGAGCAGTGGTACTACGGCAAGCTGCCCGGCCGGAACCTGGGCTTGAACGCGGTAGCGGGCAAGCCCCGAGAGCACTACAACATCGACGCCAGCCGCTACGACGAGATGCGCCCCGGCTGCTACGACGTACACGAGCGGGTGCGGGACATGAACGCCGGCGGTCAGTTGGCCGGGCTGAACTTCCCCAACTGGACCGGGTTCTCCGGCCAGGTGCTCAACGAAGGTCCCGATCCCGATCTCAACGAGATCATGATCAAGGCCTACAACGACTGGCACGTCGACGAGTGGGTGGGGGCTTACCCCGACCGGTTCATCCCCTGCGGCATCCTGCCCCTGTTCGACGTCGACCGGGCGGTGGCCGAGGTGAAGCGCCTGGCCAGCAAGGGCTGCCACGCGGTGACCTTCTCGGAAAACCCGGCGATGCTGGGCATGCCGTCGATCCACTCCGGCGCATGGGACCCGCTGTTCGCGGCGTGCAGCGACTTGGGCACCGTGCTGTGCTGCCACCTGGGTTCATCGTCTCGCTCAGTGGGCGCCTCGGCCGATGCTCCTCCCAGCGTGCCCATGACCCTGTCGTCGGCGCTCACCATCTCTACGCTGGTGGAGCTTGTGTGGGCCGAGTTCTGGGACCGCTTCCCCGACCTAAAGTTCTCGCTCACCGAGGGCGACATCGGCTGGATCCCCTACTTCCTGTGGCGGGCCGAGCATGTGCAAGACCGCCACTCGGGCTGGACCAAGCACGAATTCGGCATCGACGGCAGCCCCACCGGCGTGTTCCGCAACCACATCCTGTGCTGCTTCATCAACGACCGTATCGGCGTGAAGCTGCTGGACGAGTTCAACGTGGACAACCTGTGCTGGGAGTCGGACTACCCCCACTCTGATGGCACCTGGCCCCAGGCTCCTGAATACGTGGCCAAGCTGATGGGCGAACTGCCCCAAGACGTGGTGGCCAAGATCACCCACCAAAACGCCATGCGCCACTACCGGTTCGACCCCTTCGCCCACCGGCCGCCAGAGAAGTGCACCGCCGCCGCGCTGCGGGCCGAGTCTCCCGATGTGGACGTGGTAACCCATGTTGGCCGCCCGGCCGATGAGCGCGACGCCGCGTTCTGGAACCAGATTCAGACCGGCGGCTGGAAGCGCGAGTAGTCGAACCGCTAACCGCCGCGGCGGTAATTGGCAATGATTACCGCGGCGGCAAAGCGCCGATGGCACTGCGTCTGGATGTAGCGGGCTGCGGCAGAATTCGGTGAACGGGCCGCCCGGCGGGCCATTTGATCGAACATGTCGGCCTCGGCGCGGATGGCCTCGTCGGTAGGAGGGGTGCCAACCCGGTCGGCGAGGCTCCGCAAGCGATCAGCTTGGGTGCGGATGAATTTCCTGGTGCAAGTGCCTGTGCTGTGAGCTGCCTGTATGGCTTCCCACAATTCTCGGTAGGTGTTGGCGATGTCGTCGAGTTCTTCGGGGCCCAGGTTCGGGGGAAAGGCTTGCAGGTCGAACTCCTGCCTTGGCGTGCTCAGGCCAGCGGAAGGGCGAAGAAGGCGATGGCCACGTAGTGGACGGCCACGGCGGCGACCACTAGCAGATGGAAGACCTCGTGGTAGCCGAACCAACGGGGCCACGGGTCGGGACGGTGGGTGGCATAGATGAGCGCACCCAGCGTGTACAGGCCGCCACCCACGAACAGCAAGGTGCTACCGGCGATTCCCATGCCGCGCCAGACATCTCCGATGACCAAAAGAGCGGCCCAGCCGACAATCGGGTAGGGGGCGATGAGCATCCACCGGGGTGCGTTGAGCCACATGATCCTCCCGATTGCCCCCAGCAATGCGCCAGACCACACCACACTCAGAACCAGCTTGGCGGCACCGGGTTCCAACGCGAAGAAACCCACCGGGGTGTAGGTGGCAGCAATGAACACGAAGATCATCGAGTGGTCGAGACGGCGGATGACCGCCTGGATTCGAGGGGTCCAGTCAAACCGGTGGTAGGCCGCGCTCACCCCGAACACGCCCACCACTGCGATGGCGTAGACCGCCACAACCGCCCGGTCAGCCCCGCCTGGTCCCAAGGCTATGACGATGGGCGCGAGGACCGTGGCGGCAAGCGCGGCCACTGCGTGGGACCAGCCCCGGAGTACCGGCTTGGGAAGAAGAAAGGGGCCAGCGACCGTCAAGCGATCCACCCTACACGGGTGGTGGAGAAGATCGCGAGAGGGACCTAACCGCCTAGTTCAGCCGCTTCGTACTCCAGGAGACGGCCGAACAGATCACGCAACTCCGAGCGCCGGGAGCGGTCGTTGGCCAGGTTGACCAGCTCGTGGGGGTCGTCGTCCAGGGAGTACCACTCGTGGTCGTGATCGTCGAAGTCGGCATCAGTGTCGAACAGCTTTGGCTCGGGGGCGGGGTTGCCGGTGCGATCGATCCCCCCGCCCACGCCGTAGTAGCGGGCGTACTTTGTCTCGCCGTCGAAGAACCCCCGCACCGCGTAGCGGCTGTGGCGGAGAAGCTCCGACTGGGCGCTGTCTTGGCTGAACAGCACGTAGTCGCGCACTGACGTGGAGGGATCGGCCAGCGACGGGGTGAGGTCCTTGCCCGACAGGGTGGGCGAACTGTCGATGTCCACCCCGCCGAGCGCGGCGATGGTGGCGGCCAAATCCACGTGGGTGGCCAGCGCATCGGTGGACGCGCCCTGCGGGGTGAGTCCGGGGGCCTTCACGATGAGCGGCACCCCCATGACCTCCTCGTACACACAGGGCAGCTTGGCCCGCAGCCCGTGCGACCCGCAGGCATCGCCGTGGTCGGAGGTGTAGATGACCACGGTGTCGTCGTAAGCCCCGATGTCGTCGAGCGCCCCCAGGATCGAGGTGATGCTGTGGTCGAGCAGCTCATGAAGCCAGGCGTAGTAGTCCAGCTGGCGAAGCCAGGAGTCGACGTCGTCGAGGGCCATGTGGCCCACCATGTGCTCCCGGTTGCGGACATGGCGCCAAGCCCGCTGGACCTCGGGCTTGGTGTGGAGGTCGTCATCGAAGTTGTCGGGCAGTTGGGTGAAGAAGCGGGGGTAGATCTCCTCCAGGGGTTCAAGGTCGACCTTGCCGCCCAGCATGTGCTCGTGGAGGAAGTCGAACAGGGGTACCAGGTCGGGATGGGCCTCTTGGTATGACGGATGATCGAGGGGGTACCACATCACGTCGTGGGGGTTCACCAAGGCCACGGTCAGGAACCACGGGCCGACAGAGGGGTCGGTGCCGTGGGTTCGCAGCCAGTCCACCGCTTGGTCGGCGATCACCGGGTCGAAGTGCCGCCCGGTCCACGGCCCGCCGATGTAGTGGCGGTCGTCGCCCTGCCAGCCGCTGTAGCCGAAGGCTTCCATGTCGGGCATCGGCTCATGGGTGAGGTGGTATTTGCCCAGGTAGGCCGATTCGTAGCCCACCTCTCGCATCAGCCGTCCCACGGTGGGAATGGCGGGGTCTAGCGCGGTGTGGGCCGGGAAGCTCACGTTGTCCACCACGCCGTGCTCGGCCAGATAGCTGCCGGTATACAGGCTGGCCCTCGACGGTGAGCACGGCGACGAGTGGGTGTAGTAGCGGTTGAAGTCCAGGCCGTCGCGGCGCAGCCGGTCGTGGGCGGGCATGTCGACCACCCCGTTTAGCCACGGGTTGCGGCGCTCCTCGTCGGACACGATCAACAAGATGTTGGGTTGCGCAGTTGACATGGCAGTTACCCTCCGTACGTTTCCCGGAGCTCCTTTTTGAGCACCTTGCCCACCGGGTTGCGGGGCAGTTCGTCGACGATCTCGAGTTGCTCGGGGATCTTCTGGTTCATCAGCCCGACTTCCTTGCAGTGCTCGACCATCTCGCCGAAGCCGAATGACTGGCCGGCCATGGGCGCCACTACCGCGCAGCACCGCTCTCCGGAGACCGCGTCGGGCAGGCCGATGACGGCCACGTCGGCCACCTTGGGATGGGAGAAAAGCACGTCCTCCACCTCTTTGGCCGAGATGTTCTCCCCTTTGCGGATGATCACGTCCTTCTTGCGCCCGACGATGGTCACGAATCCCTCTTCGTCCACCTCGGCCAGGTCGCCGGTGAAGAAGAACCCGTCGTCGTCGAAGGCGGTCTCGTTCAGCGCCTCGTCCAGATAGCCCCGGCACAGCGTCGGGCCCTTCAGCAGCAGCTCTCCGTCGATCAGCTTCCAGTCGGTGTCGTCCAGGATCCGACCCTCGGTGCTGGCCAGCTTGTCGTCGGGATCATCGAGGAAGCAGTAGGTGACGATGGGGCATTCGGTGAGGCCGTAGCTGGAGATGATCCCCACACCGCCCATCTCGTTCTTGACCTCCATGTGGAGCCCGGCCGGTTTGGGGGCGCCCCCGCCGATGGCCGCCCGCATCTTGGGGAAGATGGGCTGGTCGGGGGTCTTGCGCTGCTCGGCCAGAAAGGCGATGAAGAACGGGGTGCCCGATCCGGCCAGGGTCAGGCCGTGCTCCCGGAAGAAGCGGGTGTCGGCTTCGGGGTTGAAGCTCTCCACCATCAACATGGGAGTGCCGCACACCAGGGTGGCGATGAGCAGGCTGATGCCGCCGATGTGGGTGTAGGGAAAGGCCAGGGGCCACACGTCGTCGGCCCGCAGTTCCAGGTTCTCCCACACGTGGCGGGCGGCGGCGATCACCGAGTCGTCGCCGTGCTTGGCCCCTTTGGGGTCGGCGGTGGTGCCCGACGTGTAGTAGATCCACCGCACCGGGAGCCGTCCCTCGTCGTCCAGGGGCGCTTCAAAGGGGGCCAGCGTGGCGGGGTCCCCTTCGGGGAGGTCGCCGTCGCACACCAGCACGTCGCAGTCCTCGGTGGTGGCCACCACGGTGTTGGCCATGGCCTGGTAGTCGAAGCCCCGCCACACCGACGGCACCACCAGGAGCCGGGCCCCGGTTTGGCGGACCACAAAGCCCACCTCCCGCTCCCGGTAGATGGGGATGATCGGGTTCTGGACGGCTCCCAGCCGGGCCAACGCGGCCGACAAGATGAGTGACGCCCGGCCATTGGGCAGCTGCCACGACACCCGGGTGTCTGCGGCCACACCCATCGCGGCCAACCCGGCGGCTACCCGCTCGGCGGAATCCCGGAAGCCGGCGAAGGTCATCACTGTGCCGTCGGGCTCGATGGTTAGCGGGGAGTCGGGGGTGGCGGCGGCCCGGGCCTCGATCGCCTCCCAATAGGTTCTGGGGTTTCCTATCACCGGGTCATTCTCCCAGGTCGGTGGTCGGGGTCTCGAAGCCCACCAGCAGTTCCACCAGCTGTCCCGCCGGGGTGCGAATCATCACTGCCACATCCCACAGTCGGGTGTCGTCCAACACTTCGCCGCCATGGGCTCTCACTCGCTCCAACGCAGCATCCATGTTGGCGACGTTCAGCGAGAGGTGGGTGAGACCGGGCTCGTTCACCACCCGGGCCGGTCGATCCACCAATCCGGCCCCGCGGAACTGCAAGAGCTCGAGCACGAATTCGCCCTTGCGCAGATACACCGCCCGCAACCCTGGTCTCTCCATCCGCAAGAGCTGGCCGGTCGACGCATCGTCGGCATCCAGAGCCCCTACCCGCTTGAAATCCAGCGCCCCAGTCCAGAAGTCAACTTCGGCTTCCAAGTCGGCCACCGCCAACCCCACGTGGTTGACCTTCTCGCTCATCGAGGCTCACCCCCCATCGGCCATGCAGCGTAGGCTGCCGCCTCTCCTACCGGCGAGGAGAACAAATGAGGTGCTTTAGCTAGTCGCGGTCGAGGCCGTAGGCGGCGGCGGAGACCCGCTCGTACTGGTACGGGCACCACTGGGTGGTGTCGAAAGCTGGTTCGGGGTGGTCGCCCAGGATGGTGACCCGGCTGATGGCCCGGGCACCGTCGAAGTCGTTCACCGCAAAGTGCTGGGTGGCTCGGTTGTCCCAGATGCCGATGGTGCCCTCGCTCCAGCTGTAGCGACAGGTGAAATCGGTCTTGCAGGCGTGGGCGGTGAGCAGGTCAAGCAGCGACTCCGACTCGTCCCGGCTGAGTTGCGGGATGCGCCGGGTGAACTGCTTGTTCACGTATAGCGATGGGCGGCCGGTGCGGGGGTGGCGGCGCACCACCGGGTGCTCGGCCTTGTGGTCGGGCTGGCCGTAGTTGGCCGCGGTGTGGATGGCGGTGAGCCCGTTGATCATCTGCTTCATGGGCTCGGCCAGGGTCTCATAGGCCTTGTACATGTTCGACCACATGGTGTCGCCGCCCGCCGGGGGCATAGTCATGGCGTTGAGCACCGAGCAGATGGGCGGAGAGTCCTCGAATGTGCAGTCGGTGTGCCACACGTCGGCCACATAGCCCGACTCCCCCTTCAGCACCACGATCTCGGGATGGTCGTCGTCCAGCTTGGGGATGTAGGGGTGGATCTCCGGCTCGCCGAAGCGGATGGCGAACGCCCGATGCTCGTCGGGGCTGAGGTGCTGGTCGGGGAAGAACAGCACCAAGTGCTCGTCCAAGAGCTCTTGGATGAGTGCGAACTCTTCATCGGACACCGAGGCCAGCGACAACCCCCTAACTTCGGCACCCAGCGCGCCCGCTACCCGGCGCACATCCAGATCAACAGCATCGATGACAGCCATGGCCGCAGCCTACTCTAGAGAAATGTCTGATCGAGATGCCCTGGCCGACCTCGCCGCCGACTACGCCCGCTGCGTGGACCGAGGCGATCCCGATGGGGTGGCGGCCTGTTTCGCCCCCGACGGGGTGCTGCGCCGCGTCGACCTTCCCAGCGGGGGAACAATTCTCAGCGAGCGAACCGGGCGGGAAGAGATTGCCCGAGCCATCTCCCGGATGACCTACGACGCCACCTTTCACTTCCTCGGCCAGCAGCAAACCGAGATCTCCGGCGACACCGCCACCGGAGAGACCTACTGCATTGCCCATCACTTGACGGCCCCCGACGACGGCACTCCGGCCACCGACTTCATCATGTTCATCCGCTATCACGACCAATTCGTCCGCCTGGAGGAGGGCTGGCGCTTCGCAGCTCGGGAGTTGCAGATCGACTGGACCGAGAACCGACTGGCCGAGGCCGTTTGACGTCCTGATCAGCCCGCGGCTGTGTTGTGGAGGTGTTGGACGATGTTGAAGAACTCGTCTAGGTCGGGGGTTGGGAAGATGGCGTCGGGGCCTTCGGGGGCGATGCTGGTGAAGGGGGATTCGTAGATTCGGCCGGGGTCGATGGTGCCGTGTTGGGTTAGGTAGTCGATGACGAGGTTTACGAATTCGATTTGGTTGCGGGTGTGGCGTTTGTCGTCGAGGAATTGGGCGAAGGCTTGTTTGGCGGCGGCTCGGTCGAGGCCGACGATGGAGCGGATGAACAGGCCGAAGCTGCCGGCTCGTTGTGAGGCTTGGGCGAATGTGTCGGTGTCGCCGATGCCGGCGGCTACGAGCACTCGCTGGAGTTCGTCCATGTCGGCGGGGGTTATCGTTTCGCCGCTTCGGACTTTGGCCACGATGTCGTTGGCCAGGTGCTCGTTGAGGAAGTGTTGGGCTTTCTTGCGGAACTGCTCGAACTCGTTGCCGGCCATGCTGCCGCCGGTTCCGGGGAGTTCGACCTCGGTGCTCTCGCCGAGCTCGTCGGTGAAGTCGGAGTACAGAATGTTCTTGCGGGTGCGCTCGATGAGGTGCACGAGGTTGCGCAGCCGCTTGCGGGTGTCTTCGAGCATGGGGTAGCTGATGTCGTTCCACCATTCGTCGGTTTGGAGGTCGGCGATCAGAGCCTGTTGCTGCGCGACCACCGGAATCGAGGTTCCGAGGTCTTCGAGCGCGGATGCGATGTTGATTATGCGGTCCTGCTGTCGACTGAAGGGCTCACCGCGAAGCAGGCCCAGCTCGGCGTTGAGCATTACCATGTCGAATCGTTTGGCTTCCTCGGGTTCGGGGTCGAGCTGGTCGGGCAGCTTGGCAACCCGGTCATTGAGTGCCGCCAGGTCTTCCAGTGTTACCTTGTCCCACGCTTCGGGTGTGCGGAAGCGCTCCACTAGCTCTAGGTGGGGGCGCACTAGGAAGTTGTTCTCGTTCATCGACGCCACGGTCTCCCGCAGTGTGGCCGCCACCTCCGCCCGTTCGCCGCCAAGGGCCTCGATGCCGTCGAGAGCGTGCAGCAGTTCAAGGCGGGCGGAGAACAAGACCTCGCTGAGCGGCCTGGCGCCGGATGGCTCGGCGGCATCTAGTTCCTGGCTGAAGTGCTCGAGGTTCTGGCAGAAGTCGAACACTTTGAAGCAGGTCTTGTGGTCGTCGGGCCCGAACAGGTTCTCGCGCAGCCGGGTGCCGCGCCCGAGCATCTGCCAGAACTTGGTTTTGGACCGGACCAGCTTGAAGTACACCAGGTTGACCACCTCGGGCACGTCGATGCCGGTGTCGAGCATGTCCACGGAGATGGCGATGTGGGGCGCCTTGTCCTTGTTGGAGAAGTCGTCGATCAGGCTCTGGCCGTAGTTCACCTGGTGGGTGATCACCCGGGCGAAGTTCCCGGCGTCCAGATGCGGGTAGTGGGCGTCGAATCGCTCCTTTATGAAATCGGCGTGGAGCTGGTTCTTGGCGAAGAGGATCGTCTTGCCCAGCCGGTCGCCGCCGGCCACCTTGATGCCCTCGGTCATGAGGTGCTCGAGCACCCGATCGACGGTGTCTTCGTTGAACAGCCACTTGTTCAACTGGGCGGCATCGACCTCATCGGGCGGATCGAGCGGCTCGCCCTCTTCGTCCTCGCCCCAGTCGAGCTCGTCCCACTCGTCCTTCTCGTTTTCGGACAATTCGTCGTAGCTGATGCCCTCGCGCACGAACTTCAACGGCACCGATACGCCCCGGGGCGGAACCAGAAAGCCGTCTTTGATGGCGTCATCGAGCGAGTAGGCGTCGGTGGGCACACCGGTCTCAAGGTCGAACAAGTCGTAGGTGTTCTTGTCGACCTCGTCTTTGGGGGTGGCGGTCAGCCCCACCAACAGCGAGTCGAAGTAGTCGAAGATCCCCCGATACTTGCGGTACACCGACCGGTGCGCCTCGTCGATCACCACGAGATCGAAGTCCCCCACGCCGAACCGGCGGGTGCCGTCAGCCCGGTACTCGTCGATCTTGTTGACCATCGTCTGATAGGTCGACACATACACCCGACTGTCCTCGTTGCCCTCGGTCACCAGGTTCACCGGCGCCGAATCCGGCAGGTGGGTCTTGAACGCGTTCACCGACTGCTTCACCAGTGCCGTTCGATCCGCCAAAAACAGCACCCGCTTGACCCAGCCGGCCCGCATCAACAGGTCGACGAGGGCGATCACCGTGCGGGTCTTGCCCGCGCCGGTGGCCATCACCAACAGCGCCTTTCGCTGCTTGTCGTGGTCGAAGTGCTCGGCAATGGCCCGGATTGCCCGCTGCTGATAATGGCGATCCACGATCCTCTCGCCAACGTCCAAGTACGACAGCCGCAGGCGGGTGTCGCGACGCTGGATGAGCAGGGCCAGCTCGTCGCGGGTGTAGAAGCCCTGCACCCGCCGAGGCGGGTATTGGGCGTCGTCCCACAGCCAGTGCTCATAACCGTTGCTGTAGAACACCACCGGGCGCTGCCCGAACTCCGTCGCCAGGCAATCGGCATACAGCTTGGCCTGCTGCTGCCCCTCCCGAGGATCGACCTGGGCCTTCTTCGCCTCCACCACCGCCAACGGCGAGCCATCCGCCCCCCACAGCACATAGTCCACATAACCCACACCCGAGCCCGACGGCATCCCCTGCACCTCGTACTCGATGTCACGGCCCTCGACCAGACCCGTCCAACCCGCCTCAGCCAACAGCGCATCGATCTTGTATTTGCGGGTGTCGGCCTCCGACCAATCATGGGCCTCAACCGGCAACGACTCGGCTGCTCTCTTCGCCGCCGCCACCTCGACCCGCAAATCGGCCAACTCGGACTTAAGATCGTCAGCAGTCCGTGTCGCCTCTGCCAACCGCTCGCGGGCCTGCTCATGCTCCTCGGCCTCCCTCTCCAGCCGCTCCTCAAGCTCCTGGCGTTCTTTCAGAGAAGCCCTCTCTGCCCGTTCCGCTTGCACCAACTTGTGGGGATCAAAGCGCAACGAAGGATCAGGCTTGAATGACCGGCCGTAAGTGAATGCCAACCAGAAGCAGAACTGGAACAGTGCCGAAACGATCTCCACCGCCTCCAACCTCGAAGGTGCTTTCGACTCATGCACCGCCCGGTTCCCCGCCTGCTGGATCTTCCTCGCCACATCGAAGACCCGACCATCGGCTTGCGACT
Source organism: Acidimicrobiia bacterium (assembly GCA_022822905.1). GTDB lineage: Bacteria > Actinomycetota > Acidimicrobiia > Acidimicrobiales > Bin134 > Poriferisocius. The sequence goes on along the minus strand of JAJDYE010000015.1, from coordinate 43,012 downwards.
TGAACGCTGCCTCATTCAGGTAGGCGTTGAGCTTGTCCTCGTATGGCTGCGGCAGCGACCGATCATGCCGATACGCCCACTTGACTCCGGATTCCAAGCACTTCCGGGCATGGATCACCGCTGGCCCAGGATCGGACAGCACATGCCTCTCCGCCCACGCCGCCATCTCGAACTCATCAGCGAACTCAGCCTCCAAGAACGAAAACTGCGACCCGCTCACAGCCCTCCCCGAAACGCCCGCTGCTGGAGAGATGCAAAGAGATGATCTAGTTCTGTACTGGCGTTCATCATCATTTCCCGTTGCCTATCAACTTGGATCGCCGTTTCGACGAATTTCTGCTGGTCAGACAAGGCTGGAAGAGGAATCTGGACGCCTCTCACGTCACTAGTTGAGATCGTGTTGAGCCCGGATGTCGTGTTCGCCGCCCGCAATAGTGCCCTCCTACCGATCCAGCTGTTCATGAATGCCTCAGCAAAACGGGGAAGCAGTTGCCCGCGGTCACATCTGACTCGGATCAAATGGTTCTGATGCACGCAGGAATCGATCGATCCATCCCAGATTCCGACTCGTCCGATCTCATCCTTGTTGCCGTGGCCTTCGACTACAAGGAGATCGTCCTTCACAAGACGCGTGCGCTCGATCTCTCTTTCAGTTACTTGAAGGGTCTTGACCTCTGACAGATCGAGCGACCCTCGATCGCCGGGCGGGTCGTCCGGGTGAGGATGCGGCCAATGTCGTTGCTTGAATCGGGCGAGTCCAACGGGAGTGTGTCGCTCAGCAAGCTGATGGACGGTGAATCTTGTCGACCACAAAGTCCCGGTGTTCAGACTCCAGAGATGATCGATCTCGTTTGCCGCGGAGGCTGGCCGAGGATCGTTTCAGATACTCCTGTCTCCCCTCAGAGGTATCTGCGCAACTACTTGGACGACATCAGCCGCACTGACATCGCCCAAGTAGACGACGTGATGCGCGACCCAGTCGGGGTGCGCCGACTGCTGGCTTCTCTGGGGCGCAACACCGGCACTAAAGCGGCCTACAAGACACTGGCCGAAGACGCGTCCGGAGATCGAGAAGTGCCGATGCACCCCCGAACCGTCAAGGGGTATTTGCAGGCACTCGAGCGGCTGTTCGTGATCGAGGACTTGCCGGCGTGGAAGCCGCACCTGCGGTCCCGAATAGCGCTGCGCACGACTCCGGTGCGACATTTCGTGTGTCCTTCCCTCGCCGTTGCCGCCCTGCGGACCAACAGAGCCCGGCTGCGGGCCGACTTGGAGTTCTTCGGCTTTCTCTTTGAATCGCTCGTTGTACGCGATCTTCGGATCTATTCGCAGTTCGAGGGTTGTCAGCTCTCTCACTACCAGGATGAATACGGGTTGGAAGTAGACGTGATCTTGGAAAGAGCCGACGGGGAGTGGGCCGCCTTCGAGGTCAAGCTGGGCAGCGACGAGGGGATCATGGAAGGCATCGAATCGCTTCGTGAGCTGAGGGATCGGGTCGACACCAATCGCACGGGTGACCCTGTCAAGTTGGCCGTCATCACCGCCACCGGCGTCGGAGTCGAGTTGCCCGACGGAATCGCAATCATCCCTGTCACGACCCTGGGTCCCTGAGCACTCACCCCGCCCTGGGCGATGTCGGCGGAGCAGATGGGGATTGCAGGAGAGGGTGAGACGGTGTGCGAGCGCTGGCGCGAGGGGTGACCTCTGTCTGAATTAATCAAGGAGGAACCGCACCTGCACGAAGCCGCTTTCTCGGTCTAGGTCGATCTCGGGCTCTGTGCCGTTGAACTCAGACATCGCTCGCTGCATGACCGGCCAACCGCGGCCGCGTCGTTCCATGAAGCCGAGTGCAAGCATGAAGTTCGCCATGGACTCGTTACGAGACCGGGCGCGACCCCCGGCGCGCACGCTGTCGGCTGTCATGTGGTTCGGCAGGGTGCCCGGACTCGTCACCTCCACGCGATTAGCAAAGACCTCAAACAGGATCTTCGAGCCGGTGATCGCATAGTCGCGATGAACCACAGCGTTGACCAAGGCCTCTCGCAAAGCCTCCAACGGCAGCAAATGACGGTCGTACCGCCGAAGCTCGCGGTAAACTTCGAACTTTCCCAAACCGGAGAACCACCCCACGGCACGCTCGACCTGCTCGCTGAGGCGGCCCTTGGCCTCGGAAGTTTGCAGAATCTCATCGGCCCGGCCGTTGCCGTCGTAGGCAACGCACTCAATGAAGAAGTTCTGTGTCTGCGGATAGTCCTGCGGCATCCTGCCGAATGCGAGCACACCATACAGCGTCGGTTGCAGCTGCCCACCGATCTCGGCAATGGCGCCGCGGTTGAGCAAGTCGTCGTCGGCGTTAGGCTGCGGATTGTTGGTGGTGTCGATGCCCAGAGAGACCAAGTAAGACCTAAAGATCTGCATATCGAGATCTGATGAGGTCGCTGCACTGATGGTCCGATCCTCTGTCAGGACGTAGCCGAAAGTGTTATACAGATCCTGTAATTCGGTTGGCGACGGCTCGACGCTGCTGCGGCCTCGACGTACCCAAACGCGGCCGTCGTAGCGCATCGGCTGGAAGTCTCGCTGCCGAGGTACCTCAAGCCAATGCACCCAACCCTCTGGATCCTTGTGCTGGCCCAGACGAGCAGCGGCAGGCGAACTAAACCCGGATTGCAGGAACGAAGCCAGCCGCTCCTGCACTTGATCACTGTCTTCAGCAACCCCGATTATCTGCTGGCCGTCGCTGATGCCCAACACAATCAACCCGCCATCAGTGTTTGCAAACGCGCAAATTGCCTTGCCAACCTCTTCGATTTCGATGTCTCGAAAATGCGGCCTGCAATTGGTGCGATCGTCCTCCCCCGTGGCAACCCGGTTGAGGACTTCGGTCCACTCCATGTCAGCACTCAGCCCCCGTACTTGAACCAGCGTGCCCCGGGAATGTCGCGGTGCCAATGGTCGGCCTGACGGCGCTCAAAACCCATGTTCACGCCTCCGAGCCGCTTGTCTCTTGACGCCAATGGTACCGCGACTGCGGCCTGGTGGCACTTGCTTTGTGGGCTCGTAACGGCTGAGAGTGCTGCTGGATGCCATGATCGGGGGATGGACGACATCGCCCGACTGCTGGCCTATGAGGAGATTCGCCAACTCGCCTCCCGATACGCGGTGGCAATCGACCGGCGAGACGTTGACACCTTGGTCTCGCTGTTCATCGACGACGTGCGAGTGGGGCGAGACAGCTATGGCCGGGACGCTTTACGGGCCAACTTCGAGGAGTCGCTCGGGGCTATCGGCCCGTCGATCCTGAACATCGGCACCCATCAGATCGACTTGATCGACGAGCACCACGCCACTGGCCATGTGTACTGCAAGGGCGAGATCGCCGACGGCGACCGGTGGATCCATCAGGCCATCCGCTACGACGACACTTACGAGCGACGCGACGGCCACTGGTACTTCGTGCGCCGCCTCCACAAGCTGTTCTACGGCGCCGAGGTGGGAGTGAACCCGCTGGACCTTCCGCCGGCCAACTGGCCCGAGAACCCCGACGGCCTCGGCACCCTCCCCTACGAAGAGCCCACCTGGCAGGCCTTCAACGACGGCTAGCCCACCGGGCGGAATCCCAGCAGCGTGGTGTTGTCCACATCTTCGTAGGCAGCCTCTACGGCCATGCCGACGGTGATGTCTCCGACGTCGCAGTCCACCATGTTGCCCACTAGGCGGGGCCCTTCGTCGAGATCCACCAGGGCGATGGCGAAGGGGATGCGGCTGGCCAGGGCCGGATCGTGGCCGGCTCGGTCAACGGTGAAGGAGTACACCGTGCCCTGGCCGCTCAACTCTCCCCACTCCCAGTCGTCTCCCAGGCAAACTGGGCACCGGCCGCGGGGGTAGAAGAAGTATCCGTGGCGGGGGCAGCGCTGGAGCACCAGCCGCCGCTCCCGCAGACCTTCAAAATATGGTGCGGTAATGGGGGTGGGAGTCGGTAGGGGTCGGCCGTCGGTGGAGAAGTGAACCATTAGGCCCCCTCCAAGATGAGGGCCACCTGTTCGGCCAGCATTCCCCCGGTGCCATTGGCGTAGGCGATGTTGCAGTCGGACACTTGGCGCTCGCCGGCCCGGCCCTGCACCTGGCGCACCGCCTCGGTGATGTGGCTCATACCGCCGCCCAAACCGGCTTGGCCCATGCCCAGCTGGCCGCCGTGGGTGTTGAGCGGCCAGTCGCCGTCGTAGCGCAGGCTGTGCTCGTCGATGAACCGCCCGCCTTCGCCCTTGGGGCAGAATCCGGCGTCCTCGATGGTCAACAGCACGGTGATGGTGTAGCAGTCGTACATGGAGGCCATGTCCACTGCGTCGCGCGACACCCCGGCCATGGCGAACGCCCGGTCGGCGGCCAGGCGGATGGGGGTGTCGACGATGTCGGGGGCATAGGTGATGCTCTTGTGGGTGAGGTGCTCGCCATAGCCGCTCACGTACACCGGTCGGTGTGGACTCCGGGCGGCTCGCTCGGCGGTGGTCACCAGCACCGCGGAGCCGCCGTAGCACGGCATGACGATCTCCAACAGCTTCAGTGGGTCGGCCACGTAGCGGGAGCTCATCACGTCGTCGACGGTGATGGGCTTGCCGTAGAACACGGCCATGGGATTGGCCTGGGCGTTGTAGCGGGAGTCCACCGCCACCTTGGCCAGCGTCTCCTCGCTCACTCCGTAGGCGGCCATGTACCGGCTGGCGGCCATGGCGAAGCTTGGGGTGGCTGCCACCAAACCGGCAGGAATCTCGAACTGCCCCTGGGGGGAGCCCCAGACCTCGCCGCCCATGTACGCACCCATCTTCATCTTCATCGGGCCGCCGTTGGCCCCCGGCTGGGGTGGGGCGGGCACCGATGGGGTGAACACCAGCACCGTCTCGCAAATCCCCACCTCAATGGCGGCTGCGGCCCGCCACACCATGCCCGCCGGAGTGGCTCCGCCCAGATCGACCACCTCGTTGAAGTTGCTGCGGACGCCCAGGAACTCGGCCAGCGCCGACGGCGCGAACAACGGCGACTCTCGCAGGCCGTTGATCACCAGACCGTCCACCTCGCCCTTGTCCACCTCGGCATCGGCCAGCACCTCGGCCGCTAGCCGGGCACACGCCTCCATGGTGAACATGGGCTCGTCCCACACCCGTTTCGGCGCCCACTCCGTGAGCCCCACAATCGCCGCCGCTCGCTTTCCCATTCGGCTCACACTAGGCGGGCGGCGGGCATCACCGTTGGCACTGCCTGGTCAGTTACACAAGGGCTCGAAACGGAATCCGCGGCTGGTCAGTTCTTGGAGAGCCATATCCAGGGCGAGAACGGTTTGGGTGCGGGTGCCGCCGCCATCGTGAAGCAGAAGAATCGCCCCGTTTCGGGCGTGATCCAAGAGGCCTTGGGCTATTTCCGCGGCCGGGGGTTGGAGCCAGTCTTCGGGGCTGTAGTCCCAAGTCTGGACTACCAATCCGTGTTCTGCGGCCCATTCCCGGGTGAAGGCATCCAGCGATCCATAAGGAGGCCTCAAACAGTTTGTGGCCCGGGAACCGAGGACGGCTTGAGTCCTGCCCACTGTGTCGTCGAACTCCGCACGGGGGAGGCCAGCCAAATTCTCGTGGTTCCATGTGTGATTCGCGAGAGTGTGTCCCTCTTCGACAATGCGTTGAGTCGTGCGCGGAAGGGTCTCAACCAGCGAGCCGACTACGAAAAATGTGGCGCGGGCGTTGTACTTGGCAAGCACGTCAAGGACCTGGGGGGTGTAGACGGGATGGGGACCGTCGTCGAATGTGAAGTACACAACCGGGGCAGTGCTGGGTGGCAGGATGAGATCGGGCGATTCACTCTCTGGAGGTGAAATCGTCGGGTACACGTCTGGGTAATTTTCCGACCCCACCGGCAGGGCCTCGATACCCAGCTTGTAATCGGCGACGCCGGCATGAGCAGAGACCACTGTTATCTGCCATGGGCCGGTGGCCGGCAGCTGAGCTTGCACAAATTGGGACCGCTCGGTAGCCGAGGCCACGACATGGTCTCCCAGCCGCACATCCAGCCACATCCCTAGAGGAGCGTCGAGGTTTGCCTGAAACCACTGTCCAGCAGAGATGTGGGCGGAGTATGTCTGGCGCTGACGGAAGTCGATTGATCCGGCCACGATGGCACCTATCGCACCGGGATCGAAGCGAATGGTGACTTCCGGCAGGTCGGGGCCAGGAACCGGAAGGGCCTCTAGGGGCTGCGAGTCGATCACCGACACAACGGGTTCTGGCCCGGAATGATCGATCTCCAACTTCTGGCGCCGGGAGATCACCGTGAAGGGCTCATCGAGCTCCCGATCGTAAAGCGTCACCTCCACCAATCCATCTAGGACTTCAATGCTCTCCATCACGATGCGATCACCCACAAAGGCTGGCCCTTGAGCTTCCCCACCCAGTCCGTTGTCGATCACCGGCACCACCAGATGGAAGGTGCCCGATCCCGCGGTGACCATGGTGATGTGTGCAACCACGTCGTCGTAGCCGTCTCCGTTCAGATCTCCCTGGCCCACCCGGTTTTGAAGGGTGTAGCGGTCTTCTGACGCCCCTCCATAGGAAACGACCGCTTGCCCGTCCTCGAGTTGGATGATCTCCCCGTCGAACTCGAACATGAGATTCTCGAGGTCTTCCCATTCCACGCCCCTCCGCTCTACGACTTCTGGAGTGAACTCAGGTACAGGAATCGTCGCGGTCGGCGATGCTTCGGGCATGGCGAGCGCCGGTGTTGGGGGCGGCGGAGCTGAGGGTGATGGGGAGTCAGTCGGAGTGGGGGTGGGGGTGGGGGTGGGGGTGGGGGCAGCGGTCGGGCCATCTGTGGCTGGCGGCGTGCCGCTGTCTTGGCTGCATCCGGCGAGAATTAGTGCCAAGACAAGTGCTGATGCCCAGAACCAATACCGGCGCGGGCAAGCGGCACAAGCGTCAGCCATTCACCAATGCTACGGCTGCCCTTGCCGAATTACTGGTCAGTCAACCTCAGCAGTAGGGGGGATCTGGCGCTCCAGGAGGGCGTCGTAGCGGACTTGGAGTTGGTTGGTGTAGCTGGGCTTGGTGGGGATGAGGAAATCGCCGGCCCGGATCCCGGCCATAACCGGGCCGACCACGTCGGTCGGAGAGATGCCGGACGCGGTCATCTTCGACAGCGACTCCACCACGAAGGCGTTGTCCTCTGTGTCGTCGGTGCCGTAGCGGTCGCTTCGCACCCGGGCGGTGTGGGCAATTGCAGTATCGATGGCGCTGGGGGTGAGCACCGAGGCCTTGACCTTGGACCCCACTGCGGCCAGGTCCAGAGCGAGGCACTCGGTGAGCGAGAAGGCAGCGCACTTGGATACCACGTAAGGGCTGGAGAATCCGCCGGCCACGAACGCGGCCACCGACGCGGTGTTAACGATGTGGCCCTCGGTGTCCTGGGCGATCATCCGGGGCACGAAGGCAGCAACCCCGTTGATGATGCCGTACACGTTGACCCCGAATACCCAGTCCCAGTCGGCCTGAGTGCGTTCCCACATGAGCCCGGCCTGGAACACGCCGGCATTGTTGAAAAGGAGGTCTACCTGCCCGAACGCGTCCCAGGCTGCATCAGCCAGAGCTTCGACCGATGACCGGTCAGCAACATCTGCTTCGACTGCCATCGCATTGTCTCCGATGGCGTCGGCAGTGGCTGTGGCACCCGCGAGGTCGATGTCTGCGGCTACTACCTTGGCACCCTCGGCGCTGAAGCCGGCCGCCAACGCCGCTCCGATCCCGCTGGCCGCCCCGGTTATCACCGCCACCTTGCTGTCAAAGTCCTGCATGGTCCCATGCTGGCACGGCTCAGCCGCAGATGTCGGAGCGGAGATGCCTACTACTGAGTGCTGGTTCCCGCTTCGGGCCAAATCTCAGGGTCGTGGATGCCATCGCCTTCCCGCCCGCAGACATGTTCGCGGTCGTCGGCCACAAAGGCATAGATCCGGCAGGCAGCCAGGGATACCCACTGATTGGTCAGGTCGAAGAACTCTCCCCGGGCACTCATGATTGCCATTGCAAACCAGCTGTCGTCAGGCAGCACGATGACTCCGGCGTCGATCATCTGCCGATATTCCGCTGGACAGCAGTTCGGTCGAAGCCAACCCGCCTTGTGCAGCGACGCTTCAGCCACTTCCAGAGGCAGCCGATCCAGCAAGACGCCGTCAAGATCTCGGGGAGAAGTCAGCGAATGCGAAGTGTCCAGCAGCCACTGCTGAAGGGCGGCATTCTCATCGGGACCCAGAAGCTCGCCTTTGTAGATGCGGGCGAAGAATAGTGCCAGATCAGCCATCGTGGTGCGGTTGCCCAAGGGGTTCTCAGGCCGGAAATTCTCAGCTACCCGATTGGGATCTTGGAAACGCCACGCCTCCAGCCGGGTGTCGTCAAGCCTGGCCACATTCCAGGTCCAGGCGTTCACCGCGTCTACTCCCCCGGCCAGATCTATCAATCTTCCGCCGGCAAGGTTGTCGGACAGGATCAAGGCCGAATAGGCGAAGGGCCTCACTGCCTCCACGCCGGCCGCTTCGAGGGCGGCTGCCGCCCACAGCGGCTTGACCGCGCTGGCCGAGATCCGGGACTCCAGGTCTTCGTATCCGTGGACTGTCTCATCGGGAAGCACCACCGCTATCGAGATCTGCGCGTCCGGGTTCCATTCTTCGGAGATCTCGGCCAAGAACTCGAACTCCTCGGCCAGCACGAAGTGGAACTCATCGGCCAGGGAAGCCAAAAACTCCTCGGCAGAGCGATCAGGAGCAGGAGTCGGCTCAGGTGTCGCTTGGGAGGCTGCCGTCGCCGGCACACCGGTAGTCGGGCTCGGAGTCGGGGGCGGTGTGTGAGATGGCTGCGTGGGCACGGCAGTGGGCACCTGGGTCGGCACTGCGGTGGGCGTGGCATCAAGCTCCACTGAGCTCACTTCCAGCGCCGTTTCCACGCCGCCGCCACAGCTCGCAGCCCCGGCGAGCAACGCAACAATCAACAAAGCAGCGGCCAACCGCATCACTGGCTCAGACGCCTTCAGCCGCACTCTATCTCTCCAGAAGGCACAGACAGGTCGATGAGGTAGGCATCCACTACATCGTCCACACATTGGTGAAGGCCATAGCTAGTGTGGCCCGTGCCGTTGTAGGTCAATAGCACCCCGGTCTCCAGCGACTCGGCCACCGCTACCGCCCATTCGTAGGGAGTGGCGTTGTCGCCCCGGTTGCCGATCACCAGTACCGATGCCGCGTCCGGGGCCCGGATCGGCTCATTTGGGCGCGTCTCGGTGTCAGGCCAGTACACGCACATACGGGCCTCGGCCGCCGCGGCTCGGCCAAATCCGCCAGCCTCCTCGACCATTCGCTCGATAAGCCGATCCAGGTCGTCCTCGCTCAACCGACCTCCGTCGGTGCAGCTGATGCTGAAAAAAGAGCCGAGATCTGCGGTCCCCAAATACCTCTGGGCTAGGTCGTGCATCTGCTGGCCGTCGCCTTCCCAAGCCCGGGCGAAAGCCTCAAAGAAGATCAACCAGTACTCGGCAGGCAAATAGGAGATGATCACCAGAGCAAGCTGGACCTCCCCCGGTCCCACCAACACATTGCCCTGGGCGTCGAGCAGCGGGGCGGCCTCAACACTGGCCATCAATTGGAGGTAGGCCGACTTGGGATTGCCGACAATCGGGCACGCCGCATCTTGTAGGCAACTGTCGAACACCTCGTCGATAACTCGGGCGAAGCCCCTGATCTGCTCCACCAGAACGTCCTCGTGGGTCAACGACGCGTCCAGCACCCCATCGATCACCACTGCCCTGGCATGGGCGCTGTATCGATCGGCGTAGAACTGACCCAGCACCGTGCCATAGCTGTAACCGAGGAAGCTGATCTGCTCCTCGCCCAAGGCCTGGCGGATCAAGTCCATGTCGTGCACCGTCTGCACCGTGCTGATGAGATCGGCTCGACCGTTCAAGCCAGCCAAACAGGCTTCGGCGGTTTGCCGAGCCACCTCCGAGATCACTGCCTCGTTCTCGGGGGTGTCTGATAGCGTGCCGATCACCTGGAGGTCCGCGGCCTCGTCATCACAGTCGGGGTACAAGCTGGCCGATACTCCTCGAGGGTTCCACCCCACCACATCGAAACGGGCCAGTAGTCGACCGGAAAGCCCGGCACCGCCGGACAAGAATCCCTCGAAACCCCCACCGGGACCGCCGGGATTCACCAGCAGTGCACCGATGCGGTTATCCGGGTCGGTTGTCGGCAGCATCCCGAGTTCCAGCGTGATCGTTCCCGCGCCCGGATCGTTGTGATCGGCAGGAACTTCCAGCTCAGCGCAGAGATAGACCTGTCCGCAGTCCTGGAAGGCAAAGGCCTCAGGTGCCAGTCGAATGGCAGTGGGCGCAGGCTCTTCGGTGGGCGTCTCGGGCATGACCGCAGCGGGGGTTGCCTCTTGGGTAGGCGCAGGCACCGTAGCCTCCGGCACCTTCTCCGTTGCAGATGTGGAGATCTCCGTGGGCTCGGCATTCGATACCGAAGGCGCATCGGTGCCGTCTGAGCAGCCTGCTGCGATCAGAGCCGCAGCCAACAGCAGCGTCGCCACGCGATGAAGCACACTGCAAACTAACCGCTTTGGCACAGAATCCGTGGGCACCCCTGGCTCGCTCAGCGATAATCGCCCACCCAGGTCATGTTGGTGCTCTCGCCGGCTTCGAGCAGGGGGCCGTCATAGTTGGGGGAGGTCATGACCGAGGCGTCGCGGCGGTAGTTGATGAAATGGACGCCGTCGTCGCCGCTGTAGAGCTTGTAGCGGCGGTCGGCGGCCACCCAAAGGGTGTCGCCCTCGCTGACGACTCGACGCCCCACTCGGATCTCGCCTCGCAGCACATGGATCAGCTCGTCTTGGGAGTGGCTGTGAGCTGACGACTCGAAGTACTGAGGTCGGTCGGTGGCCAACAGCCACAGCCGATTGGTGGGTGCTGAGGCGTCAGAAAAGAACCGGGTGCGCTGGGTTTTGTCCACCGTGGCCCATATCCCATCGGGGCCGACTATCCGCACACTTCGGCCTTCAGTGTCGGCCGGACCCCCCAGCCCTTTCGTCGGTGGAGCGGGGTCGGTCGGCCCCACGTGGACGATGGTGGTATCAGACTCCGCAATCGCGGTGGCAGCCACCCCTGCTTCCACCACCACCGCCCCATCTTCAGGGCAGGCCCGCCCGTCAACGACCAGGCTGCCGGAGCGCACATACACAGCCTCGTCACCATGCTCGGTCCCCCACCGCATTTCGGCGCCCGCGGCCAGTTCCGCGGCCACAAGCCACAGCGTCGCCCCGTCGGGGCTCACGAGCTGAGCCGAACAGCCGCCGGTAAGCGCGACCGTGGGCCCGGGATAACCGGCCGCTGCCTCAGCCTCGGCCGCGTGAATAACTTCAACTGCGCTCACTGCACCTCATCATCGCGCTTGGCACGTCGGCGGCGACGGGTGCGACGGGTTGACGCCAGCTCCACGGCCTCGTCCATAGCCGTTTGCATGGCTTCTCGCAGGCGGACGGTGAATTCGCTGCGCTGGTGGGACGACAACCGACCGTTCTCGATATCGGGAGGCAGGAGTGGTTCACCGATCACGATGGACACCGGCACCCTCCGTAGGAACTTTGCCTTGGGCGGCATGGCCTCCTCCGTGCCAGCAATGCCCACCGGGAGGATCGGCACTCCGGTTCGAGCAGCCAAAAAGGCAGCGCCCCCGAAAATCTCCCCCACCTGCCGACCCGAATGGCGAGTGCCCTCAGGGAACACCAGCAACGGCTCGCCCCGGCGCAGGAGTCCCACGGCCGCTTGCAGCGATCGGCGGTCTCCCGCCCCCCGGTGCACGGGGAATGATCCGATCATGGCACTGATCCAGGTGCCCACTTTCCCTTTGAACATCTCGATCTTGGCCAGCGATCGCACCTTTCGGGGGCATCGGGAGTTCACCAATGGGCCGTCAAGATTCGACCGGTGTACGGGGGCGATGATGAACGCCCCTTCAATTCTCAACCGCTCGGCGCCGACCATTCTGGTCCTCAGATAGAAGCGCCCCACCAGCCGGATAATCGCCCGCAACACCCAGTAGAGAGCCTGGGCCCGACGGGTCTGCCAGATGGCCAGCACCCGCTCTTCCAAATGCTGCTCAGACATGGTCCTGCATGGCCTTCCACACTCGCTGGGGTGACAACGGCATGTCCAGATGACGGACGCCATAGGGAGCGAGGGCATCGATCACCGCATTCTGCACTGCGGCGGTCGCCCCGACGGTGCCCGCTTCGCCGATGCCCTTGGCCCCCAGCAGGTTCCGATCGGTGGGAGTTTCGGAGCTGATCAGCTCGAAACTAGGGAGCTCGGCCGCCGAGATCACCGGGTAGTCGGCAAAGTTGGTAGTGAGCGGGTTGGCATCAGCGTCGTAGGCCACCTCCTCCATGAGGGCCTGGGCAACACCCCCGGCGATTCCCCCGTGAATCTGGCCCTCGAAGATGAGCGGGTTCAACACAGTGCCGGCGTCGTCCACGGCCACCAGCCGCACCAACTCTGTCCGGCCGGTCTCGGCGTCTACCTCCACCACGGCCACATGGGCGCCGAACGGGAAGGTCTGGCCCCCGGATTCGAAATCCGACTCCACGGTCAGAGGGGCGTCCAGTGCTGCGGCCACTGCTCCCCATCCCACCGAAACCGCCGGGGTGCCAGCCACATGAAAGCGCCCGCCATCGGGATCGTGAACCACATCGCCCACTGCGGCCTCCAACAGATCGGCAGCCGTCGGCAGCACCTGTTCCACCAGCTTCTGGGAGGCGTCGGCCAGCATCGACCCCACGATCTGCGCCGAGCGCGACCCTCCAGTTACCTGTCCCCGGGGAGTGCAGTCGGTATTGCCGCCCACCGCCATCACTCGATCCAATTCGAGGCCCAGTACATCGGCCACGATCATCGGCCACACCGTCTCGTGGCCTTGGCCGTGGGGTGTGGAACTGGTCACCGCCTTCACGGTGCCATCGGTATCCAGTTCCACCGAGGCGAAATCCCCTGCCCCGGTTGTGGCGGTGACCTCCACATAGGTGGACAGGCCGATTCCCATGAGCGTTCCCGAGCCGTTGGCCCGACTAGCAGCCTGCTCAGCCCGCAGGTCGTCGTACCCTGCCGTCTCAAGGGCAAGATCCAAGGCCCGGCCGTAGTCGCCAGAGTCGTAGCTCATACCCGACACAGTGGTGTGGGGAAATGCCTCCGGGTCAATGAAGTTGCGGCGGCGCGCCTCGACGGGGTCCATCTCGACCTCCGCGGCGAACAGGTCCACCGCCCGTTCGATAGCCGAGGTCGCTTCAGGCCGACCAGCCCCTCGGAAGGCTCCATTGGGTGTGGTGGAGGTGGGCACTGAAACCGCTTGGTACCCGGCACTGGCGATGTCGTAGACCCCGGTGAACATGGCCATGGTCATGCGGGGCAAGAACCCGGCAATGAGCGGATAAGCCCCGCTGTCTTGGATCACCTCGATCTGCAAGGCGGTAATCCGCCCGTCCCGGCTACCGCCCACCACCACATCCTGGATCTGGCCCCGGCCACTGCCCAGCCCGGTCATCGACTGAGTGCGGGTCTCCGCCCAAGCACACGGGCGGCCCAAGCGGTGGGCCAACCAGCCGAGAAGGGCCTCCTCGGGGTAGCAGCGGAACTTGGCGCCGAAGCTGCCGCCCACATCGGGGGTGATCACCAGCACCTGGTCGGGGTCCAAGCCGTATATGCCCATCAACGCCGTCTTCACGTTGTGGCTGCCCTGGGTGGCGGTGTGATGGATCAGCCGGTCGCCCTCCCAGTAGGAGAAGCCCGTTCGGGCCTCAATGGGCGCCGCCGACACCCGCTGGTTGAGGAACCGGGCCCGCACCACCACATCGCAAGCTTCGAAATCGGGAGTCTGGCCCGCCCCGCACCGATACACCGTCTGATCATCAATGCCCTCGAACAGCACCACATCGCCCCGCAGCGAGGCCTCTAGGTCGACCAGCGGGGGCCGCGGCTCGTAGTCCACCGTCACCATGTCAGCCGCGTCGGCGGCAAGCTCCGGCTCATCGGCCACCACCGCCGCGATCGGCTCGCCCACGTAGCGGACCACCTCGCCAGCCAGCATGGTGCGGGCCATCTGATCATTCATGCCGGGAAACGGCGAGGGGTACACCACCACGTCGGGGTCGATGTCAGCAGCAGTGAACACCCCGAGCACTCCAGGAGCGGCTACGGCGGCCTCTACATCCACCGACCGCAGCCGGGCATGGGGCTCTGTCGATGTCACATACACGACATGGGCGGCTTCGGGTGGCACCAGATTGGCCACGAACGCGCCCTGGCCGGTGAGGAAGCGGGGATCTTCCCTTCGTAGAACCGGGTGACCGAGAATCGAGGGCATGGGTCTCAATTGGTCCGAGTGAGGACCTCCATCACTCGAATAAGGCGACGTCGGTGAACTCGATGAGGTTCCCATCGGGATCACGGGCGAAGGCCGATCGCACTGCCACGCCGAAGTCATCCCGCTCGTTTGGCTCGATGAAGAACTCCACACCCCGCTCGGCCAACTCGGCCATGGTGCCGTCGAATTCGTCGGCAGGAATGAAAAGGGCGAAGTGGGACATGACCCCGGCGCTGTCAGGCATTTCGTCCACCTTGCTCAGGTGGAGCTGGGAGGGACCCAACCGCAGCCACGACCCATCGAACCCTCCGAAGTCGGGCCGGGGGAGCTTCTCCAGCCCCAGCTTCTCGATGTAGAAGGCATCGGCGGCTTCCACATCGGTCACCGGGATATTCACGTGGGCGTAGGCAGCCAGACCCTTGACAGCAGTGCTCATCCCCTTGACTTTATTTCAACACGAGGGCCGGCATGCCCCTGGGCTGGGTGCAACGCACTCCCAGCACCGCAGTCACCACGCCCCCGGCAGCCAGCATGATATAGCTGGTGCCGAGGTCGCCGATCTGGCCATCCGCCAGCGTGGCGCCGATGACGGTCACCGCGATGGCAACGCCGAAGGCGTTTCCCACCCGCATCATGGTCTGAGACACGCTGGATCCTGATGCCAGGAAATCGCTGGGCAGATCAGCCACCATCACCGCGAACAGCGATCCCCACACCAAGCCCGATCCGATTCCCGCCAGCGTCACGCTGAGCACCCAGGCCACAAGATCCTCCTCGCCCCCCAGCGTGACCCACTGCCAAACCATTCCCCCCGTCCACATGAGGCTCCCAGCGACAACGAATCTGGCCGGCCCCCACCGGTCGGCCCACCGGCCCGACAGGGCCGATAGCAGGCCGGTGAACACGAACACCGGGGTCAGCAGCATTCCGGCCTCGAATATGGTCAGCTCCCAGACGATGGTGAGGTAGTTCACCCCCACAAACTGGTGCCCGAAGAATGCGATGGAGAACACCAGCATCCCGTAGTTCCCCAGTCGAAAGCTCTTGAATGCGAACAAGCTGGGGTCGATGACCGGTAACCGGTGACGCATCGATCTCCAGGCCAGCAGCACAAGCACCAGAGGCCCTCCGATCAAGGCCGCCAGCACCACCGGATCGGCCCATGACCACTCCCGGCTCTGCACCAGGGCGAACACCACCCCGCCGACGCCGGCCAATACCATTAGCGCTCCCAGGCGATCGGGCAACTCCGGGGTCTGCGGATTGCGGTGCTCTTGGATGACCTTGCCGATAAAGGCCAGCGCGATCACCCCGAAGGGCACGTTCAGCCAGAACGCCCACCGCCAGTCGCCAACATGCACCAGCAGGGCGCCCACCGAGGGTCCCATGGCCGCGGCCACCGCGCCGTTGGCCGACCACGCGCCCACGCCGGTTCCCCGGCGGGCTACCGGGAATGCCTCGATCACAATGGCCGCCCCCATGGGCAGGCTCAGCGACGTTCCGAACCCCTGGAGAGCCCGGGCCACGATGAGCAAGCCGGTGCTGGGCGCCAGCGCAGCCCCCGCCGATGCCAGGGTGAACACCGCGATACCGGCCATCAGAGTGCGCCGCCGTCCCCACCGCTCCCCTAGGACCCCGCAGATAACCAGAGTGGCCGCTCCGACGATGGTGAAGGAGTTGATAACCCAAGACAGCTCGGCCTCGCTGGCGTGGGGAAAGGACTCCTTCAGATCGGCATAGACCACGAAGATGATCGACAGCGCCATGGCGGTCTGGAAGCTGGCCAGGCTCACCACCACCAGCACCAGCCAGGCCCGGCGCATCACCGCCGGGTCCACGGCTGCTTGCTGCATCACCGAATGACTGTAACCCTCTGGCCTCCCGCCAAACGGATGGCAGCAGTGGCGGAAGCGATAGCTAGCCTTCTGGCGTGGTCTCGTTCTATGACACTCGGCTTCGGGAGATCGTGCCGTTCGTACCGCTGGTTGATGGTCGGGTGTCGATGTATGTGTGCGGGCCCACGGTGTACGACGACCCCCACGTGGGCCACGCCCGCACCGCGTTCACATTCGACATGATCCGCCGCTACCTCCAGTGGCGGGGTTTCGAGGTTGTGTTCGTGTCGAATATCACCGACATCGACGACAAGATCATCGCCCGCGCCGCTGAGACCGGGACCACCGAAACCGAGCTGGCGACCCGGTACGAGCAGGTCTATACCGAGCAGATGGACCGGTTCGGCATCGCTCGGCCCGACCACCAGCCCCATGCCACCGCCTACGTGGAACAGATGCTCGATTTCATCGGGAATCTGATGGATCGGGGCGCGGCCTACGCCATCGAGGGCAAAGGGGTGTACTTCTCGGTGGCCGCCCACTCCCGTTACGGCGACCTGATCGGACGCACCACCGAAGAGTTGCGAGAGGGTGCCGGGGCCCGGGTGGAGGTGGACGTCGACAAGATCGACCCCCTGGACTTCGCCCTCTGGAAGGCGGCCAAGCCGGGCGAGCCGGTGTGGGACTCACCGTGGGGGCCGGGTCGCCCGGGATGGCACATCGAGTGCGTGGCCATGGCCACTGATCTGCTGGGCGAGACCTTCGACATCCACGGCGGGGGCGACGATCTGGCCTTTCCCCACCACCAGAACGAGGTGGCCGAGGCTGAAGGAGCCGGACTGGGCTTTGCTCGCCATTGGATCCACGGGGCCATGCTCAACGTAAACGGCGAAAAAATGGCCAAGTCACTGGGCAACTTCACCACTCTGTCCGATCTGCTCGATATCTGCGACCCTCAGGTGCTGCGGCTGTTAATGCTGCAAACCCACTACCGCACAGTTATGGAGCTGAGCGACGATGCCCTAGCCGGCGCAGCTGGAGCCCTCGACCGGCTCCGGTCCTGGAATCGTCGGGCCCAGGCGGCGAGGCTGAACCCGTCAGCGGCCCGCGACCGGGATGCAGTAGCCCGTTTCACCGCAGCAATGGACGACGACTTTGGGACTCCTGCTGCGCTCGCGGTGGTGTTCGATTTAGTCCGGGAGGGCAACGCTGCGCTGGACTCCGGAGACACAACCCGGGCAGAAACCGCCCACTCCACGGTACGCAACTTGGCCCGTGCATTGGGCCTGCTCCTCAGAGATAGCGCTTTCCACCTCGACACCAAAGTGGAATTGTTGCTGGCTGAACGGGACGAGGCCCGAGAAGCCAAAGATTTCGCCGCCGCCGACCGCATCCGCGATGAACTCGCTGCTAGGGGAATCACCGTGGAGGACACCCCCGACGGCACCATCTGGAGGAAAACCTGAGACTTACAAACTAGAAGTCCTGCAAGTCATCCACGTAAAAGCAACCCTGGCTCTCATATACCTGCAAGAAAACGAAGGTTGAATCGACGACCGCCCACCGGTGCATCGGAGATCGACCGAGTTCCCGAAGTCCAGGAAGTTCGGTTAGCGGCCGGTCAGCTAATTCCAGGAGCCCCAGTAGCAGTCTGCGCCGTTCTTGATCGCTCTTTCCTGCGGCCCAATCATCGAAGCAATCCCCAAGCTCGCGTACCTGCCACGTCATGTGTCAGGTCTTCTTCAACGTGACCTGTTCCCCCCGGCTGGCTCGTTCAATTAACTCTCTTAGATCGTCAACAGTGAGCAACCCCTCCTCCAACGTGCCATTTTCGAGTCGACGCTGAAACTCTGCATCCGACGCCGCGTGCTTTCTGTCGATCTCATCAAGCGTTTCTTGATCGAGCACGTCTTCAGGCCGGATGTCGTACCGAAGCACCGATCCCCCAGGCGTACTGCCCAAAGAAGCAGTCGGAGCAGGTAGGTTGGCGCTTCGGGCTGAACTCTTCGTGTTGCGATACACCCAGCTCTTGCTGCGTCCTAGTGCCTTCGCGATCTGGGCAGCGGTCTTGCCTTCTCTGCGTAATGCCTGCGCCTTGCTCCGTGCCCGTTCCAAGGCCAGCGACTGCGCATTCCTCGATGCCACGTCACTCACCCTACCGGCTTGAAAGAGATACCCAACTGAATTTTGTGGTCACTACCCTTCGGACCGTGCCAACACCGTCGTCAAATCCCGACCGGTTGGGCTTTTGGCACCACAGGTCACTGCGACGCCGCAGATTGGGCAGGCTGTTCGGCCAGCCCGTGACGGAGATCGAGATCCTGGATGATCAGTCGGGCACTACGCGGAGAACCCGGGCTCGGCTGCAATTGGCCGATGGCCAAGAGCTGGCTGTGTTCGTGAAGCGGCCGTCTCGGTCCCTGGTTGCTAGGGCCTTCGTCGCGGTGCCTCGGCTGAGCCGGGCTGAAGTGGGGTTTTATGCCGAGCTTCGGGAGCGGTTGCCGGTGGCTACCCCCCGGTGTCATGGTGCCCGGCACAGCCCGTGGAGCTTCATTGTGGTGTTGGAGGACTTGGCCGACTCAGGCGCAACGCTGCGGTCGTCCACCGACACGCTCAGCGCGGATGAGGCGGCCTCGCTGCTGGCGTCGCTGGCCGACATGCATCGACAGTGGTGGGGGCGCACTGAGTCGCATCCGTGGCTGGCTCGCAACCCTCGACGAGAACTGTTCCTGGGGGCGCTGCTCAGCCCTTCGCTCTGCCGCATTGGGTTCTGGCGAGTTGGCTCGGCGGTACCGGAGACGCTGCACCAGTCCATCGCCCGCTATGCCCGCAACCGGCGGGCGGCTCAGGAGGCAATGTCGGCCGGACCGACCACCCTGATCCATAACGACTGCCACCCGGGGAACCAATTTGTCACCGCCGACGGCCGCCCCGGACTCGTCGATTGGCAGCTGTGCCGGGCGGGGCCCTGGGCTCGAGACGTCGCGTATCTACTGGCAACCTCGCTGGACCCTGAGACGCGCCGAGCCGCTGAGAAGGATCTGCTGGCTGGCTACTTGCGTCAACTCGGCTCGATTGCTCCGGACTTCGACAGTGCCTGGCTGGCCTACCGCCGCAATGTTGTCTACGCCGTCGAGGCCATGCTGGTGACCGCGGGCGTGGGCGTGATGATGCCCAAATCCACCTCCCTGGTCCTGGTCAGCCGTGCCGCGACGGCCGCGGCCGACCTAGATTCATACGGCGCGCTATGACCGAGTCGTTCCCCCGCCAGCACGCTCGCACCCGGGGCTTCACCCTGGGGGCACCTCGCAGCTTCACCGTCTCTGACAGTGGAGGCCGGGTGGCCTTTCTGCGTAGCTCGTCGGGCGATGATCCGGTGAACCGGCTCTGGATGCTGGACGCCGCTACCGGCGAGGAGATTGTGGCCGCCGATCCGGTTGAGCTCTTGGCCGACCCCGGCGAGGAGAACCTGCCGCCGGCGGAGCGGGCCCGCCGGGAGCGAGCCCGGGAGAGCGGCGGGGGGATCGTGGCCTACGCCGGAGATCCCGGCCTGACCAAGATCGCCTTCACCTTGGATGGTCGGGTTTTCCTGGCCGATGCAGCCGACAGAACCGTCGATTCGCTCCCTGTCGAGCCTGGCGCGTTCGATCCCCGCCCCTCGCCCGATGGGCAGCGGGTGGCCTATGTGTCCGGCTCAGGCTTGCGGGTGGTGGATGCCACGGCCGACGGGCTCGACCGGGAGGTCATCGATGAGCCGGGCGACACCGTGAGCTGGGGGTCGGCTGAGTTCATCGCCGCCGAGGAGATGGGCCGCAGCCGGGGATTCTGGTGGTCTCCCGACAGCCAGCGACTGCTGGTGGCCCGAGTAGACACCGCCGAGGTGCCCACCTGGCACATCCCCTCCCCCGCTGAGCCAAGTGCCGCGCCCGTGCCCATGGCGTATCCCGCCACCGGCACGGTCAACGCCGACGTTTCCTTGGCCGTGCTCGGGCTCGATGGTAGCCGAGTCGACTTGGAGTGGGATCGAGACGCCTTCGAGTACTTGGCCCGGGCTTCATGGGCGCCCCGGCCGAACCCCATCATCGCAGTGCAAAGCCGTGACCAGCGCACAATGGTGATCTTGGAGGTACACCCCGACACCGGGGCCACCACCGAGATTGCCCGCCAAACCGACGAGCACTGGGTGGAGCTGGTGCCCGGCACCCCCGCGTGGATGGGCGACCGGCTGGTGACTATCGAGGACCGGGGCTCGGCCCGACACCTGGTGATCGACGGCGTCGAAGCCACCCCCGACAACCTGCAAGTCCGCAGCGTGGTGGCCGCCGACGAGCACCGGGTGGTGTTCACCGCGTCGGAAGACCCCACCGAAGTCCATGTTTGGCAGCTCGACGGTGAAGGCGAACTCAAGCAGCTCAGCGACCAGTTGGGCGTGTACAGCGCAGCCACTGGAGGCGAGACCGTCGTGATGGCACGGGCCGCGGGGACCGACCGGGAGGCGGCGGTAGAAGTGATCACCCCCACTGAGCGCATCCCCATCACCTCTAGTGCTGTCACGCCGTCGTTGACTCCGGCGCCCCGGTTCTTCGTGGTCGGCAGTCGAGACTTGCGCACCGCGGTGCTGTATCCGTCGGACGACGACGAATCCGAGGGCCGTCCGCTGCCGGTGCTGCTGGACCCTTATGGCGGTCCCCATGCCCAGCGAGTGCTGAAGGCCCGCTCGCCGTTCCTCGTGTCGCAGTGGTTCGCTAACCAGGGGTTCGCGGTGGTCATCACCGACGGCCGGGGCACCCCCGCCCGCGGCCCGGCTTGGGAGCGGGCGGTGGCCGGCGACCTGGCCCATCCGGTGCTCGAAGACCAGATCGACGCCCTCGACGCCTTGGCCCAGAGCCACCCCCGCCTCGACTTGAGCCGGGTGGCCGTTCGGGGCTGGTCGTTCGGCGGCTACCTGGCTGCTTTGGCCGTATTGGCCCGGCCCGACCGGTTCCACGCCGCCGTCGCCGGAGCACCGGTGACCGACTGGCGGCTCTACGACACCCACTACACCGAGCGCTACCTGGGCCACCCCGACCACAGCCCCGAGGCCTACACCCGCACCAGCCTGCTGGAATTGGCCGGCGACCTCACCCGCCCGCTGCTGTTGATCTGCGGTTTGGCCGACGACAACGTGTTCGCGGCCCACACCCTCCAACTCTCCCAGACCCTGTTCGAGGCCGGCCGCCCCCACCAGGTGCTGCCGTTGCCCGGTGTCACCCACATGACCCCTCAAGAACAGGTGGCCGAGAACCTCCTGCTGCTCCAACGAGCCTTCCTCTTCGACAGCCTCGGCCTTCACCCACCAGGCAATCCCAAGCATCGGAGTGCTGATTGATGTCTGAGTGTGAGAAATCCACCTCAAACCCACCACAATGACCCCATGGCGCGCATAACTGCCGGCGACGAGATCGTCTGGGGGATCCAGCTTCCGATCCAGACCCTCAACGAGCGAATCTGCCAGCCGTGGGAGCCAACTGCCACCGTAGGCGATCTGTTGGCCATCACCCAGGCCGCGGAGGCCGCTGGACTCGGGCTCGTGGGAGTGTGCGACCACATTGCCATCCCCAACAACGAATACGCCGCCCACATGTCCACCACGTGGTACGACCCGATCGCCACGCTCAGCTTCCTGGGAGCGGCCACCAGCACGATCCGGCTGCTGTCGGAGGTGTACGTCCTTCCCTATCGCCATCCGCTGACCACTGCGAACTCGTTCTGCACCCTCGACCATCTCACCGGCGGACGGGCATTGATGGGGGTGGGTGCCGGCCACGTGGAAGCCGAATTCGAAGCCCTGGGATTGAACTTCTCCGACCGGGGCCGCATGACCGACGAGGCCATCGACGCCGTTCGGGTGGCGGTGGAGGCCAACGGTGGGTTCTGCGAGTTCAGCGGAGAGTTCTACGACTTCAAAGACGTGGGAGTGGGCCCCGCCGCCGCGCAGGACACCATTCCTGTCTGGATCGGGGGCAGCACCCGCCCGGCCCTGCGCCGGGTGGTGGAGCGGGGGGACGGCTGGATCCCCCAGGGCACGCCCCGAGAGGCCATGGCCGAGCAGATCGACTTCATGCGGGCCCATGCCGACGTGGTGGGCCGCGACCTCGATGAAGTGGACCTCGGCTGGTTGGCCGGGACCATCTACATCGGCGACCCGCCGGAGGGGCTTTTTCCGCCGGGATGGCCGTATATCGGCGGCTCTCCCGACCAGATTGCAGAATCGCTCCGCTATGCCCACGAGTTGGGCACCTCGGTGGTGTTTCTGTTCTTCCGGTCTCGCGACGCGGCCGAATACGTCGACCAGATCGCCCGATTCGGCGTCGAGGTCCTGCCCCTGCTGGAGGCCTGACCATGAACGGCGTGCTGGCGGGAATGCGGGTGGTGGAAGGATCGGCGTTTGTCGCCTGCCCTTCAGGAGGTATGACGCTGGCCCAACACGGGGCCGAGGTGATCCGCTTCGACGCCATCGGCGGCGGCATCGACTACCACCGCTGGCCACTCACCTCCGACGGCCAATCGCTCTACTGGCAGGGTCTCAACAAGGGCAAGCGGTCGATCCAGGTCGACCTACGCTCCCCCGAGGGCCGAGAGCTGATTACCGCTCTGGCCACTGCACCTGGACCTGATGCCGGCATATTCACCACCAACTTCCCCGCTGTCGGGTGGCTTTCGTACGACAGCCTCCGTCAGCACCGCGACGACCTCATCATGGTGGCCATCACCGGCAACCACGACGGCTCCACCGCGGTGGACTACACCGTGAACTGCGCGGTCGGCTATCCCTGGCTCACCGGCGACGACGGCACCATCAACCACGTGCTGCCCGCCTGGGACATCATCTGCGGCCAGACCGCCGCCGTAGGGGTGCTGGCCGCCGAGCGCCAAAGGTCCCGCACGGGAGAGGGCAGCTTGGTGAACCTGGCCCTGTCCGATGTGGCGCTGGCCGCGGTGTCGATGCTGGGCCATGTGGCCGAGGCCCAGCTCATGGGAACCCAGCGACCCCGGATCGGCAACGACATCTACGGCGCTTTCGGTCGGGATTTCGAACTGGCCGACGGCAAGCGCATCCAGATCGTGGCGGTAAGCGCCCGCCAGTGGACGGGGATCGTGGCCGCCTGCGGGATCGCCGACGAGGTGGCTGCGCTGGAGGCTGAGACTGGCCTGGACTTCACCCGGGTGGACGGCGACCGCTATTTGGCCCGGGATCGCCTCAATCCGATGGTGGCCCAGTGGTGCGCAAGCCACACCTTGGCCGAGGCGTCGGTGGCGCTGGACGCTCAGGGAGTGTGCTGGGGCCGTTACCAGTCGATGCTGGAGCTGGTGGCCAACGACTCCCGCTGCTCCACCGAGAACCCGCTGTTCGCCGAGGTGGAGCACCCCGAGACCGGTCAATACCTCACCCCTGGCCCTCCGCTCCGCTTCTCGCAAGAGCTTCTGGTGGATCCCGGCCCCGCTCCCCGATTGGGCCAGCACACCGACGAAGTGCTGGCCGACGTGCTCGGCCTGTCGGGCACAGAGATCGCCCGCCTGCACGACTGCCAGATCGTCGCCTGACCATCTCTCCGCCGCTAGCGGGCCGCTACGTTGACGGCATGACCATGGATATCGGCCGCGTCGGCGTCTGGACCCGCACCGACAGCTTCTCAACCAGCGAGGCCATCGAATTCGCCCAACGGGTTGAAGAGTTGGGCTACGGCGCCCTTTGGATCCCCGACGCCTTCGGCCGCGATCCTTTCGCCCACGCCTCCCTGCTGCTCAACCACACTTCCACGCTGGTGCTGGCCACCGGCGTGGTGAACATCCACCTGCGGGAGGCCCAGGCCACCTCCTGCGCCCAGAAGGAATTGCACGACCAGTCGGGCGGCCGTTTTCTGCTGGGCCTCGGGGTGTCCCACCAAGCTCCAGTGGAGCGGATGCAGGGCAAGCCCTACCCGAAGCCGATCCCATCGATGCGGGAGTACCTCGACAAGATGGAGAACGCCATGTGGTGGGGACCGGAGCTCGACGGCGAGCCGCCCATGGTGCTGGCCGCCCTCGGCCCGCTCATGTTGAAGCTGGCCGCCGAACGCACCATGGGCGCCCACCCCTACTTCGCGCCGCCGGAGAACTCTCGGCGATCCCGGGAGATCATGGGCCCTGACGCGTGGATCTGCCCGGAGCAGAAGGTGATGCTGGAAACCGACCCGGTGCGGGCCCGGGAGCGGGCCCGGGTGTCCATGGCCGGGCCGATAACCATGCCCAACTACCGCAACAACCTCATGCGGTGCGGCTTTGAGGAGAGCGCCCTCGACGACGGCGGCAGCGACGAGGTGGTCGACGCGGTGGTGGCCTGGGGCGACGAGAACGCCCTGGCCGAACGGGTGCGCCAGCACCACGAAGCCGGCGCAACCCACGTGTGCATCCAGCCGCTCGACCCGGTTGACAAGACCCGCCCCAGTCTCGAAACCCTCGAGACTCTCGCCCCCCTTCTGAACGGAGCGTGACCTCGATGTCTAATGAACGTCAGGGGCCCAATGAGTTCCAAGACCGAGTCGCCATAGTCACCGGCGCCGCAGACAGAATCGGCCTGGGATTCGCCCACGCCAGCTACCTGGCCGAGCGCGGCGCCAAGATCGTGCTCAACGACCTAGGGAGCGGCACATTGGGCCTGGTCGAACAGGGCTTCAATCCCGACATCGCCGAGGAGGCCGCGCAACGCATCCGCGACGCCGGTGGAGAGGCCATCGCCAACAACGGCGACGTGGCCGAGGAGGCCACCGCTCAGGAGATGGTGGCCAGCGCAATGGATGCGTGGGGCCGGGTGGACATCCTCATAAACAACGCCGGGGTCGCCAGCTCGGCGTTGTTCCCCGACATCGACGCCGAAGAGATGCACCGCCACGTGGGGGTGACCCTGCTGGGATGCCTCAACACCGCCAAGGCGGCGTGGCCCCACATGGTGGAGCGGGGCTACGGACGAATCATCAACACCGGCTCCCCGGCATGCTTCGGCAACCCCATCGCCTCCTATGCGTCCACCAAGTCGGGGCTGTTCGGCTTCACCCGCACCGAGGCCATGTTCGGCCAGGCCCACAACATCACCGCCAACCTGCTGCTGCCCGCGGCCATCTCCCGGCTGACCGAGGGCCTGCCCGAGTCGCCCTTCAAGTCGTACCTTCGGGATCACTTCGGCGCCGAGAAGGTGGCCCCGGTGGTGGCCCATCTGGTGAGCGACCAATGCACGGTGACCGGCGAGGCCTTCACCGCCGGCGGCGGCAAGTTTGCCCGCATCGTCTATGCGGCCTCCCCGGCCCAGGACATCGACCTGACCATGGAGTCAGTGGCCTCGGGCATGGCCCACGCCATGGACACCTCCGACTGGATCCCCCAGGGCTCCACCGCCGAAAGCATGGTCCACCTCGGCATGCCCCCTGACCTGGAACAAATGTAAGGATTGTCGCTATGGGACTGGTGAGCGACAAAGAGATCGAGGCCTTCTGGCGCGACGGGGTGGTGGTGATCCGGGGAGTGCTCTCCGACGAGACCCTGGCCTCCATGGCCAAGCCGGTAGACCGGGCTCTGGGGTCGGAGGAAATGAACAACATGACCGAGATGGGCCCCATGGTGGTACCGCCCAGCGGCGGCACCGTGCTCAACGACCCCGCAGCGGCTAAGACAGGCGCCCCCCGCGGCCAGTTCCATGGCGGCACCGACCACTGGTGGACCGACCCCGACTTCGAGCACTTCGCCACCCAGTCGCCCCTACCGCAGGTGGCCGCCGAGCTGCTGCAAAGCCAAGAGCTGTGGTTCTACGAAGACAGCGTGCTGGTGAAGGAGCCGCACACCGAGGAGCCCACTTCCATCCACCAGGACATGGCCTATTTCCAGCTGGAAGGCGACAAGGTGTGTACCACTTGGTGCCCGCTCGACCCCATCTCCAAGGCCACCGGGGCCACTGTCTACGTGAAGGGCTCGCACCGCTGGGAGCGGAACTTCCGGCCCAACTGGTTCGTGAGCCAGCTGTCGATGCCCGATACCGACGGTGAGGAGGTCCCCCACTACGACCGGGACGATTCCGAGCACCTGCTCTGCTTCGACATGGCACCCGGGGACGTTGCCGTCCACCACGCCATGACCCTCCACGGCGCCCACGCCAACGTGACGGATCAATGGCGCCGGGCCATCTCGGTTCGCTACTGCGGCGACGGCACCGTCTACCGCTTCAAACGCGGCACCCCCCTAAAACCCCACCACTCTGAAGTATCCGAAGGCGACCCCGTAAACCACCCCCGCTGCCCCCAAGTCTGGCCCCGCTAGCCCAACTCAGGGCCGAGGATAGAGACGAAGGAGACCATTTCGCCGGGGTATCCGCCGAGGTTGTGGACGAGGCCGAGGTTGCGGGTGGACAAGTCGATCTGGCGGTCGTCGCCGGCTTTGCTGCGGAGTTGGAGCCAGCACTCGTAGTGCATGCGCAGGCCGGAGGCACCAACAGGGTGGCCGAACGCTTTTAGGCCGCCGTCGGTGTTGATGGGCATATCGCCGTTGCGCTCGAAGGTTCCGGCCAGCACCTCTTTCCACGCGGTGCCCCGCTCGCAGAAGCCGAGGTCTTCCATGAGGACCATCTCGGTGGGGGTGAAGCAGTCGTGGACCTCGGCCATGGCCAGCGCGGAGCGGGGGTCGTCGATGCCTGCCTGGCGGTAGGCGTCAGCCCCGGCCATCTCGCACTCGGGGAAGGTGGTGTAGTCGTAGTCGGGATCGATGAGCCCGCCGCCGGTACCCGACACGAACGACAGCGCCTTGATGTAGAGCGGGTCGTCGCAGTACTTGTGGGCGTCTTCCGCTCGCACCACAATGGCCGCCGCTGAGCCGTCGGCCACGCCGGAGCAGTCGAATAC
Source organism: Acidimicrobiia bacterium (assembly GCA_022822905.1). Classification (GTDB taxonomy): domain Bacteria; phylum Actinomycetota; class Acidimicrobiia; order Acidimicrobiales; family Bin134; genus Poriferisocius. Next base: position 15,842 of record JAJDYE010000015.1, on the reverse strand, counting down.
CGACAATCGCCCGGCCACCGAGGCCATCTCGCAGATCTTCTCGGCCGGCATCTCCCGGCGGAATTGGGCCAGCGGGTTGAGCGCCCCGTTGCGGTGGTTCTTCTCGGCGATCTTGGCCACCACCATGCGCAGTTCATCCTCGTCCACCCCGTAGCGGGCGGCGTAGGCCGGCAGCACCAGGCTGTACATGGCCGCAGCGGTCAGGTTCCGCTTGGTTCCGTCGTGGGGGGCGGGCGCGGCGTTCAACCCCTGGTAGCCGGAGTCCTTGATCTTCTCCACGCCGATGGCCATGGCCATGTCGTAGGCCCCGCTGGCCACCGCGTAGGAGGCTTGGCGAAGCGCCTCGGAGCCGGTGGCGCAGAAGTTCTCCACCCGGGTCACCGGCTTGCCCTCCAGCTTCAGCGGCTGGCTCAGCGTCAAACCGCTCATCCCGCTGGAGGCCGTGCCCAGCCAGAAGGCGTCCACGTCGTCTTTGCTCACTCCTGCGGAGTCGAACGCGGCGGTGGCCGAGTCGATCAGCAGGTCGTCGACTCCCTTGTCCCAGTGCTCCCGGAACTGGGTACACCCCATTCCGATGATCGCTACCTGGTCTTTGATGCCATGACTGGCCATCGGTCGCCTCCTATTGCCCCGACCGCGCCGGGCGGGCCTTCCAGAAATAGTTGTTGATGCCCTCGGCCTCGTACAGCCGCCGGAAGGTCATTTCCACCCGTTGGCCGATGCGGACCGCGTCGGGTTCTACGTCGGTCAGCTCCACTGGGAGGCGGCCGCCTCCGTCGAAGTCCACCACTGCGAACACAACCGGCGGGCTCACCGAGTACACCAGCCGATCGATGGTGAAGGTCACCACGGTGGCCCCGACGTCGGCCATGGGCGCGGGGTCCATGGCGTCCAGCTCGTCTTCGGGGCGAATGGACACCCGGGCTGGCGGCAAGTGGAGCGTCCCGCTCTCGGTGCCCCGGCTGCCCACAAAGCCGTACTTCCAGTCTTGGGCTCGGGCCGCGGCCGACGACGACGGTCGGGTTGGTTCGGGCCGATTGGGGGGCTGTACCTGGATCATTTCCCGCCACTGCAAGTACGTGGCGTAGCTCACCTCGGCCCCGTCAGCGATCTGGGCGGCCACCGGCAAGCCCGGTGTGAATTCCGCCAGCGCATCAGTCGTCCGCAGGACCAGGACCTCCACCCCATCAGCCAACATCACCACCGCGATGGTCTGGCCCGGTTCGGCCTGCTCCAGCTCGTTGGCCAGCACCAGACCGGGGTGAGCGGTGCCGGTATTGCCCACCGCCGCAGAAAGATCATCGGCCACTCGAGCCACACCGAGCTGGCCGGACACCCGCTTGACCGCTCGGCTGTGAGACCCGGTCACCACCGCCACATCCACATCGGCCGCCTCAATGCCAGCCGCGCCCAGCGCCTCCTTCCACGCCTGGGTCGTCAGCGGGCCGTAGCGGGTCTCGCCGAACCGCTCCTCCCATTGGCCGGCGCTGGGCGACCCCGGCTGGCGCCAGCGATCCACGAATTCCTCAGTGGCCGACGCCGACCCCAGCAACTCGGCCACCACCGGCCCGTCGTCCTCTGTGCCGATCAAGAATGCGGCAGCACCGTCACCACCCGCGGCTTCGTCAGCGCCGGTGGGCAGACCGCCCCTGATGTCGGCGATCACCACCATTGTGGGCCCTTTCGCATCCAGGGCAGTTCGCAGCGCCCCGATCCCCGAGCGCACCGCTCCCCCAAAGTCCAGCGCGCCCACCGAGCTGTCCAGCAGCAGCGCAGCATGGATGGCGGTGGCGTTGGTTTTCTCCAGATAGGCGGGGTCGGCGGTGGCGAACCACAGCGCCCGGGGCTCAGCATCAACCGGGCGCAGGGCCAACCGGGACGCCTCCACCCCCATCGTGGTGGTGTCCTCGTCGTATGAGGCCACCGATCGGGTACCCCGGCCGCCCCCTTTGCCCATCACCGCCGCGATGGCCGACCGGTCCAGCCGCCGGTACGGCACGTAGCCCCCGAAGCTGATGATGCCTCGCATGATTCCGAAGTGTACGCCTGACACCACAATTCACTGGGGTCGTAGTGTGTCCCCCATGAGCTTTGAGCCCAGCGCTGAAGTGCGGCGCATCCGCGACGCCATCGACCACCCCATCATCGACTCCGACGGTCACATCATCGAGTTCCTGCCCGAGGTTCACGACATCATGGCCACCGTCGGCGGACCGGAGCTGGTGGACAAGTTCAAGGTGGTCGAGTACGGGGCGCGGAAGTCCATCGATCTGCCGTTGGAGCAGCGCCGGGCCGCCGGGATGATGCGCTCGGCGTGGTGGGGGCTCCCGGCCCGCAACACCCTCGACCGGGCTACCGCCCTGCTGCCCAAGCTGCTGTACGAGCGCCTAGACGAGATCGGCATCGATTTGGCCGTGCTCTACCCCACCTACGGGCTCACCTGCATGGGCCTCGAAGACGAGGATCTGCGCCTCGGGGCGGCAAGGGCGTTCAACCTCTACTTCCACCAAGCCTACGAGCCCTATTCCGACCGCCTCATGCCGGTGGCCATCATCCCCATGTTCACCCCCGATGAGGCCATCGCCGAGCTGGACTTCGCCGTGGGCGAGCTGGGCATGCGCCCGGTGATGATGACCGGGCTGGTGCCCCGTCCGGTGGACCCGGAGAACACCAGCCACCGCCATGCCCGCCGCATGGACACCCTGGGCATGGACTCCCCTCACGATTACGACCCGGTGTGGCGGCGGTGTACCGAGCTGGGCGTGTCGCCCACCTTCCACTCCGCGGGCATGGGCTGGGGCAGCCGCACCTCGGAGACCAACTACGTGTACAACCACCTGGGCAACTTCGCCGCCGCGGGCGAGGCCCTGTGCCGGGCGGTGTTCATGGGCGGGGTGGCCCACCGCTTCCCCGATCTGCGCTGGGCCTTCCTGGAGGGGGGCGTGGCCTGGGGGGTGAACCTGCTGTCGGACGTGATCGGCCACTGGGAGAAGCGCAACCGCGATGCCATCAGCCACTACGACCCCGCCGCGGTGGACATGGACGAGCTGGGCCAGCTGTTCGACGCCTACGGCACAACGGCGGCCAACAGCCATCGGGACCGCCTTCAAGAAGCGCTGCACATGTTGAGCGAGCCCGATGAAGACCCGGCCACCATCGACGAGTTCGCCCTCAGCGGGGTGGACACCGTGGACGACATCCTGGCCATCTGGGACCGCTTCCACTTCGGCTGCGAGGCCGACGACCCCATGACCGCCATCGGCTTCAATCGGTCGGTGACCCCGAAGGGCCAGGTGGTGAAGGGCATCTTCGCCTCTGATGTGGGCCACTGGGACGTCCCCGATGTGCGCGAGGTGCTGCCCGAGGCCTACGAGCTGGTGGACGACGGCATCCTCGACGAGGCCGACTTCCGGGCCTTCACCTTCGAGCATCCGATGTCGCTGTGGGCCGGCACCAACACTGACTTCTTCAAGGGAACTGTGATCGAAGAAGCACTGTAGTGAGCACTTGGGAAGGCCGGGTCGAGGACTTCGACCTGCTGACCGGACGGTCCCGCTTCGGCGGTGACCTCAGCGCTGACGGCGCGCTGTGGTTGGCGTTCGTGAGGTCACCGATAGCCCGGGCGACAATTGCAGAAATCGATGCGTCGGCCGCGGTCGCTCTCGATGGCGTCGCCGGTGTGTTCACTGCCGATGACCTTGACCTGATCACCCAACCGGAAGTGGAGAGCGTAACCCCCGCGGAGATCAGCCGCCCTCCGCTAGCCAAGGGATCGGTGGCCTATGTCGGCGAGGCAGTGGCTGCTGTGGTGGCGTCCAGCGAAGCAGTTGCTGCTGATGCCTGCGAGTTGGTGGAAGTGGATTACAAGAGTCTTCCCCCGATATCCGATCTAGACGCGGCCACGGCGAGAAAAGCCCCTCTTGTTCATCAGTCTCATGGAACCAACACCGTGCTGTCCGTCCATTCGGGGGACGTTGTCGCGGCACTGAAAGAGATGGCTATCACTGACGTGTTGGCTTTTACCGCCCAGCACTATCCCCGAGTGGCCTGTTCTCCCATCGAAGGGGTCGCCGGCTTGGTAGTTCCCGATGGCAACCGGGTGGCTATCCACATCAACGCCCAAATGCCGTCCCTGACCCACAGTGGACTGGCCGCCACCCTCGGCATCGACGATGACCAGATCAGCCTGGTCGTTCCCCCCATCGGCGGCGGCTTCGGAGGCAAATGCGACGGAGAGAACGGCTTGTTCGCGGTGGCAGCCCGCTTGGCCCTGCGGCTGAACCGCCCACTCCGCCTCGCCCTGACCCGCTCTGAGAACCTGCTGTCGATGCAAGCCCGAGACCAAGACCAGGAAATCACGTTGGCCGCCAGTAGAGACGGCGTCGTCAACGCTCTCCATGCCGAGGTGAGCGCAGATGTGGGCGGTTACGCCGGGATGGGGGCATTCGAACCCCTGCAAACCCAGCGGCTCATCCCCGGCCCCTACCGGATCGACAAGGTAGCCGTAACCGCTTCGGCGGTGATGACCAATACCGTCCCCACCGGGCCGTACCGGGGACCGGGCCGAGCTGAGGCAATCGGACTCCTGGAGCGGGCTATGGACACCCTGGCCCGCAAACTGGATCTAGACCCCGCCGAGGTCCGCCGCCGCAATCTGCTGCGGCCCGCTGATTTTCCTCGGCAGATGCCCAGCGGACTGGCCATGGACGAGGCCGACCACCTGGGCGCATTGGAACGCGCCCTGTCGGAGATCGGCTACCAACGGCTTAGAGAAGAACAAATCGCCCGCCGCGCTGCCGGGGATCAGAGGCTGCTCGGCATCGGCATGAGCTGCTGGGCCGACTTCACTGGCCGCCACGAGCCCTGCCAACCAGCCGCGGCCCGAGTTACCGAAGACGGCAGCATCGAAATCGACGCCGGCATTGCCCCAATAGGGCAGGGCATGCAGACCGTCGTCACAAACCTGGCGGCTGAAGCGCTCGGCCTCGACCCAGCCCACGTCACCTCAGTTGCCCCTGACACCGGCCGCTTCCGATCTGCTCTGGGGAGTTTCGGCTCCCGATCGGCGTCACTGGCCAGCAGTTCTGCCGTCCAAGTGTCGGAACGCCTTCTGGAAGAGCTCAAGGAACGAGCCGCGGACTTGTTGGAGGCTGCGGTAGACGACATCGAACTCCGCCCCGATGCCACCCTGGGCGTGCGCGGCACCCCTTCAGCCGCTATCCCCCTGGCCGACCTGGCCGGAACCGAGGCCACCGCCGCCTTCGACCAGGGCCAGCCCACCTTCCCCGGCGGCACCCATGTCGCCGTCGTCGAGGTCGATGCCGAGACCGGCCAGGTCAACCTGCTTCGTCACGTGGCAGTCACCGACTGCGGCCGAATCCTCAACGAGGTGCAGGCCTCGGGCCAAGTGCAGGGCGGAGCCGTGCAGGGCATCGGCGTCGCCCTGTTCGAGGAGATGCGCTACGACGCCGACGCCAACCCGCTCACCACCAGCCTGGCCGATTACCTCGTACCAGCGGCCAGCGATGTCCCCGAGGTAGAGACACACTTCATCGAGACCCCAACCGACCGAAACCCCCTCGGCACCAAAGGAGTGGGCGAAAGCGGCACCATCGCCGCTCCCCCCGCCGTGCAGAACGCCATCATCGACGCCCTCGCCCCCCTAGGAGTCACCCACATCGACATGCCATGCACCCCAGAAAGGGTGTGGCAAGCCATCAAGAACGGCGAGTAGGCGGCTCTAAACGGTCAGCCCGTAAAGCTCGGCGCAGTTGTCGCGGAGGACGCGGTCGATTTGGTGGTCGGTCATGTGGGTGGTCTGCTCGGTGAGCATCTCCTGTGACCAGGGCCAGGTGGCGTCGGAGTGGGGGTGGTCGTTGGCCCACATCACCCGGTTCACGTTCATCAGGTCGAGCAGCTTGAACGCCACCCAGTCGTCTTGGAACGTGAGGTACACATTCTCCCGGAAGTAGTCGCTGGGCTTCTTGGACAACTCGGCGCTCTCCAGCCAATTGCGGTGCCGGTTGTAGGCGTGGTCGGCCCGGTACATCCAGTGGGGCGCCCAGCCAGCGTCGGCCTCCACGCACACCACCTGAAGGTCGGGATGGCGCTCGAACACGCCGCCGAAGATAAGCGTGCCGATGATGTCCTGATTCCCCCGGATTATCCCCAGGAATGAGTTGATCTTCGGCCCCCGGAACTGGGCGGCCATGGGATGGTCGTTGCCCGAGGTGAGGATGTGGAACGACAGCGGCATGCCCATCGACACCGACGCCTCCCAGAAGGCGTCGAACTCGGGAGCGTCGTAGTCGATCCCCGAAGACGGATAGCCAGGGAGCATGACCCCTTTGAGCCCGAGGGCCTTCATGGCCTCCAAGTCGGCGATGGCCTCATCCACCGAACGAACCGCGGTCTGGCCCAAGCCGATCAACCGCTCCGGAGCATGGGAATTGAACTCGGCAATCCACCGGTTGTAGGCGTCGAAGCACGCCTTCTTGTAGTCGGCGTCGGGGTGGTTGCAGATGGTCATGCCCACTGAGGGGTAGATCACCTCGGCTACCACTCCGTCGCGGTCCTGCTCATCGAGCCGGGCCACCGGGTCGTACCCGCCGGGGTGCAGATCCTCCCAACGGGTGCCGCTAGAGAGGCTGATCTCGTGCCAGCTCTTGCCCGCGGCGGCGATCATTCCATAGGGCATCCGATTGCGGCCGTTGTCGATGGACATGAACGCGCCCATGTCATCGGCCCAGTCCACGCGGGGGGCCCGATCCCGGAACTTGGGATCGATGTAGTCGATGTAGGTGTTGTCGGGTTCGGTGACGTGCGAGTCAGCCGAGATGCAAGGGCGAACGGGGGCGACGGTGCTCATGATTTGAACCTTCTCAATCGGATGTCACTGAGACAACAACCAACGGTAGTAGCTAGCGTTACCGCCATGAGCAGCCAACGATCCGCCGCCGACATCAGGGCCGACCTCGGCCATCCCATCATCGACGCCGATGGGCACGTGTTCGAGCACTACCCGGCCCTCCACCAGTACTGCCTCGACGAGGGGCTTGAGGGAGGGCTGTACCCCCAGATGTCCAACTGCTCGTTCAACGGAGAGCCCAACTGGTCGGGCCTTTCCCCTGATGAGCGCCTAGCCCGGCGCTCCTTCCGGGGGCCGTGGTGGGCGCTGCCTCTGGGCAACACCCGGGACTTCGCCACTGCGGTGTCTCCGGCGATGTTCCACGACCGCATCGAGGAGCTGGGCATGGACTTCGCAGTGTGCTACCCCAGCATCGGCCTCAACTTCCCGGCCTATCGCGACGACGATATCCGCAACAAGCTCTGCCGGGCGCTCAACCGCTACCTGGCTGACAGCTACCAGGGTCTGCAAGACCGCCTCACACCGGTGGCGGCCATTCCCACCCAAACCCCCGAAGAGGCCATCGAGCAGCTCGACTTCGCCGTCACCGAGTTGGGCTTCAAGGCAGTGATGATCGGCGGATTCGCTCTCCGCCAGGTGCCGGCCGGCGGCGAGATGGCCACGTGGATCGACTCGCTGGGCCTCGACTCGGCCTACGACTACGACCCGCTGTGGCAGCGGCTGGTCGAGCTGCAAACCCCGGCCAGCCTCCACTCCGGTTCGATGGGCTGGGACGGCCGACGCTCAATCAGCAACTTCACCTACAACCACATGGGCAACTTCGGCACGGCCAGCGAGGCCGCCGCCAAGTCGATCTTCTTCGGCGGGGTCACCCACCGCTTCCCCGACCTGCGCCTCGGCTTCTTGGAAGGCGGGGTCACCTGGGGCGCCCAGATGGTGTGCGACCTCCTCAGCCACTGGGAAAAGCGCGGCCCCGAGGGCCTCAAGGCCTACGACCCGGCTCTTTTCGAGCCCGAGTACTTCGAATCCCTGCTGGCCGAGGCCAACGACCCCATCGATCTGCCCACCGGCTTCGGCACAGCGATGCAGAAGGGCATCAGCACCGATCAGGTCGTCCACGATTTCGAGGCCGCCGGCATCACCTGCCCCGAAGACATCCTCGAGCAGATCGACCGGTCCTACTGGTTCGGCTGCGAAGCCGACGACCCGCTGGTGCGCCTGGCCTTCGACGGCGCCCTACCCGAAGGCGCAACCCTCAACGCCATCTTCTCCTCCGACGTGGGTCACTGGGACGTTCCCGACATGTCCGAGGTGCTCCCCGAGGTGTGGGAGCAGGTGGAGCACGGCTGGCTCAACGAAGACCAGTTCCGGGCCTTCACCTTCGACAACGCCCACCGATTCTTCTCCGAAGCCCGCCCCGACTTCTTCAAGAACACGGTTTTGGAGAGTGCCACCGTCTAGAACTAAGGGGCCATGACCGTCCCCGCCCAAGCACCTCCAAAATTCACCCTTCTGGCCCAACTCGGGATCTACTGCGACCCTGTCGCCCAGCCCGGCTACGGCAAGCTGCGGGTGTTCGACGAGCAGTGCCACGGCGGCCAGGTACGGGCCTCGGTGCTGATGCTGATCGCCGACATAACCGGCGGCATGATCGGCGAGAAGGAAGATCCCGAGTGCTGGCACTTCACCACTGATTTCCAGCTCCGCACCGCAGACGTCCCCCTGCCCGATCAGATCGACGTTTACGCCGAGGTGCTGCGGGCCGGGGCCAGCACGCTGACCTGCGAGTGCCGCTTTAGCACCCCCGACGGCACCGAGGTGGGCTACGCCCAGATCGGTTTCGGACGCCACCATCAACGTCCCGGCGATCCAGCCAAGCCCATCCACGACCCTCCCCGGCCCGATCTCATGGGGCTTCCCGACATCGACCGGCCCCTGGCCGAAGTGGCCGGCATCGAGGTGGTGGACGCCTCCGTCGGCCATGTGGAGGTGGAGCTCACCCCCCAGCTGCTCAACCCCGCGGGCATCATGCAGGGCGCCATGGTCACCTTGGTGGGCGAGGTGGGCGCCGAGACCTTTGCCGAGCATCAATTCGGCTCGCCCCACGCGGTGGCCGACATGGACATCCGCTATCTGCTGGGGGGAAAGATCGGCCCGGTGTACAGCACCTGCCGCTGGATGGGCGACCCTTCGTCGGGCTGGGTTGTGGCCGAGATCAGGGATCTGGGCAAGGGCGACCGCTTGATGGCCACGATGATGATGCGAGTCCGCCCGGCCCGCTGAGGGGCTGCGTCCATCTGCCGGAGTAGGTTGGCGGAATGAACCGCCAGTGGATCTACGCCACCAGGCCCGACGGGCCGGTGGGCGTGGGCAACTTCGAATACCGGGAAACCGACATCCCCGAACCGGGCTACGGTCAGGCACTGGCCCGGCTGTGCTATCTCAGCTTCGAGCCGGCTATGCGCACGTGGTTGGAGGACTTCATCACCTACATGCCACCTGTGCCGTTGGGCACGCCCATGCTGGCGCCCGGCGTTTCCCAGGTGGTTGCCTCCAACACCCCAGCACTGAAGGAGGGCGACCTGGTCAGCGGCATGATGAGCTGGCAGGACTACGAGGTGGTGGGTGAGCAAACCAGAGTGGTGCCTCCCGACACACCCATCCCGGTGATGCTGGGTCCGCTAGGGGGAACCGGGCTGACCGCCTATATCGGCCTGCTCGACATCGGCCGCACCCAATCGGGCGAGACCGTGTTGACATCGGGGGCGGCCGGGGCCACCGGGTCGGTGGCCGCCCAAATCGCCCGCATCAAGGGCTGCCGGTCGGTGGGCATCGCCGGCGGAGCCGACAAGTGCCGGTGGCTCCTAGATGAGGCCCGCCTGGACGCGGCCATCGACTACAAGAACGAGGATGTGGGTGCCCGCCTGGCCGAGCTCTGCCCCGATGGCGTGGACGTGTACTTCGACAACGTGGGCGGCGACATGCTGGAGACGGTCATGAACCACATGGGCCAAGGGGGACGCATAGCCAGCTGCGGCGCCATCTCCACCTACAACCAGGGCATGCGCCGGTCGGGACCGTCCAACATGTTCCAGATCATCGAGAAGCGCCTCACCATCCAAGGCTTTGTGATGTTCGACCACATGGACCGGGTGCCCGCGGCCGTCGAAGATCTCGGGCAATGGGTAGCCGCCGGGGAGATCGCCTTCCAGACCGACATACAAGAGGGGTTCGACAACATCCCGACTACGTTCTTGCGGCTGTTCTCCGGGGCCAACCAGGGCAAGCAGCTGCTGAAGGTAAGAGATCCGGAGTAGGGAGAGGCACGATGAGCCTGGCCATCTACGAAGCCGAAGACCGAGTTGCGGTCATCACGATGAACCGACCCGAGTCTCGCAATGCCATGAGCCCGGAGCTGTCCGCGGCCCTGGGCGAGGCATTCGACCAATTCGACGCCGATGATGAGGTGTGGGTGGCCATCTTGGCCGGCAACGGCCGGGTGTTCTGCGCCGGTGCCGATCTGAAGGCGATTTCCGAGGGGCGAACCGCGGGAATCATGCACTCGGAGCACGGCTTCGGCCACTTCTCTCGCCGACAGCGCGCCAAGCCGGTCATTGCCGCGGTGGATCGTCCTGCGGTGGCCGGGGGGTTTGAGATGGTGCTGGCCTGCGACCTGGTGGTGGCGTCCACCGAAGCCGTCTTCGGCATTCCCGAGGTCAAGCGATCGCTGATTGCCTCCGAGGGGGGCGTTAGCCGGCTCCCGCGCCGAATCCCCGTGAACATCGCCATGGAAATGGCGCTGATCGGTGACACCATCGACGTCCACCGGGCCCATTCCCTGGGCCTGGTGAACGTGGTGTGCGAACCCGGCCAAGCACTGGCCGAAGCCCGGGCGCTGGCCGAGCGCATCATCGCCAATCCGCCATTGGCAGTCAGGGGTGCTCGCCAGGCCCTGCTCGACGGACTGGAGACCACGGAGGCCGAAGCCTTGAAGATCGCCACCCGAGCCGGCCAAGCGCTGTTCGGCACCGAGGACTTCAAAGAAGGACCTCGGGCGTTCGTGGAGAAACGCCCTCCAAATTGGAAAGGCCGGTGAGCGGTGTCGAACCGGCCGGTCACGCAGAGTCGGTGAGCGGTGTCGAACCGGCCAGTCAGGCAGAGTCGATGAGCTCCGGAGAGCGAGAGCTAATGCTCACCGGGATCGGCGGCCAAGGGGTGCAGCTGGCCGCCCAGGTCATCGCCCAAGGGGCGACCGTCGACGGCAAAGAGGTGCTGGTGTTCGGCAGCTATGGCGGCATGATGCGGGGTGGCAACACCGACAGCACGGTGGTGATCAGCGACCAGCCCATCGAGGCACCCCCGGTGCTGTCGACCACCTGGTCAGCCATCTTGATGCATCACCAGTACTGGACCCCCCTGCGAGAGCGCATCCGCGACAACGGTTTGGTGCTGGTCAACGCATCGGTATTCGAGGACGAGTTGGACGCAGACCGCTACCAAGTCGTAGAGATCCCCGCCACCGATGTGGCTACCGATCTGGGCAACCCACTGCTGGCCGCCATGGTCATGTCCGGGGTGTACGGACGAAAGTCCGGGCTGGTGAGCCTGGACGGACTCACAGAAGGCATGCGCCGTTCGGTGCCGCCCTATCGCAGCCAGCTCATCGAGGCCAACGAGGGGGCGCTGGCTGCCGGCTGGGAGATGGCAGCGTGAGCACCATCACTATTCGGGGCACCGTGGTCATCGACGTCGAAGCCTGCAAGGGGTGCGACTTGTGCATCGACGCCTGTCCACCCCGGGTATTGGAGATGACCGACCACGAGGTCAACACCCGGGGCTACCGCTACCCCCGCCTGCTGGCCGGTTGCACCGGCTGTCAGGCTTGCGCCCAGATCTGCCCCGACTTCGTGTTCCAGGTGTACAAGTACGACACTCCCCAGGAGTTGCCGCTTGACGAGAGCAGCGAACAGTGAGCGACCGGGTGCTGCTGGAGGGATCGGAGGCCATAGCCCGTGCTGCGGTGGCCGCTGGCTGCCGGTTTTTCACGGGTTACCCGATGACCCCGTTCACCGAGCTGCTCGAGCACATGGCCGCCTTGTTGCCCGAGGTAGACGGCGTGTGTATGAACGCCGAGAGCGAGTTGGAGGCGGTGGGCATGGCCTGGGGGGCGGCCACCACCGGCCATCTGGCCGCCACCGGGTCTACCGGCCAAGGGCTTTCGCTGATGCAAGAGTCTCTGTCGGAGATCACCAACGCCCGGCTTCCTCTAGTGGTGTTCAACATGGCCCGGGGTCAGGGCGACTACTTCCAGGCCACTCGCGGGGGCGGGCACGGCGACTACCGCCACATCGTGCTGGCCCCCATGGACGTGCCCGAGGCGGTGGAGTTGACCCGGCTGGCGTTCGAGTTGGCCAGTCAGTGGCGAACCCCGGTGATGGTGCTGGGCGACTACTACCTGGCCCACACCTACCAAGCGGTATCGGTGCCCTCTATCGAGGGCGCCGCCCCCGAAGTGCCCGACTGGGCCCTGAACGGGTCTTCGGGGGGGTCGGGGTCGGCCAAGATCATCTCCCCGTTGGGCGGCGGCGTCGAGGGCGAAGAGGGGTTCGACTTGGGCGCCCACTACGCGGCGTGTGCGGCCCACATCCAAGAGATGTCCGCCGGAGTCGAACCGCTGGTCGACATCGGCTTCTGCGAAGACGCCGAGTTGGTGGTGGCCGCTTACGGCTCGGTGGGCAAGTTCGTGCGCTACGCCTGTCTGCGACTGCGCGACGCCGGTCACCGGGTGGGCTATGTCCGCCCTATCACGCTGTGGCCATTCCCGTCGGAGGCCGTACACAACGCGGTAGCAGGTTCGACCAAGGTGGCGGTGTACGAGCAGAACATGGGCCAGATGGTCGACGATGTGCGCTTGGCTACGATGGGGGCGGTGCCAGTGGAGTTCATCGGAGGTCCCAGTTGGGACCACTCCGGCTTCGGGATCGGACCAGACATCAACGTGCCCGATATCTCCGAGCGCATCCTGGAGGCCCTGAAATGAGGGAAAACAGGCCATGACGGACGAGCGGATATACCTATCCACCGATACGCCGCCCGCTGAGCCCGCTGTGTTGGTGGACGACTTCACTCCTTCGCTCATCACCCAGGCCAACCACCACCTCTGTCCGGGCTGCGGTGAGCCCATCGCCATCCGGGCCGCCATGGAGGCCATCGAAGAACTGGAACTGGCCCAGTCCACGATCACGGTGTTCGGCATCGGCTGCTACACGGCCTTCGCCCACAACCTCGACGTAGAGGTGGTGCAAGCCCTGCACGGCCGGGCCCCGTCGGTGGCCACCGGCATCAAGAGGATGCTGCCCGATGGATTCGTGGTCACCGTCCAAGGCGATGGCGACATGGTGAACGAGGGTCTGCAAGAGGTTCTGCACGCCGCCGCCCGAGGCGAGAACATCACTTGTTTGCTGCTGAACAACGGGGTGTTCGGCGAGACCGGCGGCCAGATGACAACAACCACCACCCTGGGCCAGCGCACCAAGACCTCAATTGAAGGACGCGACCCCCACCAGCACGGCCACCCGATTCTGCTTTCCGATCTCGCCGCCACCATGGACGGCGCGGCCTATGTCGCCCGGTGCGCCGTGAACAACGCCGGCAACGTGGCCCGCACCAAGCGCTACATAACCAGGGCCTACGAGTCCCAGATGGCCGGGGCCGGATTCAGCCTGGTGGAGATCCTCACCATGTGCCCCACCGGCTGGTTCGTCGACACCCTGGAGGGCCCCGACTACCTCCAAGACACCCTCGCCCCCGTACACAACATCGGCGAACTCAAGACCCCTTAGTCCAGTAGCAGTTCCCGCAGGGCCTGTCGATGCCCGCCGTCTAGGCCCAAGCCGTCGGTCCAGTACTGGTCGAAGCTGCCCCAGGTGTCGGCCAATACCTGCATCTGCTCGGCGAAGTAGTCCTCGTGTACCGACATGAGCGGCATCATCAAGTCGCCATAGCGGCCGGGAATCACATACTGGTTGGTCTCCAGATAGTGGTCCACCACCTGCTGCTCTGGAACCCCCACAGCCAACAGCAGCATGCTGGCCGCCCAGCCAGTGCGGTCTTTGCCCGCGCTGCAATTGAACAGCGCCGGAGCCGCTCCGGGCGCCAGCAGCCCTTGAACAAATCGGCCGAATTGACCTGTCCGCACTGGGTCGCTCACCGATCTCGCCGAAGCATCCTTCATCCACTGGAAGGCCTTGCCATTGCCGAATCGTTCTTCCAACTCCTCGGCACTGAAGGAAGCAAAGTTCTCCCGAATCCCGGACGGGTTCGCGGAATCAGCCATCGGCAGTGAAATCTGCTTCACCCCATCGGGCAATCGGTTGGGACCCTCCACGGCCAGGTCGCCCTGATTTCGAAAATCAAAGACCGTGCGAATGCCCAGCTCGGCCAATGCCTCTACGTCTGATTCCGAGGCTTCGGCCAGATGGCCCGATCGATACACCAGGCCCGACCGAACCCGTCCTCCCTCAACAGTGGTCTGGCCTCCTAGTGAGCGGAAATTACGGATCGACTGCACGTCGCGCACCCTATCGGCAGCCCTTCAAATCCCCTGCACCGGAGACAAGAGTTGGAATAAATGACACGAACGAAGCAAGAGGCTAAAGTCTCGCTCAATATCCGAGTAGGGGCCGGCCGACCATTGGCTTGGTCCAAGGAGACACAACTATGACCAAGACCAAGTTGATTTTCGTTGGGCTGGCAGTGGCGCTGGTCGGTTTCTTGTTCGCCGGGTCCGCCTCGGCTCAAGACCAGACGCTGACCGCTGATCCAGCTTCCGTGCCCGAAGCCGGCACCTACGACTTCACGTTGACGCCCACTGGCTTCACCAAATCTGCCACCAACCTGGCTGTCTGCAACACCGCAGACCCCGGACCTGATGGGTGGGGACAGGCCACACTGATGCAGTACTGCGGCGGTTTCGGTAGCCCGCAAGATGCTACCAGTGGCGACCCCATCTCAGTGGAAGGCGTGGAAGTCACCGATGCTGGTGTCACGTTCCTGATCTTTGAGCTCGTCCCAGACGGCGAAGCGGCGAACGTTGCCGTTGAGATCGGCATGGACGACATGCTGGCTGACACTGGCGTAGAAACGTCGCTGTTGGTGATCATCGGTGCGGGCATCGCCCTCGCCGGTGTGATGGTGTTCGGTCTCAGCCGCCGGCTGCGCACCCTGTAACACCACCTCCTGAACTGAACACTCGGTGCCCCGGGCCTTCGGGTCCGGGGCACCGGTCGTTAACAGCAGGTGTCGACCAACATGACCATGTGATTGCTGACACAACCGAAACGTTGCGCTAAGGTTTCGACAACTATCGGAGTAGGGGACGGGACTGGTGTCGGCTCGGCCCAAGGAGTTGTGTCATGACCAAGACCAAGTTGGTATTCATCGCGATGGCAATGGCGCTTGTCACCTGGATAGGAGCAAGCGCCGCATCTGCACAGGATGGGCCTACCGCTTCTGCTGATCCGGCATCGGTTGAAGCGGCTGGAACTTACTCAATAACCCTGACCGGTTCCGGCTTCATGGAGTCGACGACCGTGAGTGCGGCGGCCTGTAGTACTGGTGATCCTGATGAGATCGACGCAACTACCTTCGTCAGCCTATGCCCCCTTTCCGGTACCCCGGCTACCGATAACGGAGATGGCACATTCAGCGTCACGATGGAAGACGTAGAGATAGGTGAAGACGGAATCGTCTTCTGGATGGGCAACCCAATTCAGCGCGACGTTGTCACAGTTGCCGTGACTGTCGGAGCAATGGATGACATGGGCGACGACATGGGCGACGACATGGCTGATGACATGGGCGACGACATGGCTGATGACATGGGCGACGACATGGCTGATGACATGGGCGACGACATGGGCGACGACATGGGCGACGACATGGGCGACGACATGGGCGACGACATGGGCGACGA